>NZ_JBYTDP010000001.1:995550-1177396 GCF_058791555.1 Bacillus sp. EB106-07-01-XG149 | reverse complement strand
CCCATAAAAAAATCCCCTCCATAGTAAACAGGTTAGTGTTCTTTCTTTTTCCTGTCTACTATAAGGGGATCATATCAAACCGTAGGCTCTTTCTTATATCTATTTCACTTCAACCTGCTGCCTTACAGCAAGTGTTTTCGGCTTTATATTTACGAAACAAATACTCACCACAATAAATAATAGTCCGATGAATAAGCTAATAGTAATGGCCTCATGTAAGAAAATTGAACTTACAATAATAGCGATTAGTGGAATAAGAAATGTATAAGCCCCAACTTTACTTGCTTCACCAGCTCCAACAAGAGTAAAGTATGCAAGCCATCCCATTGCAATAACAAAGAATGAAATAAAGAGTAGTACGCTAACAAATGGTATACTCCAAGCGATACTAGACCAGCTTTCAAACTCTGAACCAAATCCAATTAAGCAAAGCCCGCCAATAATAAGCTGCAGTGTTACCATCCAAATGGAATTAACGCGGTGCCCAGTCTTCTTAATAAATACTGTTCCAAGTGCCCAGCCAATAGCGCATCCTATCGCGAGAAGGATTCCGATAATAGAAATATGTCCAGTTAAACTACTAGAGCTAATGACACCTACGCCAATAAATCCAAGAACAAGCCCGAAAATTTTTAAGCCGTACATAGATTCTTCAAGCCAAATCCATGAGAAAATGCCGAGTAAAACAGGTTGTAGAAATACAATGGCGGAAAATAACCCAGCGGGCATATATTGAAGGCCTACAGTTTGTAATCCGTAAAATATAATGATGTTAAGTAAAGAAGAAATAACGTATAAATGCCAAGTTTCTTTTAAGTGTAACTCTTTGTATTTCGGTAATGCGAAAAGGAGTAAAATAAATCCTCCAATTAAAGTTCGAACGCCTGCAAATAAAACGGGTGGTGTATAATGCAGGGCAAACTTAGATAAAGGCCAATTGATTCCCCACATGAAAACGAGAAAGGTAAGGATTATGGCCGTCTTAGTTCGAGAAAGCTGTGTCACGGTAAGACCTCCTTGTTGTTATTCATTTCACTATGATATGATATCGACTGTAATAAATAAAATGAATCTTTTTTATAAGGAGTATAAGTGATTAGTTATGACCATTACACAACTGCAAGTATTAATAAAAACTGTTGAGCTAGGTAGTTTTACGAAGGCTGCTCGGGTGTTAAATATGACGCAGCCAGCTGTAAGTCATGCAATTTCAAGTATTGAGTCAGAGTTAGGAGTTACGATTCTTATACGTGATAAACGAAAAGGGCTAATCGTTACGGATGTAGGAAACAGAATTCTTGTGCATATTAGAGAGATTTTGAACGGTGTAGAGAAGATTGAACAAGAAGTTGCGATGGAGAAAGGACACGAAGTTGGGACGATTCGAATTGGGAGTTTTCCGAGTGCCTCTGCACATTTCTTACCCAAAATGATAAACCTTTTTAAGGAGAAGTATCCGAACTTAGAAGTTGTTCTTTGTGAAGGAACGATTAAAGAGGTTGAAGATTGGTTAGTATCGAGGGTTGTTGATATAGGAATTGTTATTTTGCCTAATAAAGAGATGGAGATTGTCCCATTAACGAAGGGCAAAATGGTTGCTATCTTAAGAGATGATCATCCTCTTTGTAAGAAGGACTCTATTACAATTAGTGATTTAGAGAATGAACCGATTATATTATGTAAGGGTGGATACGAACCACCCATTATTGATATGTTTAAACAAGCAAACGTACCACTTCGGGCTGAGTATGTAATATCAACCGTTACTACAGCTTTAAACATGATTCAAGAAGGGCTAGGTATTGCAATATTAGCCGAATTATCTTTAACGAATTTACCACAGAATGTGCAAACGAGAGAATTGGAACCACAAGTATGGAGAGAAATTGCTTTAGCTGTTCCTTCATTAAAGGATTCCTCAATCGCTGTGCAGCTATTTATTGAAGAATTTCAAGCGCTATTTGCAGAATAAAAAGAGGTGTCTCATATATCATAATGGGACACTTTTTTTATTTGCTTATAAAAAATCTATGAAAAGGATTGACTTATCTTTTTGTTGTAACTATAATGATTACATCGAGGTGGTGATCACGATGAAAATTAGTAGCCGCTTTTCTATAGCTGTTCATATTTTATCTATTTTGAAAAACAATCCATCTTCACTTTGTACTTCAGACTATATAGCTGAAAGTGTAAACACAAATCCAGTAGTCATTCGTAAAATGATGTCGTACTTGAAACAAGCTGGTTTTGTATATGTAAATCGCGGTCCAGGTGGTGCGGGATTATTAAAGGATTTACATGAAATCACATTGTTAGATGTGTATCATGCAGTGAATGTAGTGGAAGAAGACAAACTATTCCATATTCACGAGCAACCAAATCCAGATTGTCCAATTGGAGCGAATATTCAAGCGGTGTTAGAAGTTATATTAATACAAGCGCAATCCGCGATGGAAGAAGTTTTGAGCAATATTACGATGGGGCATTTGTTTGAAATTTTGCAAGAAAAAATGAATGCTTAAATCATATTTTATATTTTTTTATTATCAATGTAACTGATTTGATTACAACTATAAAGGTAAGGTGTAAAAGTATGACTGTAAAAATGAAAGTATACTCAGATTTTATATGTCCATTTTGTTTTTTAGCAAAAGGTCCATTAGATGAAGTAGCGAAAGAGAAAGATGTAGAAATTGAATGGATGCCATTTGAATTACGTCCAAGTCCATATTCAAAAATAGATCCATGGAATGAGCCAGAAAAATTAGGCTCATGGGATGCTTTTATTCTTCCAACTGCGAAGAAGTTAGGAATCGATATGCGTTTGCCACGTGTTTCTCCGCATCCATATACACATTTAGCTTTCGAAGGGTGTCAATTTGCGAAAGAACGTGGACTAGGAAATGAGTATCATCACCGCGTATTCACAGCATTTTTCCAAGAAGAGCAAAACATTGAAGATATTGATGTTTTAACAAAATTAGCGGTAGAAGTAGGTCTTCCTGAAGCTGAATTTAAAGATGCGTTAGTAACTCGTAAATATAAAGAAAAGCATCAAGAAGCAATTCAGCATGCATATGATGAAGCGAATATTATGGCTGTTCCAACTGTCATGATTGGAGATGAAGTCATTCAAGGGCTTGCTAGTAAAGAAACGCTACAAAGAGTCATTGATAAAGAAATTGAAAAGGATAAAACAAATTCATTTGAAGGTATGCAATGTAATACAGATGGATATTGCTAAATCGCTTGTTATGAAATAACAAAATAAATTATAAAACAAATATTTGGAGGAATTAAAATGTCAGCAACTACAACAAACTTAAAAGAAGCAATCGTGAACCGTCGTTCCATTCGTAAAGTAACAAAAAACGATGCAATTACGAAAGAAAGAATTGAAGAAGTTTTAAAAACAGCGTTACACGCACCAACATCTTTCAATATGCAAAGTGGTCGTATGGTTGTATTAATGGATGGAGAGCATGAAAAGTTTTGGGATATTGTTAAAGAAACACTAAGAGCCCGCGTACCAGCAGAAAACTTTGAAGCGACTGTAGAAAGATTAAAAGGTTTCCATACAGGTGTTGGGACTGTGTTATTCTTTGAAGATCAAGCAACAGTAGAAAAAATGCAAGAAAATGCACCATTATATAAAGATCAGTTCCCATTCTGGTCTCATCAAGGAAATGCAATGTTACAACATACTGTATGGATGTTATTATCGGCTGAAGGAATTGGTGCATCATTACAACACTACAATCCAATCGTAGATGCTGAAGTGAAAGAAACTTGGAACATTCCGGCAGAGTGGAGCTTAGTAGGACAAATGCCATTTGGTGAGCCAAATGAACAACCAGGAGAAAGAACTTTCTTACCTACTGAAGATGTAGTGAAATTTTATTAAGAAATTTAATATATATAAAGTTAAATGAAAGGAGAGTACATATTGGCCATATATGTACTCTCCTTTCGTATGCAATGTTAAACTCTTACTGCAAGAACGACTTCCTTCATATGAATCGAAGTCTTTCCTTACAATTAAAAATCTGTTATGTTTATTATTTTGAAATGACAGTAAACATCCCCGTCATGTTTGGTGAGTAATCCTTAAAATCAAATTTTTCATAGAATGATTCTTTATCTTGTGATGCAAACAAACCGACAAACGCCTTATCAGGGGCATTCTCATGTAAGTATGCAACTAAACGATGCATGATTTCTTTCCCAATACCATGTTTCTGATAATCCGGATGAACCACTATATCTTGAATATAGAAATAGATAGCTCCATCACCAACAATTCTCCCCATGCCAATCATTTGTTCATTATCTTTCACTGTGATGCAGTGAATAGAATTCTTCAGTGAAGTATCCGCTACTTCAAAATTCATATAATTAGTCCATCCAACAGAATCACACAAGTATTTGTACTCTTCTAATGTTGGAATGTTCTGTTTAAACTCATATGTTTTCAAAATGTAACCTCCAAGTCCTTAAATACAACATGTATATAAATTCGACATTTTTTTATCTTTTCCTCTTATGTAACTGAATCCCTTTTGGCTATTGAATTTCGTACAGTTTCCTTATTTGTATTAATTTATAAGAGTTTAGGGGAAAAATATTAGAAATAATGCAGTAGAAAGGGAAGTGGAAAAATGAATGATGAGAAAAAATATACAGTGGTAGGTACTGATGTTGAGGAGGTAAAACGTTTAAATAAGGATTCAGGGTTAACGTATAATCAAGTGAAGGAATTATTAGCGAAGCAAATGAAAAAAAGAATGAATTAAATTGAAATTCTTCATTTTTTCATTTAGCATTTTAATAAGAGAGGGTTATAAGGATAACTCTCTTTTTCAATACAATTGAGCAACTTTTAGAGCGGAGGAAACAGCATGAAAAAGTGGATAAAGATAACGCTGTCCATTGCTGGGGGGATCGTCCTATTGACATGTGCCGGAGGATATTACGTGTATAAAAATTATTTTCCAAAGGAACCTGAGCGTATCGTATATGATAAAGATAGAGTGTTAAAACCGATACATAATCAGTTGAAAGGGATTAACATAGATAATGTGAAGATAAAAGAAAAAGAGGTTGTAAATGCGACTGTGAACGAGCTTCAAAAAATGATTGATGATGGAAAATTATCATATAAAGAATTAACGAGTATTTATCTTTTTAGAATACAAGAACATGACCAAAATGGAATATCATTAAATGCTGTTACAGAGATTAATCCAAATGCAATGGAAGAAGCGCGAAAGTTAGATAAAGAAAGGTCTTCAAATAAGAAGTCGAACTTATACGGCATGCCGGTTATCGTAAAAGATAATGTACAAACAGAAAAGGTGATGCCGACAAGTGCGGGCACGTATGTGTTAAAAGATTGGATTGCAGATGAAGATGCGACAATCGTGAAGAAGTTGAAAGAAGAAGGTGCGTTTGTTTTAGGGAAAGCGAATATGTCTGAGTGGGCAAATTATTTATCCTTTACAATGCCTAGCGGATATAGCGGAAAAAAAGGACAAAATTTGAATCCATACGGTCCGATTACGTTTGATACATCGGGATCAAGTTCTGGATCTGCTACAGTAGTTGCGGCAGATTTTGCACCACTTGCAATCGGGACGGAAACGACTGGGTCAATTGTAGCACCCGCGACGCAGCAATCAGTAGTTGGGTTGCGTCCATCACTAGGTATGGTGAGTAGATCTGGCATTATTCCGTTAGCTGAAACACTTGATACAGCAGGACCGATGGCAAGAACGGTAAAGGATGCGGCAACGTTATTTAATATAATGGTAAGTTATGATGAAAAAGATGCTATGACAGAAAAAATGAAAGATAAAGAAAGAATTGATTATACGAAGGACTTATCAATAGACGGATTGATAGGGAAAAAAGTAGGAGTTCTTTTTTCAATAGATCGACAAGATGAGAATAGAAAAGAAGTAGCAGAGAAGATTAGAAAAGACCTTCAAGATGCAGGTGCGATATTGACTGATGATATTCAGTTAAACGATGGGGGAGTAGATAATTTGCAAACATTAGAATATGAGTTCAAACATAATGTTAACGATTATCTTGCACAGCAAAAAAATGTACCGGTAAAATCGCTAGAAGAGATTATAGCGTTTAATAAAAATGATAGTAATAGACGAATAAAGTATGGACAAACATTAATCGAGGGATCTGAAAAATCTGCTATAACGAAAGATGAGTTTGAAAAAATAGTGCGATCGAGTCAAGAAAATGCAAGAAAAGAGCTAGATAGATATTTAGTAGAAAAAGGTTTGGATGCTTTAGTTATGATTAACAACGAAGAAGTTCTTCTATCAGCTGTAGCTGGTTATCCAGAATTAGCGGTGCCAGCAGGATATGATGACAATGGAGAGCCGGTAGGTGCAGTGTTTGTCGGGAAGCAATTTGGTGAAAAAGAACTGTTCAATATTGGATATGCGTATGAGCAGCAGTCTAAAAATAGAAAATCACCAAAATTGTAAAAAGGTAAACGAAAAAAAGCTCTATGAGTGGGGTAATATGAAAAGAATCTAACAATATAAAAAGAAAAAAAGGATTCTTCTCAATTAGTAAGAAAGATTGTCTATAGAAGTTCATAAAATGTAATATATTCAATTTCCATCCATTGAAGGGGGAGGTTAAATCTTAATGAATGAAGTGAAAAATTTCTTTCGAAGTAGAGGGTTCCAACGGTTTCTCGTTTTAATAATAGTAGCGCTTGTATTATATGGATTAAGAAGTATGATCAATTTAATATTAATTACGTTCATACTTACATTTTTAATGGATCGGTTTCAACGTTTTATTTCAAAGAAATTGAAAGTGAATCGGAAAATTGTTATCGCATGTTTGTATATAATATTAGTTACTTTTATCGGCACAACATTATATAAATATTTACCTGTGCTAACGATACAAATTTCCCAATTGATTTATCAGTTTAGGCTGTTTTTTCAAAATCCACCTGATAATGAGATCATTAAATATGCACTTTCAACAATTAATGGGATGGAAGTATCAAAATATATAGAACAAGGTGTAGATGTCATATATCAATCGATTGCAAATATAGGAAAAGTCAGTTTGCAAATACTACTCTCTCTTATTCTAAGTTTATTTTTCTTGTTAGAAAAAGCACGCATAATATCATTTACTTCGAAATTTAAAGATAGTAGTCTGAAGGTTTTTTATGAGGAGATTGCATATTTTGGTGAAAGGTTTGCAAGATCGTTCGGTAAAGTAATTGAAGCACAGTTTTTAATTGCGGTTGTCAATTGTGTACTCACTGTAATTGCACTTGTGATTTTAGGATTTCCGCAGCTTCTTGTATTGGCCGTCATGGTCTTTCTACTCGGTTTGATTCCAGTTGCTGGTGTTATCATTTCCTTGTTTCCACTTTGTATTATTGCTTATAACGTAGGCGGAGTAATGTACGTTGTATACATACTTGTGTTCATTACAGTAATCCATGCTCTTGAAAGCTACTTTTTAAATCCGAAGTTTATGTCTGCGAAAACGAATTTACCAATCTTTTATACATTTATGATTCTCATCTTCTCAGAACATTTCCTTGGAATATGGGGGCTTATTATCGGGATACCAATCTTTATCTTTTTATTAGATGTACTTGATGTAAACAATGAGGAACAGTTTAAAAAATAGAAAAAGATAGAAAATAAATGATGTTTTCAAGGAACAATCAAAAAAAGCAATCCAAAGTAAATTGGATTGCTTTTTTGAATTCACGATTACAGAACAGGAGCCATTGTTTCTTTCAACACTTGAACAGAGTGATCGAATTTTAATTCTTCTTCTTCACTTAATTCCACTTCTAAAATCTCACGAACACCGCCGCGATTTAAAACAGCAGGTACGCCGATATAAACATCTTTTTGACCGTATTGACCTTCTAAATATGCTGAAACAGTTAATACACTATTTTCGTCGTTTAAAATGGCCTTAGTAACACGTAGAAGTGACATACCGATACCATAGTAAGTTGCACCTTTTCGCTCAATAATATGGTAAGCTGCGTCACGAACATTTATGAAAATTTTGTCTAAATCTTCTTGCGTGTATGTGTTGTCTTTATCAAGAAGCGTTTGTAGTTTTTGAATACCAATTGATACGTGACTCCAAACAGGAAGTTCTGTATCGCCATGTTCTCCGATAATATAAGCATGAATGTTGTGTGGACCAATATTGAAGTACTCACCTAACATATAGCGGAAACGAGCAGAATCAAGAGTTGTACCAGAACCGATTACGCGTTCTTTTGGTAAACCAGATTCTTTCCAAGTTACGTAAGTTAAAATATCGACAGGGTTAGTTGCGATTAAGAAGATACCATCAAATCCGCTATCCATAATACTACGAACGATTTGTTTAAAGATTTTCGCGTTTTTTTCAACTAAATCTAAACGTGTTTCGCCTGGTTTTTGTGGTAATCCAGCCGTAATGACTACAAGATCAGCGTCTTTACAATCTTCGTAGCTACCTTTCCATACTCTAGTTGGAGCTGGTGCAAAAGGAACAGCATGACTTAAGTCCATCGCTTCTCCTTCAGCTTTTGCCTCGTTTACATCAACTAAAACAAATTCTTCAGCTACAGCTTGGTTAATCATGCAGTAAGCATAACTACATCCAACTGCTCCTGTTCCTACTAATACAACACGGTTAATACCTTTTTTCATTTCAAAATTCCTCGCAATTTCATTGATTTTATTATGTAAGATAGTACGTCTTACTTCTATAGAGTCATATCTAGTTTATTACATTTTATAAAAGATATTCAAGTAATTGAAAATGTATCCGTGCAATTCTTTGCACGAAACATAGGAAGTGAGTGAACCGAATATAATGCAATAAAATCCTTTATCGAAGGGGAAAAGGGCATGATGCAGCCATTAACGATGGAAAGAATGCTCCATATTATTAATGTGGGGCTCGTTAAAACGAATAATCCAAAGCAGATTATTATTGCAGGTGCAGGGATTTCAGGATTAGTTGCAGCATCGTTATTGAAAGAAGCAGGGCATAACATAACAATTTTAGAAGCGAATAACCGAATAGGCGGAAGGATATATACGATTCGTGAACCATTTAGTTCTGGTTTATATTTTAATGCAGGACCAATGAGAATTCCTGAAACACACGGGTTAACTTTAGCCTACATTCGTAAATTTAAATTACCGTTAAATCTTTTTGTAAATAAAACCGCTTCAGATATTATTTATACGAATAATATTAAAACGAGATTGAGCGTGTTTGAAAAAAATCCAAGTATACTTGGATATCCAATTGTAGAGAACGAAAAAGGAAAAACAGCCGAAGAGCTAATGTTAGTAGTATTAGAACCAATACTTAATTTTATAAAAAAAGATCCTAATAAAAACTGGATCATCGTTGAAAAAAAGTATAAAACATATTCGCTCGGATCATTTTTAAGCGAGTATTATTCAGATGGAGCAATAGATATGATTGGGGTACTTCTAGATATGGAAGCATATATGGGAATGTCTTTAATTGAAGTATTACGTGAAATGATCTTTTTTACTTCAACGACAAAATATTATGAGATAACGGGCGGAATGGATACATTACCAAATTCATTTTTACCGGAGTTAAAAGAAAATATTTTTATGTCGTATAAAGTAGAAAAAATTATACAGGAAGATAATAAAGTAATGATGCAAGTAACAAATGAACAAACGTTACATCCATTTGTGGTAACAGGCGACATTGCTATTATCACAATTCCATTTTCAGCGTTACGATTTGTAGAAGTTCAGCCATATCATTTATTCTCTTATTTTAAAAGACGGGCAATTCGTGAATTAAACTATATAGCTTCGACTAAAATTGCGATAGAGTTTAAAAGTAGATTTTGGGAAAGAGTGGGGCAGCGTGGCGGTAAATCTATTACAGATTTACCTATACGATTTACATATTATCCGAGTTATGGCATTCATACACCAGGGGCGGCTATCGTTTTAGCGAGTTATACGTGGGCAGATGAGGCGTTAACGTGGGATAGTCTCCCGCAAAGAGATCGTATACGTTACGCATTAAAAAATTTAGCGGAAATATACGGTGAAATCGTCTATAGTGAGTTTGTTACTGGAACATCTTTTAGCTGGAGCCAAAATCCGTATTCTTGCGGCGCATTTACGGCTTTCGAACCAGGTCAAGAGCTCGAGTTATTTCCGTATATTACGCCGCCAGCTGGCAAAGTACACTTTGCAGGAGAGCATACGACATTAACACATGGATGGATGCAAGGAGCAATAGAGTCTGGAATTCGAGTTGCTTATGAAGTAAACGAACAGTGAAGATATATTTACAAATCACTATTCTTTTAATAAAATGATTAATATAAATCGTAATTATTACGCTTTGAATATGTTTGAAATAAAGAAATGGATGGTCGATCAAATGAAAAAAGTAGAAATTCATATATTAGGTGGCTTTTTAGGAAGTGGAAAATCAACATTATTACAAAATTTATTGTTAGCGGAGAAAAAGAAGAATAGAAAAGTTGCAGTATTAATGAATGAAATTGGTGAATACTCGGTAGATACAGATATTATTGGAAAAGAGAATGTTTTAAGGGAACTTCTGAAAGGATGTATTTGTTGTACGCTAAAAGAAGAGCTTGAAATACAATTACACTCGTTATATCAGCAAGAAAGACCAGATGTCATTTATATAGAAACGACAGGTGTTGCACATCCAATTGAAGTGTTAGATGCGTGTGTATCACCAATTTTAGCACCTTTTCTAGAAGTGAAATCAATTGTAGTCGTTTTAGATGCAGTAAGGTGGTTAAATCGAAGAGTATTAAGTGCAAACGTTCAGCAATTATTGCATGAGCAATTGAAGTTTGGTAGCCACATTTTAATTAATAAATCAGATTTACTAACAGATGCGGATAAGAACAAAGTAATTGAAGAAGTGAAAGCAATAAATAATCATGCGAAATTGTTTGAAACAAAATATTGTAATATATCTTTAGAAGACATAGAAGAAGCTGAATTTACGAATGATGGGGAACATGAGACACTACATGTAAAACAGCATTTGCATATACAAACGATGACATATCAATTTACGAAATCGATTGATCAAGATAAATTATACGAATGGCTTTCGAATTTACCAGATAGTATTTATCGTGTAAAAGGATTTGTGAAATTCCATGGAGATAAATACCCGCACCTATTCCAATATTCATTTGGGGTACCAACTTTACTGGAACAAGATTTCGGTTTCCCGACGAACTTGGTAGTAATAGGAGAAGGGCTAGATAAGAAACAATTGGCTGAAGGGTTAGAGAAAGTAGAACTTAATTCTAATTAAGATTAAAGGACTAACTTCAAATTAAGTTAGTCCTTTTTTATATGTAGAAAAACGCTTGCAGATTTTGTCTAATAAAAATAATTGTAAAATTCAGAAATATATTTATAATCAAATCTAAGAGGTGATTCAGGTGTCAGAAAAAATAATAATGGATGTAAAAAACTTAACAACAAAAGGATTAGAAACGAGAGAGAAATTATTGTGTGCTGCAGAAGAGGTGTTTGGTAGTAAAGGATATTACGAGGCTTCTATTGTGAATATTACACAAGAAGCAAAGGTAGCGCACGGAACTTTCTATAATTACTTTCCATCTAAAAAAGATATATTTGATGAATTGATTCGCAGATTGAACCGTGAGTTACGCTTAATTATTAAAGAAGAAATGAAGGGAATATCAAGTTATGAAGAGGCACAAAGAAGAGGTTTTCAGGCTTTTTTTCGGTGGGTGAAAGATCGACCTAATCTATATAACATTGTACAACAGGCAGTAGTTGTTGATGATAACTTATATAGATGGTATTATGCAAAGCTCGCAAATGGATTTTTAAAAAGTTTATCGGCTGGTATGGAAGCGGGAGAGTTTAAACAACTTGATAAAGAAACAATTGCGTATTGTCTTATGTCAATTGGGCAATTTCTAGGAATGCGATGGGGCTATTGGGAAGAGAAAGATGTTCCGGAAGATGTATTTGAAGCAGCGATGTCATTAATATTTGAAGGATTGAGAAAGAGATAAGGGAGTGGGGAAAATATGCAAGGCATTGCTTATTGGATTGAAAAACGGTCCTATTTACATCCAGATCGCATTGCCATTATTACAGAAGAGGAGGAAATGACATATAAACAGTTACATGAGTATGTAAGTAACGTAGCAGCCTATTTAATTTACGATTTAAATGTGCAAAAAGGAGAAAGGATAGCTATTTTATCACAAAATAGCTTGGAATATATTGTACTTTTGTTTGCTATAGCAAAGGTAGAATGTATTGCTGTTCCATTGAATATACGATTAACAGAAAATGAACTTATATTTCAGTTAAAAGATAGTGAAACTACAGTTTTATTTGTAGAGGAAACATTTCAAAATATGGCACTGTCAATGCATAAGGTATCGTACGTACAAAGAGTTATTTCGATTAAAAGTTTAAAAGAAATAGAAGATAGAAAAAGTGACAACTTTGAAGAGATAAATGAAAGCGCATCCTTTATTATATGTTATACATCAGGTACAACAGGAAAACCGAAAGGAGCCGTACTTACACAAAAAAATATGTTTTGGAATGCGCTAAACAATACATTTGCGATTGACTTAACTATGCACGACCGCTCTATTGTATTATTACCTTTATTTCATATTGGTGGAATTGGTTTATTCGCATTTCCAACTTTATTTGCAGGTGGCGTAATCATTATTCCAAGGAAATTCGAACCAACCACAGCTCTTTCCATGATAGAAAAACATAAAGTAACTGTAGTGATGGGGGTACCTACAATTCATCAAGCATTAATTAATTGTGCAAAGTTTGAAACTACAAATTTACAATCCGTTCGCTGGTTTTATAACGGTGGTGCTCCATGTCCAGAAGAGTTGATGAGAGAATTTATAGATAGAGGATTTTTATTTGGGCAAGGCTTTGGTATGACTGAAACATCACCAACCGTATTTATGCTTTCAGAAGAAGATGCAAGACATAAAGTAGGATCAATTGGGAAACCAGTTCTGTTTTGTGAGTATGTACTTATTGATGAAAACAAAAATAAAGTTGAGGTTGGTGAAGTTGGAGAATTACTTATAAGAGGGCCGAATGTAATGAAAGAGTATTGGAATCGGCCAGATGCAACAGAAGAAACGATTCAAGATGGTTGGTTATATACGGGAGATTTAGCTAAAGTTGATGAAGATGGTTTTGTATACATTATCGGTAGAAAAAAAGATATGATAATTTCCGGTGGTGAAAATATTTATCCACTTGAAGTAGAGCAGGTCATTAATAAGATTTCGGAGGTATATGAGGTAGCGGTCGTTGGTAGGCAACATGTAAAGTGGGGGGAGATTCCAATCGCCTTTATTGTGAAAAAGAGTAGCAGTGAATTAACTGAAAAAGAAGTCATTGAACATTGTCGTTTATTTCTAGCAAAATATAAACTTCCAAAAGAAATTGTGTTTCTAGAGGAATTGCCTAAAAATGCAACTGGTAAAATTCAAAAAGCACAGTTAGCAAATCAATTGAAAAGTTGGTGAAGAGATGATGATGTATAGCACAGGTCAACAGGCATCATGTAGTAAAACAATAACAGAAACGGATTTTGTATTATTTGCAGGTTTGAGCGGGGATTTTAATCCAATTCATATTGATCATGAGTATGCGAAACAAACTAGATTTAATCAAAGAATAGCACATGGTTTACTAACTTCTAGTCTATTATCACAATTGCTTGGGATTCATTTACCTGGAAAAGGATCTGTTTATATGGAACAAACTATTAAATTTACAGCACCAGTCTTTATAGGAGATACGGTTACAGCTACGGCAACAGTACAAGAATTTATGATAGAAAAGAGAGTTTTGAAATTGTTAACGGAGTGTCATAACCAAAAAGGAGATTTAGTATTAACTGGTGTAGCAACTATGATGGTACCAAAAGAAGGAGGAGTAGTCTAATGAATATTGGGATTGAAGCGACTGGTGTTTTCTTCCCAAAAGATGTAGAGACGGCGGCAGACCTATCTCAAAAAACAGGTATCCCTGAGAATATTATTATAGAAAAGTTTGGATTATATGAAAAACATGTCGCAGATGAAACGATGCATGCATCAGATTTAGCTATTGCTGCTGCAAAGCCAATATTATTACAAGTAGATCCTCAATCTATTGATGTAGTCATTTATTTTGGCAGTCCACATAAAGATTACCACGTATGGTCAAGTGCCCCAAAAATTCAGCATGAACTTGGATTAAAAAATGCTTATGCTTTTGAAATTATGAATGTTAGTTCTTGCTTTCCTATTGCTCTCAAAGTCGCAAAAGATATGCTTTACTCCGATAACTCAATTGAAAATATATTATTAGTAGGTGGATGTAAAGAATCTCAAATTGTAGATTATGATAATCCACGCTCACGTTTTATGTTTAATTTCGCTGATGGTGGAAGTGCAGCTTTAGTGAAAAAGGACGCTAGAAACGGTGAAATATTAGGCAGTGCGATTATAACGGATGGTTCATTTCATGACGATGTTCGTATTCCAGCTGGTGGATCGAAGCAGGTTGCAAGCTATGATACAGTCGAGAATCGACAACATTATATTGATGTAATAGATCCTAATAGTATGAAAGAACGTCTAGACCGGGTTTCAATCTCTAATTTTGATAAGGTTATTAGGGAGGCGTTAAGAAAAAGTGGATTTACTCCTAAAGATATTAAAGTATTGTTACCACTGCATACAAAACGTTCTATGTTAATAGAATTGATACAGGGACTAGGGCTAGAAGAAGAACAAGTTGTATATTTAGATCATTATGGACATATGTCAGCGCTTGATCCTTGCATTGGTCTTCACTTTGCAAATGAACAGGGAAAATTACAGCCTGGAGATATTGCAGTAGTAGTTAGTGCAGGGACTGGGTATACGTGGGCAGCGACTGTGATTAGATGGTAGTAAAGATGGATTTTATTAAAAAAATTATATGTTGTTTTTTCATTGTTATTGTGAGTCTATGGATGTTTGCTTCTGTAGGAAATGCCTCTGCTGTAAAATATGTGAAATCATGGGGGAGTGAGCTAGATCCTTCTAAGTTATTAAGGACACCGGTGGCGATGGCAAGGGATGCAAAAGGATTTTTGTATGTTGTTGATATGGGGAATAATAGGGTTTTGAAAATAGATAAGAATGGAGAAGTTGTTGATACGATAGGAACTTTAGGTGAAGGTCCGGGGCAGTTTAATATGCCATTTGGTATTGCTGTTGATAAAGAAGGTAATATTTTAGTTGCGGATACAGCGAATTATCGTATTCAAAAATTTAATGAGGAGTTTCAATTTATTAAAAGTTGGGGCACAAAAGGTAAAGGAAGTGAGCAGTTCTCGTTTCCTAGGGAAATTGCAGTAGATAGCGATAACAATTACTATATTACGGATGAATACAATCATCGTATTCAGAAATATAGCCCGAATGGGCAGTATATTCAAACAATAGGGAGTTATGGAAAGGCGAATGGAGAAATGGCTTTACCACAAGGTATCGCGATAAATAAACAAGATGAGGTTTATATTGCAGACACATATAACAATCGTATTCAAGTGTTTGATAAAAAAGGGGAGTTTAAGCGAGTAATCGGAACAGGAATTGCAGGTTTAGGCCCATATCAATTCTACCATCCAAGAGGAATAAATTTTGACTCAACATCTGGATCGCTATATGTAGCAGATACATATAACAATCGGATAATGAAATTTACAAATAAAGATCAATTTTTATATACAGTAGGTAACTTTTTTCAGTTTGTTTATCCTAATCAAGTTCTTCCCGATGGTAAAGGGAATATCTATATAACGGATACGGGAAATAATCGTGTACTTTTATATAATGAGGTAGGCCTAACAGCGGTAATGAAGAAAACCATAGGTAATGAAAGGAATGGAAATACACAATATGCAGGACCTTATGATGTCGAAAGAGACACAAATGGAAATGTTTTTGTATCTGATTCCTTTAATCATCGAATTTTGAAATATGATATATCTGGGAAGGTTGTTGGGAAGTGGGGAAGTTTATTTGGTGCTGGTGGACCACTAGGATACGGAAGTCTTCCGGGACAGTTTTATGTTCCAAGACAAATTGCAACGGATCGTTACAATAACGTGTATGTATCTGATTCTGTAAATCATCGTATCCAAAAATTCACCAATTCAGGAATAGCGCTTGCTTCATATGGTTCATTTGGAGTATTACCAGGTTTTTTTCAATTTCCATCTGGAATAGCTATTGATAGTAAAGGAAACATATTTATAGCTGATTCAGAAAATCATCGTATTCAAAAATTTAATCCATTCTTTGTATATATGAAAGAATGGGGGAGAAAAGGAAGTGGAGAGGGAGAGTTTTTTCAACCTATGCAATTAGCAATTGATTCAAAAGATAATGTTTATGTTGTGGATCGTATTAATAATAGGGTTCAAAAATTTGATAATGAGGGTAATTTTCTTACAAAATGGGGTACAAATCATGGAGCTGGAAACTTAGATTCACTAGAAAATTGGAGAGAGGGTCCAGGAGATCTTTTTTTGCCAATAGGAATTGAAATCGATATAAATAATACGGTGTATGTCACAGATACTTCTAATAATCGCGTGAATATTTATAATGAAAATGGGGATTTTTTAGAGTCTTTTGGAAGTTTTAGTGGTATAACAGGGCAGTTTTTCTCACCACAAGGAATAGATGTGGATAGCCAAGGAAATATCATTATTACAGATGGTTTACTCCAAAGAATTCAATTTTTTAAGAAAGCTAATTAGTATTAGAGGCTCAAAATGCTTGTTAGAAAGGATAGAAGTTTAATAGTTTCGGAATGCGGTATAGGTAGGAATAAAATATTTGTATCAAATTGTAAAGGTGTTTCATGGAAATCGGAGAAGATACATGTATACTAACAATCTCGTTTATATTATTCAAAGAAAAAGTCATAATTACGGATGGGTAACTTTGGCGTGTTTGATTCTATCAGAAAGAAAAGTGTGGGGAGGATCACAATGTCGATGAAAAAACGTAAATGGCTAAGAATGATGGCTACTGGTTGTGTTTTAGGTTCGTTATTAATAACGGCAGCTTGTTCAGGAAAGAAAACAAGTACAGAGGATGAGAAGACGATTAAGGTAGGGGTTCTTGCATCATTAACAGGTCCATTAGAATCGTATGGAAAACAAACAATGAACGGATTTGAATTAGGGTTAGACTATGCAACGGGTGGAACTGGGAAAGTGGAAGGGAAGAAGATTAAGTTTGTTGTAGAAGATACGGAAACGAAAGCTGATGTAGCAGTGAAGAAAGCTACGAAGTTATTAGAAGAAGAGAAAGTTGATTTTTTAGTTGGATCGTCTAGTTCAAGTGATACATTAGCGGTTTTACCACTAGCTGAAGAATATGAAAAAATAATGGTTGTAGAACCAGCAGTAGCTGATAGTATTACCGGGAAGAACTGGAATAAATATATTTTTAGAACAGGTAGAAATTCATCTCAAGATGCAGTCGCTGGTGCTGCAGCAATTGCTAAAAAAGATGTGAAAATAGCAACGTTAGCACAAGATAATGCTTACGGTCGTGAAGGAATTGCGGCATTTAAAGCTGGAGCGAAGAAGTTAGGTGCAAATATTGTAAACGAGCAATATGCTGATACAAATTCGACTGACTTTACTGCAAATATTCAAAATATCATTAGCTCAAAACCAGATTATTTATTTATCGTTTGGGCAGGGGCAAATTCACCTTGGAAACAGTTGAAAGATATGAATGTAGAAGCGCAAGGTATTAAAATTTCTACCGGTGCACCAGATATACCGGCATTAAAAACGATGGATGCGTTAGTAGGAATGCAAGGTTTTTCTGTTTATTATCATACCCTCCCGAAAAATAAGGTGAATGATTGGTTAGTGGAAGAGCATAAAAAACGATTTAATGGTGCGGTGCCAGATTTATTTACAGCAGGTGGAATGTCAGCGGCAATTTCAATTGTAGAAGCTTTAAAGAAAACAAAAGGTGATACAGATGTAGATACATTGATTAAGAAAATGGAAGGAATGGAATTTGAGACACCGAAAGGAAAGATGAAGTTTAGGGAGAAGGATCACCAAGCGATGCAGACACTGTATTCTATCACATTGAAAAAGCAAGATGGTGTTGACTATCCGGTGCCAGTATTAGAGCGAGAATTAACGATGAAAGAGACAGAACCACCAGTTCAAAATAAATAGACTGAATTTTCTGTTGTTTACGTATAAAGAGGGCGTGCACCCTCTTTATACGTATTTCTTTCATACTTAAAGCTTTAAAAGGAGGGATTTCGTGACACATTTGCTAGAAACGAAAAATCTTTGCGTATCTTTTGGCGAGCATCATGTTATTAAAGATGTGAATGTAACAGTACAAAAAGGAAAGCTCATTTCCATTATTGGACCTAATGGTGCAGGAAAGACAACGTTATTTAATTTACTAAGTGGACAAATTTCTCCAACAAAGGGGGAAGTATATTTTAAAGGACGAGAGATTACAAAATTATCAATTTCGGATCGAACTCGATTAGGAATTGGTCGTTCTTTTCAACTTACAAATATATTCCCAGAGTTAACGGTACTTGAAAATGTTCGTTTAAGTGTTCAATCATTTGTTCAAGATTACTATAGTTTTTTTCCGAGTTCGGCAAAATTTAAGCAACAAGTGGGAGAGGCGAGACGTTTCTTAAAAACAGTCTTACTTCACGAGAAAGAACATGTATTAGCGAAAGATTTAGCACATGGGGAAAAACGAAAGTTAGAGCTTGCGATGTTACTAGCTTTAAAAACGGATGTATTACTACTTGATGAGCCGACGGCAGGTATATCAGTTGAGGAAGTACCGGCTATTTTACAAGTGATTGAAAATATTAAGAAACATCCAGAGAGTACAATTGTACTAATTGAACACAAAATGGATATGGTACTAGGTTTGTCAGACCATCTTATCGTTTTATTCCATGGAGAGCTATTGGCTGAAGGTTTGCCTGAAGAGATTATGAAAGATGAGCGTGTACAAAGTGCTTATTTAGGGGGATTATATAGTGGCACTATTACAAGTGAATAATATAGAGACGTATTTAGATCAGTTTCATATTTTACAAGGGGTATCTCTTGCTGTTGAGAAAGGAACGATTACTGTACTGTTTGGAAGAAATGGGGCAGGGAAGACGACGACATTACGTTCGGTTATGGGATTTCACCATATCGCACATGGTGAAATTTATTATGATAGTTCACAAGTAAATGGATTATCTACACATTTAATTTCAAGGAAAGGAATAGGGTATGTACCAGAAAATCAAGGTATTTTTCACGATTTGACAGTAGAAGAAACATTCGCTCTTGCTAGGGGTAAGGGAGAAGAAGCGGAAGAGAAAATTGAGTGGATGTTTGAACTATTTCCAGATTTAAAGCAGTTTTGGCACAAAAAAAGTGGACTCTTAAGCGGAGGACAAAAACAAATGCTAGCAATTTCAAGAGCATTTATTAATAGTGATGGTTTATTACTTATTGATGAGCCGAGTAAAGGCTTGTCCCCTATTATGATAGAAAAATTAATGATAGCTATTTTAAAAATGAAGGAGAAAACAACAGTTTTACTCGTTGAACAAAACTTTATGATGGCTAGTCAAATTGGTGATTACTTTTATATTATGGATAACGGAAAAATTGTTCATAACGGTTTTATGCATGAATTAAAAGAGGATAAGGAAATGTGTCACAAATATTTAGGAATCTCTTAACATGAATCTGAGGTGAGAAGGATGGATGTGTTAATCAATTTATTTGTAAATGGGATTTCAACAGGGATGCTCATTTTTTTATTAGCATCAGGACTTTCACTTATTTTCGGTTTAATGAGCGTTCTAAACTTCGCACATGGTGGTTTATTTGCCTGGGGAGCGTTTACAGGTGTTTGGTTATTTAATATGACAGGTAGTTATGTATTAGCGTTAATTGGCGCAATTGCTATGGGGATGTTTCTTGGATTCATTTTAGAAAGATTTCTTATTAGACCGGTATATGGAAATCATGTTCGCCAGCTTCTTGTGACGCTTGGAGGAATGCTTGTACTTAGTGAATGTATTAAAGTATTTTGGGGGCCAAATCCAATTGGTGCTAAATTACCGTTATGGTTACAAGGTAGTTATACATTTGAAGGCGTTATATTAATTAAATATCGTCTATTCGTTATTTTAATTGGGATCATCATTTACATTGCCTTACTATTATTGCTCAAAAAAACAAAGATAGGTCTAATGATACGCGCTGGTGTAATAGATAAAGAGATGGTTCAAGCGCTCGGTATTAACGTAAATGCAATATTTTCTTTCGTCTTTTTATTAGGAGCAGGAATGGCAGCGTTAGGAGGATTCTTATTAGCACCGTATTCAGGCGTTATTTTCGCCGAGATGGGTATGCAGTATGCGATTTTAGCTTTCATAGTAGTAATCATTGGAGGATTAGGAAGCGTACAAGGTTCAGCAATCGCATCTTTAATTGTCGGATTAGCGGGTGCTTTTACAGCGTATTTTATACCGGATTTATCACTTGCAATCAATATGTTAATGTTACTATTTTTCTTAATAGTGAAGCCAAATGGACTTGTTAGTGAAAAGGGGTGAAATGGTGAACAGCACATCAAATCGAATTAAAGTATACTTCGGAGTATGTATGCTCATTTGTTTAAGTGTATTTCCATTCGTAAATGATTCACGGAGCTTGTTAATTTTGTTCACTCAAATCTTCATCTTTGCTATTTTTGCAATGAGTTTTGATGTATTGCTTGGATATACCGGAATTGTATCGTTCGGTCACTGTATGTTCTTTGGAATAGGAGCATATGGCGTAGCGCTTTTATTTGATCGGCAAGGAGTATCTATAACGAACTTTTTAATAGGGATAGTAGCTGCAATTATCATTTCAGTAATTGTTAGTTATATAATCGGTTTGCTTTCTTTACGACTGAAAAGTCATTTTTATGCAATGTTAACACTTGCTATTTCACAGTTGTTTTTCGTACTTGCTGAAAAGTGGCGCGGTCTCACTCACGGAGGGGATGGTTTTACATTTGGTGTACCAGACTTATTCCGTGATCGTCTTACCTTTTATTATGTAACACTTATATGTTTAATTGTCATTTTTATTCTGTTACGTCTTTTCACAAAATCTTCTATTGGAAAAGTATTAAAAGCAATTTCACAAAATGAGCAACGTGTGGAAGCACTAGGATATAAAGTTCTTCATTATAAAATTATTGCTAGTATTGTTGCAGGAGTAGTTGCTACAATTAGCGGTGGTTTATTTGTTATCACACTACGCTTTGTTAATACGACTGTATTTTCAATTGAAATGACATTAAATGCATTATTGATGACGATGATTGGCGGAGTTGGAACGTTAATTGGAGCGATTGCTGGAGCTGGAATTATTGAATCACTGAAATATTATTTATCAGAACTAGCCACAGCGTATCCGATTTTTGAAAGATGGACAATTATTCTTGGTTTATTGTACATTATCGTCTTGTTAGTTTTTCCGAAAGGATTAGTTGGCACGATTAAGAGACTGAAGAATGTGAAACAGAGTAAGAAGGAGAAAAGTGCAGAAGTAGAGCAAAATGTGTGAAAAATCAATTGTATAGAATATAAAAATCCCTCTTTTAGATTCGTAAAGGAGGGATTTTTATTGGTGTATGTAATTAGTTTATAGCTATTATATTAATCAAATAGTTCATCAGGGATTTGTTTTAAAGAGTTTTGATTTGTAAAAAAATGAACGGTTAATTTCTCAATTGGAACATTTTCAATTGGTACCAATTTATCATTTCTAATCGGTAAAAAGGCTATTCCGTTGCCATCGTTTATAAAATCTTCAATGAGTGAATAAGAATCTAATTGTTGAAGTTGATGCTGAGATAGATTATTTTCTTTTAGAAATTGTATCGTCCTATTTCTAAAAGGGCACTTTTTGTCATTGCTAACGAAGAAGAGTTCCTTTGAAAAGTCAATGGTACACTTTTCTTTCGCTTTTAATAAGCCTACAGAAATTGAAGTGAAAAATACTTTTTTAAACGCTGTGTCCGGGTAATCCTCATAAGTAATGACCATATCAACTTTTTGTTGCTGCAGTAATTTTTGCAAATGACTACTATTTTCTACATATATTTGATAATTCCTGAAATTTTCTTTAATGCGCTTACTTACATAATTAGTCAAAATAGATTGTGACGTCGCAATTATATAAGAAGAACCATTCGTTTTAATTTTATCTTTTGCTTCTTCTACTAGAGTTAATATTAGATTCGTGTAGTCTAATAAAATGTCACCAGAAGGTAACAAGGAAACGCCTTTGTTATCTCTATGTAGTAAAGGAGTTTCTAATTCTTGTTCTAATTTTTTGATTCGCTCAGTTACGTTTGGCTGAACATATCCTAACTCTTTAGCAGCTTTACTAATAGAACCTTCGCTAGCTACAGTTTTGAATATAATAAGATCATTTATTTCCATTTATCACAGCCCCTTATACGATATCATTATAAATGATACCAAGCATAATTTATACCTATTTTACGTTAGTCAATCATTGCCTTATCATTGTGTATATAAGATGGAAAGTGAGTGATAAACATGATTGGAATGCAATATAAGGTCATTTTGCCAAAAGATTATGATATGGAGATTATTAAGAAAAGGGTAAAGGATAATGGGTATAAAATGGATGGTTTTCAAGAATTGAATTTTAAAGCATATTTAATGACTGAGGCAGGTAAGCATGGGAATTTCTATAACTGTTATGCACCTTTATATATTTGGAATGGCCATGAAGGAATGAACAAATTTATCTTTGAAGGGTATTACGATAATATTTTACAATCTTTTGGATGGCAACAAATAAATATAGGTGTTCCATTAGTTGTTAATGTAAAGGATGATTTTAAGAAATGTAAGTATGTTGTTGAATATGTAGGGAGTATTTCTCAAAGTAATTCATTGAGGGGGACTCAATTTAGCATTTTTAATAAGAATGTCCAGAATACAGAAAATTGTAAAGGGAATGTAATAGTGTATAACCCAGATAAGTGGGGATATAGTCAGTTTGAATTTTATGAAGTAAAGCCTGAAATTGAAGAGATGGAGGATATTACAATATATGAGGTTTTACACATTTCACAGTAGATGAGGAATTGAAATATAAATAAATTATTTATAAAAAGTCCATTTTGAGTCAAGTAATAATGTTCAAAATGGACTTTTCTTAATTATCTTATGTATATTCAAAACAAATTACTGCTTTTCTTAATTCTTTATTAAAGAATAAGTAAATACGATCGGCACCATAAGCTTGAAAATAATATCCTGTAACAAATCCAACATATGTAAATGGATGTCCATATTTATCTTTTGGTACATATAGAAGATTCGTAAAGTCAAAAATTTCGTCTTCGTTATCGCAGTCTTCTAATAATTCTTCACCTTCTTCTGTCATAAAACGAACATCATCTAGGATACCATTTACCACGGGATAATTTAATCCCCAGCCATTTGTTTGTTTTTCAGCAAACTCTTGTTCTAATACTTCTACAGATGTTATTTCTTTTCCAAAGCTAGAATAAGGATAAATTTTTTGATTACGTTGAAAATACTCTTTACGGATTTGATAATTTCTTTCATTACTCTCGTAGGCTTGTTCTATTATGTCAGAATTATTTTGTTCGATTTCGAAATAATTCCAATCCGCTTCAAATTTATATTTTCCATTAATGACATCGAATCCTAATGTATCTGCTTTCGTAAAATTTGTGTGAAATGGTTTGGTGAAATCACCCACGCAACCATCATGGATTTCTTTTGCTGACACAATATGTAACCATTCGTCCAATTCCGGTTCAATACATTGTAAGTTTATAGAACAAATGGGTAAAAAGTGCTTTTTATGTTGTTCCAAATCATCATAAAATATGTCTTCATATTCAGGAAATGGTTTTATAAATTGTTTAGAAATATGCATGTTCTGCCCACCTTTATACTAGTGCTTTGTTTAATTTTATCATTTTATTTGAATTTTTTCTTATTTAAAACTTTATGATACTCATAGTTATGGGAAGAAAGAGTTCGTAAGTAAGGTAGATATCTTATTGTTAAGATTTTATCATATGTCGAACAGTTGAGAGATGAAGCAAAGTAAGACTTCATACTTATATATAGCCTTACTACATTCGACACATAGCGACAATATACTGTTCATTTATCTGTTAGTATAATATATAGTTTTTGGGGATTTTTATCATTTTCACATTGGGGGAAGGGAATTTATGTTTAAAAAAATCGCGACAGTCACTTTAGGAGGGACTTTAGCTTTCAGTTTATCGGCATGTGATGAGAAGAAAGAAGTAGCTAAAACTGTATCAAATAATACTAAGGAAGAGCAAAGTAGTGCCAAAAAAGAAAATACGAAGAATGAAGATACAAGAGAATATAGTGTTGAAAAAACTACTCAAATTAGAAATCAAAAATTAACAGTCCATAAAGTACAAATAGCACAAGTGGCAGAATATGATAAGCTGGAAAAAGGTAATGAGTTTATTATTGTTCATGTTACAGTAGAGAATATTGGTAATCAAAAAGTTAGAATTAACCCATTAGATTTTTACCTTGAAAGAGGCGACGGAAGTATTGTGGACCATACATTTTCAACTAGTAATAAAAATATTTTTAAAATTAAAGATGTAGATCCAAACGGTAAGTTAACAGGAGCCATAACATTTGAAGCGAAAAAAGGTGATTCTAATCTTGAATTAATTTATAGACCTGATGTTATGTCTAAAGAGGAAGTAAAAGTAGAACTTAAATGATTTATCCCGTAAAAGCCCGATTGGTGTAAACAAGGGCCTTTTATGCAAACTTATACAGGTTTTACATGAAGCCAGTATGCTTACGGTACGATAAAAGAAAATAATAGATTAGATGGTGTGAATTTCAAACATACTGTTTTAAAAACAAAAAATAAATGCATGATAAGGATTGGCGTTTGAGCTTAATCCTTTTTTTATGGAGATGTAGAGAATGGTAAGTAGACCTAATACTACACGAGTGATGCCTTTAGTTAAGTACAAGTAAGTTGAGTTATATAAAAAATGAAATTATTTCTTGCATCACTATCACTTGAGTGGTAAAGTGATAGTAAGATTCACGATAGGAAGTGATCAAACATGCGTGATAATACGATAGGATCATTAATATGGTTACGTTTAATACGATTTACGAACCAAAGTAATCAGATGTCAAATGAGTTTTTAAAACGTTTTGATTTAACGACAGCTCAATTTGATGTGCTTTTGCAAATACGTACGTATCAACCACTAACACAAATGGAGTTAGCTGAGAAGGTTACTGTTACACAAGGTGGCATTTCTCGAATGTTAACTCGTCTTGAAAAAGAAGGATATATTGTGCGAAAACAAGACTGGAAAACGAAAACAATTAGTCTTACAGAGCAAGGGGAAGCAGCTTTAGAGAGAGCGTTGCCAGAGCAGCTTGCATTTCAATCTTCGTTTTTTGATGATGTATTAAATGAAGAAGAGCAGAAAATATTATACGAGTTAATGACGAAAGTTCATAAGCATAGCGAAAAAAAAGAATTACCACATGAGTAATTTTTTTTACACCATCAATTGACTAATCAAGTGATGGGTGATTGAAGAAAATGAATACGACAGAATTAAAGGAGAGAACAACTATGGAAAAATACCGTATGGATACAAGTAAAGGAATAGAGTTTGGATTATATTCAATTGGGGATCATGTTTTAAATCCGCATAACGGAGAGAAAATTAGTGCAGAACAAAGAATTCATGAATTAATTGAAACAGCTAAGTTAGCGGATGAAGCTGGACTTGATGTATTTGCTGTCGGTGAAAGTCATCAAACGCATTTTACAACGCAAGCTCATACAGTTATTTTAGGAGCTATTGCACAAGCTACGAAAAATATAAAAATTGCAAGTTCAGCAACGATAGTAAGTACATCTGATCCGGTACGAGTATATGAGGATTTTGCTACAATTGACTTAATTTCTAATGGACGTGCAGAAATCGTAGCTGGTCGTGGATCTCGTATTGGGGGATATAGTTTACTTGGTTATGATGTGAATGATTATGAAGAGTTATTTGAAGAGAAAATGGATCTTTTATTAAAAATTAATAAAGAGGAACATGTAACATGGAACGGACAGTTCAGAGCGCCGCTTGCACATGCATCGGTTATTCCGAGAGCTAAAAATAATAACTTACCAATTTGGCGTGCAGTTGGTGGCCCACCAGCTAGTGCGATTAAAGCGGGACGTGCGGGTGTACCAATGATGATAACAACACTAGGTGGCCCAGCTATTAACTTTAAAGGATCGGTAGATGCCTACCGAGAGGCTGCGGCGCAAAGTGGATTTAATCCAGCAAGTTTGCCAGTTGCAACAACGAGTTTATTTTATACAGCAAAAAATTCACAAGATGCATTTAGTGAATACTATCCTCATATTAATGCTGGTATGCTTACACTGCGCGGTGGTGGGTATCCGAAGCAACAATTCACAAATGCAGTAGATTACCGTGACGCATTAATGGTTGGTAGCCCGCAACAAATTATTGAAAAAATGCTTTACCAATATGAATTATTTGGGCAACAACGTTTTATGGCACAAATTGATTTTGGTGGCGTACCACTTAATAAAATTGAGAAAAACATTGAATTAATTGCTACTGAAATTTTACCGGCTATTAGAAAACATACAGCAAAATAATTTGAAAAATACCGAGAGTCTAATCGATTCTCGGTATTTTTTTATGTATTAATTTAGTTTGAAAAAATGGCAAAAAAATGAATTTTTAGACTAGAAAGAGGGAGGGGATTTTCTATTTTTGAATAACATTATTTCGTGTTTGAATTTTAGAAATATATTTTTCTCTTGACAAAAACTAACTGATTTCTCCGTTAATTTAGAGGACATTTTTTCGCGCGAAAGTCAAGTGTATGAAGAGAAAAATGATTGTTTTATTGATATGGAAGTAAGTCTTATATTAAAAAAATACATTTTATTAATGAGAAAAATCTAATTCAAAAAAATGACAAAAGACATATTTCAGACAAAATGATGTCAATAATACGTCAAAAATCAGCTGAATTTACTATGCAGGTATATTATACAATTCGATTAACGGATAAAACACTACTGAAATAGTGAAAAGGTAAATTTTATGAGAAAGTTCTTTTGTAATTATCTTGAAAACTGAAAATTTATATTTTCTAAAAGTACATAAACAAATTTATCTTTCTATATTTCTAAGATTTGAGTTGTTTTATTCATACAACTCAATTGAAATTACGATATAAAAAATTATGAAGGAAGTGATTGTAGTATGGAAACGCTCGAATTGGCACGAATACAATTCGCCTCAACAACGATTTTCCATTACTTTTTTGTTCCGCTGTCTATTGGTTTAGCTTTTATCATTGCGTTAATGCAAACGTTATACGTGGTAAAGGGACAAGAAATTTATAAGAAGATGACGAAGTTTTGGACACAAATATTCCTAGTTAACTTTGCGGTAGGTGTAGTAACTGGTATTTTACAAGAATTCCAGTTTGGCATGAACTGGTCAACATATTCACGTTTCGTGGGTGATGTGTTTGGTCCATCACTTGCAATTGAAGGCTTATTAGCATTTTTCATAGAGTCTACATTCCTAGGTTTATGGGTATTCGGTGAGGACAAATTACCGAAGCGAATTCACTTGTTATGTATTTGGCTCCTTTCAATTGGAACAATGTTATCAGCATTTTGGATTTTAACTGCAAGTGCATTTATGCAATCGCCAGTAGGATATGAAATGGCAGCAGATGGACGTGCACAAATGAATGATTTCTTAGCGATTATTCAAAACCCACAATTATGGGTACAATTCCCGCATACAATTACAGCAGCAATTGCAACTGGTGCATTCTTTATTGCAGGTGTGAGTGCATGGAAAATAACGAAAGCTCAAGAAACTGAAGTGTTTAAAAAATCGTTCCGCATTTCTATCATTGTTGGAACACTTACAACTGCGCTAGTATTATTCTTCGGTCATGCGCAAGCACAACAATTAATTAAGACACACCCAATGAAAATGGCAGCAGCTGAAGCGTTATGGAATACGAGTGAGGATCCAGCTCCATTTACAGTATTTGCGAAAATTGATGCAGAGAAGCAAGAAAACTCGTTTGAAATTCAAATCCCTTATATGCTAAGTCTTTTATCATTTGATAAATTTAGCGGTCAAGTAGAAGGGATGAATCAAATTCAAAAGCAATATGAAGAAAAATATGGGCCTGGAGATTATATTCCGCCAGTACACACTATGTTCTGGAGTTTTAGAGCGATGGTAATGAGTGGAACATTTATGCTTCTTCTAGGAGCGTACGGATGGTTCTTATCAAGAAAAGATCGATTAGCTGAAAAAAATTGGTATTTAAAATTAATGGTGTATGCAATTGCACTACCGTTTATCGGTAATACAGTAGGATGGATTATGACTGAAATGGGACGTCAGCCTTGGGTAGTTTTCGGTGTTATGAAAACGGAAGATGCTGTATCTCCAAATGTTACGTTCGGAGAAGTATTATTCTCTTTAGTTTCATTCACATCACTATATTTAATTATAGGAGGAATTACTGTTTACTTATTCGTTCGTGTCATTAAAGGACATGAGAATAAGAAAACGAAACAGGATTCTCAAAGCCATGATCCATTTGATAAGGAGGAAGAGTATGTTATCTCTTAATGAGTTGTGGTTTATCATTATTGCAATTTTATTCGTAGGCTTCTTTGTACTTGAAGGATTCGATTTCGGTGTAGGTATAGTTTCAAGGTTTTTAGGGGAAAACGATTTAGAGAAAAGAATATATTTAAATACAATTGGTCCATTTTGGCACGCGAATGAAGTATGGCTTGTTTGTGCTGGTGGGGCTATGTTCGCAGCATTCCCGCACTGGTATGCAACTTTATTTAGCGGGTTTTACATTCCGTTTGTATTTATGCTTCTTGCTTTAATTATAAGAGGGGTTTCCTTTAAATTCCGTGCGAAAATAGACAATCATAAATGGAAAGGTTTTTGGGATTGGGGTATGTTTTTAGGAAGTTTACTACCGCCTGTTCTTTGGGGCGTTGCCATTGCTAACTTTATGGTAGGTATTCCAATTGATGAAACGAAAAATGCTGTAGGTGGATTCTTACCATTACTTCATCCATTTGCATTACTTGGAGGAGTTATGTTCCTTCTGCTATGTATTGTTCACGGATTGCAATTCCTTACTATACGTACAACTGGTAAGTTAAGAGAACGTGCACGTATTGCTGCGTTGAAAATTGCACCGCTTGCAATTATAGCACTTCTTATTTTTGCCGGTGTAGGGTTATGGAAAACAGATATTTTCACTGGTCATGGTACAGAGTGGATTATGGTTCCGATTGGAGCTTTTGTAGCATTATGTGCGTCAACATTATTAAATAAAAGAAGAAGAGATGGTTGGGCTTTCGTTATGACGAGTTTAACAATCATTTTACTAAGTGCGAGTGTGTTTGCCGGCATGTTCCCACGTGTCTTAATTAGCTCGTTAGGGTCAATATACGATTTAACAATTTATAATGCAGCATCAGGAGATTATGCACTAAAACTGATGACGTATTTTTCAATTGCTATATTGCCATTTGTTTTGGGAAGTCAAATATGGAGTTTCTATGTGTTTAGACAACCTGTTAAGTCAGATAAAGATTTGGAGTACTAATGAAAAGAAAAAGAGGACTTCCGTCGTATCCTGGTAGCCGAGTTTTATATGTAGTGTTAACAATCATTAGCATTTTAGAAGCTGTAAGTATTATTGCGCAAACAGTGTTTTTAGCACGGGCTATTACGTTTTTATTTCAAGGAGAAACTGTGCAATCTGTGTTAAATGAAACGGTTTATTTTGGAATCACGTTTGCAGTACGTCATATGCTAGTGCGAATATCGCAAATATTAGTGGAACGTTTCGCTGAAAAAACAGGATCGCTACTGAGAAAACAATTAATAGAGGCGTATTTCACATTAGGTCCACGTTATGTTCAAACTGCTGGAACTGGTCATCTGGTTACCTTATCGATAGAAGGTATTGAGAAGTTTAAAACATATATAGAATTAACAATTCCTAAAATGATTAGAAGTAGTATCGTACCGGGACTAATTGTACTATATGTTTTTACGCTAGATATTGAGTCTGGAATCATTTTAGTTGTAACGATTCCTATCGTGATTATATTTATGATCCTACTAGGATTAGCAGCGCAAAAGATGGCGGATAGTCAGTATGAGTCGTATCGTGTACTTTCTAATCATTTTGTAGATACGTTAAAAGGATTAGAAACATTAAAGTATTTAGGTAAAAGTAAACAGCACGAAGGAAAGATTGAAAAAGTAAGTAAAAGATATAGAAAAGCAACGATGCGTACTTTGCGAGTTGCTTTTCTTTCTTCTTTTGCATTAGATTTCTTTACGAGTTTATCAATCGCATTTGTGGCGGTCGGATTAGGGATACGTTTAATAGATGGGACAATTGTACTATTGCCAGCCCTTACGATTTTAATTTTATCTCCGGAATATTTTCTGCCGATTAAACAAGTTGGAGCGAATTATCATGCTACATTAGATGGACAACTTGCAATGGAGCAAATAGAAGAGATTTTACAGCAACAAAAAGAAATAGGAAAGAAAGAATCAAATGTAGGTCTAATATGGAATTCCGCTAGTAACTTGAAATTACAAGATGTAAAAGTAAAGAATGATGAATCTGAGAAAGCTATATTAGAGGGAATTGATTTTACTTGGGAAGGCATTGGCGCTATAGGTGTAATTGGTGAAAGTGGGGCAGGGAAATCGACGTTAATTGATGTATTAGCAGGATTTTTAACTCCTTCGGGTGGAAAGCTGATAGTAAATGGTGTGGAAATTGACGGGGATACCCGCGAAGATTGGCAAAAGAATATTGCTTATATTCCGCAGCAACCTTATATTTTCCCGCTTTCATTAAAAGATAACATTTGTTTCTATGAAACAAATACAACTGATGCAGAAGTGGAAAGAGTTATTAATGAAGTTGGTCTTCGTTCACTCGTTACATCGCTTCCGAATGGGATGTATGAAAGAATTGGAGAAGGTGGACGTATGCTTAGTGGCGGGCAAGAACAACGTGTCGCTATGGCGCGTGCACTTTTAAGCAAAAAGCCAATCATTCTATTAGACGAGCCTACAGCACATCTTGATATTGAAACTGAATTTGAAATAAAGCAAGCGATGTTACGTCTGTTTGAAGGTAAGCTAGTATTTCTTGCAACACATCGTCTTCACTGGATGAAACAGATGGATCATATTCTTATTTTAAATAAAGGGGAAATGATAGAAAGCGGAACGTATGAAGAACTTTTAAAGAATGAGGCATTACATTTTCACAGGAAAGAGAGGGGATAGAGATGAGTAACTGGATTAAACCTTATATACAGCAAAATAAAGGTAGAATGACTTTAACTATTTTCCTTGGTCTTCTTGGAGTTAGTTCAGGTGCAATGTTACTTTTCATTTCAGGTTATTTAATCTCTAAATCTGCTCTTAGACCAGAAAATGTAATGGCTGTATATGTTCCTATCGTTGCAACACGTGCGTTTAGTATAGGACAAGCGGTATTTCATTATTTAGAGCGTTTAGTTGGACACGATGTCGTACTACGCATATTAGAAAAGATGAGAACGAAACTATACAGAATAGTAGAACCGCAGGCGTTATTTTTTCGCTCACGATTTCAAACGGGCGATATGTTAGGTATATTATCCGAAGATATAGAGCATTTGCAAAACCTATATTTACGTACAATATTTCCTAGTCTATTAGCATTAGTTGTATATAGCATATTCGTACTTGTTATCGGTGCATTTGACGTAGTATTTGCACTTATTGCAGCATGTATGTTGGCTATTATCGTTTTTCTTCTTCCGTTTGTATCATTACTTTTAATGAAGCAGCATCATGTTACTTTAAAGCAAGGAAGAAGCCGTTTGTATCAACAACTAACAGACGCTGTTTTTGGGTTATCTGATTGGCAAGCAAGTGGTAGAAAAGATGAATTCATTGATAAGTATGTAGAGCAAAATGCTCAGTTGTTAAAAACGGAAAAAAGAATGAAGCGCTGGAATCATATTCGGGACAGTATCATTCAATTAGTAGTGGGGATTGTAGTTATTTCAATGATCATATGGACTGGAAATGAGGCGGCAAGTGAACAGATTGCACCTACCGTTATTGCGGCTTTCGTCTTAATGACGTTATCAGTCACAAACGCGCTTATTCCTCTTTCAGATGCCATCGATCGAATTCCATCATATGTAGAATCTGCTCATCGTCTAAATAAAGTAGAAGCTAATGATGTTTTACAGGATGAAAAGGAATTACATGAGGATAAAGATTATGTTGCATCAAAACATATAGACATTGAATTAAATAATGTATCGTATCGTTACCCAGATAGTAATGAATTTGTATTGAAAGAAGTATCACTGCAAATAAAGGCAGGAAAGAAAATCGCCATTTTAGGAAGAAGTGGAACAGGAAAATCTACTTTGTTAAAATTGTTAGCAGGTGCGCTAAGCCCGTTACATGGTGAAGTTTTATTGAATAGTGAACATGCTCATACGAATCTTTTATCAAAATATATTTCTGTATTGAATCAAAAGCCGCATTTATTCGATACGACAATTGGAAATAATGTGCGAATCGGTAAACCAGAGGCTACGGATGAAGAGATATGGATAGCTTTAGAGAAAGCACAATTAGCTTCGCATATAGCTTCTCTTCCAGATGGATTGCAAACAAAAATGCATGAAATGGGGAAAAGGTTTTCTGGTGGAGAAAGACAACGGGTTGCTTTTGCTAGAACGCTAATGCAAGAGGCTCCAATTATTGTACTTGATGAACCTACGATTGGCTTAGATCCAAAGACAGAATTATCTTTAATAGAAACAATGTTTTCTGCAACAGAAGAAAAGACTGTTATTTGGATTACACACCACCTTGTAGGAATTGAACATGTAGATGAAGTTATATTCCTTGATCGTGGCCAAATTGTGATGCAAGGCAGTCATGAACAACTTCTGAAAGAAAACGAGAAGTATCGTAAGCTGTATGAGTTAGATAAAGGAATATAGTTTGAATAAGTAATAATTGTAAAATAGCTAAGCCTAATGGTGCAGCTATTTTTTTGTTAAGAAATATATATTCTTTTTAAGGTATAGATTTATCTCGCTATTTGCAGGGCAAGATCCGGCTGATGTGAGGAAGTTAGGCGGGAGATTAACTGTACGTAAAAGTCCGATTGGTGAGGGGGATAATCAGAAGGGATGGAGAAGCCCCCCTGATTAAAGTTTCGTTTTATTTGTCTTACATTATTTTATGATAGAAATCAAATGTATAAAAAACAGTTAATCAAATGCTTAAATTATTGAATATGTATATTTTGGAGTGAAAAGTAGGATATTTTGTTATGGGCTTGCATAAAAGTATAAAGGTTTCATACGGTTTAAGTAATGTGATATTATGTCGCGTATATAAATAATATGCGAAAAGGTGGAGGGAAAAGATGGGGAATCGTTTTGAAAAAAGTGAAGAGGCGATAGATCGAATTCCGTTGGTAAGTGTATTAATTCCTACTTATAATCGTCCTGGCTACTTTGAAAAAGCATTGTGTAGTGTATTACAACAAACATATTCTAATATAGAAATTATTGTTGGAGATGATAGCACGAATGACGAAACGGAAAATGTGTTACAAAAATACTTATGTGATCATTCAAATATTATTTATATAAAAAACAGGTCAACTCTCGGACAATTTGAAAATGCGCTAATGTTATTTAATGAAGCGAACGGTGAGTATATAAATTTTTTAATGGATGATGATATATTTCATATGAATAAAATTGAAAAAATGATGAAGTATTTTTTCAATGATTTAGATAATGAAATCAAGCTTGTAACATCTCATCGTCAAGTAATTGATGATAAAGGGAAAGAACTACGACATATTTATTCAACTGTCCGTTTATTTGAAGAGGATACGATTATAGAGGGAACAGAACTAGGAAATAGGGTAATTGTGGATCAAAAAAATTATATTGGAGAACCGACAACAGTTTTATTTCGTAAAAATGATTTACAAGAACCGTATGGGATTTTTGATAAGAGAAGGTATCTATGTAATGTAGATATAGCCTCATGGTTATCTTTATTAAGTAAAGGAAAAGCAGTATACATAGCGGAGACACTTAGTTACTTCCGATTACATTCAGGTCAACAGTTGAATGAATCTAATAAACTTATGGATGGAGTAGAGGATTTTTCACATAGTATTATAGTTGGAGAAAAGTATGGTTTTTTATCTACTGAAAAAGAGTTATATAAAGCGATAACTAATTTCCTAGACTATGCAAAAAAATTAGTTCCATCATCAATATTATATACATTAGACTATTACCGAAAAATTAAGCGAAAGGAAATAAATATAGAAAAGAAAAAACAGTATCGGAATAACAACTCTCATTTACCGAAAGTCAGTATACTCATTCCTGCCTATAATAAACCCCATTACTTGGAATTAGCTCTCAAAAGTGCTTTGAATCAAACATATGAAAATATCGAAATAATAATTTCTGACGATAGTATAAACGGTGAAATTCAAGCGATGATCCAACCATATTTAAGTGAATATGAATGTATTACATATGTTAAAAATAAACCTCGATTAGAAGCAGAGAACTTTAATAAGTGTATAGAACTTGCAAATGGAGATTATATAAACTTTTTATTAGATGATGACTTATTTCATCCTGAAAAGATTAAAAGAATGATGAACTGTTTTTTTAGTCTAGAAAACATTTCGTTTGTGACGTCATATCGTGAATTAATTGATGAGAATGGAAAAGTATTATCACCATCAACATTGAATATGAAAATTGCCAAAGAAACTACACTTTTTGAAGGGAAAGAATTAGGGGATTATATGTTAAAAAACTTAAAAAATGTAGTTGGTGAGCCTACAACAGTTCTATTTAATCGAAAATTTTTGGGAGGGGATTTTGGGTGTTTTAAGGGGAAGGCTTACTCTGCTATTAATGACATTGCAACATGGCTAGATATGATGAAGAAAGGAAAAGTAGTTTATATAGAGGAACCCCTTAGTTATTTTAGACAACATAGTGGGGAAAATCAAAAACAAATGCAATTTACATTAAAGACAATTGAAGAATGGATTGAATTAATAATAGATGCATATAATAGTGGGTTTTTAAATTGTGAGCAAGATTATAAAGAGTGTTTAACTAATTGTTTGGAAAATACGGTTTTAATAATTAAGGATGTGGTAAAAAATAGTCAATTAAATCAAATTGATAATGAAAAGATAGAGAAGGAACTAAATAAGCTAGTTAATCGTATATTTGAGAAAGAAGTCTGCTATTGTCAATTTTGCAATCAACAATTTGAAAAATTTTCTCCTTGGCCAGAACATTACGCTTTTCCAAAATACAAATTCGAGATGTGGAATAAAGATACGGGGATTTGTCCGGTATGTGATTCGATGGACCGTGAAAGGTTATATCGTGTATATATTGAAATGGAAACGGATTTATTAAGTGAAAATGATACTATGCTTCATATTGCACCAGAAGCGAAGTTAAGAAGTTGGTTTGCTCAGTATAAAAATATTATATATGTGTGTGGAGATATTGAACCAAAGGATCCATTAATGCAGGAAATTGATGTTACTAGAATTCCATATGAAAATGATACATTTGATGTGATTTTATGTGGTCATGTATTACAGTACGTTCAAGATGATGAAAAAGCGATGAGAGAGTTATATAGAGTATTAAAAACAAATGGATGGGGAATTATTCAAGCTCCAATCGTAATGAATGTAGATATTATTATAGAGAATGAATTAATTTTAACGCCAAAATTGAGAAAATTAGCTTTTGGTCATGAAGAACATGTAAGAATTTATAATCAATCAGGATTTATACAACGATTAATGAATGTAGGATTTAAGGTGGAATTGTATAACATAGCTGAAAAACAAGGAATGAAAAGTGCGAGGAAATTTGGTTTATCTGAAACTGATGTACTCTATATTGTCCGGAAATGAAGAATTGAGGGGAATTGAAATAATTCGTATAATACGGATTATGGACAATTAAATCAAAGTTTTGAAGAAGCATTAAACTTAAAAAAAAGAATTAATGCTTCTTATTTTAATTATAGAGCGATGTGCAACTTATTTTTTTGTTTTAAATTTAGCTGACAAAGGCAATACTGAGCCATAGTGAATGTAAAGTTGGAGGGCGAGTGTATATGTTTGAAGAGGATGGAATTGTTTTAATTATGGAGCCTGCTGATGAAAGAAACTTGAGAAGATTTATTTTTTCAGTGCCAAAGTCAGTGTATGAAAAGAAGGGGCTTACATTAAGCTATGGAGCAGCTATAGGACAAGGGTATATGGATATAATTGAAGATATTATTAGCGTACATATAGAAATAGATGTTGTAACGATAATAGGGCATGTGAGAGGTTAAATAGCTATTTGAAAAAGGTTGTAGATGATTTAGCTAGAAGTTATGATAAAGAAGATTACAGACAAGTATAATGACGAAGGGAGTCTAAAATGAAAATCAAATCAATTTTATTAGTATGTATGGTTTCAATTGGTTTAATGGGGTGTTCACTAGTAGAGCAAGGAAAGAACTCCATAGATTATGCTCAAAAAGCGACAGACTATGTAAATGAAATAAGTGCATTTGCAAATGATGCACCAGCATTAGCTGAAAAGGCTGTTAATGATAGTGAGGCTCGAAAAGAATTAGAAACGAAGCTTAGTGAAATTAAACAAGATATACCCGCTTTCAATGAATTAACACCACCTGATGTAGCAAAGGATCTTCATCAGCAAATCGTCGGATATAACGAAAAGTTAAATACATTAATTGATACGGCAATGACGAAGATAGAAGAAGGAAAAGTGGATGTAGAGCAATTTAAAAACTCTGAGCTTATGCAGACGATTGATCAAGTTCGTGAGTTGAAAGAGAAGGTTCAAAATTTAGGACAATAATAAAAAGCTCCGTTTTGTGATGAACGGAGCTTTTTTATGTTTTCTAATGGAAAGTTTATAATATTTTCTTCCTATAATATAGGCGTTTTTTATATCTTCCATTTTTCTAAAATATGTATTGTTTTATTGGTTACATCCATGTTCACTTGAACACCTATCGGCATAGTGATCATCGGGTGGGTATGACAACAATCAAAGTCAGCTAATAAAGGAATGCTTTGGTTTTGCAGTACTTCTAATAATATTTCGTACGGTTTGCGCTTTGTACCACAATCATCAAATTGCTCATGTTTTCCAAGAAGTATACCTGAAACTTTATCAAATACACCGTTAATTTTAAGTAATGAAAAGCTTCTTTCAATAGTAGCTGCATCTTTTGAACTATCCTCAATAAATAAAATATCGCCTTCTTGAATGCTTGGCATATAAGGGCTACCCAAAATTCCTTGCATTGTATTTAAGTTCCCACCAATAATACGTCCAGTAGCTTGTCCATTTGTTACGGAAATCCAATTATTTGGTCTAAGTTCTTTTTCTTTCGTTTTCACTTCCCAATTAATAAATTCATCTGACCAAAATAAAGGCTGTTTTATGTTGTAAGGAAGCGATTGATCATGTAGTAATGTTTCTACAAAATATTTGTATGTATAATCTACAAAAGGCTCAAATTCTCCAAAGGAGGGGACGAGTGCCGGACCGTAAAATGTAGGGATTCCTGTTTTGGCATAAATCCCTAGCAATAAAGCTGTTGCATCTGAATAGCCAATCATTATTTTAGGATTATTTTGAAAAGCATCATAATCAATATAAGGTAATAAGGAATTGGAATTCATACCGCCAATTGTTGATATAATACAAGATACATTAGGATTCCTTATTAAAGCATTCAGTTCCTCGGCACGCTCTTGTATACTGCCAGAGCGATAATAATCATATCGACCTGTTAGTGAACCTTCTAATATGTGAAATCCTTTCTGTTGTAAATAAGATTTCGCTCGTTCAAATCTTTTAGGAGAAGTGTAGGTTGCTGGTGAAGAGGGCGAATAAATGCCGATTGTGTCTCCGTATTTTAATGTTTTTGGAAGTAGCATTGTAAGAATCCTTTCTATTAAGTAGTTAAATTACGACAATATAACATTGAATATTCTTATATTTTGGTATTTTAATTGTAACATAAATGTATTAGATGAATAAATATGCTTTTTGCCTTGACGATATAAAGTAATTATTGTTATGGTTAAACGTGAGTGTATAAAAGGTTTGCTAAAGGAGTTTTGAAATGAAGCGGTTAAAATGGGGAAGGCTGACGATCCTAGTAGTCATTATTTTAGGGATATGTTGGTTCTTATTCCAAGGAACTCAAAAGAGTGCAACAAATATAGAGGGACAACCTTTACAAGTGGCAGAACTACCTCAAACAGGATTAGCTGAAAAAGTAGTGCCACCAAAGTACATACCACCGGAAATTGATGCAAAAGCAGCTATGATTATCGATGCGAGTAATGGAGATATTATTTATCAACATAATGAAAATGAAGCTTTTGCGCCAGCAAGTATGTCTAAGATGATGACAGCGTACCTTCTATTAGAAAATGTACATAATGGGAAAGTTCGCTGGGAAGATCCAGTGAAAATGAGTGCGAAAGCGGCACAAACAGAGGGTGCGAGAATCCCAGTCCAAGTGAATGACACATTAACTGTTAAAGATTTGTACCATGCATTAATGATTGAATCAGCAAATAATTCGGCTGTAGCTTTAGCTGAACATATGGCAAAAACAGAGAAAGATTTCGTTCAGCTTATGAATGAAAAAGCAAAGCAGTTAAAAATGTCCGATTATGCTAAATTCGCAAATGCGTCAGGACTACAAGAACCTGATGGAAGTGAGACGAAGATGACAGCTGCTGATGTAGCAAACTTGGCGTATCATCTAATAAAAGACTATCCAGAAATATTAGAAGTGACTCACTTACGTCAAAGTCAGTTAGCATTTAATAATATTAATGTTGCAAGTACAAATGATATGTTAAACAAAAATAATAAAGCTTTATATATAGAAGGAATAGACGGATTAAAAACAGGATTTACAGATAGCGCGGGGTATTGTTTTACGGGTACAGCAAAACAAGGTGATACTCGTATTATTACTGTTGTAATGGGAACGAAAGGTAAAACGAAGCGTTTTACAGAGACGAACAAGCTAATGTCTTATGCATTTGGCTTAGTTAATTAAGTGAAATACTGAGTTGGATCATCATATAAGAAAGGCAATTTGTTGTTACTTATTATCGGTAACAATAAATTGCCTTTTTATTGTTAGCATTAGGAAGTAAAAAGGTGAAAAATGTGAGTGTTATTATTTGAGTTTATTATTGTTTGTTGATAGTCTAAAGTTAGAAGCTTATTAATGATAAGTTTTAAGAGGCGGAATATGATGTATACATATGAAAAAGCCTCAAATGAAAATTGGAGGGAATTATGATGGCAAAAGATTTTTACACAGCAATTGAAGACAGAAGATCTATTTACGCGATTAGTAAAGAGCAAGTAGTTTCTGATGAAAAAATTCAAGAAGTGATTTATCATGCTGTAAAACATACACCTTCAGCTTTTAACTCTCAGAGCGCCCGCGTTGTCGTCTTGCTAGGAGAACTACATGATAAGTTATGGGATATTACGAAAGAAACGTTACGAAAAATTGTACCTGAAAATAACTTTGCATCTACTGAAGAAAAAATGAATGCATTTAAAAGTGGTTATGGAACGGTTTTATACTTTGAAGACAGTCAAGTAGTGGAAGAACTGCAAGAAAACTTTGCATTATACAAAGAGAATTTCCCAACGTGGTCACAGCAATCCTCAGGAATGTTACAATTTGCAATTTGGACAGCTTTAGAAATTGAAGGATTTGGTGCTACATTGCAGCATTACAATCCATTAATTGATGAAGAAGTGAGAAAAGAATGGGAAGTTCCAGAAAATTGGAAACTTACTGCACAAATGCCGTTTGGTAAACCGGTGGTACCTGCAGGTGAAAAAGAATACCACCCTTTAGAAAACCGTGTGAAAATTTATAAATAATGTAGGAATGATAAAGTGAAACTTTAATCAGTGGGTGAGTTGTTCATCCCCCACTGATTATCAGCCCACACCAATCGGGCTTTTACGGGCAGTTGATCCCCCACCTAACTTCTTTGCTTTCGCTGAATTTTGAGGTGGGAGTCTTACTGCCCGTTAATGCGGGATAAAAGGTGAACAGGGATACAACCTGTTCACCTTTTATAAGTAATAAGGATTTTTTTGATAGGAATTTTTCATCTGATTTTTTAATTCGTTTTTACGTGTTTCAATAGTTGATATTTTTTGTAAGGTAATAATTGAAACGAATTGAAAAAAAGCATAGTACAATTCTATATTTTTATTTATAGGATCCTCTATTATGTTTTTCATAAATATACCTCCTTTTTTTATCCCATTATTTGCGGGCAATACGACTTCCATCTTAAAATTCAATATACCGACCTGTAAAAGTTCGATAGGTTTCAGTGTAGGGTAAATAAAATATGTATTGGTTAAAATACTACTATATATATAATAATGTAAATATCCTAGAAATTCCATAGTTAGTGAAAAGTGGGTAGTGGAGTGTGTATTTTCGTCAAATTAGAACAGAATTTTTGGAGTTAAATCTTACAAATCGTCAAATCTTTTATAAACGATAGATAGTATCGGAAGAAACTTTCTGAAAATATTATACTATTGATAAAAAAAGTATTTTTTGTCATGATAAGAGTATGCTTCATGGAAGGGACTTTACTAGGAAATACATTCTTTGCATTGGATTAGATGAATAGAGTTTTTCAAAGTGGATAGAAAATGTATATTAAGATAATGAATGAAATGTCGAATTTTCAATGAAATACATAAGAGAATTGAAAAAAGCATTGCAAAAATACTAAGTTTAATGGTAAAGTTCACATGAAGTTCACGCGGAATTCACTTCATTCGTTTAAAATGAACTCTGTGTGAAAAATAAAACTCTTGTTAAAAAATGGAACTTAATGAATATTTTACTTTGATAATATTGTAATGTATTAAGTTTATAAGTTTTTTTAAGAGGATAGTAGGGAAAGGAAGTAAAGACAACTTATGAAAAAAGTAATTGCAGGTTTAGCAGCAGCTTCTGTAGTGGGTGTTGCAGTTCCAGGTATGGATTCTGCTCAGGCACAAGTTTCAAATGAGGCGCTAAAAGAAATTAATGGACAAACTCAAACTCAAACGACTGTAACTGAAACAAAAAAGGTAGAAACAACTTCTGAATTAAAATACACGGTAACAGCTGATGTATTAAATGTACGTTCAGGTGCTGGTACAGGACATAACGTTATTTCTAAAGTGAAATCAGGTCAAGTATTACAAGTAATTGGACAAGAAAACGGTTGGTTCAAAGTAACTGTAAACGGTCAAACTGGTTATGTAAGTGGTGACTTCGTAACGACTGGTGGTAAAACAGGAACTACTGTTCAACAAGGAACTGGTACTTACACAGTAAACGTTTCTTCACTTAACGTACGTACAGGCCCAAGTACATCTCATACAGTATTAGGCTCTGTAAATAAAGGTAAAACAGTACAAGTTGTAGGTGAAGTACAAGATTGGTTTAAAATCAACTTCAATGGTGGAACTGGATACGTAAGCAAAGACTTCGTAACAAAAGGTGGTTCTGCTGTATCTAACGAAACAAAACAACCAACTACAAACAACAATACTACTACAGTTCAAACTGGTGGTTCTTATGTTGTTAACACTGGTGCTTTAAAAGTACGTACAGGCCCAGCTACATACAACGCTGTAATCGGTGGCGTAACAAACGGTACAGTATTAAACGTTACTGGTGCTGAAAATGGTTGGTACAAAATTAACCATAACGGCCGTACAGGTTACGTAAGCGCAGACTTCGTTAAGTTTGTAAAAGGCGGAGTAAACAACGTTACGAATAACAATAACAATAACGTTACAAATAACGTTCAACAACCAGGTAAAGACGTACAAAAACCAACAACAGGTGGAGATACATCTTCAATCGCTGGATTCGCTAGATCTTTAAATGGTTCACCATACAGAACTGCTGGTACAACACCTGCTGGTTTTGACTGCAGTGGATTCATTCACTACGTATTAAATCAAACTGGTCATAAAGGCGCTCGTCAAACAGTTGCTGGATACTGGAGCTCTAAAACAAAAACTAGCAATCCACAACCAGGTGATTTAGTATACTTCCAAAATACTTATAAATCAGGTCCTTCTCACATGGGCGTTTACTTAGGAAACGGTCAGTTCATTAGTGCAGAAACTGATGCAACTGGTGTACGAATTAGTTCTGTAAGTAACTCTTACTGGAGCAAGCACATGTTAGGTTACACAAAAGCATACTAAGAAAAAGTAGTTTATATACTTTTCGTATAGAGAAAAGGCTTTCCAGGGAAACTTGGGAAGCCTTTTTATAGTTGAATAAATTGGGAATGTAGTAGTTTTTACTGTAACTTTCCATTTAAAAATCGAGCATATAGGTCATGAAAGTAGTTCGGGCGAAATAAGTTTGCTGCATGTCCTGCAAGCGGTATTTCTTTATATAAAACGTTAGGAAGAATGGATTTCAAATCAAAAAGACAAGATTTATAGAGATGATCATGTTCACCCATTACCCATAGAATAGGGTGGGGAAGTGATTTTAATTTAGATTTTAAATCGAATTCTAAACGATGCCGTAATGATTGGGCAATAATTGATGAATGTAATTGCAATCCGAAACGGTAATAAATATTTCTTGAAATGACTGCGAACGGATTTGCCTTTAATATGCCACTTGGAAAAATAGTATTTGCGTATTGAGAGAGCCATTTAGAGTAATCGTCTCCTCGCTTCTCCCAAAACTTTTGAAATACGTTATATAAAAGGGAAGGGTTATTATAATGTCCACCAATATGACAAATGCTCAAAACTTTTTCTGGGTGCATTTGTGCAAAAATTGTAGAGATATAACAGCCGTAGCTTAAAGCGCAAATATGGGCCTTTTTAATGCCTTCTTTTTCGTATAAATTCAATAATTGATCTACGAGACGCTGTAATGAAAATTCGATAGCTTCTCCTTTATCGTCGCCGTGACCTAATAAGTCATAAGTAATAATGTTGTAAGAGGCGGAAAATCGTTTATGCTCTTTTTTGAAGGCACGACGATTGCCAACTAATCCATGAATAAAAATGATTGTTTCTTTTTCGGAATGTATACTTGTTTGCAAAAAGGATACTCCTTTCAATAACGGGAGATTTATATAGTATCGTAAATTGGTTATTTATAATTCACATAGAATAATATTTAGTACTAGGTAATAATATCAGATGTTTATATCTGTTGTAAAGATGCGTTTTTATGTATATTTTGTAAAAATAGAAAAAGTGTGTTTACATTCAGTTTACATTCGTATTGTATTCTATTTTTAGAAAGAACAGTTTGGTTTAACACGAGGAGATGAACAGGAATGGAAGTTAGAAATGAGATGAAGAAAAAAGGGAGCTGGAGGCAGTTTTTACGCCTTATTCAAGATACAAATCCTCCGAAAGGGATTCTTGCTTTTGCATTATTAATGAGTTTGCTTTCTACGGGAGCGAGTTTATTTATTCCGATGTTAACGAAGGGGTTAGTAGATAATTTTTCACTTTCTTCAATTAGTACAGGGCAAATTGTTGGGCTAGTTGCATTCTTTATTATGCAAACTATAGCTGCAGGATTGTCTATATATTTATTAAATTATATTGGACAGAAGATTGTAGCTGGGCTGAGAGAACGTTTGTGGAAAAAGGTGCTTATTTTACCGGTAACTTATTATGATCAAAATAGAACAGGCGATACAATTAGTCGTATGACAAATGATACAGGAGTTGTGAAAACGTTAATTTCTGAGCATTTGTCAAATTTATTAACAGGCGGTATTTCAATTGTTGGATCATTAATTGTATTATTTGTTTTAGATTGGAAAATGACACTTTTACTTTTAACGGTTATTCCATTATCAGTACTCATTTTAGTTCCGCTTGGACGAAAAATGTATAAGATTTCAAAAGCACTTCAAGATGAAACAGCATCTTTTACTAGTGTATTAACACAAGTGTTATCAGAAATTCGTTTAGTGAAATCTTCGAACACAGAAAAAAAGGAATATGAAACTGGAAATAAAGGTATTGAAAAGCTATTACAATTTGGTTTGAAAGAGGGAAAAGTGCAAGCGTTAATTTCACCAGTTATGTCGTTTGTTTTAATGGCATTGCTTGTTATTATCGTAGGGTATGGTGGAATGCGAGTTTCTAGCGGTGCATTAACAACAGGAGAACTAGTAGCGTTTATTTTATATTTAGTTCAAATTATAATGCCAATGAGTCAATTATCTATGTTCTTTACACAATTTCAAAAGGCGATTGGTGCAACGGAAAGAATTAATACGATTTTAGAATATGAAGTAGAAGATCATGAAACTGGTGTGAAGGTCACAAATGCTAAGCAGCCGATCGTTCTTGAAAATGTACATTTCGAGTATAACGAAGAAGAGCAAGTTTTAAAGAATATTGATTTCACAATTGAATCAGGAAAAGTAACAGCAATCGTAGGACCAAGTGGTAGCGGGAAAACGACGTTATTCTCACTATTAGAACGTTTTTACGAGCCAACTAGCGGTGCTATTAAATTAGGAAAAGAATCAATTACGAGTTATTCATTGCAATCATGGCGACGTCAAATCGGTTACGTATCACAAGATAGTCCATTAATCGATGGGACAATTCGCGATAATATTTGCTACGGTGTTGAGGGTGAAGTGACAGATGAAGAAATTGAAAAAGTAGCAGCGATGGCATATGTTGATGCATTTATTCATGATTTGCCAAACGGATACGCAACAGAAGTTGGAGAACGTGGTGTGAAGCTTTCAGGAGGGCAAAGACAACGAATTGCGATTGCTCGAGCGTTACTTCGAAATCCACAAATTCTTATGTTAGATGAAGCAACTTCCAGTCTAGATAGTAAATCAGAGTCTGTCGTTCAGAAAGCGTTAAATAACTTAATGAAAGGCAGAACAACATTAGTTATTGCACATAGACTTTCTACTGTTGTGGATGCAGATAAAATTATCTTTATAGAAAAAGGGAATCTTACAGGAAGCGGTACACATGATGAATTATTACAGACACATGATATGTATCGTGAATTTGCAACGCAACAATTGAAAATTAAAGAGGGCGTATTATAAAATGAATCATCAGTGGGGTTTTTACTCCACTAATGATTCATTTTTAAAAGTTTTATAAAGGATGCGAATTAGAAAGGAAGTGGTTTCTTTGATACCTAACATTTTAATAGTGGACGATGATCCGCATATTAGAGAACTTGTTTCTGTATTTTTAGAACGAGAAGGTTTTCAAACATATGAGGCAATTGATGGACTAGATGCACTTCAGAAAATAGACGAAGTAAAAGTTGATATGGTTGTTCTTGATATCATGATGCCAAATATGGATGGATTTGATGTATGTTTTGAATTAAGGAAGTACTATGATATTCCAATTTTGATGCTAACTGCTAAAGGGGAAACGTCTCAAAAAGTAAAAGGATTTCACCTTGGCACCGATGATTATCTTGTAAAACCATTTGATCCTATAGAACTAGTAGTGAGAGTTAAGGCGTTATTGAAACGTTACCAAATTACAGTGTCGCAATCGATTCAAATTGGGAATGTACTGTTAAATCGTAAAACATTTGAAGTTACAGCCGGAGAACAAACAGTCACATTACCGCTAAAAGAATTCGAATTGCTCTTTACTTTAGGTTCTAAAGCAGGAAGAACTTGTTCGAGAGAGCAGTTAATTGAAGATGTATGGGGATATGATTTTGAAGGGAATGAACGTACACTAGACGTTCATATTAATCGACTACGTGAGAAGTTTCAAGAAGAGAAGTCGAAGTTTAGTATTAAAACGATAAGAGGATTAGGGTATCGCTTAGAGGTAAGTAAATGAGGAAAAAAAACGAATGAGTAAGTTGAAGATGTTGAAAGTAACGGGAGCGGTATTAGCGCTTTTTTCTTTTCTCACTATAATTTGGTCTATCGCATTTTATGTAGCAACTAGTATATTGAATGCTTTTGAAGTAAACGTATCGTCGTTTGTGGCCTTTCTAATTAGTGATATGGTCGGTTTTGTATTTATTGTTCTTATCTGGACATTGATTGGGATATTAATGAGACCAAAACGAGAGGCAATGATTTGGACTATTATTGAACCGATACAAAAAATTGCAAAAGGAGACTTCTCCGTAAAAATACGAAATGAAGAAAAGTATGATGGAGAAATTGGTGTACTCGTAAAAAGTATAAATGATATGACAGATGAACTGAATGCGATGGAGAAAATGCGCCAGGAATTTGTATCGAATGTTTCTCATGAAATACAGTCACCTTTAACTTCTATAAAAGGATTTGCTAGAGCACTACAAGATAACAATCTTTCGGAGGAAAAAAGAAAGCATTATCTTACCATTATTGAAACGGAAACGACGAGATTATCTAAACTAAGCCAAAATTTACTGAAACTAACTCTTTTAGAGTCAGAGGAGTATACACCAGAAAAAGCGACTTATCGATTAGATCAACAGTTAAAGCAAATTGTGTTAAATAGTGAACCGCTCTGGGCTGAAAAAGAAATTGAATTAGACCTTGATTTAGAAAAAGTGCATATAACTGCCGATCAAGAAAGTATGAGTCAAGTGTGGATTAATTTAATTCATAATAGTATTAAATTTACTCCAAGTCGTGGCACAATTACAATTCAGTTACAAGAACATGAGAAATTCGTAGAAATACGTATTCGTGACACTGGAATTGGTATATCTGAAAAACAGAAACAACATATTTTTGAGCGTTTTTATAAAGCGGACTCTTCACGAAATCGCACTTATGGAGGAAGTGGATTAGGTTTAGCTATCGTAAAAAAGGTACTCGACCTTCATCAAGGAAAAATAAAAGTCGAGAGTGAAGAGGGGAATGGGACAGAATTTATTGTTTGTATTCCAAATTCTGAAGAGAAATAGTGTTAGGAGGATATCTTCTAACACTATTTCTCTTTAAAAATACATTTTCCATTACTGCAACTATATTGATAAGCTTTTCCTTCGTTATTCATACGGTATGAATAATCTGATTTTTTATCTTTCTTAAAGTCAACATATGCTTCTGCACCGTTTTTATCATTATCGATATCAATGAATTGAACGTAGCGTATAGAATAATCTTTCTTTTCACTTAAACCTCTTTTTTGCAGGTTTGTATGAATACCGTCTACTAACTCGTCAAACAATGACCAGTTTAAATTAAGACTTTCAAATGACTCAGTATGTCTTCCTAAAATGCTGTTGTCTTGTATTATTTTCTTATTCTTATCGTATGTATAAGAGTATGTAAAATAAGGTTCGTCTTTATATACGACCTCTGCATAATAGCCGATATTATAAATGAGAGTATATTTTCCGGTTATGCTTTGTATTTCTTTTTGCTTATAGCCTTTTATAGTATAGAGGTAGTCGCTAGTATCTTTTTCTATTACTTTATAATGTAATGGATTACCAAATATAAAGTACATAGCCAAAAATATGATACATAGTCCGACTGCAGTTAGTGATAAGAACCATTTTTTTCTTTTCATACACATGCACTCTCCTATGCAGGATTTATTTTTATTTTACATGAATTATGGAAAAAACATGAGACTTATCAATAAAAACTTTCCATAGTTACCTATAAGTAACCTACGCACATGAAAGTGCATCATTGCCTTTTTACATAAACATAGATACAATTTTAATATAGTACATAACTGAGATGATTAAGGAGTGTTATACTTGGCAGAATTATTACAAGGCAAAAATGCTTTAATTACAGGAGCAGGTAGAGGGATTGGTCGTGCTGTAGCGATCGCATTAGCGAAAGAGGGCGTAAATGTCGGTCTTTTAGCTCGTTCAGAAGAAAACTTAAAAGCTGTAGCGAAAGAAGTAGAAGCAGAAGGCGTAAAAGCTGTTATTGCGACTGCTGATGTTTCTTCATATAAAGAAGTGACTACTGCAATTGAAACGTTAAAAAATGGTTTAGGATCTATTGATATTTTAATTAATAACGCTGGTATTTCTAAATTCGGTAAGTTTTTAGAATTAGACGTTGCTGATTGGGAAAAAATCATTCAAGTAAACTTAATGGGTGTATACTATGCAACTCGTGCAGCTTTACCAAGCATGATTGAACAACAATCTGGTGATATTATTAACATTTCATCTACAGCAGGACAAAAAGGTGCACCTGTAACAAGTGCATATAGCGCTTCTAAATTTGGTGTTCTTGGCTTAACAGAATCGTTAGCGATGGAAGTTCGCAAACATAACATTCGTGTAACAGCTCTAACCCCAAGTACAGTAGCAACTGATATGGCTGTAGATTTAGGATTAACTGACGGAAACCCAGATAAAGTAATGCAAGCAGAAGATATTGCAGAATTTATCGTAGCGCAGCTGAAATTAAATAAACGTACATTTATTAAATCAGCAGGACTTTGGTCTACTAATCCTTAGGGGATAAATTTATAAACAAAAGAAGGGATATCTATTCTGTAATGGAGTAGATGTCTCTTCTTTATTTTTTGTGTATGAGACGGAATTTTCGGTATAATTAAGAGTGAATGGTAGAAAAGCATTGAGAAATTGAAGGGGATGGTATTTACATGAGTACGATTGAGAAATGGACGGCTGTTGATCAATATGTGAGTGATGTATTAATACCGAAAGATTCTACATTAGAAGAAGTTCTTCAAGCAAACGCTGCAGCTAATTTACCAGCACATGATGTATCGCCAACGCAAGGGAAGTTTTTGCAACTATTAGTACAAATTCAAGGAGCTCGAAACATTTTGGAAATTGGTACTCTAGGCGGATATAGCACGATATGGCTTGCAAGGGGCTTGCCATCTGAAGGCCGAGTTGTTACATTGGAAGCAAATGAAAAACATGCAGAAATTGCACGTAACAATATTGAGCGTGCCAATTTGAATGATAAAATTGAAGTACGAGTAGGATTAGCTTTAGATTCTTTACGGCAAATCGAAAATGAAAATTATGAACCATTTGATTTTATTTTCATAGACGCTGATAAACAAAATAACCCTACCTATTTTGAGTGGGCACTGAAACTATCATGCCCTGGTACTATAATTATTGGTGATAACGTAGTACGTGAAGGAGAAGTTATTGACAATACGAGTAACGATCCTCGTGTACAAGGGATACGTCGCTTCTATGAATTAATAGCTGCAGAGCCAAGTGTAAGTGCTACTGCGCTTCAAACTGTAGGAAGTAAAGGATACGATGGGTTTGTAATGGCAGTCGTAAAAGAGTGATACGGTTCGAAAGTCTATTACATTTATAGTAGAGTTTAGGGGAGTGAGAGATAATGAATGAAGCAGCACAACAATACTGGGCGGAGTATTGGAAAGATGCTGAGATACCAAAATCGGTGAGTGCATGGAAATTTGGTGATACCGCAAATCGTCTTGCTAAGCAAGTAGTTGACGGAACGAAAACGGCAACTTGTTCTGCATATCTCTTCTATGAATTAAAGAATATACCGTTACCAACTGCAGAGGACTACTCTGTTATTTTGGATCACGATGAAAATCCTGTAGCAATTGTAAAAACAATTGAAGTAACAATATTACCTATGAATGAAATTACAGGAGAATTTGCAATTGCTGAAGGGGATGAAAGCTATAAAAATTGGAAGGAGATTCATGAAAGATATTTCAGAAGTAAATTGAATGAAGTGGGTCATGATTTTTCTGATGATATATTGCTTGTATGTGAACGATTTAGAAGAATAGATATAAAAAAATAGGAGGAGAGAAAATGAAAAAGATGTTTCAAAAATTATAACATGTATCGTGTACAACGCAGCTACCTCGTGGACCTCCAACATACTTGGAAATATAAGTTTATATAAAAATTGGAGGTAAGGAATAGATGAGAACTGAAAAAGAAATGTTAGACTTAATTATAAATACAGCAAAAGAGGATGAAAGAATCCGAGCAGTTATCATGAATGGATCACGTGTAAATCCAAATGTGAAAAGAGATTGTTTTCAAGACTATGATATTATGTATGTTGTAAATGATATACAATCTTTTACGTCTAATCATAATTGGATTCATAGATTTGGAGAAATAATGATTGTACAAATGCCAGAAGAAATGTCATTAATTCCAGCGGACGAAGACGGGAAATTTCCGTATTTAATGCAGTTTATGGATGGAAATCGAATTGATTTAACGCTCGTTCCATTTGATTTGATAAATAAGTTCGTTGGACAAGATAGTTTAAGTAAACTGTTTCTGGATAAAGATAATTGTATTGTTGAATTTCCACCAGCAAGCGATAAAGATTACTTAATAAAAAAGCCTACAGAAAAAGAGTTTTTAGATTGCTGTAATGAATTTTGGTGGTGTAGTACGAATGTAGGGAAAGGACTATGGAGAGAAGAACTTTCTTATGCGAAAGGGATGCTTGATGGTCCAGTACGAGATATGTTCATTGTAATGCTAGAATGGCATATTGGTATGAAAACAGACTTTACAGGTAATGCAGGAAAGTTTGGGAAGCATTTCGAGCAATATATTGAAAAAGATATGTGGGAGCAATTTAAAAGAACTTTTTCTAATGCAGAATATGAAAACATATGGGAGTCATTCTTTATCATGGGTAATTTATTTAGGGAAGTAGCGAATGAAATTGCTAACACATATGGATATCAATACCCGCAAGGTGATGATGACAGAGTGACAAGCTATTTAAAACATGTGAAAGCTTTGCCGAAAGATAGTACATCGATTTATTAATAATAGTAAGCAATAAGACTGTCCTAATTACGGACAGTCTTATTTTTGTTCATGAATAGGAATTTCTCTAACAAAGTGCAGATGAATCACATATGAAATTTTAGGGAGGTTTTTATCATGTATTATTTTTATTCACCAGAAATGTTTGCTCCATATGAATGGGGACTAGAACGAGATGTTTCGTACGCCTATATGCCATATCACTCATTTTATTATGGAGACTATATAAGCTCATTGCCATACGCATATATCCCTCAAAACTATGAAGTACAAATGAAAGCATATGAGCGTGGATCGTGGACACCATTTTCGTGGGTCGAAAAATATGCGTATGCATTTTCCGGACCGTACAATAAAGCGGAAGTCGCTCTTACATTTGATGATGGACCAGATTTAGAATTTACGCCAAAAATTTTGGATAAGTTAAAACAACATAATGTAAAAGCGACTTTCTTCTTGCTTGGTGAAAATGCGGAAAAGTTTCCGAATGTAGTAAAACGTATTGCGAATGAAGGGCATGTAATTGGTAATCATACGTATAGCCATCCGAATTTAGCGAAAGTAACTGATGCTGAGTACCGTAATCAAATTATAAAAACAGAAGAAATATTAAATCGTTTAGCTGGTTATGCACCGAAGTTTATACGTCCACCGTACGGTGAAATACTTGAAAATCAATTGAAATGGGCGACAGAGCAAAACTTTATGATTGTACAGTGGAGTGTTGATACGGTTGATTGGAAAGGAGTAAGCGCTGATACGATTACAAATAATGTGTTAGGGAATTCATTTCCTGGCAGTGTCATCCTTCAGCATTCAACCCCAGGTGGGCATTTACAAGGATCTGTAGAGGCGCTAGATAAATTTATTCCGCAGTTAAAAACGAAAGGGGCACGCTTTGTAACGCTGCCAAGTATGTTTCAAACATCGAAAGAGAGAAAATGAAGTGGAGTTTAAATCAGTCGGGTATTGTCAATCATCCACTATTAAGAATAGGACTCCCAAGTATTTTAAAATGGGAGTCCTATTTTGTTTATAAACTATTATTTTTTAGTAATTCTTTTCCTTGTTCTACAACGAATTCATAGTATGCAAGATCATATGGATAAATATCTTCAAATGTTATCGTTATCGGTTTATTGCTTAAAACAGAAATAGTTGTTAAAGATGCAATCTCTTTTTTTAATAGTTGTAAAAAAGAGGTTGCATGTACTTTCATCACATCGTCTACTTCTTCACCTGGTGCAAATGGAAGTGGATTGATGACATTGTGAAAATACATATGACAAAATTCACGATCAGTAAGATTTGAAATTTCATAATCTATTTTAAAAATTCCTTTGTATGCTAAATCAGCCGTTTGAAAAGAGAGTCCCAATTCTTCTTCGATTTCACGAAGGCCACCGATGTCTACTTTTTCATCATGCATAATATGTCCAGCTGAAGTAATATCCCATATACATGGAGCTTCTTTTTTATTTTTAGAGCGTAATTGGAAATATAAGAACATATCTTCAGCATCTTTTTCTACAAACCAACAATGAAATGTTTCGTGCCAATCACCGTCACGATGCACTTCATCACGCAATTTCTTCCCAAGTGTATTTCTTTCAGGATCAAATATTGTTAACCACTCTGTCATTTTAATTCCCCTTTCTGCAAATTTTATTATACAATATCTGTATTGAATTTTGGGAAAATAAAGAAAAATGGAGTGGTTAATAGTGGGGATAGAGAGTAAAGAAATAAAATCGATTATTTCAACAGAGGAAGAATTACGGAAAATATTGGGGCAACCAAGTGAGCGAGCGTTAAAGAAAGTTATTTCATCATTAGACCACCATTGCGTAGATTTTCTGTCTAAATCTCCTTTTCTAGTATTATCTACTGCAAATAAATTAGGAGAGTGTGATGCTTCGCCGAGAGGAGACGCACCTGGGTTTGTATTCGTATTAAATAATAATCAAATTATCATTCCAGAAAGACCAGGTAACCGTCGTATAGATTCCATTTTGAACATTATTTCAAATCCATACGTAGGGTTACTCTTTTTTATTCCAGGCCTTGGGGAGACGCTTCGGATAAACGGCCGAGCGTATATTACAAACGACGAAGAGATATTGCAAGAAATGCAGGCGAATGGGCGCAATCCGTTACTTGGAATTGTCGTTGAAATAGAAGAGTGTTATATTCATTGTGCAAAAGCTTTTATCCGATCTAAGATGTGGGATCCAGAATCTTGGTTACATAAAAAAGAGTTACCTTCAGCAGCAAAAATGTTGCTGGAGCATGCGAAAGTAAATACTTCTGAAGAAGATGTTGCACGTTCTTTAGAAGAAAGTTATACGAAAAGATTGTATTGAAAAAACTTTATAGATATAGTTTTGTAAGGTGAATATGTACACATTTTAGAATGTGATATTCATATAAGAATCGTTGATTTACAAACTGGAGAAATAACAAAATAGGTAAATCAAGTGGTAGTTGCATAATGCTATTTTGAAATACAATAAAAAATGATTTTGAAAATAGTTAGTAAAAATAGGCTTGCTTTTTAAAAAGTTGATAACTATAATAAGTTAACAAATAGACATGAACGAAAAGTAACGATAAGGATATGAAATCATTTTTACGGTTTACAGAGAGGGAAGCCAAGGGTGTGAGCTTCCTAACACGAGAAATGATTTTACCACCTTTGAACTTCAATAGTGAACGAGTAATCTAGTAATTATTGACGGAATCAGCCGTTATCTGAACTTGAGCAATCTAGAAGGAAATAAGTCTGGATTGGAACAAGGGTGGAACCACGAAAACACATTCGTCCCTTTCCTAGGGATGAGTGTGTTTTTTTATGGAATTATAGATTGAAAATTAAAAATAATTAAAAAATAGTATTGATTTTGTTGTTTATGCGAGTATAATGAATTAACAAATAAACATGAGCGAAAAAGTAACGATAAGGACACGGAATCATTTTTACGGTTTACAGAGAGGGAAGCCAAGGGTGTGAGCTTCCTAACACGAGAAATGATTTTACCACCTTTGAACTTCAATAGTGAACGAGTAATCTAGTAATTATTGACGGAATCAGCCGTTATCTGAACTTGAGCAATCTAGAAGGAAATAAGTCTAGATTGGAACAAGGGTGGAACCACGAAAACACATTCGTCCCTTTCCTAGGGATGAGTGTGTTTTTTTATTACTTTGAAAGGAGGTGCTGTAACATGAAACGATTTGTACGTACGGAAATAACCACCACCTGCATGATTAAAAAGCAGAGCAAGGTGATTGATAGAGATAAAAAATAAAATTGTAGGAGGAGATTAGAAAATGAATAACGTTATTAATGTTGGGGTGTTAGGCTTAGGTACGGTCGGAAGTGGTGTTGTCCATATTTTGAAAGAACATTATAAAAAAATTGCACTTGATACAGGGTATGAAGTGAAGGTAAAGACAGTCGTTGTACGTGACTTAGAAAAAGAACGTGATGTTTGCATTGATGGGATCGTAGTAACAAGTCATGTCGATGAAGTTCTAAATGATCCAAATATTGATATTGTAGTAGAGGTAATGGGCGGAATTGAAGAAGCAAAGCAACATATTGTTAAGGCTTTACGAAATAAAAAACATGTCGTAACAGCAAATAAAGATTTAATGGCTGTATACGGTGCAGAGCTTCTCCAACTGGCGAACGATAATGATTGTGATCTATGTTATGAAGCAAGTGTAGCGGGCGGTATTCCGGTGTTAAGGGGATTAACAGATGGATTAGCTTCAGATCAAATTGAAAAAATAATGGGGATTGTAAATGGTACAACAAATTACATGTTAACAAAGATGAGTCAAAAGGGATGGTCGTATGAAGAGGCTTTACAAGAAGCCCAAAAATTAGGTTTTGCAGAATCGGATCCAACAGCGGATGTAGATGGGCTAGATGCGGCGAGAAAGGTAGCCATTCTTGCAAACTTAGGTTTTTCGATGAATGTTTCTTTAGATGATGTACAAGTAAGAGGGATTCGAAAGGTCGAAAAAGAAGATTTACAAATGGCAGAAAAATTAGGATTTACTATGAAATTAATTGGTAAAGCAGAGAAACAAGGGTCAGCCATTCATTTAAGTGTAGAACCGACTCTTTTACCAAGTCATCATCCATTATCGAATGTAAATAATGAATTTAATGCAGTATATGTTCACGGTCAAGCAGTAGGGGAAGTAATGTTTTACGGACCTGGAGCTGGGAAGTTACCGACAGGTTCTGCTGTAGTAAGTGATATTATTTCAATCGTTAAAAATATGAATCAAGTCCCGAAAAATAAAAGTGCGTTAAAAGAACCAGAGCCATATGAATTACAAGGAGATGAAGAAGTCGTTTCGAAATATTTCTTACGTATTTCATTACGAGATGAACCTGGGATGTTACAAAAAATAACAGAATGTTTCGTTAATTATTCTGTAAGTTTAAAAGAAGTTATTCAATTACCTTTAAATCGTGAACTTGCAGAAGTCGTTGTTGTGACACATCAAACTTCAAAGTATCAATTCGAACGAGTACTAGGAGCGATAGAAAATGTCGCAAGTGAAATAAACAGTTATTACATTATTGAGGAGGAAAAACAATATGTATAAAGGATTATTAAAACAGTATGCTTCTTATTTACCGGTGAATGGAAATACACCTGATGTGAGCTTAATGGAAGGAAATACACCGCTTATTCCGTTATTAAATATATCAAAACAATTAGGAATTCAGTTATACGGTAAGTATGAAGGAGCGAATCCGACAGGTTCTTTTAAAGATCGTGGTATGGTAATGGCTGTTGCGAAGGCGAAAGAAGAAGGTTCGGAGGCAATTATTTGTGCATCAACAGGTAATACCTCGGCATCGGCCGCAGCATACGCGGCACGCCTTGGAATGAAATGTATAATCGTAATCCCTGAAGGAAAGATTGCACATGGAAAATTAGCGCAAGCAGTCGCCTATGGAGCTGAAATCATTTCAATAGAAGGAAATTTTGATGATGCACTTAAGGCTGTAAGAAATATTGCTGCGGAAGAGCCGATTACATTAGTAAACTCAGTGAATCCTTATCGAATTGAAGGGCAAAAGACAGCAGCATTTGAAATTTGTGACCAGTTGCAAAGTGCACCAGATGTTTTAGCGATTCCTGTTGGGAATGCCGGAAATATTACAGCATACTGGAAAGGTTTCTGTGAATATGAGAAAGAAAAAGGCTATAAGAAGCCAAGAATTCACGGATTTGAAGCAGAAGGAGCAGCAGCAATTGTAAAAGGACATGTCATTGAAGAACCTGAAACAATTGCAACAGCGATTCGTATCGGTAACCCCGCAAGTTGGTCATATGCAGTAGAGGCTGCTGAACAGTCTCACGGTGAAATAGATATGGTATCAGATGAAGAAATTTTACATGCGTATAGATTATTAGCAAAAACGGAAGGGGTTTTCGCTGAGCCAGGATCAAATGCTTCATTAGCAGGTGTAATTAAACATGTTCAATCTGGAAAAATCAAAAAAGGAGAGACAGTTGTTGCAGTTTTAACTGGAAACGGCTTGAAAGATCCTGATATCGCAATTTCTTCTAATACATTAGACATTGCAAATGTTTCAAATAATATAGAACAAATTAAAGAACATATTAAAGGGGTGATTATGTCGTGATACCATTAAGTATTCGTGTTCCTGCTAGTACAGCGAATGTTGGACCTGGATTTGATTCAGTAGGAATAGCTTTGTCATTATATTTAGATGTGGTGGTAAAAGAAAAAGCTGATAGATGGCAAGTAATCCATTCCTTTGAAGAATCAATTCCGACAGATGATAAAAATTTAATCGTTAGCACGGCATGTAAAGTATGTCCTTCTTTATCACCTCATATAATAGAAGTTACTAGTAATATCCCGCTTACAAGAGGACTAGGAAGTAGTGCAGCAGCAATTGTAGCAGGGATAGAGCTTGCGAATCAACTTGGCAATTTAAACTTAACGACTGATCAAAAAGTTCAAATTGCAACAAATTTTGAAGGGCATCCAGATAATGTTGCGGCTTCTATATTAGGAGGAACTGTAATCGGAGCACTTGATGGAAAGAATGTTTCGGTTGTAAGAATTGAAAGTAAGGAATTAGGTGTAATTTCTCTTATTCCAAATGAAGAGTTAAATACAGAGGAAAGCCGATCTGTATTACCAGATGTGTTTCCGTTTCATGAAGCAGTTAAGGCTAGTGCAATCAGCAACGTATTAGTAGCTGCGTTTTGTCAAAAGAAGTGGGAAGTTGTAGGTGAAATGATGGAAAGAGATCATTTTCACGAGCCGTATCGTTTAGAACTCGTACCGCTATTACCCTCAATTCGTAAATGTGCAAAAGAGTTTGGATCATACGGCACAGCGCTTAGTGGTGCAGGTCCATCCATTTTTATATTAACGCCATATGATAAGCGTCAAGAAATTGCTGAGCAATTAGCGAGAGTATTTACGTCTATGAAAGTATGTGAGCTAGAAATCGATCATAGAGGAATTACTGTAAATAAAGAAGAACATATAGAACTATAAAAAAGCTAGCATTGCTAGCTTTTTTTGTTGTAAATATCTTTTCAGTTTTCATATAAAAGAAAAGTAATAATGTATAATTTAGTAAAGCGTGTATTCATTTGGAGGCGATCGTATGAAAAAAGAGTCACCAGAAGAAAACAGAGAACGTATAAGGCAAAGTGAATTGAAAAATAATCCTACCGGTTCTTTACATGATGGATTCAACAGAGCTGAATCAGGTAGTCCAGTTGATATGACGGGTGGTATGAATTGGAAAGGTACAGCGCTAGTAATTTTAGTGCTAGTTTTAGGGTGTATTATATACACTTATTTTTTTAGTTAAAAAATAAGTGTTAAAGCTTCGAATTATTTGCTTTTATATTTAGTGGGGATGAAAAAACACTATTGTACTACATATACTTTAAGCAGATTATAGTTGTTCATACACACTTATTTATAATACTCAAAATAGAGCTAGCGTTATGCTAGTTCTATTTTTTTGCCACATTCCTGTAACAAAGCCCCTGTATATTCAGTGGTGGAGGTGCAGAAGATGAAAAAAATGATAGCAATATGTCTTCTTACAACGATGTCATTTTCGACTTTAGTCGGGTGTGATGTAAAAGGTAACAAGGCTGTACAAGAGTCTAAAGTAAAGAAAGCGACGTATAAAGAGTTCACTTACGATGTAAATCCAGAGACTTTCACGTTAACTGTAGAACATGATGGTGTAAAGGAACAGGCATCACAGCCGTTACCGAAAATGAAGGTGTCGAATGTAAAAAAAGACAAGGATCGCACATCTTGGGAATACCCAGATCAAAAAGTAAAAGTGAATCTAGAAAAGAAAAAAGATCACTTAAATATTGAAGTGGAATCGACTGGTGCAGAAAGTTTTACATGGCCGAAAGTACAAGCTGAAAATTATACACTTCCGTTATGGGAAGGAAAACAAATTCCGAGTAATGATGAAAATTGGAAGAAGTTTTTAAAGGATGATGCATATTCATTTGCTGAATCATTTTCTATGAAGTTTTTTGCGCTAAATGGTTCGAAATATTCCATTGTATATATTGCGAACAATATGTTTAATAATGAATTGAAATTTCATTCGGATCCGAAAATAGGATTTGATTTTATACATGAATTCCCGAGTATAAATAAAAATAAAACATATGGATTTCAATTATATGTGACAAATAATGATGCAGTCAGTATTGCTAAACTGTATAAGGATAATATTGCTCGAAAAGGTGAATTTAAAACATTACAAGAAAAGGCTAGAAAAAATAAAGAGATTGAAAAACTTTATGGTGCGGCTCATTTTTATTTTTGGAATCAAAATGGTTTGTCTGACAGTAACATAAATTGGCCTAAAATAAGAGAGCAAATAAATAGTCCTGTGTTTAGTCATATAAAAGGGCTTATTCAAAAGAATAGTTCGGAGCCTGGAGAACTGAGTGTGTTTGAGCAAGTAAGTAAACAAGATTTCATTGATAAGTATCAAAAAAATGTTATTTTGCGTTATGTAAATGAAGTATTATCAATGAAGGAATTGTATAAAAAGGATATTTTCCAAAATGTTGATCAGAACGCTAGTGAGTTATTAAACAAAGGGATAGATCACTTATCGAAGATGGAGTTATATAACTTAAATAAGCATGTATTAAAGTCGGCGCTCGGTGATGCGGTTGAAGAAGTAAGTAAATGGGGTAAAGCAGATGGAACGGATATTATAAAGGAAATGAAAGCGGCAGGAATAGACAATGCATGGATTGGGCTACCGAATTGGGAACAAGGGTATATGCAGCCTGATTTCGTGACAGAAGCTAAGAAAATAGGATATTTAGTTGGTCCGTATGATTCTTATCATTCTATTCACGAAAAAGTAGATAAAAATTGGAATACAGCTTCTTTTCAGGATCCATCGCTATATGAAGAGGCAACTGTGACGAAGAAAAATGGAGAAAAAGTGCAAGGATTTTTAGGTAGAGGACGAAAGTTAAATCCAACTTTATCTCTTCCTAGTGTAAAAGAGCGAATGAACGATATATTACAAAATGGACCTAAATATAATTCATGGTTTATTGATTGTGATGCAACAGGTGAAATTTATGATGATTATTCGGCAAAACATATAACGACACAAGAACAAGATTTAAAAGCAAGATTGCAACGAATGGATTATATTGCGCAAGAAAAAGGTATGGTAGTTGGCTCAGAAGGCGGAAATGACTTTGCAAGTAGCACGATTGCATTTGCTCACGGTATTGAAACACCGGTTATTAAATGGGACGATGAAGATATGAGGAAAAATAAAACAAGTCCGTATTATGTAGGCGGATATTGGTCACCGAATCAAAATGTTCCAGAAAAATATGCAAAACAAGTACCGTTAAAAGAAGAATATAAACAAGTATATTTAAACCCTGTATATTCAGTACCATTATATAAATTAGTATACAATGATTCTGTAATTACAACGCACCACTGGGAATGGGGAAGTTTGAAAGTAAAAGATGAGGTAGGAAACCGTATGCTATACGAATTATTGTATAATGTTCCTCCGTTGTACCATTTAGATGAAGTAGAGTGGAATAAGCATAAACAAGAAATTACGCAGCATCTGAAAGTTTGGAATGAAGTTCATGAAAAGGCAGTAAAAGAAGAAATGACGAACTTTGCATATTTGTCAGAAGATAAATTAGTTCAATCTGCTTCTTATGGAAAAGATATTAAAATTATTGTGAATTTCTCGAATGAAGAGATAGAAATAGAAAAGACGAAACTAAAAGCAAAATCCGCTTTCATTAATAATCATGGGAAGAAAACAATGTATACACCGCTTGAGGGATAAAATGAAATGTATTGTTGCATTACTGATTTTTTAGGTGAAAATTGAAGGATTCGAAACGGATAAATTTATAAATCTGTAATTTCGGATGTTGCGAAGTGTTAAATATTTGAAGTTGGAAAATAGTGACTTGCCAAAAATAAGCACGAGAGTATAATGTGAAATGGAATACATATTGGATTCATCATGTAACCTTACAAAAATGTAAGGTGTTTGAAAGGAAATTCAATATGAAGAATACTAGACATACATTATACTAGGGAAAGAGAAAGAGAGGCGAATGAAGATGAGCTCTGAATTAGAACAAAATACGAGAAGCAATAAAAAACGTTCTAAAAGAAGGTCAATAAAATGGTTCATTTTAATTCCATTTTTCCTACTTATTTTTGGAGGAGTAGGATATGGATCATTAATATATAATAAAGCAAAAGCTGTTGTAAGTGATGCGTATGCACAAATTGATAAATCATCAAAACGTGATAAAGAAGTTGAGCCTTTAAAGGATAACATCTCTATTTTAATTATGGGTGTAGATGGTAGTGAAATGCGAAAAAGTCAATATGGTGAAGCTGTTCGCACAGATGCACTTTTATTAGCAACAATTAATAAAGATGATAAATCAGTTAAATTAGTAAGTATTCCGCGTGATTCACGTGTATATATTCCATCTAGAAAGAAATTAGATAAAATTACACACGCACACGTATTTGGTGGTGTTGAAAGTACACGAGATACAGTGGAAAGATTTTTAAATGTTCCTGTTGATTATTATGTGAAGTTTAACTTTGAATCATTCGTACAAATTGTCGATTCACTTGGTGGTATTGATATTGATGTACCTGTTACTTTCACAGAGCAAGATAGTAAAGACCAAGCGGGTATGATTCATTTAGAAAAAGGCTTCCAACATTTAAATGGAGAACAAGCACTTGCACTTGCAAGAACGCGTAAAATTGATAGTGACGCAATGCGTGGACAAAGACAACAACTTGTAATAGAAGCAATTGTAAAAAAAGCGATGTCTGTGCAATCAATTAGCAAAATGGGTTCTTTACTTGATGCGGTTGATAAAAATATGAAAACGAACTTAACTTTCGATGATATGCTTGCGATTACAAAAAATATGGCAGGATCTAATTTAGAAATGGAAAAAATGCAAATAGAAGGTACGGATAAACGTATCGGAGGTATTTATTATTACATTCCAAACGAAAAAAATGTAAAAGATATTTCAAAAAAATTAAATGAGCATTTAGGTGTAACACCAAAACCAGTTCGAAATGAATAATAAAAAAAGATTGGCCTTTGCCAATCTTTTTTTGTCGGAATGGATTTGTAACTTTTCTGTAACGATTTTTTATTTTAGAAAAATTATACTCATATGTATGAGAATATTGGAGAAGCAAAAAGTAAAGAAAAATAATGAAAATCTGTAATAAGGAAAGATATCATATGCAGAAATGGATAGGCATTATGGGAATCATTTTTATGTTGACTGGATGTAAAATGTCTGAAGCTCCAACAAGTTTAATGGGTGCTCCTGCCAATGAAAAATGGATTAATGAACTAAAAGAGCAAATAGATAAAGATTTGCCTGTTAATTATCGATTGCTTACTCCAATGTCTAATAAAGATAAACAGATGATTTGGTCAATGGATTTTAAACAAGATAATAAGAAAGAAGCCATCTTATTTTATAAATTACCGAATGAAGATCATAGCGTATATTTAGCTGTCTATGAAGAAGTTGGAAATGGATGGAAAGTAAAGTCCACGCATAGATTTGATGGTGGAGATGTAGATATCGTTGAAGTCGGTGATTTTACAGGGAACGGGAAGCGAGAGTTATTAATCGGAGTTTCTGTAAGTCGTGAATCGTTAGAACATGTTATGTATGTTTTTTCGGAAGAAAATGAAGATATGAAGGAAATATATAATCGAAGTTATACGAAGTTATTCATAGAGGATCTAAATAAAAATGGACTGAAAGATATAAGCCTTGTTACGTATGAAAAAGATGAGAAGTTGACAGTTGAGTTTATGGAACAATTTAAAACTTTATCTGAGGCATCATTCGATCCATTTATAAATAGCATTCAAAGAATACAAATGGGCCGTGTTTCTAAATCACTAAAGGCGGTTGTAATTGATGCAGGAGTTGGCGCTCATTCAGGGATAACGTATGTAGCAAAATTTGATAAGGGTCATTATGAGGTATTACCTATAGATGGGAAAGAAGATTTGTTCAATGAATATGTTGTAGAAAGTAAAGATGTTAATGAAGACGGCATTATTGAATTTGTTCGTACAGTGCGTCCACAAGGTTGGGAAGATAAATCACATGGTGATAGTCCGCTTTTCGAACGCTACATACAGTGGAGTGAATCTGGAATTAAACCAATTGAAGAAAGATATATCGATATAGAAAAAGGATATTATGTGAAAATTCCTGAAGAGTTAATTGGAAAAATTACGATACCATATGAGCGAAAGGAATCAAATTCTCAAAAGTTTTTGGAGACAAGTACAAAAGAATTATGGCTTGAAGTCCATATATTTAAGCGGAAAGAATGGTTCAAAATAAAAGGATACGAAGCAGCAGTTAAAACAGCTTCTCACGTATATGCTGTACCGAAACAACCACATTTTGAAAAAGTAAAAGCATATGTAAAACCGCTAGCGGATTATCAACAAGAGTAGGGAGGTGGAAATTATGCCAACAATTTTAGTTTTAGAAGATGAAATGCCTATTCGTAGTTTTATCGTCTTAAATTTGAAACGTGCTGGATTTTATGTGTTAGAAGCTAGTACGGGAGAAGAGGCGTTACAGATTTTATGTGAACATACTGTTGATGTAGCATTGCTTGATGTAATGTTACCAGGAATCGATGGTTTTCAAGTTTGTAAATCCATCCGGGAAGAAAATAAAAAAATAGGTATTATTATGTTAACCGCACGCGTACAAAATGAAGATAAAGTACAAGGACTAGGAATTGGTGCAGATGATTATATCGCAAAACCGTTTAGTCCAGTGGAATTAATTGCACGTATACAATCGTTACTAAGAAGAATAGAAGTACATGATGAAAAAGCGAATATGATCATATCTGGCCCGTTTTCGTTAAATGTTATAGAAGAAAGATTATATAAAAGTGGACAATTAGTTGATTTAACCCCTACAGAGTATATGATATTACAGTATTTGATGAATCAGGCTTCAAAGCCGGTTTCACGTGATGAAATTTTAAATATGATTTGGGGAACGAATTATGTAGGTGAGACGAAAGTAGTAGATGTAAATATGAGGCGGTTACGCCAAAAGATAGAATGTAATCCATCAGAACCTGAATTTATTCTTACTGTGTGGGGAAAAGGATATGTGTGGAAGGAAAGTATAAGATGAAAAGAAAAGTGACTTTATATTTTATGACGGTCATTATACTTATGCTCGTATTATTTGAAGTCGTATTTTCAGTCTCCATTTATCGATATTATTATAATGGTATTGTGCAATATATAGAATCTCATGCGAAGACAAGTACGCGATTTTTCTCTGAATACAATTCCCTATACTTTATTCGTTTGCAAGAATACAGCGGGGATATAATTGAGAGCTTTCAGTTAGAAGGAACCGAATTACAATTAATTGATCGACATGGTACGATTATACAGTCGTCAAGTGGACAAAAGGTAGAAGGTAAAGTAGTTATTCCGTATTCTTTACTAGAAGGAGAAATGTATCATCAAGTGACTGTTACGAAAGACAATGTGAAACAATTGGAAGTGATTAGTCCACTTATTCATCAAGGACAAACGATCGGTGTTTTGAAATATACAACTGTTTTAACGAATGTAAATGCAAAGATTATTGAAATTATTATGTTTACTATTTCAGTTGGAATTGTCATTTCTGGTATCGTATTCTTAATCAGTAGACGATTAGCGAATTCGTTTGTTAAACCTATCGAATCTATTATTCATGCTTCTTCACAAATTGCAGAAGGTACATTAAAGAAGAAAATTAAAGAGGATTATCCAGGTGAATTAGGTGAGTTAGCATATAGTTTAAATCATATGTCTAATAAAATAGAAAAAGCGGAACAGATGAAAAATGAATTCATTGCTTCTATTTCTCATGAAATACGAACGCCTTTAACTGGAATTAAAGGTTGGAGTGAGACGTTAAAAACGGTAGATCATTTAACAGAAGAAGAGATAAAGCAAGGCATGGGAATTATTTCAGGTGAGACAGACCGATTGATTCATTTAGTAGAAGAATTGCTAGATTTTTCAAGATTACAATCAAATCATTTTAATTTATATAAACAAAATGTGCAAATGTACGATATACTAGAGGAGACGATTTGGCAATTAACTCCTAACGCTGAAGAGAAACAAATTCAATTTATTAATACGATAGAAAGAATTGAATTGATGGGAGATCGAAATAGGCTAAAGCAAATTTTCTTGAATATCGTTCAAAATGCTATTAAATATTCACATGAAAAAGGTACAATTCATATTGAAGCGACTAAAAATGAAGGACAAGCAGTGATAAAGGTGAAAGACGAAGGGATTGGAATTGCTAAAGAGCATTTACCATATATAGAACAGTCATTTTACCAGATTAATAACAATGCTACAGGTGCAGGTCTCGGTTTAGCCATCGTTAAAAAAATGGTAGAGCTTCATGGAGGCACACTTAATTTTATAAGTAAAGAAGGAATAGGAACAACCATTTTGATAAAACTCCCACTATAATACATATATAGGTCTGTTTATATAGTGTAATAAAATAAATAGATGTATAATTATATTGGGTGATTTATATATAAGATTAATAGGGAGAGGAATTCGATAGAATGGAAAAAGCTTTTAAAATTAAACGAGTAGTAGTCGTTTTAATAGCGATTGCAGCAGTAGCTATTGGGTATTTCATGTTTCAATCCATTACTTCACCAGCAAAGGCTGTTGCAAAACAAGAAAACGTAGTACAGCTTGCAAGTGAACAACCGAAAGTAGAAATGAATAAAACGGCACCAAGTCGTTTTAATGGAAAAGAAAGAAAAGTTGCTTATCTTACATTTGATGATGGCCCAGGGAAATATACGGCTGAATTGTTAAATATGTTAAAACAGCATGATGCGAAGGCGACGTTCTTTTTAATTGGAGCGAATGTAAAAGAATTTCCGGATTTAGTGAAACGTGAAAATGCAGAGGGTCATTATGTAGGTATGCATAGTATGACACATAATTTTGCGAAGTTATATAAAAATGGCGAGTATGTAAATGAAATGAAAGAAGATCAAAGCTTAATCGCAAATATTATTGGAAAATCACCTAAATTAACACGTCCACCATACGGTTCGATGCCTGGATTAAATGAAGGCCTTCGAAATAAAGTGGTAGAGGGCGGTTTTAAAGTATGGGATTGGACAATTGATTCATTAGATTGGAAATATAACAAAATGCAAGTTGATGCAGCGGCAGCACAAATTGCTCAAAACGTAATAACACATGCAACAAAACCACAGGAAGTTATTTTAATGCATGACATTCACCCACAATCAGTTGCTGCTGTGCCAGCAATTTTAAAAGGGTTAAAAGAAAAGGGTTATGAGTTTGAAGCTTATCATGAAGAGAGTCACTTCCCAGTGAATTTCTGGCATGATAACCGTATGTAATGGAGGAATGAACGTTGAAGTATGGAAAAGTAGCAGTAGTTGGAGCACTATCAGTAGGACTATTAACAGGTTGTTTCGGTGAAAAACCAGAAGAAAATCTATATACAGCTTTTGAAACAGCAGCGACACAAGAAAAATCATTAGTTGATGAAGCGAAGAAGTTAGAGAAATTAGAGAATGAAGGTCAAGAACTATATTCTCAAATTTTACAAGAAGGTAAAGATCATAATGACGCTGTTATGAAGAAGATAGAGCAAGCTACTGCAAATGTAGATGACCGTGAAAAAGTATTGAAAAATGAGAAAGAAATGCTAGAAAAAGCTCAGAAAGAAACGAAATCTGTTCAAGGAAATATAGAGAAGCTTGAAGATAAGAAGTTACAAAAACAAGCGAAAGCAGTAGAAGAGTCGTATAAAAACCGTTATGATGCATTCCAAAAGATGAATGAAAATTATACGAAGGCGTTAGCGACTGAAAAAGAACTGTATGAAAAATTAAAAGTAAAAGAAACGAAATTAAAAGAGATTGGTGAAAAAGTTAAGGCTGTTAATGAATTAACTGTGGAAGCACAAAAATCAAAAGAGCAATTTAACAATTTTACAAAAGAGTATAATGACAGTAAATTAGCATTCTACAAAGATGCAGAGATTAAGATGAAAGATCAGAAATAAAGAAGAATCTTAAGCATAATAAAAAGCCGGAGAAACATCGTTACAAATGTTTTTTCGGCTTTTTACGTTAAATGAATAGAAAAGACTGGAATTGATATCATAAAAGAGTTATAGTGAATTATTCCAAGGGAAACATTGTAAAGTAAGGAGAATGGAAATATGTCATATGAATTTTTACTCAAATTAGGTTTAGCACTCTTTTTAGGATTATTCATCGGGATAGATAGGCAGCTAAAGAATAAACCGCTTGGTGTGAAAACAAGTATGGTTATTTCTGTAGCAAGTTGTTTAATTACGATGGTTTCAATTGAAGCCGTACATGTATATTCTGTTCCAGGACATACAAATATGGATCCAATGCGTCTAGCTGCTCAAATTGTGAGTGGGATTGGTTTTCTTGGGGCAGGTGTTATTTTACGAAGAAGTAATGATGTTATTTCTGGATTAACGACAGCTTCTATGGTGTGGGCTGCTTCAGCTTTAGGTATTGCGATTGGAGCAGGATTTTATTTACAAGCGACGGTTGCTATGATTTTAATTATTTTAGCAATTAACGTACTTCCACAACTTGTGAAAATTGCAGGTCCGTATTCATTAAGACAAAAGGATTTATCTATAAAAATTACTGTAAAAGAGCATCATGAGTTAGATGGTATATTTAAGCAAATTAAAAATTTAGGTATGCATGTGAAACGAGTGAAAATTAAAGATATAGATAATGGAGCATTTCAGCAACTGGAAATGGTTATTTTAGCTCCAGAAGATTTATATACAACAGAGTTGTATAGTTCACTGAAAGAGATTGATCGTGTTGTTTCAGTTGAAGTGGAAAGTAGATAATTGTGATAAAAAAGAGTGAATTTACTTCACTCTTTTTTTATTTGGATTTTTAAGGGAATAAATTGATATAATGATGAATAACAAGGGGGAGAAATGATGGAAATACATATTAGAAGAGCGATAAAAGATGATATACGAGGTATAGCAAAGGTGCATGTTGATAGCTGGAAAACAACGTATAAAGGGATATTTGCTGACGAATTTTTAGAAAATATAACATATGAGCAACGAGAAAAACAATGGGAAAATATTTTTCAACAAGAGGATAAATCCAAATATAGATTTGTAGCAGAGACGTCAGATGAAACAATAATCGGATTCATTGACGGGGGAGTGGAAAGAAGTGGTGCATATAATTGTGATGGGGAATTATATGCAATCTACCTTTTACAAGAGTATCAAGGAATGAAAATAGGACAAAAGTTATTTCAATCTCTATTATCAGAATGTATAAATAATGATATGCAATCACTTTTAGTATGGGTTGTTACGAATAATCCGTCTAAAAATTTTTATGAAAAATTTAATCCAGAAAAAATTGATACAAAATTTTTAGAGCGAGTACAGGTAGAAGAAACAGCCTATTGTTGGAGAGATATAAATAATATTATTATGTAAACTTATTCTTTGAAAGAGGTATGCCAATTAAGGTATACCTCTTTTGTTTAACTATTTTGGATGGATTACTAATGAAAAATAGTAAGTATATAGTTTGAAATTGAGTATTTTTTTCGTGTATTTTTAACTAGATTAAAGAAAAGAGAGAAAACAAGAAAAGTTAAATTAGATATAAAAATTCTGAAATATTCAATTGTTGTTTATTATATAAAATTTCGATAGCTTTAATATAAAGAGGAGGACCAATATGCAGCATGCGAAACAAATCGCAGAACATGCAACATTACAAAGTTTTTTAAACTGTTATTTAAGAGAAACAGGGAGTGGAGAATGGGTTACAGAGGATGAAAAAATGAAAAGTATCTTCAGTAATACGTTGAATAGAGATATAGTCCCCACATATTTATATTGTCGGCTATCGGCACAACACATTACTTTGTATGGAGAAGTTATATATAAATCAGCAACAGATCGCCATTTGTTTGGAGAACAATTTTATTATCAAATGGGAGAAAATAAGAATGTTATAAAAGCAGATTACGTTACAGTTATTACATTCTTAATAAAAGAGATGTCTATCAACTACGGAGAAGGGACGAATCCTGCTGAACTTATGCTTCGAGTTATTCGTAGTTGTCAAAATATTGAAGAATTTACAAAGGAGAGAATAGAAGATACATCTGCATTATACGGTTTCCATACATCCTTTATAGAAGCGGAGCAATCTTTATTATTTGGACATTTAACTCATCCAACCCCAAAGAGTAGACAAGGTATTTTGGAATGGAAAAGCGCAATGTATTCTCCAGAATTAAAAGGAGAATGTCAGCTTCATTATTTTAGGGCACATAAAAATATAGTAAATGAAAAATCATTATTGTTAGATTCTACAACAGTAATTCTAAAAGAAGAGTTACGTAATGATGAGATGGTTTGTAAAGAATTTATATCGAAGTATTGTAATGAAGATGAATATTCATTACTTCCAATTCATCCGCTTCAGGCAGAATGGCTATTACACCAATCATACGTACAGGATTGGATAGATCAAGGAGTACTTGAATATATCGGTCCTGTCGGTAAGTATTATATGGCAACATCATCACTTAGGACGTTATATCATCCCCAATCAAAATATATGCTTAAGTTTTCATTTCCAGTAAAAGTAACAAATTCAATGCGTATTAATAAATTGAAGGAACTAGAGAGTGGTCTTGAAGGAAAGGAAATGCTAAATACAGCAATTGGTGAAGTGTTAGAGAAGTTTCCAGGTTTTGATTTTATTTGTGATCCAGCATTTATTACATTAAATTACGGGGCAAAAGAATCTGGATTTGAAGTAATTATACGAGAGAATCCTTTTTATAGTGAACATGCAAATGACGCTACTTTAATTGCTGGATTAGTGCAAGATGCTATACCTGGGGAACGTACTCGTTTATCGAATATTATTCATCGACTAGCAGATTTAGAAGGTAGAAGCTGTGAAGAAGTAAGTTTAGATTGGTTTAGACGATATATGAATATTTCTTTAAAGCCGATGGTATGGATGTACTTACGTTATGGTGTTGCATTAGAAGCGCATCAGCAAAATAGCGTTGTTCAGCTAAAGGATGGTTATCCGGTCAAATATTATTTCCGTGATAATCAAGGGTTTTATTTCTGTAATTCAATGAAAGAGATGCTTAATAATGAGTTGGCTGGCATTGGAGAGCGTACTGGAAATTTATATGACGATTATATTGTAGATGAGAGATTTCGTTACTACTTAATTTTTAATCATATGTTTGGTCTCATTAACGGTTTTGGCACAGCAGGATTAATTAAGGAGGAATTTCTTCTCTCTGAATTAAGATCTGTACTTGAATCGTTCCTTCCGTATAACCGTGAACCTTCTACCTTTTTAAGAGAATTGTTAGAAGAGGATAAGTTGGCATGTAAAGCAAATTTATTAACGAGATTTTTCGATGTCGATGAGTTAAGTAATCCTTTAGAACAAGCAATTTACGTACAGGTACAGAATCCGCTCGTTAGAGAAGTGGCTGTTCGTTCATAAATAACGTTAAAATTTCACGTAATACAAATAATGGTGTTTTTTCGTAAGGCGGAGGGAGTTATGAGAGTGGACATGTATCATACGAGAATATTGAAAGCGCTTGAATCAGAAGATTACATTTCAGTACGAAGAAGAGTGTTACGTCAATTAGTAGAGTCGTTAATTTATGAGGGGATTATTACGCCAATTCGCATAGAAAATGAAGAACAAATTCTTTTTCTTATACAAGGACTTGATGAGGACAACAAAAGTGTCACGTACGAATGTTACGGAAGAGAACGAATGACATTTGGACGTATCTCTATAGATTCATTAGTAATAAGAGTTCAAGAGGGAAAACAAGAAATACACTCAGTCTCTCAATTTTTGGAAGAAGTTTTTCGGATTGTTAACGTAGAACAAACGAAATTAGATTCTTTTATTCATGAATTAGAACAAACGATATTTAAAGACACGATTGCACAATATGAAAGACATAATAAGGTGAAATATACTCAAAAATCGTACGATGACTTTGAGTGCCATTTAATAGACGGTCACCCATATCATCCTAGCTATAAAGCACGAATTGGATTTCAATATCGTGACAATTTTCAATATGGATATGAATTTATGAGACCAATAAAAATTGTATGGATTGCAGCGCATAAGAAATATGCGGCTGTAGGTTATGAAAATGAAGTAATCTATGACAATATTTTAAAAGGTGAGATAGGCGAGCATAAATTAGAAGCATATATGGAACGAATTCACATTGCGGGATGCGATCCAAAGCAGTACGTGTTTATACCTGTTCATCCTTGGCAGTGGGAGAATTTCATCATTCCAAATTACGCTGACCATATACAGGATAAAAATATAATTTATTTAGGACAATCGGCGGATGATTATTGCGCGCAACAATCGATGAGGACGTTAAGAAATGTTACGAATCCAAAGAGACCATATGTAAAGTTATCGCTGAACATACTTAACACTTCAACACTCCGTACGCTGAAACCATATTCAGTTGTGAGTGCACCAGCTATATCGAATTGGTTAAGTGATGTCGTAAGTCAGGATTCTTATTTAAGGGATGAATCGCGCATTATTTTGCTAAAGGAATTTTCGAGTGTAACGTATGATACGAATAAGAAAGCCACATATGGTTCATTAGGATGCATTTGGCGTGAAAGCGTTCATAAATATTTAAATGAGAAAGAGGATGCGGTTCCCTTTAACGGCTTATATGCAAAAGAGAAAGACGGGACACCAGTTATTGATGCATGGTTAAACAAATATGGGATAGAAAATTGGCTACGATTACTGATTCAAAAAGCGATCATACCAGTTATACATCTTGTTGTAGAGCATGGAATCGCATTAGAATCACACGGACAAAATATGATTTTAGTTCATAAAGAAGGGCTACCTGTCCGTATTGCATTAAAGGATTTCCATGAAGGACTTGAGTTTTATCGTCCATTCTTAAAAGAAATGAATAAATGTCCAGACTTTACTAAAATGCATAAAACGTATGTGAATGGAAAAATGAATGATTTCTTTGAAATGAATCGTATTGAATGTTTACAAGAGATGGTATTAGATGCACTGTTCTTATTTAATGTAGGAGAATTAGCTTTCGTACTTGCAGACGAATATGATTGGAAAGAAGAAATTTTTTGGATGATAGTTGTCGAAGAAATTGAAAATCATTTTAGAAAATATCCATACTTGAAAGATAGATTTGAAAGTATTCAGCTATACACTCCTACATTCTATGCTGAGCAATTAACGAAGCGACGATTATATATGGATGTGGAATCGCTTGTTCATGAAGTTCCAAATCCATTGTATAGAGCAAGCCAACTTATGAAACAAAAATCAGTTGTTACAGGGGGAAATTATGCTAATCGTTAATAAACAAGAGTATAGCAAAAGTGATTTTGATTTGAGATTACAAGTTTATGAGGAAATGGAACAATTTCAAAAAGCAGCAGGAAATAGATTTGCGCTTTGTTTGAAAGATCCATTCGATATTATTACGCTTGTGTTTTTCTTAAAAGAAAAGAAATTATCAGTATTGCTTATACATGAAGATACGCCAAAAGAAACGGCTATTGAAATGGCAAAGCGTGCAAATTGTATCGGGATATTATATGGAGAATATAGCGATTTTACGAAATTAGAAGTAGTGAACGCTTTACTAGAAGAGCCTTCTTTATTGCAATATAGTTCTGGAACAACAGGAGAACCAAAACTGATTCGTAGAGCATGGGCGGAAGTGGATACAGAAATTACGGCTTATAATGAAGCTTTAAACTGTGAAGTAGATGAAGTGCCGATTGTTATGGCTCCTGTTTCACATTCATACGGACTAATATGTGGTACGTTATCTGCAATTACGCGGGGAAGCAAACCTATCATCATTACGAATAAAAATCCTAAATTCGCCTTAAATATAGTTCGCAATACAGAAAAACATATCATATATGCAGTACCACTTATGTTACATATTATGGGGAGTTTCCCGCAAGGAACATTTCAGTTTCATAAAATTATGACATCCGGAGCGCCTTTGCCAGAAGCATTATTTTATAAACTAAAAGAAATGACAACATATATGATGCAGCAATACGGTTGTTCTGAAGCAGGTTGTATTAGTATATGTCATGATATGAAAAGCCATTTAGATTTAGGAAATCCACTACCTCATGTGAGTATAAGCATAGGTTCAGATGAAAATATGCCTGAAGAAATCGTAGTGAAAATGAACGATAAGGAAATTTTTACGAAAGATTTGGGGTATAAATCTGAGCGCGGCCTTCATTTTATGGGGCGCATGGATGATGTGATTAACGTTTCAGGATTAAAAGTCTTTCCTATAGAGGTAGAAGAAACGATGCTTCGACTAGAAGGTGTTCAAGAGGCAATTGTATATCGAGGGAAACATCCTGTGATGGGCGAAATAGTTAAAGCGAAAGTAATCTCTCATATTGAGCCGGTTCGAATAAGAGAATGGTGTATACAGCATTTACCAGCTTATAAAGTTCCACATGAGATTGAAAGTGTAACTGAAATTCCGAAAAATAAAACTGGAAAAGTAAGTAGAAAGTTACTAGAGATGGGAGAGGTTACAACATGAGACGTGAAACATTAAAAAATGAAGTATTGAAAATTATGAAAGAAAAAATGGAACTAAAAAATGTAACGCATTTAGAAGAAACGATGCGTTTAAACCAAGATTTATATATAGATTCGGTAATGATGTTACAACTCATAGTTTACATAGAAATGGATGTAAAGCTATGCGTTCCAGAGGATGAGGTAGATCCAAAAGCATTTCTTACTGTAGGATCTTTACTTGATTTTATGGAGGAGCTACAGCCGGTATAAGAAGTAAATGTGAATAATTAACTTTTAGGAAAGTGGATGAGAATATGACTTCAATTAAAGTTCACTGTTTAGTGAGTTGTTTTTGCGAAATTATAAAAAGGCGTAGCGATATAGATTTTCGTCCCTTTTATTTTGGACTATGGGACGGCGATTTTGATATAACAGAAGGCGGAATTATATCGTATCACTCCGAAAATATTAACCACGATAATTATTTATTATGGTATGAAAAATTGTATGGCATGAAAGTGAACGAATGGTATGATCATGCAAAAGATAAGGATAGCAATGTAGAAACGTTTTTACAATTAGTAGAAAACAAGCCAGAGAATCGCTATGTCATTGTAATGGTAGATATGTCTCTATTACCAGAGAGGGAAAATAAATTCCATCAAAAACCGTTTCCGCATTATTTGATGATATCAAAGACGGAGAAAGAAGAAGAATGGTTCATGCTAGATCCTGATTTTCGCTGGGAAGGGAATATGGAAAGAGAAAAAGTGCTCCACTCTGTTCAAGATAACCCATTTGGTGGAGGGTATTTCATTGATATAGAAGAAATTCAGGAGCCAACAGAAGAAATGGTAGCAAGTTATTTCATAGAAACTTTCAAAAGAACTGACAATGAACTGACTATGGAGCTGAAAAATTTAATTATAAAAATGGCAAATGAAGAAGATGGGTATTCGCTTTCTGGTCTTGTACCGGCAGTCAAACAAATACCAGTACTTGCGATTCGTAAATATAGTTATGAACATGCCTTTGCATACTTCCGTGAAACGTTGCAATATTCGGAGCAAGAGTTTGATTATTGGTGTGATCGAGTAGAGGATATTGTACAAGGATTTACAAATGTACAGTATCGAGCAATTAAAATGGCAATGACGAATAATACAGGCATGTTATTATCAATTGTTAAAAAGTTGGATGAAATGAATGCAATTGAACTGCAAATTAAGGCTGAATTAGAGAGACAGTTTTTATTATGGAAAGAAATGAAAACAAACGAGTCTGTCTTAGTATTATAAAAGCTAACTGAATTTAAGATAAGGGAGTTCAAACCTATGAAATATTCATTATGTACTATTTCCTTTCGTCATCAATTAATTTCATTTACTGATATTGTTCAATTTGCATATGAAAACGGTTTTGAAGGAATTGAATTGTGGGGGACTCATGCACAAAATTTGTATATGCAAGAGTATGAAACGACAGAACGAGAATTGAATTGTTTAAAGGATAAAAACTTGGAAATTACGATGATAAGTGATTACTTAGACATATCATTATCAGCAGATTTTGAAAAAACGATAGAGAAATGTGAACAAATTGCAATATTAGCTAATTGGTTTAAAACAAACAAAATTCGTACGTTTGCTGGACAAAAAGGTAGCGAAGATTTCTCGGGACAAGAGAGAAAAGAGTATGTGAATCGTATTCGCATGATTTGTGAAGTATTTGCTCAGCATAATATGTATGTACTTTTAGAAACACATCCAAATACGTTAACGGATACGCTGCCTTCTACTTTGGAATTATTAGGAGAAGTAGATCATCCGAATTTGAAAATAAACCTTGATTTTCTTCATATATGGGAGTCTGGTGCAGATCCAATAGACAGCTTCCATCGACTAAAGCCGTGGATACAACATTACCATTTTAAGAATATATCGTCAGCAGATTATTTGCATGTGTTTGAACCAAATAATGTATATGCAGCAGCGGGAAGTCGAATTGGTATGGTTCCATTATTTGAAGGTGTGGTAAATTATAATGAGATTATTCAGGAAGTGAGAGATACTGACCATTTTGCTTCACTCGAATGGTTTGGACATAATGCGAAAGATATATTAAAAGAAGAAATGAAAGTATTAACAAATAGAAATTTAGAAGTAGTAACTTCTTAATATAAAATGATGTAAGAGTCTCTCATTGTAGAGACTCTTTTTTTAAAAATATAAATAACCAAAAATTACCATGTATTTAAATTAAAATTTAACACAATTTATATATAAATAAGGAGGTGATTGGTAATGGCTAGAAATCGTAATTCTAATCAATTAGCATCACATGGAGCACAAGCAGCTTTAGATCAAATGAAATATGAAATTGCACAAGAATTTGGTGTACAACTTGGAGCTGACACTTCTTCACGTGCAAACGGTTCTGTAGGCGGTGAAATTACAAAACGTCTAGTAGCGATGGCAGAACAACAACTTGGTGGCGGATATACTCGCTAATTGTAGAAGGTTATAGGAGAAAGGAAGGATTCTTCCTTTCTTTTTTTTTCAATTAATTGGTATGAATATATTGCGAACTGGATTCAAAGAATAGGAATAATACTATATTTTCCCCAATTTCTTTTGTTGTAAATGGGAAGTAGTAAAGATGTAATAGCCCTGGTGGAATGAAAAATTACGTTCCAGCAGGGCTATTATATGGTCAGAAATATACGATGAAAGGGTTCCGAAGCCAACATGTTAAAAAAAGAAAACTGTTGTTTAATTGCGCTTGCATCAGTTCCACTTGTTATGACATTAGGGAATTCAATGCTCATTCCAATCCTACCGACTATCGAAAAGAAATTACATATTTCATCGTTTCAAGTATCCATGATTATTACAATTTACTCTATTGTAGCCATTTTACTTATACCGATTGCTGGTTATTTATCAGATAGATGGGGACGAAAGATGATAATGGTTCCGAGTTTGCTGATTGCGGCTATAGGAGGAGCGATAACTGGTTGGGTATCATGGAAAGTTGATAATCCCTACACTTGGATATTGATCGGTAGAGCGATTCAAGGTATTGGTGCTGCTGGTGCAATGCCAGTTGTTATACCGTGTGTTGGTGATTTATACAAAGATGAAAAACAAGTTAGTACAGGTTTAGGAATCATTGAAACATCCAATACATTTGGAAAAGTGCTGAGCCCTATTTTAGGATCTGCTCTTGCTGCCATTGTATGGTTCTTACCATTTTGGGCAATTCCAGTTTTATGCATAGTATCAATTGTTTTATTACTTGTTCTAGTAAAGGCAAAGAAACAAGAAGGAGAAGTGCCACCACTTAAAGAGTTTATAAAATCTATTATCTCTACGTTTCGAGAAAAGGGAAGATGGTTAATTGCCATTTTTGTATTAGGTGCAATTATTATGCTTATTTTATTCGGAATTCTCTTTTATTTGTCGACGATACTGGAATCAAAGTATGACATACATGGTATATGGAAAGGTTGTGTACTTGCTATCCCGTTACTTGTACTGTCACTTAGTTCATATATGGCGGGTAAAAAAATTGGAGATAATCAAAATGTAATGAAGAAGTGTATTTATATTGGTTTTTTAATGGCAGCTGCATCAGTCATCATTCCTTTATTTATAAAAGGGATTTATTTACTACTTCTTTGTCTCGTTATTATGGGGATAGGAATTGGTATGGCACTCCCATGTTTAGACGCCCTAATTACACAAGGAATTGAAAAGGAGCAAAGGGGGACAGTTACGTCATTTTATAGTTCCATGCGATTTATTGGTGTAGCAGCTGGACCACCTCTATACTCTTTTTTCATGAAAGGTGCTGACCATGAAGTGTTTTATGTAACAAGTATTTTCGCTGGTATCGGTGCTGTTATAGCAATGATTTGGATTAAACCAGCAAAAGATGCAAAGACGGTAAAACAGAAAACGGAACCTACTTCATAACCTGTAAGAGAATTGCATGGTGTTTTAAGGAACATGCAATTCTCTTTCGTTCATTAAGAATACATAACTTGTTTTAACATATAAAGCGCGACGCCCCAAATGATGAGACCCGAAAACTTATTTAATAATACGATTGTCTTTCCGGTTGAGTCTATTCTTTTTAGAAATTTCCCCGCTAAGGCTAAGCTTATAAACCAAATCCAAGAAACGATAATAGTTGCAAGTGTGAAAGCCCATTTTTCACTTTCTATGTATTGAATAGAATTTGTTCCGATTACACCGATTGTATCTAAAATTGCATGTGGATTTAATAACGAAACCGATGCAGCGAAAAGGATTTGCTTTTTTAATGGCATACTGTTTTCTTTTTTTATATCGTTGGAAGGGTTACTTCTCCAAATAACAAAGCCCATATATAGGAGAAAGAAAAATCCAATTATATATAACGTGTTAGTTAGCCAAGAAAAAGTAAGGAGTATAAGGGAGACACCCTGCACTGCAATCAATATGAGTAACGTATCACATATAGAGGCAGTTAATACTACAGGGGCTGCCCTCCAAATGTTTGGTTGGCTCGCACCTTGGTTAAAGACGAAAACATTTTGGACACCTAATGGAATGATAAGACCAAATGCAAGAATGATACCATGAATAATTGCTTCACTCATCATATTACCTCCTATTTTAATTCAGTATGATAGTGTATATTGTATAGAAGAAATGAAAATTTGTATCCATCCATATGATTGGAGAGGTTACCAACCAAAAAGAATATAAGGTGATATGATGGAAAGCTTTGTTTGGAAACCGAATATGTCTCTAGCGACTCCTCTGTATAAACAAATAGAAACGTATATAAAAGAAAGAATCGTTAATGGAGAATGGACTGTTGGAACGAAATTGCCTTCACAAAGAGATTTGGCACATACATTCGGTGTGAACCGGAGTACAATTGTAATGGCTTTCGATGAACTAGTGGCAAAGGGATACATTGAAGGGAATGGCAGGAAAGGAACAATTGTTGTAAATAATAATGAGAATGCTTCAACGTACGCGCCCCCGCCTAATTGGCAGTCTTATGTAGAAACAGGACTTCATTATCCGAATCTGCCTGCTATTCAAGAGATTAATCAAGCTGAATTTTATCCGCATGTAATTCGTTTAGGAACAGGTGAGCTCGCGCCAAGTCTTTTACCTGAAAAAAAGATGAAAGATATTATGAATAAGCTTTTAAAGTCGAGCATGATACTTGGGTATGAAGAACCGAAAGGGAATTTCTATTTAAGGAAGAAAATTGCGGACTATTTAAAAGGACATGGTATAGATGTAACTCCTGATTCTATATTAATTGTTTCAGGAGCAATTCAAGCGTTGCAACTTATTTCTATGGGGCTTCTTCAAAAAGGGGCATCCATCTTATTAGAAAAACCATCTTATTTATATTCTCTTAATGTTTTTCAATCAGCAGGAATGCGTTTAATTGGTATACCAATGGATGAGAACGGTTTACATGCATCATATATTACGAAATATAAGAAGCAATTTAATGCATCTATTTTATATACAATCCCGTCTTTTCATAATCCGACGAACTTTAGTATGAATGCGAAGAAACGAATAGAAGTGATGGAAATATGTAACGAAATTGGTTTGCCTATTATAGAAGACGCGGTGTACCAAGACTTATGGTTTGATGAGCCTGTTTCAAAGCCTTTAAAAGCATATGATAAAAACGGAATTGTACTACATATTGGGAGTATGTCTAAAGTTATTAGTCCAGGGTTAAGAATTGGATGGATTGTTGGATCTGAGCCAGTCATTCAAAGATTGGCAGACATAAAAATGCAAACAGATTATGGTTCAAGTTCTATATCCCAGCAAATTGCAGCGGAATGGTTTGCAGATGGATTGTATGATGAACATTTACAGTTTGTAAGAACTAAGTTGAAAAAACGTAGAGATTTTATGTTGCAAATGTTAGAGAAATATTGTCGTGATATAGCAACATGGTATGAACCGACAGGTGGTTTTTATATTTGGTTACATATGAATGTACCCGTTTCGAACCGTAGCTTATTCGACAAAGCTTTGAAAGAAAAGATTTTATTAAATCCAGGTACTTTGTATGATAGAAGTGCAAACCAATTTTTGCGTCTATCCTATTCATACGCAACGTTAGAAGAAATTGAAATAGGTATCAAAAAACTTGCACAACTAATGAAAAAGTAAGAGGAGAAAATAATGAAACAATACGTAATTTGCCAAATTATCAATGGAGAAAAATATTTAGCTGCTTATGCGGAGTCGAAGCAGGATGCAATTGAAAAAGCAGAATTGTTAGGATTACGAACGGGAAATCGATACACAGTTATTACTGCGGAAGAAGCTGAAGGGTTAACGTATCCTTAAGCAACGAATAATAATGATGCAGCAGGAAGTAAATAAGCCTCGTAATCTATGATATTACTAGGCTTATTTTTTTTGAAAGCGTTACGTGTTCTCGTATGAAAAATAATAGTATTATGAGTCAAGTTGACGGAAATACCGATTTGTTTTTCGGTCCTGATTTCCGTTTCTATAGTCATCGATATATTGTCTGAAGTTCCAAGATTGTAAAAACTTATTTGCGGCGTTATAACCAGAATTGTAAAGCCACTCTTTTTCTTCCTTTGTTAACTCAAAGTTTGTACTTGTAATGGATCCTGTTGGAATTGTAATCGTTCTTGCTTTTGATTCCTTATCTAAATGACGTAAATCATGGGCTTGCATCATTGTTTTAAAAAGTCCTTTGAACATGGAAATAGGCTCATTGTAGTGGGCAGGATCAGCTTGAATCTCATCTTTTACGAAATGAAATCCAAATGTTGGCCAGCGAGGAGAGGAAGGTGAGTCGAAAATCCAAATTGGGTAATTGCTTAAAATCCCTCCATCAACCATATAACAAGGTTGCTTCCATTTAGGGGTTCTCCATTTTACCGGTTCAAAGAAGAAGGGGATTGTACTACTCATTCTTACAGCTTTAGCAATAGAGAAGCGATAATTTAAAAATCCGTAGTTTGGTAAGTCATCAGGAAAGATAACCATTTTACCATTACTTATATCAGAAGCGATAATTTTAAGCTTATTTAAATCAGGTAAATCTGTAAATAAGTGAACTCCTTTTTTGCGAAGTAATTCTTCAATCCATTCTTCTATAAATATATTGGAGTAAATACCAAGAGTAGTCCATGCACTTAATCCTTTTCCGATAAAGGGGATTCTGTCAATAAAGGTTCTCTTCGTAAATTTATTATAATCGATATCAGTTATAATCGTTTTTAACTCTGAACAAGAATATCCTGCTGCTAGGAGCGCAGCGATAATGGAACCAGCTGATGTTCCAGCTACACGCTCCCATTCATAGCCTTTTTCAGCTAACGCGCAAATTGCCCCTACATGTGCAATCCCGCGTACACCGCCTCCTTCAAAAACACCATCAATCTTCATCAATCATACTTCCTTTCGAATAAAAGATTTGAAAATGGAAAAAAAGCACGTATTGTACGTGCTTTTTTACAATAGTTTTTAAATTTACTAGCAGCCTACAAAGCCGCCCCAACAGCTAGCTCCGATGATGATTAGAAGGATAAATAAAACGATTAATAAAGCGAAACCTCCATAACCACATCCACCACAACTACCGCCGTAACCGTAACCGCCGCAACTATATCCGTAACCCATGTGGAATTCCTCCTTAAATTAAAAATAAAAATGAACGAGGGGAAAATGTACTGGAAGAAATAATGAACTATCGTGTTTGTAGGAACAATGTATACTATGCTTTTTTTAACTTGTTCGCGTATGAAGGAAGAGCCCGTTTTTTTGGAGGCTTGTTGTTTTTACAAAGAATGGAGTATAATTTTTGTGCGATGATATAAATATGTAAATGTAAGGAGAATTTATGAATAAACAAATTGAAGTATTAATTGATAAATATGGGCTGACACATTTAAAAGAAGAACTTATTAATACTGTATTTCCTAGTGTGAAAGTTGTGCCAAAGCAGGAGGAAACAGTTGCGGTAGGTAGTTCGAAAATGGGAGGAGTTCCTGATTTACCATCTGCATTTGAATACCCAATGTACAAAGGAAACCGGTTACAGTTTATCGCTCAATTTAATTTAAATGATTTACAAAATGTTGGTATGGAGCACAATCTTCCTAAGACAGGGATGTTATATTTCTTTAGCATTGAAAATTACTTTGAAGAAGATGTGAATCCAACTGAAGCGGGGCGTGTACTTTATTATGATGTTACTGTAGAGCAATTACAAAGGGCCGATGAATTGCAAACAAATTATAACCAGTGTGTAACTACTTTTGAACTGACATATAAATTGCCAGAGCTTTTCATTGAAGATGAGGCTGATTCAGATCGTTTCTTACAATTGCTTGAAGAACTAATCCCAGACAACTATGATAACCATCAAATGTTTGGTGAGCCATTTTCTGTACAAGAGGAAGTATTATATGAGACAGGAGAATATATGGGGATAGACCCGCAGCAAATGACGCTTTTATTCCAAATCGATTCAGATACTAAAAATTGTAATATGATGTGGGGAGATTTAGGAATGCTTTATTTCTGTATTGGAAATGAAGACTTGAAAAATCGACGTTTTGAAAATACATGTTGTGTATTACAAACTTGTTAATGAAAAAGGTTGTTCTTGTAAAAAGAACAACCTTTTTACAATGTTAAATATGCATAATCTCATATGACCTATACGAAAAAGTATTGTATACTCTGAAACTATACGATACTTTTTCGTATAGTTATAGAATATAAGGAGTGACATGATGGGAAAGACAAGTAAGTATGTGACAGCTGCCGCACTTTGTTCAACTATAGTAATGGGAGGCTTACAGGCGTCATCTGTATCTTATGCAGCTACGAATTCAACTGTAGCGACATCACAATCAGATGCAAAGTTGTTAAATGATTTTAGAAAAGAATTAAAAAAACAGGTTGATAATCGAGAAGAAAATATTACAATCACATATAAATCAAAAGATAGAAATGCTAGAAATGTTATGGACCAATTGTATGGCGAGTTTAATAAAATTGTAGATGCAGATGAGTATGTAAAATATAATGTAGCGTCTACTAAATATTCTATTAAAGGGTTACCAGGAAACTATACGTTTACACTGCAAGTTAAGTACCGTGAATCAAAAGAGCAAACACAATATGTGAAATCTCAGGCAAAAGCAATTATCGGTTCAATTGTAAAACCTGGAATGGATGAGCATGAGAAAGTAAAAGCGATTCATGATTATGTTGTGAAACATGTATCTTATGATACGTCTTATAAAGCGTATACAGCATATGAAGCATTAGCAAATCGTTCTGCCGTTTGCCAAGGCTATACGTTATTAACGTATGAGTTGTTAAAAGAAGCAGGTATTCAAAATCATATTGTAACAGGCACTGGGAATGGACAAGCTCATGCATGGAATTTAGTAAACATTGAAAATAAATGGTATCACATTGATACGACATTCGATGATCCAGTACCAGATAAAGCTGGGCGTGTAACATATTCATATTTTAATATGTCTGACGAGCAATTAAGTAAAGATCATGAATGGGATCGTAGTAAATATCCGGCGGCAACTGCAAGTTACTTTAATGAATTAACAAACAAAATAAAAACGGGTAGTTCAAAGACTGCTGCGTATGAACAAATGTTAAAAGAAACAAATTTAAAATATTTGTCTGCACAATACGGGGCAGATAATTATAGTGAATTTAAGAAAAAATTACAGCAACAATTCGCTTCTAAGCCAGAAAAGGTAGAAGTACGATATAAGCAATCTATGGATGGAACAATGCAAGATATAAAGAAAGTGTTAAATGAAATAAATTGGCCAAAAGGTGCAAAACGTGTATCTTATGAAGTAGCACCATATAGTGCGATGGCAGATTATTCATTAGCGACAATTACATTTACGTATTAATTAATGAAGAAGAGCATCTGTAAAAGGTGCTCTTTTTATTATGTATCACTTTAAAAAACAGAATTGTGTGATAAAATACAAAAAGGAAGGATGTGGGATTGGAATGAATTTGTTCGAAAGTAATATTTTTACATTAATATATACTTGTTTAGTAATCGGACTTATCGTTTTGTTTTTCCTATCATTTACTTTGTTCCTTAGAAGATTATTGCAAAACAGCGCTGCAAAAAAACAACATGTAATTAATATGAATAAGAAGCTAGATCGAATGATTGAATTGCTTGAAAAAGATAAGAAATAGTGATAGAAGATGTATGAAAAGGGGAAGAGGATGGCTAATTATATAAAAGAATTACGTGAAAAAGTAGGGCACGACTGTGTTCTCATAAACTTTGCGGGTGGTTGTGTGTTAAATGAATCTGGCGAAGTATTACTGCAAAAAAGAGGTGATTTTAATGCTTGGGGATTTCCTGGCGGTGCAATGGAAATCGGAGAATCTGCCGCAGAAACCGCGATTCGAGAAATAAAAGAAGAAACAGGTTATGATGTAGAAATAAATGAGCTTCTCGGGGTGTATACAAAATATTTTCAAACATATCCAAATGGTGATAGAGCTCAGTCAATTTTAATATTCTTTTCATGCTCAATTGCCGGTGGAGAGCAAAAAGTAGACGGTGATGAAACGTTGGAATTGAAGTTTTTCCCGCTAAACAAAATGCCACCATTGTTTAATCAACAACATGAGGATTGTTTACAGGACTTACTAGAGAAAAGAGTAGGGGTGTATCGTTAACATAAAAAAGAAGCTAATGAGATTAGCTTCTTTTTTATGTTTTATTTATTTCCACCAATCATCAAACATTGATGCTGGAACTTGTCTTTTATGTTCGCTCACTGTGTAACGTTTTTCAATTTTTTCTGCAACGTCAGTTGGAACTGCTTTACCTTCTAAATAATCATCTAGTTGATCATACGTAATACCTAACTCTGTTTCATCAGCTTGACCTGGTTTTTCATCTAATAAATCAGCTGTTGGCATTTTTAAGTAAAGTCGCTCGTCTGCACCTAATTCTTGTAATAGAGCGCGTCCTTGGCGTTTCGTTAATCCCGTTAATGGTAATAGGTCTGCACCACCATCTCCGAATTTTGTAAAGAATCCTGTAACAGCTTCTGCCGCGTGATCAGTTCCAATTACAAGTAGCCCTTGTTGACCACCGATTGCGTACTGCGTAACCATACGGATGCGTGCTTTCACGTTACCTTTATTGAAATCTGTTAATGATTCACCTAATAAGTTTTCGTATTGATTTGAGAAAGCATCAACTGTTGAAGCGATATCAAATGCAATAGATTGATCAGCTTGAATAAATTGTAATGCTAATTGCGCATCATCTTCGTCTTTTTGCACTTTATAAGGAAGGCGCACGGCGATAAACGTTGCGCTACCACCTTCATTACGAATTTCCTCCACTGCAAGCTGAGCTAAACGTCCAGCTAATGTAGAGTCTTGTCCGCCACTAATTCCAAGTACAAATCCTTTCGCACCTGTTTTTTTTACATAATCTTTTAAGAAATCAACACGTTTACGGATTTCTGCTTTCGGATCAATTACAGGCTGAACATGTAATGCTTTCATAATCTGTTCTTGTAATGTCATTATGTTTCCTCCTATTCATATTAAAGCAGTAATTAAGTTTATATGTATATTGGTACATACTTCTATCCTTTATTATTTCGCAAAACTAGCGAATATACAATAGGATGCGTGTATGAATATGAATGTAGTCATTATAATGAAACTGCTTCGTTTAAGCAATTTTTTTGAAACCTTTCAATAATGTAAGGTTTTTGTCATTTGAATCGATGGAAGGTATTTCCGTATTTTACTAATATAAAAACATAGTTAGTAGAAGGGCGGAGAAGTAATATGAATATTAGAGAACTCGCATACCGGAATGTAACGCGAAATAGACGAACATACTCAGCATATTTTTTAAGTAGTGCATTTGCTATTATGGCCTTTTTTGTGTATTCATTTTTTGCGTTTCATCCGGCATTAAGTGCTGGAGAACTGGGGCAATACGTGTTCGTAAGTATGTCTTTTGCACAGTCCATTATTTACTTATTTACATTTTTCTTTATTTTATATTCGATGGGAATGTTTTTAAAAACGAGAAAGCGTGAATTAGGAATTTTAATGATGTTAGGTATGACGAAATATCAATTAAAGCGTCTTATCTTCTTTGAAAATATTATGATTGGGATAGGGGCAATTATTTTTGGAATACTTGCAGGAATGCTATTTTCTGGAATGTTAATATTTGTAGCTCCGATGATATTAAAATTAGATATTTCCTTAGCTTATTACATACCAATGAAAGCCATTGTTGTAACGAGTATTATGTTTTTCGTATTATTTATGATCATTTCATTGTTTAGTGCAGGAATGATTCGGAAAAATAAAATTATGAAATTGTTTAGAGGATCAGCAGAAGCGAAGCCGGAACCGAAAGCTTCCATTATTTCTTCTATATTAGCAGTCATATTGCTTAGTGCGGGATATGCGGGAGCACTTATGTCACACGGTGCAATGGTATTTGTCATGATGATTCCTGTTACAACGGTAGTCATTATTGGTACGTATTTGCTGTACAAGCAGTTGAGTGTCTTTATTATTAGACTATGTAAAAAAAGTAAACGTTTCTATTGGACACAGACAAATATTGTTACGTTATCAGATTTAGCTTACCGTATGAGAGACAACGCCAGAATGTTCTTTATTGTAACTATTATTTCAACTGTAGCATTTTCAGCAATAGGTACATTAGTTGGTTTCGCATCAATGACGAAAGAAATTATGGAAAGACCAATTGCGTTTCATTACCACTCCAAGCAAGGAAATAGTAATGAATCACAGCATTTGAAGATAATTGATGAAGGATTAAAGAAGCATAGTATAACAGCTTCTAAAGCTACTATTTCAACGAAAAGGTCAGAGGAGCAGTCTTTAAGAAGTGCTATTTTCATAAAAGAATCAGATTATAAGGAGTATGCGAAGTTAACAGGAGAACCATTTCAAACTGTAGCAAATAAAGAAGCTTTATTTTTATCAGTCGATATACCAGGCCCACCGATGAAAGAAAGAAAAGAAATTACTTTACCACATTTGAATGAATCTTTAAAAGTGAAAAAAGTTAATACTTCTTCATTAAGTAAAATACTAAGAGGTAACGTTTATGTAATCTCTAAAAATCAATATGATGCATTACAAGAAGGATTTAAAGAGGAAAAAGATTATGTGTACAAAACAGAAGGAACGAAAGATGAAATAGAGGTTGGTAAAGAGCTTACTCATCAAATGAAGATTTATGAAGAACATGCAATGTTTAGTGCAGAAGAGTACGAACAAAACCAAAGTTTACAAATCGCAGGACCAATTCTATTTGTAGGTTTCTTTATTGGTATAGTATTTTTCGTATGTGCAGGAAGTTTCCTTTACTTCCGTTTGTTTTCTGATTTGGAGGATGATACTCGTTTGTTTGAAATGATTCGAAAAGTAGGCTTAACGAGTGGAGAGTTATCGAAAGTAGTTACAATTCGATTGGCACTTTTATTCTTCGTTCCAATAGGCGTTGCAACATTACATGGGGCAGTAGCATTAACTGCACTCGGACAGATGTTTGAGTACTCACTATTTAAAGAAAATGCGATTGTATTAAGTATTTTCGTAGGAATTCAAGTTGGTTACTTTTTACTGATAAGATCTCGTTATTTAAAACAATTGAAAGAGAGATTACGTATTCGTTAAATGTGTTTTTTTAACTTGAGTACAAAATTTTCTAAAAAGAGACAAGTATTACCAAAAAGTGATAAAATGGAAAGAGCGAGGTGGAAAAAATAATAGAAAGTAAGGGGGGGAGTATTATGAAAGCAACAGGAGTTATTCGAAAAGTAGACGAATTAGGACGAATTGTTATTCCTAAAGAATTACGTGATGTATTGGGAATACAAATCAAATCACCACTTGAAATTTTCGTAGAAGAAGATAAAGTCATTTTACAAAAATATCAACCTTACAATGCTTGTCAAATAACAGGTGATGTTTCAAATCAAAACATATCATTAGCAAATGGAAACATTACTGTTAGTATAGATGGAGCGAAACATTTAATAAAAGAAATAGAGAAGTTTTTAAATAAGAGTGAGGCTTAGTCTTAATTTATTTTATTTTTAAAATTTCATATCATTCTTTAAAAACTATGAAAGGACCATTAAATTGGTCCTTTTATTTTTGTTATTGGTTGTACCAATCGGATTTTTGGTGAATAAAAATTACGAGATAAATAAAAAGAGTAGTATAAAATTAGTAAGCTATATTGAGAAATATTTTTAAGGAAGGAAAACGAAACGAATAAAACGAATTTTACATTTAAACCTTTTCAAAAGTGGTCTGAAATGAAAATAATATATTTTCAGGAGGGATTACGATGAATAGTAGTACAGCGAATAAACAAAAAGGTATACAATTGATTCCTTTTACAGTAGATAAGGTGGTTGAACAAGTAAATGAAATTCCACCAGGTGTACAACTCATTCATGCTCCACAAGTATGGGAGAAGAGTGCGAAAGGAAAAGATATTGTTGTTGCCGTATTAGATACAGGTTGTGATGTGAATCATATAGATTTAAAGGATCGCATTATCGGTGGAAGAAATTTCACGAAAGATTACGAAGGGGATCCAAATATTTATCTTGATAATAACGGACACGGTACTCATGTAGCGGGGACAATTGCAGCGACTGAAAATGGTGTCGGTGTTTTAGGAGTCGCACCACTTGCTAAAATGTTAGTGTTAAAGGTTTTAGCGGGAGATGGTTCTGGAAGTTATGAGCAAATTATTGAGGCGATTCATTATGCTGTAAATTGGAGAGGACCTAATAAAGAAAGAGTTAGGGTCATTTCAATGTCACTTGGTGGCCCGCAAGACGTTCTAGAATTACATGAAGCAATTCAAAATGCGGTAAGACAAGATGTTCTCGTCGTATGTGCTGCTGGGAATAATGGAGATTGTAATGATAATACAGAGGAACTAGATTTCCCAGGTGCTTATTCCGAAGTAATTGAAGTCGGCGCTGTCAATTTAGAACGGAAAATCGCATGTTTTAGTAATTCGAATCAAGAAATTGATTTAGTGGCGCCAGGTGATGAAATATTATCTACGTATCCCGAAGGAAAATATGCGGTATTAAGTGGTACTTCTATGGCAACACCGCATGTTGCTGGAGCGCTGGCATTGCTCATTAAGCAGTGTGAGAGAGAATATGGTAGAAAGTTATCAGAGCCAGAAATATATGCACAACTTATTAAAAGAACTGTACCTTTAGGGTATGAACGTACATCTGAAGGGAATGGATTAATAGATTTATTAAAAGAATAGCAAATACGAAAAAACATCTCATATGAATATGAGATGTTTTTTCGTATGGTTCTGTCGCATATACAGGAGAATCTAGTATTTAATTCTTTTTCATGCAACGTATATTAGAATGGTGGTTATCCTATACGTCTGTTCATAAAATTATAAAAAGTACATAGAACTTGCATCGTAACAACGAAAACCGCTATAAGGTTAGAGGAGGTATATACTGATGATATATCAAGCTATCCAGCAGTTAATTGATCGTGCTATTGAAGTTCAATTAATTGAAAAAGAAGATGAAATATATACAAGGAATCAAATCCTTTCCTTACTTCGTTTAGATGACTTTGTAGTGGAAGCGTCAGCGCCCGCAAAGAAAGCAATTTCGGAGTTATTGGAAGAGTTAATTGAATATGCTTGTATGCATAAAGTCATTGAGGCAGTAATGGACGAGAAGGAGATTTTAGCAAGTGCAATTATGGATGTATTTATGTCCAAACCGTCCGTTATCAATTCTCTATTTTATGAAAAATACGAACAAAATCCGAAGGCTGCGACAAATTACTTCTATGAGTTAAGTAAAAACAGCAACTATATCCAAATGAAGCAAATTGCCAAAAATATAAATTATAAAGTAAATACGGAATATGGACCCATTGATATAACGATTAATTTATCAAAACCGGAAAAAGACCCGAAACAAATTGCTAGAGAGAGAGTATTGGAAAGTACAAATTATCCAAAATGTTTACTCTGTATTGAGAATGAAGGATATAGAGGCAGAATTGGACATCCAGCACGCTCGAATCATCGTATGATTCGTATGAATCTTACAGATGAAAGCTGGTTTCTACAGTATTCTCCGTATATATACTTCAATGAACACTGTATTGTATTGTCTTCAGAACACCGTGATATGAAAATTGACCGTCAAACATTTTTACGTTTGTTAAAATTTGTAGAAAAATTCCCGCATTATTTCCTTGGTTCTAATGCAGATTTGCCTATTGTAGGAGGATCTATTCTAACACATGACCATTATCAAGGTGGAAATTATGAATTTGCTATGGCAAATGCATCAAACGACTTAATTTTTGAACTCACTAACTTTCCAGAAATGCAATGTTCTATTATTAAATGGCCAATGTCAGTTATTCGCTTAAGAAGTAACGACATAGAACAAATAGTAAATACAGGGGAGTACATATTAGAGAGGTGGAAGGGATATAGTGATCCTTCTGTTCATACATTTGCATTTACGAATGATGTTCCACATAATACGATTACGCCGATTGCCCGCTATCGGAATGGTATATACGAATTGGACCTTGTTTTGCGAAACAATCGTACAAGTGAAGAACATCCGCTAGGTATTTTCCACCCTCATGCGGAAATACAACATATTAAAAAGGAAAATATCGGACTGATTGAAGTAATGGGGTTAGCTGTACTTCCGGCGCGTTTAAAAACAGAACTTCAGGAAGTGGAAAAATTCTTACTTAACATTCCAAGTGATATTCCAACGCCTCATATACGATGGGCAGAACAATTAAAAATCAAATATGACAATCGGATACATGAACACAATGTACAGGAGATTATAAGAGAAGAAGTGGGACGGAAATTTATACAGGCGCTTGAAGATGCTGGTGTTTTTAAGCGAGATGACGAAGGGATATCGGCATTTAAACGTTTTATTCAGAGGTTAAATAAGGAATGAACTTAGTAGTGATGGTGATTACAAAATGACCTAATTATATGATAAGGGAGGTAATAATATGGAGGAGTGTGAGCATAAGCAACTACAGGAATTGAAACAGATAGGCGGCCCTGTATTAATGATGTGTATAAAATGTAATCAAATAATTAAAGTGTCCAAAAGATCCAGTACAAAAATAAAGTGAAAAAGAATGAATCGTATATATTTCTAGTGTGTGATGAACAAAGTTCCTTCTGATTAAAGTTGCATTTTATTAAAAGAATAGAAAAAATTAAAAACATCTCATATGAATATGAGATGTTTTTTAGTATGGTTCTGTCGCATGTAATACGACCTCTAATAAACCGGGGAATCTAGCATGTAAGTCATCTTCACGAATTGAAATGAAACGTTGTGTGCCTTCAAGGCGTGTATACATAACACCAGATTCACGTAACACTTTGAAATGGTGAGATAAAGTTGATTTCGCAATTGGAATGTTTAACGCACCGCAAGATTGTTCATTTTTCTCTAATAGCATAGTTACAATTTGTAAACGGATTTGATCGCTAAGTGCGTATAAGACAGAAGAGAATTGAATTTCTTCTCGATTTGGATGATAGAGAGTACGCATTTTTTCACCTGCTTGTATAAGTTAATATAGTTTGCACTATAACATATAAAGTGATATATTTCTATTGTTCGAATATAATCGAACAATAGAAATATAGGGGGAGAAAAAATGAAATATACCAAATTGCAAAAGGCAGGACTAAATATTTCAAAGTTAGGGCTAGGAACAAACGCTGTAGGGGGACATAATTTATATGCTGATGTGAATGAGGAGGAAGGAAAACGATTAATAGAAGAAGCTATCCAGCAAGGGATTACATTTTTTGATACAGCAGATTCATACGGATTCGGTAGATCAGAGGAATTGGTAGGGGAAGTATTGAAAGGAAAACGCCAAGAAGTTGTACTTGCTACAAAAGGTGGAATACAGCCGTTATTAAATGGAGAGGTTTATATTAATAATGAAAGAAGCTATTTAAGAAATGCTGTGGAAAATAGCTTAAGAAGATTACAAACTGATTATATTGATTTATATTATTTACATTTTACAAATCCAGAAACAAGTTACATAGATTCAATTGGTGAGCTTACTCGCCTAAAAGAAGAAGGGAAAATTCGTTCAATTGGAATATCTAACGTTAATGTAGAGCAGTTAAAAGAAGCGAATCAGCACGGACATATAGATGTTGTACAATCACCATATAATATGTTAGATCGTACTGCTGGGGAAGAACTTTTGCCGTATTGTATAGAATCAGGTATTTCATTTATTCCGTACGGACCTCTTGCCTTTGGGATACTAGGCGGAAAATATACAGAAGATTTTAAATTGAACGAAGACGATTGGCGTCAAAGTGTAAATCTATTTGAAGAAAATACATATAAGAGTAACTTTAAAAAAGTTGAGAAGTTAAAAGGTTTAGCTAAAGAAATGAATTTTGAAGTATCACATTTAGCTTTAGCATGGCTATTAAATAAAAAAGGAATTGATACTGTTATTCCTGGTGGGAAACGAGCGGAGCAAATAAGAGAAAGTGTAAGAGCGGTGGAAGTTTCATTGAATGAAAAGGTTATGGAAGAAATTAAATCTATTTTAGAAGATTAGTTGAGAAGAGGGGTACTTCCCTCTTTTTATCCCGCATTAACGGGCAGTAAGACCCCCACCTCAAAATTTAGCGGAAGCAAAGAAGTTAGGTGGGGGATCAACTGCCCGTAAAAGCCCGATTGGTTCAACTAATAATCAGTGGGGGATGAACAAAACCCCCACTGATTAAAGTTTCACTTTATATAAAAGGAGAAGGTTTAAATGAAAAGAGTACTAGCTGTATTCTTTACGATAATGTTTATGATAGGTACAGATACTTTCTTAATTTCACCACTTTTACCGACATTACAAAAGGTGTATCATGTTTCAACTGAGCTGTCAGGGTGGATGGTGAGTTCATATGCTTTAGGATACGCTGGATTTGCGCTTATTGCTGGTCCTATATCAGATGGCTTAAACAGAAAAACAGTGATGGTAATAGGAATGAGTTTTTTTGCGTTAAGTACGTTTTTATGTGGAATGGCACCGAGTTTTCTATGGATGCTAGCATTTAGATTTTTAGCAGGTGTAAGTGCAGCCTTTGTATCTCCACAAGTGTGGGCATCTATTCCGCTCCTTATAGAAAAGGAGGGAATTGTAAAGGCAATTGGAATTGCAACAGCAGGGTTAGCAATCTCTCAAATTTTAGGGTTGCCAGTTGGATCGTATTTGGCAATGATACACTATACAACACCATTCTTCATCATTGGTATATTATCAGCACTACTTGTAATTCTTATCTATGTAGTATTACCAGAAATAAAACCGGTTCATATAGGTGGAAGTAAAACAAACATCTTAAAGCGCTATAAACAATTACTTACAGATTCAAAGGTTTCAATTTCTTATTTTGCATATTTTGTTTTTCAAACTGGTAATTTTGCTGCATTTTCATTTTTGGGTGTATGGCTTTCCATTCAATTTGGCTTACAAGTTCATGAAGTAGGTACAGCTATGCTCGTATTAGGACTAGGAAATTTAACTGGTAATATTTTTGGCCCTAGAATCGTAAATAAAATTGGTTATAACCTTTCTTTCTATGGTGGGATTATATTTACAGCAGTGCTATATGTATTACTTCCTCATGTAAAGAACATCGTATTGGTGGAGTTATTGTTCTTTGTTTTGTTTTTTGTGACAGGAATTTTGTTTGTATTAATGATGAGGCACTTACAAAACATATCTAGTGTAGCAAGAGGAACAGGAGCCGCGCTTGCTAATGCTTCTATGTATATTGGTCAAATGATTGGAGCTGCAATAGCAGGACTGCTATTTGCAGCATCTCACAATTTTATACTTATAGGTAGTTTTACTGCGTTACTATATATAGGAGCTTTATTTTTGTTTAGAAAAAGTGAAAAGCTTAATGAAGATAGTGAAACAGGAATTGCATCATAAAGTCTGTATAAATATTTTGCAAATCAGAATTAATAAGAGTGTGAATACATGAATGTGCTATTAATTACAGTGGTTACTAAAAGTATAGAAATAGTAGTAGAAATGTATTGTAACAAAGTTATGAGGAATTCAAAAATAAAAAATCCCTACAAAGATAGGGATTTATATATCGGCATATAGTTCCTTGGAAAAGGATATATGTAGTTTAACATATAGAACTACTTATATTTGTGAAATAGATGTGAAAGTAATGTGAAAAATGCTGAAAGAAAAAACTATTTAAATAGAGGATAATTTAGATGAGGATATGGATTTTACATAAATGCTGTGTTATATTTCTACTTATTTGTTAATAATTACATATTTTAATTTTATTGGGGATAAAAGGGAGATATTTAAATGCAATGGTATTTGAAAGCTCTAAAGAATTATGGGAATTTTAGTGGTAGAGCTACGCGAAAAGAGTACTGGACTTTTAGTTTATCGAATATCGTAATTTTTTGGTTATTGTTATTTTTATCATCATTTTCAGAGGTGTTAGTTGCTATTATTGCGTTGCTATTTATGTTAGTAATGATTATACCAAGTTTTTCGGTTGGTGCACGACGATTGCATGATATTGGGAAAACAGGATGGTGGCAACTATTAAATTTTGTACCGTTTGGTAGCGTTGTTTTACTTGTATTTTTTATCATTGAAAGTGAAGAAACTGACAATCAATACGGACCAAATCCGCATTCAGATTTAAAAGAAGCGATTTAATAAACCTATTATTAAAATTTTGCACGGGCTAATATTATTAAGTTGATCTCTAGGCCTATATGACTTTTGAAACTGTAAAAATGGGAAGAATAAAGGCAGAGAGAATATAGCATGGCAAGAAGAAAAAATTCTAAATAAAAAGCACTGTTTTAGCTAATGTAACTAAAACAGTGCTTTTCTCTTTGATTGAACTGTTGCTGCATTTTCATCATGTATGCCTGCATCTTTAATAATTCGTTGTTTTGCTTTATTTAATAGATGGTCTACTGCTTCACCAAAATAATTAGCTTCGCTTTTTGTGCGGGCTTCTCGTAAACATTTATAGTTTTCTAGCAGTTCCTCTTTTTCAGTGTTTGTTAAGAAATCTTCTATTTTCTTTTTTGTCATACGAAACACCCTTTCTTCTGACAAACGACGCAATAGAAAATATTTATTGTTTATTATAGCAATAATTTTTAAAGAAAGTATAGACTAACGTCGTAATAATTTGTCAATTTCTTGAATCTTTTCATCAGCTTTCCCAATTTGTGTATTTTTAGCCTGCTCACCACCAAGCGCTTGATGCAGTAAGAAAGTCTGACCGGAAATAGCTGTCACAATGGATACTTTTATAATTTCTTTTATTAAGGTGACATCGAATAGAACGAGTCCAAGAAGTGCAGCTAAGCTACCAGTGAAAATATCAGTCAAAAACCCAAAGTGAAAAAAAGTTTTCAAACGGCGTGGAAGCAATAACTTGCCTTGGTTATTGATAAGATGGGAAACGAAACCAGTAATGCCACCAACGAGAACAGCAGTTAGCCATTGATACATTTCCATCGAATCCACTCCTTTTAGTGAATAAGATTCGATTCTTTTATATTGATTCCTTTTAATATTTCATAGAAGCATATTGAGAAAGTTTGTTTGGGTTTATTATGAATTCAATTTAATTATAACAGAAAAACCTGATATCTTTTAGTCTATTATATGAAGCGGTTATTCCTTAATATGAATGTAGAAAGGGGTGCGTGATATGAATATAGATTATCGAATAAGAAGTGTAGATGGTTATACAAAAAATATAGGGGAATTAGTAAGCATGCTGGAGCATACGAGGGCTGTAACATTACAGGAAATAAACGATCTATCTGTTGAGCAATTAGATTTCATTATGACGAGTGGAGGGAATTCCATCGGAGCGTTACTAAAGCATATAGCAGCTATAGAAAAAGCCCATCAACTTATTTCATTTCAAGAGCGCGACTTTACAAAAGAAGAATTAGAAATATGGGAAGACGCACTGTATTTAGGGAAAGCGGGGAGAACAATCCGTGGTCATGAAATACAGTATTATGTACAACTTCTACAAAGTGTTCGAGAAGAATCTCTGAAGTATTTGAATGAACAAGATGATGAATGGCTTATGTCAGAAAGAAAGTGGCCTAACGGTGTAGCGTATAACCAGCACTATCTGTGGTTTCATGTGCTAGAAGATGAGGTTAGTCACCGTGGACAAATTAGAATGATGAAAAATAAAATATTTGAAAATTTCGTTAAATAAGGTAGCTTTTTAAATAAATATTCCATATAATGAGAGTAATTAAAATGAGAACGGAGTGATGTATTATGGCGAAGATAACGTATATGAATAATAAACCAAATACAAAGGTGGATGGAAAGGGCGAGACTGTATAAGTGAGCGCACGATCCTTCCGCTTAGCTCAAACTAGGGAGGATATCAATTTGAATCAAAATATTTTAAAATCATTCGGCTGGGATTCTTTTTTTGAAGAACAAGCTGTAGAGAACTTTGAAGTAGGGCGTATTTTACTTGAGCATAAACATATATATCGAATTATTTGTAATGATGGTGAATATATGGCAGAGCTGTCTGGAAAGTTTCGGCATGAAGCAGTAACGAAGGGAGATTATCCAGCGGTTGGTGATTGGGTGTATATAAAGAAAATAGAGAATGAAAAGAAAGCAATTATTCATCGTATTTTTCAAAGAAGAAGCTCTTTTTCTAGACAAGAGGCTGGTAATCGAACGGAAGAACAAGTAATAGCAGCAAATGTAGATTATCTATTTTTAGTAAATGCACTTAACCATGATTTTAACGTAAGAAGAATAGAACGTTATTTACTATTAGCGTATGAAAGTGGTGCAATGCCTGTTATTGTTTTAACAAAGAGTAGCTTATGTGAAGACGTGGAACAGAAAATTGTTGAAACGGAAGCTGTGGCAATTGGTGTTCCGATCTTCGTCGTTGATAGTTTAGAGCATACTGGTATTGAATCGTTGCAGCAATTTGTTTCTTCAGGAAAAACAATTGCTTTAGTCGGGTCATCGGGGGTTGGAAAATCCACTTTGTTAAATGCACTCATAGGACTTGAAGTAGCAAAAACGGGAGATATTCGTGAGGAAGATAGTAAAGGAAGGCATACGACAACTCATCGTGAATTGTTCCGATTACCGAGTGGTGGTTTAGTTATTGATACTCCGGGTATGAGGGAGCTGCAGCTTTGGGAAGGAAGCGATGCAATTCAAACAACATTTTCTGATATTGAAGAATTAGCAAAAACGTGCCGTTTTAGGGATTGTAAACATGAAAATGAGCCAGGGTGCGCAGTGCATAATGCAATTGATAACGGAATTATTACGATAAATCGTTTGCAAAGCTATAAAAAATTACAAAGAGAACTGGCGTATTTTATGAGAAAACAAGATGCTATTCTTGCGAGAGCAGAGCGTGATAAGTGGAAAAAGATTTCTAAACAGCATAAAAAAATATGAAAAGCCAAAGGGTGGTTCCCTTTGGCTTTTTTTGTATTTGTAAATTTTATAATAATATTATTCAAATATATAGACAAAGGGAATTTAATTGTTTAAACTTTACAAAGTATCCATCGTAATAGATTATGAAAATAATAATTTAGGGATGGGAAATGTTTACAACTCGCTAGATTTAACTATTGAAATTGAAAAGCAGGAGGTTTGTAATGGGTAGACTATTAAATTGGTTTCGTGATATGAAAGTAGCAAAAAAACTACTAATTTCGTTTTTTGTCATTTTAATTGCGGCTGTCTCTATTATTGGAGGCATGTCTTATCAAACAGCTAAAAAGAATTTTGAATCACAAATTACGAGCAGTGCTCACGACAATATAAAAATATTAGATAATTTAATCAATCAAATGATTGAGGCGAAATTTAATGATGTAAATAATTTTGCACGGGTGATTCAAGGTAATATGTATCAAGGGGATAATCAAGATGAAGTAAGAAAAATGTTATCTCAATATATTAATTTGAATAAAGATGTTGAACAAGTATACGTTGCTGGGAATGATAAGAAATTTGTGCAAGAACCAAATATACAAATGGCAGCAGACTATGATCCAACAGAACGTTCTTGGTATAAAGATGCAGTGGCAAAACAAGGTGGTATTGTCGTTACTGAGCCGTATAAGGCGCAAGGAAATGGACATATTGTCGTAACGATTGCAAAACAAGCAGAAGATAAAAACGGTGTTGTAGCAATAGATTTAAGTTTAGATAATTTATTAAAAACAACAAAGTTAATCAATATCGGTAAAAAGGGATATGCTTTCATTTTAGATGGAAAACAAAAAATAATTGCACATCCTCAAGAAAAATCTGGGGAAAAAGCAGCTGATTCTTGGGCGAAGAAAATTTATGAAGATAACCATGGTGCTTTTTCATATATGTATGATGGCAGCGAAAAACAAATGGTATTTGCTACAAATGTAAAAACAGGTTGGAAAATCGGTGGAACGATGTACTCAAATGAAATAATTGAAGCTGCGCAGCCTGTATTTTATAATATGTTAATTGTTATGTTCATTTCATTAGTTATAGGCGGAGCACTTATTTATTTTGTGACACTTTCTATAACGAAGCCATTAAAAAGATTAGTTGCCACTTCTAAAGAAATAAGTGAGGGAGATTTAACGCAAACAATCGAGATTCATTCTAATGATGAAATTGGCCAACTTGCAAAAGGATTCAATGAGATGACAGATGCATTGCGAACGTTAATTGGAAGAATTAATACTTCGGCTGGACATGTTGCAGCAGCATCAGAAGAGCTAACGGCAAGTGTAAGACAAGCGAGTGAAGCGACTGAGCAAATTACAATGGCAATGGATGAAATATCGAGCGGGGCAACAACGCAAACAACGAGTGTAGAAAATGGTGCAATGTTATTATTTGATGTAACAGAAGGAATTCAGCATGTAGCAAATAGTTCATCATCAATTAGCACGGCTTCTGCTCATACTCGTGAAAAAGCAGAAGATGGTGGAAAACTAGTCGGAAAAACAGTAAATCAAATGCAGTCTATTGCAGAATCTGTTTCACAATCAGATGAAGTTATACAGTTGCTAAATAATAAATCAAAACAAATTGGTGACATACTAGAAGTCATTCAAAATATTGCAGATCAAACGAATCTTCTAGCTTTGAATGCGGCAATTGAAGCTGCAAGAGCAGGAGAGCATGGAAGAGGATTTGCAATTGTTGCAGATGAAGTACGTAAATTGGCGGAGAAGTCTAGTGTATCTTCTAGTGAAATTAGTAAATTAATATGTGAAATACAAGATGACATGAGTAAGACGGTAAAATCTATGGGGCATGTAAATGAAGAAGTTCAATCTGGACTTGTTATTGCGAATGAAACGAAGCAAAACTTTACTGAGATTTTACAATCTACAAATGAAATTGCAGATCAGATTAAAACGATGGTTGAAACGGCTAATGGGATGTCAAAAGGTGCAAATGAAGTGTCTATTTCAGTAGGTCAAATTGCAATGACAGCACAGAACAATGCGACGAGTACTCAAAACGTTGCAGCATCAGCAGAAGAACAACTAGCGTCCATTGAGGAGATTAGTTCGGCGGCTGGTACATTATCTCAAATGGCCGAAGAGTTACAAGGGTTAATTGAAAGATTTAAAGTGTAACAGAGGACAGACTACTCCAAAATAGCAGTATGCGATTTTGGAGTAGTCTGTTTTTATTATGTAACATGAAATGGGATAGAGAGTATTTTTATGATGTTTAAAGGTATATCATGTATAATATTTGTCGAAAAATAGAGGTATTTGTTAACTTTGTGTATAATTATAGTCATATAAAATGCAAATAAAGGAGATTACTATGGGAGTTTATTGGGGTACCAAAAGACATTCTTGGCTTAGTTATGTCTCATTTTGGTTAAGTATTTCATTTTTTATTGTCTTTTTAATTGAAGTGTTTATTTTAAAAACACTTTCGAATAGTTCGGTGCAAATTGTTAAATATTTTTATTTTATACTTGTACCAGTAAACATCTTTCTTAGTTTAAAGTTACTCTTTAAGAAGAATGAAAAAAAAGCATTACCTATTTTTAGTTTCATTGTATCATTATTATTTACAATTTTAATACTAGTATTAGCGTTAGTAGCTACGGGGAAATTCTTTTAAGGGGAGTGATAAAAGTCACTCTTCTTTTTTGTTATTGTAAGGAAATACTAAGCGGAGGATGGACAAAGAGTGTATTTACTTATGTTTGATATGATTGGAAAGCGTTAGAAGCATATTAAGAAATATAATGAGAGACAATTCATATAATAATGAAGAGAATCAGGTGTTTTACATGCAATTATGAAGCAAATGAATACGGTAAAAACGACGATATATGGTACAATACATATGGATAGTGATAGAGATAAAGGGTATATAAAATACTCATCGTTTTTTAGTAAGAGAGGGGTTATCTTATGCTATACGAGGATTTGATGACATTATTTCAAGCAGCTCCGAAAGAAGAAGGTAGAGGCGGCTGGAAATATATAATCCAGGAACGAAATGATAAATATGAAATTGTTGATGAACTGTTGAAAAATCAAATGAGTGTTGAATTGTATTTTAATGAATATGATGAGGTGAAAATCACTTTATATAAAGATGGAATGCCTATTTCTACTATGCAAAGAATTGCGATTTCAAAAGTTGAATTAGACGAAGAGGAAGAAGGAATTCAATTCGTTTTAGAACGTATGCCTAGTCGGATGATTCGGTTGCAATTAAAGCCATATTTAGCACTCGAAATGGGGCCGTACTGGGAAGTATGCGATGATTGTGAATGAACATAAAAGAAGCATCCAATAACATGGATGCTTCTTTTATGTTTTTTGAAGTTGTTTAAAAGCAATAATTGGCAGTAAAATGATGCTGACCCATCCAATTATAGGATATAGAATGTGGAGTAATTCACTGTAACCAATGTAACTAAAGCAATAACTAATCAGTAAAATGAAGAAAATAATATTGTTACTTTTCCATCTGGTGATGGATTGCATTTGTTTTGTCATTCCGAACACATTACCAACTAAAGTTGTGAACACTTCACCGAAAATGATAAGGACAAAGAAAAAGTGAAAAGTTGCATTGAATTTTCTTATGACTTCAGCCATTGGGATATTATATTGATAAAATTGATCGACTGATAAAATAGCTAAATGGCTACATAATAAAATTAAAGAAAGTCCTGCACCGCCTAAAATACCGCCCCATAAAATGGCCTTTCGATCTTTTACTTCACTGGCTAACGGGACGAGAACGCTTTGGGCGAGAGAAAGATTTAAGGCGACATATGTAATAGGACTAGTAATCCACTTCATATTCCAGCTTTCTGCAGGAATAGTGTCACTAATAGGAGTTGTACCGTGAAAAAAAGTTGTAATAGCAAGTCCGATAATAAAAATCATCATAATAGGTACGACAAGTGTATTAACTTCAAAAACCCCTTGTAATCCGCGACTACCTATAAGGAGACAGGCGATCAATATAATGAAAATACCAAGTTGTCTTGGTAAACGAAGTTGCTCTTCAAATACCGCCCCAGCTCCTGATAACATAACGCTCGTTACACCAAATAATACGAGTAATAATAGTGTGTTTACAACATTTCCAAATACATCCCCAAATAAATATTTGTTAAATTCTTGCGCTGAAAATGCACCAATTTGTGATGAAAGTAACATCATCTTTGTGCCAAGCCAAATAAAAAAAAATCCACTTACACATATGCCAATTGTTCCATATAATCCGTTCACTGTAAAAAATTCAACAATTTCTCGTCCAGTAGCAAATCCAGCTCCAACGACTGTTCCAATATAAGTAGCAGCGACCTTCTTTGCTACTTGCCATTGTTGATTGTCCATGTTATCCCTCTTTCTACTACGATGAGCTTGATTTACTATTATGCATATGTATGAGCTTGGACAATTAGACTTATGAAGTGTTTGAAAACATACATGAATTAAAAGATATTAGGGAAGTATTAAAGGTGTTAAAACTTTGTTACATATGAGCCAATCGTTCGAAAGGGTAGGAAATGTATGGTAACATGTAACTAGGTTATTAAAAGATAAACATTATGAAATGATAAGAGGAGTGGATTGTATGAGTACGAAAACAAATGTTGTTGAAGTATTAAACAAGCAGGTAGCAAACTGGAATGTGTTATATGTGAAACTACATAATTATCACTGGTATGTGACAGGACCACACTTCTTTACGTTACATGAGAAATTTGAAGAGTTTTACAATGAAGCTGGAACAAATATTGATGAATTAGCAGAACGTATTTTAGCGTTGGAAGGTAAACCGCTAGCGACAATGAAAGAATATCTTGCAACATCTAGTGTGAGTGAAGGGACAAGCAAGGAATCTGCAGAAGAAATGGTGCAAACATTAGTGAATGATTACTCTGCACTTATTCAAGAATTAAAAGAAGGTATGGAAGTTGCTGGCGAAGCTGGCGATGAAACATCAGCAGACATGTTGTTAGCGATTCATACAACATTAGAACAACATGTATGGATGCTAAGTGCGTTCTTAAAATAAATATAAGTATATTAAGGGAAAAGTCGTTGAAAAATTCATTCAATGGCTTTTTTTGTCATTTTTCAGTTTTCTTTTATGCTATAATATAGTAAAAAGGAGGCGATGCAATGTTTCGCTTTTTCAGAACTGGAAAAGAAGAGCGTGAAATTACGAAAGATGAATTAGAACAAGCGATGGCTAAGTTTCTAGAAACGAATGCTAATATCGTTTATACAGTATTAGTAAATGATGATTATACAGTAAATTATGATTTGTTAAAGCCGTATTTACTTGCATTTCCAACAAATAGTTTTCTTATTACGAAGGAAACGCTTGAGGTATTTGAACATACAGAAGAAAATCTAAACCTAGTTAAAGAAATTGATATCGTACAAAAAGCAGTAGATCAGTACGTAACAGAAAAAGAAATGTTTCCACTTGTTGAAGGTAGTGAAGAGCGTCTTATATGCGGGATAAAATTAGGACCATATTTGAAGCGTATATTAAAAAGAGACCTATATATTTCAGAAAAACATTATTTAGTTTCAAGTAAACCGGACAGAAAAAAACAAAAGAGTGGGTAGATGTATTGAGAACAACAATAAATATATTGTTGTCTTTTTTTTTTTTTTTTTGAAAACATTGATTTTTCTGTTTATTAAACTTTATACTAAACTTATTGGACGAAGAGAAGTAATGATTAAGTATTGTTAGCGTGAGTTATATACAGTGATTACAGAATGGTATAAAGGTTTGAGAAATAAATATTATAAAAGATTACGGGGGAATGGGTGTATGAAAAATAGTATGACTTACATTCAATTATTAAATGAAACGTTACATTGTTACGCAAATAAAGGGAGTTTGGAAGCGTACACTTATATAATGGAGCATGCGAAAGGCATAGTGGGGAATGAGGCGCAAATATATAATTTCAAATATGCACTAGCGGGTGCAGCAGGACTTGAAGAAGAAGCGATGCATGTAATGAAGGAAGCCATTATAGAAAAGGGTTTTTGGTATGGAAATGAATATTTAATTACCGACGACGATTTAAAATCACTACATAAATTTGAAGAGTTTCATAAAATGGTTCAATTATGTAAAGAGAGAGAAGAATTAGCAAAGAAAACAGAACGAGCAGACGTGAAATTTATAGATGGTAAGAAAAAAGAAAAACTATTTATTGCAATGCACGGAGATCAAGAAAATATAGCAATAGTAGAACCATATTGGAAATCTGTTTTGGATCAAGATTATACGTTAGCTTTACCACAGTCTTCGCAAATTCAGTTTTCAGATGGGTTTGTTTGGGATGATATACATAGAGGGAAAGAAGAATTAAAAGAGCATTACGTTACGTTTATAGAAAATCATACAGTAGAAAGTTTAATAATTGGTGGTTTTTCTGCTGGTGCAAGAGTAGCTTTGTATACGATTTTACAAAAAAATATAGATGTAGATGGTTTTATTTTTGTGGCGCCGTGGCTTCCAGAGATTGATGAATGGAATGAGTTATTGGAAGTGCTACAGAATAAAAATATAAAGGGATATATAGTGTGTGGGGATCAAGATGAAGATTGTTTCGAATGTACGCAGCAATTTGTACAATTATTAAGAGATAAGAATATAGAACATGAGTTTAAAGTTGTACCCAATTTAAATCATGATTACCCTAAGGATTTTGATGAACTATTAAAAGAAGCTATTGAATATATAGACGACAAAAATAATAAGTAGTAAAAAAGGGAGATGCATCATAACTGATGTATCTCCCTTTTGTCATTATAAATGAAAAGCATTTGCTAGTAAGCGATAAGAATTCAATTTATCTTCAAATCGATGAGTAATTGTGACAATCATAAATTCATAAGTATTGTACGCTTTGCTTAAGTTTACGATTTGTTCTTTCACAGAAGATGGATCACCGACAATCATACGTTGACGATTTTCTTTTATACGGAATAAATCATAAGCGCTGTATGAATAATTTTGTGCAGTTTCGATAGAAGGAGTACCAGTTGTACGCTTTCCTTGTTCTAGTAATAAGATTGATAAATCTAAACTAGAAGCAATTTTTTCCGCCTCTTCATTCGTTTCTCCGCAAATAACAAAAATAGAGACGATTGATTTTGGTTTATCTCCTAAATAAGAAGGTTGGAACTGTTCCTGATAAGCATTCATTACTTCAGGGCCACCGTTTCCGTTAATGAACTGTGCAAATGCAAAAGAAGCACCTTGTTTTGCGGCAATCATTGCACTCTCTCCGCTAGAACCAAGCATCCACATCTCGGGAGATGTTGGAATGACAGGAGTAGCCTTTAAATTTGCATAATGATGGTTTTCTGGTACTTGATCATGTAAGTACATTGCAACATCTGCAATTTGTTCTGGGTATTGATCAAGTGAGACCATTTTGCCTTCTTGAAGTGCGCGAGTTGCAATTGGCATACCACCAGGTGCTCTGCCGACACCAAGATCAATACGATTTGGATAAAGCGCTTCTAAAACGCGGAAATTCTCAGCAACTTTATAAGGGCTATAGTGCGGTAACATAACACCACCTGAACCAACTCTCATACGATCCGTTTTTGCTGCAATATGAGAAATAAGTATTTCAGGGCTTGAACCAGCAAGGCTGATGGAATTATGATGCTCAGATACCCAAAAACGTGTGAATCCTAATTTTTCAACTTCTTGTGCAAGTGTAACTGTATGTGAAAAAGCTTGGGCTGCTGTACTACCATCTGAAATAGGGGATTGGTCTAACACACTTAATTTGATCATAGAATATACCTCGCAATCTTAATGTACATCCTATTATATATTTACTTACGAAAAATGCGTAATGAAATGCTCAAAATGAGAAGTGGATACACTTATATCCACTTCTAACGAGAAAAGCCCCGTTCATAATAATTCATTTCGACTAAATTTAATATATATTCGTAGTTATCAATCTCAAGTTTTAGTTGTTCACGCTCTTTTTTAGATAGTTGTTTACTATTAAGTTTGTTGCATAGTTGTTGTTTCTTTCCTTCTAAATACTTCTTTGTAGCGTGGTAGTCGTAAGTTTGTTTCATTTTCAACCACTCCTTCTTTGCTGTTGCTATATTATACGAAGCGTGAAGAGATGTGAAAGCTACCTCTTATGTACTTTTAGTGAATATTCCACTTGCTATGTTGTTATGTTTATAGGAATTTATGAATAAAATGTACTAAACCACTAATGCCCATTTTATGAAGTAAGGGGTGGAATTGTGCAGAAAGATATAATGTATAACACTGAAATGGATGAAACGTTAAAAGTTATAAATAAAGGGTTAAAGAAGACGACGCGTCCGAAACAAATTATAGTAGTAGGGGCTGGTATGGCTGGGTTGGTTTCGGCATCTTTATTAAAGGCTGCAGGACATGATGTGAAGATTTTTGAAGCAAACAACCGGGTAGGTGGCCGCATAGAGACGGTTAGAATGGAAGATACCGGATTATATTTAGATGTTGGGGCAATGAGAATTCCGTATTCGCACACATTAACGATGGCATATATAAGAAAATTTGGGCTACAGGTGAGCCCGTTTATTAATAGGAATGAGACGGATATTATTTACGTAAATGGCCGGAAAACGACATTAAAACAATATGAAAAGGACCCAAGTATATTAAAGTATCCCGTGGAAATGAATGAAGTCGGGAAAACGTCTGAGGAACTATTATTGTTAGCGGTACAGCCCATTATAAATTTTATAAAAAAGAACCCAGAGAAAAATTGGGATGTTGTAGTAAAGGATTTTGGGAGATACTCTACAGGACAATTTTTAAAGTATCATCCTTATCAATATAATACTTACTTTTCACCAGTAACAATTGAGATGATCGGTGTTTTATTAGATTTAGAAGGTTTTTTGGAAAGGTCATTTGTTGAGACACTACGCTTTTTATACATTATGCAGGAGGAGAGTGGATTTTGTGAAATAGTAGGCGGAAATGATAGATTACCAAAGTCCTTTTTACCACAATTAGAAGAAAATATTATATATAATCAAAAATTAATGAAGCTACATCAACACGATAATGGTGTGACAGCTTTTTATCGAAACGAGCAAACTTTTGAGTATAGTAGTATTACAGGGGATTTAGTTATTATTACAATTCCATTTTCGACAATGCGCTTTGTGGAAGTAGATCCATTTAATTCTATATCTCATGAAAAATGGAAAGCAATTCGTGAATTGCATTATATGCCAGCAACGAAAATAGGGATTCAATTTAAAAGTCGATTTTGGGAAGAACAAGGGCAATTAGGTGGCAGGATTATAACGGATTTGCCAATTCGTTATGCCTATTATCCAAGTCACGGAATTGGAGAAAAAGGACCTGCTATGATGTTAGGAAGCTATACATGGTCTTATGATGCGTTGTTATGGGATGGTTTATCAAAAGGTGATCGTATTTATTACACATTACAAAATTTAGCGACAATATTAGGCGGTCAAGTATATGATGAGTTCATGTCTGGCATATCAAAAAGTTGGACATTGGATCCATATGCACTCGGAGGGTTTGCACTATTTCAGGCAGGGCAAGAATCTGAGCTACAACCAGCGATTATAAAACCAGAGGGGAGATTATACTTTGCAGGTGATCATACAACGTTATATCACGGATGGATACAAGGTGCAATTGAATCTGGAGTTCGTGTAGCGGTAGAGGTAAAAGATTAAAATGTGTAAAATTCAGAAATTTCTTTACTGTATGGTTTGAGATGGATATTATTATATATAATAGAATTAAAAGGAGTGTTGAAAGTGAATCCGTTATTATTCGATTTTCCTTCTGAATTTTATACTGATAGGCTATTTATTCGAATGCCGAAACCGGGTGACGGTAAATCTGTGTACGATGCAATTCAAGCTTCTATGAAAGAATTAAAACCTTGGATGGTTTTTGCACAAAAAGAGCAAACAGAGGAAGAAGTAGAAGTGAGCATTAGAAAATCGCATATTCAATTTTTGCAGCGTGAGGATTTAAGATTACTAGTTTTTTCGAAAGAAACAGGTGAATTTATTGCATCAGCTGGATTGCATCGTATTAATTGGGATATACCTCAATTTGAAATTGGGTATTGGATTGATTCAAGGTTTAGTGGAAAGGGTTATATGCTAGAGGCTGCAAAAGGTATAATGGAGTTTGCTTTCACTGAATTGAAAGCAAACCGCGTAGAAATTCGATGCGATTCTTTAAATAAGAAGAGTAGAGCGATACCTGAGAAATTAGGATTTAAGTTAGAAGGTACATTGGAAAGTGCGAGTGTAGCGGTAGATGGAAATGGATTAAGGGATATGTGTGTATTTGCCATGACTAGAAATACATATGAAAAAGAAGAGCTGTAAAGAAACAGCTCTTCTTTTTATGTATTATGGTACAGGGTGTCCATTAGAGCTTTCGAAAATTGTAAACCATTGTTGACGATCTAAATCAACTTTTGTAGCAAGAGCGGCTGTTTTAACACGATCTAATTTACCAGATCCAACGATTGGCATCATGTTAGCTGGATGAGCAAGCAGCCATGCATACATAACTGTATCGATGCTAGTAACATCTAGTTCAGTAGCAATCTTTTGTAACATTTCACGTAAACGTACGGCACGTTCTGATTGACCAATAAAGATTTCTCCGCCAGCAAGAGGCGACCAAATCATAGGATTGATTCGCTTTTCTTGGCATAAATCAATTGTCCCTTTTTCGAAATGTTCAAGCTGCATCGCAGATACTTCAATTTGATTTGTAATGAGCGGGAAATCTAAATAAGAACTTAACATATTAAACTGTGAAGGTAAAAAGTTAGATACACCGAAGTGACGGACTTTTCCTTCTTGCTTTAAGCGTGAGAACGCTTCTGCTACTTCATTTGGATCCATAAATGGATCAGGGCGATGAATGAGCAGTACATCAATATAATCTGTATGTAAGTTTCGTAATGAGTCTTCCACGCTTTTTATTATATGCTCAGTACTCGTATTGTAGTGCGCAACATATCGCTCTGGAAATTTTGGTGATGGGGGAGCGATTCCACATTTTGTGATAATTTGCATGTCTTCGCGTAAGGAAGGCTTGAGTTGTAATGCTTCTCCAAATAATCCTTCACACGTATATCCGCCATAAATATCAGCATGATCGAAAGTAGTAATTCCCATATCCATACAAGCTTCCATAAAAGAAAGTAACTCTTGCTTTGGCATATTCCATTCTGCTAAACGCCAAAAACCTTGAATAATACGAGAAAATTCTAGTGTTTCGGCCATTTGAACTCGTTCCATTATAATTACCTCCTTGATGAATGAATCATTTTTTGAAAAGGCTTTCTTGCTACATATTATTATATAGTTACAGTGTCGTACATACAATAAATATGTTTTGCTACAAAAATGATTTTCTCTATATGCTATAATGTAAAAACATATAGCTATAAGGAGATGTACGAAATGATTCCAGTAACGATATTAACTGGTTTTCTTGGATCAGGGAAAACGACATTATTAAATCGTATTTTATCAGAAAATCACGGTCAGAAATTAGCGGTGATTGTAAATGAAATAGGGCAAATTGGTATTGATAATCAGCTGATTATGAATGTCGAAGAAGAGATTATGGAGATGACGAATGGATGTTTATGTTGTACTGTACGTGAAGATTTACTAGTCGCTTTAAAACAATTACTGGACGTAAAAGCAGAAGGTAAAATGGAATTTGATGGATTAGTAATTGAAACGACTGGTCTTGCAAATCCAGGTCCGATTATTCAAACATTCTTTTTAGATCCTGTGATTCAATCTGCATACCAAATTAACGGCGTTGTAACAGTAGTAGATAGTTATCATATACATAAACATTTTGAAAAAGGACTAGAAGCAAAGGAACAAATTGCATTTGCTGATGTCGTTTTAGTAAATAAATTAGATTTAGTGGATGAAAGTGAAAAGGAAAATCTATTGCAGGAACTGCAAGGTATTAATCCAACTGCAAAGTTAATCGAGGCGACTAACTGTGATGTAGATATTCCATCGTTACTACAAATTCAAACGTTTAAAACGAAAGATACGTTACAAATTTATCCTCATAAAGAGCATAATCATCTAGAAGGCGTAAAGTCGTTTGTACTACGCGAAGAGCGACCGTTAGATTTACAAAAACTAAATGAGTGGATGTCAGCTGTCGTTCAAGAGCTAGGGGAGTATTTATATCGCTACAAAGGAATTTTATCGATTGATGGAGTAGATAAACGTATCGTTTTCCAAGGTGTGCATACACTGTTTGCTGCATCATATGATAGAGAGTGGCAAGAGGGCGAAGAACGAGTAAGTGAAGTCGTGTTTATCGGAAAAGATATTAATAAAGAATGGTTCCAAGAACATTTCGAGGAGTGTGTGAAATAAGTCTGCATATATTGCAGGCTTATTTTTTGAACTTAACTAAGTGCTTTGCAGAAACATGCTAGATTGCAAAAAAGAAGGATGATAAAAAGCCTGTTTTCACAGGCTTGTATGTTCATCTAATAGTAACTCCATTACAACACCTACAACTGGGCCTTCATCATCAATATCGCCATTTAAACGGAAGCCAAATGATTCATATAATCCCATTGCGAGTTTGTTGTCTGGATGCAAACTTAAATAAATTATTTTACATTCAAATTTATCTTGTAAGAATTGAATGAGTATGCGAAGGAAACGTTTTGCGTATCCTTTTCCTTGATATTGCTCGTCAATCATAAATCGGTCTAACCATACGCTTTTACGTTTTTCCCAATACCATCCATACATTGCATATCCTACAAGTGTTTCTCCATCATATAAACCTACTGACGTTCCGTTTTTCTCATATAATGATTCTGCTAGAGAAAACGCATTGCTTTCAATAAATTGCTGCTGGTCTTTTGCGACGTTTAAAGCAGCTACCGAACGCCAATTTTTTTCTGTTACTTCACAAATGTGAAGAGTCATAATTCCAACTCACTTTCTAAATTAATATAGCTTAAAAGCTAATATGGATAATTTTACTTGTTATTTTGGTCAAGTCAAGCAGAAACACATAAAAAAGAAGAGGTTGCTCAAAAGTAGCTGAATAGCTACTTTTGAGCAACCTCTTTAATGTTTATGCTTCACTATGCTAATAAGAGCATCTCCATTGGTGAGCTCAATATTTTTATTCACTGCACATTGCGCTCGTTGAAGGGGCACTTGGTTTTGTATCGTCTGCTGTATGTAATATCCTACAGGAGAAATCTTGCCAAGGGGTGTAAAAAAGATGGAGAATGCAAGCTCAATTTTCGTTTACCGACTCTTACTGCATCAGAAGTAGTGGTAGATCAGTAGATCAATCTAGATTAGAGAAACTGCAATTTATTCCAGGAAGATATATATGAAGGAAAACGCCACCATACTGCAAGTTCTGTATATTGACGACAAGGTCAAGTGGAAACATCTAAAAGAATATGAGATGGATAAACATGAACATCAACCATTGTGTGGTGATACTCGCTACGATTAGAAAGGTACAGTTTGCAACAAGAAGACATGTAATTAGTATTTATGATATGGGGAGTATCCGAAATGCAAAACGTATTATGAGAGATTTAAAGCCATATGTGAGCAAAACAATGCCAGGTGGTCCGGTATTGCCAATAAGGCTCAGTGTTACCGGTTCCCCCTGTAGCACCCGTTGAGCCAGTGGAACCTGTAGGGAATTAAAAAGGTTGCATAGGTGGAAGTGTCGGTCCGACTGAACCTGGATTTAATGCAGCGGAGGATAAAAACTCGTCCAATAAAATTCATCTCTGAAAAATTCGTATTACTAATAGTAAATGCGTGGGTAGAGCCAAATGAAATGGACAAGCGATTGTATATATGAAATTTAATAAAATAGTTATTTAATAAAAAAGCAGTTAGCTTTCGCTAGACTGCTTTGCTCCCTAATGTAGTTCTTGTTATGTAATTTAGATGAAGATACTACCTACTAGTATTAAGGCTCCTAGCAAAATTAGAGAATCAACTAAAATCAAGAACTGGTTTTTCTGTGGCTTTTTCAATTCTTTTATTAAGCTGAAAACTGCACTTAATCCGAAACAAATGTATAACAAAATCATTATCGTTCCTGACATGATTAACACTCCTAATATATCGATATCTTAATTATATAACGAAAAAGATATACATGTAAGTTTTTAATGAAATCCTTATTCAAAGTTTTAGAAACCAATTTTTTTAAACATCTTAGTATATGTAATTACAAGTGCAGCTTGTACAATTACGAATAGTGAACCCATAAACATTTTGTGGTTATGATCTAATGCACCGAATATTGCCATAGATATTCCAATTAAGATAAAAAGTACACTTAGGAAAGGCATAATTTTCATTAACACATTAAGTCTTTTATTCATATACAGACCTCCTGTTCTCAATAGATTTAAGTATTAAACGAACTTATAAATGTATTTTACTATATTTTTGTTTTTGGATATACAGGGACGTATATAAGTACAGGAGAAATTTGAACAAAAACGCTATTTGGGTAGGAAAGGAGAATGAAAATTGGTTACAACTTTAAATGTAACGAGTGTGGCCATAACAATGCTGAAGAAGATATTGATTATACGAATATGCTTTGTGGAGAACCTTGTGGTTGTGAGTGCTATGAATACGAATTAATTTGTAGTTCTTGTGGTGATGAAATTTGCAGCGGTAATGGATGGGGAGAATTCGACAGAAAAGAAGCTACTGAGGATGCTCAAGAAAAACTACTTTATATGAGCAAAAGAGCAGCTAGCAAAAGCTAACTGCTGATCTCCTCCAAGATGTAATTTACTATGTAAATTACATCAACTTATCCGTTAGTAAGTATGTAAATCCTATGGGAATTAACAAATTGAACGAAATCAAAATTTCATTTTGTTTTGCTAACTTGATTTTGATGTGACCGTAACCTTTAAGTATTTAAAAAAGTCCCTCAATAATGTTAAAAGGACCTTGCTCACGCAAATGATCTGTAAATCAATTCATCTTTGATATACAGATCATTTGTATGATAATATTTATAAAGAATTGCTAAATAATGAAATTACATAAATGCTTTTAGAATTTCTTGAATTAATGGGATTGCTCCACCAATAAATTTAAAAACTGCCATTGCGATTTCCATATTATTCTCTCCTCTGTTTTTGTATTAAGATGTGTGAATCTTTATAACCTTATTATAGTAAGTGCTTACATTTATAACGATACATTTTCGTATGCAATATTGCATATTTATACGTTTAGACAAAAATTAGGCTCTATTAGTCATTCTTTAATGGTATCATAGCGAGGTGTGAGTCTTTAAGGGTTTTCCCTAATAGGAGGAAATATGGAAAGAGTACAAGTGATTTACAGTAATCTGAAAATTAAAAGTTGGGCTAAACAGGTATTAGCTGTAGGAGGAATATTAGGGTTCTGCTACTTGGTGTTATATGTTTTTAGTTTCTTAGTTGTTATGTAAATATTATATAACTAAACTAGTAGAGTCTTGCCAAGATAGGTAAGGCTCTTTTATTTTTATCTGTGATGAGCAAACTACATACAAAACCTCTCAAGTTTGTCAGATACTATGTATGGTGCCTTATTTTTCTATGTTTTAGAACACTACCTCTTATTATTGAAAGTAAATAAACTTCTATTTAAAATTTTTCATTTATATTGAAAACACAATTGTATTGATAAAAAAATGTATTTTTATTAGATACGTCTTAAAAAAACAAGCATAAGTTATATTAAGTTTTGGTGAAATTTTTTTATCTTTGAAAAGGATTTAAATCTTACAAATAGATTTGATCCCTTTCTGTATACCGTAATTCCTATATTATCATATGAATATAATATACTGAAATTAATTTAAAAGCAAGAATATTAGTAGGTGTCCGCCACATGCCCATCAACTTAAGATTTTAAAGTAGCCCCTAAACGAAGAATTTTGTTAAAATTGATTGATAGTAAACAAGATAGATTGGCAAATCACTAACTAAAGAAATCTCTTCAGGTAAGCTAATCAGTAATATATCAAAAGATTCTTTAAAAAATTTAGAGATATATTTCGTAGGTGTTTATCCTTCTATTAGTAGATTAGAAATGCTGATATAAGCCATGTTTATAATTTCTCCTTCACCCATCATACTTACGTGATGATAACCACCAGTTTTGCCCTTACCATTTTTATTTCTGTGAAAGGGCACTCAGTGTTGTTTATCGACACACAAAGCAAATGTCGATGGATATCCGATTTATTGCGTGCATAATTCGAGAGAGAAACATGATATATTACGGCAAGTTTGAAGTAAGTGTGAAATAATAGTAAAGCCGACTCAACACGATATAAGTCGGCTTTGTTAATTACAACTTTGTTCTTTTCTTTTTAGGGCTTCTTTTAGTATTTTAAGAGTTTGCTATAACTATTCTATAGGTGTCATATCTAAAGATCCCAAAAGAATTCCATCTGCACAACGCTGAATGTAGTTATTTTTTTCATTATCTTCATAATCGCTTTTAATAACGTCAGTTAAAAAAATGATAGCATTTTGTAAATATTACGTACTTGCTTCTTCGTAAAATGCATCTTAATGAAACGTTGCTGCTAAGAACTGATAAACTGTAACTTCTCTGGCTTCTTTTTTTATTGCCTATATTTTTTCCCTATTATTAGTCAAGTGGATAACCTGTTAAAATGAAATTTCTATTTCTATCTTTTCCAAGATAATTTTGGCATTTTTTATTTCACGAGCTGTTGATATGTAACAGAAAATGAAGCTTATTACATTAATTTAAAAGTTTAAATAACAATATCTTGATAACCAACTTCTACAACTTGTTCATTTTCAAATTTCACCCCAACACCGTCCTCTTCCCAGGTACAATTGAATATTAATCCAACTCTTCTAATTCCATCTTCAAAATCTGGTAGTATAATTAATCCAACAGGTTCTACCAATTTCCCTAGTTCTTGAATAGTTTTAATAATCGGTGCTATTTCATCAGCAGATTCATCAACTGCCATATCCCTATATTCCATATATTCCTCTTTGTAATACTCGAATATTGCTTGTTCAGCTTCTTTTGTAAGTTTGTTTAAATTGGTAATGAACTTACTATACGCTTCTTCTTGAATTTTAGAAATTAAATCATCTTCTTCACCATCAATAGTTAAAGAAACAATTTTTACCTGTCCAAAAATAGTTATCTTTTGTTGCCCGCTCCAATATAAATCGTGAACAATTTCACCAAATAATTCATGGTTTATTTTTTTCATAATTTTATTCTCCTAAACTATTTTTTTTCTTGATTTCTCCAACTCCACCGAAATGCTTGAAGGTGCTATTTATATCAGTAGGTACTAATTGTATTGTTTCACAATCGTTAAGTTCATGCCAAGTGTAACGATTCTCAGTTCGCCATTTTTTGATATCTGTTCTGGTTATTTTCATTTCATCAGTTGATAGTTTCTTGGCCAATGCTTCATCGGCTTTTGCGAAATTTCCTTTTTTACCATCACGAATTTCAGTCATATCAATTTTTATTTCAGCTCTAGAAAAAGCTGAAAAGTTTGGCATTGCATTTTTATATTCTACTCCATCAACTTTAATTTCATCTAGATATTTTTTTACTTTTTCTTTGTTAGAAATGAATTTAGATTCTCCACGGTCACCTTTCCATTCGCCATGGTTTTTATTTGATACTTTAAGTCTTTCTTCATAAGAACTGTATTTTGGTGTAACAGTTCTGCCGTCTGTCATTTTTTGTTTGTTATTCTTCAATAAATCGCTAATTTTTCCTAAATCGATGTTACTTTTAGCGAACTGATATATTGATAGTGCCTGATTTAAATCAGATATACCAAATTTAGAGCGTAAATTATATTCACCAGCAAAAGCAAATCGATCTTTTAATGGTAAGTGGCTTGAAATATAAGGTATATCACCTGAAAATTTCGTTAACTTTACAGAGTCTCCAAGGGAAGTTACTTTTCCAATTTGGCCTGCTCCTTTATCTCCAATCCATCCTAAACCAAACTCCATAAAAATATTTGTTCCCCATTGTGTACGACTTTCAGCATCGCCATGCCAAAATTCATTCATAAAAGTGTCTGAAAAAGTATTTATCATGGTATATGCGGTTTCTATAGGATGACCTGCAGCATATTTTAGGTTTTCCTTTGTCACTGTATCGTCTAACGAATTGTATGTCTCTACTAAACCGCCAATAAATTTTCCAGAGCCATTCCAAACCCCTTTTATAAACTTTTCTAGTATATTCTTTTCAGAAGAACTACCTAATATTATACCAGATTCGATTAGATTATTTGTATTTATACTATTATCTAACCTAATATCATTGTCTAGGTATTCATGAATAGAATCTGCCCATTCCATATTTATTCTTTGTGTACTAAATGTACCGCTTGCAGGGCTAAAGCCTTTTCCACTTTGAACTTCAGCAAGGCCTGCGGCGATACTAGCCGCTAATTGAATCGCGGTAGCATAGTTATTACTAGATGTTTGATTAAATTCATATAGATGTTCTAACTTTTCCTGGATTTTACGGCGCATCTCAATAAATAGGTTAACCATTGCATCCATATCCGGTAGTGTCATAATTTGCTTCGTAACTTCAATACTTGCTATCATTCGGTCAATTTCTCGGATTTGTTCTAATAGTTCTTGTTCAACTACATCTGTTGAAGCGACTCTTGATTGAAATTCAGCAGGAAAAGCTTCATTTTGACGTAGTAATTCTTCACATAGGTAAATAATTCCCTGTGCTAAAGGAAGAAATGTTTCTGCAAAATACATTTTCGCACTATCATAAGTCTGACCCTGTAGGACAGAATCACTAACAAAACTGTCGATAGACTGGATTACTTGCTCCATACTTTGTATAGTAGCAGTACAAAAAGCATACATAGTGTTTGTTTGGGATTGTACTTCTCCAAGGTACATATTTAAACTCATAAATTGGCCTCCCTAGCAAGTTTTTGTTTTTGATGGGCGAGGTCATTTTCTAGATTGTATAATTTTTGTTTCTCTTGAATTAATGTTTCCTTTTGTTCTTCTAATTTATAAGAAAGGTTTCTTTCAATTTGTTGAGTTTCTAATTGTATATTGGTAAAAAAGCGAGAGAGTTCTTTATCACCATGCCATGTTTCTAACATACGATGAAAAAAGCGATGGCTGCGCATTCTTAATTCTTGAAAGTCTGCTTCTGCTTGTTCTTGTGTTTGTATTGCTCGTTGATTTTGGTATTGCTCCTCGGATAGATTTATTAGATTCTGACTTAAGACCTTCACTTTTTGTTCTATTTCTTGATTCATTTTTTCCGTCTACCTTTTTGCTTATATATAAGTTAACAGAAGGGATAAAGGACAATTTCTTAAAAAAGCTAAAAATTCTTCTGTAGTTCGTTGTCCATTCGTTCAAACTCTGTTGCTACAGACTGTATATTGTCAATTGATTGCTGAAAGGCAGCAAGAAATTGTCTAGTTAATTCTAATGCTTGCTGATTTGCTTCCTGTGCTTTGGAATTCACAGTTAAAGTTGTACGTGTCGCGTGTGTTATAGATTTGTTTGTTGCATTTTGAATTGCGTTAGAAGCTAACCTCATTTGAGTAACAATTTGTTCAGCTTTTTGAACATTACTTTGAAAGATTGCCATTATAATATAACTCCTTACTTTAATATGTTTTTTTAATAGTAAAAAGAAAAGGCTATGTACTTTAGTATGTTTAATATTAAATAAGTAGTTTCGTCATATGTTCTAAAACATAGCCCTGTATTTATTGGTTAATCCATAAAATGGAATGTGATATTAATTATACCAATAAATCACTAGATTTACTTAGGAGAATTTTAGTTTTAATACAAAATTCTCCATATTATAATGCGGCAAATCATATTGTACGATATAACAAGGGGAGCACTGTGGAAATACAAAATTTTATAAAAAAGTTTGAAATAGATTCAAACGCTGCTACTAACGGGGTAGTTTTTTTTCTGGATATCGAGCAATAGAGGTTAAATACGTAACTACGGAGGCAATGCATATAGGTGATCATGGACTGGAGTATATAGGGTTAGTATATGATACTCTGACAGAGATTAAAGAGTTTGGTGGTATTTAACCTGATGCTGTTAGGGTTATTAGATGGCAGTATAAAACTAAATCAACCAAAAGAATGGAACCTGATTAAGTAACAGAGTATATAGGAGGGAAAGTATGAAAATTTGGCAATTAAAAAGCTCGATTGATGATTATGAAACCTTTCAATTATTGAACTATGAAGAGGATAAAAAATATTTTAAAACTAGTTTTAATTCTATGGTGAGTTTGTCAGATTCATGGACGCCTAAGTTTATTGAGGTAACAGATGAAGGAAAACCAAGCGATTCCCCTATTTTTTGGGAAAGTCTGGTGTACAAATAATTAGTGAAAAAGCCAAGAATGTTTTAGAACCTATAGTAGGAGATACTATTGAATTTTTACCATTAATTCATAAACAAAAAAAAATACTATGCTATGCATGTTTTAAGGGTGTTGGAAGCACTTGATACTAATAAAACAATCTTTGATAAGTTAAGTTCAGTTCAGGTTTAATAATAGGATGTGAAAAATTTGTATTTATTCCTTATGTTGTCCAGCACGAACCAGTTTTTAAATTGAATATAAATGGGAAGGTCCATCCTAACTATCTTTTAGTATCAGATCAATTCAAAAATGCAATTTTAGAGAGTGAATTAAAAGGTTTTGAATTTATTGAAGTGTGGGATTCAGAAGAGGGTGCCATGTAGAGAAGTTATACTTTTACACTAGTTGGACTTGAACGCCTGGGTGATAAAGGAAATAAGTTAGGTAACTACATTAGCTAAAGGTGCAAAATTCTCTACAGAAATCTTCTTTTTCACAAGTGAATTTTCACGGACGGATTAACTATTTATAAAAAAGTTCCACTACGTTATCTCTTTATATAAAGGGATACATGAAGCAAGCGATGAAGTTGCAATGTATTAGTATTTGCATTTCAAATGAAAGTACACCAAAATACGGATATATAAATTCCTTGCTGTTACATTGGGGATACGAAAATAACTAAAAGAAAAAGGTGTCTACAGAAAAATTTCTATTCTTATATTTGTAGGGTAGTTTTAGATACAAAAATAAAGAGAATGGTAATGTATATGTGTCATAATGTAAAATATACATTTCATTTTCGTTGATGATAATTTAATATATAGAATATGGGATTTATGGTATGAAGTTATCATTTACTAATGAGACGTATTTAAAGTCTATAAGTAAAGAGAAAATTGCAAGAGTTAAAAAAGTCTAATTCAACTGGAGTTTACCGATATTGTAAACGCTACGCGAAAAACCAGTAGTCATATTGAAAGTAATAAGTTTAACCCTTCTTTGAAACTTTGTATTCGTATAGCTAAAACATTAGATAAGAGTTTAGATAAATTATTTTAGAAGGAACTCTAAAATGGAAAAACTAAAAAAATGGTTTTCACTCAGTATACATTCAGATGAAAGAATTCAAAAAATTGAAATGAAAATTTGGGCACAATCTGGAATTGTTGTCCTACTTTTAGCTTTTATTGATATTATCATAAGGGGAACATATCTACACCGCCCATTCCTAGAATGGATTGCTTCATTAGCCATTATAATTTGTTATATGATTTTCTTTTTTATTAAATCTATTCTAACTGGTGTTTATGAAACAGATATTAATAATAAAGAGCAATTAAAAGAAAAAATGAGTGATACCTTTATTTTGTGTTTTGTAGCAATAGGTGCTACCACATACAAATATAATTTACCTGAAGATTTTGTTGGATGGTTATCAGTAATAGCAAAATTCATTACACTTTTCATCTTCCTATTTGGGATTCAATACCTTATTACAGTAATAGCATGGAAGAGATCCAATAAAATATAAGGAAACGAAACAAAATCTATCAGCGTCTCTGTCAAAAATCAAAAACAGCGAAAAAAAGTATGAGAACGCTTATGTACAAAAAAGGTAAAGAATTATATACAAAACGAAAAATAGAGGTAGAACCCGTATTCGGTCATATTAAATAGAATCGCTTCTTCCAACGTTTTTCCTTAAGAGGCCTTTCCAAAAATCGACTGGAATGGGGTTTTATTTGTGTTTCCCATAATTTACGGAAATGGACAACAACAGCTCAATCTAAAGCGAAAAATGCCCGGTTATAGTAGAAAATCTGTTGATTTTCTACTATAACCGGGCATTTTTCATCCATATTAAAGTTAAACTAAAAAACTGTCTCCAAAAGGTCTTGTTTAAAGACCTTTTGAGACAGCCTCTTCTTATCAAAAGTTGATTAGTTAGTAGCTTCTTTCAATGTGTTTACGTTTTCTTCCATTAAAGTGAAGTAATCTTTATTACTCTTCGCGTCATCTTCAGAAATAGTAGCAAGATGATTTAAACGTAAAATTTTTGTACCCGTCTCTTTTTGAATTACGGACGCTACCTTTGGTGTAGAGAATGTTTCAAATAAAATATATTGTAGATTATGTTCTTTTACTGTTTTTGTAATGTCAGCAAGCTGTTTTTGAGATGGTTCATCAGAAGCTGAAATACCAGCGATAGCAATTTGTTTCAGGCCATAGCGTTGTTCCCAGTATCCATAAGCCGCATGAGAAACTAAAATATCTTTCGTTTTTGCATTCGCAACAGCTGCTTTAAATTGATCATCTAAATCAGTAAATTTTGTTTGAAGTGCTGCGAAGTTTTTTTCGAACTCTTGTTTATGATCAGGTTGTAATTCTACAAGTGCATTTTTAATTTTTTCTGCCTGTTTCATTGCTAGAGTAGGGTCTAACCAAATGTGTGGGTCTTTATCGTGATGATGTTCATCCTCTTTATGACCGTCTCCGTGATCATGATGCTCTTCTTCAGTAGAAGTACGCAATTCAATACCTTTTGATGCATTTACAATTTTAACATTTTCTTTTTGTAATGCTTTTTCCATTTTTTCAGCAAATGGTTCTAATTCAGCACCGTTATAAACGAATAAATCCGCTTTTGCAACTTGTACTGTTTGTTTTTGACTTGGTTCAAATGTATGTGAATCTGCACCAGGTGGGTAAATCGCTTCAACAGTTACATAGTCGCCACCAATTTTTTTTGCAAAATCTGCAAGAGGAAAAATAGTAGTATAAACAGTTAGCTTTCCGTCTTTCTTGGCATTACCTTCTTTTTTATTTGAGCAGCCAGTAAAAATTAAAGTGAAAATAAGTAAGAATGAAAATATAGTCAATCTTTTAGGCATGAAGTTCTCCTCTTTTCTTTTTTTACGGATATATTTTCCCCAATTATAGAAGAAAAATATCATTTTAATACAAAACGGAATAATTACGTTTTAGTTTGCGAACTTAGTATAATACATCTTTTATAAAGTTGCAATAAATAATAATCATTCCGATTTGTTTTTGTTATAAAGTTGTCAAATTTGGATGTATTATTTTTAGGAATGCATGCATATGTGACAACGCTACGTTCATATATTTGAAAGGAGGGTGCAGAGGGGGATGAGTGTTTGGGTTACTTAATGGAAGCTATTTTATTGATATTAGCGGTAGTATTACCATTAGCATTAGTCTTAATTTTTTTAAGAAGATTAATAAGTAATTTAGGAGATGCATCAACAGTAACAAAATTGCGAGAGAAAGATGAGAAAAAAGAGTGAGTAAAGCACTATGCGTACGCATAGTGCTTTACTTGTGGTAAAATGAGAGAAGGAAACTCCTAAAAGTTGTATTTTACTGAAGGAGAGAAAAGTAAAATAAGAGGTATATGCATATATGAATAAGCGAACAGCGTTAGTACTTGGTGCAAGTGGTTTAGTTGGACAAGAGATAACGCGTCTATTACTTGAATCAGATTACTACGATTCGGTTACTATTTTTGTAAGGGAACCAATGCAATGGCAACATGAAAAGTTACAGCAAAAACAAATAGATTTTTCGGTGTTAGAGGAATATAAAGAGTTTTTTGCTGTAGATGATGTATTTAGTTGTCTAGGAACAACAATCAAAAAAGCAAAAACAAAGGCAAATTTCAAAAAGGTAGATTATGAATATACGTTACGAGCTGCTTGTTTAGCTGAAAAACAAGGGGTACAAAATTTCCTTGTTGTGTCTTCAATGGGAGCAAAACCTAAATCGTTTTTCTTTTATTCGCAAGTTAAAGGGAGAATGGAAGAGGAATTACAAAAGTTAGTCATTGGTGGTATTCATATTTTTAGGCCATCTTTATTAGTAGGAAATCGACAAGAATTTCGTTTCGGTGAACGAATGGCTGAAAAGTTATCTCGTATCATTCCTTTTATATTTAAAGGTGCTTTCAAAAAGTATAAACCTATTTCAGCTAAAGATGTGGCGAAAGGGATGTATATAACTGCATTGCGAGAAGAATCGGGTATCCATATTTATAATTCAAATGAAATTACAACGATAGAATAAAAAACGAGAAGAATGGCTTTTACTGAAAGACAAAGGAAATAGAGTTTTAGGCTTGGATTAACAGTAAATACATGTTGTTTAACACTTATACTAAAATGAAAGAGGAGTGGGGAATCCACTCCTTTTATCACGCCAATTTATGATCTTAATTCTACTTTTATCCCTCATACGTCTCAAATACGTCTGATTTTATGGTACAGAAATGTTAAAAGAACATAAACCTGAGATGATTGGAATGTCAGCTGATGCGATTTAAAAGCTGAAAGAAACAATTTCAATAGATGTCTCTATTGCTAGAGAAAATGACACTTTCTTATAACCAATTGTGGTTGTGGTAATTGGTTTAGGATTGAAATTATGCTTAAAAAACAAAAAAGATAAGGGTTTCTAAATAAAATTTGAACTTTAAGATTAGGTTAGATTAGAAATGGATAACTAGTCCTTTGATCTAAAATATTTTTTGGGGAGAAAATTAATGATATTTTATTAATAGTAAAGTTCTTTCTCCAATATGTTTGCCAAACGTAGATAAAGTATGTTTAATCAATATTTGGAATGAAAACTCTAGATTTTCTATGCTACATAGAAAATCTAGAGTTTTTTTATAACCTATAATTACATAAGTCTTATCATTTTTGCACCAGAAACGATATCCCTACATTTATCTGACCATTTGGTTAAGGCATCGAATAGACCTTACGTATACCACTGCGATTTCTGATAACTTACATGTAGAGGTATCACTCAATATAACAAAAATGTAATGTTAATGAAATGTAATTCCACCGATACTATTAATGAAATTATATAAAATGAAGGGGAGTTAAAGAATTTTTATAATGAAAAAGGAGAAGTATTAATGCGAAATATATTAAGTGTAGAAAAAATTGAAAAATATTATGGTAATAAAGATAATGTAACAAAGGCTATAGATAATATTAGTTTTAAGGTAGATGAGGGAGAATTTGTTGGGATAATGGGGCCTTCAGGAAGTGGCAAAACTACATTACTTAACTGTATATCAACGATTGATAATGTTACTACGGGAAAAATAATGATAAATAATAGTGACATTACTCGGTTAAAATCAAAGTCACTAGATAAGTTTAGACAAAATGAATTAGGGTTTGTATTTCAGGACTTTAATTTATTAGATACCCTTACTGCTTATGAAAATATTGCTCTAGCGTTAACTATAAAAGGTGAGGCAAATTCAAAAATTGATGAAAAAATACAAGCGGTTGCAAAATATTTAGACATTGAACAAGTATTAAGCAAATACCCTTATCAAATATCAGGCGGACAAAAACAAAGGGTTGGTTCGGCAAGAGCTATCGTAACAGATCCATCTTTAGTACTTGCAGATGAACCAACAGGATCGTTAGATTCTAAATCAGCTAGATTATTACTCGAAAGATTTGAAAGTCTAAATAAGGATTTAAAAGCTACAATACTTATGGTTACTCATGATGCATTTACAGCAAGCTATGCTCGTAGAATTCTTTTTATTAAAGATGGAAAAATATTTATCGAGTTGGTAAGAGGGAATGATTCCAGAAAAGAATTCTTTACTAAAATTATCGAAGTTATAACTCTTCTTGGAGGTGACGATAATAATGTACTCTAAGATTGCTATTGGGAATGTAAAGAAAAGTTTTAAAGATTATGCAATATATTTCTTAACACTAACACTGGCTGTTTGTATATTTTATAGCTTTAACTCAATAGAATCACAAAAGGCACTTATGGAAATTAACGCTTCAGATAGAAAGTATGTGCCTACAGTAATGAACGCTATCTCAAATGTGTCAGTATTTGTATCTGTAATATTAGGTGGTTTAATATTGTATGCAAATAATTTTTTAATTAAAAAACGTAAAAAAGAATTAGGAATATACATGACTTTAGGTATGGGAAGAAGAAACATATCCAGAATATTAGTAATAGAGACATTTCTAGTTGGCGTTATATCTTTAGTGAGTGGACTTATAATAGGTATTGGAGTATCGCAGGGGTTATCTACATTTGCATTAAAGCTATTTGACTTGCCCATCAATAAATATAAATTTGCAATTTCAACAGGTGCTATAGGTAAAAGTGTATTATACTTTGGAATCATGTTTTTACTTGTTATGTTATTTAATGTATATGTTGTTTCTAAATACAAAATAATTGATTTGTTAACAGCAGGTAAAAAAAACGAAGATGTAAAATTTAGAAATCCTCTTATCTATGTAATCATATTTATTATGTGTGTAGCATCACTTGGATATGCATATGTGACTGTACTAAAAATCGGATTGAATTATAATAATCCTATGCTCATGGTATCAATCATACTTGGCATATTAGGTACATTGCTGTTTTTCTTTAGTTTATCTGGATTTATATTATATGTTGTAAAGAAGAATAAAAAAATCTATTTTAAAGGTTTAAATATATTTATCATCAAACAAATAAATAGTAAGGTTAATACAAATTTTATATCCATGTCTGTAATCTGTTTAATGTTATTTCTTACAATGGTGGCCCTATCTACAGGAATCAGCTTTAACAGAATGATGGACGCAACAACGAAAGAAGTAACACCATTTGATGCCAGTATTACGTTGGAGAATAAGGATGAAAGTTACACTATAGAAGACGTATTAAATAAAGCTAATTTTAAAATAAGTAATAACGAAAAATATGTATCTTATAATGTATATCCAACAGGAATGGAAGTGGGGGACTTAGTACCGGAAGTACGTAAAGATTATAAGAAAAGCGGTATGGATTTCATTGAATTATCTGATTATAATAAAATTTTAAATCTTAAAGGTGAAAAGGAAATCACTTTAAATAACAATGAAGTTTTACTTTTATCAAATGATAAGCGGTTGCTTAATTCGATAAATGAAAGATTAAAAAATAGCAATAAGGTAAATATTAAAGAAAAAGAATATCTGGTAAAATACGCTAAAATTATACAAGAGAGTCTTTACACTTCTGATACGCAACCTTATTTCTTCAAAATCGTTATAAATGATGATTTTTTATCAGACTACAAAATTATTGAATCCGTACTTAATGTAAATTATTTAGATGGAAATAGAGAAGAATATAATAAAAAATATGATAACGTTGCACGGAGATTTCATGACGAAAATGGCCCGAAATTAAATATTAATCGTATAGCAGGCAAATCAAAGGATGAAGTTTGTGCAGAAATTAAGGGAATGAAAACTATCGTACTGTTTATTGGGATATATATAGGTATTGTATTTTTAATAACGAGTATGGCTGTATTAGCTCTTCAACAATTATCAGAAGCCAGTGATAGCATAGATCGATATAAATCTTTGAAGAGAATTGGTTCAAACGGAACAATGATCGACAAAGCGATTTTCATTCAAACTTTCGTATACTTCAGTCTTCCAGTTTTTCTTGCTTTAATTCATTCTGCAGTTGGAATTTATGTAGTTAATGATTTTATTAACGCATTTCAACAAGTAGACATTACTTTACCAGCATTGATGACTGGCTTAGTATTTCTTGTAGTTTATGTAATATATTTCTACACGACATATGTCGGTTATAAAAATATTGTAAAAAGTAATACTTGATTTTATAATGCTCATTAAGGCTATTACACCTTGTTTCTCAAGATGTAATAGTCTTATATTCTGTATAGGGAGGGAAAAGTCATGAAAAAAATCATTCTGATTGAAGATGATGAAATCATCAGAGAAGAATTACAACATTTTTTTATAAAGTATGGATATGAAGTAAAGGCTCCCACAGATTTTAATCATATTATCGAATATATAGAAAGTGAGAATGCAGACCTTATATTACTAGACATAAATCTTCCTGTGTTTGATGGCTATTATATATGCAGAGAAATACGTAAAACTTCAGATGTTCCAATCTTCATGGTTACAAGCAGAGATAGTGATGTAGATGAACTAATAAGTATGAATTTAGGAGCAGACGATTTTATAACAAAGCCGTATAATACAGAAATACTATTAGCAAGAGTAACAAACATTTTAAGAAGAACAACTGGAGATTTCAAGACGAATCATATCTTAGTTTATAGAGACTTTAATTTAAATCTTTCAAATGCAACAGTTACTTATCAAGACAAGTCTGTAGAATTAACTAAAAATGAAGTTAAAATACTCTCATGCTTAATAAATAATCGCGGAAATATTGTAAAAAGAGATTCACTCATAGAAACTTTATGGAAATCTGATTATTTTGTGGATGATAGCACCTTAACTGTTAATATAAATAGATTAAGAAAAAAGCTTGAAGAGATAGGTATAGAAAATCCAATTGCAACAAGAAGAAGCTTAGGGTATATAATGCCATGAATATAGGTGAATTTATTAAAGATAAAATAGTAGTAATACTATCAAATGTACTGGTATATATCATACTAGCAGGTATATTGCTGACTGCGCACATTCCGTTCATTATCATATTTTTTGTCTTTTGTATTTGGTTTTTTCCATTAATTTCATATATGGCTATAGAATTTATAAGATGTAAAAATTATTATAATGAGATTAACAGCATATTAGAAAACTTGGAGAAAAAATACTTACTTCCAGAGGTAGTAAAGGAAGCAAACTTTATACATGGGGAAAAGCTTAACGCTATACTGAAAGAAGTAAGTAGAGATATGCATGAAAATGTAAAATATTATAGAGATATGCAAATAGATTACAGAGAATATATAGAGACATGGGTGCATGAAATTAAGACACCAATAGCTTCTACAAAGCTAATAATTGAAAATAATCAAAATGAAGTAACTAATAAAATTGACTCTCAAATGGATCGAATCGAGGGTTTTGTAGAACAGGTTCTGTATTATTCTCGAAGCAATAACGTTAATAAAGACTATATTATAAAACCAATCAAACTTGATGATGTAGTAAGAACTGTAATTAAAAGAAATTATAGAGATTTTATTCATAAGAGAATAAAATTAGATATAAAAGATATTAATGAAATCGTATATAGTGATAGGAAATGGGTTGAATTTATTATTAATCAAATATTAGGAAATTCCATAAAGTACTCAAATAACAAAGAACAAATGATACGTATATACTCAATTAAGAAAACTAACTCAGTAATACTAAATATAGAGGATAATGGAGTAGGGATAGTAACTCAAGATATAAATAGAGTTTTTGAGAAAGGATTTACTGGAGAGAATGGAAGAAGATTTAGCAAAAGTACAGGAATGGGCTTGTATCTATGCGAAAAACTGTGCTCAAAATTAGGTATGGAAATTGCCATTGATTCTGAAGTGAATATAGGAACTAGAGTTACATTAATATTTCCATTGTCAGGTATGGTAACTTTTGAGCCTTATTTATAAAATAGATGCTGCTATCTTTCCACGAATTTCATATAAAACTTAAGAACAAATGTAAAACGGTATGAAAAGACTAGAAATTCTCTTCATACCGTTTGTATTATTTAGCCATTTAACATATTGATATATTTAATTGTGAATCGGATGTTTTGTGTCTAAATTGTGTTCGAACCTACTATTTTCTTTTTTGATATGGTGACTCCCACTACGAGAATGATATTTTAGTCTATAGATATTGACCTCATTAGATCCCCTTAGTTCACTGAAACTTTCTTAGCGTTGTAAAAATCTACATATTTTCTAGACAGTTCTGTGTCTAAACTTATATTACACTTAAAGTAAGTATGAATAATTTCAATTTTTTAAGGTCTAATTTAATCAAACTTTATTTCCAAGCTACAACGGTTGCGTTATTTGAATAGAAATAAACTAAGTTGTTTCTATTTATCTATTTTATTACTCTCACTATAAAACGCCTTTCTTTAATAAGGTGGTATTTTTTCACATGGATAACACTTTTAAGAGATTGAATTTATTTAGGTGGAAAAATTGTGAAGTATTGTACTTAAAGTAAAGAGGGCAGTTTTAAAAGAAAGGACATAACATATTTGTTGACTTAATGAATGTAGTGATAAATGGGTGATAAAAAACATAAAAAATAGGTGTATCAAGCAAAGTGTTGATACACCTTAAAACTACATTGTTAAACAACATGTGTTGTCCTGTAGCATATCTTATATTAATTATTTTAGGTTCAGTCTTACATATTCTTCTCGGTTTTATTTATTCGTATGAATTTTTCTTGGTGCTCGCTTATATTGGTGAGGTTCTTGTAATTCAAAGCCAAGTTCATTGGCCGCAATTCTCGGGAAGTACGGATTGCGAAGTAACTCACGTCCGATGAAAATTAAATCTGCTTCGTCATTATTTAAAATTTGCTCTGCTTGTGACCCAGTCGTAATCAATCCAACTGCACCAGTTGCAATCTTAGTATGCTCTTTAATATGTTTGGCGTATTGTACTTGGTAACCGGGATACACATCAATATGTGCTGGTACAACTGCGCCAGAACTACAATCGATTAAATCTATTCCCTGTTCTTTCATCCACTTTGTATACTGAACGTAATCTTGAACCGTTAGCCCGTCAGGGTGATAATCATTTGCTGAAATACGAACGAATATTGGTCCGTCCCAAACTTCATTTACAGAGTCGATGATTTCGCGTAAGAAACGATAGCGGTTTTCAGGTGAGCCGCCGTATTCATCAGTTCGTTTATTAGTAAGTGGTGATAGGAATTCATTGATAAGGTAACCGTGAGCGCCATGTAGTTCGATAATATCAAATCCGGCTTGTTTTGAACGTAACGCGGCCCTCTGAAAAGCTAATATAGTCTCTTTGATTTGTTGTATATTCATTTCTACTGGTATTTTCATCGTATCATTAAAAGGAATTGCAGAAGGAGCGAAAGCATTCGTATTTAATTCAGCTTTTCTTCCGGCGTGAGCGAGTTGAATGGCAGCTTTTGCACCGTTATCATGTATAAAAGTAGTCGTTTTATGTAAGCCTTCAATTAGGTTGTCATCCCAAATGCCTAAGTCTTTGTTAGAAATTCGTCCTTCAGCTAACACCGCAGTTGCTTCAACCATAACTAAACCTACTTGGCCAGCAGCGCGAGTTCCATAATGAATGAGATGAAAATTCGTAACGCTGCCATCCTCATTCCCCGATGAATACATACACATAGGCGACATAACGATACGATTTTTTAGTGTAACGTTCTTAATTGTATAAGGTGAAAAAAGCTTGGAATTCATCAAATAGCCTCCTTGATTGAATTTTCTTATATTTTACCATTCTCTTTTTTGTTTCTCTAATAAAACGCTTATACGAAAAATTTTGTTTATTCGTGTTACAATGACTAATATGAACTGAATTGGAGGATGACATATGTACCAGGCTTATTATGAAAGCGAAGTAGGTTTGCTAGAAATTAAAGCAAATCAAGAAGGAATTACGTCTGTTATATTTGTTGATGAACGACAAGAAGAAAATAAAAATGAAATGATAGAACAATGTATAAATGAGTTAGATGAATATTTTAAAGGGAAAAGAAAAGAGTTTACGGTCCCGCTGTCTGCGGAGGGCACATCATTTCAAAAAAATGTATGGGATGCACTTTATACTATTCCGTACGGCGTAAGTGCTTCATATTTAGATATTGCAGAGAAGGTTGGAAATACAAAAGCTGTACGGGCAATAGGAGGAGCAAATAGTCGGAATCCAATTTCAATAATCGTTCCATGTCACCGTGTAATAGGAAAGAGTGGAAAGCTTGTTGGATATGCTGGTGGTTTATGGAGGAAAGAGTGGTTATTAAAACACGAAGGTATTTTGAAATGACGTATGGATGGGAAGAGGGATTGTTTTGAAATGTATAAATTGTGGGCAACTTTGCGAGGGAGATCAGTTGAATTGTGAAAGTTGCCAGCGGACTTTGCATACTGAACAAGGTGAAGGATGCTCGCTAATAGACAAGGAATTAGAAGTATATGTAGGGAGACAATATCCGTATTACAAAAGGAAATGGGAGCTTGAGAATAAGCGGATTGCTAGGTGGAGCTGGAATGGTTGGGCTGCTATTTTCAATATAGGCTGGCTAGGATATCGTAAGTATTATGTACCAGCTACTTTATTTATGTTGTTATTAGTAGCGTGTGATGCATTTTCGTATTATATGGGATTTAATGTAGCGTTGCCAATCATTAATATGGTGCCTCTTACGTTTTTATTACTCATTTTTATTCTGTTTGGAATGGGGATTTTTGCAAATGGATTATACTATCAATTTGCGGAAAGACGTATATACCGAATAAAAGCAAGAGAAATAAAAGATAAATCAGTTGAAAACTATCTTATCCATGATAGCGGCGGAACGAGCAAAATGGGAGCGACAATTGTTACTATTTTAGCAGTTGCTAGCATATTTTTTAGTCATTTCTTTTTTCCGACTGATCGAGACGTTATTCAAAAGGTTCGTACAAGCTCGCTTTATGAATATCCTTTCTTTTCCATAGGTGAATCTTTCGAAAATTATTTTCAAAATTCAGGTTGGATATATTATCGTGGAACGGAAGGGTTAGAATTAGTAGAATTCCAAGGATATAACGCTGGAACGCCAAGGCAAAAGGTGGCGATTCAATTTGTTGTCGATTATAAATTGGGTGAAGTGGAACCATACTCACTTACGGTTAACGGTGAATCTAAAAATGAAGAAGAGTTTTTGAAGATGATGGAAGAAATATTTAAGGTCCAAAATCCATTTGATATAGAGGATGGATTACAAGTAAATGCTATTCAACAAAGCGGCTGGAAAGAAATTTCTGACCGCTTTTTTCTATGTTTGTTAAAATAAATATTTAAAATAATCAGAATCTTTTGTATAATGAAATATATTATATAGGATTTAACTTATACATATAGATTGGGGGAAGGAAGAATGAAGAGAAAGACAACAACAATTGCTGCACTTGCGTTAACGACGAGTGTATTGGTTGCAGGATGTGGGAATGGTGAGAAGGCTTCGACAACGAAGAAAGAATCGAATAAGGGAGCAGCAGATAAGCAAGTATTAAACTTACTAGAAACAGCAGAAATCCCTTCAATGGATACGTCAAAATCAACAGACTCTGTATCATTCCGTGCCTTTGTAAATGCAATGGAAGGGTTATATCGTTTAGATAAGGATAATAAACCAACACCAGGCATGGCAAAAGATGTGAAGATTAGTGAAGATAAAAAGACATATACATTTGAATTACGTGATGCGAAATGGTCAAATGGTGATCCAGTTCGAGCACAAGATTTTGTATATGCATGGCAACGTACATTAGATAAAGCAATAGCGGCAGAATATGCATTTATTTTATTTGATGTGAAAAATGCACAGAAAGTAAATAAAGGAGAATTACCATCAGATCAATTGGGTGTTAAAGCGAAGGATGATAAAACGTTAGTAGTAGAATTAGAACAGCCAGCACCATATTTCCTTGAGCTTACTTCATTCCCTACATTTTTCCCTTTAAATGAAAAATATGTGAAAGAACAAGGGGATAAATATGCATTAGAAGCAGATAAACTATTATATAATGGACCATTTACGATGAGTGAATGGAAACATGAACGAAGTTATCAGTTAAAGAAAAACCCTAATTATTGGGATAAAGATACTGTGAAGTTAGAAGAAATTAATGTGAATATTGTGAAGGAAACGAGCACGGGAGTAAACTTATATGATAGTGATCAAGCGGACCGTGTTATTTTAAGTTCTGAATTTGTTGATAAGTATAAAAAGAATAAGCCGGATGAATTTAAAACGAAGTTAGATCCACGTATGTATTTCTTACGTTTTAACCAGAAAAATGCAACGTTTAAAAATCAAAAAGTTCGTGAAGCGATTGATCTGGCATACGATAAAAAAGGAATTGCAAATGTTATTTTAAATGACGGATCATTACCAGCATATTTCTTAGTACCTGAGAAATTTACGACAGGACCAGATGGGAAAGATTTCCGTACTGTAAATAAAAATTTCCGTGACAGCAAAGATAATGCTGAAAAAGCAAAAAAATTATGGGAAGAAGCGAAGAAAGAGCTTGGCCAAGATACAATTACAGTAGAATTTCTAAATGATGATAACGGTAGCCGTAAAAAAGTGGGTGACTTTATTAAAGAAGAGTTAGAGAAAAATTTACCTGGTATTAAAGTGAATTTGAAACAACAACCATATAAGCAAAAGCTAGAGTTAGAAAAGAAATTTGAATATGAATTCTCATTATCTGCATGGAGTCCGGACTATCCAGATCCAATGACTTATATTGATATGTTTGTTACTGGAAGCTCATTTAATGAAATGGATTATTCTAATCCGAAGTATGATGATTTAGTAGCGAAATCAAAAGGAGAACTATTAAAAGATGATAAAGCACGCTGGAATGCCCTTGCAGAAGCTGAAAAAATCTTAATTGGTCAAGATGCTGCCATTTCTCCTACGTACCAACAAAGTACGGCTTACTTAGAGAAGCCATACGTAAAAGGTATTGCGAATCATACGTTTGGTGGGGACTTCAGTTATAAATGGGCATATATTACAAAAAAATAGTATAATAAAAGATGAGTGAATTTTCGCTCATCTTTTATTTGTATAGGAGGAATTAGAGTTGTTAAAGGGAATCAATCATCTTTGTTTTTCAGTGTCTAATTTAGAAAAATCTATTATATTTTACGAAAAAGTACTAGAAGGAGAATTATTAGTTAAAGGGAGAAAACTTGCGTATTTTAATATATGTGGGGTATGGGTAGCACTTAATGAAGAAACACATATTCCGAGAAATGAGATTCATCAATCTTATACGCATATTGCGTTTTCAGTTGAACAGAAAGACTTTGAACGTCTACTGCAACGATTAGAAGAAAACGATGTTCATATTTTACAAGGAAGAGAACGGGATGTAAGGGATTGTAAGTCTATATATTTTGTTGATCCTGACGGCCATAAGTTTGAATTTCATTCAGGGACATTGCAAGACCGACTGAACTATTATAGGGAAGATAAGTCTCATATGACATTTTACTAAGGGTGGAAGAAGTTGCATGCGCTAGTAATTGGTGGAACAGGAATGCTAAAGAGAGTTTCTATGTGGCTTTGTGAGCAAGGATTTCATGTTTCTATTATTGGACGAGATAAAGTGAAATTAGAAAATGTTAAGCGAGAGAGTGCTGCGCCAGAAAGTATCACATGTCTTCCGTTAGATTATCATAATGATGACGATGTAAAGCTAGCTATTAAAAGCACAATTGTGCAGAATGGCCCAATAACATTAGTTGTCGCATGGGTACACGCAAGTGCGAAGGATACGTTGTCATTCATATGTAGAGAAGTGGATTTGTCGTCTGAAACATACAACGTTTTTCATATTTTTGGTAGTAAAGCGTCGCGTATACCCGCACAAAAAATAGGTGGTACGCGATGTAGCTACCATAGAATAATATTAGGTTTTATATTAGAAGATACATACGGGAGATGGCTTACCCATGAAGAAATATCGGATGGGGTAATAAAAGGAATTGAGAATAAATGTGATGAATGGATTGTAGGACGAGTAGAACCGTGGGAATTGCGGCCAAAATGGTAAGGGGGAATGTGAAATGAAAACAACTGTATATGTAACAAGGCACGGTGAGACGGAATGGAATGTATCGAAACGAATGCAAGGCCGGAAAAATTCTGCTTTAACTGAAAATGGTATGTTACAAGCAAAGCAATTAGGAGACCGAATGAAAGATTTATCTATCCATGCGATCTATAGTAGTCCGAGTGAAAGAACCCTTCATACTGCAGAGTTAATAAAGGGCGATCGTGATATACCGATAATAGCGGATGAGCATTTCTATGAAATTAACATGGGTATATGGGAAGGACAGACAATCGCTGATATAGAAAGGGAATACCCAGATGAAATACAATTGTTTTGGTATGAGCCACATCTTTTTCAGTCAACATCAGGAGAAAATTTTGAGTCTGTTTATAAAAGGGTAATTGAGGGGATACAGCTTCTTTTAGAAAAGCATAAAGGAGAAAGTATATTAATTGTTTCCCATGCGGCAGCGGCAAAACTACTTGTAGGACATTTTGCGGGTATTGAAATAGAAAATGTGTGGGATGATCCATTTATGCATAGTGCTAGTCTAAGTATAATAGAATTTGAAGAAGATAAAGGTGAAGTGAAGCAATTTGCAGATATAAGTCATTTTCAATGAACGTAAAAAAGGCCGCAAAACGGCCTTTTTTTGTAGGCATAAAAACTAGCAATTACGTTTTTTATACCAGAAGTGATCGAATTTCTTGTTTTTGCAAGATGGGAATTTATGTCCGCCTTTGCAATCATTCCATTTGTGTCCATTATCGTGACAGTCTCTGCCATGATCACATGAATCATCGCACGAGTGACCGTCTCTATGCGGGAAGAATTCGCATTTTTTACAGAAACTTCGTTTTGTCCAGAAAAATTTCTTTTCAAAGCGTATGCATTTTGTAACGAAAGTACAATGTTTTCTACGAGTACGTTTTGTAACTAAAACGCATTCTTTTCTACGAGTCACTTTCGTAACGAATGTCCATTTTTGAACGCGCACACGAGTACATTTTGTAACAAATGTCCATTTTTTTACGTGCGTACATTTTGTAATAAAAGTACAATGTTTCACGCGAGTACATCTTGTTCTTGGACATTTACCCCCAGTTGTACATTTACAACCTGTTGTACATCGATGATGAGAGAATTTATCATCATCGCACTCAAAAGTACTTGGATCTTGGTGTAAGAAATCCTCCATCCCAGCACTTTTGATTTCTTCAACAGCTTTTCTAATATCACGTTTCATAGAAATCCTCCTTATCATGTATTCAGGTGAAAAGGTATTCTTTTTCCTTAACATGATATGAGATATGACGTCTTTCTGAACAAGACAAGAGTGTAATTTTATATAAATGGATGATAGCGGATGTATGGACAAGACAAGGCGCATACATTGAATGAAGAGAACTGAGAAGGGATGAGAAAACATGCTACCTTCATATGATTTTTTTATTCATCCAATGTACTTAGTGGAATTAAAAAAAGACATTTGGTCAGATAGTCCAGTGCCAGCAAAATTAACTTATGGAAAAAAGAAGTATGATATTGATATCGTATACCGGGGGGCTCATATTCGTGAGTTTGAGAAAAAGTCTTATCATGTTATGTTTTATAAACCGAAAAAATTTCAAGGTGCGAAAGAAATTCATTTAAATTCTGAGTTTATGGATCCGTCTCTCATACGAAACAAATTATCTTTAGACTTTTTTCATGATATTGGTGTACTTTCACCAAAATCACAACATGTATTTATAAAAATTAATGGTCAAATTCAAGGTGTATATTTACAGTTAGAATCAGTTGATGAAAACTTTTTGAAAAATAGAGGATTACCAAGTGGTTCTATTTATTATGCAATAGATGATGATGCGAATTTTTCTTTAATGAGTGAGAGAGATAAAGATGTTAAGACCGAGCTCTTTGCGGGTTATGAATTTAAATATTCGAATAAAAATAGTGAAGAACAACTGAGTGAATTTGTATTTCAAGCGAATGCTTTGTCGAGGGAAGCTTATGAAAAAGAAATTGGGAAGTTTCTACATGTTGATAAATATTTAAGGTGGTTAGCTGGCGTTATTTTCACACAAAACTTTGATGGTTTCGTTCATAACTATGCACTATATCATAACGATGAAACAAATTTATTTGAAGTGATACCGTGGGATTATGATGCAACTTGGGGGCGAGATGTACAAGGGAGACCACTTAATCATGAGTATATTCGCATTCAAGGCTATAACACGTTAAGTGCAAGATTGTTAGATATACCTGTATTTAGAAAGCAATACCGAAGTATTTTGGAAGAAATACTAGAAGAACAATTTACGGTTTCGTTTATGATGCCGAAAGTTGAAAGTTTGTTTGAATCGATTCGTCCATATTTACTACAAGATCCATATATGAAAGAAAAATTAGAAACATTTGATCAAGAAGCTGATATGATCGATGAATATATAAATAAAAGAAGAAAGTATATACAAGACCACTTACATGAATTAGATTAATTTTGAAAGAGATTGGAACATTATCAATCTCTTTTTTTGTATAATAAAGATGTATCAACAAAACTGACTTACTATTCACTTAAAAGAGTATGGGGGATGTGGAAACATGACGGTAAAATGGATTGATTGGGTAAAACAAATACAAGCTATAGCCCAAGCGGGTTTAACGTATTCTAAAGATGTGTATGATATAGAGCGTTTCCAACAATTACGGGATATTTCCATTTCGATGATGTCACATTACACAAAGACAGATTGGGAAATAGTAGAGAAATTATTTGCAAGTGAGACAGGCTATCAAACACCAAAAGTTGATATAAGAGCAGTCGTTTTTCAAAATGAAAAGTTATTATTTGTGAAAGAAAAAAGTGATGGGAAATGGGCATTGCCAGGTGGATGGGCCGATATCGGTTATACGCCAACAGAAGTAGCAGCAAAAGAAGTTTTAGAGGAGACGGGTTATGAAGTAGATGATTTTAAGCTATTCGCTATATTTGATAAAGAAAAACATCAACCATCGCCTTCAGCAACACACGTATATAAAATTTTTATTAGCTGTAAGATTATTGGTGGCGAAAAGAAAACTAGTATTGAAACAGAAGATTTGGAGTTTTTTGGTGAGAATGAATTGCCTAATTTATCGATTGCTAGAAATACAGAAGAGCAAATTAAAGAAATGTTTGCCTACATGAAAGAACCTCAAAAAGAAACTTTAATAGATTAATCATGCTTATGCCGATAAAATTGTTGAAATGAAGATATTGGCAGAATGCGACCTTTATGTAATAATGGGATGGTATGTGAAGAAAAAAGGAGATAGAAAATAAAATGTTAGCAAGCATAATAGATCAGTTATTGCAATTTTTTGCAAGCTTAGGTTACTTTGGAGTAGCGCTAGCTTTAATGATTGAAATTATCCCGAGTGAAATTGTACTTTCGTATGCTGGATTTTTAGTAGCGGATGGTAAAATTAGTTTTGTTGGTGCAGTTATCGCCGGAACTATTGGTGGTACTTTAGCCCAAATCTTTTTATACTGGCTTGGATATTACGGAGGGCGTCCGGTTGTAGAGAAATATGGAAAATATCTACTTATTAATAAACACCATTTAGACATAGCAGAAGGTTGGTTTAAGCGTTACGGGGCAGGAGTGATTTTTTCTGCACGCTTTATCCCAGTCGTACGTCATGCAATCTCTATTCCAGCAGGATTAGCTAAGATGCCATTAAAACTATTTACACTGTATACTGTAGTTGCGATTATTCCATGGTCAATACTATTTATATACTTAGGTGAAAAGCTTGGTGGAAATTGGAGACACATTAAAGAGTATGCATCTGATTACACACATTACATAATTATAGGAGCTGTTCTCTTTGTTGCTTTATACTTCGGTTTAAAGTATTTAAAAAAGAAAAAAGCAGCGCGTTAAAGTCAATGATTGTTCATTGGCTTTTTTTATTTGTTTCGGTTCTAAAAAAAAGGAGTTGTCCATAATGTGTAATAATAAAGCGTAGCGGAGGAATGTGATGAAAGGGTCACCGTTTATACGTGGAACGATATTTTTAACGATGGCAACGATGATATCTAAAATGTTAGGATTTATATATGTTATACCGTTTACAGCAATGGTCGGTACGAGTGGGTACGTTTTATACACGTATGCTTATCGCCCATATACGATTATGCTCAGCATTGCGACGATGGGACTACCACTTGCAGTTTCAAAAATGGTATCAAAATATGATCAACTGAATGATTATCATACAGTTAAGAGAGTACTTAAGAGTGGTATCTTTTTTATGTTAATAATGGGAGTCATCTCATGTTTAGCGCTATATATATTAGCTCCACATTTAGCTAAACTTGTAATCGATGGAAATGATCAAACGGGGAATAGTATAACAGCGGTTACTAATAATATTCAAATTGTAAGTTTTGCGTTAATACTTGTACCAGTAATGAGTTTATTAAGGGGCTTCTTTCAAGGGTTTCAATCGATGGGGCCTTCTGCTTTAAGTGTAGTTGTTGAGCAATTTTTTCGGGTCTTAACCATATTAATAGGAAGCTTTGTCGTTTTATATATTTTAAAAGCTTCTATCTCGCTAGCGGTTGGTATTTCAACGTTCGGTGCTTTTATGGGAGCGATAGGTGGATTAACAGTTTTAAGTGCGTATTACATAAGGAGGAGAAAGCACTTAAAGAAAAAAGAGATGGCAAGTATACCGCAAACAACGAAATCTTTCTTCTCGCTGTATAAGGAGCTCTTTACATATTCAATACCGTTTGTTGTGGTTGGTTTAGCAATTCCGTTGTATCAGACGATTGATACATTTACAATTAATAAACTACTTATACAAATAGGGTATATGCAAGGAGAAGCGGAGAAGATTAATGCAATAATTGGTCTTGTCCAGATGGTTGTACTTATCCCGGTTTCCGTTGCGACTGCTTTTAGTATGTCTCTCGTACCTGAGATGACAAAAGCCTATACAGCAGGGAATGTGAAGTTACTGTACAAACATTTTACGAGGACGAATGTATTAGTAGTAGCAATTACGGTACCAGCGGCAATTGGAATGATGTTGTTAGCAAAACCAGTATATACTCTTTTATTTGGTGCCGGAAATGATCCGGAGATGGGGAGAGTTATTTTACAGTATTATGCTCCTGCCTGTATACTATTTTCGCTTTTTACAGTTACAGCTGCGATGTTACAAGGAATTAATCAACAACAGAAAACAGTGCTAGGATTAGTAATTGGTATTATTGTGAAGATAGTTTTAAATATCGTATTGCTTCCTTATTTCGATTATGTAAGTTTTATTATTTCAACATACGCTGGTTATACGATTTCAGTTGGCTTTAACTTGTGGATGCTTTCTAAATATGTTATAAAGGCAACATAAGCTTTTTAAGGCAGAGAGCACTCTGTCTTTTTCTTTGTTTAGAATATTTTTCTTATAAAAACGTTTTCAAAATAATTTTTCTATTGAAATTTAAACGTATGTTTCATATGCTGAGAATGGCGGTTCAAAAACTGTTATGTAAGAGAGGTAGATTCCTACATGTAAAAAGAATCGGGGTGATAGTATGTTAAATATTTATTTAACAGACCGAAACGGAAAACTACAAGAGGTTGAGGAAATGCAAAAGGGTTGCTGGATTAATGTACTTCATCCAACGGAAGAAGAAATTCAATATCTAGTACAAACTTTAAATGTAGACTTAGATTTCATTAAAGACCCTTTAGATGATGAAGAACGCTCTCGTATTGAAAAGGAAGACAATAATACTTTAATAATCGTGGATATTCCAACAGTTAGACATGATGAAGAAGGAAATTCGATTTATGACACGATTCCAATAGGTATGATTGTAATGCCAGATTGCTTTGTGACAATTTGTTTAGAAGAAAACCCAATTTTTGAACGCTTTATTAATCAACGTATTAAAGAATTTTATACGTTTAAAAAGACACGCTTTGCACTTCAGCTCTTATATACGATTTCTACTTATTATTTAAGATACTTAAAGCAAATTAACAGAAAAACAATCGATTTAGAGCATCAATTAAATAAGTCGATGAAAAATAAAGAGATTTTCACATTGCTAGGCCTTGAAAAAAGTTTAGTTTACTTTACAACATCATTAAAGGCGAATAAAATTGTAATTCAAAAATTAATGCGTAATAGTACATTTTTAAAAATGTATGAAGACGATCAAGATTTATTAGAAGATGTATTAATTGAAAATAAACAGGCTATTGAAATGGCGGAAATATATAGTCACATTTTAAGTGGAATGATGAATACTTTTAGCTCCGTTATATCAAATAATTTAAATAGTGTTATGAAACTGTTAACGTCTATTACAATCATTTTATCGTTACCAACGATGGTTTCTAGTTTCTTTGGAATGAACGTAAAGGTACCGTTTGAAGGGGAAGCACATGGTTTTGTAATTGTACTCATAATATGTGTAACACTATCTTTCACATTAGCATTTGTTTTTTGGAAGAAACGTTACTTTTAATGAGAAGAAAGCTGCTCTAGCATAGTTGTGTAACTGCGCTAGAGCAGCTTTTTTGCTATGAAATCCTAAATTTTGAATAGAATATAACTTATAAAATGTAATGTATATGAAAGGGGTGAATTCCGTATAAGTCTTGTCCAATTCATAAAATGAGGTTAAAATTACATATTGTTAATGAAAAGTTGGAGGAAATACATCATGGAATTGTTTCAATTACCGAAAGCATTCCTGCAAATGAATACAATTTTTATCTCCATATTGATCGAAGCACTTCCTTTTGTGCTCATTGGTGTATTTATTTCAGGATTCATTCAAATGTTTGTAACAGAAGATATGGTAGCAAAATGGATGCCGAAAAATCGATTTCTGTCTGTTTTAATGGCTACTTTTTTAGGGATGATGTTTCCGGGCTGTGAATGTGGAATCGTTCCGATTGTAAGGCGATTAATCGGAAAAGGGGTTCCGCCATATGCCGGGATTGCATTTATGTTAACTGGACCAATCATTAATCCAGTCGTATTATTTGCAACATACGTTGCCTTTGGAAGTAGTATGCACATGGTATGGTATCGTTCTATTGTAGCGATTATCGTAGCAATTATCGTTGGAATTATATTATCATTTATGTTTAAAGAACATCAATTACGAGATGATCACTTCCCAGAAGTGAATCATAAGCGTCCATTACGTAAAAAAATGTGGGATGTATGTACGCATGCTGTTGAGGAATTTTTCTCGATGGGAAAATATTTAGTATTAGGTGCGTTAATTGCAGCGGCAGTTCAAACGTTCGTACAAACTTCAACACTTCTTGCTATAGGACAAGGGCCGTTCTCTTCACCAGCTGTTATGATGGGACTAGCTTACATATTATCACTTTGTTCAGAAGCGGATGCGTTTATTGCTTCGTCATTCCAAAGTACATTTTCAACAGCGTCACTTGTCGCGTTCCTCGTATATGGACCGATGGTGGATATTAAAAATATGTTTATGATGCTTGCAACGTTTAAAACGAAATTTGTAATTGTCGTTACAGTTACAGTTACACTTGTTGTTTATGCAAGCTCACTACTCATTTATGCGATGGGGTGGTAGGTTATGTTTCGAGCATATATATTGTTAGGTTTTACAATCTTAATCGCGCAGCTTCATATTTCCGGTAATATTACGAAGTATATCAATATGAAGTATGCTTATTTATCAACAACAGCAGCTATTATTTTAGGTTTTTTAACGGTCGTTCAAATTATTATCGTATTCCAAAAAGAACATCAGAAAGAACAAGAAAAACAAGATTGTAGTTGTGATCATAGCCATTGCGGGCATGATCATTCAAAAGATGAGAATACATGGTGGAAAAAAGCATTTTCGTACTCATTGTTTTGTTTTCCGATTGTCTCAGGATTGTTTTTCCCGATTGCAACGTTAGATTCAGATATCGTTAAGGCGAAAGGATTTCATTTTCCTGTTGCGCAAGCAGAAAGTACAGATCCATTTATGACAAGGCAATTTCTAAGACCTGATACGAGCATTTATTACGGGAAAGAAGGATACCGTGGTGTAATGGAAAAGGGGAAAAAAGAGTTTGTTACGAAAGATAGTATTACTTTAAAAGATGAAGATTTTCTAAAAGGAATGGAAACAATTTATAATTATCCTGGCGAGTTTACTGGGAAAAAATTATCTTTTAAAGGGTTTGTTTTCAAAGATGACTCTTCTCAAAAAGAACAATATTTCTTATTCCGTTTCGGGATTATACATTGTGTAGCGGATTCTGGTGTATATGGTATGTTAGTGAAAAAACCAGAAGGTGTAGAATGGAAAAATGATGATTGGATTCAAGTTGAAGGAGAAATATCAACGGAATTTTATCAGCCATTCCATGCGAATATCCCTGTATTAGAAGTAACGAAATGGAATAAGGTTGAACCGCCAAAAGAACAATATGTATTTAGAGGAGCCGATTGATAACATCGGTTCTTTTTTGTGGACTAAGAGTTCTGAATGTTGTTAATATTAAACGTGTAGTGATAGTAAGCTCATGCCGTTCTAGTGTTAATAGGAAATAGAACTCTTACCGAACTTCTTTGCTCCAGCCGAATTTTGTGGTGGGAGTCTTAATGTCTGCAAATAGCGGGTTAAATAATCAAAGAGGTGATAACAATGACTGAAGTAAAAGGGAAAACAGCGAATGAGTCTAGAGTGTTTAAAACGAGCCGAGTATTTCCAACAGATTTGAACGATCATAATACGCTATTTGGTGGGAAGATATTAGCCGAGATGGATATGGTTGCTTCTATTTCAGCAACGAGACATGCAAGAAAAGAATGTGTCACAGCATCTATGGATTGGGTAGATTTCTTACATCCTGTTCGCTCTTCAGATTGTGTTAGTTATGAATCTTTTGTAATTTGGACGGGTAGAACTTCTATGGAAGTATTTGTGAAGGTAGTAGCAGAAGATTTAATTTCAGGTGAGAAACGTATAGCAGCAACGTCATTTGTTACTTTTGTTGCGCTTAGTAAGGAAAATAATCCGGTTCCTGTGCCGCGAGTTATCCCTGAAACAGAAGAAGAGAAAGAATTACATCGCATTGCAGTGTTACGTGCAGAACAACGCCATATACGTAAGGCGGAGAGTAAGAAAGTAGCTACATTATTAACTTTTTGAGTTGAATATGTAGTCGTTAAAGGTACAATAACAAACGGAAATATTTTTCATATGAAAAGCGGACACCTAAAAATAGGTGTCCGCTTTTATAGTTTTTTCATCCACATATCATATGACGATAACTACTTAGCAGAAGCAAGCAGCACCGACGATGATTAAGAGGATAAATAATACGACTAATAGCGCGAATCCATTACCATGTGCGAAGCCCATTGTTATTTCCTCCTTTTATTTTAAGATACAACATACAATATGCAAATGAGCTATCGTTTGATATGGACATATATCATGTAATGACATATTTTCTTGAATGATATTGTATTAAAAAAGGGAAGATATAGAAATAACAGTAAGTGGAGGAAGGAAAATATCCATGAAACACTTTTTCGTTGTAATCCTTTGTTTAATAGGTGTATTCATATGGATGAACATCGATGTGGAAATGGGGAAAAAAATGGCTAGTGAATATGAATTAGGACAAGTTCGATTAGGTGAATTTCAACTATATACGAACGGTGAAGAGTTATATACGAAATTATTTGAGGATATACGTAATGCAGAAAAATACATATATATCCATTTTTATATTGTAGGTAAAGATGAAATAAGCAAAGAATTTTTGCAGTTACTCGAGAAAAAGGCATCGAGTGGAGTAGAAGTGAAATTGTCAGTTGATCGAATAGGTGGATATAAGCTGAAGAAAAAGATAATTCGTCAACTAAACAGCAATGGTGTCCAGTTTACGTTTAGTAAAAAACCTAAATTGAAACATTTATTCTATTCGTTGCATCAACGAAACCATAGACGCATTGTTACGATTGACGGAAAAGTATCATATATCGGCGGCTTTAATATTGGAAAGGAGTACCTTGGACAAGATCCGAAATTTGGCCCGTGGCGTGATTATCATGTGCGAGTCAACGGGAATGGTGCCACGGATATGGAAAGAAAATTTGCTGCTGACTGGAAAGAAGATACGGGAGAAAAAATGCCTGTACATAAAAGTATACCTGCAATTGGACATGTAAAATATCAATATTTATTTTCAAATGGAAAAGGGTTATGGGAAAAATATGGAGCGCTTTTAAAGCAGGCTAAAAAGTCTTTAATTATTGCTACGCCATATTTTGTACCAAGTAAAGAAATGATGAAAGAGTTAAAAGGTGCATTAAACCGAGGTGTCAATGTGAAAATTCTCGTACCATTTAAAAGCGACGCAGTATTGTTAAAACAAGCTGCCTATCCGTATTTGAGAGAGATGAACCATGCTGGAGCAGAGATCTATCAATATCGGAATGGTTTTTTTCACGGGAAAGTAACAATCATTGATGGAGAAATTGTTGATATAGGTACAGCGAATTTTGATAATAGAAGTTTTTATTTAAATTGTGAGTCTAACTGTATCATATATGATACAACAGTTGTTGCTGACGTATGGAGCCGATTAAAAGAAGACTTTCATAAATCAAAAAGATTTTCAGAAGAAGACTTTGAGAAAATTAGTAAGTGGAATTGGTTTTTAGCAAGAATAGCAAATGTTATAGCATCATATTTATAACATATAGACAAAAGAGAAGGGAGGCATTTTCATGGATTGTATGAAAGAATTAATGAGGTATAGTTATATGCTTATTTATAAGGTTGGGGAGTATACAGGAAAGGTAAGAGACGAAGAATTAAAGGAGCTATTACAGCATCATTTACCATATATGTTGCAAGCGTATAATGAACAAGTGAATTTTCAAGAAGGAGAGAATGTACAGCATATAACTTGTGAACCAATTTCATCTCATTTTCATGAAATGGAAAAGGAGACTGATAGTAAATATACAGGGGATGTCCATATTGCAACTTGTTATATTTCGCATTTAAAACGGTTAGCACTAAAGTTCGCTCAAGTAGCAGTTGAAGTTGCGAATCCAGAATTCCGCTCGTTTTTAGAAAATTGCTTCCTGAAAATGAATCGTTATGCCTATAGTGTATGGCAATATGTTGTGAAGAAAGAGTATAAGATTAAACATGTATATGAAAATGAGGAGTTTGCATAAGAAACTAAGGCGGAAAGATAGGCGCCTTAGTTTTTTTACTTTTCATGGAGAAAAAAAGAATAGGTGTCTGTATTTATTATCAGAAAATTTACAAATATTTACCGTTTATTTACTATTTTTCAATCTTTCCTTTAAAAATAGAGAGTAATATGGGGGTTGTACATATTCTATCTAAAGGAGGAAACGCAAATGAACAAATGGGTTAAATCATTAACTGCTATGGCACTTGCAAGTTCTTTATTAATGGTAGGTTGTAGTAAAGGTGAGGACAAGAAGAAAGAAGACGATACAACAACACAACAAGAGGACAAAAAGGATAAAGAAACAAGTGGAACTGAGAAATCTACAGATTCTAAAGAAAAGAAATAAAGTGAAACTTTAATCAGTGGGGGCATCCCCCACTGATTATTAGTTGAACCAATCGGGCTTTTACGGGCAGTTGATCCCCATCTAACTTCTTTGTTTTTACTGAATTTTGAGGTGGGGTCTTACTGCCCGTTAAAGCGGGGTAAAATAATAATAGAGCTTCCTCTTATATATGAGGAAGCTTTTTTGTTGAAAATTGATTAAAATTATTGAAAAATAGAGAAAGAATGAAAAAGGGGGAAAACAAATGAAAGTATGTATATTGGGAGCAACTGGTCGAGTAGGTTCAAATATAATAAAATTAGCATTAAAGGATGCAGCTGAAGTGACTGCATTAGCGCGTGATTTAAATAGAATAGAAATAAATCATGAAAGGTTACGAGTTATAGAAGGTAATGTATGGAATGAAAATGATATAAAGAAAGTGATAGAAGGAAGCGATATAGTAATTAGTGCACTTGGAACGGATCAAAATGGGACATTGGCAAAGAGTATGCCACATATTATAAAGAAAATGGAAGAAGTAGGGGTTCATAAGATCATTACAATAGGAACAGCTGGTATTTTACAAGCAAGAACAAATCTAAATTTATATCGTTTTCAATCAGCTGAATCAAAAAGGAAAATGACAACAGCAGCAGAAGATCATTTAGCTGCATATAAGATACTTAGTAGTAGTAATTTATGTTGGACGGTCGTTTGTCCGACGCATTTAATAGACGGTGATGTGACAGGAGTGTATCGAACTGAAAAAGATGTATTACCAGAAGGGGGAGCGAAAATAACAGTTGGTGATACAGCGCAATTTACGTGGAATCTGTGTAGTGAAAACAAATATAAGAATAGTCGAGTAGGTATTTCATATTAAAAAAACCATCCCGAAATTGGGATGATTAAAAGATGATATAACATACAAATATGAGAATCATAATGATTTGGAGAATAGCTTTCGCTACTGTACTGCTTAAAAAACCAACTACAGTAGCAACTCCTACTAGAAAGGCGTCTTTTGGCGCTTTTTTATGCATTAGTTCTGTAATAAATACCGATAAGAACGGTATGATAATTAAACCGAATGGTGGGAAGAAGAAAGATCCGACAATGATAGAAATCATACCGACACGCTCTCCCCATTTAGAACTCCCGTATTTCTTTAAGAAATATCCATTTGCAATAAAATCAGCAATGAAAATAAATAGTGTGAAAATGACTTGAATAATCCAAAAGGAAGTTGTTAGTTCTCCGCCATTTATACCAAAATGGTAAATTAAATATCCAGCCCAGACAGCAAGGATGCCTGGAATGATAGGATAAATAAAGGCGAGAAATGAAACAATGAAACAGGCAATGATACAGATTGTTAATAATACTGTCACTTTATAACTCCTTCTTCGTGTCTAATTTATGCACCGCAATTTTTTTCACTTGATGTCCATCAAGTTCTAGTGCTTTAAATTGAAAACCGGCAAATTCAATGGAATAACCAGCTTCAATATTTAAATCAACTGCTTGAGAGAGGAGCCAGCCTCCAATTGTATCTAAATCGCTATCATCAATATGCAGGCCAAACATATCATTTACTTCAGAAATGAGCACCTTCCCATCTAAAACAGTAAGCTTCGGCGTACGTTTTTCAATCATAGGTGATTCATCCGCATCAAACTCATCTTGAATTTCTCCAATGATTTCTTCAAGAATATCTTCCATTGTTAAAAGTCCAGCAGTACCACCATATTCATCCATAACGATTGCCATCTGAACGCGATTCTTTTGTAGATGTACTAATGTTTTGCGAATTGGAACAGTTTCAAATACAGTTAGTACTGGATGTATGTAAGATTCAAGTGGTTTATGAATGTTTTTCGTTTGATCGTGAAATATTTCTTTCGTATTGATCATACCGATAATATCATCTTTATCTTTTTCGATGATCGGATAGCGTGTATACTTTTCAGTTGCGACGATATCCATATTCTCTTCTAACGTATTTTCTGTAGATAAGCAAATCATTTCTGTACGAGGGACCATAATTTCTTTCGCGACCCGGTCGTCAAATTCAAAAATATTATTTACATATTTATATTCGGTTTGGTTTATTTCGCCGCTTTTGAAACTTTCACCTAAAATGAGTCGTAGTTCCTCTTCAGAATGGGCAAGTTCATTTTCTTTCGCAGGCTCTAAACCGAGTAGTTTTGTGAAAAAGATTGCCGTACTATTAAGTAGCCAAATGAATGGATACATAATTTTATCAAATAAAATAAGTGGTCGTGCAAACTTAAGTGTGATTGCTTCTGCTTTTTGAATGGCGAAAGACTTTGGAACTAATTCACCTAATACAACATGGAAAAATGTAATAACACTAAAAGCAATAATAAAGGATAAAGTATTCGCCATTGTTCCAGTAATATTAATCTTTTCAAAGAGCGGTCGTAGTAAATGTTCCACAGTCGGTTCACCGAGCCAACCAAGCCCTAAAGAAGTAATCGTAATCCCGAGCTGACAAGCTGATAAATAAACATCTAAATTAGATAGGACACTTCTTGCAGCTAAAGCTTGTTTATTGCCTTCATTTGCAAGTTGGTCAATGCGACTTTTTCGTACTTTTACAACAGCGAATTCTGATGCAACGAAAAAGCCGGAAATAAGGATGAGTACAAAGATGAGAAAAATATTTAATATGTCCAAGTGTGTTCTCTATTCCGTAGTTTGGAATAAAGATGTCACCTCCTGCGATTATGTTATACTTTTATAATAAATCCAAACGAAAAGAATAGTCAAAGAAAAAGGGTAAATATTGGTATGTTTCTGCAATTGTTTTTGAATTTGCTGTTATTTTGTCCGCTATACAAAAGGAATAACCCCCTACTTTCAGATTATAGAGGGTTATTTCAAATTAAGGTTTTGGAATACTTCTCGTTAAAGCGTATGATTGTTGTTTAACGTGATTTGTCGTCCATAGTGTTTGAAGGAAAGAGAGTATGCAATATGGGATATACAAAAGTAATAAGCTAATTGTAACAATAACAGGGGCATTTCCGCCGAATTGAACGATAAATTGCAATAGTCCGCTTGCATGAAAAACGCATTCCATAATAACGAATGAAAGAATAATGGAACCTAGAATAGATTTGTGATTCGAAGTAAGCGCTAAAAACAATGTATCTACAAGGAAAGAAGATTGTTTTATTTCATATTCATTTGTGTTACTTAAGAAAGGAACCCACTTTTTTATTGCTTGCATAACGATAATCATGGAAGTACTACAAACGATGATAAAAGATGAGTAGTAAGGAAGCTTTATCAATTTTGTGATGTATAGGAGTAGTAATAAGACTGAGCATTGTAATAATACAGTACAAAAAGAGTACGGTATCCATTTTAATAAAGAAGTGAACTTCTTAACCGATTGAGGTGCTTTAAAAAATAAATGGCCGATCCCTAAGCTGATAAAGAATCCGATTGCAAGAGTAAAGGTAAAACGAACAATCGATAAAAAATATATTTCCCATATGTAAGGGAATAACGGTGTTGAATGATTAGAAGTGTTAACCATTTGATTTGCTGAGAAAAAGATAGATTCGTGCATCCAATCAATCTTTGGAATTGTCATAGAAGAAAGTTGTGCGAAGTTATGAAAAATGCTTATAAAGCCAGTTATGTATGAGTATTTATGTGTAATGAATAATGCAGGAATAGGACTAATGATAAATATAATGAGAACACCAACGATAAATTTACATATATGTGAGCGCAATAAAGACATGTAATCACCTACTCTTAGAATATTCAGAAAATTCTTATTCTTATTTTAGCTTTTTTTGGCGTAAGTTACAATATATTTTTCTTAAAGAAATTTAGTATTGTAGGGGATATAAGTGAATGAAACGTGAATAAATTATGACAAGAAAATGAATAATTTTCAGAAAAGTAAAATAAATCATTTATTTTTTTCTGAAAATATAATATAGTTATGGCACAGAAAGTATTTTAACATAAGGAGGCTGTTTATGAGGATTAAAGGGAATTATGTGCCGAAAAGGGAAGTTTTATTTTGCTCAAGTTCAATTACGATAGGGGAAGCACTGGAGCATTTAAATAAAACTGGGTATCGTTGTGTACCAGTTTTAGATGAAAAAAAAGAGAAATATTTAGGGAATGTATACAAAGTAGATATTTTAGAATATAAAGGTTCGCTTGAAGAGAGTGTAGTACAATTATTAAACGATAAAGAAGGTTATGTTAGAGAAGATTCTTCGTTCTTTAAAGTGTTTTTTACAATAAAAAAATTACCTTATTTATCAGTAGTTGATGAAAATGGAGTCTTTCTTGGAATTTTAACGCATAAAAAGGTTTTCGAGTTATTAGAAGATGCTTGGGGCGTTCATTCTAGTAAATATTCTGTCATGATTGGGACACAAGATTATAATGGGGCCATTCAAAAATTATCGACAGTATTAAAAAAATATACAGGTATCCAAAGTTTAATGACTTTTGATAATGATGCCTTATTAGTTCGTAGAATTATGTTTACATTAGGAGAAGAGTTTAACGATGGTGAATTAGAGACGTTATTGAAAGATTTAGAAGATCATGGATTTAGAGTTGTGTATGTGGAAGAGATGAAAAATCCACGTGAAGTTGAAACGATAGAGTAACATACAAAAGCCATCTAATTATGTTGGATGGCTTTTACTATGTTACGTGTATAAAATTATTTGAAAATAACGATAGGATAAAAGTTGAGATTGTAACAATATTTGTGTGAAAGAATGAAAAATGTAGATAATTTTGATTTTCAAAAAAATCAATTTGAAAATATGTTTTTATTTTTCAACTAAATATGTTACTATATGTGTGATAAAAACAAAGAGGTCTGACAACTATACTCCACGCAATACCACTCTAATGAGTTAAAAATTCAAAAAAATCAAAAATTAATAGTTAGAGTAAGAATAAGGGGAATGGAGAAATTATGGAGAAAGACACTGCTTTGTAAGGGGCATATTTTATCATCTTGAGCAGAGAGGAGGATGCATAGCATATTGTGAAAATAGAGAAAAACAATGAAAAAGTGCTATGCAAATGAAAAGTATGAAGGGACGTTTAAGGCCAGGTGATACGGTAGCAATTGGTTTAATGTTATTTGCACTATTTTTAGGAGCAGGAAATTTAATTTTCCCACCAGTTTTAGGGCAACAAGCTGGAGAGAATGTTTGGATTGCTACAATTGGATTCCTAGTAACGGGAGTCGGATTACCCCTATTAGCTGTAACAGCTGTCGCGTTTGTAGAGGGGGACTTGAAAGCGCTATCTTCTAGAGTTCACCCTGTATTTGCGTTTATTTTCCCATTGATTAGTTATTTAGCGATTGGACCATTTTTCGCGATTCCGCGTACGGGAGCTGTTTCATTTGAAATGGGTATGAAGCCATTTCTATCAGAGGCATTGGTTTCAGAGTGGTACATGCTATTTCTTTTCACTATAATTTTCTTCGGAATAACGTGGTATTTATCATTAAATCCATCTAAATTAGTGGATTGGTTCGGGAAATTTCTTACACCATTGTTAGTATTGATTGTTGCTGTTATTGTCGGAAAGGCAATTATTGATCCGATTGGAGAACCAGCTGCACCGCTAGCGGCATACAAAGAAAATGCTTTCTTTGGTGGATTTATTCAAGGATATTTAACGATGGATGCAATTAGTGCACTTGTCTTTGGAATTGTCGTTGTACAAGTTATCCGCTCTAAAGGGATAAAAGAGAGTAGTGAAGTTGCAAAAATAACAGTAGTATCAGGTATTATTGCTGTACTTGGTTTAACGTTAATCTATTTATCACTTGCTTATCTTGGTTCAACGAGTACATCACTTGGTGTCTCGGAGAATGGTGGACTTATTTTAACGAATGTTGTAAATGAGTTATATGGAACAAGTGGTAAAATTTTATTAGGACTTGTTATTATACTTGCTTGTTTAACAACTTCTGTTGGATTAACATCAGCTTGTGCTGGTTTCTTTACAAACATATTCCCAAAACTTTCGCATAAAGCGATTGTAACGATGGTATGTGTGTTTAGTTTAATTGTATCTAACCTAGGTTTAACACAATTAATTGCAGTCACTTTACCAGTGTTAATGATCATTTATCCAGTTGCAATCGTATTAATTGTACTTTCTTACTTCCATAAATGGATAGGGAAGCGTAATACCATTTATATTGGGGCTATTTTAGGCGCATTGTTAATTAGTTTCTTTAACGGTTTAGAAAGTGCGAATATTAAAATTGACGCGATTTCTAACGTACTACAAATGTTACCATTATATAATGAAGGAATAGGATGGTTAATCCCATCATGTATTGGCGGGATCCTCGGTTTCTTCTTCTATAAATCAAATGAATCAAGTGAACTACAAAAGAAAGGTGCTTAGGCGCCTTTCTTTTTTTAAAAGGGAATTTTTGTGTTTTGTCTAAGTAATAATTGGGAGGAATGATAAATTGGCTAATTTTGAAGATTTTTTAACTTTGGATGTAAGAATTGGAACTGTAACACATGCAGAGGAATTTAAAAAAGCTAGAGTTCCAGCAATTAAACTAGAAATTGATTTTGGAGAGCTTGGAATTAAGCAGTCGAGTGCTCAAATTACGAAGAGATATACCCCAGAAGATTTAATCGGTCAGCAAATCGTTGCTGTTGTAAATTTTCCGCCAAAACGTGTAGCTGGATTTAAATCAGAAGTGCTTGTTCTTGGAGGAGTACCTGAAGATGGTGATGTCGTATTACTACAGCCTAATATGGAATTACCAAATGGAACGAAAATTAGTTAGTGTAAAGGCGGGGGAACATGGATATTGGACGAGAATATTTACAATGTGCGATTTCGAATTTTAAAGCAACAAAGAAACAAGGGGAACGGGTGCTTTCTCAATTATCATATGAACAAATCGAATGGTCTTCTCATGAAGCAACAAATAGTATAGCGGTTATTATAAAGCATCTGCATGGTAATATGCGTTCTAGATGGACGGACTTTTTAACGTCTGATGGTGAAAAAATAGATCGTAACCGAGATGCTGAATTTGAAGCTGGTTATTCTTCTAAGGAAGAGGTACTCAAATCATGGAATGAAGGATGGGAATATGTTTTGAAAACGATGCATGTGCTAACGCCAGAAGATTTATTACAGACGGTATATATTCGTGGTGAAGCACATACTGTCATGCAAGCAATAGAAAGACAAATTTCTCATTATGCTTTGCATATAGGACAAATTATTTACATCGGTAAAATGTTAAAAGAAAACGAGTGGGAATGTTTAAGTATTCCTAGAGGACAGTCTGCACGTTATGTAGAGAAAAAACGTTCAACATAACAATAGGAAAGAAACCGATATAAAATGGGAAATAAGAAAATCACCCAAATAATAGATGGTTCTGTAATCATAAGCATGCTACCAAAAATAAGTCCATATATAATAAGAAAGAAATTAAAAAGCGTATTTACGGGGATAAATCGTGAGATGAACACTTGCTGTCGCTTAAAGCAATCACTGTGAAATAAATAAAAGCGGAAGTACGATGTGGCAGTAATAAGATCTTTCTTTCGCGCAATTCTTTTTTTGCATGTATGACAGATGAATGGTGGTTGCATTTCATTACGCTCCATTTTTTATTTTCGTAATAATGTAAGACAAGATTAAGTGCAAGGTGTATATCCCTACATACGCTCCTGATATAAGAAAAAATGGATTTAGTAAAATTCCATGAATGCTTGTCATAAAAACTAAATCTTGTATTAAAACGTCATATATATTAATAGAAATAATTGTACCGAGTACATAAAGTGCTAAGTAAGCTGAAATATGTAAAGCAACACGGATTGTAGGATGCTTAGCAAGCCAATAAAAAATAAATGATAGTACAAAGGGTAATGTTCCAATTAGTAGCTTCAATTCATTTCACCTCATTAACAATATAGCCGGAATTTAGACGGTCTATTCTCTAGAGCTTGTACATAACTTGGAATAGAGAGGGTGATAGTATGAATCGAGGCTTTTTTTATGTGAAATTCACAAGTGTACGTAAGTTAATTTTACTTATTATTGCTACAGTACTTGCGACTTTTTTTCTTATTAGTATGATGGTAACTTCTATGAAAGAGACAAAGTCAACGTATTTATATAATTGGTTAAATGAGTTATCGATGAATGGTTACATGTACGTACTTGGGAAAGAGAATCATTATTTTACACAGGAGTATCGAAATTTAAATCAAGATTTTTCGATTTCTTCTTTTCTCTTTTCGATGGCTACGAATATTCGTTTTAATGATGTACGCAGTTTTGTCGGCAAAGAGCTACCTGGTTTTGGTAAGTACGATACAGAAATTGTAATTGCGGGTGAAGGGACAAATTATTCTAACTTACCGATAGAGTCGAGCGTTCCACTTGAAGAAGTGGTAAAAGAACGGACTGGTGAAGGTGGACAGGCTCAAAAGCCAGATACGAACAAAGAGAAAAAGCAACCGGCTCAAACGACAGGAAAAAGACAAGTTGCGTTTATTTATCATTCGCATAGCTGGGAATCTTATTTGCCGTTACTAAATTTAGCAAACGATCCAAATCCGAATAAAGCGACCAGTTCTGTCACGAATATTTCAATAGTCGGCGAACGATTTCGTGAACAATTAGAAAGTGAAGGGATTGGAGCTGCTAACGACAAGACTGATGTCGGCCAAAAGTTGATTAGTAAAGGGTTAAATAGTAATAGTTCTTACAAAATGTCGCGGGAAATTGTACAAGAAGCAATGACCGGCAATAAAGAACTGCAGTACTTCTTTGATTTACATCGTGATAGTGCTCGGAAGAATGTTACGACAAAAGCAATTGGAGATAAATCATATGCAAAGCTTGCTTTCGTAATAGGGAAAGGCAATAAAAATTATGAAAAGAACTTACAATTAGCAACGGCTTTACATGAGACGATTAGCAAGAAGTATCCAGGAGTGAGTCGTGGTGTCATTCAAAAAGGATTCCAAACAGGAAATGGTGTCTACAATCAAGACTTGTCAGGGCAAGCGATATTAATTGAAGTTGGTGGCGTAGATAATACGGAGGAAGAACTAAATCGATCGATTGATGCCCTTGCTAAAGCATTTGGTGAATATTTCTGGCAGGCAGAAAAGGTGAATGGATAAAATGAAACATAAATTTGTGGGAGAGTCTGAAAAAACGTGAGTGTAATGCTTGCGTTTTTTGTCATGATGAGACGTCACAGAATAGACATAATTTGTCGTTGTTATATTAATATCGAAATTTGTCAAATTATACTGGGAGATTTACAAAGGGATTTTCGGGAAAGTAGAGAAAATCTTTTTACAAGGAAAACTTTTTATTATAAAACTGGTAGGGTGATAGAAGTGATTAGGGAGATCAAAATAGAAGATGCAGCACCATTTTTGCAATTAAGTAAGCAACTAGATGAAGAAACGAAATTTATGCTATATGAACCAGGAGAAAGAAAATTTACAACCGAGCAACAAGAACAAATGATTCATCGCTTTATAGAAAATGAATATGCAACAATATTCGTAGCAGTTGAAGAAGAAAGTATAGTAGGGTTTATTTTAGTGAATGGAAATAATATTCAAAGAAAGAGACATGTAGCAAGTATTGTAATTGGTATTTTGCAAGAGTATAGCGGGCGAGGTATCGGGACGAGATTGTTTAAAGATGCTGAGAAGTGGGCAAGATTACATGATGTATGGCGTTTAGAATTAACGGTAATGGCCCACAATACAAGAGCTCAGGCACTATATAAAAAAGCTGGATTTGAGAAAGAAGGTGTCAAAAGAGCTGCTCTTATTATCGATGGAGAGAACATCGATGAGTATGAAATGGCCAAATTATTAAAATAAGAGGTCGTTATATGAAAAAAAGATGGACACTACTTGGTATCGTAGCGATGATACTCATTGTTGGAGTAGCAGGAATCAATTATAAAATGTATAAGGATAAGCAGGCGCGCGAGGTAAATGTAAATAACATATTTCCGAAAGCGAAAGAAACGATTGCGAATATGGATGGTGATATTGCGGTCATTAGTAATCCGAATTCGATACTTGTGCTTGTGAATAAAAGTAGGCGTTTGCCAGATGGGTATAGACCGCCAGATTTAGTTATTCCGAAAGTACGTTACTCAAGTGAAGGTGATCAAGAAAAGAAAAAAATGAGGAAAGAGGCAGCAGGGGCACTTGAGGAAATGTTTCAGCAAGCTGATAAGGAGCGTATTTTCCTTTTTGCAGTCTCTGGATTTAGATCTTTTGATCGACAAAAAGCATTAAATACGATGTATAAAAAACAAGATGGAGAAGCAAAAACAGCAATGTCGAGTGCAGTTCCTGGAACGAGTGAACATCAAACTGGACTAGCTATGGATATTACATCGCAATCTGCTAAGTTTCAGTTAGAGACAATTTTTGGTGAAACGAAAGAAGGGCAGTGGCTTTCTGAAAATGCCCATAAATTTGGTTTTGTCATTCGATATACAAAAGAGAAAGAATCGCTTACGGGCTATCGATTTGAACCATGGCACGTGAGGTATGTGGGAAATCCACAAGCTACATATTTATATGAAAATCAACTGACACTTGAAGAAGTAACAGAGTGAACAATTGAGGGGAGAGAAGGGTTATGACGGTGTTATATAAGAAAAAGGTACACGTGTATGTAACAAGAGAAAAAGAAGGAGTTATGCAACTGCTTGTTTTTAAACATCGTGATATACCTGAAGCTGGTATACAAGTACCAGGGGGAACAGTTGACGAAGGGGAAACGTTAGAAACAGCAGTGTTACGTGAAGTACAAGAAGAGTCTGGATTACGTCATTTATGCATAGAACGATTCCTAGCCGACTACATCATACATGTAAAGGAGAAAAAGGAATATCAAAAACGCCATTTTTTCCACGTAACGTTACCAACAGATGTAAAGGATAATTGGGAACATACTGTAAGTGCCGGTGAGGAAGATGAAGGTTTAGTATTTTGCTACGAATGGATTGATATTGCAAAATGCCCTGCATTAGCTGGGAAACAAGGTGAGTTTTTACATTTGTTAGATGAAGTATATGTAAAGTAATAAAAGGGTCTGAAGCGGAAGTTCATTCGTTTCAGACTTTTTTTATTTTTCAGGAAATAAAAGGTTTTTATATTGGTAAGTTGAATTCTTTTAAAGGGATTGTAATTGTATATGTGAGGAGTGGAGAAAATGAAAAACTAATAGGTACATGTAATCAATAAAAGGCTTTATAGAAGGAGAATGATGATGGAGGTTCAGTTCAATACACTGTTACAAAAAGAATTAACAATTCATGATATACAAAAAGCAATGGCAGCTGGGCAATTAACTTCAAAAGAATTAGTTATGTATTACCTTCATAGAATCGCAAAGTATGATCAAGACGGACCAAAAATCAATTCTATTTTAGAAATCAACCCAGACGCTATCTTTATTGCAGAAGCGCTAGATCATGAAAGAAAAACAAAAGGTGTAAGAGGTCCACTACACGGTATACCTGTTTTACTTAAAGACAATATTGAAACGAACGACTCTATGCATACAAGTGCAGGTACGATTGCTCTAGAACAAAATATAAGTATTGAAGATGCATTTCTCGTAACAAAGCTGCGAGAAGCAGGAGCAGTGATAATAGGAAAAACAAATATGACAGAATTAGCAAATGGAATGTCTTTTGATATGTGGGCTGGATATAGTGCAAGAGGTGGACAAACAATAAACCCTTATGGTACAGGTGAGGATGATATGTTTGTTGGAGGCTCAAGTACAGGATCTGCGATAGCAGTTGCTGCTAATTTTACAGTAGTATCTGTTGGAACGGAAACAGATGGTTCTATATTGAGTCCAGCTGTTCAAAACTCTGTAGTCGGTATTAAACCGACTGTTGGTCTAATTAGTCGTAGGGGAATTATTCCGCTTACTTATTCACAGGATACAGCGGGACCATTTGCTAGAACGGTAACAGATGCTTCTATTTTGCTAGGGAGTTTAACTGGGGTAGATGAGAAGGATGTAGCTACTCATAAAAGTGAAGGTATGGCAGAGCAGGATTATACAAAATATCTTGATGTTAATGGCTTAAATGGCGCAAAGATTGGTGTATTTAGCAATGCACCTAAAGATTATTATGAAACTGGTGAGTATGATGAAAAATTGTTTAAGGAAACGATTGAAGTGTTGCGTAGTGGGGGTGCGACAGTAGTAGAGGATATTAATATTCCGTCTTTTCATAGAGAATGGAGCTGGGGTGTATCGCTCTATGAATTAAAGCATAGTTTAGATAACTATCTTTCAAAATTACCTTCTACTATTCCAGTGCATTCTATTTCAGAGTTAATGGAGTTTAATGAAAATATAGCAGAAAGAGCTTTGAAATATGGACAAACTAAGTTGGAGAGAAGAAAAGATGTTCCTAATACGTTAAGAAATCCAGAATATTTAAATGCAAGATTAGAAGATATATATTTTTCTCAAGAACAAGGCATTGATTTTGCACTGGAAAAATACAATCTTGATGCGATTCTGTTCCCTTCTTATATAGGCTCCACTATATGTGCGAAAGCAGGTTATCCGTCTATAGCAATACCGGCGGGATATATGGATAACGGGAGACCGTTTGGAATTACTCTTGCAAGCACTGCTTTTTCTGAGGGGACCTTGATTAAACTAGCATACGCTTTTGAACAAGCGACAAAGCATCGGAAAATCCCTAACTTATCATGAATAAAATAAATAGGACAGGAATTCCTGTCCTATTTATTTTGTTAATTAAAGTGAAATATCTTTTTGCTCTGTTTTATCATATTTTAATAAGTTAAATGATAAACAAACAGAGCACAATATAAGGAAAGAAGCGAGAATATAAATAGTACGAACACCGAACAGGTCGGTAATAATTCCAACGCTAAGCATAGAAAGACCAGAAGCTGTCGAGAGGATTGCACCATGAGCTGTATACATTTTTGATAATAAAGTAGGGGCTACACTAGATTGTAGTACTGTCGTTTGAGAAATATCTCTAATTTGATAACATGGCCCCATTAGAACGCATAGAAAAAGCGCAATAAACCCGCTACTTGTCATACCATATAAAAATGTAAGAATACTAAACATAAGAGAGCCTATCGCCATGGAGCGTATTAAATTGTTTTGAATGTATGTACTCATTTTCCATGCTAATATCCCGCCAATTAACGTCCCTACATAATAACTTGTATTAATATATCCCCACCATTCTTCTCCTTTATGAAGAACAGTCGTTACATAAGCCATTGTAATAGCACCGATCCATATTGTCCCTGCGAAAGTTTCAATTAAGTCCATACATGTAACGATACGGAGAGAAGGGTATTGAAATAAGAGTTTCCAACCTTCCAATAAAGCAGCGCCTTTTGAAGAAGAAGGCTCTATTACTCGTTCAGTATGTAGGGAACGTAATGAAAGGTGTAGTGCAACACATCCAAAAATCATCAAAATGTTATTCATCATGAGTGTAGAAGTAGCACCGATATGAAGAACGATGACACTTGTAAATGAATAAGCAGCGGCTTGCGCAATTTGTGTGGAAAAGGAAAAAATACTATTTACTTTTACTAATTGTTCTTTTCGTGTAAGGCGAGGAAGGATACCGTATAATAATGGCGCGCTCCAACCGCTACATAATGAAATGAAAAAAATGAAAATGAATAGTGCTACAATATTTGTGGACAGGGATGGGAATAATATCATTAATAAAAATAATAGAGCAGTTTTTGTCCATTGTAGTGTGAAAAGTAATGAATAAGATGAAAAACGATTCATTATAAGTGGTGCAGATGTATTTGCTATAAGATTAGTTATGACTTGTACTAATGGAAAAAGAGCGGTTAATGTAGCTGATTTCGTTGTGATATACATATGAGTTGTAATAATCATGATGTATACGATGTCAGCGAGAGTAATGCATATTTTAGAGCCTAAATAGTAAATTAGTGAACGGTTTTGCAACAAGCACACCACCTTCCTAAAAAATAATATTTTAGTAGTTAAAATAATTATAAATTGAAAATTAAATTTTCGAAAGAATTTCATTTTTTTGTCGCTTTTTGAAAGGGATTTTCATGTATAATGAAGAATATATTAATATAGTATTTTATTAATACTTTTTATAACAGTGAATATGTACAATAGCTTGTAGTAAATGCCCTGGTATAAGAAAGGGCGGATAAACCATTCTTTTCTTCATATACATATAGAAAATGAGAAAGAAAGTGAGGGTTGCATATGGCTGCTTGGGTGATTTGGTTTATAATAGCTGGTATTTTATTTATTGCGGAAATGTTGTCGATTACGTTTTATATGCTTTGGCTTGGAATTGGAGCTGTTGTCGGAGGTCTAATTGCTTTGTTTGCTCCTGAAGCACTACTGTTACAAGTTGTTGCTGGTGCAATTGTAAGTTTAACATTGACTTTCTTTACGAAAAGAATTTCAAAAAACTTTCGAGAAGCAAAAGGTTTTACTGATACAGTAGATATGCTTGTCGGTAAAAAAGGCATTGTTATGCAAGCGATTACAAAAGAAGCGAATGGTATTGTGAAGGTGGATGGAGATATTTGGACAGCTATTGCAGATGATCCAATTGATGCTGGAGAAAAAGTTATTGTTATAAAGAGGCATAGTACTATATTACAAGTAAAAAAGGAGAGTGAATAAATATGGCAGTAGCATTAACATTAACGATTATTTTCGCACTAATTGTTGTTACATTTATCGCATTAACAATTAAAATTATTCCACAGCAAAAAGTTGGAGTCGTTGAAAGATTTGGTAAGTTTCAGCGTATTATGGAGCCGGGATTAAATTTATTAATACCAATTGTAGACCGCGTTCGTGTATATCATGACTTACGTATTCAACAAACGAATGTACCACCGCAGAAGGTAATTACGAAAGATAATGTACAAGTAGAGATTGATACAATTATTTTCTATCAAATTGTAGAACCAGAACTTGCGACATATGGTATTTCGAACTATGAATATGGTGTTCGTAATATTACTTCTGCAACGATGCGCCAAATTATCGGTAAAATGGAACTGGATGAAACGCTATCTGGTCGTGAAAAAATTTCAACAGAAATTCGCTTAGCACTTGATGAAGCAACAGAAAAATGGGGCGTTCGCATTGAGCGTGTTGAAGTTGTTGATATTAATCCGCCAAAAGATGTGCAAGCATCGATGGAAAAACAAATGAAAGCAGAACGTAATAAACGTGCGATTATTTTAGAAGCTGAAGCTGCAAAACAAGATAAAGTTCTTCGTGCTGAAGGTGAAAAGCAAAGTAAAATCTTAATGGCTGAAGGTGATAAAGAAGCACGTATTCGAGAAGCTGAAGGTATAAAGGAAGCAAAAGAACTAGAAGCGCAAGGGGAAGCAAGAGCGATTGAGGAAATTGCAAAAGCAGAACAAAATCGAATTGAATTACTTCGTGCAGCAGATTTAGATGAACGCGTACTTGCTTATAAATCATTTGAATCATTGATTGAGGTTGCAAAAGGTCCAGCAAATAAAGTCTTTATTCCGTCTAATGCAATTGAAACACTTGGTACTCTCGGGGCAATTGGAGAAATCTTTAAAGAAAAACAAGCGAAGAAATTGCCTTCTTCAGATACACCAAAAGAACAATAAGAGTGAAAAAGAGAAATGGGATGCCATTTCTCTTTTTATTTTTGAGTAGGATAAAAAATATTAGTCCTTTGCCATTATGGATAGGGCTTTTTTGTTTGTCACTTTTCAAAGAATTATAAGTTTAGAGTGTTTGGAATTGTTAAGTGGAATAACACGTTTACTAGACGGTTAAAAAACTGTCAAAGTAATATATTTTTGTTAAAGAAAATTTAAAATATGATATAATAGAATTTTGTGGATATTAAACAAGGGAGTGGGAAACAAGTGCAAATATTATTAATACGTCACGGTGAATCCGAAGCAGATATTTTACATGTACATGAAGGACGAGCTGACTTTGAATTAACAGAAAAGGGAAGACAGCAAGTGCAAAGGCTTGTACAGAAAGTGAAAGCAGATTTTCCACCAGATTTCATTTGGGCAAGTACATTAAAGCGTGCTCGTGAAACTGGTGAAACGTTAGCTGAAGGAATTGGATGCCCAATTCAACTAGAAGAGGAATTAATGGAGTTTAATAACGGAGTGCAAGCAGGCTTATCTTTTGAAGAAGCAAAGAAATATCCAGAGCCAAAGTTTCTTCATGACCGTTTTGAAAATGGGGAATCATTTATTGAATTTAGAATGAGAATAGAAGGAATCTTTTCTAAAATCGTGACGGAGAATACTTATGAACGGATAGCAATCGTTGCACACGGTGGTGTAATAAATAGTCTATTACGTGCGTTTTTCAAAATGCCCATTTCAATGGACTATTATTTTAAAATGGGAGATACGGGAATAAGCTTAATTGAAATTGATGGCGAACAAAAAACGGTGCATTTCATTAATGATACGAATCATTTGGACGGGATGTAAAGACCCGTGTACAAAGTAGTGTTTTTTGATGTTGACGGTACGCTTTTAAGTGAGATTGATAGAAGTATGCACGAAAGTACAAAAGAAGCGATACAAAGATTAATAGATAAAGGAATTCACGTAGTTGTTACAACAGGGAGACCATATAGCTTATGTTCGCAATTTAAGGAACTAGGCATAAATACGTTTATTTCTGCAAATGGTGCACATATTAAGTGTGAGGAATCAGTTATACATAAATCAGTACTTTCCAGTGAAATCGTTCATGATATCTCAGAGTTTGCAGAATTACATGGTCACGGCGTTTCTTATTTTACTGAGGGTTTTACAATGAACGGAATAGCCTCAGATAATGAGCGTGTAATGCAAGCACTTAGCGAGACGTTAAATTTAGGGGAGTACCCTGAAAAAAGCAAGGATTTGTCTGAAGAGATCTATTGTTTATGTCTGTATGCGGATGAAATAGAATCTCAAAAATTTATTGAAAAATACCCAATGCTTACATTCGACCGTTTTCATGGTTATGTCATAAATGTATTGGAAGATAATAAAGTATCGAAGCTCACCGCAATTCAAAAAGTATTGGATCACTTAAACATTTGTAAATCAGAAGCAATTGCTTTTGGTGATGGTGGAAACGATATTGAGATGTTGCAATATGTAGGATTAGGAATTGCGATGGGGAATGGCGGAGAAGTACTAAAAACAAAAGCTGATTTCGTTACAAAGAAGGCAAGTGAAGGTGGTATTTCCTTTGCCTTAAAGGAGTTTCGTATTATTTAAAGATAATAGCTAGTCAGTTTGAAAAATCCTGTTTTCATGACAGGATTTTTTGTTTAACAATATTCTTGCAATAAAAGTAAAAATGTGAGTATAATGAAAAAGTAGTTAGGTAAGCTAATTAATTAAAAGGAAAGGAGAGTGAAGATAAATGGGTTCAAAAAATGATTCTCTTCCTTTAGGGATTGGGCCGTATACAGAGTTAATAAAAAAGACAGCATCAGCGGATACGGATCCAATCGCAGCAAAACTTGGTTTGTTAATGTTATGGACGTCTGATAATGTTCTTGATGCTGTTGACGTAGATTTAGCTCCACTTGGTATATCGGAAAGTAAATTAGATTTTTTACTGTTGTTTATTTTGCGTGAAATGGAATCAAATGGGGAAGAAGTGAACATGAGTCCTTCGGATATTGCGAGTCGATTAGGGATAACACGTGCTTCTGTCACTGGCTTATTAGATTGGATGGAGAAACGAGAGTTAATCGTAAGATTTCATCATTCTGAAGATCGAAGAAGGTTAAAAGTGAAAATTACTTCGAAAGGAAAAGAATTAGTAACGCAATCTTTACCAACTTTTTGGTTATCTTGCGCTTCGTTAGTTGACGACTTTAATCAAGAAGAGCGTCAAGTTTTAGAGAAGCTATTAAATAAAATACAAATAAATATGCAGGTGAAATTAGGAGAAGGTAGGTAAATAAGTTGATTATGAGGATCAACTTATTTATTTGGGAATATAATTAGCTTACCTTATTATATGTTTGACTAACTTTTGAGGCAGTCATACTTTTTACGATGTAATTAAAATAAGCAGCAGTTAAAGAAATACCATTTTGCGCACTTTAGAGGTTTTAAATTGATAAAAAAATTGTAATAAGGGAGAGATATTATGATGGAAATAGGAAAGGAAATAAATAGTGAAAAGAATTACACAATAATGACCGTTGTATTATGTTGGTCGGGTATGGTAGTTATGTCTAGCTTATATGTAACAATCCCTTTAATTGCACTATTTTCAGATCTTTTTAATGTTTCACTAGCACAATCTGCAGCTACAGGCAGTATATTTTCTGTTGGATTTGCTATAGGTTGCTTGTTATTTGGGGCAACCTCTGATAAATATGGGCGAAAAAAAGTGATCTTCATTGGATTACTTGCTCTGTCGATTATTTCGTTTTCCTTAGGGTTTGTGGATAGTATATTGTGGCTTGTTATTTTTAGGGGCTTACAGGGTATTGCAGCAGCAACATTTTCTCCGGTAGCGTTAGCTTATGTTGTAGAAATGTTTCCAGTAGAAAAAAAGGTTACAACAATAGGATTTGTTAGTACCGGTTTTTTAGTAGCTGGAATTGTAGGTCAGGTAATAAGTACGGTTGTTAGTCAACATTTTGGATGGCATATGGTGTTCTTTCTTCTTAGCGTGGTCTATATGATTACTGCTGTATGGATTCAATATTCTCTTCCGAAAGGGGAGATATCTCAATCCTATACTGATATTTTGGGACCGATTAAGCAGATGGGCAAAGTCTTTACACATAAAAGCTTAGTATTGAGTTATATGATTGCGTTTGTTTTATTGATGGCTTTTGTTAATATGTATACTGTTTTAGGGAATTATTTGAGCTCTCCTACTTATAATTTAACTGCAGAACAAATCCTTTATTTTCGCTTAGCGGGGTTATTTGGTATGATTCTATCACCAATTGCGGGTCGTTTAACGAAGAGGTTCGAAGTAAGGAAAGTTCTTCAAGGTGGATTGCTGGTCGCTATTTTTAGTCTAAGTGCAATGGGCTTTGTTTCGTATCTGCCCCTTCTAGTCATAATGAGTGTCTGTTTTGTAATAGGTATTGCTATATCCGTTCCGTCTTTAGTTGCTCTTGTCGGCCAATTGGGAGGGAAAGCAAGGGGAATAGCAGTTTCTATCTATACCTTTGTTTTATTTTTAGGTACTAGTATAGGACCCCTCATTTCTATTTATCTTATGAAAATAGGAAGTTATACTCAAACGTTTATTTTATTAGGAATGTTACTTTTTATTGGATTTATTGCTTCTCTATTTATTAATAATGAACGTGTATTTGATGATATGTAAATTGGATAATGAATGAGTGGAAAATCACTCAAATAAAGGAATGCGAGGATCTTTCATATGCTCGCACAATAAAATATGAACTTGCCCACGATGATGATAAAAATGTGAGAGAATTTCAAGTAACCATTCAAACCGAGAATAAGAAACACCCCAATAGGCAGTCATAACTTCTGCTAATTCTTCTTGGGAATAGGAAAGAAATGTTTTAGAGAGAAGATTGTATCCTTCAATCATTATTTGTTGCATATGGGCAATTGTTTCCGGTGTATATTCTAAATAAAAAGTACGTAACTCTTTATCCGTACTACCATTTAAAATGAGTAAATCCGCATGGCAAATCAGAGAAAGATGTGCACACATTTCAAATAAAGATCGCTTCGAGTGAATTGGTTGTATTTTTAAACTATCTTCATTATATTGGTTAAGCATTTGAATAGAAGTATCAACAGCAACTTGTAGTTGATGCAATGCAGATTGTACAAACATTGTAATTCTCCTCTTCTCCGTATATAATAGTTTCTTAAGAGTATTATATCATACTCAAAATTCCGAAAATTCTAGTAGTTTGACTAGCATATTGAAAAGTATTATATTGTAAAAGGTCATATGAAACGTGAAATAGAATGGAATGCAATTATTGAGTTAGGAGTTAGACCAATGAGTTTGAAATATGGAAGAGATACAATTATTGAAGTTGACTTAAATGCAGTAAAACATAATGTAAAAGAATTTAAAAAGCGTGTGAATGATGAAAATATTGCAATGATGGCTGCTGTAAAAGCAAATGGGTATGGCCACGGGGCGGTTGAAGTTGCGAAAGCTGCTATTGAAGTAGGAATAAATCAGCTTGCAGTTGCATTTGTAGATGAAGCGATAGAGTTAAGAGAAGCAGGAATTAACGTGCCGATTTTAATTTTAGGTTATACATCAGTAGCAGCTGCGGAAGAGGCAATTCAATATGACGTTATGATGACTGTTTATAGAAGTGAAGATTTACAAGGTATAAATGAAATCGCAAACCGTCTTCAAAAGAAAGCGCAAATTCAGGTGAAAATTGATACAGGAATGAGTCGTATCGGTTTACAAGAAGAAGAGGTTAAACCATTTTTAGAAGAATTAAACCGTATGGAGTATGTAGAGGTAGTAGGAATGTTTACACATTACTCTACGGCAGATGAAATTGATAAATCATATACGAATATGCAAACAAGTTTATTTGAGAAAGCTGTCAATACAGCAAAAGAATTAGGAATTCATATTCCATATATTCATAGTTCAAATAGTGCAGGTTCAATGGAGCTTAGCAATACATTTCAAAATATGGTCCGTGTAGGTATTGGAATATATGGAATGTATCCTTCAAAAGAGGTAGATCATGCAGTCGTTTCTTTACAGCCTGCGTTGTCGTTAAAATCAAAAGTAGCTCATATTAAACATGCGAAGAAGAATCGCGGTGTAAGTTATGGGAATACGTATGTAACGACTGGTGAAGAATGGATTGCAACTGTACCGATTGGTTATGCTGATGGCTATAATCGTCAGTTATCTAATAAAGGGCATGCATTAATAAATGGAGTTCGAGTACCTGTTATTGGCCGTGTTTGTATGGATCAGCTCATGTTAGACGTTTCAAAAGCAATGCCAGTACAAGTTGGGGACGAAGTAGTATTCTACGGTAAACAAGGCGAAGAAGAAATTGCGGTAGAAGAAGTAGCGGATATGTTAGGTACAATTAACTATGAAGTTACATGTATGTTAGACAGAAGAATCCCGCGAGTTTATAAAGAAAATAATGAAACGACTGCTTTCGTAAATATACTAAGAAAAAACTGAATCGATATGATTCAGTTTTTTTATTTTTGACAAATGAAAAATGCTCTATTTGTACCGTGTAGTTGAATATTCTTAAAACCAACGGATTTCAACAAAGATATTATTTCTTCATTGGAATAACAAGCTTCTTCAAAAGTAAAGTCACTTCTTTTCCAATTATTATCTATATCATGTTGAAATAGTATAAAGTTCATTTCTGCTTTTTTATTTTCGTTATCATATGTAGAATCAATCGTACATACATATTCTTCCGCTGAAATATGAAATGAAGCAATCCATTTTTCAAGAAAACCTTTCTCCATATTCATATCAAATGCAAAAGTACCTCCATCATATAATGCTAAATAAACATGATGAAAAGTATCTTTGAGCTCATCTAATGTCAGTATATGATTTAAACTATCACCTGCTGAGATGACATAGTGGAAAGGCTCATCTACTTTAAAAAAGCGTGCATCGCCGACGATAAAGGATGCATCTGGCGCATTGTGAAGTGCGTGTTCGATCATTTTTGCAGAACCGTCTATACCAGTTACTATAAAATTATGATCAAGTAGTTTCCTAGTAAGATGACCAGTCCCGCAGCAAAGATCTAATATACGGGAGTGGGGAGGAGCGTCTTGTAAAACGAATTTATGATAGGCTGGATAGGAGTGTTCAGCAAAATGTCCCCAATGTTTATTATAGATGTCTGCAAAAATATTATAATTAGAATAAATTGGTTTTTTAAACATATGTATTCTCCTCAAAATTCATTACATTATAATAGTCATGCTTCGTTTTTATTTCAAAACCACATTGTGTATATAGCTTTAAAGCGTGGTTATTTTTCGTTTCGACGTCCAATTCAATTGTTGAAATTCCTTTTGTAATAAGGGTATGTACCATATAACTAAGAATATCTTTACCATATCCTTTACCTTGATAAGAAGGATGAACGGCGAATCCTGATAGTGTAGTAGATTGTTCTTGCTCAGAAACTGTAATCGTTCCTATCAATTTTTCGTTGATAAGAGCACTGTAAACTTGATGAGAAGGTGAATTCATCATTTTTTGTAACCATATAGCGGTATTTTCTGCTGAATCTCCAAAAGCTTTACTGGAAATTTCAATAAGATCAAGAAGTGATTCTGAAGAGGCAAGAGGGAACTGTATAGTATTCTTTGGTGTTTTTTGAACTTCTTTTGCTTTGAACTCCATACTATATTCACTATATAAATAAGGTAACTTCATATGTTTTGCAAATTCTTTCCCGGAAATAGAATCTCCATTCGTAATAAGAAGAGCTTCATCTGCCTCTCTTATTCGTATTTCTTTTATTGCAGCTTGTAAAAGAGTAGTGCCTATATGTTGTTTCCTATAGTTCGGATGAACAAACCCTATTAACTCCAGTTTTGTTGGTCTTTCAAAGTCATACATACTTAATGAACCGATTAATTGAGTATCGTCATAAAGTAGAAAATCATTTATCTCTTCATTAGTACGAGCAGTTAAAAAGTTTATATGTAAATTTGACGAATAATCAATTTGATCGTATTCCCCGCAAATATGAGCTAAATCTTTCATTTGCTGAATTGCATTTGCTGTTAAAGATTTCTTTTGTTCAATATTCATTTCATAATCCCTCTCATTCGTATTTAAAAATAGACTGGATGACTTAGCCACTTTTCTAACTCCACGCTGCCCTGAACAGATAATAATCGGTACAAATATCGATAGGGATGTCTACATTCTTCAAGACGGGGAATGGGCATAATGGTTTCGTAACCTTGTTTAAAAGCATGAGCCTCTTTTTCAGTAAATATATATTCTAAGCCGATAAAATCAAACTCCCGGGGAGCAACTGCGTAGGCTTCTGTATCTACTAATCCCGTAATAGTTGTACCATCTGATAAAAACTGAGTAGGGTCCATATCAATTAAAACGAGCGTTGATTCCTTTGGTGCTGGTAAGGAAGAAAGTTGTGATTCAAAAGTAGGAAATGCATTTTGTATGCTTTCATTATCGGAATAAAACATATTCACAATCTCTTTACTCACATTCAAAATGTGTGATTGGAATTCATCTAGTGTAACTTGAAATGAGCCTGGTACATTTCCTATGTAATCGGTTTTAAATTTATGTATTTCTGCAAGCCCTTTTCCTAGATTGAATAAAATAGAATCTGGTTGCCCGATAAAAGATTGAACTGTGTTACCTACTAACTTTTCGGCTACAACGAACTCACGACCATTTAAAATATGTTTTTCTAATATTGCGGGGATAGGAAGATTAGTATGTGCTTGCAACAATGTATGTACAGCTTCTAAATGATGTACGTTCCTTGGGTCAATTCCAAATAGGTTTTTACATCCCCACCAAAAATCATTGTTTGGCTCTTCCGTTATTTTTGAGGAACGAACAATAACTTCTTCAGCTGCTGTTTTAACAAGAAACACATCGCTTGCATGGTCTTCATAACCTGGGTGTAAAGTTTGGACAGATAAAATAGGTGAAGTGAATAGTTGTTGTAGCATAAAAACGCTCCTTTTTCTGTAAATTCTATAAATTCATTATATAACAGAATATGTTCCAAGTGGATAATGATAGGGACAACATAGAACTTAAATAAATTTATAGTGAGAAATCAGTGTGAAAATTATATTTTTCTACTTTTGTATGAATTATCAAAATAATATTTCTGATGATAAATCTGTAAAAACACCCGAATGTAAATCTCTTATTTTCAGTAAATGAAGAGTTAAGCGCTCTTTTATAAGAATTATAATGTTGGTTATGAAAAATATTTCTCAATAATAAAATGAAGAGAAAAATGTGAAGAAATAGAATAGATTCCTTTATAATAGTTTTAAATTAATTAATATAATTAATTATTAATAATATTAGATAGGAGAGAATATGATGGCAAATGTACTCGTAATAAATTTCCCTGGAGAAGGTCATATAAATCCGACTTTAGCTATTGTAAGTGAGTTAATTCGGCGAGGGGAGACAGTTGTTTCGTATTGTATTGAAGATTATAGAAAGAAGATTGAAGCAACAGGTGCAGAATTCCGAGTGTTTGAGAATTTCCTCTCTCAAATTAATATTATGGAACGAGTAAATGAAGGTGGGAGTCCTTTGACGATGCTATCTCATATGATTGAGGCATCAGAGCGTATTGTGACTCAAATTGTAGAAGAAACAAAAGGAGAAAAGTACGATTACTTGATATACGATAATCATTTTCCCGTAGGACGTATTATAGCCAATGTTTTAAAATTACCTAGCGTTTCTTCTTGTACAACATTTGCTTTTAATCAGTACATTACTTTTAATGATGAACAAGAATCAAGACAAGTAGATGAAACGAATCCATTATATCAATCTTGTTTAGCGGGAATGGAAAAATGGAATAGGCAGTATGGAATGAAATGTAATAGTATGTATGATATTATGAATCATCCTGGTGATATTACTATCGTATATACTTCAAAAGAATACCAGCCGCGTTCAGATGTATTCGATGAATCGTATAAGTTTGTCGGCCCATCAATTGCTACTCGAAAAGAAGTAGACAGCTTTTCTATGGAGGATTTAAAAGATGAAAAATTGATTTTCATTTCTATGGGAACAGTTTTTAATGAACAACCTGAACTATATGAAAAATGTTTTGAAGCGTTTAAAGATGTAGAAGCGACAGTCGTATTAGTAGTTGGTAAGAGGATAAATATAAATCAATTTGAAAACATTCCGAATAACTTTAAGTTGTATAATTACGTACCGCAATTAGAAATATTACAGCATGCTGATGTATTCGTGACACATGGTGGTATGAATAGTTCGAGTGAAGCACTATATTACGGTGTCCCGTTAGTTGTAATTCCTGTAACAGGAGATCAGCCTTTAGTTGCGCAACGAGTGACTGAAGTAGGGGCTGGAATAAGGATTAATCGTAAAGAATTAAGTTCTGAATTGTTACGTGAGACTGTAGAGAAAGTAATGGATGATGTAACGTTTAAAGAAAATAGTCGTAAAGTTGGAGAGTCACTTCGAAATGCTGGTGGGTATAATAGGGCAGTTGATGAAATATTAAAAATGAAAATGAATTCATACTCAAAACTTAAATAAATGTTTGGAGCACACTTACTGTAATATGTAAGTGTGTTTCTATAAATAAATTACATAAAAAATCACTGTAAAGGTGAAACTTTTGTGTATATAAACTCATATCTTTGAATCAGTAGTAAAATTACGTTAAAATAATACTAAGAAAATACATAAGTTTTGGGGGTAATGAATGAAAAGAGTATTTGAATACGTATTATTAACAATTGGATCGATTATTGTAGCGGGTTCATTAGAGCTTATTTTAGCACCTAATGGCTTAGTAGATGGCGGGGTAACGGCCATTGCTATTATGGCAAATAAAGTTGCTGGATTACCGCTTTACGGAGTGTTTTTAGGACTTAATATTCCTATCCTGCTATTTACCGCAAAAGTAATGGGGAAGAAGTTCTTCATCCGTACATCTTATGCAAATGTAGTTACAACACTCGGATTAATCTATTTAAAACCATTTCCGGCGATTACAACTTCTGAATTATTAATTGTACTTTATGGTGGCGTACTGTTTGGAATAGGCGTTGGGATTGTTGTTAAAATGGGTGGAGCAATAGATGGATCAGAAATGTTAGCGGTTTGGATGAACAAACACTTTAAAGTACCGATTAGTACATTTTTACTTGCTGTAAATGCAGTTATTTTCACATTTGTAGCGATTTTATTTTCAATCGAACAAGCGATGTTCTCATTAGCAATTTTCTATATTGTTACGAAGATGATTGATTTCATATTAGATGGTATTAATCAAGGAAAGAGCGTCATGATTATTTCTGGTAAAAATAAAGAAATAGGCGATCTGCTTATGAAAGAATTGCAATTATCCGTTACGTATCTACATGGAGAAGGTGGTTTTTTAGGAGAACATAAGAGAATCATTTATTGTATTACAAACCGTTTCATTTATCCAAAAATGAAAGATCTCGTTCTCTCTGTAGATCCAACTGCTATCATTGAAGCTTCCTATTCAACAGAAACAACTGGTGTCAAACGTCCGGGAAGGGCAGCGAGATCAGAAAAATAGTGAATGAAAATAGCTCCACGTAAGTATAACTTACGTGGAGCTATTCTTATTTAGGGAACCAGGCCTTTTTCAGTAATTGAACTACAGTTTCGATACAATCCTCTGGAATACTGCCAAAACCGAGCAATACATACGACTCATCCATTACATTATGAACCGAATCGTATGTGGAGAGAGGGTATAACTTAATACGTTCTTTTGCGGCTGCATGAATAAGTTCTTGTTCATTCATTCCGTTATGAACGTGAAGTACAATATGAAGTCCGGATTGTTCACCGAGTATATGAACGTTATTTCCCATCTCGTTTGTAATAGATTTAATTAAAGAAATATGTTTTCTTTTATATAACGTCCGACTGCGGTTAATATGACGTTCCCAATCACCATTTTGAATAAAGGTGGCAAAGGTAAGTTGTTGCAGCGTAGAAACTGTTTGTTTAAACATACCACCAAGCTCTTCATAGGCTCTTAACAGATGAGGTGGTAAAACAATATATCCCATTCGTAAAGAAGGTAAAAAAGATTTCGAGAAAGTTCCCATATAAATAACGCGTTCATTTGCATCTAGTCCTTGTAAAGAAGGAATAGGTTTTCCTATATAACGGAATTCCCCGTCGTAATCATCTTCAATAATATAGCCCTTACAATCATTCGCCCATTTTAATAACTCGAGTCTTCTAGATAACGGCATAATGATTCCAAGTGGAAATTGGTGAGATGGAGTGACATACGCTACATTACAACCCGATTCACGTAAAGCGGAAATATGAATCCCTTTATTATCTAAAGGGATGGGGTGAACGGTAAGACCAGAACTTTGAATCATAGCAGGAATACGGTGAAATCCAGGGTTTTCGATTCCGAATTCCTTTTTTGAACCAAGTAGTTGAAGTAGTAGCCAAAGAAGAGGCTGCGTACCTGCTCCAATAATAATTTGATCAGGTGAAGAATGTACCCCGCGAGCATGATATAAATACTTTGAAATATGTTCTCGTAGAACGAGCTCACCTTGTGGATCTTCCTTAGCAAATAATTCATTTTCATACTGAAATAAAGTTTCGTGTATTGCTCTTTTCCAGTTTGTTATTGGAAAAGCTTTTTGATCAATAAGTCCTTGACTACAATCATAATCATATTGTTCGTCTTTTTTATTGTTAGCACTGTTTGACGCAATTTGCTGTTTCTTTTGAATGACATCAATATCAACTTCTGCAACAAAAATCCCACGTTTCGGTTTGCTTTCTACATACCCTTCAGCTAGTAATTGTTGATAAGCGGATTCCACTGTAATACGGCTCACATTAAGTTGTACTGCTAAATTTCTGTGAGAAGGAAGGCGTGTACCGGCACATAGTGACCCATGAGAGATTTCTCGTTTCATATATTCATAAATTTGTAAGTAAAGGGGTGTTTTACTTTGTAATACTAATGGGATAGTCAGATCCATTCGTGGACGCTCCTTTTCATACTGGCCTTATAAAAAAGAATAAAACTGTCACTTAAGCTAAGGGCAGTGGCTTTCTATAATGATGATATAACATTTAGAAAATTTTATAAATAGTAAGGGGAGAATCAAAATGAATATTAGAGAAGTAGTAACAGAAGCGGATTTACATGATGTATTTCCCGTATTACAGCAGTTACGAACGAAACTTTCAAGAGAAGAAGCAAGTTCTTTGTTTCAAAAAATGAAAGAAGAGAATTATAAACTATTTTCGCTACGTAATGAAGAGCATGAAGCAGTTAGTCTAGCTGGTGTAGCGATTTGTACGAATTTTTATAATGAGAAACATGTTTTCGTATATGATCTTGTAACTGCGGAAGCACACAGATCAAAAGGATATGGTAAAGTTCTGCTGTCATATGTAGAAAAATGGGGGAAAGAAAAAGGGTGCAGCTCTATCGTTCTTACATCTGCGTTTCCAAGAATGGATGCACATCGTTTTTATGAAAGAGAGGGCTATGATAAGGTAAGCTATTCTTTTTATAAAGAGCTATAATATTAAGTAGGTTCCATGTTTAAAAATATATGGAACCTATTTTCTTTTCTGGATTTGAGCTAGCAACAGGTCCAGTAATATAATTTGTCGAATATTAGAAAATAACAAGGGAATATTGAATTTGGAGAATGTTAGGAGCGTTTATACTTGGAAAAAATAAAGAAATTATCTATACCAAATGATGGAAGAGTCATCATTATTTCTGATATTCATGGAGAATTAAATCTTTTTAATGAACTACTACATAAAGTTAATTTTAAAGATGAGGATTATTTAATTATTAATGGTGATCTTTGTGAGAAAGGAAGAAATAGCATTGGCGTCGTAAACTATGTGATGGATCTAGTAGTTAGCAAGCCAAACGTTTATGTAATTGAAGGGAATTGTGAAGTTGTAGTTGAAGCACTTGTGAATGAAAATCCCGCGCTAATAAATTATTTATGTACGCGAAAGAATACAATTTTTAATGAGTGGCTAGCGGAATTGAGTGTTACCGTTAATGAAGAAAGTGATATTTGTGAAGTGAAAAACATATTGATGTGGCATTTTTCAAAAGAAATAAAGTGGCTAACAGAATTACCAACAGCGATTGAAACAGAAGATTATATTTTTGTACATGCTGGCCTTGATGATAAAGAAGATTGGAAAGAAACAGTGCGCAAAAATGCGATAGCAATGCCAGAGTTTTTCAATAAATCACATAGAGCAAATAAGTATGTAGTTGTCGGTCATTGGCCTGTTGTAAACTATTCAGACAAGGCACCGTCTAACAATCCAGTTATTGATGAGGAGAAAAAGATTATTGCAATTGACGGTGGAAATGCGATTAAAGAAGCAGGACAATTAAACGCATTTATCATTCAAAGGACAAGAGCAGGTGATACGTTTTCTTATACATATGTAGACTATTTTCCAGAGTTTGAAGTGATAGCGGATTTTAATGCGAACACATCAATGCAGGGCGGGGTGACATATCCGTATTATTACATAGATCCTATAGAGAAGATGAAAGATTATACGGTATGTAAGCAAAGAGAAACGAATAAATTACTCTCTGTGAAAAATGAATATATTAGGCAACTTAATTCAGGTGAATACACAGTGAAAACCGATATTTCTTGTGCACAAATAAGTGTAAGAAAAGGGGACATTGTGTCTCTCATTGATAATAGCTGCTCAGGATATGATTTAATTAAAAGAGACGGAGTAGAAGGCTGGATAGAGAAAGGTATTTTAGTTGAGATAGAAAAGATGAAATAGGAGGTATGGAGCCTCCTATTTTTTTATTACCTTTTTAAATGAGTAGATTGCTTGCTGTCTTTCATAAGTAAGTAAATCGTACTCGGTAAAATGGCAAGCGTCATTCCTAAAATAATTACGATTATAGCATAACCTCTATACGGAACAGGAACGATAAATGGAAGCCCGGCTAGGAAAATACCTGCTATTATCATTGAAATACTACAAATATTTGAAGCTCTTTTTTCAAGGTGTTTATCATTCCATTCCAATGAAACCGTTGATTTACTCGTATTAATTTTGGAACTGAAATAGCCTATTAATATAAATAAAAGCCCTAATGCTAAAAATATTAAATGATCAAGAGGAAGAGTGAAGCCAAGAGCGATGAGAGCAATGACAATATCGACAAAAAATAAAAATAGTAAAATTGTGTTGCCAATCCAAAGGAGAAATTTCTGGTTACTCGCTGCTTTAGATAAAGCTAAAAATAAAAAGAATAAGAAGGTACATATAATTATATTTACGATAACAAAAGTGCTTTTATCCATTGTTGATGTAGGCGTTCCATTGAAGTCCCATTTTGTAACAATACGTAATGGTAAGAAGAAATAGAGAATAATATTTGTTGTAATAATAGTGAGAAATAAAGTAATACTAAATCGATTATTCATTGAATCACCAGCTTTCCACATGAATAATTGGTATCTTATAACAAAATTATACAATATAATAAAGGATATTTGTTTTGATTTTTCTGAAAAAATATTATAATTATATATGAAATAAAGAGGAGTGTAGGAGGAAATTATGCAAAACGTAAGAGTAAAAGGGGATAAAGTTACAATTCGTGCAATTGAAGAATCAGATATAAAAACATTATGGGATCTCGTATTTAAAGAAGAAAATCCAAAATGGAAAAAATGGGATGCACCGTATTTTCCGTTTTCAATGCAAGAATACTCGTCTTATAAAGAGAAGATGAAAACTCGTTTAAAAGAAGAACCTCTATCCAATTTAATTATAGAAAATAACGGTCAAATTATAGGGACAATCGGGTTTTATTGGGAATATAAACCGACGCGTTGGTTAGAGATGGGGCTTGTTATTTATAATCCAAATTACTGGAATGGTGGTTATGGTACAGAGGCGTTAACGTTATATCGAGATTTACTATTTGAAAAGATGGAGATTGGCAGAGTAGGAATCACGACTTGGTCTGGCAATGAACGAATGATGAAAGTAGCGGAGAAAATAGGAATGAGCTTAGAAGGTAGGATGCGAAAATGTCGTTATTATAACGGGACGTACTATGATTCTATTCGAATGGGAATGATTCGTGAAGAATGGGAAGCGTTATATGTAACGAAGGGGTAAGGAAGTATGTACGCTATTATTGCTACATTTGATCGTGTGTTTACTAATAAAATTATAGAATTACAAAATGAAATAACAAATATCATTGGCACAAATCAATTAGCAGGAGTAGAACCTCATATTACATTAGCTGATTACAATGAGTTAGATGTTAACTTGTATACTAAGAAACTAGAGGAGTTTGTAGCTGTTCAAGCGAATATGGCTGAGGTAATTTTTCCTTCTGTTGGAATTTTTCCTACTAACGGAACAATCTTTCTAGCACCGACCATTACAGATGAATTGATAAGGTTTCATCATTTTTATCATGATTATTTTAAAATTTTTCATGATAATTTAAATTCATATTACGTGCCAGGAAAATGGGTTCCGCATTGCACGATTGCAAATAGGTTACATGCAAATCAGTTTTTAAGTGTAATGGAATATATATATGAAAAATTTGATTATGCAACAGCTTCAATTGAGAAATTAAAATTAATTAAAGTGAATTATGAAAATGGTTCTGCCATTTCTTCTAGTATATTAGCAGAATATAATTTATAAAGAATGGAGACAACGAGATGACATATGTAATTAGAGAAATGAAGCAAGAAGATATTCACGCTGTACAATCCGTAGCGAAAATAGCTTGGCATGATACATACGAAAGAATTATTCCGAGAGAGATTCAAGACAGATTTTTAGACGAGGCCTATTCTGATGAAAAAATGAAATATCGTCTTGAAAATACACATTTATTCGTTGCGGAAGACGAGGGAGAAGTAATTGGCTTTGCGAATTTCTCGCCTGTTAGACTGCAAAACGAAGCAGAATTAGGAGCGATTTATTTGTTACCAGATCAGCAAGGGAAAGGGGTAGGAAGTGCTTTATTACAAAAAGGGTTAACGGAATTAAAAGGAATTCGGAAACTATACATTCATGTAGAAGCAGCGAATGAAAAAGGAAAACGTTTTTATGAAGCGAAAGGTTTTGCACAATTAGAGGAATTTGAAGAAGATTTTGAAGGACATATGATGCAGACAGTAAGGATGGTTTTATACGTATAGGGAGGATTAGTAATGAAAATTTTTGATTTTAGTGAAAAAGTGGGAAAGAAAATCTCAGCATTTCAATCTAATTTCATAATGTCAAAAATATTAAACCATCAAGGAAATGTACATATCGGTGCTATGCATTTACGAGAGAATGGAATAATTGGATATCATGAAGCAGTTGCATCACAGCTGCTTCTTATTGTGGACGGAGAAGGATATGTATGCGGAGCAGATAAAGAAAAAGTGAAGGTGGAAGCGGGACAAGCTGTGTTTTGGGAGAAGGACGACTCTCATGAAACGAGTACGGAACAGGGATTGATGGCAATTGTGATTGAGTCGGAGGAACTTGAACGAGCAATATTAATGCCTATTAAAGAGGAGAGTTGTGAAAAATGATAGAAAAGGCGAATCGGGAAGAAACGGACGAAATAATACAATATGCAGCTCAATCGCTTTTTGAAGGAACGAGGGGAAATTGTCAGTTAAGTACAGAGAAAGCAATTGAAATTACAAGGCCGATTGTAGAAAAGGGAGCATATTATTTAGTCGTTAAAAAAGAAAACAATGTAATGGGGTGGATATTAATAGGGGAAAATACGGACTATTTTTCTCACAAAAAACTAGGGTTTATATACGAATTGTATGTTTTTCCAGAGTACCGCGGAAAAGGGTTGTCAAGAAAGTTAATGGGGGCTGGTATTAAGGAATTACAAAAAAATTATTCAGAAATTCGTTTGAATGTATTTGCTGGAAATTTTGCGAAAGAGATGTACGAAGAGCTTGGTTTTGTTGAAAGACAGGTAATTATGACTTTGAAGTGAGAACAATAGGCTTGAACGGGAGGAGGGAAAGAATGAGAAAAGAAAATGAGTATATTTCGTATTTACAAAGAGTATGTCCTGAATTAAAAATAAGATCCGCTTATATAAATGAAATAGGCCAAAATAATGATGTATTAATTGTAAATAAAAATATAGTATTTCGTTTCCCGAAATATGAAAAAGGTATTCAGAAACTGCGAATAGAAACGCAGTTGCTAGAGAAAATAAGACCCTTCATTACGCTTCAAATTCCCAACCCGAGTTATCAAGGGTTTCAAGATGAAGTACCAGGGAAAGTATTTGCAGGATATGAAATGATTGAAGGGGACCCGTTTTGGAAAAATATCTTTACGGGAATAAATGAAGAAAAACAATTACAGAAACTTGCGTGCACATTGGCGGGATTTTTAAAAGAGTTGCACGAAATTCCGTTATCTATATTTGAAGGTATTATGCAATATGATAGTGCTGATATGTATTTAGAAATAAATAGTTTATATAGTCAATTAAAAGATTATGTTTATCCATACATGAGAGAAGAGGCAAAAAAAGAAGTTTCATTATCTTTTGAAACGTATTTAAATGAAGAGAGTCATTTTAATTTTACACCGAGTCTCGTTCATGGGGATTTTGGCATGACAAACATTTTATATAGTGCAACAAAAAAGGATATTTCAGGAGTCATAGATTTTGGTGGTGCGAGCATTGGGGATCCTGCTTATGATTTTGCAGGGATATTAGCTAGTTATGGAGAGGAGTTTTTACAACTATTTGCAGCCTATTACCCTAATTTAGAAGCAGTAAAGGAACGAATGTATTTTTATAAAAGTACATTTGCGCTTCAGGAAGCGTTATTTGGGGTGATTAATAATGACAAGAAAGCTTTTAGAGCTGGAATAGCCCAATATGTTTAAAAATTTGATTGGTGAGAATGAACAGTCAGTGGAGAAGGGAAAATAGTGATTTAGTGAGCACTTTATTGCTGGAATTTAAAATGGAAAAGTCCTTAAAGATATATATATAATAAAAGGTTTTCTTTAAATTTATAGTTGATTTATAGAGTATGCCTAAAAACACTGAATTAATATTATATAATATAGTGTTATTATAGTAAAAGAGAAATTTTGGAAAAATATCATTTTTTTGTTTAGAAATTTTTAAATTATTGATATAATCAATTTGTAGAATTGATTATTGGTTAATTTTACTATTTTTAAATTTTAAGGGGGATTTATTCATGGCAGGACAAATTCGCATGTCACCAGAGGAGCTTAAATCGAAAGCGACTCGATATGGACAAGGTGCAAATCAAATTGAGGACATTTTACGTCAACTACAAAACTTACAAAATGAATTAAGAGGAGAATGGGAAGGTCGTGCTTTCGAAGGTTTTGATCAACAGTTCAATCAATTAAAGCCAAAAGTACAAAACTTCGCAGAGTTATTACAAGAAATTAATATGCAGCTTAATAAAACTGCAGAAGCTGTTGCAAGACATGACGAAGATCTTTCTCGTAATTTCGGTCTACAATAAGACAGATAAAAAGAACTATATAATTTAGCCATGCAACCATACGTTGTATGGCTAAATTACTTTAAAATTAGAGTAAGATACGAAGTCTTTAACTTAAAAGACTCGCAGTCGCAGGAGTGATAGGTAGTGAAAAAGTTCAAGTGGAGCATCTTGTTGTTTATTATTTTAGCTCTTGTGTTATCAACAGGGGTCTCCTATTTAGCGTTAAATCAAAATGTTAAGAAAGCAAATGAGAATACTACGCAAAAAATGACAGTTGCATTGGTAAATGAAGATCAAGGTACTGTATTTGAAGGTAATAAAATAGCGTTTGGAGATCAATTTGTTAAAAATGTAAATAAAAATACGAAACAAGAATGGTACGTAGTAAGTCGTGGTGTAGCAGAAAGTGGTTTGAAAAATAATAATTACAATATGATGATTGTAATACCTAACGATTTTTCTAGAAAGGCTGTTGCAATTGATTCAGAACTTCCAGAGAAATTAACTTTAAATTACAAAGTAAATGCAACTGGGAATAAAGATTTGAAAGCTGAGGCAGAAAATACAGCTTCTGCTATTTTAGAAGATTTTAATAAGCAAATCATCGACGTTTATTTTGCAAGTGTTATCGGTAAGTTGCAAGGTGCACAAGATAATATAGGTAAAATAATTGAAAAAGGGACCAATCAAACGACTATGTATAAAAAAGATGTACATAGCCCGTTGGCAAATTATACAAACCAATTTAAAACGGTACAAGATTACACTGGTATTTCTGTTAATAGTTTTAAAGGATTCCAAGATGTTTTAAAAGGGTTTGGACAAGCATTAGATGAAGGGAATAAATCTAATAATACGTATTTAGAAGGATTTAATAACTTTCAAAAAATACAAACTGATAATAATCTGTTAGCGAATAATTTTACAAATCAATTTAATCAGTATATGAGTGATATGAATTCAGGCGATGTTTTAAAGCAGTTAAGCGCATTAGAATCTGCGAATAAAATTATCGCAAATCAGTTTACACTTTCAGAGAAAGATCCTAATATTTTAGCTGATGCTTCAACAATACAAAAATATTTAACGGATGTAAAAAAACAAGTGTCAGAATATGATACAGAACTTGCAGAGAAATTAGAAAGTGACATGCAAGCGACAATCCTTAAACGATTACAAAAGTCTATATCAAATGATGGACAACACGAAGTAGTTATAAATTCGTTAATGAAACAACCAGATATTCGTATCAAGCAACAAATTGAAAATTTAATTACAAAGTTGCCTAGTATGAACATGGAAGAAATCGTTCAAAGTGATTTGCCTGATGTAACGAAAGTACAACTGAAAAACGTAATCCAATTTACGAATAAATATAATAAAGAAAATAATTTTAATTATGAACCAGTAAATAAAATATCTTTAGGGAATTCAATTAAAGAAGTAAAAGCAAGTTTGTCTAAAGATGGGATTATATTCAGTGATACAGCGAAAGTAATTCGAATGGATTCTTCACAAACTATGAATATAAGTATTCCTAGTGGCTTTGAGTTATATGGAAGTACAGATTCACTATTAATTGATGGTGTGGACCGTACAAGTGAATTCTTGCAAAACGGAGCAGTTGCAATATCAGCACGTAATGAGGGAGATTTGAAAATTAGTCTTCATGTGAAGCTAATAGATCCAAGTATCAATATAGATGTTTTCTCTCCTGTAACATGGGAATGGAAATTGAATGGTAATTACGAAAAAGAAACTAGTACTGGAAAAGAAGAACCTAAAAAAGAAGAACCAAATAAAGAAAATGAAGGAACAAAAACAGATAACAGCAAGGTAGAAAATGTAGTTAATAAAACGCAGTATGGAATAATGCCGCTAGTAAACACTGTTAACAAGCCTATCATTCAAAAGACAGAACAGAGTAATAATAACACCGAAGGAAACCCAGGAGGCGGAACGGGAACAGATAATGGAGGAAACCCAGGAGGCGGAACGGGAACAGATAACGGAGGAAACCCAGGAGGCGGAACGGGGACAGATAACGGAGGAAACCCAGGAGGCGGAACGGGAACAGATAACGGAGGAAACCCAGGAGGCGGAACGGGAACAGATAACGGAGGAAACCCAGGAGGCGGAACGGGGACAGATAACGGAGGA
>NZ_JBYTDP010000001.1:697014-995452 GCF_058791555.1 Bacillus sp. EB106-07-01-XG149 | reverse complement strand
AACGGGAACAGATAACGGAGGAAACCCAGGAGGCGGAACGGGGACAGATAACGGAGGAAACCCAGGAGGCGGAACGGGGACAGATAACGGAGGAAACCCGGGAGGCGGAACAGGGACAGATAACGGAGGAAACCCAGGAGGCGGAACGGGGACAGATAACGGAGGAAACCCGGGAGGCGGAACAGGGACAGATAACGGAAACGGTGGAAACCAAAACCAAGGTGGTGGCTCAACAGTTATTGAACGTACAAATAATTATATTGTACATCAAAAAACTGAGAAGTTAACAAATAATACATCTAATGTATTAATTAAAGAAGCAGTGGAGACCGTTCAAAGTTATCAAGGTTTAATGAGTCTTTATCAAGTGTATTATGGGATTGATTTAAGAACGAATGATGTGGGGCCTAAGCTTGAAGAGGGAAGTTTAGATGCGATTGCTACTGATCATTCATTGTACTATATGTTAAATAAGCAAAGTGTAATTGATTTAATTTCAAATCTTGTTTCAGCTAGTATTACGAGTGAAGTAAAGCAAGATATGACAGGTTTAAAACAAAAAATAGACTCTTACCAACAACTCATTACTAGTGCAGATCAAAATTCAATGCTATTAGCGGAGAAATTAAATGAAACGATGCAGCAAGCGACTAGTATGAATCAAAATTTAGGAGAGTATGTAAAAGGTTTAGCGAAATGGCGTGAGAGTAGCTTAAAGTTAGTGGAAGAGCAACAAGTATTAACGACTAATAATGCAGGTGAACAAACAGCTGTACTATCGTTAGACTCTGGTATTAAATCTTTAACGATGCAAACTCAATCATTAGTAGAAAGTTCGAAGCATAGTTTAGCAACATCAGATGATGTGTATAAAACATTTGACCAAATCAATGGACAAGCAAAAGAAATTCAAGACAGCGGAACGACAATTGTTTCGAAAGCAGATTCTTTATTAAATGATTTTACGAAGAAAATGGAAGATGATAAAGCATTCTCGAAAAACTTTACGAAGATTTTGGCGAATAGTCGTATTGGAGATCGTCAAAATGAGATGCTATATGAGTTTTTATCTAGTCCAGTTCAGAAACAAAATGATGGGGTAATTGTAGCTGGTAATGCTTTTACACCATACTTAATCGTATTAACTTGTTTCATTGTTGCGTTATTTACAGCATATGCAATTGCGAATCAAGAAAAGAAACGAACGCAATCAGATCATTTTGAAGAGAGGTTCTCTTTAATTGATATGAATGTACCAACTACAGTAGTAGCATTTGGAATATCGATTGTGGAAGGAATCAGTATAGGAATCATTTCAGGCCGTCTTTTAAAATTCGGTCAGGATCAAAGTTTACTATGGATTGCGTTTATCACAATCATTATGATGGCGTTCGTATTAGTTTCAACATACTTACTACGACAAATAAAAATGGTAGGGATGTTTATCTTATTAGTATTTTTAAGTATGTATCTATTTTTAACTGAAGCAGTTGGAAGTAAAGTAGACCAAATGTCTTCTGTAGGTAAATTGCGTCAATTTTCACCGCTTCAATATATAGAAGGTTTTCTAAATGATTTTATTAGCGGTAAAGATACAGGAAAAGTTATTTTTATCGTATTGTTTGTAATTGCCATTATAGGATTAGTTAGTAATCTATTTGTATGGCACAAGAAATGGGAGGAAAAAGAAGTAAATGATCAAACAATGGAGCATAGTGGTTAAGTTATCATTTATTTGTTTCCTTTTACTGTTTGTCGCGCTACCGATTAGGAGCGCGGCGGACAGTTATCTTGGTGATGATGGAAAGATTCAGTTTAAAGTAGACCGCTTTGAAGATAAAGACCAAGAAAAAAATAAAAGGGAACATAAGGAAACAGAATTAGATAAAGCATCAATTGAGTTATTTAATAAAGATATAGAAGAAGAGATTCAAAAAAAGAAAAAGAAAGAACAAAAAGAGATGGAATCCTTAAGAGATTCTCTTTTTATAAAACAAAAAGAAAATAATAGTGTTAAAAATACGAAAAATAGTTTATTTAGTAGTGAATACGTTGTAAGAAAAAGCGCTGATGAAGTAGCAAGTAATCAAACAATGAATGAAAAGCCAATAAGTACAACAATAATCATATTGTTAGGCGGCAGTGTTTTACTTATTTGCATCGGTATTTATACGGTTCTTCGGAAAAGTTGGAGGTAAAGTAATGGCAATACAAACGCATATTAATGTAACGGTAGATTTTAGTAAATGGAATGGAAATACATATGATTTGCGTATTCCGAATCATCAATCTATTAAATATTTATTGAAAAACTTATTAGATACGTTAAAGATTGATAATCATGAAGGTTCACATTTTGTAATGAAAGTGAGAAATAAGTCAATTGTTTTAACAGATAATGATCGTTTAATTGATCACCAAATAACAGACGGAGATATTTTACAAGTTTTATAAAGAATATTTCTTACTTTTAGTTTTTTGAAAATAAGTTATTACTGGTTATAAAGAAAAGGAGAAGAGGATAAACATGACGGAAAAAACAATTCAAATTGATGCAATGAACTATCAATTTCAAATAGAAAAAGAAAATTGGAAATTGGAGATGACAAAATCTCAAACACGTATAAAAGATTTCCGTCAATTCGATATAATTACGGGCGCATCATCTGAATTTGTACCATTAACGATAGAAGAAACGGATGATATGTTTACGTTTCTATTTCAAGTGGACAAAAATTTATATAAGTGGGACGATCTTAGCCGTTTTGGAAGAAATGAGAAATTGAGACTGCTTCGAAATGTTGCGCAATTTCGTAAATATTTAAATAAACGAATTACGTTCTTTTTACATCCAGACAATATAGTTTTTAATGCGAATTTAATGCCAAGTATTATACATAGAGGAATTCGAGATATTGTTCCACCAACCCCGTTGTTAGAAGAGCAATTTTTAACGCAATACAAGTGTCTAATTATTGCTTTATTCTCCGAAAAGCACAATTTTGATGATTTATATGCTGGGTTACTAAAAGATGCAAAAGAAACAACATTTGAACAGACAGTTGCTCAAATGGAAAGTTTAGATGCATTACTGCAGTTTCTTGATGACAGCTTTGAGAAGGAACAAACAAAAACAGAAAAAAATATGCAGTTAGTATCTAAAAAGAGCTATAAATCATTTAAATACTTAGCTTTTTCCTTCATAGCGGCGACAGTTATTTTAGCTGCTCCTTTAATATATTTCACTTTTATAAAATTTCCTTATCAAAATAAGTTAATAGAAGCAAATGCGAGTTTCATAGCAACTGATTATGACAAAGTAATTACGCAATTAAATGAAGAGGAATTTGAATCATTACCGATTGCATCTAAATATGAGTTAGCATTTGCATACATTACGGCTGAAAAACTAGGTGAAGATCAAAAGAAAATGATTATGAAAAATATTAGTTTGAAAAGTGATGAAAAGTATTTGCTGTATTGGATGTATAACGGAAAAGGTAATTTTGATAAATCATTAGATTTAGCTAAGACACTTGATGATCCTCAGCTTATTATGTACGGCCTTGTTAAACAAATTGAATCGATGAAAAATAATCCGGATTTATCAGGAGAAGAGCGTGATCAAAAATTAAAAACATATGAGCAACAATTAGATGAATATGAAAAGAAATATGGCAAATCATCAAACGATAAAGACTCGTCAAGCACAGAGAAGAAAGAGTAAGCAAGCACTTGATGAGACAGTTGAAAAGGAGCAGTGAACACGGATGGAGCAACTATTAGTATTGACTTATGGAGACAAAATATATAAGTGCACATTACATCCAAATGAGCAATCAATAGTGTCGATTGGAAAAGAGTGGACAAATGATATTACGAATCCAAGTTTAGAACAAGAAGTAGAGTTAAAGTGGAATAATGAAGTAAATGCTTGGATGGTACAAAATCAATTAATAGAGTTCAATAAGGAATTTGAGATTGGAAAAACTAAAGATGTGAGCTTGAAAATCTTTATATCTATTATTGGTACAAATAAAGTGTTTGATATAGGAACGAAACATTCTCTTACATTGAGTCAAAATAGTTATGATGATATTTCTATTACCGGAACGAATGTAGATTTAATGCTATCTCGTGAAACGTTGTACGATTCTTTTAAAGTGAACGTATATGACGGGGATGTATTTCATAATTATACGAAGCTAAAAGATAGCGTTATGTTAGAAGCTGGAGACGTATTATATTTTGATGGTGTTTTAGTAGAAATAGGCAGTGAAGATATTCAAGTATTGTCTTCAGAAGAGAACGTTAAATCTACGTTACCTATTTTAGTAGAATCCGAAACGAATTATCAAAGTGGTTATCCAGACTATCATCGTTCACCACGTATTATTTACCGTGAACCAGAAGAGAAAATGACAATTGCAAAACCTTCAAGTATGCCGTCAAAACCGACTGAGCATTTGGCGAGAATTATTGCACCTTCTCTTGTCATGATTGTCGTAACAGTATTACTTGCAATCTTTATGAAATATGGGATGTTTATTATTGCATCGATTGCGATGACATTAGTAACGATTATTGTATCTGTCACATCTTATATAAAAAATTTAAAGCAATATAAAATCGACATTGTGGAACGTGATAAAAGTTATAGAGCGTATATAAAACAAAAAACGAAAGATTTACATGCAGAAAGTGAAAAGCAGCGTCATGCATTACAATATCATAATCCAAATGTTGAAGTCATACGTAATATGGCTGTGCAAGTAAATCCACGTATATATGAAAAAACAATGCTACATCATGATTTCTTGACATTTAGCGTTGGGACAGGACAAGCTAATACGAGTTTTGAAATTCAATTTAATGAAGAAGAATTTAGTCAAACGAAAGATGAATTAATTGATATAGCACGTGAACTAAGACAGCGTTATCTATCATTGGAAGATGTACCCGTTGTAACAGATTTGATAAATGGACCGGTTGGCTATATTGGACAACGCTCTTTAGTGTTAGAACAATTACAATTATTAGTTGTACAAACCGCGTTATTCCATAGTTATTATGACTTGCAGTTTATTACTATTTTTCCTGAAGAAGAAAAGGAAAAATGGGATTGGATGCGCTGGTTACCTCATGGAAGTGTTCGCGATATAAATGTACGTGGATTTGTATACCATGATCGTAGCCGTGATCAAGTGTTAAATAGTTTGTATCAAATATTGAAAGAACGAAAATTAAAACTAGATGAAAAAAGTTCAACGAATGAAAAAATGTACTTTGCACCGCACTATGTCGTTCTCATTACAGATGAAAAACTAATACTAGACCATGTTGTTATGGAATTCTTTAATGATGATCCGAGTCAATTAGGTGTATCACTTGTATTTGTACAAGATGTTATGCAAAGTTTACCGGAGCATGTAAAAACGGTAATAGACATAAGAGATGCAAAACAAGGGAACATCATCTTAGAACAGGGAGAGCTTGTAAACCGTCAATTTAAACTCAATCACGTACCGAAAGGGTTCAATTTAGAAGATGTTTCACGAGCATTAGCACCGTTAAATCATTTGCAAAACTTAAAAAATAGTATCCCAGAAAGTGTAACATTTTTAGAAATGTACGGTGTTGAGAAAGTAAAAGAACTAAATATTACAAGTCGCTGGGAGAAAAATGCTGCACATAAATCTTTAGCTGTACCACTTGGGTTACGTGGTAAAGAAGATATCGTAAACTTAAACTTACACGAAAAAGCACACGGACCACACGGGTTAATAGCAGGTACAACAGGTTCAGGTAAATCGGAAATTATACAATCGTATATATTATCTCTAGCAGTCAATTTCCATCCTTACGAAGTAGCCTTTCTACTAATTGATTATAAAGGCGGCGGTATGGCGAATTTATTCAAAAACTTACCGCATTTATTAGGAACAATTACGAACTTAGATGGAGCACAAAGTATGAGAGCGCTCGCATCAATTAAAGCTGAATTACAAAAAAGACAACGATTATTTGGGGAAAATGATGTAAACCATATTAACCAGTATCAAAAACTGTATAAAGAAGGTTTAGTAAGTGAACCGATGCCACATCTATTTTTAATTAGTGATGAATTCGCGGAACTGAAGTCAGAACAACCAGAATTCATGAAAGAGTTAGTTTCAACAGCGCGTATCGGTCGTTCACTCGGAATCCATTTAATATTAGCTACGCAAAAACCGAGTGGTGTTGTAGACGATCAAATTTGGAGTAACTCGAAATTCAAACTAGCATTAAAAGTTCAAAATACGTCAGATAGTAATGAAATTTTAAAAACACCAGATGCTGCTGAAATTACATTACCAGGACGTGCTTACTTACAAGTTGGGAATAATGAAATTTATGAACTATTCCAATCAGCTTGGAGCGGAGCAGACTATGTAGAAAACAAAGAGGATAAAGAACATTTAGACGCAACAATCTATGCAATAAATGATCTAGGACAATATGAAATATTAAGTGAAGACTTAAGTGGACTTGGTAGCAGTAAAGAAGTAATAAGCGTACCATCTGAACTGGATGCTGTTATTGACTACATTCACGATTACGCAGAAATAAATGAAATTGAAGCGTTAGCTAGACCGTGGTTACCGCCACTTCCAGAAAGCGTATATTTACAAGACTTACACGCTATTCAGTTCAAAGAAGCATGGACGAAAGAAAAGAAACCATTAAAAGCAACAGTTGGTCTACTAGATCAGCCTGAATTACAATCACAAACACCATTAACACTAGATATTAGTAAAGACGGACACGTAGCGGTCTTCTCAAGCCCAGGCTACGGAAAATCAACATTCTTACAATCAGTCATTATGGATGTAGCTCGTCAGCATAGTCCGGAGCATTTGCATGTGTATTTATTAGACTTCGGAACAAATGGCTTAATGCCATTAAAATCTTTACCGCATGTGGCGGACATCATTACATTAGACCAAGTTGAAAAATGCGAGAAGTTTCTTCGTCGCATAGAAGACTTATTAAAAGATAGAAAGCAATTGCTAAGTAAATATGGAGTTGCGAGTCTTGAAATGTATGAGAGAGTTAGTAAGGAAGTATTACCAACAGTATTAATTACGTTAGATAACTATGATGCTGTTAGAGAAGCTGGATTTGTCGAAGACTTTGAACGCATTGTTGCACAAATTGTACGTGAAGGGGCAGCAGTAGGAATTCATTTAATGCTTACGGCTACACGTCAAAATGCATTGAGAGTACAAGTAAATACAAATATTAAACTACAAATTGCTCTATATATGATAGATGAGGCAGAATCTAGAGCTATTGTAGGAAGAACAGAGTTAAAAATTGAAGAATTAGCAGGCCGTGGTTTAGTAAAAATTGACGAACCAACAATCTTCCAAACAGCTTTACCGACAAATGGAGAAGATGTCCTTACTCGAATTGAAAATATACAAGCTGAAGGAAAAGAGATGGATTCCTTCTGGGATGGAGAAAGACCGAAAGCAATTCCTATGGTACCTGAAGTTCTGGAATACAAAGAATTCATTGCATGGCCAGAAACAAGAAAAATTATTGAAGCAGGCAAACTAACATTTGGTGTAGAAACAGAAAGCGTTACGCCTCTCGAATTAGATTTAACGGAAGCGGCTAATATTGTTGTAGGGGGAATCAAGAAAGATGAAGTTGAAAATGTAGTTCATCAATTCCTTCAACAGTTAGCAGACAGTGGTCACTTTGACCTAGGTTTAATTGATACAAGAACACGCAATTTCTCAAACTATAGAGAGAGCTCTGCTTTATATGTAGCTGAAAAAACAGGAATTGAGAAAACGATTAAACAAGTTACAAATGCTTATAAATCGAGAGAAGCGGCGTTTAAAGAGGAGCAGGAAGCATCAAGTGAAACAGTGAACCCGGCAGAATTTATTAAGAAATTTAAGCCGATTGTAATCGTAATCGCAGATGTAAATGATATTTTAAGTAATTTAGAAGATAGCGATATATATAGTTTGGCGGAATTAATAACAAATGGTGCATTTATGGGCATCCACTTCGTAATTGGCTGTGATGTTGATTCAATTGACAGTCGATACGACTTAGTTTCAAAAACAATAAAAACGCAATCTCATGTTATTTTACTTAGAAAATCATCAGGCCAAATGGTCTTCGATGTATCTAATAAAGATTTAAGTAGTACAAAATTAAATCCATTTGAAGGGTATTTTGTTGAAAATCGTTTTGCTACTAGAATTAAAGTGCCAACTATTTAAGGGGGGATTTGCATGGGGATAGAGGAATTAAATAGTCAAAAATCTGGTTTATTAAGTAGTATAAGTCATCAACAAGGGCAATTGGCTGAATTACAAATGAAACTACGAAGGCTAATAACTGCTAAGGGGAAATTTGTAAATAATCTTGAAGCAATTAAACAAAATCAAGAGCAGTTTAAGTCTTTAGAAATAAACGAGAGTAGTTGGAAAGGGCAAAGAGCAACTACTTTTAAAGAAACGTATGAACAACAAGTCATTTCGAATTTAGGGAAGTTTATTGGAGAACTAGGAAGAGTGCAAGAAGACATCGATCAAGCCATACGGCGGCTTGAAAGAGAAATCGCTACATGTGAGTCTAGTATTCTTTCTTTAAGTAGAAGTGTTTCAATGGTTGACGCTAGTATTCAAGTAGAAGTACAGAAGGCGGGGAAATGATAAATGGGGGAAATTAAATTAAATAAAGGGGTATTTGACGCGAAAGTAAGTGAATTGAAAAGTGGTGCTAGTGATTTAGGTAAGACTAAATTTAATGGTATGCAGTTACATCGTACGAATTTAAGTAAACTGAAAAAATATTGTGAAGCGATTGAAAAACTTTCTCAGAAAGTTCAGCGATATGAGAAATTGTTAGAAAATGATATAAGTAGAGTACAAGAAATTGGAGCAAAAATGGTAGAGAAAGATGCAAAACTTGGGCAAGAACTAAAAGTTGGTATACAGCAGCACTAGAAAAACATTCTACGTAAAAATGAAATAAGGGGAGAGAAACGTGGATAAAAATATTGAATTACAAGAAGTAAACGAATTACAAAAAAGATTTCAAACAAGTGCTGACGAACTAAATCAATATTTTGAAACTTTATTAGGGAAAATAGATGATTTGAACCAACTTAATTCTTTTCAAGGGAAAGCAGCAGATGAAATAAAGAGGTATTTTTCTAGAGTACATGGTACTACGATTGCTGGATTTCAAATTGCAGCGGAAGAGTTGAAAAATGAATTTCAAAAAGCAATAGAGAGTTTTAATAGTACAGTTGATAGTGATAGTGACACAAAGATTTATGGGAACTATTTAGATAATGTAAAGAAAAAAATTAATGGATACAGCAATGAATTTGATCGTTCTAATGAAGAAGCAAAACAAACTATATCGACTATAGCAGACATTGTCCCAACTCAGTATCCATCATCTTCAGGAATATCTGAAGGAATCCAAAAAAGTCAAAAGGAAATTAGTGATACGCTAGAAAAATTAGAAACGTATAATAGTCAGCAAAATGAACTTCAACATTTTAATGAAATGTTAAGTTCATTAGACAAGGGAATGAAAGAAATACAAGCAGCCAATGGAGATTTTTCTAGTAAGATAGTCGAAAAAATTATGGCTGGTGGATGGAATGGAAACTTAATAAATGGTATTTCGAATCATATGACGGCGTTTGATATACAACAAAAAGGAACAAAATTTTTAATAGCTGCCTTTGCTCGTATGTATTATGCTAAAAAGAATTATGATTTTAAAGCAATTTTTGATCCTGATTCTCGAAAAGGAAAAGGGAAGTTTACACTATCAACACGTCAAAAAGAAGATTTAGTGGAAGTATTCAAATTACTAAAGATGGATAGTAGTGATGATAGTATATTTCGTTACGTAAAAAATGGGCTTAAAATGGATGGTGTAGAAAATTCGAGAATCACGAATGAACAAGTAAGAAAAGCAAGAAAAGGAATTTATAAGTTACCGGAATTTCAAGATTTTCACAAATTTCATCAGGATCGGAGTCAAAATGGATTAACTACTGCAATTAAAGAAAGGGGATGGAGTTCGTTTAAAACGGAGTATGTAAAAGGGTTAAAGGATTTACATCCTGGAAAATGGAAAGAAGCCTTTAAAGAACTTGGGAAAACTGGTAAGTTTTTAAAAGGGGCCGCTATATTTGGAGCGGTTGTGTCAGTTGGAAATAACATTGCAGAGGCTCAAAAAAATGGATGGCAGCGAGAGGATATAGTTGATATAGCAACAGATTCAGCAGTAGATATTGGAGCAACTGCTGGAGCAGCAGCAGCTGGTGCAGTAGCGGGATCGTTTTTCGTTCCGCCTGTTGGCACTGTTGTAGGAGCTGGTGTTGCGGTATTTGCCACAGCAGTGATGAATTATAAGTGGGGAGGAGAAGATAATGCAATCGATTATGCAAAAAAAGGAGTCAAACAAATAACGAAAAAGATTTGGTCTTTATTTTGATGTTAAGTTAGATGACATAAAAGGAGTAATTTAATGATGTGGAATATAAAAGAAGAGGATTTGGATGAGTTTCGAATGACATGTAGAGTACGATTAAGTCCTGAGGGAGCTACAGGATTTATGATGGGGGGCATACTCTTTAGTTCAATAATTATATTTTCTATCGTTTTATCAGGTGGTTGGGAGTATTGTAAGGTTCTCTTTGAAATGGGAATTGTAAAGTTTGAGCTGTTGTTATACAGTGTGCAAATCATTTTTTTAATACTATATTTGTTTCCAAAAGCTCGTTTTAAATTTCAAAAATTACAAACAATTGTCGTGTTATTATACGCATTTCAATTAGGAACGATTGGGCTCACAGCTTTAATCGTTTCTGAAATAGCTAATAAGTCGATTGATGTTTTTACATTGACGCTTGCAAGTTTATTATTTCTAGGAGCAGTTTTTTTTCATATTGTGACAACAATTGATACGTTTAAACAAGCAAGTGAAGGTGCATTTAGTATGGATGAGAGATCTAAATCATTTTTTAGTAATACAAAGATGAATGTACTGAAGGGAGTAATGATATACGTACCACTCCTTCTGATTTTAATTTATTTTCGTAACGACTATGGGTTTGATGCTTTACTAATGTATGTGGTTGGGAGCATTTTAATGTACGCAGTAGCCATAGGTGCAGCTGAATTCCAGCTTTTAGTGTACTGTAGATTTAAATTTAAATCATTTAATATGACGTGGGAAGAGAATGAGAGACAACGTCAGAAATTTAGAAAATATAATAAAAAAAACAAATCGAAAAGTAGATAATAAAAGAAATGAATTTTTGCTATAGCATAAGTTGTTAATTTATGCGTATGAAATGAGAAATTGCACGTTTCCATTCGAATTAGAAAGAAATAAAGATAAGGGGAGTAGATGTTGTGAAAGTTCAATATAAAGCATTATCACTATTAAATTTAATTAGTATTACTCAAGTCGTCAAAAAAGAAGATTGGTTACTACCTGCTATTGCGCTGAGAAATCAAGTTATCCGTAATGGGATTTATGCAGTAGGACCGGTTCTTTTTAAATATAAACCACTTGAAAATGAACCAGCATATGGTGAATATACATATTGTGTTCCGGTAAATGAACGTGTGGAACTGGGGGGAGATTCTGCATATGAATACATTGATGGTTTAATAATTGAAGATGCTTTAAGTGTGCGTTTTACGGATGAAGATGGTGATATTGAAGATGTGTATAATTTAATACACGAGGTGGCAAATCAAAACCATATTAAATTAGATAGTAGTTTTTATCATGTATGCTTAGATGTATACGGTGATACTTGGTTAGATATTTACGCTCCTATTATAGAAGTAGGTGAAACCGTAAAATGATTATAGAAGGTCAAAGTATTGCATATACAAATGTTGTTTCAAAAGAATACTATATTCATTATACCTATATGAAAGATTCGATTGACGATTTTATGCTAGAAATAGAAAAAGCGAACTTAACAGCAAAAGGTTCACTATTTTATGCATTGAAAAATGTTCCTTCAGATGAAAATATGTATATTGAATTATTTATGCCGATATATGAGGATAAAGTTCCACCATTAGAAACAATGAAATTTAGAAGCTATTACTATGTAGATGACATGCTTGTGAAACGATTGACAGGAGATTATGAAACATTAACCGAGTATGCATATGCTGAGATGCTTCAGTATATGGAAGATAATGAACTTGATATGATTTCACCTATTTATCATATTTTTAGCGGTGATGAAGAGCTACAGTATGTTGAAATAAAAATTGCAGTGGATACACAATAATAATTTAGTGTACTTATAGTTCTGGAAATATGAAAAGTAAAAACCAGATTTTAGTTTCGTTTTATAGAAGAATAATATAAAGGTATTCTTGAATTAAGAGTTCTAATTGTTGTTTTTAGTAGGAAGGAGTCTACATATGTGGCTATTTTCAAAAGAAAAAACTGTATATTTTCAACAAGAGTGTGAGCATAAAACTGGGGAATTAATTAAGCAGCAAATATTGGAGAAAGTATCAGTAGATGATTGCATAATAGCTGCTGAAATGATTGATGTATTGTTTATATATCCTGAACTTGCAGAAGAACTTGCAAGGGTTTTATATATGAGTAATAAAGAATTATTCCGAACGGTTGCTATGTTTGTTGGCACATTTGAAATTTTTGTGCAAGTCTCAAACACAACGAAAGTTATTATCCAATGTATTCCGGTAGATGAAGAAATGGAAGAAGAAGTGTTTTCGGATATGAAAGTGATTGGTTTTAAATATAAGAAAAAGTCCACTGATGAAGAGATAGAAGAAATAGCAGAGTGGATGCTGGAATATAAAAAGATGTGTAAAAAAATAGCAGAGCACTATGAAATAGCTCAAAAAGAATCATTATTATAATGTAAGAATATCTGAGATTAATAAAACCTTCTCTTCTGGTTAGAATGAGGAGGTTTTTTATTCTAAGATCTATATGTAATTGATTGAATAATTCGACATGAGATTTTTCATTTGGATCAATCTGTATTGGTAGTAGTTACGTTCTGCAGTTCGCTTTGTTCTTATTTTGAAAGGGAAAATTTATTCAAAAGTCAATTTGTAAAAAGGAGAAGATGTTATTTTGAATAAGGATCGGAATGTTTCGGAAACAGAGAAAAGTTTTTTTGGAAAGACAATAGTATCTATCTATAAAGCGTTAGAATTTATAGTGAAATATACAATGATTCTAATCATAATAATGTCAATATTTGTGATAATTGCTGCTGTTTATTTTAAAATATATGAGGGTATAGGGGCGGGTGTATTCCTCTTAATCTCGTCATTATTTGCATATTTGGTATTTTTTAAGAAAAGTAAAAATGCCTAAATTAATAGCGAAAATAAAATTTCAAAGATTAACAACTATAATACGTTATTTGAAGAGGGAAAGTTTTGAATATGGCATGAATGTATAACAGCAAGAAAACCTTCTCTTTTCGTTAAAATGAGAAGGTTCTTATTTTTAATTTACATGATTTAAGTGAATGTAGTTAAGGGTGGGACAATTGGATGTGGAATATAAAAGAAGAAGATTTAGATCAATTTAGGGTGACATGTAAAAGTCGATTAAGCCCTGAGGGTGCTTTAGGTTTTATGATAGGAACAATAGTGTACGTTTCAGTTATGATGTTTTTTCTTATTGGTACTTTGGTAACGTTTGGTTGGGACTATTATACTACTTTCTTCGAGAAAACAATCGTTAGAATGGAACTTGTGCTATATAGCTTGCAAATAATTTTTTTAATTCTATATTCATTTCCAAAAGCTAGATTTAAATTTCAAAAGTTACAAACGATTGTCGTATTATTATATGCATTCCAATTAGGTACGATATTATTCACGGCTTTAATTCTTCCTGGAATGTCTGATTATACAATCGACGGAATTACATTAGTATATGTAGGTTTCTTATTTATAGGAGCAGTGATTATTCATATTGTGACAACGATTGATACGTTTAAACAGGCAAGTGAAGGTGCATATAGTATGAATGAAAGATCTGCTTCCTTTTTTAGTAAAACAAAAGGAACTATGATGAAAGTTGCTTCAATATACGCATTAATCCTTCTTATTTTGATTTATTTTCATAATGATTATGCGTTTGATACTTTTATTGGGTATGTAATAGGTACTGTTTTAATGTATACGATAGCCATTGGTGCAGCTGAATTTCAGCTATTAGCGTATTGTAGATTTAAATTCCCTTCATTTAACATATCGTGGGAGCAACATAAAAGAGAGACTCCAAGATATCAAAAGAAAAATAAAAAAGGTAAATCAAAACGTAAGGCGTAAAGGAAATGAGTATAGTAGGTTTAAATGTTCGCCATTTACTATAATGTGGAAGGAATATGAAAGAGAGCGTAAGTGACATTTGAAGAAACAAAAGAATATATAGCCAAGAGAAAGAATAGTAAAAGGAGTAGGTATTATGAAAATTCAATATAAAGCATTATCACTTTTAAATTTAATTAGTATTACTCAAATTGTAAAAAAAGAAGATTGGTTATTACCTGCTATCGCACTGAGAAATCAAGTTGTTCATAATGGAATATATGCTGTAGGTCCTGTTCTTTTTAAATATCAGCCATTGGAAAATGAACCAGAGTACGGCGAATATACGTATTCTGTTCCAGTAAATGAGCGTGTTAAATTGGGAGAGAATTCTGCATATGAATACGTTGATGGATTAATTATTGAAGAGGCATTAAGTGTTCGATTTACTGATGAAGATGGTGATATTGAGGAGGCTTATAATTTAATACATGAGTTTGCAGAACAGCATCATATTAAATTAGATAGCGGTTTTTATCACGTATGTTTAGATGTATACGGTGACATGTGGCTAGATATTTATGCTCCTATTATAGAAGTAGGTGAAACAATAAAATGATAATTGAAGGACAAAGTATTGCATATACAAATGTTGTTTCAAAAGAGTACTATTTTCATTACGAAGATATGGAAGAAGCAATTGAACATTTTATGTCAGAAATTGCAACAGCGAATTTAACAGTAAAAGGTCCGATGTTTTATGCTTTAAAAAATATACCATCTGATGAAAATATGTACGTTGAATTATTCATGCCAGTAAATGAAGATAAAATTCCAACATCAGAAACACTTCAATTTAGGAGCTATTATTATGTTGATGAGATGCTCATGAAACGATATACGGGAGATTATGAAAAATTAACAGAGCAGGTATATGGTGAAATGCTTCTGTATATGGAGGATAATAATCTGAATTTAGCCTCGCCAATTTATCATGTGTTTAGCGGTGATGAGTCTTTACAGTATGTTGAAGTGAAGATTGCTGTATTTAATGAAGAATAATATTTTAAGCTTGTGGCTTTTAAAATATGGAAACATCATGAAATATCATAAAAGAGATAGCTTTGAATAGGGTTTGGGGAAATGACATAAATAAAACCTTCTCTTCTTGTTAGAATGAGGAGGTTTTTCGTTCTCAAATCTATATGTAATTAACTTAATATTTCGACATGTGATTTTCAGTTGGATTATTCTGTATTGACAGTAGTTACGTACTATAGTTCACTTTGTTGCTATTTTGAAGGGGTAAATTTATTCAAATGTTAATTTGTAAAAAGAGGAGGTTGTTAATTTGAATAAGGATCGAAATGTTTTGGAAACAGAGAAAAGTTTTTTTGAAAGGACAATAGTATCTATATATAAAGCGTTAGAATTTATAATGAAATATACAATGATTCTAATAATAATAATGTCAATATTTGTGATAATTGCTGCTGTTTATTTTAAAATATATGAGGGGATAGGGGCGGGTGTATTCCTCTTAATCTCGTCATTATTTGCATATTTGGTATTTTTTAAGAAAAGTAAAAATGCCTAAATTAATAGCGAAAATAAAATTTCAAAGATTAACAACTATAATACATTATTTGAAGAGGGAAAGTTCTGAATATGGCATGAATGTATAACAGCAAGAAAACCTTCTCTTTTCGTTAAAATGAGAAGGTTTTTATTTTTAATCTACATGATTTAAGTAAAGGTAGTTAAAGGTGGGAAACTTGGATGTGGAATATAAAAGAAAAAGATTTAGATGAATTTAAAATAACATGTAGAAATCGTTTAAGTCCTGAGGCTGCTGTAGGTTTTATGTTAGGTTCAATCATATACACCTCATTAATAATGTTAGGTGTAATTTATGGTTTGGTGAAATTTGGTTGGTCAGTATACCCTAGTTTACTAGAGGAAACAATTATTAAAATAGAGTTATTTTTGTATAGCTTACAAATCATTTTTCTTATTGTATATTTATTTCCCAAAGCCCGTTTTAAATTTCAAAAGTTACAAGCTATAGTTATATTGCTATATGCACTTCAACTTGCGACTATAGGATTTGTAACAGTAGTTGTTTCGAGTATTTTCGGTTATTCAAATGATCGTGTTACATTGACTTATGTAGCCTTATTATTGTTAGGAGCCTTTATTATTCATATTTTTACAACAATTAATACCTTTAAGCAAGCTAGCGAAGGCGCATTTAGTAAGTGGGAAAATTCAGTTTCATTTTTTAGTAAGACAAAAGATTTTTTTATGATTGCTTCTATATTATATGTATTAACTCTCCTAATCTTAATTTATATTAATAATGATTATACGATGGGGCAAATAGGTTGGTATGCCGTATTGACCCTTATACTATATTCGGTAGCCATAGGCGCAGCAGAGTTCCAATTATTAGCCTATTGTAGATTTAAATTTCCATCATTTTATATTTCGTGGGAGGAACATGAAAGGGAACGTCAGAAAAGAGTAAAGCTTTATGAAGAAAAGGAAAAAAGGAGAGCTAAAGAAATAAAATAAGTTTGGAATTCTAAAAATTCAAATAGAGTACATAAGCAATTAAGGACTGTATATAAATTGATCCATTAAAAAATTAAGATATCTTCTATATAATCTATATGAGTAAATAGATACCATTAAGTAAAGATGAAGTGTACTACTATCCAAATAGGAACATAATGAGCCTAAAAATGCCTAGAGAAATCAACGGGGTGTCAGTATGAAGTTAAAGATGAAAGCTAAGATGATAATAGTTCTGTCAATAGTAGCAAGTTTATTAAGTGGATGTGGTTTTGGGGAGATGAAGATAGAGTATGAGAGATTTGTTAAGGCATTAGAAGAAGAGGACATGAGTACGGTAATGTCTGCGAGTGATGATGGGTATGCTTATGTGACCCAAAGAGGTATTTATAGTACGTTTGAGCAAAAAGAAGATGGAGAGCACAGTAAAACAATTCGTCAAACTACGGAAGGTGTATATAATACAAAAGATAAAAGTTTATATGGAGAGGCGATACAAACAGTTGCGACTGATATAGAAAAAGGCAAGGGAAAAAGGACAAATGAAAATTATAAAAAAGAAACGATTTATAGTACTCATGTTAAGTATGAAAATGGACAGGTGAAAAGTCCGGATTCAAATCTAGATGTTTCATACGTGAACTTAATTGTAGATCGTTTAAATGGGATAGGGAAACTAAAGATGAAGCCTGAAGATGATATAAAAAAGTTTGATCAGCCTAATTCAGTGGGATATCGACTAACTGAATCTGAATTTAAAAATATTATTAATAATAAATTAAAGATACAATACGATGAATTTGATGGAGCAACAATCGTATTGCACCTGGATGCCCCAAAAAATCCAAAACAAATTTTGCAAATGAGGATAGATATAGACTTTAAAGAAAAGAATGAGGATGGAAAATTAGTAGAAAATATGTTCCAAATAATAACGTATTTTAATAGAAAACAGGATAATAACCAAGATGCGAGACAGGAATATTTAAAATACAAGGCGCAGTACAACAAAAGAGATGGTTAAGAGTGGCGATGAAAATAAAAAGGTATAAAATCAGTGACTAAGAAAATTGCATCTATATTTTGGTAATATACTATAGTTCGGGGAAAGGTGGAGTTAACAAATGTGGAACATAAAAGAAAAAGATTTAGATGAATTTAAAATAACATGTAGAAATCGCTTAAGCCCAGAAGATTCTATGGTGTTTATGTTTGGAGGAATAGTTTATAGTTCATTATTCATGCTTTTTATTTTGGTAGCATTAATTAAGATTGGCTGGGGTTACTATCCAACTCTCTTTGACAAAATAATTGTTAGTATTGAATTAGTGTTATATGGTTTGCAAGTAATCTTTTTCATTCTATATCTAATTCCAAAAGCTCGTTTCAAATATCAAAAGTTGCAAGCACTTGTGATATTATTATTTGCATTCCAGCTAGGAACTATAGGATTCACATTATTTATACTTCCAGCAATTTCGAATTATTCTATTGATCAAATTACATTATTGTATGTGGGTTTATTGTTTCTAGGAGCAGTTTTTGTTCATCTGGTGACAACAATTGATACCTTTAAACAAGCAGAGAGTGGAGCCTTTAGTACCGATGAAAGAGCAACTTCATTTTTTAGTAAAATAAAAAACAATACAATGATTGGTATTACGATATATGTACTAACCCTTCTTATTTTAATTTATTTTCATAATAATTATGAAACAGGGGTTTTAGTGGGGTATATGGCAGGAACCCTTGTAATGTACGCAGTAGCCATAGGTGCAGCAGAGTTCCAATTATTAGCCTATTGTAGATTTAAGTTTCCGTCATTTTATATTTCGTGGGAGGAGCATGAAAGGGAGCGTCAGGAATTCTTAAAGCGTTATAAAGAGAGAGAGGAAAAGAAAGCGAAAGAAATAAAATAAGTTTTGGTTTCTGAAAATTCGAACAGAGTATATAAGCAATTAAGAATTGTATAAAAATCGATGCTAATAAAAATTAAAGTATCTTCAATATAATCTGTATGAGTAAATAAATACCAATAAGTACAGGTGAAGTGTATTACTTTCCAAAAGGGAACATAATGAACTTAAAAATGCCTAGAGAAATCAACGGGGTGTCAGTATGAAGTTAAAGAAGAAATCTAAGATGATGATAGTTCTGTCAATAGTATCAAGTTTATTAAGTGGATGTGGTTTTGGGGAGACGAAGATAGAGTATGAGAGATTAGTAAAGGCATTGGATGAAGGGGATATGAAAACGGTTATGTCTGCGAGTGATGATGGATATGCATATGTGAAAGAAGAGACTAGCGAAAGTACTTATGAAGAAAAAGAAGATGGTGAACATAGCAGGATAATATATCAAACAACCCATGGAGTATATAATGTGAAAGAAGACGACTTATATGGGAAAACAACTCAAAAGATTGCTACTGATATAAAAAATGATAAAAACGTTGGTAGTAATCAAAATTACAAAAAAGAAACTGTCTATAGTACAAATTTGAAAAATGAAAAATCTCGTTCAATAGCCCAGAATCAAGGCATAGATGTTTCATATGTAAAAATAATGTTTAGAGGATTAAATGAACTTAGTAAATTGAAACCGAGTGAAGATACAAAAAGATTTAGTGAACCGAGCATAATAAGCTATAATTTAACTGAATTACAGTTTAAAAGCATAATAAATGACAAGTTAAATTTAAAATATGATAAATTTGATTCTGCAATATTGATGATTGAATTTAATACGCCTAATGATACAAAAGAAAATCAAATGAGAATAATACAAATAACAATATCGGTAAATTATGAAGAAAGAAAAGAAGATAAGCTTATAAAACGCAATCAAGAAATTTCAACATATTATCATACCAGAGAAGATAATAATCAAAGTGCCAAAAAAGAATATGTAAATTATGAAAAAGAGTATATAAATTAAAAATAATATATTTTGATTGAATTTTGAGAACGATAAATGTTGTGAGGATATGAGTAAAGGGGTAGTAAAAAATAGTTATTGTGATAACAGTTATGTTTTACTGAGCGCGTATAGTTTTGGTAAATCAAAATAGAGTATGAGAGTCTAATAAAGGCATTGGATGAAGGTGACAAGAAGACGGTTATACTTAATTGAAAGAAGAATATTTGGAACTTTTGAGGAGAAAGGATACTATTTGAACTATCAAAAAGCATTCTGAGTATATGATTATGGTAATTAATGTGGTAATGATATACCTAAAAGATTATCTGAATTTAGTTGTACAAAAATTTATGTACTTAAAAATATTAAGAATGGAATAGAATTTTAGTGGATGAAAATTATTTAAACTGTATAGAAGGTGAAATGTCAGGGTGTGGAATATAAAAGAAGAAGATTTAGATAAATTTCGAATAACATGTCAAGGACGTTTAAGTCCTGAAGGTGCTACGGGTTTTATGCTTGGAACAATATTTTATATTTCAATATTTATGTTTATTATTTTTGTAGGTGATTTGAATTACTACAACAATTTTTTTGATAGAACAATTGTTAAAACTGAAATTGTGTTATTTAGTATTCAAATTATATTTTTAATTATATATCTATTTCCGAAAGCATGTTTTACATTTCAAAAGTTACAAACGCTAATCGTATTACTATATGCGTTTCAACTTGGAACGATATTATTTGTAGTTTCGATTGTTTCTGAAATGGCTGATAATTCAATTGGTAGGATGTATACCGGGCTACTAGTTGTAGGAGCAGTTATTATCCATATTGCAGCAACGCTAGATACATTTAAACAAGCAAGTGAAGGTGCATTTAGTAGTGATGAAAGATCCACCTCGTTTTTTAGTAAGACAAAAGGAGCTATGATAAAGGGGGCTATAATATATATATCAATACTACTTCTTCTGATGTATTTTCAAAATGATTATTCAATTGATTTTTTTGTTATGTATGGAGTAGGAACTATTTTAATGTATGCGGTTGCAATCGGAGTGGCAGAATTCCAATTATTGGCGTACTGTAGATTTAAATTCAAGTCATTTAATATGTCATGGGAAGAGAATGAGAGAATGCGTGGGAGAATTCGAAAGCGAAATACAAAATCCAAATCGAAAAGTAAATAAGAGGGAAATAGAATTGAAGTGAATGAAAATTATTTAAACTGTATAGAAGGTGAAGAGCCAGGATGTGGGATATAAAAGAAGAAGATTTATATAAGTTTAGGATGACATGTAATGATCGTTTAAGTCCTGAGGGTGCTATGGTTTTCTTTATTGGAGGGATAGTTTATACTTCAGTATTTATGTTTTTTATTTTTATGGGGGGATTGGATTATTATCATACTTATTTTGATAAAACAATTGTTAAAACTGAAATTGTTTTATATAGCTTACAATTCATCTTTTTAATTCTATATTCATTTCCAAAAGCACGTTATAAATTTCAAAAGTTACAAACGCTCGTTGTATTATTATATGCATTTCAATTAGGTACAATAACATTTACAGCGTTAGTTCTTCCTGGAATATCTGATTATTCAATTGATCGAATGACTTTAATTTGTGTAGGGTTATTATTTATAGGAGCAGTTATCGTTCATATTGTGACAACAATTGATACATTTAAACAAGCGAGTGAAGGTGCGTTTAGTAAGGATGAAAGATCCATCTCATTTTTTAGTAAAAGAAAAGGAGATGTGATGAAGTGGGCTACAATATATGCGCTAATCCTGTTTATTTTGATATATTTTCATAATGGTTATGGAATTGATGTTTTAGTTCTTTATGCGGTAGGTATTGTTTTACTGTATACAGTAGCCATTGGAGCGGCAGAATTTCAACTATTGGTGTACTGTAGATTTAAATTCAAGTCATTTAATATGTCATGGGAAGAGAATGAGAGAATGCGTGGGAGAATTCGAAAGCGAAATACAAAATCCAAATCGAAAAGTAAATAAGAGGGAAATAGAATTGAAGTGAATGGAAATTATTTAAACTGTATAGAAGGTGAAATGTCAAGGTGTGGAATATAAAAGAAGAAGATTTAGATAAGTTTCGAATGACATGTCAAGGGCGTTTAAGTCCTGAAGGTGCGACGGGATTTATGCTCGGAACGATATTTTATACTTCATTATTTATGGTTATTATTTTTATAGGAGGAATAGATTATTATACTACCTTGTTTGATAAGGTAATTGTTAGGATTGAATTAGTGTTATATGGTTTGCAAGTAATGTTTTTAATTCTATATTTATTCCCTAAAGCTCGTTATAAATTTCAAAAATTACAAACGCTCGTTATATTATTATATGCATTTCAACTTGGAACTATCGGATGCACGTTATTTGTTCTTTCTGGAATGATTGAGAATTCAATTGATCTCAATACACGTGTTTATGTAGTTCTATTAGTATTAGGTGGAATTATTGTTCATATTGTGACAACAGTTGATACATTTAAACAAGCAAGCGAAGGTGCATTTAGTAGTGGGGACAAATCAGATTCGTTTTTTAGTAAAACAAAGGGACATGTTATACAAGGTGCTGTAATTTATGTGTTAATTCTTCTTGTTTTAATTTATATAAATAATAATTACTCATTAAACACAATGTTTGGTTATGTTATGTGTAATGTTGTTATGTATGCAGTAGCCATTGGAGCGGCAGAATTCCAGCTCTTAGTGTATTGCAGATTTAAATTCAAGTCATTTAATATGAAGTGGGAAGAGAATGAGAGAAAGTGTGGAAGAATTCGAAAACAAAATAAGAAATCCAAAACGAAAAATAAATAATATATTAATAGAATTTTAGTGTTCGAAAAATAATTGAAACGTATAGAAGGTGAAGAGCCAAGATGTGGAATATAGAAGAGGAAGATTTAGATAAGTTTAGGATGACATGTAATGATCGTTTAAGTCCTGAGGGTGCTACAGGATTTATGTTTGGAGGAATACTTTATAGTTCAATAGCCGTTTTTTCTATTATTGTATCAGGTGATTGGGATTACTGTATGGTTCTCCTTAATATAGGAATTGTTAAGCTGGAAGTGTTGTTATATGCTCTGCAAGTAATTTTTTTCATTCTATATTTATTTCCAAAAGCTCAATTTAAATTTCAAAAGCTACAAACAATTGTTGTATTATTAAATGCATTTCAAATGGCAATAATATTACTCGTAGTTTTGATTGGTACTAAAATGGCTAATAATTCAATTGATCAGATTACATTACTGTATGCAGGATTATTATTTTTAGGAGCAGTAATTTTTCATATTTTGACAACAATTGATACGTTTAAACAGGCAAGTGAAGGTGCATTTAGTATGGATGAAAGATCCGCTTCCTTTTTTAGTAAAGCAAAAGGAAAGATGATGAAGTGGGCTACATTATACGCAGTAACTATTCTTATTTTGCTATATTTTCATAACGATTATGGATTTGATACTTTAGGTATGTATGTAGTAGGGACCTTTTTAATGTATACGATAGCCATAGGTGCAGCTGAATTTCAGCTATTAGCGTATTGCAGATTTAAATTTCCGTCATTTAATAAAACGTGGGAGCAACATAAAAGAGAAACTCCAAGATATCGAAAGAAAAATAAAAAAGGTAAATCGAAACGTAAGGCATAAAGAAAGTGTGTATTGTAAGTTTTGATGATAGAAAAGTAATTATTTACAGGAGAGTATTTTAACTTTTAAAAGAAAATTTAATTATGTAAGGTGATTAAAGTGATTAGAAGATAATCTGATCGAAAATGTAGAGAGTGTAGTGTGATGATGAAATGAACACAAAAAAGGTTTCTAAAATGATTACTATCATAATAACAATCAGCCTACTACAAGCATGTAGTTTTTTTGAAGAAAAGGTAGAGTATGAGCCATTTATTAAGGCATTGGATGAAGGTGACATGAAAAAGGTTATGTCTGCGAGTGATGATGGGTATGCTTTTGTGGAACAAAGAGGTATATATAGTACATATGAACAAAAAGAAGATGGAGAGCATAGTAAAACAATCTACCAAACTTCGACAGGTGTATATAATATAAAAGATAAAAGTTTATATGGGAATACAACACAAGAAATTACCTCGGAAGTAGATGATAAAAATTATAAAGAAGAAGTTAATTATAGTACAAATATTATGTATAAAAATGAAAAGGTGCAAAGTCCGGATTCAAATCTAGATGGTTCATACGTGAACTTAATTGTAGATCGTTTAAAAGGGATAGGGAAACTAAAGATGAAGCCCGGGGATGATATAAAAAAGTTTGATCAGCCTAATTCAGTGGGATATCGACTAACTGAATCCGAATTCCAAAGTATTATTAATGATAAGTTAAAAATTAACTATGATGAATATGATGGATCAACAATTTCACTTAGTTTTGACTCTGCAAAAAATCCAAAACAGATATTACAATTAAGTATTGATATAGATTATAAGAAAAAGAATGAGGATGGAAAATTAGTAGAAAATATGTTCCAAATTATAACTTATTTTAATAGGAAACAGGATAATAACAAAGACGCGAGACAGGAATATATTGATTTTAAAGCACAGTATAATAAGAAGCAGTAATATTAAGAAGAGCATTTGCACGTAATGATAATAGCGACATAAGTGGAATAAATGTTTCATAAATATAGTGGAAAGAATTTGAGGATAAACGCCCCAATTGCTGGAGTAGATGCAACAATTGGGGCGTTTATCTATCTAAATTTAGCTTGAATATATAACATGTTTTAGTTAGAGTATTGCTCCGCAAGTAGTTTTTCAATCTTCATAATAACGGTGTGAAGTTTTTGTGTAATCGGCTTTTATTGCTAAGTTACAACTATTTCCTCTTATAGAGTACCTCTTATTATCGGTACATCGTCCACATCCCGATGTCATTAAACCCTAGACGTTTATAAATTCGTCCAGCAGCTGGATTGTTATAAAATAAACAAAGTGTTCGGCCTTCTTTCGTAAAGTCTCGAATCATTTTTTGTAATATGAGTGAAGCGTAGCCATTTCCGCGATAATTTGGGTGTGTACATACGCCAACAACCATTGCAGATAATGAATTTTCAGCGGAAGTAGAGGCGGATGCGATGATTGCACCGTCTTTTTCAATATAATATGTACGTCCTGTATTGGTTTCGATAGCTTGCCTTAACATTTTTTCTGATTCATGAGCAGTCGGGAATTCATCGATGCTACTTCTTAATTGCATAATTCGATCTACATCATCTATTGATGCAAGCTTAATCGTTTCATGAATAGGCGTGTCAGGTAAGCTGTTGCCATTTAGACATTCACAAAAATACATATCACTTTTGGCACCTAGTTGAATAGCAGGAGAAGTTTCAAATTTTTCTACGATAGTTGACTTGCCAGAGAGTTTAAGCGGCTTATATGCGGAAAGAAGTGTCTCATAATCAATGGTAACAAAGTCTTCTTTACTATAGGGTATAAATGAATCGTGGAAGCGGAGTAAAATTGATTTTAATGTTCCATTCTCTTTAAATACTCCCCATAATTCTTGAAAATCTGTGTCATAACCGAAAGCTTCAATATCTCCAATAATAAACAAGTTAATGGCTGCTTCTTCTTTTAGGTAAGCGAATACTTGTTCATGATCTTTCTTTGTTAATTTTCGCATCATAACGAATCGACCTCTTTTTTTATTTTTCTAAATATTACAACTTAAGTTTTTTGAAATCAATATAAAATTTTATGTTTAGTTCACAAACTTTCGGAAAAACTAGGAAAGATATGACAAAGGAGGTTATGAACGGTGGATCATCCAATTCAAGGGTTAATGAAAGCGGCAATGGAAAATTTAAAAGAAATGGTCGATGTAAATACGATTGTTGGAGAGCCTGTTCAAACGGCTGACGGTGGTGTGGTGTTAACGGTTTCTAAAGTAGCGTTCGGGTTTGGAGCAGGAGGTTCTGATTTCCAAACGAATGATGGACAAAGAGCGAACGGTAACCCTGCATTTGGTGGCGGTAGCGCGGGTGGTGTTTCTATTACACCAGTAGCATTTCTTGTAGTGAATAAAGATGGAGTAAATATTCTGCATCTACAAAATGCGACACATTTAGCAGAAAAAATGATTGAATTAGCTCCACAAACAATTGATAAAATTCAATCGATGTTCCAAAAAGATGAAAAGAAAGAGGGAAATCATCATCCTCAAAACCCAGATGAAATCCTTTAAAAACGCCTGCTCACGAGCAGGTGTTTTTTCTTGTAATCACTATGTAATAAAACACATGAAATTGTAAATAGTTTTTGAATTTTTTTCTATGTTTCTAAAATTTTTCATGTTAAAATATGCTATAGAATTGAAACATATAAAACGAAGGTGGCTAGGTGCTTTGTCTGGAGGATCTGACCAAGTAAAGAATATGATATATATTAATGGTAATCGTCGGGGTCATTGTTTTATTACATCAGGAATTACGTTTAAAGAGTTTGCAAGTAACATCCCTTCACCGCTTCATCAAGTGTTGCTTTTGAAGCATAACTTTGAATGGACAGATTTTCATTATCATACTTTATTTGAATATGTTGAGGAAGAAAATATACATAAGCTAATTCAAGCAGAGATTGATGAATTTGATGAATTTTGTTGGGTAGATTTTGATGATGCAAGCGATTTAGATGAATTAGAGCCAAAAGAAATTGCAGAGCTTTTATATTTGGCTCACAAAAAAGAACCACTTGCAAGAACATTCTTTCCGCTATTGAAAAATAGATTTGTTTATTTTTCACATGATGACGGATGGTACAACAAAGTGTATTATCGTAGAATTGCTGACTTTGTAGGAATGTTAAGTAAAGTCATTCCTTATAAACTCGGTGCTTTCGGTAAGAAACGTTTTTCTTTGTTCCAAAAATCAAAAATTTTCCCAGCAATTTCGAAAGAAGTGATCATGGGGCTTCTTCCATTAATGGAAGATGGTCTTTATATTGATCTAGCAGGGAAAATTGAGTCAAGAAGAGGTCTTGAAATTCCGGTATATGTAGTTGGTTCGTATGAAAGTACGGATGAGGTACTAGATAATATTGACGAATTGAAAGAAGAAGCAACAGAGACAGGTTGGCTCATTTTTGATAAGAAAGAACAAGAGTGGCAATGGGTTGTGGACTAAGAAAACTTGGCGCATGCAGTCAAGTTTTCTTGTCATTTGAAAGGAGTACAAATGAAGAAATATTATACAATTGTGGGTATTGTAAGTATTATTCTCGTGGCGATATTACTTATAACTTGTCCGAAAGAATCAGATTTTAAATTGTATCTAGAAGATAAGTATGCATTGAAATGTAATGAGAGTAGTTTTGAATGCACACAAAATGTAGATGGTAAAAAAGAAAAATTACAATTTGAAAGTGCAGATGCACGAAATGGTGTATTCTTTATGACTGTAAAGCAAACATTTAAAACAGAAGCTGGTGTTACGAAAGAATATAGCGGAGTAGGAATGTTTGGTACATTTCTTTTTGTTTCAGAGAAGACTTTCTAGTAATAGAAGGTCTTTTTCTTATGCTTATGTTCATATAGATGAAGTAAGACAAGCATAGGAGGGGTAGTAATGAAGAATACATGTATCGTTTGCGGTGGTGAGGAGTTTTTTTCCTCAACTTTGTATGCACGTACGAAACAAGATTGGGCATATGCACAAAATATGTATCGATTTGAAAAGGTGTTTATTGAGCATCGGGATGAAGAAAATTATCCAGTGTTTCAAGAAATTACAGCGAAACATTGCTGTGGATGCGGTCATATTATGTTGTACCACGAATGAACACACCAAGTATAACTTGGTGTGTTTTTTTTAAAACGCTGACAAAGCAAGCGGATAGAGTAAAGTAAATAAAACAGAAAAACTACCAAAACCAATTGCTGTATATCCAAGTGTTCTTGCGCCGAAATTGACAGCTAATAAGCCGACTAAAATCGCAAGAGAGCCGAGTGTAACCGGATAAAATGCAATTGAGAAAAGCGAAAGAAATAAAGCGACATAGCCTACCATTGCACCGGTATTTGTACCTTCTATTTCATTTGCAATTTCTTTACGCTTATGTCTAATTGGTATGCCAGCTGGTGATATTTCAGCTGCATACTCTTCGTTTTTTTCACCACTTTTAAAATGATGATTTCTCTTTCTTCGCATGTACATCCCTCTCTTTCAATTGGGTGTACCTATAGTATCTTACATAAAGAGAAGAACATGAGTATGAGTTAAACCCAAGTAAAGCAAAAATTGGAGAATAAAGATTCCATTATTAGCTTGTACATCTCCTAGTGAAGATAAACAGGAATTTTGGAAAATGATGTAGAATGAAATGAGTGATAAAACGTGAAGGCAGGGGAATGTATGACGAAATTTAATTGGCATGAATCAGCAGAGAAAAAATGGGATAGTAGTGCAGAATTTTGGACTCAAAATAGTCAGGAGATGTGGGATAGCGGGAGTAGGAGTACAATTATTCCATTTTTTGAACAGTATGTGAAGAAAGAAGCTCAGGTGCTCGATGTTGGTTGTGGGGATGGATACGGTACATATAAATTAAGTCGCGCGGGCTACAAAGCAGTTGGAGTAGATTTATCAGAAGTGATGATTCAAAAAGGGAAGGAGCGCGGAGAAGGACCGAATTTATCTTTTATAAAAGGGGATCTTTCTTCCTTACCATTTGAAAATGAGCAATTTGAATCAATTATGGCAATTAATTCTTTAGAATGGACCGAGGAACCATTACGAGCATTAAATGAGATAAAGCGCGTTTTAAAAAGCGATGGGTATGCATGTATTGCAATTTTAGGACCGACAGCAAAACCTCGAGAGAACAGCTATCCTCGTTTATACGGCAAAGACGTTGTTTGTAATACGATGATGCCTTGGGAATTTGAACAGTTAGCGAAAGAACAAGGTTTTGAAGTTGTAGATGGCATCGGTGTATATAAGCGCGGAGTAAATGAGAAGATGCTAGGTCAACTACCTATCGAGTTACAACAATCGTTAACATTCTTATGGGTATTTATGTTAAAAAACATATAAAGAAATGAAAGAATTTTTAGGAGGTAAATAAGTGCAGAAAATACAAAAAACTGATACAATATCATCAGAACCAATTAAAGGGGGACTAGGGTATATGACAACTACTACAACAGTTAAATCCGACATTGAAATCGCACAAGAAGCGAGTATGAAGAAGATTCAAGAAATTGCAGCTGAATTAAATATTTTAGAAGATGAATTAGAGCCATACGGACATTATAAAGGTAAGTTATCTCTTGATATTTTTAAGCGCTTACAGAACGAGAAAGACGGTAAAGTTGTTTTAGTAACAGCGATTAACCCAACTCCAGCTGGAGAAGGTAAATCAACAGTAACAGTTGGTTTAGGTCAAGCTTTTAATAAAATTGGTAAGAAAACAGTAATTGCACTTCGCGAACCATCTCTTGGACCAACGATGGGGCTAAAAGGTGGAGCAGCAGGAGGTGGTTTTTCACAGGTTGTACCTATGGAAGACATTAACCTTCACTTTACTGGAGATATTCATGCGATCACAACTGCTAATAACGCGTTAGCGGCGTTTATTGATAATCATATCCAACAAGGAAACACACTTGGGATTGATACGCGTAAAATCGTTTGGAAACGCTGTGTTGACTTAAATGATCGTGCCCTACGTAACGTAGTAATTGGTCTTGGTGGACCAGTTCAAGGTGTACCACGTGAAGACGGTTTCGATATTACAGTGGCATCTGAAATTATGGCCGTATTCTGCCTTGCAACAGATATTCAAGATTTAAAAGCACGTCTATCTCGCATCGTAGTTGCTTATAACTTTGCAAATCAACCTGTAACGGTTAAAGATTTAGGTGTAGAAGGTGCGTTAACATTATTATTAAAAGACGCATTAAAACCAAACTTAGTACAAACGTTAGAAAATACACCAGCTATCATTCACGGCGGACCATTTGCGAATATCGCTCACGGTTGTAACAGTGTTATCGCTACAACAATGGCAGCAAAATTAGGTGATTATGTTATTACAGAAGCTGGATTCGGTGCTGATTTAGGTGCAGAGAAGTTTTTAGATATTAAAGCTCGAGCAGCTGGTATTAAACCAGAAGCAGTTGTTATTGTTGCGACTATTCGTGCGCTTAAAATGCATGGTGGCGTAGCAAAAGATCAATTAAAAGAAGAAAATGTAGACGCATTAGCAAAAGGTATGGAAAACTTACAGAAGCATGTTGAAACAATTCAAAGCTTCGGTGTACCTTTCGTAATTGCAATTAATAAATTTATTACAGATACAGATGCAGAAGTTGCATACTTACAAGAGTGGTGCAATGAGCGTGGCTATGCAGTATCCTTAACGGAAGTTTGGGAAAAGGGTGGCCAAGGCGGAGTTGACCTTGCTGAAAAAGTATTAAAAGAAATTGAAAAAGGTGAGAACAACTACGCACCACTTTATGAATTAGAATTACCATTAGAAGAAAAAATTCGTACAATTGCTCAAAAAGTGTATGGTGCAAAAGATATTGAGTTTGCTCCGAAAGCACGTAAGCAATTAGCTCAATATGAAGGAGAAGGATGGAGTAACCTACCAATTTGTATGGCTAAAACACAATACTCTCTTTCTGACGATGCAACAAAATTAGGTCGTCCATCTGACTTTATCGTTACAATTCGTGAGCTAAAACCATCTATTGGTGCAGGGTTTATCGTTGCGTTAACAGGAACAATGTTAACAATGCCAGGCCTTCCAAAACAGCCAGCAGCACTACAAATGGATGTAAATGAAGATGGAAAAGCAGTAGGTTTATTCTAAAAGGTTGTAATTCATCTCGTTTATCTGTAAACTATATATACATCAAGTGGCGCCTTTCCATCGAAAGGCGCCTGTTTTTTGGAGGAAATTATGTTTGATCCAACTGCTTTTGATAATTTAAAAGTAATCGTAGAAGGTGCTGTTTATGATTTTGATTTACATGGAGATATTCTTGTAACAGATCGAAAAGATATGATGGACCTTGCCTCATTAAGTCGTATATACCATATTTCATTTCAATTAACAGAACCGTTCGAACCGGTAGTAAAAGCAACATTTTCACTATCTGTAGATGCAAAGAACTTGTCTGGTGAAATATTGGAAGTACCACAATTTACACCAGGTTGTGAAATGAAGTTAGCATTTTCATTCCCGATAGAAAAACCAGAGGTAGTGTGTGAAGAAATTGAAACTTTCATGCATTCTATATGGGGAAAAGAAAGAATGATTACGCAAAAAATTTCATACGAATATAATAAGCAAGCGATTTCATATCATAATAAGGTAGAGGTTCTATTTCAAAAAGCGATTACAGAAGACCATGTTGATGATTTAATAGCTGTTATTTCACACATGATAGAAACGGTGCGAACAATACAACATTTTCTTCAAAAATAGAGATAAAGGAGAAAAACAAATGATAAAAGATATGCAACCATTTTTACAACAAGCTTGGGAGAAGGCTGGTTTTAAAGAATTAACTGAAATTCAAAAACAAGCGATTCCAACTATTTTAGAAGGGCAAGACGTTATAGCTGAATCTCCAACTGGAACAGGAAAAACATTAGCGTACTTATTACCCCTTTTACATAAAATTAATCCTGAAGTAAAACAACCACAAGTTGTTGTTTTAGCGCCAACACGTGAGCTTGTAATGCAAATTCACGAAGAGGTTCAAAAGTTTACAGCAGGGACTGAAATTTCAGGGGCATCTTTAATTGGTGGTGCAGATATTAAGCGCCAAGTTGAAAAATTAAAGAAACATCCGAGAGTAATTGTCGGTTCACCAGGACGTATTTTAGAATTAATTCGAATGAAAAAGCTAAAGATGCATGAAGTGAAAACGATTGTATTTGATGAGTTTGATCAAATTGTAAAACAAAAGATGATGGGCGCAGTACAAGATGTAATTAAGTCTACAATGCGAGATCGTCAATTAGTATTCTTCTCGGCGACAATTACAAAAGCGGCAGAAGATGCTGCACGTGATTTAGCAGTTGAACCACAATTAGTACGTATAACACGTGCGGAGTCAAAAAGCTTAGTTGAGCATACGTATATCATTTGTGAGCGACGCGAAAAAAATGATTACGTAAGAAGAATTATGCATATGGGCGATGTAAAAGCAGTTGCTTTCTTAAATGACCCATTCCGTTTAGATGAAATTACTCAGAAATTGCAATTCCGTAAAATGAAAGCAGCAGCTCTTCATGCAGAAGCAAGTAAGCAAGAGCGTGAAGCAACGATGCGTGCTTTCCGCGGTGGGAAATTAGAAATTCTACTTGCTACTGATATTGCAGCACGCGGTATTGATATCGATGATTTAACACATGTAATCCACTTGGAGTTACCAGACACAGTCGACCAATATATACACCGCTCAGGACGTACAGGACGTATGGGTAAAGAAGGAACAGTCGTTTCTCTTGTAACACAACAAGAAGAGCGTAAATTACTTCAATTTGCAAAAAAACTAGGCATCGTATTTACAAAGCAAGAAATGTTCAACGGATCATTTGTAGAAACGAAACCGAAAGCACCAAAGAAAAAGAAACCAGCATTTACTGGGAAGAAAAAGCCTAGATAATGTGAAACTTTAATCAGTGGGGATTCCTCCGCTGATTATTATCCCTCATCAATCGGACGTTTACGGGATAAATAATAGGGAAGGCGTAACTATTTATAGTTACGCCTTTTTTATTTGAGTCAATATGCTCATTTTAGGTAACTAATTATTTCCTCTTAAAAATATATAGAAAGATTATTCACTAACTTAAATTTTTTCTAAGTCAATGTAAGGATGTATTGGTATAATTAATGATGTGCTCCATTTTATGGATTAACTTATTGATATAGGGTCTATACTTTGGGTTATATGAAAATACTACATATTCCCTGTTAAATATCATTAATATAAAAAACTACATAGGCTCTTCTTTTGTAATTAAAAAACATATTACAGTAAGGAGTTATATTATAATGGCAATCTTTCAAAGTGATGTTCAAAAAACTGAAAAAATTGCTACGCAAATGAGTTCTGATTCTGAAGCAGCTCAAAAACAATACCACATGCAATACGTACGACAGTAACTGTTAATTCCAAAGCGTGAGAAGCAAATAATAATAAGATTGAAGTCGATACAGTTAGATATGTAAGAAAAACCTCTCTCAGATTTAAAATAGAAATAATTATACAGAATAATGAGATAATAAATATGTAATCTATTTATACTAGGAGGTGAAAAATGGAATACATATACGAATTTTATCGTGATGGACTCGGCGGATTAAGAATACGTTTACCCAAAGAGATTTCTATAATTTCTCATTTTTTAGAAGATATTTTAGATGATGAAGCAGATGAGTATATACAGATTTTAGATACTGTAGTGAAGCAAGAAGTTCCACAATATGAAATAGAAGGGAACGTAGCAGCAGTCTACATTGAACCTAATTATACTAGTGCTATTAACTTATTTATGAGTGCCCCAAATAACCAATGTAAAATTGAGACCTCTGAATTTAGAAAACTACTTGTGTTGTGGCGAGATACAGTGGTAGCAGAAGGGAAAGATATTGAAGCGTAAAAAACACTAGAAAGTGTGGTCTTTTTTCACTTAAATTTAATTACTCCATATTTTATAGTTGTTTTCCATAGAGAACTATCAGTAGAATAAAGTGGACATATCCGAAGTAATGCAAATATATTTAAAGGGATTTATCTCTCCCCCATAAAACGTGGTGTTTTAGAATCGAAGTTTTAAATATTACACAGATTTTGCGAACCCCTGGCGAACGAGAATGCCGAAAACCTTCCCTGACCTTAAGATAGAATTGAATTATTATGAAAAAATATTATTGAACGTGGAATACAGAGTGGGTCTACAACAGCTCGTGAAAGGAAGATACCATCCATAATTGTCTTGAAAAAAGACAGGATTTTTATGAAGAAAAGATATTTGAACATTTCAGGCTTAATAACGATCATCATACTTATTATAATAAATGAGAGGCGTATAGATTATGATATATCAAAATGATAGGATTCGTAGGAAGAAGGCATTAATTAGTGCTGAAAAAATCATTAGCCTATTTTCAAATTTAAAATTTATTGAATTTGAAAATCCCGATTCTGCATGGATAGAACTATTCGATATACCATTGAAAAAGTTTCGTAAGGTTGACTCTAAACCAAAGTTTTGTATTCCAATTGGTAATGTTAAAAGTAAGTATATTTTATGGATTGAAAATTCTTTAGCTTCTTTAAATTTTTCAAATCATATAACAGAATATTTTATATTAGTTCCTAATTGTTTAGAACCGATATGGGCAAATGTTAGGATATTGAACTTCACAAAATTTATTGAGGAGCTTTGGGACATTTCTGAAACTAACGAATTTACAATTGCTGATAAGGGCACGGGACAAATTGTACAAATATTTTCTGAGGAAGAATATTATGAAATTCATTTTGAGTGTTGCGACATAAAGCCCATTGACTCTTCAAAAAATGGATACTAAACGATAAAAAACAGCCTATTATGACCCAGGAATTCACATATGAAGTCGATGGATAAAAAATTATAATTCTAGATCATTTAGCCGGTCATATCTTCGGGAAACGTGGCATTGGAGATCAACCAACTCATTAAAATGAAAGACCTGAGTACAATACAAGAATGGGACAAGTAGATGGGATGGAGAAACATTATTATTTTGAGAAGAGGAATAATAAATAGGGAGTATAAAAATGATTGATCAATTAAAAATTTTAAATCCCCAGGCGTTAATTAGCATTTTTGGAAAAATACCAAAATTTGAAGACGCAGAGTTATTAGAAGTGTGTCTTAAAAGGGATGGCCCTACCTTAGTTATCCAATTGATGACAAAAGAAAACGTTGAATATAAACCTAAACGCTGGAATAAGTGGGATGTAATTTATGTAGAAATCTCTTTCTTTACTATTCGTAATTTAACAATAGAAAGTTTAGGAACAGAAAATATCATTGAGCATTTTGAAATAAGTACGACTTCAGAAGGCAGTTTATTAAAAATTAAATGTAAGAATCAAATGATAGTTGAAACTTTATTTGACTGGGCAAGAATAGAAGGAGTTACTCCAGGTTTAATAGGATTACCTTAAGTGAACTAACGGGTGTTTTAGTTGAACAACATTTAAACAACTTTATTATCACTTTACGTTCTGATGGATATTCTTAAAAAGGAGTAGTGTTGTATGAAATCAATAAATGTAAATGGAACTATATATCATATTGAATCTGTTCCTTTTGAAGATAAGAGTGAACAGGATGAAGAGGGATACTATGAATATTTTTACAAAGGAGTCAATTTATCGTTTCACTCTGACAAAGAAGTAATCAAAGCCCGAATTTATGACGAGGAAGAAATAATATATTTCTCAAAAAATCCAATTCTTGCTTTTGGTAAAGATTTTGAAGCGATAAAGAAATATATAATTAAAGAATATGATGTAAAGAAATTTAAGATTCCAGGTGGGGAAAAAGCTTATATAGAGTTATAGCCATAATCGACCTTAAACATTACCATGATTTATTAAATACAATATGAAAGGAATGTCACGAGTACTTAGATTTGGTAAGAGTGTAGCGGATAACGGTTGGCGGATGCTCACGCCCTTTTTTAGCATATAAGCTACAAGAACAAGGTAAACAGCTTGTAAAAATAGATAAATGGTTTCCTTCTACAAAGATGTGTAGTCGTTGTGAAAATAAAAAAGAAATGCCATTATGTGGACTCACAATCAGTCGTGATTATAACGCAGCTATCAATATCAAAAAAGAAGCCATAAGCTTCTTAGCGTTGGCATAAATAGTAACAAAATGACCTTTGGAACAAGGGGTTAGCTATCAAAAGTAACGATGAACCGAGAAGCCTCCACTTCCGGGTAAGCACGTAAGAGATACTAAGTGGTGGGTAGTTCACAGTTCACTAACTAGCGATTTACAAGTATTCAACTGAATGAAAAAAGGAATAATAATAGTACCTGTAGAAACCTACATAGAATATTAAAACCATTAGGGGGAAAAACAATGATTCATAAAGTCGGACAAATTATGTTATATGTAAATAATCAAGATGAGGCAGTACATTTTTGGACGGAAAAGGTAGGGTTTCATGTAGTTGCAGAGGAAGATAACAAGCAAGGAATGAGATGGATTGAAATTGCTCCGAATAGCGGTGCAGAAACGAGCATTATATTACATAATAAAGAAGTTATTTCTAAGATGAGCCCAGAATTAAATCTTGGTACACCGTCCCTAATGTTCTTCTCAGAAAATCTTGATCAACTATATACAGATTTAAAAAATAAAAATGTTACTGTTGGCGAAATGGTAACTATGCCTTCTGGTAAAGTGTTTAACTTTGCTGATAGTGAAGGCAATTATTTTGCGGTTATGGAAAAGAACAAATAATAATATTGCTATGTGAAAATCCCCCTCAAATATATTGAGGGGGATTACATGTTTGAAGTGGATTTTTCATTAGAGAGTTGATTAATATAAAATACGCCTTTTTTAATAGCTGTCTCAATATAACCAATGATTTGATTAAACGTAAATACTTGTAAGTCTTCATGTAAATGTTGCTTTGGATACAACATATCTTCAAAAAGATACTTTCGAAAAGCTAAAACGTTTTCTTTAGAAACCTCTTCAATATCTATAATGTGAGCCTCTTGATTGAGAAGAGAGAAGAGCCGTTGTTCTTTATCGTAATGATAAAGTAATTTTGCGTTCAATAATTTAAAGTCGTTGTAGTACATAGGCGCGATAGTTTCGTCATTTTCGATTCTGTTTTTAAGCCAAGGTAGAAAAAAGCCGCTTAGCCAATTATCATCGGCAATGAGGTGGGTGCAATAGCCTAGGAGAAAAGGGGACTCCATATAATCTTTATATTTATGAATAAATGATTCATAATCAATTCGTCTCGTATAGTCTTTTGTTGAGCCAGCGTAAAAATGTGAGGTGACTTTTTCTATCTTTGAATGCACAGCATCGGGGGCTACGCCTCCAAGTATGAAAGAAGTTTTATCTTGGATATTTAGTTTTTCGGCAATCCTGTTAGCGATAATAGCATGCATAATTCGTGATCCCATGAATGACACCTCGGTTTCAAGTATTCATTTCAGGAAGGGGACTGAACAGTTAGTATTACTTTCCCTGTACTTTTTCTACTTTCGACCCATTCATGTGCTTTCCCTGCATCTTGAAGTGGAAAAGATTTCGCAGCTTTCATTTTCAGACGGCCATCACGTAAATAACGGAAAACTTCATTTGCAGTTTCTTGGAGTAGTTCAGGACGTTTTTTTCGTGTAGTACCAAAGCTAAAACCGAGTATAGAGCGGCAACTTGCGTGTAAATCTTTCGTTTGAAAGTTACCAATTTCACCGCTTGCATTACCGAAATGAACGAGGCGACCGTAATAAGCAAGACATTTTAAACTTCTTTCCGAAACCGTTCCAGAAATAGAATCTAAAATTACATCAACCCCTTCACCATTTGTCAGCTCATTGACTTTCTCTACAAAATCTACATCTTGATGACATATAACATAATCAGCTCCAGCGTCTAAAGCGATTTTACTTTTCGCTTCATTTCCGACAGTACCGATAACGGTTCCAGCCCCTAATCGTTTTGCAAGTTGAATCGCTGTAGTACCAATTCCACCAGCAGCCGCATGAATGAGTACTGATTCGCCTTGTTGAAGTCGTGCAACATTTGCGAGTAAATTATAACTTGTAAAAGATACGATCGGACAAGCAGCTGCAATTTGAAAGTCAACTTCATCAGGTAATACGAAAGTAAGATTTTCATTTGAAACAACGTATTCAGCGTAAGATCCATTTTGAGGAAAAGCAATGACACGTTGTCCAGGATAAATATTTTTCACATGAGAACCGACACGTTCTACAATACCAGCGGCATCTATACCTGGAATAAAAGGTAGTGCTTTATTTCCTTTTTTTCCATATCGTGATTTAATATCGGCGAAATTTACACTAGTAGCAACAACACGAATTAAAACTTGATCTTCTGAAATAACCGGTATATCCACATCTGTATATTGCATCACTTCAGGACCACCGAACGACGTTACAACGATAGCTTTCATCATATATCCTCCTAAATTTAACTATATAAATCATTTTAAGTCTTCATTAGAAATTGGAAAATTATATAATAGTTATGCAAGGTTATAAGTGAAGCTTATGAACTCATTGAATCATTATATTAATTTATATAAAAAATGTTTGAAAAAATCGAACGAAACATCAATTACTTGCCAATATATAGTGTATGACAAGGGAGGGAAGGTACATGAAGGATGAAACATTGTATTCAGATTTAATCCAATTAACTTTATCAGGCAATAAAGAAGCATATAGCGAATTGTACGATAAAACGATTCAAGAAGTATATAAAACAGCACATTTTTTAATAGAAGATAAAACGGATGTAGATGATATCGTTCAGGAAATATACATACAACTATATGAATCGCTTCGTAAATATGATGTCGAGAAGCCATTTCGTCCTTGGCTAATTGGACTTGCAATTAAACAAATTCATTCTTATAGAAGAAAGAGATGGATGCGACTGCGAATTGTAAAAAAAGCAGAAGAGCAAAGAAAACCAGTACAAATTGATTTTTCTAACGATGTTGTAAGTAAAATATCAAATCAAAAATTAATCGAACTCATTCATAAGTTACCGTATAAATTGAAACAAGTTATTATCTTAAGATACTTACACGATTACTCTCAAGAAGAAGTAGCACAAATATTACATATTCCAATCGGTACAGTTAAGTCTAGAATTCATGCGGCATTAAAGAAACTACGCCAAAAAGAACAAATAGAAGAAATCTTTTTAGGAGAGGTAGGGAATGTGAAATGAGCTTAGATTGTAGAGTTAGAGAATCTATACAAGAAGAAGCGAAGGGGATTGTTGCCCCGCCGGAGTTAAAAGAAAAAGTAATTGTTCAGATTAAAATGAATCGCAGGGGTAACAAAAGGAAGAAGCGACTTATTGCAGGAGTGCTTGCAGCAGTATTTTTAATCCCAACGACTGGTTTTGCTTACCAATCTATTATGGCGGATGGTATATACGGATCTTTTGAGAATTTAAAAAAACATGCTGGAGCAATGACATTAGAAGCGTATATGCGTTTTAATGCAAAATTATCAGAAGCGAAAGATGAAATGGGTGCGAAGGAATATGAAGAGTTTACAACAGAACTGAAGAAATTAACAAATGCAAAACTTGAGTACGGGGATTCGAACGGTAATATTGATTATGATCAATTATCACTAGGAAAAAGAGAAGAAATGAAAAATTTAAGTATGAGCCTTCAACCATACTTTGATAAATTAAATGGTCATAAATCTAGTAAAGAAGTATTAACACAAGAAGAGTTTGATCGCTATATGGAAGCTTTAATGACACATGAAATAGTACGAGTGAAGACTAAATCAACTGGTGGAATAAAAGTAGAAGATATACCTGAGGCGTACAAAGAAAGATTTATGAAAGCAGAGCAGTTTATGGAGTATGTAGATGAAAAGGTACGATAAATAAAAAAGCTCATAGCCTAAGCTGTGAGGTTTTCTTATTGAAACGTAAACATATTAACCACCTATTCCTTTTGCTAGCAATAAGAAATATACAAATACTAATATTACTGCATTTAATGCTGTACCAACTATTCCGAATAACCAATTTTTTGATGCGATCGCAAAAATAATTCCGAGTAATGAAAGTATACTGAGAATCGCAATAATTAAAGTTAAATTTGCATGAGGTCCTCTTAAAATAAAGAAAGAACATATACTTGCGAGAAACGTTAGAAACGAGAAAGTACCTAATTTCATAATAAGTCTCCCTTGTTTGAAATGTATTTTGACTTAGTGCACGACTTTCTTAAGTTTAACATAAATTTCCTATTACCGATTAAAAATATGAACAATAAAAAACGAGTATAAAATCTATGCGATTTCATACTCGTTTTGTTATTACATAAATTTCCTTACCGTATGTATAGCAACTCTTACAAGGAGTATTGCACTTATAAATAAACTACCATAACCAACGACACTTAAAAATTGAACATTAAGTTCTTTTGCATACAAGTCAGGGCATAATTATCTTGATTTGCTTAATAAAATAAAAGTGGGAAATCACTTAGTTATATTCCTTACTATGCTCCTTATCTTTTTGTATAAAACAATCTAAAAGGGAATAACCAGCTATTAAACTAATTATCGTAACAAAAGTTGTATTTATAAGAATAATATTTGCTAAATAAGGTAGGTACGCACCAACTGGTGAAAAGAGTAGAGCTGGAGAAAAGGAAATGAATAGCGTAGGCACAGTAATAGCGATAAATTTATCCGGTTGAAAGCGCCAGTTTTGTTTACTTGTTTCGCGATTAATGGATTGAAGAAATCGTAATAAAATGCCAACTATAAGAGGGAAGAGTGTAAAGTAGAATAATCTTGGATAAACGTTAAAATTCACCTGCGCATCTGTATCTAAATAAAATTGAATTTTCACTCCGACAAATAATAATAAGACGATAAATAATGTAAAGCAGAGGTATAGCATTACTTTTTGCATTGCATTCCACCATCCTTTACTCAAAATATATTCAAAGAAAAAAGAGATATACAATAACTACTGTTGTATATCTCTTCTTTTACGGTTATTTAATAGTGGGGTTTGCTTTTTCTTGCTTCGTGAAATAATCTATAATGCCCATCGCACTAATTTCTATATCTAGATGTAAAATGTTATAAACGGAATGATCTGATGGAACGTTTAACTTTGTGAGGTGAGAAGAGATCTTATCCATTAATATAGTTTGTAAAGCTTTAGTCGCTTCATCGAAATCATTATACTGTTCAAAGACCTCTTTACCAGTATGAACGAAAATAGGTAACCAATGTTCAAGCTGGTTATATACTTCTGTAACATTGGATGATGCACCGTAATGACCGAAATAAATAGTATCTACATTCATACTTTGAATGTGATTCTTAGAAGCAATCATCGCATCTGGTTGGAATTGTGAAGGGGACGTTGATGGTAAATATAGTTCTACACCAAGGTCTGCGAGTTCTCTATAGTAAATTCCTATTGTATCGCCAGTAAAAATGCCATTTGTTAATGAATCGTGAATGCTAATATGGTGCTTAGCATGTCCCGGTGTATCATAAAACGTCAGGATGCGGTCTTTTGCAATCTGTAATGTATCACCATTTTGTACAATATGAACACGTTCTTCTTCTATAGGAAGAATTGGATCAAATAGTTTATCGAAATCTTCTTTGTATACAGCTTTTGCGCCTAAAATGAGTTTTGTTGGATCAATCATATGACGAGCACCGCGAGAATGCACATATAAAGTAGCATTTGGACACTTTTCCATCATTAAACCAGCAGCCCCGGCGTGATCTAAATGAACATGTGTAACGATAATGTTTTTAACTTCGTTTAAATCAATATGTAATTGTTGTAAGCCGTCTAAAATATACGGAAGAGAAGGGGCTGCACAAGTTTCAATTAAAGTAATATCGTCACCTAATAAAACGTACGTACCAGTTCGTTCATTATGTTGTAAATCAAAATCATCAATAAGATATAGGTGAGAAGATAATTGCTCTACTTTTTTCATCATTACCACTCCTTATTTACTGCATGTTTCTATTATACGCTAAAATAGAAAAAAGGCAGAAAACGAAAGCTCGTCTTCTGCCCTTTTAAAGTGTTATTATTTCGTTTGTTCTTTATTGATAGACATAACAAACAGCCCAACAATGCCGCCAACTAATGGAAGCATAATCTCTCCTGCTAAATTAAAGTAGGAGCTTAAGAATAAACCATTTACATCGATTACCCAGCCAGTAACATACAATAACATCATATATAGTACGAAATAAAACTCGCGATTTGAAATCGTTTCATGTTGTGCAGTTTTCATAATGGACACCATCCTTTTCTTTTATAATGGAATATAAACTGTCACATTTTGTTCACATTTCAATTGTAAAACTTTCCATCATAAAAGTCTAGTAGTCTGTGTCGAATTTTCGAACAAAAACAAAGCGCTATCATTTCAGCTTATAAGTACGTAAAAAGAGCTGTATATTCACGAATGTAGTATAGTATAAACATGGAATGATAGTGAAGAGAGGGGCAGGACAATGACAATTTATGATTTTTCAGCTAAAACGATAACAGGAGAAGATAAATCGTTAAAAGATTACGAAGGAAAAGCACTTCTTATTGTAAATGTAGCTAGCAAATGTGGTTTTACACCACAATATAAAGGATTACAAGAAGTATATGATAAATATAAAGACCAAGGACTAGAAATACTCGGTTTCCCTTGTAACCAATTCGGAGGACAAGAACCAGGTACAGAAGCAGATATTACTAGTTTTTGTGAATTAAACTATGGTGTGAATTTCCCGATGTTTGCAAAGATTGATGTGAAAGGTGATAAGGCTCATCCCCTGTATACATACATGACAGAACAAGCACCAGGTTTACTCGGTATGAAAGCAGTGAAATGGAACTTTACGAAGTTTTTAATTGGAAAAGACGGGAAAGTAGTAGGGCGTTTTGCGCCGCAGACGAAGCCGGTGGATTTAGAGGTTGAGATTGAGAAGGTACTTGGAGAATAACTAGAAGTTTCACTTTATTAAAAAACGCCTCAAAGAACAATGTAGTTCTTTGAGGCGTTTTCTTTCAACTCACATTATCAAGATTAAATCGCTGAATGGAAGTCATTTGATTTAGGCGGAGAGGCTGCTTTTTTCATAAGAATTTCCCATATGTGTACGGATTTCTTCCATTCTGCTGCGGCCTGTCCCTTTTGATACATAGCGTTCTCATAACTGAAAGTAAGTTGTTGCATATGAGCCGAGTTGTAAAGTGTATCAATGTGGAGAGCATATTCTCGGAATGTTTGACTTTCCCCTCGCGGTATACCAATTCTGCCAAATTGTTTTAAAAGTGCACCGTAAGCTTTGCTATAAACAGCATCATCTTTTCGGTATTTGTAGAAAAGAATAATAAAAAATGTAATCCATTTCATTCTAGTGGTGAAGAGAATGTATCCGATGATACTAATTGGTATCGTAGAGAGGAATACGTACCACCAAGAAAGTCCATTTTTAGAATTTGTAAGCTTTTTAGTAGGAGCGTCTTCTGTATCTTCAATTAAACTTTTGAGCTTTGCTTCATTGTTTCTTTGGTGCATTTGCGCATTTTGAGAATTAGTTTCTTCGCTATTTTGTGTAGTAGGAGCAGGAGTATTATTTGTGAAATTATAGGGATTGGTAAATCCTTTTGTTGGTTCGAATGGAATCCATCCGTATCCTGGGAAATATACTTCGACCCAAGAGTGTGCGTTATCGTTCGCGATTTTATATACATCCTCACCTTCTGCACCAACTAGTGTGTTATCAAGAGTTCCTTCTGTATAACCTTTTACCCATCGAGCAGGAATCCCAGCAGAACGAAGTAACACGATCATAGATGTCGAAAAATTATTACAGTAGCCGCTTTTTGTATCAAAAAGGAATTGATCAACATAATCTTGATTTTTGGCAGGGAACAACACATTCATTGTTTCATATACGAAAGAATGGTCGGTGAAGTAATTTTCAATAGCTAATACTTTATCATATCGGTTGTTTTTATCATTTGTTAGATTAATAGCTAAGTCTCTTACTCGCTGCGGTAATGATTCGGGAAGTTGCGTGTACTTTGTCATGAAATAAGGATTTGTTTCTTGACCTTCATTCGTTTTTACAGCTTTCAAGTTTTCTATGGAAAACTCCGGGACCCCATATGTTACTTTATATGAATGTAAAGTAGTAGAAGAACCTCCGTCCATCGTATAGATTTTTTCAGAAAATGGGTCAACGCTGTATGATACATCTGAGGAAGCCTCAACTGAGATTAACCCTGCTGGATAGGTAAGGTGAGGATAACTTTTTTGCATGTTGATTGTTGCCTTTGTTGTCTCCGTTTTTGTATTTTGTTCGTACCAGCTCACGACGTCGTTTTTACTTTTAAAAGAAATCTTTTTTTGATTTTCAGAAACTTCCCAGCCTTTTCCTGTATAAAAATCTTTCGTTTCGACTCTCCAATATTGTTTGTTTTGCGTTTGTGCTGTGAAAACAATTGTAGGATCAGCCTTAAAAGGACCACCTAATCTCGAGTCATCTAAACCATACCCAATTTTAGAAACTTCTTGCTTCTTACTTGCTTCGGATGTGTTGAATTTTAAAAAATCCATTGGGTTTGGCCATTGAGGACCAAATTTTGGAGCAAAGTATGCGATAGTTGCTGAAAATACAATAAATATTGTAAGAGATTTAAGTAATTTTGAGATTTCTCTAGCATAATTTTGAAAGTGTTCCATCTCTTTTATTCGTTCTATGCGGAGAAGACTAAGCATAAAAAAGCCGATGACAACAGTACGAATAATAGCGTAGTTTGCATGATATAAATGTAAGTTATGAAAAACGGTGATATAAATAATAGTCAATATAAGAAATAACAGCCCACGTTTTTTATGAATCATCCAAAAAGAGATGAAAGCACTCAAAAACCAAAAGGATAAAAAAAATAAAAGTGTTGGAAAAACTGGAGAAACATCTTGCAAATTCCCCTGAAATAACAAGGAGGCATTTCGAGAAATATCAGTAAAAAATTTCATTAGCCAAGATGGATTTATAAAAGTGTTTTTATAATATAGGAAATGAATGATGAATAAAATTGTGACGATCTTTATTGGAATCTGCCACCTTGTTTGAAAAAAAGAGAGCGTGAAGCAAATCCCTATAAATATTATGAAAATATCTAATCTACCTACGTTTGTAATACCTATAAGGGGCCTTAGCCATTCTAGTAAAAGTAGAAATGCGCATGCATGCATGAAAAATCTAGTCATATCCAATTGTTTTTTTACCTGTAATGTTATCATTTGCTCACCTCAAAAAACACGTTTGTATACTGGTTTCCATAAACCACATTTACAAATATTTTTCGTTTTTGTAGAGTTTCTAGAATACTGAGTTCTCGGTGTGAGAGTTGATTTGCTTTTTCTTTTACGACAAACACCATTAATCTTCTATTTTTTATAGCAGCAAAGTCAGCCGCCTTTTGAATATCGGGAGAAAGATCGCTTGTCACGAGTATAATCGTGACGGGCTCATAAATTTTTCTTAATTCCATTTCTACACTCCGGGAGAGTGGGAATACACTATCTGCTTGTACCTTCGCTAAATGACAAAAGATTTGATGTAACTGACTATCTCCATTGTCTAAAGGGAAAAAAGTTCGTTCTTTTCCGACAGATACGAATGACGCCGGTGAATTTTGCTTCAAGACAGACCTGACAATAGAGGCAGTAAATGTGACGACTGATTCGAATAGAGGGGATGGGGTTCTGTCCATGAATATCATAATATTATGGCTGCGCTGTTGTTCAAACTCTTTCGTCATAATGTTGTTTGTTCGTGCAGTTGCTTTCCAATCAATCCATGAAAAGCGGTCACCAGGTTTATAGTCTCTCACACCGACAGAAATGGTAGAGTCTTTTACTAAATTTATATTTGCTGAAAGTGCTCCTTGTTCGAAATGATTTTCCATTTGTCGATATGTTATATCTACATACTGAGGGTAGACTAAAAATGTATCTGGAACTGAAAAAGTTACTTCTTTCTCCATCATACCGAATAAATCACCAGTTTTGACACGTACGCTTGAAAAAGTGTGCTCTCCTCTAGGTATTGTGTCAATTGCATATTGAAACGAAATATTTCGTTTCAATCCTGGAAAGAGTATTACTTTATTCATCTTCGTTTGTTTACAATTTGTAAATTGTGATGGCAGCACATCTTCTATAATTAAATACAGTAAGGGAAAAGGAAAACTTCTTTTTAGTGTAATCGTACTTAAAAAGGGTTCTCCTGCTACATATTCGTCTTGATTTGTTGTTCGTTTTACCTCGGCGTTCCGTAAAGCATAGAAGGGAAGCAGTAGTGAATAAAGGCCAATAGGAATCATACTGTAAAACAAAAACCAACTTACAAATCCTCCTTGAAGCATAGCGTATACAAATGTTAAGACTAGGCATAACGGAATGAGTGATAACTTAGTAAAATGATAGAGTGCTCGTAGTATCCGTTTCATCAAAGGTTCATCTTCCTTTGAGTAGGTACGGTAGTTCGCGCAACTATTTTTGCGATAACTTGTTCTCCTGTAATTCCTTCAAATTTTGCCTCCATTTTTAGAATGAGTCTGTGAGCTAACACGTAGGGGGCTAAAAATTTAACATCGTCTGGAATAACATAATTTCTACCATGGATAAATGCATAAGCTTGTGAAGCTTTCATTAAAGCAATCGAGCCACGTGGACTTGCACCAAGCTGTATAGAACTATAAGAACGAGTCTGGCTAACAAGCTTTACAATGTAATGCTTGATTGCTTTGTCCATGCTTATTTCCCGTACGCTCTGTTGTAAATAAAGTAATTCTTCTATTGTTGTAATAGCTTGTAAATGGGAGAGGGGATTTGTTTTTTCCATCCTGTTTAAAATTTCAAACTCTTCTTCTGGTGTAGGATATCCCATTTTTAGTTTCAATAAGAAACGATCGAGCTGTGCTTCTGGCAAAGGATATGTTCCCTCATATTCGACCGGATTTTGTGTAGCCATTACAAAGAACGGTTTTGGTAACGGTCTTGTCATGCCATCTATTGTAATATTGCCTTCTTCCATACTTTCAAGTAAGGCAGATTGTGTTTTTGGAGATGTACGATTAATTTCATCAGCAAGTATAAAATTCCCCATGATTGGTCCAGGCTTGAACTCAAATTGGAGCTCTTTCGGATTATAAATAGAAACTCCTGTTACATCTGACGGCAGTAAATCAGGTGTAAATTGAATGCGCTTGTAATCAGCATCAATGGATTTAGAAAGAGCACGTACTAACATTGTTTTCCCAACGCCAGGCACATCTTCTAATAGTACATGACCTTCAGCTAAGAGCGCTGTCAAAGCTAAGATCGTTTCTTTTCGTTTTCCGACCATTAACTTTTCAATATTGTTAATTATTTTTTCTATAATGGGATGTAATGAATCAAGCTGGTGCATCGTAATCCTCCTAATGTTATTATCGTTTGCTAATCTATTTAGTGGAAAATAGTATGTATCCATCTAATTGCGGGAATTAAAGATTTTATCTTTAATTCTAAGAATATTCAGATTATTTATTCTGATTACATCTAGTATAATTGTTTCCGTAACTAAGGGCAATATGGTAAATAATGATTTCTCGTTTTATGTGAAATACGTTTTGATATAGAATAGTATCGTCGGTAAAAGTAGAAGAGGGGAAGGACAGGAAAGATTGACCTCAATGAGCAAAATAAATAGCGTAGGAAACCCTACGCGTAAAGTTTGGAACATATATTAATACGCCTTGTGATTAAAATGTATATGAATAAAATAAAGTCGGCTTCACATGAAGAGACCATCTATTTAAATTATTACACTCCGTTATCTTTTTTATATTCTTTTCGTTTATTTAACCAAATATGAATCAATTCTACCAATTTCATTGTTTCAATCTCACAATATTCGCCTTTACCATCTTCGGCTAAATTGTCTAACACAGTAGTTATATCGTTCCGGATTTCTAAACCGCAAATGTTGCCATTCACTACTACATAATTTTTTTCTCCGTTTAAAACACTATGTATTTCTTCTAAAATCCAATCTCCAAAAGCTGAAACTTCAATTCCTAAAAAAGTTTCAACAAGTTTTATTTCTTGAGGAAGTCTCATAACTAAATCACTACTGTTAAGTACTTCAAAACTATATGGATATTTCATGACTATTTTACTCCTTTATTTCTGGCTTTAGTGATTCTATTTACTTCTCTATTAATTTCATAAGCTCTATTAAGGTAATAAATTCTTATACAATCATTACTCTTGTCTTACTTACATTTATAGTAAAAGTAGATTATTATTAAACTTATTTATCCAATATCTCTCTGATGTAGGTATGAGTTCAGTGAAATCTTCATATGTACCAATCCAATCTTTTGGAACATAGTTTTCGTATGATGCCGGTTCTGGAAACATTGAATATAGTATTTTATTATCAAAGTTAATTAATAAGACTGGACTATAATCTAATAGATCTTCTCCTGCATTCTTCCTTTTAATATTTTCAAGTAGTAAATAATTTAATTCTTCTTTAGTTGTTTTATATTGATTAATCCTTACTAAAAATACTTCTACATTTTCATGATCTAATACTTTTATTCCATTTCTTTCTTCCGTTTCATCATTATCTTCAATGCTTATACCTATATTTTTATATGCTTGATCTAATTTATTATAATCTAAAAACCATAGTTCTTTATCTGTTACATACCATCTAAACTCATTTTTATATATGACGGCTACTATAATGTTTTCGGCATAAAGCGGTTCTAATATCATAATCTACTCCTTTTATTATTATCTTAATATCCTGCCATTCTGGTGTTTTCTTCTCTTCATTCAATCCAAGTTGCTGGCAAATCATATGGATTTCCTGGCGTTTTTTGTTCAACTATTTTCAGGATATTTACCCTTAGTATGGTGGATTGAAAGTATTGTATTTTCATTTATAAGCTCATCTAACGATTTAGGCATATCAAATTTAACTATTCCTAAATTATTTCCTCTATTATATAAGAAATTTTTTGCACGCTCATTATAATCTGTACTTCATCTTAAACTTTGCTAGAAGTAAGGAAGTAATTTAACAGTTATTGAAGGATGTGAACCCTCCACAATGATTAGATTTTCACTTTTTTATATTTGTTCCGTAATTTTTGACAATCTCTTGAACTGTGCGAAATGTCACATCTGTATTTTACAACCTCTCTTATAGTAAGGGTATGTAAGAGAGACGTATTAAAGGAGTGAACAGTATGAAGAAGAAACCTTCAGCACTAATGAGACGTTTAAAATATTTTTCACCAATAGATCGTTATAACGATAATCATACACAAGAAACATATGAAGATCGCGAATGGGAGAATGTGTACAGAAAGCGTTGGCAGCATGATAAAGTAATTCGTTCTACACACGGCGTGAACTGTACTGGTTCATGTAGTTGGAATATATATGTGAAGGATGGAATTGTAACTTGGGAAGGGCAGGAGCTTAACTATCCGACTACAGGTCCTGATATGCCTGATTTTGAACCACGAGGATGCCCACGTGGAGCAAGTTTTTCTTGGTATATTTACAGTCCACTTCGTGTGAAATATCCGTATGTACGTGGTGTTCTTTGGAATATGTGGCAAGAAGAATTACAAAATAACGAGTCACCATTAGACGCTTGGAAAAGCATTGTGGAAAACCCTGAGAAGGCACGTACGTATAAGCAGGCGCGTGGTAAAGGGGGATTCATTCGTGCGAATTGGAATGAAGTGTTACAACTCGTTTCAGCTTCTTTACTATACACAGTAATGAAATACGGTCCAGATCGAAATGTTGGTTTCTCACCAATTCCAGCTATGTCGATGTTAAGTCATGCAGCGGGTAGCCGCTTTATGCAACTTATGGGTGGACCGATGCTTAGCTTCTATGATTGGTACGCAGATTTACCACCAGCTTCTCCGCAAATTTGGGGCGATCAAACAGATGTACCAGAGAGTAGTGACTGGTATAACTCCGGATACATTATGACATGGGGTTCAAATGTACCGATGACGAGAACACCAGATGCTCACTTTTTAGCAGAGGTTCGATATAAAGGAACGAAAGTCGTTTCTGTAAGTCCTGACTTCGCTGAGTCAACAAAGTTTGCGGACGACTGGATTAGTGTGAAACAAGGTACAGACGGTGCACTTGCGATGGCAATGGGGCACGTGATCTTACAAGAATTTTACGTAGATAATCAAGTGGAATACTTCACAAAGTATGCGAAACAATATACTGATTTTCCTTTCTTCGTCACATTGAAACAAAAAGGAGATCAATACGTTGCTGATCGTTTCTTAAACGCTTCTGATGTTGGACGTGAAACGAAGTTAGGAGAATGGAAACCTGTACTTTGGAACGAGAATACGAATGATTTTGCAACACCTCACGGCACAATGGGGTCACGTTGGGATAACGAAAAGAAATGGAACTTACGTTTAGAAGACGAAGAAACAGGTGAAAAGATTGATCCACGTCTTTCTTTACTTGGAATGGAGGATAGTGTTCAAACTGTACAAATTCCGTACTTCTCTGATGATGGAAATACAATATTAGAACGTACAATTCCAGTGAAAAAAGTTATGACAGAAGAAGGAGAAGTGTTCGTTACAACTGTATACGATTTAACGTTAGCAAATTATGGTGTGAACCGAGGGCTTGGCGGGCAAGAGCCGAAAGACTTCAATGATGACGTACCGTTTACACCTGCATGGCAAGAGAAAATGACAGGAGTAAAACGTGAGCTTATTATTCAAATCGCTCGTGAGTTCGCACAAAATGCTGTTGATACGAATGGTCGCTCAATGATTATTGTCGGAGCGGGTATTAACCATTGGTTTAACTCTGATACGATTTATCGCGCCGTTTTAAATCTTGTTCTTCTCGTTGGGGCACAAGGTGTAAACGGCGGTGGTTGGGCGCATTATGTTGGTCAAGAAAAATTAAGACCAGCAGAAGGATGGCAAACAATCACGATGGCAAAAGATTGGCAAGGGCCACCAAAATTACAAAACGGTACATCTTTCTTCTATTTCGTAACAGATCAATGGCGCTATGAAGATACACCAGTTGGACATTTAGCATCACCAGTGGAAGGCAACTCTCGTTATCAACATCACGGTGATTACAACGTATTAGCAGCGCGACTTGGCTGGTTACCTTCGTATCCGACATTCGAGAAAAATGGGATTGAATTATATAAAGAAGCTGTTGCTTCTGGTGCAACAACGCAAGAAGAAATCGGAAAATACGTTGCACAAAAATTAAAAGATAAAGAACTGAAATTTGCGATTGAAGATCCTGATAATAAAAATAACTTCCCGCGCAACTTATTCGTATGGCGTGCAAACTTAATTTCAAGTTCTGGTAAAGGACACGAATATTTCTTAAAACATTTATTAGGTACAACGAACGGATTAATGAATGACGATAGTGATTCGTTACGACCAGAAGAAATTAAGTGGCATGAAGAAGCACCAGAAGGGAAGTTAGATTTACTCATTAATTTAGATTTCCGTATGGCTGGAACAGCGCTTTATTCTGATATCGTCTTACCTGCTTCAACTTGGTATGAAAAGCATGATTTAAGTAGTACAGATATGCATCCATTTGTACATCCATTTAATCCAGCAATCGGTTCACCGTGGGAAGCACGCTCTGACTGGGACATTTTCACTTCTCTTTCTAAAGCTGTGTCTGATTTAGCGAAGAAAATAGATCTTGAACCAATGAAAGAAGTTGTTGCAACACCACTTCTTCACGATACACCACAAGAATTAGCGCAACCACTTGGCAAGATTAAAGATTGGAGCAAAGGTGAGTGTGAACCGATCCCAGGTAAAACGATGCCACAAATTCATGTTGTCGAAAGGGATTATAAAACGATTTATGACAAAATGACTGCGCTAGGACCAAATACCGGAAAACAGCCAATTGGTACGAAAGGGATTTCTTGGTCTGCGGAAAAAGAATATGAGCAATTAAAGAGCCGATTAGGAGTCGTTCGAACGGATTCTATTGCGAAAGGTTGCCCAGACATAAAAGAAGCAATTAATGCTGCTGAAGCGGTATTAACACTTTCTTCTACAACAAACGGTCATATGGCTGTAAAAGCATGGGAAGCACTTGAAAAACAAACGGATTTAAAACTACGTGATTTAGCAGAAGAACGTGAAGAAGAATGCTTCACATTCGAACAAATTACAGCGCAGCCGAAAACAGTAATTACTTCTCCAGCATTTACAGGTTCAGAAAAAGGTGGACGCCGTTATTCACCATTTACTACAAATGTAGAACGTCTCATTCCTTGGAGAACGATAACTGGTCGACAATCTTTCTATTTAGATCATGACATGATGAAAGAATTTGGTGAAACGATGGCAACATTTAAACCAATTCTGCAACATAAGCCGTTCCGTAAATCACGGCCTGAAGTAGAAGGGAAAGAAATTACTTTAAACTATTTAACACCACATAATAAGTGGTCAATTCATAGTATGTATTTCGATTCATTACCGATGTTAACGCTATTTAGAGGTGGTCCAACTGTTTGGATGAATAAAGAGGACGCTGCAGAAGCTGGCGTTGCAGATAATGATTGGATTGAGTGCTTTAACCGTAACGGAGTTGTTGTAGCACGTGCTGTTGTAACGCACCGTATACCAAGGGGAATGGCATTTATGCACCATGCACAAGATCGTCACATTAACGTGCCTGGTACGAAATTAACAAGCACCCGCGGAGGAACGCATAATAGTCCAACCCGTATTCATGTGAAACCGACACATATGATTGGTGGATATGGCCAATTAAGCTACGGATTTAACTATTATGGTCCAACAGGGAACCAGCGTGACTTAAACGTTGTAATTCGCAAACTGAAGGAGGTAGATTGGCTTGAAGATTAAAGCACAAGTCGGAATGGTAATGAACCTAGATAAATGCATCGGCTGCCATACTTGTAGTGTAACGTGCAAAAACACCTGGACAAATCGTCCAGGTGCTGAATATATGTACTTCAATAACGTAGAAACGAAACCGGGAATTGGTTATCCGAAGCAATGGGAAGATCAGGAGAAATATAAAGGCGGCTGGGAATTGAAAAATGGTGAAATTCAACTGAAATCCGGTTCAAAAATGAAGCGCCTTATGAATATTTTCCACAATCCAGATCAACCAACAATTGATGATTACTTTGAACCTTGGAACTATGATTATGAAACGTTAACAAATAGTCCACAGCGTAAGCATCAGCCAGTTGCTCGTCCGAAATCAGCAATTACAGGTGAATTTATCGACAAAATTGAATGGGGTCCAAACTGGGAAGATGATTTAGCTGGCGGACATATAACAGGATTGCAAGACCCGAACGTAAAGAAAATGGAAGAAGAAATTAAAACGGATTTTGAAAATGTCTTTATGATGTATTTACCGCGCATATGCGAACACTGTATGAATCCATCTTGTGTATCTTCGTGTCCATCGGGTGCGATGTATAAACGTGAAGAAGATGGGATTGTCCTTGTAGATCAAAATGCATGTCGTGCTTGGAGATTTTGCGTATCTTCTTGTCCGTATAAAAAAGTGTATTTTAACTGGCAAACAAATAAAGCTGAAAAATGCACAATGTGCTTCCCGCGTATTGAAGCGGGTATGCCAACAATTTGTTCGGAAACATGTGTAGGACGTATTCGATATATTGGGGTAATGCTATATGACGCTGACAAAGTAAAAGAAGCGGCGTCTGTTGAAGATGAAAAAGATTTATATGAATCTCAGCTTACTGTTTTCCTCGATCCAAATGATCCAGAAGTAGCAGCTGAAGCGAAAAAACAAGGGATTCCTGAAGAATGGATTAAAGCGGCACAACAGTCACCAATCTATAAAATGATTATCGATTGGAAAATCGCTCTACCTCTTCATCCAGAGTATCGTACAATGCCAATGGTTTGGTATATCCCGCCGCTTAGCCCAATTATGAACATGGTGGAGGGGAAAGGTAGTAACTGGCAAGCAGAAGAGATTTTCCCTACTATTGATAATATGCGTATTCCAATTCAATATTTAGCAAATTTACTCACTGCAGGAGATGAATCACATATTCGACTTACATTGAAAAAAATGGCTGTTATGCGAACACATATGAGAGCATTGCAAATTAATAAAGAACCAAATGAATCGGTATTAAAAGAACTTGGCTTAACGAAACAGGATGTAGAAGATATGTATCGTCTTCTTGCTATCGCGAAATATAAAGATCGCTTCGTCATCCCGACATCTCACCGCGAGCAAGTTGCAGATTTATATAACGAACAAGGAAGCTGTGGTTTATCTTTCACAGGTGGCCCAGGCTCTTGCACGACAATTTCTTAAATAATGGGGGCGGAAAAATATGAAACAAAGTTTACAAACTGCTTTTTCATGTTCTTCATTCCTTCTTTCCTATCCGGAACTCGGGTGGAGAGAAGCTTTAACTGAATTGCAAGAAGAGATTGAAGCGATTGAACAGGAAGACGTTAAAGCATCACTTACAGCATTTATAAAGCAAGCGCTGGATAAAATGGATGATCAATTAATTGACTGTTACGTATATACATTTGATTTTGGTAAAAAGACAAATATGTATTTAACTTATATGAACACCGGCGAACAAAGAGAAAGAGGTATTGAATTACTAGAGTTAAAGCAGCATTATAAAAAATCTGGTTTTGAAGTAACAGATAAAGAACTACCTGATTATTTACCGTTATTACTCGAGTTTTTTGCAAATGCAAATGAGCAAGACAGTGAACCAATTATGAGTAAATACAAGGAGAACATACAAGCATTACACGTACAGTTAAAAGAAGCAGGTAGTATGTATGAACCGATTCTTGCGGCTGTTCTACTCGCTATCGATACATGGGGTGTACAGACAAATTAGAAAGGAGAGTTGTCAAAATGATGGATCAATTTCTATGGGTATTGTTTCCCTATATCATTTTTGCGATCTTTATCGGTGGACATATTTTCAGATACAACTATGATCAATTTGGATGGACATCAAAATCTAGTGAACTATTAGAAAAGAAAATGCTACGAATTGGAAGTCTATTATTCCACTTTGGGATCATGTTCGTAATTGGCGGTCATGTTATGGGGATTTTAATTCCAGAGGCTGTATATCGTTCAATAGGTATTTCGGAGCATATGTATCACATAATAGCAATTAGTTTCGGACTTCCGGCAGGTATTGCTTCTATCATCGGTTTAATTATATTAACGTACCGCCGTGTAACAGTAAAACGCATCATTGCAACGAGTACAAAGGGAGATTATATTGCGCTTATTTTATTACTTATCGTAATGCTAGCAGGACTTTCTTCAACTTTTTTAAACATCGACTCAAAAGGGTTTGATTATCGTACAACGATCGGTCCTTGGTTCCGAAGTCTCTTTATTTTCCAACCGAAAGTCGAATATATGATGGAAGTGCCTGTATGGTTTAAAATTCATATTCTTGCAGGGATGGGGCTTTTCGCAGTATGGCCATTTACTAGACTGGTACATGTTTTTAGTGCCCCAATTAAATACTTAAGCCGTAGTTATGTGATTTACAGAAGACGTATTCCAAATGAATTGAAAAAATGATTTAGTTTTATATGTTTAGTAGTTTATAAGGAAAGCCGAGATCTAATTGGAGACCTCGGCTTTCCTTATAGGTATAAGTATCTAAATAAGATGCTAATCAATACTACAAACAGAGGTAGAGCAATCTTCACATGCAATTTCACATTTTAAAAATTGTAAATCGTGGATTGTAATCTTTCCTTTATGAATAGAAATTGTGCCTTGCTTTTTTAATTCATTTAACATTCGATTTACACTTTCACGTGAAGTTGCACAGAAATTAGCAAGTTCTTGATTCGTTAATGGTAAATCGATGAGAATACCATTTTCCTTTAACACACCATAACTATTTGTCATTCGTATGAGAGTAGAATACAAGGCACCTTTTTTGCCGTGTAATACTAAATCTCGGAACTTCGTTTGCATTCTTCTTAAATGTTCACTAATCCATTTCATAAATTCAAATACAAGTGCGGGTTTTTGGAGTAATGCTTTTTCTAAGGTTTCACGCTTTATTACTCCTACTTCAACATCTTCAAGGCATTTTGAATTTAATAAATACTTCGCATTGTCCGTGAATAATGTTAATTCTCCAATAATGTCGTATGCCGAACAAATACGGAGTGTTAATTCTTGCCCGTCAGCACTTAGTTTACTAATTTGTACTTTTCCAGAGTGGATGATATAGAGTTCTGTTGCTTCCATACCTTCTTGAAAAATAAAACTCCCCTTTTTAATCTGCATTTTATATTCAACAGATGCAAGTAATTCCTTTAAATCTTGAGATAATGTCATACTGTTTGCCACAGCAATCACCTTTCTTCTTATAAGCAATACATTTCCTATTTTGAGTGTAAATATGCTGAAAATGCAAGAGCTATTTTAAAAATAAAGTGAAATTTCAATGACCGTAAGGAGGAGAGACTGAAGATGTGAACAAAATTCGAACGGATTTGTGAAGATTTTTTGAATGGGGAAAGTGATGTGAGAAATGTCACATTGAATATGTCGCTTCTTTTTTATAATGAAAGCAAATAAAAAAACGAAAACTTACTAAGGATTTGAGCAGAAAAGAAGGGATATAGATGCACGAGAAAATGAAAGATTCTTTAGAACGGCCACTTCAAGATTTACGTATTTCAGTTATTGATCGTTGTAATTTCAGGTGCACATATTGTATGCCCGCTGAAGTGTTCGGACCTGATTACGCTTTTTTACAAGAAGAGTTATTATTAACGTTCGATGAAATAGAAAGATTAGCAAGATTGTTTATAAGTATGGGAGTCAATAAAATTAGGCTTACTGGCGGCGAACCGTTATTGCGTAAAGACTTACCGAAGTTAATCGCAAGGCTTGCAAAGTTAGAAGGCTTAAAGGATATTGGGCTCACAACAAACGGTATTCATTTAGCAAAACAAGCTAAGGCGTTAAAAGACGCGGGATTAAAACGTGTAAATATTAGTTTAGATGCAATAGAGGATCACGTCTTCAAAAAAATAAATGGCCGAAATGTAAGCACAAAACCTGTATTAAAAGGAATTGAAGCAGCGAAGGCAGCTGGATTAGAAGTAAAGGTAAATATGGTCGTAAAAAAAGGAATGAATGATAGTCAAATTCTTCCTATGGCTCAGTATTTTAAAGAACAAGAAATACAGTTACGTTTCATTGAGTTTATGGATGTTGGCAGTACGAACGGATGGAACTTTGAACAAGTTATTACGAAGGAACAATTAATAGAGAAGATTAATCGCGTATATCCGATTGAGCCTGTTCAACCTCGTTACTTTGGAGAAGTTGCGAAATTGTATCGATATGTAGGGAGCGATGCCGAAGTTGGACTTATTACTTCAGTATCTGAGTCATTTTGTTCTTCTTGTACGAGAGCTCGTATTTCGGCAGACGGCAAGTTTTATACGTGCTTATTTGGAGAAAAAGGAACGGATTTGCGAACGCTTCTTCGAGAAAATATTTCGGATGCCTCACTATTAAAAATTTTACAACATACATGGCGATATAGAACAGATCGATATTCAGATGAAAGAACGACGGAAAGTACAAATAAACGTCCAAAAGTTGAAATGTCTTACATTGGCGGATAGTGAAAGGAGGATCCTCTATGCAAGAGCGATATTCAAGGCAAGTATTGTTTTCTGGAATTGGTGAAATGGGACAAAGCAAAATAAGAGAAAAGCAAGTGCTCCTAATCGGTGCGGGTGCACTAGGAGCTGCAAATGCGGAAGCGCTCGTTAGGATGGGAATTGGGAAATTGACAATTGCCGATCGTGACTACGTCGAATGGAGTAATTTACAGCGGCAACAGTTATATACAGAAGAAGATGCAAAGCAGTCTAAACCGAAAGCAATTGCAGCGGCAGAACATGTAAGAAAGATTAATTCTGAAGTGGAAATTGTACCAGTTGTAACGGATGTCACAATGCAAGAAATAGAAGAGTTAACAAAAGAAGTAGATCTCATATTAGATGCGACTGACAATTTTGATACGCGCCTACTTATAAATGACATCTCACAAAAAGAAAATATACCTTGGATATACGGTGGATGCATTGGAAGTTACGGTGTAACGTATACAATTCTTCCTGGGAAAACACCATGTTTTCGCTGTCTAATGGATCATCCTATGGGCGGTGCAACATGCGATACAGCCGGAATTATTCAGCCAGCTGTACAGATGGTTGTTGCTCACCAAGTGACAGAGGCGATGAAAATATTGGTGGATGATTATGAGTCGCTAAGAGGAACGATGTTATCATTTGATATTTGGAACAATCAATATCTCTCATTAAAAGTAAATAGACAGAAAAAAACTACATGTCCATCTTGTGGGAAATCACGAACGTATCCAAGTCTAGCATTTGAAGCGCAGATGAAAACGGAAGTGCTATGCGGACGGAATACGGTTCAAATCCGTTCAGGAATAAAGAGAAATCTTAATTTAAACGAAATTCAAAAACGATTACAAAAAAGTGTACATGTCCAAAAAACGCCTTACTTACTATCATTTCTAATTGATGAATATCGTTTCGTGTTATTTACAGACGGTAGAGCATTTATTCATGGAACAAATGATGTGAAAATAGCAAAACGATTATACGCAAAATATATAGGATGAACAGAAAGAGCGTTGCCCCTTATTAAAACGAGGTGAAAAAGAATGTTAGAAAAACGTATACCAATTCCGGTGGCAGAAGCAGTGGCACGTGTAATGAAATACGCTCATCAAGGTGAAATAGAAGAGGTTTCTCTTATAGAAAGCTACGGAAGAATTCTTGGAGAAGATGTTATTGCAGATCATGATGTCCCTCATTTTGATCGCTCTCCATACGACGGGTTTGCGATTCGAGCAGAAGATACAAAAGAAGCAAGTAGCAGTAATCCCATTCTGTTTGAAGTGATTGGTGAAATTGGAGCCGGTTTTGTTTTTACAGAAGAAGTGAAAGCATTTCAAGCTGTCCGTATTATGACCGGAGCCGCAATTCCAAAAGGGTGTAATGCGGTTGTTATGTTAGAGCTAACGGAAGGATTTGAAGAAAAAGAAAAGACGTATATGAAATTAAAACGCTCCTTCGCCGCCGGTGATAACATTTCTTTTAAAGGTGAAGATGTAAAACAAAATACCATCCTTGTGAAAAAAGGGACTGTTATTAACCCTGGAGTAGTGGCGCTTCTTTCTACGTTTGGTTATAGTACCGTTTACGTTGTAAAACAGCCGGTTATCGGAATTGTAACGACAGGAAGTGAACTGCTTGAAGTACATGAACAATTAAAGCCAGGGAAGATTCGAAATAGTAACTCCTATATGATAGCTGCTCAAGTTGAACGAGCGGGCGGAGTTGTACAGTATTATGGACAATTCGCTGACGATTTTGAGACGTGTTATAACACTGTGAAAAAAGCGATAAAAGAAGTCGATATTTTAATTACAACTGGTGGCGTTTCGGTAGGAGACTATGACTATTTACCTGCTATTTATGAGAGATTACGAGCTAATGTGCTTTTCAACAAAATAGCGATGCGACCGGGAAGTGTGACAACTGTAGCTGAGCTAGAAGGAAAACTATTATTTGGTCTATCTGGTAATCCTTCAGCTTGTTATGTCGGTTGTGAATTATATGTTCGGCCAGCCATTGGAACATATTTGCATAGAAAAGATTCGCACGTATATCGTGCAGAGGCAATATTACAGAAAGACTTTCTGAAAGCAAACCCATTTACTCGTTTTGTACGAGGGAAAGTGGAAATTGTAGATGGAACATTGCAAGCTACACCAGTTGGTTTAGACAAATCTAGTGCAATTTCTTCACTTGCAGAGGCGAATGCATGTATAGTCCTGCCGGGAGGAACGAGAGGATTTGAAGCAGGAATAACTGTTTCGGTACTGTTATTAGAATCAAGCGCCGGAAGTGAGTGGCCGTGGGAAGAACCACTTCGATCATACAAATAATAGAAAAATAGGTTGCTAACTTATACAAAGATAAGAGGTGCAAGATGATACATACGTATTATGAAGTAATTGATACACCTATTTCAATTGAAGAAGTTACAAACAAAGTAATTCGTCGTGAATGTGGCGCAGTTGCAACTTTCATTGGTACTGTCAGAGAATTTACGAAAGGGCGTCGTACACTATATTTAGAGTATGTAGCTTATAAGACAATGGCGGAGAAACAGCTTAAGAGAATTGGCACCGAAGTAGGAGAGAAGTGGCCTGGGACAAATGTCGCCATTACACATCGCATTGGTACATTACAAATTTCTGATCTTGCTGTTGTCGTCGCTGTTTCTACACCACATCGGAAAGCTGCCTATGAGGCGAACGAATATATTATGGAGCGTATAAAACAAATTGTTCCAATATGGAAGAAAGAGTTTTGGGAAGATGGTGAGTCATGGATAGGTGATCAGTTAGAGAAGGTAGCGTATGTAAATGGTGAGCCTAGAAAGGAGATGAGAATATGATTGAAGTACTATTATTTGCACATTTACAAGAAGAAGTAAGTAAGTCAGCATTACACATAGATTGTGAAAATATTACGGTTGCTGAACTAAAGGAAGTCCTTATTACGAAATACAACGTAGCAATTTCAAGTGAGATAATGGTCGCTATCAATGAAGAGTATGCAAATGAGGATGATATCATTCAAACTGGCGATGTCATAGCAATGATTCCGCCAGTAAGTGGTGGTTGATTCTTTTCAGCCTAATCATGTTAGGACGTGATTAGGCTGGAGGGAATGAATATAACTATGCATACATAGGAGGGAACAGGATGAAAGGTCCTAATTTTCAATTAAGTTTACAAACTTCTAATCTAGTTATCGGTTTTATGGTATGGGTTATTTTATCATCATTAATGCCTTATATTAAAGCGGATATTCCATTAACTGCGGGACAAATTTCTATGGTAACAGCAGTACCGGTTATTTTAGGTTCTGTTCTTCGCATTCCAATTGGTTATTGGACAAATCGTTTCGGAGCAAGAAAATTATTCTTTATTAGTTTTATTCTATTATTATTTCCTGTCTTTTATATTAGTGTTGCCAATTCAATGATGGATTTAATTATTGGTGGCTTATTCGTCGGAATCGGTGGGGCCGTATTCTCCGTAGGGGTAACTTCTTTACCGAAATACTTTCCGAAAGAGAGTCACGGTTTTGTAAATGGTATTTACGGTGTCGGTAACGCCGGAACAGCAATTACTTCGTTTTTAGCACCTGTCATTGCAACTTCAGTTGGCTGGAGAACGACAGTACAGTGTTATTTAGTTTTACTTGCAGCATTTGCACTTATGAACTTTTTATTAGGTGATCGTAAGGAGAAAAAGGTGAATACACCATTAATGGAACAAATAAAAGGTGTATATAAAAATGAAAAACTTTGGTTTTTATGTATCTTTTACTTTTTAACATTCGGATCATTTGTCGCATTTACAGTATACTTACCAAACTTTTTAGTATCTCATTTCGGATTAGAAAAAGTAGATGCAGGTATGCGGACAGCCGGATTCATCGTATTAGCAACAATGATGCGTCCGATTGGTGGTTGGCTTGGTGATAAGTTTAACCCGTTTAAAATATTAATCTTCGTATTTATCGGTTTAACACTTTCAGGTATTATTTTATCATTTATGCCTAGTATGAACGTGTATACATTTGGTTGCCTACTAGTCGCATTTTGCGCAGGTATTGGTAATGGTACAATCTTCAAACTCGTTCCAATGTACTTCTCAGAACAAGCTGGTATTGTAAATGGACTCGTTTCAGCTTTAGGCGGACTAGGAGGGTTCTTCCCACCCCTAATTTTAACTTTACTATTCCAACTAACAGGTCATTATGCAATTGGATTTATGGCATTATCAGAAGTCGCACTTGCTTGTTTAATCATTACAGTATGGATGTATAGTCAAGAGAAGCTGTTAGTGATGTTAAAGAATCATTAGTCAACTACCCCCACTGAGATGAAGCGTTTCAGTGGGGGCTTGAGTTAGAAAGCTAGGTCTTTTCATCTATCGCTAGACATTTGACGCTCTAGCATTCATGCCACCTTACCGTAACACCCCAAGTATGTTTTTGGTTGGTACTGACAACGAACGATTGTTTTCCCACTTGCACCACCCTTTCGAAAAAGAGCAGTTCTTCCTTATGGAAGAAGCCACCACTCAGATGAATCCGGCGTGTACTACAAGCCCCGACAAGTCGAGTACACATAGATGGTTGACGCACCCACTAAGCTATGCGCGAAGCAACAGCCTTACGTTTTTGTACTTCTAATAGAATCGGTGTTTTCACTTTAAGACTTTCATCCAATTCTACAACTCTTGATTTTTTCAATGTATTCAGCGCACCATTAATATCAGCATGGATACATGTTCCTGCTTTACTTTTGTACAGACCACGGGTGATTCGTTTGCCACTAAAGCGATAATAAGTTTTATCATCCTTAGACCAAACTGGAACCGGATCTTTATCAAGAAAACTAGCTTTAGAAGTATAGCTTTCTTCTTGTTTTAAAAATCGTATCCCTTCTTTTATACATTTATTCTCAATCGCTGCAATCAGTTCATGAAACGGGATTTGAACAAACGTTTGATTATTCTTTTTCCCCATATCAGATCTTTGTTTCCAACCAACGTTATAGCCTACGACAATCGTATCTATGCCAAATACTTTCACTTTTTTGAACAACAGGCCTACAGTTTGTGAAATGTAACCATTTATTTGTCGTTCGCGTTTATGCCAAAGTGCAGCCGTTTGATTCGTTACAACACGTTTCGAAAGTCCATTTTCTATATTTTTCTGTTGGAGATTACGTATCATTTTGTTGAAGTACTGGTTAATGGATTTTAGTTTTTTTCCAGCAATTAAAAATGTATCACCTGTATTTGTCACGCAACTTACTAATCTATCTACACCTAAATCGCAACTCAAAGCGTTACTAGTGGTCGCTGATTGTTTCTTCATTTGAGAGACGTGCATCTCATATGTATAATGCACCTCAAAGAACCGACCTTTTTGCTTCGGTACAATCTCAATGTAGGAGATTTTTTTATTTCTTACGTTTTTAGGCATACGTATTTTAATGGAACCGAATTTTTTTCTGAATGCAACACTCATCGGAATCATCCAATATCCGTTATCATCCACTTTTGGAACTTGATAGATTTCAATGATTCGTTTGTCAGTTGGACGAGAATAATTCGGAAACTTAGGACGACCTGTGAACTTCTCAGGATTTTTCTTCCATTTTTCCATCGCTTTAAAAAAGCTCTTTACTTCTGCATATAAGGCTCTACGAATTGCTTGAACAGAGTTTGATTGAATGCCCCAGTAGTTCATATCGGCTTGCATGGCAGTATCCACTTCTTTTACAGTAGCCATTTTATTATGGTTCAAATAACTTTGTTTCATCGTGTACAACCCAACATTTCGCAATGCTTTTGAACTATGTGACATGCGTTGCAGTAAGCGGAATTCTTTGGCAGTCAGGCAAGCTCGTCCGATATTTTGTTTCTGCGTAAAACGTTGCATAGTTTCTCTTTTCTTTTGTTTACGTAATACTTTCACTGCTTTCTTCCTAGTCATAGTTTTCACCACCTTTCTTAGAAAGTTCATTAAAATTATTTTTTTGACAAATCAATATTTGGAACGGAACAAAATGTGAACATAGTCTGCATCGCAATTCCTATTGGCTCAAGTAACAAAAGGATTATGATTATCCAATTTCGTTGTCTTACGATCTATTCCCTCCTTATCTAAGGGCAGATTGTATCGTAAGACAAAAAGAAACAAAAGTGTTTGGTCTACCTACTGATAGCAATTCATCTCCACCTGATTTGTTGGGTTTCACCCGTAACACACATCAGATGGAGTCTTCTTGCCGAAAAGGATAAAGAAAAAGAACCATCCTAAAGTAATCTAGGATGGTTCTTTTAGTAATAGGCTTCAATATGTTATATTGCTATCTTAACAAATGCTTGTTTTCTAAAATAATGTGGTATTAAAATGAAAACCAGAAGTTTTATGGGATTTTATGTTAAAATATAGATATCAGATGTTATTCAATTAAAGGGTAGGTTAGTTAAAGAAAGTTTAAATTTCTTCCAAAGATCGAACTAATTTTTAACATACAAATATTTAATTGGATCGGGGTGTTTAGATGAAAAAGTTATATAAGTCCACTCAAGATAAACAAGTATCAGGTGTGTTAGGTGGCTTAAGCGACAAGTATGAAATTGATGTAAGTATTCTTCGCATAGTAACTGCATTATCAGCTTTTTTTACTAGTGGATTTACAGTGTTACTTTATATAATTGCTGCAATTGTTTTGCCTACAGATAAAGAAATTAAGCGATAAATGTATGAAATTAAATCGAATTCCACAATGGGGAACTTTAAAGGAACGAGTAGCTAAAGGTACTTCGCCTCTTACACGTTTAGCGTACTAGAAAGGGACTTTGCCTTTGTCGGAATATATCGAGAACGAAAATAATAACTTTTGAATGAAACGATGACTATTGATCGCTAACGAATCGATAAATAGTCGCTCCTTTCTAAAATATATCTATTAATATGTATAAAAAAATATTAAAATATTGAAATGTTTCGAAATTCAAAAACATATGGAGGTATCTATAACGAGAAAAAACTGCATATTTTTAGGCCCAGATTTTTGGGTAAGGCTAATGGATATTGTGAAAAAATACACTTAAAATAAAGAATACAGTTTAGGGTGATAAGATAAAATTATGAATTTGTATAAATAATCCCTAATTTTCTTTATGAGTCATATTTGATATGTTAAGGAAAAGAGAGCGTTTAATCCAACTAAAATATATGTAGAATGAGGTTTTAAATGTTTGTTTTTATTATATTAGACGTAATATTACCAATATTAATATTGATGCTAATTGGTGCAATCTTACAAAGAAAGTTCCAATTTAACTTAAAGCAGCTATCTACACTTATTACTTATTGCTTGATGCCAGCGGCTGTATTTGTGAATATATATGATATTAGTATAGAAACAGGTTTGTTGCTCCAGATAATATACTATTTAATACTTTACAGTCTGAGTGTGATGATAGTAAGTCATTTCATTTCAAAAACATTAAAGTTAGAAAAAGGAGAAAGTGCAGCTCTAAAAAATAGCATTTCGTTAATGAATTCCGGTAATTATGGATTACCAGTAAGTCAATTGATTTTCAGTCACAATCCAGTGGGGGTTTCCATTCAGATTTTCATTGTCATTTTCCAGAATCTTTTAACTTATTCATATGGGATATATAACTTACTATCAGCAACAAAAACAATCGGAAGTATTATTCAATCATTTCTAAGACTACCTGTATTTCATGCACTCATATTAGGGGTTCTCTTTCAATCTTTTACAATTCAAATACCTAATTATATCTTTCTACCTCTTAATCAGCTTGCGAATAGTTTTGTTGCAATAGCACTCATATTGCTAGGAGCGCAATTATCCAACATTAAGCTTAATTTTTTCCATCGAGTCATAACATGGGCTTTAATTGGAAGATTATTGATGGGACCATTATTAGCACTTGCCATGATATACCTACTAAACATTGATGGTATTGTTGCACAATTATTATTTATTGCAAGTTCTTTTCCTACTTCAAGAAATACATCAACCATTGCTATGGAGTATCAAATAGAGCCTGAATTACATGCACAAATCGTTTTATTTTCAACACTTTTCAGCATTATTACAGTAACTGTCGTTATTTATTTGTCATATATTTTGTTTTGAATATACGTGCAAAAACGAATAGATTTGAGGCGGTAAATGATGGACAGAAATCCCATCGATATGAGAAGAAAACAGTCTTTGATATATTAGGTGTCGTTTACAATTGTACCATGCCTGATAATCAAGCGGCTTAATTCAAAAAAGGAACCAAAACAAAAAGAACAAACGCTTCTAAAAAACGTTTGTCCAAAGGTAATTACTATTTTAGTTAAGAAATAGATTATTATTTGTGAGTACGAGAAAGCTTTTTTATAAGTTTAGGAAATATAGATGTTAGTTCCTGCTTCAAACGCTTTGTAAACGATGGATTTTTACCTGAAGTTGAAATAGTGACAACATATTCATCATATCGAATGACACCCGGTGTGTGAAACGATGATTTTGTACCGTCACTTACAACGTTAACCCATTGAAAATCATGGGCAGCTTGTTTGACCATCATATTGACATCATGTTGATTTGTAGCTGCATAAATAAGGTGAGCATCTTTAATATCATCATTACTAAAAGTTTTTTGCTTCCAAGTAATAAAAGGTAGTTCCTTCATTTCCTCGCAAATTTCTGGGCTGACAACGGTCACAAAAGCGCCTGTATTTTTTAATCCAGACGCTTTTCGATATGCAATTTTACCTCCACCAATAATCACGACCACTTTTTTATTTAGATTAAACATAAGAGGGTACATGTCATACATACACACATTCCTCCATTCGTTCTAACAATGTTAATTTCATATATGTATCAAACTGAAGACAGTTACAAGTCGTAACGTGATCATATTTTTTCGTATGCAACTTAATTTTTTGAAGCAACAATCCGGTAAAGAGAAGGTACGGCATGACATAAACATGGGAGGCAGTCGATGTTATAGCCTTGAGCTCAGCAGTAAAAGAGGGCGCTCCTTTCGTTAAAAAGGAGCACGATACTGGCATACTGAGTTTTCGTTCGACCGTTGCTCCGATTTGTTGTAACTCATGTATCGGCTGTGGATCACTGCTACCTCTCCCTACGAGTAAAATACTACTATCTTGCATTGGCATAGTTTCACGTATTCTTTTTACTACAAGTTCCACCATATGTGGATGCGTACTAAAGGGTGGTACAACTGAAAATGTTATTTGTGGATATTTCTTTTGTAGTTGCTCTATTTCAAAAGGAATGTCACGTTTATAGTGAGCTGCTGCAAATAATAAAACAGGTACAATCATTATTTCAGTTGCGCCCTCTAGTATCGTTTCTGTAACTACATCTTGAATGGTAGGTGTCGTTAGTTCTAGGAAAGCTATTTTTTGAATCTGTTCGTTACGTTCTTTCATAACAGATTGAATAAAGTGAATGAATTGTTCATTACCTTCTTGCAGGCGACTACCGTGTCCAACATATACAATTCCTTTCATTGTCCCACCATGTCTTTCTTCATAATCATGTCTTGTAATTGTTGATCTACGTTATAAAACCCGATTTTCTTCGCATAGTGTAAAGTTGGAATATCGGTATATGAGAAGGGAAGAGTAAGAATATCGATAAAGCCAAGGCGTTTTATTTCTGATAGAAATGTATCAATTGAGGCACGCCCTTCAAATACAATACTATCCCATGAGAATTCAGAAAGCATACGAGAATGGACTTCATCGAAACGATGATCAATTGTATACGCATGAGTCATCATATATGACCCGGCACCAATTTTCTCTTGAATAAAAGCAATCCGATTAATATTTCTGCCTAAATAAACAGTAGTATCAGAAGAGAATGCTGCTTGTTTACTTAGTAGCCCATATTGCATCAGTTTTTCTTGAGTGGCAACGTTCATATATTGCAGTTTCGCCTGTAAGGAACGAATATCTTTCTGATGTTTACTACATGATCGCATCAATATTTCTACACTTTCAGCTGAACAAAAAACAAGGCGATCAACGTTAAAAATTTCATTGATTTGTTCAAATGTTAATGTGTATTCTTCCTTTTTGAAAGTTGGAATTTGATATATTTCTGCACCGGCTTCTTGTAACTTTTGCACCATTGAACTTGTTTTATTTGTTGCGGATGCAAATAAAACTTTTTTACCATGTAATGGTTTACGTTCTTTCCAAGCGATTTGATTACGTAAGGAAACGACATCACCAACAATTGTCATGGATGGATTTGAAATATTCTCGTTTTTGACGATAGGAACAATGGTTGAAAGTGTTCCAGTGACAACGCGCTGCTTTCCGGTTGTACCCCATTCGATGACGGCTACTGGCGTATCTTTTTTCTTTCCTGCTTGTAGTAAGTTTTCACAAATTGTAGGTAAGTTTTTTATACCCATGTAGTAGGCAATTGTGTTGCTATTGTGGGATGAATTATATTTTCCATGATCGGTTAAAGGGCCTTTCGCATGCCCAGTTAGTAAAGTGACGCTATTACTGTAGTTACGGTGGGTGAGGGGGATACCTGCATAGCTACTAGCGGCGATGCTAGATGTAATACCTGGTACGATTTCATATGGAACGTTCGCTGCTGCTAAAGTTGCTGCTTCTTCACCAACGCGGCCAAAAATAGATGGATCTCCGCCCTTTAATCGGACAACGATTTTTCCTTCTTGTGCGAATTGAAGGAGGTGGGCGTTAATCATTTCTTGTCGCATAATATGATTCTTTGGCATTTTGCCGCAATAAATAAGTTCACATGTTTCTTTTGTATAACTAAGAAAGAAAGGGTTTAATAAACGGTCATATAAAACGATATCTGCACGCTTTAAACAATCTATCGCTTTCTTTGTAATAAGCCCTTCATCACCTGGTCCTGCACCAACTAAATATACATATCCGTTCATAATCGCACCTCTTCTATTTTTATGTAAAAGGAAGCCAGGGGGAGGCTTCTTTTCGTAAATTACATGTTTATATAAATGTCACCATCAATAACTTCTACTTCGTATGTTTGGATACAGCCGTCATCAGGTTTTTGAACTTCACCTGTTATTAATGAGATTTTCCAATCATGCAGTGGACAAAAGACGAATTCTCCAGATACAATTCCTTCTGCTAACGGTCCGTTTTTATGAGGACAACGATTTTCTACAGCTCGAATATCCCCATTTGAAAGGCGGAATAGGGCGATAGACGTACCTTTCATTTGCACTTCTTTACCGATTTGAATAGGAAGGTCTTCCGCACGCATAACTTTTATTTTTTCTTTCGTTTGTATCATATAGATCACAGCTCCTTATTTCACAGTTTCTACTTCATACATCGCTTTTAATGACTTCGTTTCTAGTGCTTGTCCCCACGCTTCCGTATATGTGCTACGAGCTGTTTGGAAGCGTTCATTTAGCGTAGTCACCATACTTGCATCTTGTAGTATTTCTTTTATGTGATCGAAGCCTAAACGTTCTGTCCAGTAGGCAGTACGCTCTCCATAAATACCAGTTTCACGATAATATTGCATGTAAGCTGTAGCGATGCGAAGGACATCATCTTCAGTTGGGACAATCATTACAAAATCAGCTTCGCGTACTTCTGTACCACCATTTCCGCCAATATAAAGTTGGTATCCATTTTCGACACAAACAACGCCAAAATCTTTCGTTAGTACTTCCGCACAGTTACGAGGACAGCCCGTTACACCCATCTTCATTTTATGTGGTGTATCTACCATTTCTAATGATTGTTCAAGTAGCATACCAAGTCCTAATGAATCTTTCGTACCGAAACGGCAGAAGCGAGAACCAACACATGATTTTACATTACGAAGAGATTTTGAATACGCATATCCCGAAGTCATATGTAAGTCAGCCCATACGTTAGGTAAATCTTGTTTTTTTACACCATATAAGCCGATTCGACTCGCACCTGTAATTTTCACAAGAGGGACGTCATATTTTTTCGCAACTTCAGCAATTTTCATTAAATCATCAGCTGTTGTAACGCCTCCGTACATACGTGGAATAACAGAAAATGTACCATCGTGCTGAATGTTACCATTCATTCTTTCATTAACGAAACGAGATGATTTATCATCTTCATATTCTTCTGGAATCGCCATCCGTAAGTAGTAATTTAAAGCAGGGCGACATTTTGAACAGCCGTCTTCATGTGCAAAACCAAGAACATTGCGTACTTCTTTTGGAGATTTTAAGCCTTTCTCGTGAATGGCTGCTACGACTTCATCACGTGATAAAGTTGTACATCCGCACATACCAGCAGACTGCGCAGAAGCATCAAAAGCATCTCCGAGTGTATGAGATAAAACTTGTTCCACAAGCGGACGACATTTACCACAAGATCCTGCGGCTTTCGTGCAGCCTTTTACTTCTTCAAAAGTAGTTAACTCTTGCTCTAAAATGGCATGAACGATTGTACCTTTCGTAACACCATTACATCCACAAATCGTGTCATCTGCACTCATTGTAGCAACGTCAAGTTCAATTTCTTCACCAGCTTTGTGAAGAAGGGAAGCGGCTGTATATTCTTGTATATCTTCTTCTTTCTTTAACATGCTAAAGAGGCGTGTGCCATCAGCTGTGTCACCATATAAAACGATACCGACGACTTTATTATCACGAATTAATACTTTTTTATAGGAACGTTTACATTCATCAAATATTGAAATTGCTTTCGTCTGATCATCTTCATAAATTTGGCCAGCAGAGAATAAATCACAACCAGCAACTTTTAATTGCGTACCGACGATACTGCCCGTATATCCATCAGTTTGTAAATTCGTTATATGTTTCGCTAATATTGCGCCTTGTTCATAAAGAGGGGCAACAAGTCCATATGCGATACCATCATGTTCTGCACATTCGCCAACTGCATAAATGGATTCATCATTTGTAAGCATATAGTCATTGACTACAATGCCTCGATTGACAATGAGACCAGCATCTCTTGCTATTTTCGTATTTGGTCGTATTCCGACAGCCATTATGATTAAATCACAATCTACAACTTCACCATCTTCAAATTGAATGCCCTCAACATAGTCTGTACCAAGAATTTTTACAGTTTTCTTTTCCATTAAAAACTTCATGCCTTGTGCTTCTAAATCTTCACGCAGAAGAGAAGCTGCTTTCGTATCTAGTTGTTGCTCCATTAAGCTAGGCATTAAATGAACAACATGTACGTCCATTCCTAAGTCAATTAGACCTCTTGCGGCTTCTAAACCGAGTAACCCGCCACCAATGACAACGGCCTTTTTCTTTTCATTAGCGGTATCTATCATAAATTGTGTATCTTCAATAGTTCGAAATCCTGTTACACCAGGAAGTGTGGAACCTTCAACAGGTAAAATAAAAGCACTAGAACCTGTTGCTATAATGAGCTTGTCATATGTAAGAGTACGATTTTTTTCTGTAGTAATAATTTTTTCTTCTCGATTAATACTTTGAACTCTTTCATTTGTATACAAAGTTATTTCGTTTTCATCGTACCAACTATATTCATTCATAATGATATCTTGCATATTTGTTTTGCCTTGTAAAACATGAGAGAGCATAATACGGTTGTAGTTTGGATGCGGTTCATCTCCAAAAATTGTAATCTCATATGAATCACTATCATGTTTTAATATTTCTTCCATACAGCGTATGCCAGCCATACCATTTCCGATCATCACTAAACGTTTTTTCATTTTCGTTTCCCCTTTTTATGTGAAATATTGAACAAAGGATTATATTTCTATTATAGAAAATCAAAAAAGCGGGAGATGTGATATTTATCACACTTATATAATAATTCACAAATTGTTAAAATTCGGGTTAATGTGAAGGGGAGAAGTGTGGATGTTATTCACGTAATGAAAAAGCAGGACATGAGTAGAAATACTCATGTCCTGCTTTTATTTATGCTCTCGTAATTGCACGTGGAAATAAAATATTATTTTCTAAATGAATATGCTCAAATAAATCAGACTCTAGCGCTTCAAGACGTTGATAAACAAGTCGATAAGTGCCGCAAGCTCCTTCTGGAGGAGTAAAGTCATTTGTCACTTTACGAAGTTCTTTTATAATATTTCCGGCATGATTGTGCTCATTTTCTAGTTCATCTACTACTTTACGTAATTTTGCATAGTTTTCATCAGTTGGATTTTGTTCAAATTCTAAAATTAATGGAAAATCTTCCGTTTCTTCTTTAATTAAATGCTGTTCTAATTCCATTTTAAGTTCATGAAACAGCTTATGAATTTGAGCTAAATGAGGCTGATTTGCTCCATGAACGCGTAATACTTTCGTCACATATGGACTTAACTGCGGTAACTCTTCATTTAAATAACGATGATGCTTATTAATTACATAATCAATCAATTCGCGATAAGAAGCATTTTTCCAATCAATTTCAGATTCATTTAATCGTTTCGTATTATGATAAAGCGTATTTAACTTTGTAATTACTTCAGAAGCTGATAAATTTCTTTCATGAATTGCATCAATAAGTGGCTTATTACCACCACAACAAAAATCTATTCTATACGATTTAAAAAGATCACTAGCTTTCGGAAATTGTGTAACAATCTCACCAACAATTGAAGTTTCAGTAAATGTATGTTTCATATGAATGCCTCCATAAAGTTTAAATGTAATATCTAAATTAAGAATAGCGATAAATGAAAAACAATGTGGTGATTGAAATCACTTATTATGTGTCTGATTTGAGAATAATAGGAGTGATATTTAATAGAAGAAATAATAGAACTGATGACGAAGAATTTTTTGAGCAGGAAATTATCCATAGTGCATTATTAAGGTATAGATGATTTACAAATTTATTTTCTATCAATCTAAGACGCTTTTGGGTAGGAAGTATATCTTTTATAGGAGGTTTTTATGGAATATGTTTATCATATGGTACCAGAAGAACTAAAAGGAGAATATTTAATCCCATTAAATGAATTGAAAAGGGTATATCCAATTTTATATGGTGAGTATATACAAAAATATAAAGATCATACTCAAAGGGAGAACTTATTAACACGTAAAATACCAAAACTAGAATGTTTATGGAATGATGTTGTGCATTTTTTACCACTGCATCCTTATGAGATTTATAAAGTATTACTGGAAATAGGAATAAACATTAATACAAATAAACTGTTTTATAAAATTCCTATTAGTGCACTGAATGGTCAGTGTATGGCAATATACAAGTACTCAAAGCATAATTGGGATGGACCAAATAGAGAATTAAAAGAATGTGAAATAGAACTCATCAACTTTAATGAATATAGAGAATTAAAGCAATTAAATACCTGCACAAAAGAATATTACAGAGATGAATACGAAAAGGGTAGAAGATTTGGGATGTTTCACCTAATTCCACATGTTCTTGTCAAAGGGAAAGTGGAGGTGAAACATATTGAAATCATTAATTGGAGTATAGATCCAGTTAATGGTTAATGTTACAAGTATTTAAAAAATAAGATGCTATTTTAAATTGATATATTGCTTACAAGAATGGAAGAGTAATTAGATTTTATACGTAACAGTAAAAAAAAGAAGCTTCTACTAAGCTTCTTTTTTCATTACTATTTTTCACATGCAACTCCATCACCATCACGATCGAGTTTAGAGCTATAACCTGGTTGGTCTCTATATAATGGAGCTTTCCCAGCATTTTTAACTTCAGTACAATTTTTGTAAGTTACATTACTATTGCTACTTGCAGCAGGTTGTGTTTGAGCTTGCTGTGCTTTTTTCTGTTCTTCTTGTTGTTTACGAACTTGCTCATCAGCCTGGCGTTTTTGCTCTTCTTGTTGTTTACGAGCCTGTTCATCAGCCTGGCGTTTTTGCTCCTCTTGTTGTTTACGAGCCTGTTCATCAGCTAGACGTTTTTGTTCTTCTTGTTGTTTACGAGCTTGTTCATCAGCTAGACGTTTTTCATCCTCTTGCTTACGAGCTTGCTCTTCGGCTTGGCGTTTTTCATCCTCTTGCTTACGAGCTTGTTCATCGGCTAGACGCTTCTCATCTTCTTGTTTTTGAGTTTTCTCGTCCGCTTCTTTCTTTTTATCATCTTTTTTCTCTGCATTATTAGAAGCGACTTGTTTATTTGTTGCTGTCGTCTTTTCAGAAGAAGGAGCTGAAATACTTGATAATGCAACAAAAATGACAAATAAAATAGCAGTGATAATAAATTGTTTTTTTGCTACACCTGTCTTTTTAATTACGGATAAGATTGCTAGAACAAGGAAAAAAATAAATAAAATTAAACTTAAAGTAGCAAAAAAATCGATGACTGGGTGTTCAGATTTTGTAGTGCCCATTCCTATTAAGAGAATTGAAATCATAAAAAGAATAACAGTAGGACGACCATAGTGTTTTGCTTTTCCATTTTTCTTAAAGAATGAAATGATACATAGTATTAAAAGAATAAAAGCAATAAAAAATAAAGCTGCACCAATATTACTCAAAATCGCCATTTTTATACCTCCATTTGTAAGATTTTCACTATTGATTATATAGGAACTTATTGGATATTACACGATTTATATAAATTTAGTATTTTTAATAGACTTATAAACATTTATTTTATATATAAGGAAAAATAGATGTATTTCCTATTACATTTTTAAAGGAAATTCATAAAGTATAATATATCGATTGAAAGGAGGGGGGTTAAATGGAATTTCAATTATTGGTAACTTGTATATTACAAGAAGGTAATGCTTTCTTTTTAGTAACGAAAGTAGACGATGTTATTACGTTAAAAGTACCGATTACTGCGGGAATAGCAGGTTTATTCTTAGCTTTAGGTGTACCAAGATGTTCTTAATTTAAATTTCTAGAGTAGAAGAGAAGGGATATACCTTTCTCTTTTACTCTTACATAATATGATTATGTAAACTGAAATGTTGTTTTGTAATAGCACGTTTAAAATGGACATGCATATACTATAATGTTTCATTGGATGTTAGTGATGAAAGGTAGTTTTCACACGTGCGTGTAATGATGTTCATTAAGTTATGAAATTAAAGAGGTGCTATTATATATGAAAAGAAGAACATTTGATATTCCAGTTACATTGCGAAGAGAGTGGTTTTTAATAGAATTAGCCCATTTAACGAAAAAATATGGAATTGAAATTGCAACTAGCAAAATGGAAGCTGCACCGTTTTTAAGAGATCAAGTTACGGAATCAAAAATAGGATCAGGGCTCCAATACGATAAATATGATGATGAGTATATGATTGAAAATTAAAGGATAAGAGCAAAATAAATTTCTTTATAACAAAATATAAAATAAAGCAGATTCTAAATATGGAATCTGCTTTATTATGAAATACTTCTAGTCAACTAGCCTCTTTCTAGTGTTTTTCCTACATATTTCACTTGCGTTATTCCAAAAGATTCACGAAGAATGCGAGCATAATCTTTTGATTCTATTGGACGTTTATTTTTGGTGCCTTTAAAGGTTTCTGTATAATTTTTATTTGTTAATGATACGTGACCATAATCAGTTAATTTACAAGTGATAGCTCCTTTATTAAAAGGAGATTCTTTATGTTCTACAATCACTTTTTGAATGTTATTCACCTTTTTCTCATCTATTGGATCTAAAGTAAAGGCATAGCCTATTTTCCATTCATGTGATGGTTCAGATTGCAAGAAATTTGTAGATTCCCCGTTAGCCCCTTTTCTCATTTCTAAAATGTGTGTACCTTTTCGGGTAGTTCGTTTGCGAATTCGATATTCACCCGTTTGAGAAGAGATGACTTCTCCGTTAAAAGGGACTGGATGTAAAGGTAGATGAGAGGCAAAACCGGCATCTATAACATAATCTTTATTATTATGATTTAATATGATAATGACATGACCATCATCGGGTTTCCATTTATTATCGTAAAGATCATAAACAGTACCAGCTACTTTATATACTTGAAATCCACAATCCATTAAAAAGTAATACAATAAGGAGTTTAATTCATAACAAAGACCGCCTCGTTTTTGAATAAGTAACTTTTCTACTAAGTTCTTTTTTGAGATGTCTTTAAAAGTACCAGCCATAATATCAAGATTTTCATAGGGGAGAATCAATCCCATTTTTAAGAGGATTTCATCTAAATCATCAAATGTTACTTCTTCTGCAGGAATTTTTAATCGTTTAAAAAACTCCTTTTGTAACTTGGTCATCATAAAGCATTCTCCTTTCTTGTTACAGAATTTTCTTCTGCTCATCGCTAGGTTAGTACTTCTAAAAGTGTAATTCAAGTCTGCGGAAATTATCATAATATATGTTTCTGGGAATATTATTTTCTATTCGGAAATTTCAGTTTAATATTTAATGGTAGGAAAGTCTTATATTATAAGCCTCTATTTTGTTTAGTTTGTATTTAATTAAATAAAAGTACATATCTTCATTAACTTTTTTATAATTAGCTGGTAATAAAGTGTTTTTTTACTAAAGTTTTTTCAAGATTTGTATGCTTTATATAAACAATAATAATTGGAGGATATTTGGATTCAGTAAAGTTAACAATTGTTGAGAAACTTTTTTGTAGCGCTCTCTCAAAAGGAAGAGATTGAATCAAAGAGAATAACGTGTGTTAAGGAAGAAGGGGTACTAGTAATCTCTTGAAAATAGGGACAAGATCTTGTTTAAGTAAAAAGATTATCTAGTATTAAGAGAGAAGATAAAAAAATTACAAAGAGCACCTTCTTTCAAAAAAAGTGGGGGGAGTAACATGCGATTGATGAGAAGATGTGTTGCTTTACTAATTGTATTTTTTATCATGGTTCCAATGATTAGCACAAATGTGCGAGCAGAAGTTGTAAAAGAGCTTAAAACAGGCTTTCCAGATAAAGAAGTATTTACACCTGGAGAATGGTTTTTAGGTCAAAAACCTGCTAATTACGATGAGAATAAGCCTCCAATTCTTTTTGTACAAGGAAGGAATGGGAATGCTGATAGTTGGTATGGAAAGACAGTGTATCACGATATAAATGATATGTATGACTATGCTTTAAAAGCAGGTTATCAAACAGTATTTATCCAATTATATGATGCTGCTGGGAAAGGGTCAGCTAGTCAGTGGGATAACGGAAAATTGTTAGCACAAAAATTAGAAGAAATATATAATCACTTCGGTAAAAAAGTTAATATTGTAGCACATAGTAAAGGCGGTATCGATACACAGGCTGCATTAGTAGAATATGGTGCAAATCGATTTGTTGGAAATGTTATAACGCTTGCGACGCCACATCATGGATCAAACTTGGCGGATTTATCATATAGTTGGTGGGCAGAATGGCTTGCTTCTATATTAGGTCAAAAAGATGATGGTACGTACTCATTACAAATGGGGGAAATGGCAAAATTTCGTTCAACGATTGATAATAATCCAGCAGCTAAATTAAACCGTTACTATACGGTTACCGGTACTAGCTGGGGACCAGTATTTTCTGCGCTATCTATGGGCGGGTTATATTTGTCATCATACGGTTCAAATGATGGATTAGTAAATGAGTGGAGTGCTAAGCTGCCATATGGAACGCATTTATTTACAGATTCCAGATTTGATCATGATAATATACGAAAAGGATCTGCTGTTTTCTCTCGAATTGAACCATATTTACGTACAGCAAATGTAGCCGTACCAGCTTTAGTAGCATCCAGCACTAATTCAAATGAAAATATAGAACAATTAAATACAACTTCAAATCAAAACATATTAGGAGGAGAATTGCCACAAAATCAGTGGATAGAGCAAACTGTTACGGTTGATAAAAAAGCTGAAGGAATAGTTTCTATCTTAACAGCGTCTTCTGATGTAGAAGTACAAATGATGTCTCCAAAAGGAAAAATGTATACAAATAAGGATAGTGTTATTACTACTGGTGAAGGTGAATCTTTCTTTGGTGGTGCGACAATTAGAACATTTAAATTTGATAAAATGGATGTAGGAGAATGGAAAGTTAAAATGATGGCGAAGCAGTCGAAAGATGCATTTTTAATTGTAAGCGATTACGATAGTGGTGCACCATTTGTTCTCCAAATGCCTACAAAAGTTAAAGTGAATAAATCTGAGTATAAACTGAAAAAATCACCTGTGGCACCTGAAATGAAAGGGGATCTTTCTATAACAGTAAGAGTAGTTAATAAAGAAGGGAAACTAGTCTCTGAATACAATGAATTACAAAAGGGTAATAACAATACGTTTACTGGTGCTTTGAAGGACATAAAGCAACCAGGAGTATATAACGTTACGATGGATATAAAAGGGACGAATAAAGAAGGACAACCGTATAATCGTACAATTGTTAAGTCGGTTTATGTGGAGAAGTAAGAAAGAATGAGAAGTTTTTAATATAAAAAGTACCGAACTTTTGTAGTAGAAGAGTTCGGTACTTTTTTCATGTTTATTAGATTAACAGAAACGTACAATGGAATTTATGTTTGATTATAGGAATCAAAAGAGCATTATTCAATAAAAAAAGATGCTGAAATAGCATCTGAATGTGAAGAGGATTATTAACTTAGTTTTATAACTGTTAATTCAACTGAATTAATACCATTATCACAAGTTGCAATACTTTGACGATTAAAACCACTATTATTTTTCAGTTGAAGAGTGGAATTAGCTGTCACTGTAACAATCGTTTCGCCTGCTAGTTGAAGACATTCGTTATTTGATGAAGTATTCATTTGGAAAGCGAAATCACCTTGACTATTAGCAAGTGGATTATTATTTAAAAATATAGTCATGACTGGAATATGTGGAAATACAGGATTTGAAGTAGTGTTAATCGTTGAAATGAAAGAAACTCTATAATCACCAGATTGACTAAATTGTATAGTAGTAGGATTTAGTAAGGAAACTCCTCCTGCTATAGGGCCAACGTGATTAAATGGAAAAGGATCTCCAAAAGGAACAGTTATAAACTCAGTTTGCCAAAAAGTACCGTATGCTGGACAGCTTTTTTTATGTGAATGGTCGCATGAACATTTTTTATAGGAACTAGAAGAGGAGTTGCATGAACATTTTTTATTTGAATTTGAAGAATGATAGTATGAACCCAATATATTACCTCCTATTATGAATGAAGTGTATACACATAGTATTTTATACTTGTCTTATATAAAAGGTGATAGATTTGGAGTATAAAGTGCTAATACGATGAAATATAGTAATAGAATAGTAGTTGTAACAATTTTTGAAGAAGAAAAGGTTAATGATTTGGTAAAAATATCAGTGGAATATCTTGAAATGTTAAAGTATAGTGGGAATGTTTATTTTAATTTCACATGTAAAAATAAAACCATTATCCTCAGTTGCAATGATGTGATCGTTAAAGCGAATGTCTATTTTAAAAATTTGTACATTAGAGTTTACGGTTATTCTCTTTTATTTACGTAGTGGGGCAGGAAGAAGACGAAAAGTATCGAATGAATGTACATATGTAGCATTGTTTGCTTTTGGTGTGAATAGTAATAAAAGATACGTTGAAATATTTTAAACCGTAACAAAAGAGCGATTAAATAATAGAGGGAGCAACTTACATGGAAAATATATTAAAAGTATCTTCAAAATCAAAACCAAATTCAGTAGCAGGTGCAATAGCTGGTGTACTAAGAACAAGTGGCAATGTGGAAATTCAAGCGATTGGGGCGGGTTCTATAAATCAAGCGATTAAAGCAATTGCAATCGCAAGAGGATTTGTTGCTCCAAGTGGTATTGATTTGGCCTTTGTTCCAGCATTTCAAGAGGTTACTATTAATGATCAAGAAAGAACGGCGATTAAATTAATTGTAGGTCCTAGGAAGAGAAGGTCTTAAAAGAAAGTGTTGATATGAATAATTTGGAAAGGTTGATAGATAAAGTAATAAAAAGACCACTCTCATTTTTGAAGTGGTCTTTTGTATTTTCGTATTTCATATTGTGGATACGCCCCACATACTGAATTCGTAGTGGTATTCAGTCCGCTCAATAACAATCCCGAATTCTAAATCGTCCCCAACTAATACAAAATCTGCATATCCAGTTAGAAATCTTGATATGGTTGATAACGCTTCTAAATTCTCAAATACTTCAGCAATGTTCAGTTTAACTGCTTCAAATTTACCACCCTTAGAGAAAAAGAGTCTCCCTTGATTAACTGGAAATTTAATAGTTTTAGCTATTTCTTTTAACAATGCTATTGATAGTATTCTGTTTTCTTCATAATTAGTGCTACCAAAATTTTTTATGTTTGAAGTTTGTGCTAGCGTATTAAATAAGTCTTTACAAAATAAATCATTAGATTCTGGATCCATAAATGAGTCCATAGAAACTGTAACAATATTAGAAAGTTCGTCTATCAGTTCTTTTCTACTACCATTTCTTTTTGCTTTCATTTTTAGAATTTCAATTCGGCTTTTATTCATATTACTCAAAATTTTTCACACCTTTACTCGCGTGGTGGGTGAATAAAACCCCACTGACTAAAGTTTTACTTGTTTTTCTAAAAAGGGGATACATGCAAGTTTCATTTAAGATTCTATCAGTTTGTTCCTCTACATATCTGAGTCGTTTTTCGATGTCGGTTTACTATTATTTATTTTCATTTAGCATAGCCTCTAATTTATCTAATTCAATAAGTAGAGGATCGTCAAATCTTTTTACGAGACCAGTTTCAGTATAGGCTCTCACTGCGCCTTTAATTCCACGAGATTTACTTTGCAGATATGTGGCTAAACGGTTTAATCGTTTTAATAAATCTTTATAGAAGGGATCTTCTTTTTATATATTTTTAAAAATTTCAATTACTATCTCAATTTTATTTAATAGAGTACAGTTTCATTTTTAGACATATATATTTTCTTTCCTTTCCTAATCTAAATTATAAGATAATAGGAAAAAATAAACAGAGAAATAATGAATGGTTTTTAAAATAAAAATTTATCAAATACAGTTAAATTAAAAGGCGATTATTTGCTCATATTTTCCACTCAATTAATATGAAACTACTGTTTTAAAATATATAACAAATAAAAAGTGTCACAAATGCGTATATAACAGGCATTTGTGACACTTTTATAGTTTTAAATAACATAAAATAAACAAACCTAAAACTGCTCATTCTTCTCCCAAGATTCAACGAGATAGTATGAGAAACCTTATTATATCAAGGTTTTTAAGTGGTGATTTCCCTCGATGCTCACATTTTGCTCACATTAAATTTGTTCATCTTTTATCAGGTATTTTCATTAGATTTTATTATGCTCTCGAAGTTTTCCGCCGCTTGTTGCTGCATGTTCTGTGTGATGTGGCTATACTTGTCTAAAGTCATTTGAATAGATGAATTCCCTAAGCGATCTTGTACGATTTTAGGGTGTTCTCCAGCCTGAAGCATGAGTGTAGCGTGAGTATGTCGTAAGTCGTGTATACGAATTCGAGGAACACCAGCTTTTTTATAGTGATCATTCAAAAAGCGATGAGGAGCATCTATATGTAAGGGCGAATGCATCGTATTGCCGGTGAAAATAAAGGCCTCTTCATTCAAGTGTATACCCCAGCGGAAAAATTCTTTCTTTTTATAGGAGTAGTAGGATTGTAATTTCTCTATAACAAAAGAAGAGATACTAATGCTTCTATTTGAAGACTTAGTTTTTGTAGCAGCTTTAAATAGTCCTTTTTCTGTTTTTACAAGCGATTTATTAACCAGGAGACGTTTATTATCAAAGTCAATATCTTTCCACGTTAGTGCAAGTAATTCTCCGCGTCTCATACCTGTATAGATTGCGAGTAAGAAGAACATATGGTACTTAGTATTTTTTTCTTTTAGATACTGGAGGAATCGATTACATTCTTCGCTAGACCATGTTTTCATCTTACCTTGCTCTTCACGTGGTTTTTTAACCTTATTCATTATATTATCATGTATGATTTCCCATTCTACTGCATGTTTGAATATGCATCTGAAGCAGCGATGGATATTGCTGATTGTACCATTTGACAGGCCTTTTTCCTTAAGTTCAGCATAGTAGCTTTGAATCATTACGGGTTTAATACTTTTAATCTTTTTATAACTAAATGGGGGAAGGATATAGAGCCTAACTAAGCTCATGTCTTTTTCATAAGATGTAATTTTTAATTCAGCTTTACGAAGAGGCTTTAACTTTTCCCATACATCTAAAACAGTTAATTGTTTGTCATCAAAATATATGCCTTTCTCTATCTCCGTAATCATCGTTGCAGCAGCATTTTGGGCTTCTTTTTTTGTTCTAAATCCACTTTTACTTTTTTGCTGGCGTTTTCCTGTGGCCGGATCTATACCGATATCTATTGTAAAAGACCAAGTATTTCCACGTTTACGAAAACTTCCTTTCATATTCAATACCTCCTGCATCGTTATTTTTGAAAATTACAGTATTGTGATATTTGATTCTGTAATTTACTTGCTAATAATTGATTTTCATAATGTAAAAGCCTTTTTTCAGCAAATTGTGTTGTTACATTGAATTTTTCTGAGATTATATATGCTTTTAACTGTAGGGGAGGAAGCTTTCGTAACATAAAAGTAGGTACACAAAATTGTTGTGCGAAGTTTTTAGCCTTTGCTTCTTGATAATCTAGAAACATTTGATGCATTAATAATTGATTACCAGAATGAAATAGGATGTGACAGGTCTCATGACCAAAATCCTCTGCATGGTTACATGTCTTCATAATTTGTTCAACGCTGAATCGTTGGATGAAGCAAATCATTGGGAGAAGGAATTAAATAGATGCGCAAAAGAATTTAAGAGCCTTCGTAATGAAAAAGAGGATCACGATGTATCAAAGAGTTATCGTGTAGTTGTTAAAAGCCTTCAAGGGCAGGGGATAAATGCATCAGTAGTTAGTCGAAGAAAATAAAAAATCTATCACTTGGCAGAGTGATAGATTTTAGACTCTTATAGAGAGTCTTTCTAAAAATTGAATTGGATTAAGTATATCAAAGCAAATCAAGTAAAACAATGGAGGATGAATAATATGGCAGTTTATAGACCTGTTCAAGTTTCATATTGGCAAGATGCTTTCGTTTTAGATCTTACACCGGAGGAGAAATACTTCTATTTATACTTAATGACTAATAGCAAAACTTCTCAGAGTGGTATCTATGAGCTTCCACTACGAGTGATAGAAATGGATACAGGATATAACCGTGAAACGGTTGAGAAGCTGCTAGAGCGGTTTGCTGATTACGAGAAAATTCATTACAACAAAAAGACGAAAGAAATTGTGTTGATTAATTGGCTTAAATTCAATGCTATTACAAATATGAATATTGAAAAGTGTGTGTTAAAAGAAATCCAAAATATTAAGTGTGAAGATTTTTTAATTGATTTTTATGAGACATGTTTAGATTTAGAACAGCAGCAAGATTTTAAAATTCCTCGTATTAAGGAATACTTCCAAGCTCGTTTTGAGTGGCTTATAAGGGGCTTCGAAGACCCTACGAAGGAAAAAGAAGAAACAAAAACAGAAACAAAAGAAAAAGAAGAAACAAAAACAGAAACAAAAGAAAAAGAAGAAACAAAAACAAAAGAAGAAGCAGCAAGCTGCTCAAGTGATAAAAAAGTTGCAGAAGAAAATCCAATAGCATTTTATGAGCAAAACTTAGGAGTTCTTAAACCATTTGTGGCTGAAGGGATTAATGCGTGGATTGAAGATTTGAATGCACAGCTTGTTATCAAAGCAATGAAAATAGCTCTAGAAAAGAATGCACCTAATATGTCTTATGTACAAGGTATTTTAAGAGATTGGCATGCTAAGGGGTATAAGAGTATTACTGATGTTGAGGCTGCACAAACTCAATTCCGTAAGAAATACCAGTCTCGTGGTGGGAGAAGTAATACTAGAAAAGAAATCGTCCCTGATTGGTTACATACACAAGATACAGAAGTGCAATCTCAGCCTGTAAAGCACGATGAAATGGATTTAGAGGGTGAACGTAAACGTTTAGAACAAGTGTTATCTAAATATAAAAAAGAGGTTTAGGAGGATTGTAATGCCAAAGCAGTTAACAATATTTGATGTTGAGCCTGTAGTAGCATTCGATACTGAGAAAGCAAACATTCATCGATTAAATTCTAAAGTTCGTTTTACGGATGTAGTTGTTCAAGTACCAAAGCAAGTAAGAGCTACTGATGAATTAAAACCAACAACAGCGCCAAATGATCAGTATGAATTATTTGAGGAATATACAATTGGAATTTGGAGATTTAAGCGAGTGGAAGATAAGCAGTTCGATTGGGAAGAAGCGGAGGAGCTTTGCAAGTCTGCGAGAGATAATAAAGAACCGATTTCAATACGAATTTATTTATCATTAGAACAATCATTTATTCCCGATAATGTTGTGGAATATCTATAACAAAATAAAAAAGTCGAGATTGCTCCCGACTTGCTTCGACAAAATAATCATAACATACGGGAGTGGTCTTAATGGGAATTATTAAAGAAAATCTTGTAGAAATGAAAGCTGAAATAGATTTGGAAATAAACGGAATATATGTTGTTAAAAATGGTCAGGTCCAACTAATAGAACCACCCCAAGGTGGATTTGGTGAACAATCATTTGTATATCAAAGTGGAAAAGTAATTCGTATGGAAGAACGAAAAACACAGTTACTTTAATCAAATTTGAATTTTGTTAAGAAATATACACTTTGTTTATGATATATATATTAACTTTCGGATATCGGATTTGCTTAGAAACTAAAAAAGTCTCTACAATCAGAATTGAAGAGACTTTTCTTTCACATATCATAGCAATTTAGCTCCTATTAAAATAGGATTTAAGTTCTTTTTAAGGTGTACCGATAGTTACTGCCAGCAATGCAGCAATTCTATCTAGAGCTTCCTGCACTGTAGTAGGAGGAAGAGGAGCCCAGTTTGCTGGATTAATAGGTGTATAAGCTAAATCGAAAGCATCATCAACTCTAATCAAAGATGTATTTGTTCCTAAAATATTTATCCGGGAACGAATAGGTAAAGAATCAACTGTTGCTCTGACTCTTGTAATAACGTCATTAACGCCATTGACAATTAAATTCCCTGAATTAGGGCTGGGATTGAAAATGTTTTCTGTAATAGCGAAGCTGGTTAAATTTAAGGGGTCAATTGGAATATGACCAGATAGCACATTAATAATGACATTACCATTTATTCCTCCACCAACTAAATTGACTTGGGTATCTGTAGTAGCTTGTGAATTAATAGTAATATTTCCACTAGAAACGAATGAAGCAAACATCGCCATGTTAATTCCATTTTGAGTATAACCACCGGATAACATTGAATCACGGATATTCACTTGGTTCACAGAAGTCGATAAAGCTGTGAATATAGGAGTAGGGGTTATATTAACGCTAACAAAGAATAATTTACCTGAAACACTTTGCGCTGTTTGAAAGTTAAAGTCCAGAGGCCCACTTAGTAATGTCAGATCGACAAACCCAGATCTAGGATCTTGTGAAAAGTTCAAATCAAACCAAGACGGATCATTTATATCGAAAGGAATTTGTAATCTAGTTAATAAAGTACTAGTTCCTACTAATTGAACGTTAGCTTTTAAATGAATTAATGGTTCAATATAGTTACCAGGTCCAATAGAGATAGCATAACGTTTAGTTATATTTAAAGGATCCGGAAATGGCGCAATAGCATCCGTTATTGATGCCATTGCTGCAGTTACTGTTAAAAATGGTGCGCATTCAGAACCATCAGCAGTAGCGTCATTACCAGCTTTGTTTACATAGACGATTTGAGTGAATATTGGTAGAGGTTCTATGCATCCAGGTCCAGTGTCCCCGGTAGGCCCAGTGCCCCCGGTGGGTCCAGTGTCCCCGGTAGGTCCAGTGTCTCCGGTAGGCCCAGTGCCCCCGGTAGGCCCAGTGCCCCCGGTAGGCCCAGTGCCCCCGGTGGGTCCAGTGTCTCCGGTAGGTCCAGTGCCCCCTGTAGGTCCATCGGGTGGTCCAGTAGGCCCGGTAGGTCCAGTGGCTCCTGTAGGTCCATCGGGTGGTCCAGTAGGCCCGGTAGGTCCAGTAGGCCCGGTAGGTCCAGTGTCCCCGGTAGGCCCAGTGTCCCCGGTAGGTCCAGTGTCCCCGGTAGGTCCAGTGCCTCCGGTAGGTCCAGTGCCTCCGGTAGGTCCAGTGCCTCCGGTAGGTCCAGTGCCCCCGGTAGGTCCAGTGGGTCCGGTAGGCAGTGTGAATGGTGGAATAGCTGGTAAAGTAGGTCCGAGTAAATCTGGATTTATTGAAGCAGAAGATAAAAAATCGTCCATTATATTTTCACCTCTGAAAAATTGGTATTACTAATAGTAAATGTGAAGGTAGAGTAAAGTGAAATGGACAAACGAGGAATTAGGCAATGGGATTTAAAAAAAGCGTTATTTGAATAGAAAAGAGGCAAGCAAAGATAAAATAAGACCGCTCCTTTTATAGGAACGGCCGTACAAATATCATGTGCTGGAGGTCGCTCCAAATGGCATAAGATGTTTTCTCTAAAAAGTATGGACAAGAAGTTTTACGATTATACGTAAAAACGGCAGGCAACTAATTAAGTTACCCTCCTGTTCTCAAGTGGTACGGAGGAGAGAGCTCCGTTTGGAAAGAGTACAGCCGTGGGAAATCGGCTTGCAGATAGTATGTACGATATAAAAAAGATTATTCGTAAAATGAAATATGAATGGTTTTTTAATGAAAGTATTATTTTGTAGGATATTAATTAAATCGGAATTTTGTTAAGAGATGAAATGTTGAACAAATGTGAATGATTAGATGATACTAAGGTAAAAGAAAAAGAACCCTTTATAAGGATTCTTTTGGGGAGTCAATCTAACATTCACATTCGTAATCACGGGAATATTCATCGCACGAATCATTTCTATCATTGCAGCAGATACAAAATGTCTTTTTAATCAATACTTCAATGAAATTAAGGAATTCGGTATTATTTGTGAGAGTAAGGCTTTGAAAATCTTCTACTTGAAATACTCTTGTTTCATTTGTAGCAAGAGTCACGATAATTGGTGTAGGAGATTTTCTTGTTTGAATAGTGACTTCGATGGGGGAGACATCTTCGGGAACAGATATTTGAAGTAATGTTTTGTTGTGATTATTAGTGAAATCTTCAAAAACTCTTCTTGAAGTGTCAGGGGGTACGATAATAGTTAAAGGTGCATTTTCGGTTGGGGTAGTTTCTGAACCAGCTACGGTATGAGTTTCGATGAAACAGTTATCTTTTTGATAGTGAGAATTTGATTGTTCTTTATAATACTTGTTACGAGAATCATTTTGATTATTGCAACAGATACAAAATGTTTTTTGAATGAATATACCAATATTGCTATTGATATTAGTATTATTTGTGAGAGTGAGACTATGGAAATCCTCTACTTGGAATACCTTGGTTTCACCTGCAACTATTGTTACAGTAATCGGCAGACGAGAACTTCTTGTTCGGATAGTTACTTCAATTGGTTGGGAAGTACCGGGAATGCGAAGATCAAGTAATGTTTTATTGTGGTTATTGGTGAAATCTTCAAAAGCAGTTCTTGTAGTGTTAGCTGGTACGCTGAAATTTAAAGTTGTATTAGAACCAGATAATGTATGGGTTTCAATAAAACAGTTGTCTTTTTGGTGGTGAGAATACGATTGTTTTTTGTAATATTTTTTACCATCTTTATAAAAATAATCAGCCATACTTATGTCGCTCTCCTTTCTTTGAGATATCTATATATTTTATTAAAAGAAGAATAGAGTGCTTGTACAAAATAATAAAATCCGCTCTCGTAATTAATTAAAAACGTTATTTGATATGTAAATGTAAGAGCACTTCGGGAAGTGCTCTGTAAAGACTATTCATTCTAAAAGAAAAGAATATAAAATATTTTATGAATTTATTTTTGATTTTGTGTGTATTCTTTGTACAAAAATTTCATTGGAAACTGCAAACTAGATGCCATAATAACACCTAGTTTTAAGGGCGTACTTGTACTAGTTTAATTTGATAATGTTTAATTCTAAAGCATTTATTCCATTATCGCATGTACGAATGGCTGTTTCGCCTACAAAGCTATTATTTATAAGTTGAAGTGTTGAGTTGGCTGGGACTGATAAAATAGTGTCTCCAATGAGTTGAGCGCAATCTACATCCTCTGGATCTAGTATTGAAAGACCGAAAGTAGCTTTGAAATTTGGAATCAGACTGTTATTTAATAGTATAGAAATGGTAGGCGAATAAGGAAATGAAAGGGCTACAGTCAAGTTAATCGAGGAAATGAAAGAAATTCGATAATCCCCAGCTTGTGTGATATTAATTGTGGTTGGATTTAACAGAGAAATTCCCCCCACCATAGGGTCAGCCTGATTAAAAGAAAAAGGGGATTCGAAAGGAACTGTAATGATTTCCGTTTGCCAAAAAGTTCCGTAAGCTACTGATAGTGATCCAGTCGGTCCAGTCGGCCCAGTCGGTCCAGTCGGTCCAGTCGGTCCAGTCGGCCCAGTCGGCCCAGTCGGTAGTGTGAATGGTGGAACGGGTGGTAAAGTAGGTCCAACTAAATTAGGGTTTATTGAAGTAGAAGATAAAAACTCGTCCATTATATTTTCACCTCTGAAAAGTTCAGTTCTTATTACTAATAGTAAATGTAGGGGTAGAACAAAATGAAATGGACAAGCGCTTGTATTTTATAAATTAAACAAAATAGTTATTGTATAGATAAAAATATACAGAACCCGCTAGTTATAACGGGTTCTGTGTACAAGGAATACAAGGAGGCTGGTCCAGGGCGACCTGTGTATTCACTTGGATGATAATACTATATTCAAAGTGGATAAAAAGGTTAATGGCAACTAAATAAAATTCTTATTTCATAGCAAATACAAAAGAGCACACATATAAGCGTGCTCTTAAATAAGAAAGGTAGAATGCTATGAATGGGAAGTTTCCATAAAATAACATATGCTTGTCTGGTTTAAATGTGAAAAGTTTTAAACAAAAGCGTTATTTTAATTAAAAGAGCAGCTAGCAAAAGCTAACTGCTTGTTAAAAAAAAGAATCCACTCTAGGTTATTAACTGCTAGAGTTTCAAGAAATAAATCATTAAATTAAATTAATTTTTCAATTACAATCGAAGCATTTATATTCGTTTGTGTTCCACCTGCCAAAGTCTGCAAAGTAACTGCAGCAGCGGAAGTATGATTATTAAGGGTAATAATATCACCTGCAGCTAAAGCGAGAATTGTTTGGCCGTTGTTTGGTTGAGTCCCTGCACCTGATCCATAAACTGCGCTGGTAACCGGAGCACCATTTAAAAAAAGTGTGAATTGATTAGGCTCAACTCCTGATACAGAAAAAGAAATTTTATAATCTCCTGCATTAAGAACCATTAATTGAGAAGTTCCCAGTGTATGAGTAAAACCAGATGTCATTCTACCATGTGAATTAAAAAGAATAGGTGCTTCTAAGGCAACAACTTGAGCTGCTGTATTGAAAACATAAGCATAATGAGATAACCCAGATACTGTAAGACCGGTAGGCCCAGTAGGTCCGGTAGCTCCAGCGGTTCCTGGTAATCCAGTAGGCCCAGGAATGCCTTGGATGCCTTGGATACCTTGAAGCCCAGTTGGGCCAGTCGGGCCGATAGGTCCAATAAGTCCCGGATTACCTTGAATACCTTGGATACCCTGAATTCCAGTCGCCCCAGTTATTCCAGTGGGTCCAATAGGACCAATAGGCCCCGGATTACCTTGAATCCCCTGAATCCCTTGACTTCCTTGAGGTCCAGTGGGGCCAGGAATCCCTTGGATACCTTGAATACCTTGAAGTCCAGTTGGTCCTGGTGACCCAGAAGGTCCAGTGGGGCCAGTCACTCCGGTTGGTCCTGGTGGTCCCCCAGAAGGTCCAGTCGGGCCCGTTGGTCCTGGCGGTCCCCCGGAAGGGCCGGTAGGTCCAACAGCTCCAGAAGGTCCAGTTGGACCTACAGAACCAGGAATGCCAGGAATCCCTTGAGGGCCGGTCGGACCAGGAATCCCTTGAATCCCTTGAATGCCAGGAATCCCTTGAATGCCAGGAATCCCTTGAATTCCAGTGACCCCTGTTATTCCAGTGGGTCCAATAGGACCTTGAATGCCAGGAATGCCTTGGATACCTTGGATCCCTTGAATTCCAGAAGGTCCAGTTGAACCAATAGATCCAGAAATCCCAGGAATCCCTTGAGGTCCAGAAATACCTTGAGGCCCAGTAGGTCCCAGGCTACCTTGAATTCCAGTAGGCCCGGTAGGTCCCCGAGGTCCACCTGAAGGTCCGGTAGCTCCAGTAGGTCCCGAAGGTCCAGTAGCACCAGTTAATCCAGTAGACCCGATTTGAGGTAAAGGAAAGGCACATGGAAAGGGTATGTGACAATTCTTTTTAAATTTACTCATTTTTACAACTCCCTTATAAATTAACTAACAATTTATATTTATACTTTAACAACTTATGAGTAACCAGACACACGGGTGTAAGGAAAAACCCTACAATAATTACATAAAAGGTTTTAAGAGCAAGCCTTTATTTCACATTCCATACCAAAAAGAGCACTATATATAAGTGCTCTTCGGATCAAATCTCTTAGTGTAAAAGAGTACGTGATACCAAATGTAATTTTTTCATGTGCGTGAAGTATTTGAAGAAAAAGCTATTTTAGTAGGGAACAAGTTTAAAAGGCCCTGGTTGACACAGGACCTTTTAAAAGGGAACAACACTTGACATGTTAATAATTATGATTGAAAGTTACTTTCATATTACCATTATTGGGATTTTAATTCCAATAATGGTTGTTGAGAAATAAAAAATTATTTGGCACAACAAAGCAGCTAGCTGAAGTAGCTAACTGCTCCATTGTACGCTTTTAGAAGTAGCATAGGATACAACTATAGTATAAACGGATATCGAAATATTATGCAGGAAAGAAAACTAAACAAAAATTTCATTTTGTAGAAATATAGAAACTAAAAAAGAGCACCATGCATAAGTTCCCTTTAAGATAGGAGGTAACACTTTGAGCTGGGGCTAGGTTAGAAGTATATGGTGTAAAAAAAGAAATAAGACCTAAATTTTATTATTAAATCAATATAAAAGAGCAGCTAGCAAAAGCTAACTGCTCAGCCCTCAGAGAAAGGGAAAAAGAAAATTACAGAGGTCACTGTGAATTCAAGCTGTATCAGCCCATGTATAGTATTGGACAAAATTTAGAGTTTTATTCGGACAAACCAAAAAAGAGCAGTTATCATAGCTAACTGCTCTGTGAATAAGAAGAACGCAATGGTCATTCGTATTCAACCTTGGTGTACCTATATTGTTAACATGTTTTAGAAATTTATTCAATATAAGAGCAGTTAACAAAAGTTAACTGCTCAAGTAGATACAACTTGGGTAAGAAGCAAGTTGTATTGCGATTAATATTGTTAGAATATCGAATTTTATTCGTTTTAATAAAAAAGCAGCTAGCAAAAGCTAGCTACTGAGCCCCAGGGAAGGGAGAGGAGCGATATATTAGGTCTAAGTTTGGAATAAGGGTTTTAAATTTTAAGACCTAACCTAAATATAGTATGGATTTTGTTTGAGTTATTATGCATATAACTTGTTCCTCTTAAAAGAATACTAACAAACAAAGCAGCTAGCAAAAGCTAACTGCTCAGTCTTAAATAAAATCTAACTGGTTACAGCACATTAAAGATGGGTTATCTATAGTATGGATGGAATATTGAGTTTTATTCAGTGGATAGATGCATTTAATGAAAGAATGCAGACCACCATATTCCGAATAATGCAATCCAACCAATGCTAAGTAATATGTATAAAAGCAATATAGAATTACGTTTAACAAATACGTATAATTCCTAAAAAGGTACTTTTATAAGACATTATTATAAAAAAGGAGATGGTAAAGAGACATTTGAAATTATTAACAGTGAGATGAGTAATTGAATAGGATTATATTAATTACTTAATGCTGGGATATGTTTTAAATGGAGAACCAATTTAAAGAGATATTTGGTGCATGGGTTGCAGCAATAGGAACAATTACTTCCGCTATTGGAAGTACGCCTTTTGATTTTATAAGCAGTAATGTAAGAAAGGATTTAAATGTTTATGGAAACGTATTACAGGCTGTTGGAAATGCCTTAGAGGCTGATGGTCAAGGAGAAGTTTCTCTTGAACAAATTGGTAATGAAATCCAATCAATTGGTAACGTCACTGTAATATCTGGATTAATTATTGATTTTAAAGAGGAAACACAAATTAAATTAGTGATTGCCGGGAATTGGACACAAGCATTGGGTGGACTTACAGCATTAGCAGATGAATTTGAGGATACATCCGATAAAGATGAACACTTAAATATTATAGGAAACTTATTACAATCAATTGGGAATTCATTACAGGCAATAGGGGGTATTGACGAATTAAAAAGTATCAGAAATGAGGACCAGTCTAATAAAGAAGGTAATGTAAATGATGTGGAGAAAGATACAAACACTCAGGTAAACAACGAAACTAATGAAAATGAAGAAGGAAAGCTAATAGATATTATAGGAAGTTGGGTTCAAGCAGTTGGTTCTGTAATTTCATTAATTGGACAAATACGTGAAGAGAGTGAGGAATTGGAAGGGAACGATGAATAGAGTAATTTAATAGAACAGTTAAAACAGTAATTCTTTTAAAGTGAAAGCAAACAGAATATAGTCCGGCTAGAAAACTAGAGGACACCAATTCATTAAAGCAGCAATGAAAGCTGTTTTAGGGATAGGTGTCCTTTTTATTTTGAAAAGGGAGATGGGGAAATGAAGGTGCTAAAAGATCAATTGCGCGAATGGAAAAAGCAATCAAAACAAGCTAAAAAGAAAAACAAGAAAAAACGAAAAGAAAAATTAAGCACTCGTGACATTGAAGATTTAATGGGAATTCGTGGTCCACGTTATGAACGGAGACGTGGAGCGTTAAGACAAAAGTAAAAAAATAAAAAGGAGTGGTCCTACATGACTAAACAATTATCTTTCTTACCAAAAATCGATAGATCAGCAACACAGGAGGAATTAGAAGGTGTGTTGGAAAGCGTACGTATACATAGGCAATTTGGGATGATGCGTAAAGAAATGAAAGTTACTCCTTCTTATGAAATGCGTGAGCATGGTCCTACACATGCAGTTGGTAAGCCGTTAGAAGATGTTGCTATAGCAAATATTCAACAAAGCAAGCGAGAAGAGTGGCTTGTGAAAATGTCAGTACGTATTAATCAGTTTTTAAACCGATTAGGAAATGGACGTGCAGGCAGTATCCAAAGAGATATTATTTATAAACGTTATTTAGAAGAAGAGGACGTATGTGATTATATGTTTTATAACGAAATAGGGATGTCAGAGCGTACTTATCGACGTTGGAAGTCTAAAGCGTTTTATAAACTGGCTTTTGCACTTAGATTAGAAGTTTACGAGACAGAAGAAAAGGGAGGTAATGAATAATGAATTTCGTTCAACCGATACGTGATCCGGAGCAAATACAACAGCTAAAAGAGTACTTTAAGGAAAAAAGCTTACGTAATTACATTCTTTTCATTATGGGTATTAATACAGGTCTTAGAATCTCAGATATTTTGAAACTAAAAGTAGGGGATGTCAAAGGCAGTCATATATCTATGAGGGAAAAGAAAACAGGGAAACAAAAACGAATACAAATTACTGCAGCACTGAAAAGAGAACTTAAATGGTTTATTGAAGAAAGAGAAGACAATGAGTATTTATTACAAAGTAGACAAGGGAAGAATCGTCCAATTGGTCGTAGCATGGCATATAAGATATTAAGTGGAGCAGCGGCAGAGTTTGGGTTAGATGAAATAGGAACCCATACGTTAAGAAAAACGTATGGGTATCATATGTACATGCAAACGAAAAACATAGCATTACTTATGGAAATATTTAATCATTCGTCAGAGAAGGTTACGTTACGTTATATAGGTGTAAATCAAGATGCAATGGATAAAGCAATGATTAGGTTTAAAATCTAATCATTGCTTTTTTCTTTTTAAATCTAGGGGTATTGCCAGCATTGTTGAAAAAACCACGCTAAGAGCATACAAAATTTTATACAGTTTTCGACTAATCCAGTAACAAACGAGAACCCGAAAACCCGCACCAGGAGTAGGTCCCCTTGTCAGAGTAAGGGGCCACTTTTTCCTTGCTACCGATAATAGGACGTTATATTAACTAGTTTTGTATAGAATATTCATGTGTTCCTTAGAAAACTAAAGGGCCAGTTTATCATTCACAACTGTACTTGAACTTAGGTTCTGTCTGAATATAAAAAGCATTTCTTACTTGTGCACTCCAATTTGCAAAAGCTGATCTCCATTCAGGAGTGTTAAAGAATTGGTCTACAGTTTGAGTTTCAGAATGCCAAACTATAAATAGGTTAAGTGGGGCAATTCCTCCTGCCCAAATTCCATTATTTACGTCAGTATCTTCTTCTCTTACTAATAATAAGGGTAGACCAAATTGAAAAGCCATTGAAGGTTCTACTTGTGAATAAACTGATCCTACCCAGAATGGAGTTGATGGTGGAAGAGGTCCTACATTGACGTCAACTGTTTGAATTTTAAAACGACGAAGGTTTACTGCCAACATTCCATAGCTTGATGAAACTAGACGACGAATATCAGTTAAAATGGATTCCGGATAACTTTCACTTAAAGGCAATGTACGTGGAAAAAGCAAAGCATACTCAATTTCTAAAATTAGACGGTTTAGAAACCGTTGTTGGTTGTCATTTAAATGAGTTGTCGTACTTAAAAATATGGGAATACGATAAGCACGGTCAATACACTCTTGATGTGCCGATTCTATTTTCACTTTATTTTTACTTAAAGATTTATGCTCATTATTACTCATTTTCTCACCTCCTTTTTTAATACTATATAGAAAAGGAATTAGTTAGTTTGGACATAATTGCCTTTATGGGAACCTAAAGGGTTTTTCTTACTTAAAAAAACAAGTTATAAAAATTAATACAGGTACTCAAAGAAGGAAAAACTGATAAAATTTAACTTCCAATAACGAGAAATATGTAAACAAGCTGTCCATATGGGCAGCTTATTTTATTTTTTTACACAGCGTAGGTTATTTTGCAAAATGTTGGTGGTATCCCTATACAGTTACTCATAATTTTTGTACTGTGTAACTCAAAAGAGAAAGTGAAATGAAATCAATGATAGCAAGGGATTTCACGCTAGGGTCAGTTACACACAATATAAGATATGGGTAACTGGGAAAAGAATTTATATGATGAAATTACGATGGTAGTTATGGGATTGTACTATTTAATATGAGAGAATTAACGTGAACATGATAATAACTAAAGTTGCACCAATTTCAGGATTTATAGGAGCGATTATAGCATTGGTAGTCAATGCACATTTTATTAATACGGGTAAAAAAGCAGAGGTAAGACAGCACGCCCATCAACTTAAGAAATCAGGACAAAAAAGTCATTTTGGAGTCGTCTGTTTGGTAAAGAACTCAAAATTTAATGCTAAAGAGAATTTCGCTTTTGATCTTTTATTAATAATGATATATAATTTGAAATTTTTAACACTATAAATGTTAGTCAAGCATATAATATAGTATCGGAATAGGTTTCACTCACTTATTTCAGTTTACTTTATTTTATAGTTTTCTTTTTCAAGAACACCAAAATGGACATTGGTGTTCTTTTTAAGTAGGTTAATTTTGAACGTTTAGAAGTTCTCTTATTTACAAATTTATAAAACAAAGAAGCACTCAATTTGAGTGCTTCTTTGTTTTAAACTCGTACTTGTTGTACTTGTAAAACTTTTAAAGTAAGATCTAGTACAATTTTTTCACGAAGAGTATCAAATGGTTCGTTTAGGTCTGTTGGACAAGGTGAAAAGTCTAATTCAAAAAATTGAGCGCTGACTAATTCGCAATACGGTTGTTCATTATAAAAAACTGTATTTTCGAAGAAGTATTTGTCTAAACGTGGTAGATCACCATTTTTAGGATTAATAAAGTGAGAAGTAGTATCTGAGGAAGCAGCTACTATAGCTTGTGATAGAAAATCACCAGCTGTTAAATCAGCAAAACCAGAAAATGGGACATTGGCAATGCGGTCATATAGCACACCATTACACTCGTCATTTGCATATTCAATGTTTTTACGAATATATCCTTGTACAAATAATTTTGCTCTTGTAACTCGGCGGTAAGGTGTACCTGGTACTGGAGTAAATGCTACAGGAACTAACTTACATTGTGTTAAAAATGCATTTTTTAAAATGCGTTTGATTTCAACTGCTGGAGGATCTAATGAAATATCAGATTCTACAACAATTTGAATCGTTCTTTCTGCTAAAACAACTGGGATTTTTACAATGGGTGCTCCTGGAGTAAGAATTGGTGTTGCAGCTGCATCACTTAATGGTGTTTGAGTTTGTCCATTTACCTCACAAGGTACGTTAATTGGGCATTGTTCACTCATATTATCTAATCTCCTTTTTAAAATAAATTTAGATTTTTAAAATCTTTCAATGTCAATATATTCGTTTTTTTCATTTATGTATAAGCATGTATACTAGTTTTTAAAATTTATTTATAGAAATTTATTTATAAAAATTTATTAATAGAAGATATTTTTATAAGGTGTATGCTTCTATAAAAATTTATTGTGCTCAATATACGAATTTAATAATATATTATTCTAATAAGATTTACAGAAAGAGAAACATGAGTTTTTTTATTGAAGTTGTAGGAAAAATCTAAGGAAGAAGAGGGCGAGATACCTGGCGGCTTAAAATGGTGACGACGGATTATATATTCCTATAAAAACTATCAATAGTCTTGTATATCCTGCTGTTCTTGTAGAAGTAGAATATACAACATTAGCAAATAAAAAATGATATATAGGAGTAAAACAACACTCGATAAGGAAAAAGAGTTAGAAATCATTCAAATTATTTATTTTGTTAAAAGCTGGTGGGAAAACGAAAAAATAGTTCAAACTACAGTTTCAAATACAGAATAGAAAGATGTGGAAGTAGTGGCAGAGTCGTGACCGCTTTTTGGCAGTAAATGTGCCGGTTGTTTTGGCATTTCCGTGTTATATTTGTATTGTGAGAAGTGGCGGAAAACATTGCTCACAAAATTCCTTATAACTGAAAATGGATCGTCATAACCGGTGGCGATGGTTGCAGATTGAATGAACAGTTGTTTCTTGATTTCACATTCAATTACAATTTACATTGTGTAAACGGAGAAGGGCTTTTGCTCTTCTTCCAGTTACTTAATAATGTACAAATAAATTGATGCAGCAATATTAGGTGATTGGAAGAAGGAGAAAACTTCATTTACCGTAATTGAAATACAAATAAATAATTGATATCAGAGCACACATTCAGGTGCTTTTTATTTTGATATGCTAATTAATCGCAAATCGGTATTCCAAGTACTCTTAGAGCTAATGCTACTTGAAGAGAAATCTCTAATCTAGCAATTTCGATACCAGCTACTGTAAGAATTAAAAAAGGCTGGCCATTTACAAACAAAACAAACTCAACACAAACCAAATATTGTAAAGAAGGTTCAAAAACCATATAATGTAACACATCATATATTTTGTTACATTATATTTATTATTATAAATGCCGTTATATCAGCGTTTTTTTCTATTTTTAAAAATAAATACCATATTTTATGTAACATATTGTATAATAAAGATACATCTAATGTAACATAACGTATAGAGGGGTAAGGAATGAAGTTTGTGCAACCAATTCGAGATAAGAAAAAATTAGAAGAAGTGAAAGAGGTTTTACGTCGCCAGTCTTATCGTGATTTGTTTTTATTTGAGATGGGAATCAATACTGGTCTAAGAATTAGTGACTTATTAAAGTTACATGTAAATGATGTAAAAGAAAGAACTCACATTGTTATTAAAGAACAAAAGACCGGAAAAGAGAAACGTTTCATTATCAATACAGGGTTAAGAGAAAAAATAAATGAGTATGTAACTGGAATGAATGAAACAGATTGCTTATTTGCTTCTAAAAAGACAGGAAAACCAATCACAAGAATTCAAGCTTATCGAATTATGAACGCTGCTGCTGAAAAAGTAGGCCTTGATGAAATTGGAACGCATACTCTTAGAAAAACTTTTGGATATCATTATTACCAAAAGACAAAAGATGTAGTAATGCTACAAACGATCTTTAATCATTCTGCTCCATCAATTACATTACGTTATATAGGCATTCAACAAGATGAGATTGATAAATCATTGGAAGATTTCAGTTTATAAATAGGGGTAGCACCAAATAAGAAACATTTAAAGTAGCGAATCTGCTGCTTTTTTTATTTTACAGAGAAAAAGGAACCCTAAAAAGGGCTCCTCTGTCATCTTGCCGTTCTATAATCGTTGTTTTTAAGCTTTTTTCTAATATCCATAAATCCCAGGACCATTATTATCATGCATATTAATTTGAGCCAGTAGAACTCCTGGTGAAAGATTAGCCCAGAGAAGAAGTCATAAGCGTATAACAAACCGACAATTGGGAATAGCCAAGTCATAAATTTCAAATCTTTTAGATGAAACTTATAATTATTAATCTTTTTCCACATATGTATCAACTCCTATTGTCCTGATGTTCTGTAGTTTTTCTTGATGATATCTCGCATGTTTAGGATAAAGAATAGAAGAAAAACCAAGGCTATGATACCGTAAATCCAGTAGTATGTATGTCCTGTTGTGAATTCAGTATAAAAAGAAAGGGAATTCCAAACTAAAAGGATGGTTGAACAGATGGTAGAGATCAATAATGAACTAAAACTTCTCATGATTTTCACCTCGATTCAAAATGTTAGAGATTATTTATAATTTTACATATAGATAAATAGATTTGCAATAATAGGATGTAATAAAATGATTTAAAGGAATTACCGTGAGGTGGTGTAAATGGAAGAAGAAAATATAAACGTTCCTACATGTTCTGTTTGTAATGAACCTTGTATGTGGACATTAAAAATGCCATTAACTATTACTCATTTTGATAAAACATATATCCGTGAAGCAAATACGGATAATGCTCATATATGCATTGAGTGTTTAGAGAAGGAAGTGCAAACAATTGGATAAGGGGGCAGGTGTTATGTAATTATGGCCAGACAACGAAGTCCAGACCGTAACAAAGCGTATGAAATATTTAAAGAACATAATGGTGATATTACGAATCGTAAAATTGCCGAATTGTTGTCTACATCCGAAAAAACTGTAAGTGAAAAAACGGTTGGCGGATGGAAATCGAAAGATGGATGGATAGACAAATTAAATGGAGTACTCCATAAAAATGAACGGAGTACTCCAAAGAAAGATACGGAGTACTCCAAAAAGAAACCAGGAGCACCCAAAGGTAATAAGAATGCTGTAAACAATCGTGGTGGAGCCAAAAAGGGCAATAAAAATGCTACCGGTAATCCCGGAGGTTCTGCTCCGCTACGTAATGGTAATGCTGCTACACATGGTTTGTATAGAAAGTATTTACCACAAGAATTATACGCTTTAAAAGAAGAGCTAGAGGAAGCCATTAACAATGATCCATTATCAATTCTATGGGAAAGTATAATGCTGCAGCACACTCAAATCATTCATGCTCAACGTATTATGTTCGTTAATAATAAAGAGGACATGACAAAGGAACTACGAAAGAAAAAGCTTAGTGAAAGCGGCTTTGAAGAAGAGTGGGAGATTCAATTTGCTTGGGATAAACAAGCAAGTTTCTTAAATGCTCAATCTAAAGCACTTTCTACCTTGTCTGCTCTTATTAAAGATTTTGATAGGTTGGCTAATATAGATGATGAGCGACGCGCTAAACTTGAATTTATACAGGTTCAAATCGATAAGATTAAATCTACTAATAATGATGATAATATTGAGCCAGTTGTCATTGTAGATAATATCAGTGGTGATTTAAATGTCTAAAAAGCAAATAGATGAAATACTTCCACCAGCATTTCATCAAGTTTGGTTAGCCCGTAAATGTGAATCTATATTAAAAATCGTTTGTAAGGGCGGTCGTGGTTCGGGTAAATCTACTGATATATCCATTTGTATCGTTATGGATGGACCTTATTCAGTTTCCTATTACGGTTCTTTGTATACGTAAAGTAAAGGATACAATAAGGGAATCCTGCTATGAGCAAATAAAAGAAGCGATAGAAATCTTAGGTGTAGAGCATTTATTTCGTTTTAAAGAAAGTCCGATGGAAATCATTTATAAACCGCGTGGAAACAAAATGATATTCCGTGGTGCTGATGACCCTGCAAAAATCAAATCTATTAAAATAGCGAAGTATCCAGTTGCTATTGCATGGTTTGAAGAGTTGGCCGAATTTAAATTAGAAGAAGATGTTTCTACAATAGAGAAGTCTATTTTGCGTAAAGAATTACCGAATGGACTGCGATATAAAATGTATTACTCGTATAAACCACCGAAGAGAAAACAGTCCTGGGTTAATAAGAAGTTTGAAACGCAATTCAAGCCAAAGAATACATTTGTACATCATAGTACATATCATGATAATCCTCATATTTCTAAGCAGTTCGTGGAAGAAGCAGAAGAAACAAAAAGACTTAAACCACAGCAATATGAACATGAATATGAAGGGAAACCGACAGGCAGTGGCGTTGTTCCATTTAGTAATCTCACATTCAGACGTATTACAGATAAAGAAATTAAAACATTTGATAATATACGTCAAGGGATTGACTGGGGTTATGGGAATGACGCGCTGTCTTTTGGCCGTATGCATTATGATAAAACGCGCAGAAAGCTTTATATATTCGGTGAAATACATGGCGTTAAAATCAGTAACCGTTCCTTAGCTGAAAAGATTAAACAACTCGGTTGGGATGACGTCGAGATAATTGCCGATTCATCGGAACCAAAGTCAATTGATGAAATGAAAAACGATCATGATATTAAGAAAATAAAAGGTGCAGTTAAAGGTCCTGGTTCCGTTGAATACGGGGAAAAATGGCTAGATGATTTAGTGGAAATCATAATCGACCCTAAACGTTGTCCGAAAACTGCAGGTGAATTCGAGAATATTGATTATGAAGTTGATAAAGACGGTAATCCTAAAAATAGATTACAAGATAAAGATAATCATAGTATCGATATGACTCGTTATGCATGTGAGGACGATATGAGTAAACGTAAAGTCGTTATGGGTGGAAAGGTTAAAAGAATGTAGTCGGGTATAAATTGTTCGGCTATTTCATTTGCTTTTTATTAATAGAGGTATCGCCACATACCTATCAAGCTAAGAAAAGCAAATACCCCAAAAACAAGAAAATTGGCATCCTCAGGTGAAAATGTACAATTTTTTGTTTTGGGGATACTTCAAAATGTTAGGTTGATGGGCATTTGGTGCTATTTTGTATCATACATCTCTAAATTTTATAGAATGTTCACAGCTGTAATTTTGCAGGTTGAAATAGCAAACCTAACGATTGTAGTTGGATTTATAGGTAAAGTACCTAGAACAATACCAAGACCTGTTTGTTCCACGTTAAAATTTGCTGCAGTAGAACCAGTACTTGCTAAAAGATTCACTGTAGAACCAATAAGCGTATCTAGTAATTCCCTAATTGGTCGTTCACGACAATCACATTCGCATCCTGAGTCTACAGGTGGAAGTAATATTATAGATGGCCCTGGTGGTAAAAATCCTACCCCTGTTACATCAGAAATATTGACCACAAAGGATGTGATACCATCTGTAACTGTAACTAAAAAATCATTTACGGAAGTGATAGTAAATAAAAAGAAAAGAGGGGGGACGTTGGGCGCGTCTGCAATAGTGCCAAGAATTACTGTTTCCCCAATAAGTTGTTGTAAAACGTTCTGCATAGGTAAAACGCAGCAATCACAAAGACAACTTTCAGTTGCTCCCGTTGGGCCAGTTGCTCCCGTTGGGCCAGTTGCTCCTGTTGGGCCAGTTGCTCCCGTTGGGCCAGTTGCTCCTGTTGGACCAGTTGCTCCCGTTGGGCCAGTTGCTCCTGTTGGACCAGTTGCTCCCGTTGGGCCAGTTGCTCCCGTTGGGCCAGTTGCTCCTGTTGGGCCAGTTGCTCCTGTTGGGCCAGTTGCTCCCGTTGGGCCTGTCCCTCCCGTTGGGCCAGTTGCTCCTGTTGGTAAAGTAAATGGGGGAATTGGGGGAAGTGTAGGACCAATTAAATTTGGATTCAATGCATTAGCTTGAAGTATTTGATTTTTATCAAACATATAACTACCTCCTATGGGTATATTTTGTTATAGGAATATAAGCAGTTACCTTACATGAAATCTATTCATCACTATATTATATGCTAACTTTTTACTATTGTGTGTTTTTTATAGCACCGAAGTTCATTTTTATCGTTTTGGGGAAGAATGTGTTTCTTAACTTGATAGCGATGTGGCGGTGCCCCTAATAGAAGAAAGGAGGACACATAAACGATATGAGCGATAAGAAGACAATTAAGAATGTAAAAGTATTTGGTATTAATAAAGCTGCAGATGATCCGAAGAATAAGGAAGACAACAGTAAGCAAATGGCGGTTGACCCATTCGCGCAAATATATGGTGATAAGGGATTAATTATACCTCCTTATGATATGTCAGTACTGCTGGAAATAAAGGAAAGTAATCCAATCCATTCCATTCTGCTTGTATTAGCGCAAAAGTCGATGATATTGCGGGTGTTGGTTTCGACTTTGCTCCTTTTGAAGAAGTGAAAGAAGCAAACCAAGAGCAATATAAAAGATTAAAAGAATTCATGCGTAATTGTAATCCAAAAATGACAAGCGCAGAGATTATAAGGGCCGTATGGGATGATTATGAAACAGTTGGCTGGGGTATTATCGAGGTTGTTCGGAATAACAAAGATGAACCGTCAAAACTTTACCATATTCCAGCTCATACAGTACGTGCTCATAAAGATAAAGTACGTTTTGCTCAAATCGTAAGTAACAAAGAACGATGGTTTAAAAAATTCGGTTATCCAGATGATTATAGCCTTGTTGATGGTCGCCCTTTAGGAGCGGAGGATATTGCGGAAAATGGAACAGAAAAAGCCGGTGAAGTTATTGTTATTCGTAAATTCGGTTCTCGTTCTTCTTATTATGGGATACCTAATTACGTTAGTTCTATTGGCTCAATAGTTGGATCTCAAGCAGTGAGAGATTACGATATTAACTTTTTCACGGCTAAGACTATTCCAGATGCTTTGTTATTTCTTGAGGGCGTCGATGAAATAGATGATGGAACAGAAAACGAGTTAAAAGAGTTCTTCTCTGCAGAAACAAAAGGAGAGCATCACAAGTTGGCCGTTGTTCCTGTACCGCCAGGAGCAAAAGCTAGGTTAGAAAAAGTCAGTCCGTCCAGACGTAAAAGAAGGTAGTTTCCGTTTATATAAGCAGGATAGCGCAATGGAGATATGTGTGGCCCATCGTGTACCACCTTATCGTATCGGTTGGGCTATGACAGGTTCATTAGGACAAACAACTGCTAAGGAAATGAATGAGATGTACAAGCGTTCTATTATTGAGCCTGGGCAAGAAATATTAGAACATCGATTGAATAATCAATTGTTCCGTGTATTCGCTGAAATATTAGGTGGTTTAGATTGGTATTTTAAATTAAACGAAATTGATACAGATGATCGTGAAGCAGATATGCAATATGCGGCTGATGGTTATGAGAAACGTATATTAACAAGGAATGAATCTCATAAAGTAGTAGGTTATGAACCAGTAGCAGATGGGGATACATTCTTTGAAGGCAGTCAAACTGTTTCTCAAGTAGAGCAGATTGCAAAAGCTGCAGATGATAAACAAGATAACTTAATTGCTATTAATACATTTAGAGAAAAGCATGAAGAAATAGAGAAAGCTATGCAAAAGAAGGTAGCTGATTTTTTTCAGAGCAGGGAAAACGGCTCTTAAACCTGCTTCCCGTAATTCGTATTAATAAAGCAGATGAAGAGATTGATCTTGCAATTGCAGAAACAGAAGTTGATGAATTTCTTGATAGTGTCGATTGGGATGAAGAAAGACAAATGTTTGTCGATGAAGTCACAGACACGCTGCAGGATGATGTAACAGAATTTGTACAAAGTACCATTGCATCAAATAGTTTAACCTGGATGGTATTAGATCCAATTGGTGACGTTGCTGCAAAATGGGTTGCTGCTTATGCATTTGAATTAGCAAAAGGAATCCATGAAACCACTAAAGATAGATTAAGAGAGACAATGTTAAAGAATCTTAGTGAGGGAATGGGTGTTGATGCATTAAGTGTTTCTATTGCAGATGTGATGTCAGAATCAAGTAACTATAGAGCAATGATGATTGCACGTACAGAAATAACATATGCAATGAATTACGGCAATTTAATTGCTTATAAGGGTGCAAATAGAAACAAGAAAACATGGCTTACAGGAAATGACGAGCGTGTTTGTAAAGAATGTGGTGGTTTACATGGGGAAACGGTAGATATTGATGATCTATTTAGTAATGGAAAGATGTGCCCACCAGCTCATCCGCATTGCCGTTGCACTATGATTTCAGAAGAGTAATAAAATACACCTATCTGATTGGGGTTTCATCGTCAAAACGTATACAGCTTTAAATTGGCTGCTATGCGTTTTGACAGTGGAACCCCAATATTTATAGGGAAGGAGGTAAAACAATGGCATATGAACTGAAAAACGCTAATATTAGCTATGTTTCCCTAGTTACAAAGGGAGCTAATGGTCGTCAATTTGCCATCATGAAAAGCGAAGCTGCTAAACAACCAAATATATCAAAACAGATCCCAATCCTTAAAACAGAGGAAGAGAAGCAGCTTATTACAGGTGTAGTATATGAACCGCTTGTTGAAGATAGTCACGATGACATGATGACTGCAGAAGAGATAGAAAAGGCTGCATATACTTTTATGGAAAATTACCAACATATCGATAAGCAGCATGATGAAATAGCTGGTAAAGGTACTGTCGTCGAAAACTGGATTGCTAAAAGCGATATGATGGTTGGCGATCAAGAGGTAACAGCTGGTACCTGGCTTATGACAGTCCGCGTCGACGATGAAGAAACATGGGAACAAGTAAAGAAAGGCGATATTACAGGGTTTTCAATGGGGGGATTTGCTGAACGTGTAGAAATTGCGAAGGCAGATGATTTTACTCATGAAGATAAAAGTCTCATTCGAAAAATGCTAGATTTCGTCAAAGGTGAAAAACACGAAATTAAAAAAGGCGAAGTTAAAGACCGCTTTATTGATGAAAAACAAAAGCGTGATTTACGGGCTGTTTTTAATTTATTTGAAGATGTGTTCTATTGGGAGATTTGGGAAAGTAATCCCGATATCGACCGTATGGCAGCTGCTCTTGACGATATGAAGGACATACTTTCATCTATTAAGGGCGGTTATACCATTGCGGAATCAGAAGATAGTACAAAAGGCGTATGAAGGCGAAACAGTTACAGTTAAACCAAAACCACAAGAACCTTCTCAAAACGTAACATGGACAACAGGGCTTGCTTATATCGATGGATATAATGTAAACCTTAGAAATGGACCATCAACAAATTACGGTATTATCCGTCAATTAAGTAAAGATGAATCCTATCAAGTGTGGGGAAAACAAGGTGATTGGTTAAATCTTGGTGGTAATCAATGGATTTATAACAATCCATCCTACATTAAATATCAAGGGGAACAAACTTCTGCTGCAAGTTCTGAAGTAGGAAAACGCGTTGTTTCTAAAGTGGACAACCTTCGCTTCTATGATTCTGCTTCTTGGTCTGATAAAGATGTAGCTGGAACTGTAGATGAAGGACTTGGTTTCATTATCGATGCCAAAATAAGTGTTAATGGCTCACCGCAATATAAAGTACACAACAGCCAAGGGAAAATATACTATGTAACTGCATGTGAAGTCTACGTATATATGAAGTGAAAAAGTATGCCCAAGTTTAGACATACTTTGGATGATGAAGAATTAGGGTTTACTGTGAATCTAAAAGTTAAAGTAAATGGTTTGCCCTGATATGAAATTCAAAATAGTAAAGGCGTTTCGTGTGCCGTTTATGTTCACATATTTGCTCACATTTTGTTCACGTATTATATAAAAAAGTATGAAAATCCATAAAAATAATTATTCTAATAAACTTTATTCCGGATACTAAAAAGTGCCAGACCCCTTGTGATATAAGGGATTTGGCACTTTTATATTTTTTATGTTTTAGCAAATAAACAACCCTAAAACTGCTCATTCTTCTCCCAAGATTCTACAATATAATGTGCAATCGTCGGGTTGAATCCTTTCCCAACTAAAAACATAATCGCAGCAACTTCTGTTAAAGCATGTTTGTGTGATGTATGTTTTGCTTCATTTAAACCGTAATCTACCCAAGGTTTTACGAAATCTAGTACAGGTTTCTTTAAAGGTAAAAACTGTGTACCGACAACTTGTTGAATTTGTTGTTGCGTTGGTTCTGTAATTGGTCCAGGCGGTAAGATTTGAGGCTGTGTGATATCAAATGTTGGTCCTGGTGGTAAGATTTGCGGTTGTGTAATATCGAGTGTTGGTCCTGGTGGTAAAATTTGTGGTTGTGTTGGATCGATTGTTTGAGGTGCCGGTGGTGAAACACGCGCGTCATAGTTTGGTTGGTGCATTTGCGGCTGAGTTGCATATGGATTTTGTTGAAATTGTTGTTCTTGATTTTGTGGTGCTACGTATGGATTTTGTTGAAATTGTTGTTCTTGATTTTGCGGTGCTGCATATGGGTTTTGAGGATATTCATAATTTGGACGTGTGTCGAATGAATTTTGTTGATGATTAGCTTCTTGGTTTTGTTGTGATGCGTATGGATTTTGTTCATAGTGTTGCTCTTGTAGCTCTTGTTCTTCATATTGTTCTGTGTATCTTTGGTCCTGTTGCTGAGGGTAAAATGGTTGTTGTGGATAAGGCGGTTGATTATTATAGAACATATTTATTCCTCCTTCATGATGATGCCTACCACCCAGTGTATGGGCGGACAAGAAAATATGTGATGAAAAAATGCGGGCGTGTTACAATAAGTAACTGGGTGAAGATAAAATGACAAAACAAGAAAAGATTCAAAAAACAATTACTTTTGTAAAACATATTTTAGAAAAAGATGCGAGTGGGCATGATTGGTATCATATTGAACGCGTACATAAACTGGCGATTTCTTTATCCGAGCAAGAAGGGGGAAATCGTTTTATAATTGAAATGGCAGCATTACTTCACGATGTGGCAGATGAGAAGTTAAATGAAAGTGAAGAAGCAGGAATGAAAAAAGTTTCTGATTGGTTAGAAGAGTTACATGTTGAAGCAGAGGAAAGTAAACATGTTCTTCATATCATTGCCAATATGTCTTATAAAGGTGGTCATGGCGGTAAAGTGGATTCACTTGAAGGGAAGCTTGTTCAAGATGCGGATCGCTTAGACGCTCTTGGAGCAATTGGAATAGCTCGCACATTTGCGTATGGTGGAGCGAAAGGGAGATTAATGTATGATCCAACTATTCCTCCACGTGAAGTGATGACGAAAGATGAATATAGAAAAAATAACGATCCATCTTTAAATCATTTTTATGAAAAACTTTTGAAACTAAAAGACTTAATGAACACGAACGCAGCAAAACAAGAGGCTGAAGTTCGTCATCGTTATATGGAACAGTTTATTGAACAATTTATGAAAGAGTGGAATGCACAAATATGAAAATGTTAACTGTGGAAAACTTATCGAAATCATACGGAGAAAAACCGTTATTTGATGGATTATCATGTAGTATTACAGAAGGACAACGTGTCGGAATTATTGGTGTAAACGGTACTGGTAAATCGACATTATTAAAAATTATTGCAGGGTTAGAAACTCCTGATACAGGTGATATGACGCATTCCCGTGGGTATACAATTAGTTATTTATCACAGCAACCAGAGTTTGATGAAAAACTAACAGTATTAGAGCAAGTGTTCCATGGTGATACACCTTTAATTCGTCTTCTTCGTGATTATGAACAATCGTTATTAAATATCGAAAAAGATCCAAGTAATGAAAAAGTACAGGAACAATTATTTGCAGTGCAGCAACGTATGGATGCGATGAGTGCATGGGAAGCAAATGCGAATGCAAAATCGTTATTAACGAAATTAGGAATTACTGATTTTACAGCAACTGTTGGAAACCTATCTGGTGGACAAAAAAAGCGTATTGCAATGGCGCAATGTTTTATTGAAACACCTGATTTATTAATTTTGGATGAGCCTACGAACCATCTTGACCATGAGACAGTTGAATGGTTAGAAGAATATTTAGCAAGATATAATGGTGCGGTATTACTTGTAACCCATGATCGTTATTTCTTAGATCGTGTGACAAACCGTATTTTTGAATTAGACAATGGTAAACTATATAGTTACGAAGGAAACTATAGTACATTTTTAGAAGCGAAAGCACTTCGTGAAGAACAAGAAATTGCGCAAGAATCAAAACGTCAAAACTTATATCGCCGCGAACTAGCATGGATCCGCCGCGGTGCAAAAGCTCGTTCGACAAAGCAAAAAGCACGTATTCAACGATTTGATGAGTTAAAAAGTCAAGAAGGACCAGCTGCAAAACAGTCAGTTGATATTGCGCTTAGCGGCAGTCGCCTCGGTAAAAAAGTACTTGAGTTAAAAGATGTAACGAAAAAATTCGGTGATAAAACGGTATTACACAACTTTAATCATATTGTGAAACCAGGAGATCGTATCGGAATCATTGGAGCGAATGGAAGCGGAAAATCTTCTCTATTAAATATGCTTGCAGGCAAGTTAGCTCCTGATAGTGGTGAAGTTGAAGTAGGACAAACTGTAAAAGTTGCTTATTATACGCAAGAAAATGAAGAGATGAATTTAAATCAGCGTATGATTGAATACATTAAAGAGATTGCAGAAGTTATTCATACGACAGATGGAAAAGTAATTGGTGCATCTCAAATGCTAGAACGTTTCTTATTCCCGACGCACTCACATGGTACACCGCTTGGTAAACTATCTGGTGGTGAAAGAAGACGTTTATATTTATTACGTATTTTAATGGGAGAACCAAACGTACTATTACTGGATGAACCTACGAATGATCTAGATACACAAACATTAACAGTACTGGAAGATTATTTAGAAGATTTCCCAGGTGTCGTTTTAACTGTATCGCATGACCGTTACTTCTTAGATAAAGTAGTAGATGAATTGTTCATCTTTAGTGGTGGAGGCGAAGTGCGTGAATTCCTAGGTAGTTATACGGACTTTTTAGAAATGGAAAAGACGAAAGAACTTATTGAGAAGGCGGAAGTTCAAAAAGAGAAAAAAGTGGTAGAAGAAGCTCCGAAACAACAACGTAAACGTAAACTTTCATACAAGGAGCAGCGTGAATGGGAAACAATTGAAGATACAATTGCTGAACTAGAAGAGAAAATTGAGTCAATTGGAGAAGAACTTACGAAAGTTGGATCTGACTTCACAAAGGCACAAGAATTATCTGAAGCACAGCAAAAAACAGAAGAAGAGCTAGAAAAAACGATGGAAAGATGGAGTGAACTATCAGACATCGTTGAAGGATTAAAATAAAAACCAGCTGCATATATTGAAAAGTAAAGAGAAAAACTTTACACTATTGGTAGAACCTATTTTAGGAGGGAAAAAATGAGAACATCTAATCCAATGTTGAAAAAAGAGGCATTCCGTAAAGAGGGAGCAAGTGCTTCTGCGATGACGATTGGCGGAACAGTAGGCAAAACGTTTATTATGCTTATCTTGCTACTTGCAACGTCTGTCTATTCATACATACAGATGATGCAGGGGACGATGAAGATGCCAGTACTAATTGGTGCTTTAATCGTTGCGGCAATCATCGCATTTGCGTCTATGTTCTTCCCACGTATTTCACCTTTTGGTGCACCAATCTATGCGGCAGTAGAAGGGGTTGTATTAGGTAGTATTTCAGCGGTTTATACAATGAAGTTTGGCGATTCTATCGTTTTAAATGCTGTATTACTAACAATCTCAATTCTATTTGCAATGTTAGTGTTATATGCAACGCGTGTAGTAAAGGTAACGGATAAATTCCGTACAGGCGTGATGGCAGCAACACTTGGAATTATGGTTATGTATTTAGTCGTATTTCTACTAAACATGTTTGGTGTAACTGTTCCGTACATTCACCAAGGCGGTACGATTGGTATTATTATTAGTGCAGTTGTTATCGTAGTTGCTGCATTAAACTTATTACTAGATTTCGATTTAATCGAAAATGGTGTACGTAGTCAAGCTCCGAAATATATGGAGTGGTACACTGCGATGGGACTAATGCTTACATTAGTTTGGTTATACTTAGAAATTCTTCGTTTCGTTTCTTACTTTACGAAAAATGACTAATAAAAAAATCCTGCATGAAAAATGCAGGATTTTTTTATTTTCAAAGATAGAGTGAAATTTTAATCAGTGAGGCTTATACTGCCTGTTAATGCAGGTTAATTTCGGTAATGGTATAATATGGTTGTTGGTAAATCAAATTGAAGGGGGATGGAATATGATGAAAGAGAAGAAAGGGATTATGAAAAAACTATTTTCTAAAAGTTTTTTCATAGAACTAGAAGATGCTTTAACGTATCCATCATCAGAAGTTATTATTTCCGCTATCGAAAGGTATGCGGTTGAATGTCAGGAACAATTGAATTTTGAGAGTAAAGTTAAACCGATTACTTTTTACTTAGAAAATGTAATGTATCGTGTTGAGATAAAGATGGCTCGCGGTGGATATTACATTTCCTGTAGTGAAGTATAAATTTTGAAACCTTACATGTTTAATATATGTAAGGTTTCTTTTTTTCTTTTACAGCATATAAAATAATATTTTTTACTTTAAAATATATTATTTTACGTTTTTTACCCTTCATACATTTTTCTTTACAATAAAGAAAAATATGTGAGGTGGTATAACATATGATGAATCGAGTTGTATTAATCGGTAGATTGACAAAGGAGCCAGAATTATACTACACAAAGCAAGGTGTCGCTTATGCACGAATATGTGTTGCGGTGAATAGAGGTTTTCGAAATAGTCTAGGTGAGCAACAAGTAGATTTTATTAATTGTGTCGTTTGGAGAAAATCGGCTGAGAATGTAACTGAATATTGTAAGAAGGGGTCACTTGTTGGAATTACCGGACGTATTCATACGAGGAATTACGAGGATGATCAAGGAAAGAGAATATATATAACGGAAGTTCTGATTGAGAGCATTACATTTTTGGAGAAAAGGCGGGAGGGGGCATCGCAATAAGATGGGATTTTAAACAATGGGTTTGGGGGAATTAGGTGGAAAGAGAAAGAATGAAAAAGTATGATGATGGAAAGAAATCAGCAAGATAAAGCATCCGAGTAGGTTTAAAGAGGTGGAACATGTTACAATACAGCTAAGAACATGCAATAAAGGAGAGTTTTTTACGTGAAGATTAAAGCAATTGAACCGACGCCAAGTCCAAATACAATGAAAGTTATTTTGAATGAAGTATTACCATCAGGAGCGCGTAATAATTATACAAATGAAAATAAAGAACAAGCACCAATGCAAGTGCAAGAAATTTTGAAAATTGAAGGCATTAAAGGTGTATATCATGTAGCCGACTTTTTAGCAGTGGAGCGAAATGCAAAGTTTGATTGGAAAGTTTTATTACAACAAGTTCGTGCTGTTTTCGGCGAAGAGGTAGTAGAAGAGAGTGAAGGACAACAACTTGCTCATTTTGGAGAAGTGAAAGTGTTTGTTCAAATGTTCTTTACAATTCCAATGCAAGTAAAGTTAACAGATGGAACAACGGAAGAACGTGTTGGTTTACCAGATCGTTTTAAAGAATCAATTATGAAAGTTCAAATGTCTGCACCAAACGTTGTAAAAGAACGTAAATGGGTGGAACAAAGTACACGTTACGGTAATTTTGAAGAAATCGGGAAAGAAGTAGTAGAAGAAATTGTTGCTGCTTATTCAGAAGAACGTGTAAATGAAACAGTTAAAGAATTATTAAACCAGGCAGGTGCTGTTGAAGTAACGATTCAAAAGCGTGAGCCATATAAAGTAACAGAAGAGATGATGAAAGATGCTGACTGGAAAAACCGTTTTGCGGCATTAGAACAAATGGATCCTACTGAAGAAGATATGCCAGTGTTGAAGATGGCGTTAGATGATGAAAAAGTTTCGATCCGCCGTTTAGCAACAGCGTATTTAGGTATGGTAAAAGGTGATGGAGTATTGCCGTTATTATATAAAGCGTTATTAGATCGTTCAGTAAGTGTTCGCCGTACAGCGGGCGATTGCTTATCAGACGTAGGTGATCCAGCAGCGATGTTCGTTATGATTAAATCTCTGAAAGATTCAAGTAAATTAGTACGCTGGCGTGCAGCGATGTTCTTATTTGAACTTGGAGATGAAAGTGCGATTCCGGCATTAAAAGCAGCGCAAGATGATCCAGAGTTTGAAGTAGCGATGCAAGCGCGTCTAGCATTAGAGCGTATTGAAGGCGGAGAAGAAGCAAAAGGTTCTGTATGGAAACAAATGACGGAGTCTCGTAAAGGAGAATAATGTATGATTGTTTTCTATGATAGTTGGTGCCCGATGTGTACGGCGGTTGCTGAACGTACGAAAAAATTAGATAAAAAGGGTAAGATGAAATTTGTTTCATTTCGAGATGAAGATGTAGTTGAGAAATATGAACTCTCTCAAGAACTACAAAGCAAGATGGAACAAAGATTGTATATTTTGAAAAATAATAAGTGGTATGACGGGATTCATAGCATACATGTATTAGCAAAGGCTGTTCCATCTTACTGGTTTGCCGTGCCTTTTATAAAACTATCTATTGTACTTGGATTTGGAAGTAAAGTATACGATTATATCGCTAACAATAGAAAACTTGTCCCAGTTGGACATTGCCGTGAAGGGGTTTGTGAAATCCCTACAAAAAAATGAAATCATCGTAATCTTTCTTTTGCACCTAGTAATAGAGCGTGATATGATGAATTTGGAATGAAAGTTGAAGGAGAGATTACAAGATGTCAAATGCTTATGAAGAATACATGCGTCAAATGGTAATCCCAATGCGTCAAGAATTAGTGCGTTCTGGGTTTGAAGAGTTAACTACAGAAGAAGCTGTAACAGAATTTATGGAAAACACGGCAGGTACAACTTTAGTAGTTGTAAACTCTGTTTGTGGTTGTGCAGCTGGTTTAGCACGTCCATCAGCAGGTCAAGCAGTTGTTCGTGCTGAAAAACAACCTGATCATCTTGTAACTGTATTCGCAGGCCAAGATAAAGATGCTACTGCAAAAATGCGTGAATACTTCGGAGAAATTCCTCCATCTTCACCATCTATGGCATTATTAAAAGGAAAAGAAGTTGTTCACTTCATTCACCGCCATGAAATTGAAGGTGCAACTATGGACGAAATTATTACGAACTTAGAACAAGCTTTTGAAAAGAATTGCTAAAGAAGGGGGAGAGTAAATCTCCCTCTTTTCTTTATATAGAGGTGAAAAAATGATCGTAACAACAGCAGGAAGAACGAACAAAGAAATGACAGATTATGCAAACAAGGTAGCAGCAGAATTAAATCGTTCTTTCGTTAAACGTAATGACGTACCAGTACATAAACTGCATGAGCAGTATGAACAAGATGTACTTGTTGTAGGGAAAAACCGATTAGCTATTTATCCGAGAGGAACGGAAGAGTCGTTTTTCTTTCATCCAAACTCAGCGATGTTTCGTGTGAAAAGGTTAATGCGCGGAGAACATGATCCGTTTGTACAAGCCACGCAATTAGAGAGCGGAATGACAGTGTTAGATTGTACGCTTGGCATGGCATCAGATAGTATTGTAGCTAGTTATATTGTTGGTGAAAGCGGAAAAGTAACGGGACTTGAAGGCAATGAGTATATGGCTTATATTATGGAAAATGGTTTGAAAACATGGTCTTCATCTGTTTCTGAAATTGATGAGGCAATGCAACAAATCGATGTGAAGCAAACGGAGCATTACGCATTTTTAACACAATGTGAAGATAATAGTTATGATGTCGTATACCTTGATCCAATGTTTGAAGAAACTGTTATAGAATCAGATGGAATAAAAGGATTAAAACACTTCGCTTTGTATCATGATATTACTGATGAAACAATTGCGGAAGCGAAGCGTGTGGCGAGAAAGCGTGTCGTTTTGAAAGATCATTTCCGTAGTTCTAGATTTGAAAAACACAATTTTCACGTATACAAAAGAAAAAGTGCTAAGTTTCACTTTGGTGTAATTGACCCTTGCTAATTGTTTGAAAAAATGTATAATAAGCAATAATTAATTAAATATACTGTCGATGACGAAGAGAGTAGTCTTTTTTTGAAGGAAAGCGAGCTAGGGGTGGTGTGAGCCTAGTGCAGAAGAAAAAGATGAAGCGCACTTCGGAGATGCTTCTTGAACGAATAGTAGAGTAAGCCGAGGCCCCCTGTCCTCGTTATAAACGGGAAAGTGGTTCGTAATGAACAACAAGGGTGGTACCACGGGTTAAAACTCGTCTCTTTTTAGAGACGAGTTTTTTGTGTTTTAAAAATTAAGGAGGTTGTAGTATGGATTATAAAACGCAGTTTGCGGAAAGTTTATCTAATATTTTCACGAATGAATTAACACAAAACCAAATTTTAGATTTAATCGAAACGCCGAAACAAGATGAATTCGGAGATGCGGCATTTCCATGTTTTTCACTTGCGAAGCAATATAAAAAATCACCAGCTCTTATCGCAAAGGAAGTTGCGGAGAAATTAAGTGATCCATTTTTTACGAAGGTAGAGGCTGTTGGTCCTTACGTAAATGTATTTTTTAATCGTGAAACTGTAAGTGATGCAGTGTTAAAAACGATTTTAGCGGAGAAAGAAAAGTACGGTCAAAATCACTTTGGATGTGAAAAGACTGTAGTTATCGACTATTCCTCTCCGAATATCGCGAAACCTTTTTCAATGGGGCATTTACGTTCTACAATGATAGGGAATTCATTGAAACATATCGCTGAAAAATGTGGCTACGAAGTTGTAGGAATTAATTATATTGGAGACTGGGGCACACAGTTTGGAAAGTTAATTACCGCTTATAAAAAATGGGGAAATGAAGCAGTAGTGAAAGAGGATCCAATCCGTGAACTATTTAAGTTATATGTTCAATTCCATGAAGAGGTAAAAGACGACGAAGAACTAGAAGAAGATGGACGCGCTTGGTTTAAGAAATTAGAAGAAGGTGATGAAGAAGCGGTTGAGCTTTGGAATTGGTTCCGTCACGAATCCTTAAAAGAATTTTCTCGTATTTATGAACTTCTCGGTGTTGAATTTACTAATTTTCAAGGAGAAGCTTTTTATAATAACTTAATGGAAGATTTTATTGGGATTTTAGAGGAACATGATTTGCTTGAAGAGTCAGAAGGTGCGTTAGTCGTTAATTTAGAAGAAGAGGGAATGCCGCCTTGCTTAATTAGAAAATCAGATGGTGCGACGATTTACGCAACACGTGACTTAACGGCAGCTGTATACCGTCAAAACACATATGCATTTGATAAAGCGTTATATGTAGTTGGCCCAGAACAAAGTTTACATTTTAATCAATTTTTCACTGTATTAAAAAAGCTTGGTTACAATTGGGTTGACGGCATGGAACATGTACCGTTTGGGTTCATTTTAAAAGACGGCAAGAAAATGTCGACACGTAAAGGAAGAGTTATTTTACTTGAAGAAGTACTTGAGGAAGCAATTGACCTTGCAAAACAAAATATTGAAGAGAAAAATCCAAATTTAAAGCAGAAAGAAGAAGTAGCAAAGCAAGTCGGCGCTGGCGCAGTTATTTTCCACGATTTAAAAAATGAGCGTATGCATAATATTGAATTCTCATTAGAAAACATGCTGAAATTTGAAGGGGAAACAGGGCCGTATGTACAGTACACACATGCACGTGCGTGCTCTATTTTAAGAAAAGAAAGTGTAGAATTTGAAACGTGTACGTTTGCATTAAAAGATGATCATAGCTGGAGTGTCGTAAAATTACTTAATAAATTCCCACAAGTAATTGAAGCAGCCTTCAACAAAAATGAGCCATCAATCATTTCGAAATACGTATTAGATCTAGCACAATCGTTTAATAAATATTACGGAAATGTACGTATATTGGAAGAGAGTAAAGAGAAAGACAGCAGACTTGCATTAGTGTATGCTGTGACAGTTGTCTTAAAAGAGGGGTTACGATTACTTGGGGTGGATGCACCTAAGGAGATGTAAAATAAATAGGTATACGTATCATAGTAGATATGTATGCCTATTTATTTTTATAGAAAATATGAAAGCAGAAGTTTTATTTTATTAAATCTAAATTTTTCTAGAATTGTTTCAGGTGTAGGAATGTCCTTATTTAATGGAGAATTGTAATGTCATATATAAGGGGCATTAGAATTGGAAACATACGATTGGAACAGTAAACTAACATATGTGAACTACTCGCCACTTAGCAAAGCTGGAAGTGGAGCTTCTCAGTTCCACGATGAAAGTAACCTTTCGTCTCCCTGAGCGTTACTTCGAGGCGTTCCATCCCTACTAGATGACCAACGCTTGGATGCTCTATTGGTACGGTTGATATTTTACGCAGGAACCAAATGGCTTGGTTTTCGCACGCTATTTTCTTCCTGCAACCTCATATATCAAGTTATCAAAGAGCTTCATACAGCTGTTTCATCAAAATTTTTCGAATACTACCAAACCGAAATTCATCTCCCACCTATCGTTGGACTATGCCCTTCACACGCCTCTGGAAGGAGAATTCTTTCGGGAAATTCGTTAAAAGAAGAGGGGGTTGCAGGGCATCCAGGTGATAAACAGCAAGTTATAGAACGTTTAATGACTAGAGGATTAACATATGATGATGCGCTAACTCAATATGAAGCTGAACTCCGATTTTTTAAAGCATTTCAAATGCACTCTTCTTTAGTATATGCTCCGAGTATGAAAATTACATTTGGTGAAATAGAATGTTGAAAGATAGCGATTTATTGAGGATTGTCATTTTTTGTCGGTAAGTCGATATGCACCGTATAATCGCTGATATATTTGAATTATCGCCGATATAATTCCATGTACGGATTTCGGCTTCCAAAAGATAAGATCCTCATGTTACGTTATTCCATTTAATTAAACAAAATATGGAGAAAAACAATCATTTTTACTATATTTTGTTATAAATTTGAATAATATTAATTAATACCATCCATTATAAGAGATTTTAGTTGAATACCTACAATATGATGTGTAAAATCTAAGCAAGTAGCAGTATAAATAAATATTCGAGGTGAATACATGCTAGATTTTAAGCAGTTAGATGCTTGTTTGAAAGACAAGAGATTTATAGATGGATTACAGGAAATAAATAATGAAATTTCATATATAAAAGAAAAGAATACTTTATCTTATTTGAAGAATTGGCTTGCTAGTGTTCCTTCGCATAAGGAGTTTGACATATTAATACGTCTTACTGATGAAGGGCTTATGCACCAATACAGTTCATTCCTCATTCGCTACGCCTACAAAAAATTCCCAAATATGAGAACGCTCTCTTTATATTGTGATGAGTTAATTGATGAGCGGAAAATACTTGAAGTAGAACAGTTGTTAAAAGACTCATTAGAAGAGGTAAATAAAGAAGAAATAGAAGCTGATCTTTTAGCGAAAACATATTTTACGTTAGTACGATGTTTGTTGGAAATGAAACGAAATGAAGAAGCCCTAATCTATATGCAAAAGGCAGAGGAGTACAGTTCACGTGCCGTATTTGATAAATGGGGCTACGTCTATATGCATACAGGTGAATGGGAGAAAGCAGAAGAACAATTTATAGCTGGCATGCAGCATAAAGATTGTGAAGAGCTATCTACCTATTTATTATCACAATTATATGCGAATCAAGGAGAACAAAAACGTGCTTTACAGCTAATTGATGATGCGATTGTAAAGTTCCCGCAAGTACCATATTTTCATTTTGAAAAGGTAAAATATTTATTAGATTTAAGGAAGTATGAAGAAATGTTAGCGGTAATAGATAATATAAATAATCAGCTTCCTTATCATGCGTATAAAGCTTACTTTGTACATTTACGTGCAGAAGCGCTTTACAAAATGAATAAACTTGTAGATTTACAACAGTTATTAAAAGAAGAAAAAAGTTTAAAAGAGTCTTTATATCATAATTTAGAAAAAAATCCAGATGGAAAAAAGGTGCACTTACCGATAGTTCCGATTGTACAAAAGGATAATTATTGTGTTCCGACAAGTTTAGAAATGATGTTGCAATTATGGGGAGAAAAACGTACACAAGATGAAATAGCAGAGTTTATTTTTGATATGACAGGCTCAAAGTTTTCAGATACTGTTTCTTATTTAGAACAATTAGGTTATGAATATTGTTATTTTAAAGGTAATGAGGAAAATTATAAGAGACTGCTGGATGAAGGGATTCCTGTTTTATTAAGTATAGATATTGAGCATGCTTCACATGTACAAGTGCTATCTGGATATGATGATACGTTACAAGCTTTTTATGTTCAAGATCCGAACTTTATAGAACCAGTTATTGTGGAATATAGTAAGTTACAAGAAAAATATCGTTACACAGGTTGTTTAGCGATTACGTTTGTTCCGAAAGAAAAGAAGGAGCGATTAGCATTTTTAAATGAAGAAGAAAATCATTATTTTAAATCTGTTTTTTCTCTTACGGATCATTTAGATGAACATGATAAAGAGGGGATTCATAACTTAGTACAATTTTTAAAAGAGACGAGTGATAATCCGAATACGTGGTTATATACGGTTAAGCATTTAGATGTTGAAGTAGATAATGAGTTTATTATATGTTGTATTGAAAAGTTAATGGAGAAGTTTCCAAACTCAGATTTTGTTAAATTGCATGGTGCGCAGTGCTTTATTCGCCTTCAAGAATTAGAAAAAGCCGGGCAAATGCTGACAAGTGTTGAGAAGAAAAATAATCGTGCTTTATATCATTTAATAAACGGAAGATATGCTTTTGAACAGGAGAGTTATATAGAAGCGATTTCAAGTTTTCGTTCATCATTACAATTAGACGCAGATCAGCCGATTACTTGGAGTTTTCTCGCTTTATCATACATGTATATCGATCAATCTGAAAAGGCGTTGCAGTTTTCTCAAGTTGCTTTAGAACGTAGTCCAGAAAGATTCACTTTAACGAATCACGGATTAATATTAATAGATTTAGAAAGATATGAAGAAGCGTATGAAATTTTTAATGACCTATTAAGAGAGAATAAAAATGAGGCACATGTATGGTATGAGCGCGCGAGATGTGCGCATCATTTAGGGAAATTACATTTAGCGATAAAAGGGCTTAAAGTAGCGATTTATTTGGATAGTAATGCGCCTTACATCTATACGAAACTTTCGGAAATATACGAGTCTGATTTGAAGGATGAGGAAAGTACGAAAGAAATTTTATTAAAAGGTATTGAGAATTGTGACGATAAGGCACCTCTATACGTAAAACTCGGTGACTATCATTTTCAAAATGATAGTCTGGAAGAAGCAGAAACATTGTATAATCGTGCATTAGAAGAAAATCATGATGATGTTTATTCTCACTTTGGACTTACGCAAGTTTATATGGCGAAAGAACAATACAAGGAAGCGAAACAATATATTCTCGGTATTGAAAAACAAATTGAAAAGAGCCAAGATTTTCTTATGAATGCGGGAATGGTTCTATGGGATGCTGAGGTTGAACTTGGTGGAAATGAAGAAGGGTTTAAAGTAGCTTTGTCTAAGTTAGAGAGTGGTATAAAGCAGAGCGAATATAATGTGGCAAGTGCGTTAGATGAATATGTGAATCGAATTAAAGGAACGGTATTTGTACAAAGAGGTATAGCATTCTTAAGAACGTTACACAAAGAAAGAAATGAAATAAGCGAATACGGTTGTTATACAGGTATTTTATATGAATCTATTGGGCAGTACGGCCAAGCGATGAAAAGGTATAATAAGGCGATAGAACAAAAGGAAACGGCATTACCTTATTACCGAATGGGTGAAACACTTATGGTATTAGGGCAATTGACGGAAGCAAAACAAGCGTATGAAACATGTTTAGAGCTTGATGAGAATTTCGAAGGTGTACATTTACAGCTTGCAGAAATATACGAAAAAGAAGAAAATCGTTCTAAAGAACAAAGTCATATGGTTCAGGCTATGAAAGAAGAGCCGATGCATATTAATATGGAATATTTGGCGCAGCTTTCAGTAGAAATGAGTCTTCAGGAGGAGTTACTGACAGAACTAGAACAATTAGCGGACGAAGCACCTGAAATATGGCGATTAGATGCGATTGCATATGTGTATGGAGCGATGGATGAAATAGATAAAGAACAAGCACAGATTGAAGAGGCACTTCAATTAGATAGTGAGCATATAGAAGTTCTATATCATTATGCCAAAGTGTTAGTGAAAAAAAGAAATGAAAAAGCAATTGAAATTGCAATGAAAGTTATACAAAAAGATGCAAATAATGAACGAATATTTGATGTGTATGTAAAAGCGATAGAACAACATAAGAAATTGTCTAACATACGAGATTTTCTTCATACATTAAAGGTGAAGAAGGCAGAAAGAAGTATGGCATTTATGTATGCTGCATCTGCGGTGACGGAAAGATGGATTGAACGTCAACAAAATGAACAGCCGAAGAAATCCATAATTACGAGAGCTTTTTATCGTATGAAAAACCGTGCGAAAGAAATTTCGATTATTACTACAATCATTGATTTGTATGAAATTTCGTTAAAGTTAAATCAAAAAAATAGTATGGCAGCGCAGCGATTTTCACTATTTTACGAGAATGTGGCGATGTATAAAGAGGCGATAGATGTATTGCAAACATCGTTAGAAAATAAATGGGATTACGATGTAGCGAAGCAACTTGTAAATCTTTTCATAGCGTGTGAGGAAGAAGATATGTTACGGGATGCTTCAGAAATAACGAAGCAAATGGTTCGAGAGTTACCAGATGATTATGATACGCTTCTTTTACAAGCGCAAGTATTCTTTAAAATAGGAGAAGAAAGAAAAGCAGAAAAGATTACCTTACAATTAATGGAGCAAACACCGTTTGTAAGTAGAGCGTTTCTTGCTTTAGGAGAAATGTATCAAAGTCAAGAAAGGTTTGAAGAGGCAATTCATGTATTAGAAAATGCTTCTATACATCATCCAAATGAAGCAGCAATTCTTCTTTCTTTAGCATCTTCATATCATGATACCGGCCAAACACTAAAGGCAGAAAAAATAACAAATGATGTATTAACAATAGATGCGAGTGATTTGTTAGCAAGATACGATCGCGCTTGTTATTTAGCACAGTTAAACAGAATTGAAGAGGCGAAGGAAGAGCTTGAAATTGTTCTTCGTGAGGATGAATCAGGATTCTTTGCTGAGCTTATTGAAGAAGATGAAGATTTAGCTGGAATACAAGAATGTGAGAAATAATTGTATAGGAATAGGGAAAAAAGGATATAAATAAATATATATTTCGAATTAGTTGACAATTTATTGCCCAATGGCATAAAATAGCTTTTAATAAAGTATACAAATCTGAAGACGAGAACGAGTAAAATAATGAATTGTTCCCCAGAGAGCCGGTGTATAGCTGAAAGCCGGTGTGCAGACATTATTTGAAAATCATCTCCGAGGAGCCGAGGCTGAAAATAAGTAAGCCCGGACGGATGTCTACCGTTACAAAGAACACGTATGATAGTACGTTGCTAAGTGCTATTAGCGAAGAGCTAATAGAATTAGGGTGGTAACGCGGTTAAACCCGTCCCTACTTCATGGGGACGGGTTTTTTGTGTGCTTTAAAATATTCAAAAGGAGTGATTGTTGATGAAGAAAGTAGATGTAAAAGAGTCAGCTGTAGGGAGAGAAACACGTATTCGTAAGCAGTGGAACGAGCAAAGTATTTTCGAGCAATCAATTCAGAATCGAGAAGGCGCACAGTCTTTCGTATTTTATGAAGGACCACCAACGGCGAATGGATTACCGCATGTAGGTCATGCGCTTGGACGGACAATTAAAGATGTAGTAGCAAGATATAAAACGATGGCTGGTTATAAAGTGCTACGAAAAGCGGGATGGGATACACACGGTTTACCTGTAGAATTAGGTGTTGAGAAGCAACTCGGTATTTCTGGTAAACATGAAATCGAAGAGTATGGAATTGAGCCATTTATTCAGAAGTGTAAAGAAAGTGTATTCACATATGAGAAGCAGTGGCGTGAATTCACTGAAAGCATCGGTTATTGGGTAGATATGGATGATCCATACGTTACGTTAGAGAATCCATATATCGAAAGTGTATGGCATATTTTAGGAACGATTCATGAAAAAGGATTATTGTATAAGGGACATAGAGTTTCACCATATTGCCCAAGTTGTCAAACTTCACTAAGTTCACATGAAGTTGCACAAGGGTATAAAACAGTAAAAGATTTAAGTGCAACAGTTAAGTTTAAAGTGAAAGATAGTGAAAATGAATATTTCCTAGGTTGGACAACGACACCTTGGACACTTCCAGCAAATGTTGCGCTCGCTGTACATCCAAATATGGAATACGTGAAAGTGAAACAAGAAGGTCATGTATACATTGTTGCGAAAGAACGTGTAGAAGATGTATTAAAAGAAAACTATGAAGTATTATCTGTTCATAAAGGTGAAGAATTAGTAAACACATCTTATATGCCGCCATTTCCAATGAAGGAAGTTACAAATGGCTATCGAGTTATCGCAGCCGATTTTGTCACGGCAGATAGTGGTACAGGACTCGTTCATATCGCTCCAGCATATGGGGAGGACGATTATAGAGTCGTTCAAAGTGAAGGATTGTCATTCTTGCATGTTGTAGATGAGAAAGGTGAATATACAGAAGCAGTACCATTTTTGAAAGGGAAATTTGTAAAAGATTGTGACGTGGATATCGTTCGTTATTTAGCGAAGGAAGGCTTACTATACCATAAAGAAAAGTATGAACATAGCTACCCACATTGTTGGCGTTGTGATTCACCACTTCTTTATTACGCAGGAGAGAGTTGGTTAATCCGAACAACTGCAATTAAGGATACATTTTTACAAAATAACGATTCTGTTACTTGGTATCCAGACCATATGAAACATGGACGATTTGGTAAGTTTTTAGAAAATATGGTGGACTGGAATATTAGCCGAAATAGATATTGGGGAACACCATTAAACGTATGGGAATGTGAAAGTTGCGATCATCAATTCGCGCCGAAAAGCATTGCTGACTTAAGAGAGCATAGTACGAAAGAAACACCTGAAGATTTGGAATTGCATAAGCCGTATGTAGATGAAGTGCAAGTTTGCTGCGAAAAATGCGGAAGTACAATGAATCGTACACCAGAAGTAATTGATGTTTGGTTTGATAGTGGTTCCATGCCATTTGCGCAATATCATTATCCATTTGAAAATAAAAAGTTATTTGAAGAACAGTTTCCAGCGGATGTTATTGCAGAAGGCATTGATCAAACACGCGGCTGGTTTTATAGTTTATTAGCAGTATCAGCACTATATACAGGAAAAGTTCCATATAAACGAGTGTTATCACTAGGGCATGTATTAGACGAAGAAGGACAGAAAATGTCTAAAAGTAAAGGGAATGCACTAGATCCAGTTGATTTAGTAAATCAGTTTGGTGCAGATGCATTAAGATGGGCGCTACTCGTTGACAGTGCTCCGTGGAATGCGAAACGTTTCTCGGAAAGAACAGTACTGGAAGCAAAATCTAAATTTGTAGATACATTAGTCAATGTGTATAGCTTCTACGTCTTATATGCAAATTTAGATGAGTATAACCCGAATGAAACGTATGATGTAAAGCGAACGAAATTGGATGAATGGGTATTATCAAGATTGCATAGCACAACGAAAAAAGTGAGAACAGCACTTGATGATTATCAATTTACGAATGCAGCTCGTGAAATCGCGGCGCTTGTAGATGAAGTAAGTAACTGGTATGTAAGACGATCACGTAATCGTTTCTGGGAATCTGGTATGAATGCTGAAAAAGCAGCTGCATATGAGACACTACATGAAGTACTTGTAACAATTAGTAAATTAATCGCACCATTTACACCGTTTGTCGCTGAAGATATTCATTTAAATTTAACTGGAAGTAGCGTTCATTTAGAGGATTATCCAGTTGTAAATGAATCACTACTTCAGCCGAAACTAGAAGCGGAAATGGATGCTGTTTTACAAGTTGTTGAACTAGGAAGAAGTAACCGTAATCAGCATTCTTTAAAAGTAAAACAGCCTTTAGCAGAACTTGTATTACTAGCGCATAATGAAAATGATATGGATTGGGAATCTTATCGTGATATCGTCATGGATGAGCTAAATGTCAAAGCGTTTCATGTTGAACTCGATGAAACGAAATACATGTCCTATCAATTAAAGTTGAATTTTAAAGCAGCTGGGCCGAAGTTTGGTAAAAATGTGAATGCATTAAATGGATGGTTAAAACAATTATCAAAAGAAGAAGTACAACACTTTGTATCTACAGAAAGAGCAGTTTACGAAGCAGCATCAGGAGAAGAGGTAGTTGTAACAGCTGAAGATGTACTAGTAGAGAAAGTTGCGAAATCAGGGTTCTCTAATACGACTAACGGACAATATACAGTTATGTTAGATACGAATGTAACGGAAGAATTGTTACAAGAAGGAGTAGCGCGCGAATTCATTCGAGCGGTTCAAGAATATCGTAAGCAGTTGAATTTACCGGTTAATTTACGAGTCGATGTTATTCTTGATACAGAGGAAGAACTACAACGAACATTAACGAACCATAAAGATTTATTGGAAGAAAATTTACTCGTTAAGCAATTTACATTTGATCACTTAACGAATGAAGACGATGAACTATCTTTAGGTGAAGCGAAAGTTCGAATTAAATTAAGCGCGGCTCATTAAAGAAAAAAGGAAGTTGGAATCATTCCAACTTCCTTTTTGTATGATGGAAATTTATCCGGCTAATTTCCTCATAATCCATTCGATAGGTCCTCTAGAAAATTTCTTTCCCCATAACACACTAATTAAAATGCTGAAAATGAAAAATCCACTAGCAAATAATAAAACGAATAGTAGTGATTGTTGTTCCATTTTATTTAATAGAATTAACGTCCCAATACCGATAAATACATGACTGACATAATGAGTTAATGTTAATTGTCCTGTTTGTACAATGGAAGTGACAAACCAATTATTTCTATATTTTTCAGCGATGTTGAGGCAAATGATTAATATAGCAATAGCGGATCCTGTAGCAGATAAAATATATAATACATTTGGTAAGATGGGTCCTGTATTAAATAAAAATGTGGCAGCCTCTTTGCCGATGTATGGAATAAAAAAGTGAGTAAGCCCTTTTGATAAAAGTTCTGACAATATTGTAATTGTAATACCCAGTAAGAGTAATCTTTCTCTAATTTTCTTATTATGAAGATCTAACCTGCCAATTATCATACCGATTAAGAAGAACGAGAACCAAGGGAAAATAGGGTGATAGCCATTAAAGAATAAATTGCGAAGAAAACCTTGTATTGTCCAGAAGTCTACATAGTTTATGAATGGAGTAGGTCCTCCCCAACCTTCGAAAGTATTGAAAGTAAGCTGAAGAGCTTGTGCGATTAATAAAATAATGATAGAAAGAAAAAGTAATAGTTTTTTGCGTACTGTAATGAGTAATGCAGCGACGAAAAGGTAAACACCGTAGTAGTGTATTATATCCCCAGTCCACTCTAGTCCATATAGTAGTAATCCTAAAATAAATAAGAATAGTGATCGTTTCCATATGGTCTTTCGGCTATTAGAAATTTTTATTTTTTCATTGCTAGCAACGGCTGACCTAGTCATTAAAGTTATACCGATGCCTGCAAGTATAACAAACAAAGCAGAAGCTCTACCTTCAAATAGTGACATGAGGGTTATTAAAAAAGGGGGACCATTTCCTTCTGCACCTGTTATCACCATGAAATTAACAAGTAGCATACCAAACATCGCCAAAGCTCTAGCGAAATCTAAGCCGATAATGCGCTTTTTTGTATTCACTTCAATCCCTTCTTTCAAAAATGCTATTTACAGCTTCAATCCAAATTTGTTTATAATCTATCTTTGCATCAATCATCATAAAATTCCCGATATTATCAAGCACTAATGCTAACATATGAGCTTTTGAAACTAGATTTTTATTTTCAATTAATTGAAGTTTATTTGCTTTTGTAAGGAGTACCTCAAATCCATGTAAATATTCTGTTTGCACAGTTAGTAATCGATCTTTGTACATATTGTTTCTTGAAGATAGTAAAACATATTCTTGTAACACAAGATTAAAATAAGGGTCGTTTCGCTGTTCATCAATTATTTTAAGGCCAATTGCAATACATTTTTCAATAAAATTTGTTTTCGTAAATTCTTCTGTATGAAAATACGAAGAGAACTGCATAGCTTTACATAATTCAGTAAAAATACATTCAATCAAGGCATCTTTAGACTTAAAGTAGTAATATATAGATGGTTTTGCGATACCAACCTTCTCACCAATCATCGTATAAGTTGTTTTAGCGATACCGTACGTAGCAAAAAGGCGATAACTTGCTTCCATTATTGAAGAGAGTGTTTCTTCACTTTTACTCATAATAGATCCTCCTAAAAAAGGTTATTTAAATCGTAGCATTCATTTATAATTTTTTCAACCTATCGTTAGGTAAAAAAATCCTATTTTTTAAAACAGTAATATGAAAAGTTTCAGGGGTAAGGAATGACTTTAGAAATTTCTTTCTAAAGTATTGTTTTTACTTTACACATAAATATTGAGAAAATTTCACTGACCCTAAATGGAAAGGTAATAGAATTGTTTATAGAGAATTACTCGTAGATTCAATTTTTATCCCCCCATTTTGTGGGGAATGATTGCCTAGTGGTAATGGGATAAGGTTGAGCTACTTTATTAGGGGGAGTGGTTCTATGTTTAATAAAAAAATGGTGGCAATGGCAATGACTGTGCCGTTAGTAATGGGGACGATTTCTACGGTTTCGGCATTGGAAAAAAAGCAGCAAGTAAAGCTAGAAGCTTATTCGCCGCAGAAAAAAGCAACTGAATATTTAAAAGAAAATGCTGCGCAATATGGATTAAAAACAGACCTTTCAGACTTGCAATATATTTCTACAACAGAAACGTCAGTAGCTTCATATGTTAGGTTCCAGCAAGTTGTTAATGGTGCACCTGTATTTTCAAAACAAATTACAGTTACTCTTAACGGAGAGGGAAAGGGCGTACTTGCTGTTTCTGATTATCAATCTGTCAAAGGTGTGAAGGAAGTAACGACAAAAATTAGTGAAAAAGATGCAATACAAAAATCAATGGCGTATGTTGGAGAAGCAAGTGAACAAAACTTATGGGCTCCTACAGAGAAAGAATTTGGATATATTGTTGAAGAGGGAATTGCTCGTCCAGTATATAAAGTTGTAGTCCATTCTAATAATCCATTTGGTGCATGGGAAACATTTATTGATGCAGAAAATGGGAAGTTAATTAAAAAGGTTGATATAAACCGAAAAGCTGAAGGGACAGGAAAAGTATTTTTACCTAACCCAGTCGTATCTAGCGGTAGTAAAGTAGGCTTAAAAGATAATAACGATGCAGATTCAACAGCGTTAACGAATCAATTGAAGACTGTTACGTTAAAAGGTTTAGATGGGACAGGATTTTTAATTGGAGAGTATGTAACGATTTCTTCAAAATCAAAAACAAAATCTACAAATTTACAATTTAACTATACACGTGCAAATGATAGCTTTGAAGATGTTATGTCGTATTATCATATCGATACAATACAGCGTTACATTCAAGGGTTAGGTTTTAAAAATATTAATAATCGCTCTATTAAAGTGAATGTGAATGGAACGACGGCGGATAACTCATTTTATTCTCCGACAACGAAAGCTTTAACTTTTGGTACTGGCGGAGTAGATGATGCAGAAGATGCTGGTATTATCGCACATGAATACGGACATTCAATTCAAGATAACCAAGTTCCTGGCTTTGGTAGTTCAGTAGAAGGCGGAGCGATGGGAGAAGGATTTGGTGACTTCTTAGGTGCTACGTATGAAGATGCAGTATCAACTACAGGATACGGAAAAGCATGTGTTGGAGAATGGGATGCGGCTGCGTATTCTAGTTCAGACCCGACGTGCTTACGCCGATTAGATACGAATAAAGTGTATCCGAAAGATATTACAAATGAGGTACATGATGATGGGGAAATTTGGGCACAAGGTCAATATGAGATGGCACAAGCTTTTGGACGTGATGTAGCAACGAAAATTATTTTACAATCACACTGGTCATTAACACCAAACTCTAAATTCAGTGATGGAGCAAAAGCGATTAAGCAAGCGGATGCTCTTTTATATGGTGGACAACATGCTGCTGATATCGATCGTATTTGGGCAGCAAGAGGAATTAGTACGAATTAATATAAAAAGTCGTGGCGTTTATAAGCCACGACTTTTTAATTTGCTTAAGCACTGGTACTAGTAAAGTAAGCTATATGAATGCTAATGTAAATTCATCCGCATTCTAGTTGTTTTTTTCGTCTTTAAAAACAAAATGCTCTTTAAATTTTCTAGACTCAACTTTTTGACCGTTTCTCATGGAGCGGAAAGGGTGTTCTTGCCAAGTAATGATTACATCAACTTCATCTGCTTTTGTGACAATTGGAAAATTAGTATGTTCAAATCCAGTTTTTCCACTTGCTAAGCGACTTTCCTTTCGTGAGAAAAGTTCATATTTCGTTTTCGTTTTTGGCTCGTTGCGGAATACTTCGACTTGTACGTTATATACTTCACTGTTACCAACATTTTTTACTGAAAATTGATATGTTTTAAATTCATCTTCTTTAGCTTGAAGCATATTTTTATCTATGTTCTTCGGTTCATCAATATTCACTTTCCATTGATCAGAGTTTTGGGAGATTGGTAAAGATTTTGGTGAATAGGCGTATGTTTCATTCACTGCAATTAGGCATAACAAAAGAAGAAAGAAACTAATCGCTTTTTTCATATAAACACCTCGTTATAAAATTTTTATCCCGCATTAACGGGCAGTAAGACCCTCCACCTCAAAATTCAGGGAAAGCAAAGAAGTTAGGTGGGGGATCAACTGCCCGTAAAAGCCCGATTGGTGAGGGCTGATAATCAGTGGGGAGGAACAAAATCCCCACTGATTAAAGTTTCACTTTATCAATATGCGTAAATGAAACGGAAATTATGTAATAAAATGGAAAAGGTGATAATTTGATTCAAATGAATTTGAAAAAACTTGAAGAAGTAGTAGGTGGTGAAGGGTTACAAGAATCGTTTCATCACATAGAGATACATGGTGTCTGCATAGATTCCAAAAGCATTAAAGAAGGAAATTTATTTGTTCCAATCATTAGGGTGAAAGATGGACATGATTATGTGAAAGAGGCATTCGATAATGGAGCTGTCGCTTCCTTATGGAAAAAGTCTTACGGCACTCCGCCAAAAGGGATGCCAATTATATTTGTAGATGACACTTTGTTTGCTTTGCAACAATTGGCACAATTTTATCGAAAAGAGCTAAATGTAAAAGTAATTGGAATTACAGGTAGTAATGGTAAGACAACGGTAAAAGATATAATAAGCACGATTTTAAGTACAACTCATCGTGTGCATAAAACAAAGGGGAATTTTAATAGTCAAATCGGTTTACCATTAACAATTTTAGAGATGAAACGAGATACAGAGTTTTTAATTCTTGAAATGGGGATGAGTGAAAAAGGACAAATTCGAAACTTATCAATAATAGCACAGCCAGATGTAGTGATCATTACAATGATTGGCCATTCTCACTTAGAGACGCTTGGATCAAAAGAAGAAATTGCGAAGGCTAAATTAGAAATTATTGATGGATTAAAAGATGAAGGATTATGTTTGTATAATGGTGATGAACCATTGCTTTTGAAAAATAAGAATTTATCGAGTATAAATTGTAAGGCATTTGGTGAAAAGTATACAAATGATTTGTTTCCAACAAACGTGCAATTAGATGAATATGGTGTTCATTTTAAATTAAATGATTCAAAAATACAGTACGATGTTCCCTTACATGGAAAACATAATATTTTAAATACGATTGTCGGAATCGCCGTAGGTCAATTTTATAATGTCCCTACAGAAAAAATACAGAAAGCATTGCGACAAGTAAATATTACTCATATGCGCTTTCAATTTTTAACTGCCAAAACAGGTTTTACAATTATTAACGATGCGTGGAATACCAGTCCCTCTTCAATGAAGGCTGCAATTGAAACGTTACAGACATTAAATACCTATAAGAAAAAAATGATAGTAATTGGGGATATGTTGGAGTTAGGGAAGAATGCTGAAACATATCATAGAGAAATTGGTAAAATGTTAAATCAAGAGAGCATTCAATATGTATTTACTTATGGAGAGTTAGCTGAAATTGTAGCGGAAGAAGCGAGAAAGAAATATGATATAGGAAAAGTACAGTCATTTAATAGTAAAGCCAAGATAGCAGAGGAAGTATTAAAAGTTATAACGAAAAAGGATGTTGTATTATTAAAAGGCTCACGTGGAATGGCTTTAGAGGAAATTGTACAAAAATGGATATGAAAAATCAAAATATATTAAAAAGGCTTGCGTTTTATAAAACGAAGAGATAGAATACTCTGTAAATATAAAAAGTGAGGATCAGGAAAAGTACATGATGCAAAGGTCTACAGAGAGCAATCGGTTGCTGAGAAGATTGCGATACCGCATGATGGAAGGACACCTGTGAGTGTTGCTTTGAACGTGATAATTAGTAAAAGCAAACGGTACCTACCGTTATCAGGGCTAAGATGGTCATTATGACAATTTGGGTGGTACCGCGGAAAAATCCGTCCCTATTTATAGGGGCGGATTTTTGTATTCTTTGAAAGGAGGTGAGTGACCGTGGATGATGACGATGACAACAATAATGTAAATAAATATAAAATTAATGGAGGGAAAAATAATGGGGTCAATAATGAAGCGTTCACTCACAAAAGAATGTACGGAGCAAGGTGGAAAGGTTGTATTACTTCAAGGCTGGGTAAAAAAGATTCGTCATCTAGGTAATGTTAGTTTTTTATTAATAAGGGATCGATCGGGAGTTATGCAATGTGTATTAGAAAATGAGTTAGCTGGATATAAGGTAGATGTGGAAAGTGTCGTTCAAGTCGTTGGTGAAATTGTAGAGACTTCGAAAACAGAGTTAGGGGTTGAAGTGCTTGCTCACGAAGTGAAAATATTAAATGGCGCAGAACCACTTCCGTTTGAAATAAATAAAAAGAAGTTACAAATTGGTTTAGATCAACTACTGAATGAGCGGGTATTATCATTAAGACATGAGCGAACCGCGGCGATATTTAAAGTGAAATCTACACTCGTTCAGAGCTTTAGTGAATTTCTTATAGAGAACGATTTCACACGTATATTTACTCCGAAAATTGTTTCACAAGGGGCAGAAGGAGGAGCGAATGTTTTTAAACTTCCATACTTTCAAAAAGAAGCTTATTTAGCACAATCACCACAGTTTTATAAACAGATGATGGTAGCTGGAGGGTTAGAACGTGTTTTTGAAGTTGCACCTGTTTACAGAGCGGAACATCATAATTCTTCCCGTCATTTGAATGAATATATATCGTTAGACGTAGAACTTGGATTTATTCATGATTTTTATGAAGTGATGCAATTAGAAACAGATGTTTTACGATATATGTTTCAACAAGTAGCAAAAAACTGTGAAAAAGAACTACAACTATTACAAATAGAAGTACCTGTTATTATAGAAATACCGAAAATTACATTGTTAGAAGCGCAAGAAATTTTGAAAAATAAATACCGGAAAGAGTCGCCAAGTGGGGATTTAGATACAGAAGGTGAAAAACTACTAGGGAAATATGTGAAGGAAACATATAAGAGTGAGTTAGTTTTCATTACACATTATCCGAAAGAAGCTAGGCCGATGTATACGATGCCGAATAATGAGAATCCGTCTATTACTGATTCGTTCGACTTACTATATAAAGGGTTAGAAATAACATCAGGGGCACAACGAATTCATGATTATGAAAAGCTACTTGCTTCTTTTAAAGAAAAGGGATTACATCCAGATACATTTCAATCTTATTTAAATACATTCCGATACGGTTGTCCCCCGCATGGTGGTTTTGGAATTGGATTAGAGAGAGTTGTATACAAACTATTAGAATTAACAAATGTACGAGAGGCGAGTGCTTTTCCAAGGGACTGTACAAGACTTATCCCTTAATAATAGGGGAAGGAAATGTATCCGTTGTGCTATTTTATAGTACAACGGATTTTTTAGTTCATAAAACTCAGCACTTTCTCACCAAATTTTAATGTAAGCTTAATTGTTCTCTCTTTTTTCACCTTTAGTATAAGCCTTAGAAACGAAAGAGATATACAAGGTGAAGGGAGAAATATTACATGCGTATTTTAGTTGTACCATCAGGATTTAAAGAAAGTTTAGGGGCGAAGGAAGCTGCTGATGTAATGAAAGAAGGGATTTTAAAAGTCATGCCGTTAGCTACTGTAGAAACTTTACCAATGGTGGATGGTGGGGAAGGTTTTACAGAGGCAATTACAAATATTACTGGTGGAAAAATGTATGAAGTAGAAGTAACGGGACCTGTAGGAGAAAAGACACAATCTTATTTTGGTGTTTTTGAAACGAGAAATGGTGAGCGTACAGCTGTTATTGAAATGGCTGCTGCAGCAGGATTACGCCTTGTACCGAGAAATTTACGTGATCCTAGAAAAACGACTACTCATGGTGTTGGGCAGTTAATAGAATTAGCTTTAAATAAAGGGGTAGATCGTATATTAATAGGGTGTGGTGATTCAGGAACATCTGATGGCGGAGCTGGTATGGCTGAAGCGTTAGGTGTAAAGTTTTTAAATGAAGATGGAAAGGAAATACAAATTCAAGGTGGAACCTCTTTATTACAAGTTTCAAACATAGATACATCACAAGTAGATCCTAGATTAAGGCATGTTCAAATCGATGTTGCCTGTAATTGGTTTAATCAATTATGCGGCGAGCAGGGAGTAGCGCGAGTATTCGGTCCGCAAAAAGGTGCTAACGAAGCCCAAGTAATAGAACTAGAAAAAGCACTGGAGCGCTATGCTTCTGTTATAAAAAAAGATATAGGTATAGATGTACATCATACGCCAGGTAGTGGTGCATCTGGCGGACTTGGTGCTGGACTGCAAGCTTTAATTGGTGCAACGCTTCATCCGAGATACGATATTATTATGAAGTATATGGATTTAAATAAACTATTGCTAGCGTGTGATCTTGTATTTACTGCGGAAGGAAGTATAGATTTTCAAACACCACGTGGTAAAATTCCAGCTGAGGTGGCTAAATGCGCAAAAAAATATGGATTACCAGTAATCGCATTAGTTGGGACAGTCGGTAAAGGTGCACGTATTAATTACGATTATGGAATTGATGCATATACAAGTATATTACCAATGCCATCTTCATTAGAAAATGCATTTTCTAATGCGGAGAAATGGCTTCGTGATTGTACAGAGAGTACGATGCGTACAGTTTTAGTCGGTTATCAAATCGCTTCTCGGTTGAATAAAAGTGGGTACGTATCATGATTGAAAAAAATGTAGTGGAATTACATGTGAACAGTACTGATCATCCGAAAACTAAGCCATCTTGGATTCTGCCCATAGCACTTATATTAATAGTAGAAATAGTTCTTTTGCTTCCATCGTCATTAACGATGGAAGCGAAATGGAGTTTGTTTGGATTTTGCTGTGCAATTATATTATGGACAACAACAACGATAAATTCGGCCTATATCGCACTTGGATCTGTCCTATTTCTAATTATTTCAGGAACAGCAAAGCAAGATCTTTTATTTGATTCGTTAGCTTCAGATGTCATTTGGCTTATGATCGGTTCCTTTATTTTAGGAAGGGCACTTCAAGTTACCGGTTTAGCTGAGAAAATGACGTGCTTTGTTGTAAATCGTGCTCGGAATATTTTGGGCTTGTGCGGGATTTTGACAATGATTATTCAAATACTCGCTTTCTTTATTCCATCAACATCTGGACGCGCAGCGGTTGTATTACCTGTTTTTCAAGCTATATCAAAAGAAATTGGGAGTAGAAGAATTACGAAAGCATTAGCAATTTTAATGCCTACTGTTATTTTAGTTTCAACAAGTTCTACAATTATTGGTGCAGGTTCCCATTTAATTGCCCTAGATATGTTAAAGGAATTTAATAATAAGGATATTACATTTGTAGAGTGGTTAATATGGGGATTTCCATTTGGATTCATAATGAGCTTTATAAGTTGTCGTGTAATATTATTTTTATTTTTAGATAAAGAGGAAGTAAAAACAAAACTGAAACAGAAAAAAGTTAAGTTTGAATTATCGCGAAATGAAAAGTATACAATCAGTATTTTAATAGCGATGGTAGCTTTTTGGTTAACAGAGTCGTTTCACGGTTTGGAAATTGCAACTGTAACGATAATCGGAGTGTTTTTATTAACTTTGCCAAAACTGGGCGTGATGCAGTGGAAAGAAAGTTTAAAAGGTGTCTCATGGAACTTAATTTTATTTGTTGGAGCAGCAATTGCATTAGGGAAATCTTTAATGGAGAGTGGTGCAGCGCAATGGATTATGCAGAAGTTATTTTTAGTAACAGAACTAATTAATAAGCAATCCATTTTCATCGTGTTACTCGTAATTGTTATTCTTTCAGTCACATCACATTTATATATTACATCTCACACAACGAGAGCGGTAATTTTTATTCCGCCATTATTATACTTTGCAAGTAGTCTACAGTTAAACGAAGTCGCTGTACTATTTTTAGGCATTGTTGGCATGAATTATTGTTTAACCTTTCCAGTCAGTTCTAAAGCATTACTTTTATTTCAAGAAAGTGATAGAGAAACTTTTCAGCCGCAAGATTTATTAAAGTTAAGCAGCTATTTAAGTGTTATGTATATGTTTGTAATGGTTGTATTTTACTATGCATATTGGCAGTGGGTTGGATTGTCTCTCTAAAAATCAGGAATATAATTCTTTTATTTAGAATCAAGAGAAAGGCGTTTGGTATATGCACACCAAGAATAATTATATAATGTGCAACATTATATAGACAAAAAGAAAAGGATAGAACAAACAGAGGAATTCTGCTTGTTCTATCCTTTTGTTGTACTACAAATGACCTCATTTACTACTACAATGTATTTGCTTTTGTAGTGGTACATAAAGATGTTCTATTGGAACTGCTCGAATTGCTTGGCTACCCACGCTTCATTATTTTCTGCAATATATTGTTCTGCCAAGATGAGTCGTTGTACAAGTTCTTTCTTAGACATCTTTATATATTTTCGTTCGGTGTTTTCTATGCTTCGGTCTGCTCGTATACGTCGATAATCAACAGAAGTAAAGGCGACAGAACATTTTTGTAGAGACTGATTGGAATTTGATTTTTGCTTGTATGTTTTGCTGTGTTGTTTATAATACTCATTCAATTGTGGATTTGTCATAATTGTGTTGGGGTGAATCCCTTTTCCTTCGGAATCAATCTCTTTGGACTTCTCCGATACAGTTTTTAGTGTAACAGGAAGGTTTTGCTTTATCAGAAGGTCAATTGCCCCCTTCCCTAACAGGAGGGAACGTTGGCTTCGAGATTCATGAACTCCTTTGAGCCATGTTCGATTATTTTTTGAAGGAAATGTTTGGTTCATATGTTTGTTCCTCCCGATATTTTTCAATCAATTCAATCTCTTTCAATTCATTCCTTGCAAGTTTCCGCATCTGTTTTGCCTTATTTACTTCAATCGTCAAACCCATAGAAGCAAAACGCTTTTCCATATCCTTTGATAATTCAATTGTTTCAAGAAGTTCATGCTTCTTTTCAGGTTGCGGAATTTTTGCCACACATCCTAAACATGCCATTTTCACAGGACATACTTTGTCTGTTACACAAGTACCGCCTATCACGTTGTTGTATACACCTACTTTGGCTTTGTATTCCTCCCATTCCCGCTGAAGTTCTTCGGGACTTCGAAGAATCGCCTCATCTAAATCAATATAGTTAGCAATCACGTCATGTAATTCTCCAATTTTTTCAGCTACTTGACTTGGAGTAGGTTCCGAATAATATCTTGTTACATTCAAGTCATGCTGATGGAGCATTTTTGCTACAATGTCAATCGGAATTTCCTGACGTTGAACAGCTTCCGTTGCGAATGCATGACGTAGTAAGTGCGTTTTAATGACAACAGTTTCTCCCTCTTGCGTCTCAAAAAACAATCCATGCAAGAGAAGACGTAGGCAAGAAGTAATCGAATGTGTATGAAATGATTTCTCATTATACTGAAAGAAATAAGGTTTTGGTTCTGGAAATAGGTGCTTTCTGTCACCTCGATACTTTACACTTGGAATTGCGCCATTATAATGTTCTTTCAGCATCAAATTGACTCTCTTTATTAGTTGAAAGGTTTGCTTGCTGATTGGATAAGGTTCAAGCGCATCTCGCCCTTTTGGGATAGCATAAAAAGAGAATTTTAAATCTCCATTTACCTTAATAGCTTGTAGACAATCTTTTTCACTGTTAAGTTGTAATAGTTCGTTGAGCCTTGCTCCTGTTGTTGTGAGAATGTCTACCGCTAACAAACCGAAGGTTGTTGCGACATAAAGTGGTTCTACATCAAATAGAATGCCTTCGGCTTTACTGCCATGAAGAGAAACAAAGGTACTTGTAGATATAATACCCTTTTGTCTGGACCAAAACGGTCCGGTGTTTCCTGTTAAATTCTCTTCTCCATATCCCCATGAAAACAATAGTTTTCGTTTCTGATTTATTTCTTCCTCTGTCGCATTTTGAAACCACATCCCCAACACGCCTGCTTGTAGGATTTCTGTAAACCATAGCCCCTCCGTTACATCGTCATCTTCCAATCGTTCGGCTTTCAAAAACTCTACAAAATAATGATTATTTTCCTTAGAATACGTTCCTGTACACTTTTGGGCTGAGTTTACAATAGATTTTGTAAATGTTTCTTTGTGATAGACGACAAAAGAAGGTTTGTCCCATAAACGAAAATAAAATCGCTCTCCAATGCGTTCAGGCTCTTCATAATGAAACTCTAAAGGTAACATGACATCTCCTTGTTCAACTTGTAAGCAAGCTGTCAGAAAGGCTTCTCGTAATCGTTTCATCTGATTCCAGCGGAAGTTTGCTTCCGACCGAATTTGAGAAAGATGAGGCACGATGGCATCCGTTTCACTCTTGCGGGTGTTTCGAGCTTGTTCCTTTGCTTGCTTATTAAATGTAAAATCTCGAATATCAAACATAGGTATAGGGAGTAAGAATTGCTGAAAATACTCCTGTTGTTCTTGATTTAACTTTAATACGAGCCATTTCTTAGTGAAATAGGTAACTCCGGTGTAGTTTTGTAGAAATAATGCTCTTTGGCTATTTGAATGTTTGGGATAAATAAGACCTTTCAAATAGTCATACATATGCGTCTCTGTATCAAAATCAGTAAAGGATTGTAAGTCGTAAGCATGAAATATATTTTTAAACCTAACATTTATATATCTGATATTATTATATACTGTTCGTGCATCCAAATTTCTGTCTCCGCTAATAAGCATCGTCAATAGTAATTGATTCTGCCAAGGTGTATCTAAACAATTACTAAGGAAATATTTCACAGGGAATTCATCCAATTTATCTAACAAAAATACACCTCTGCTATCACGCAAATGAAGAATGTATTCATCCACTTTACCTGCTAATTCCTTATAAAAAGGGGAGTTTGGTGAACTCGTAGTTGGTGTCATCATTCATCCTCCAAATCATCCAATAGTGCTTGTATATCTACTTCTAACTCTGTTTCTTTTGCTGTATCTCTAACAGTCAGAAAAGGTTTTTTAGTACGTTTCTGTTTTGGCTGTTCCATATACTCTTTTTCTTTCTCTACTATATTTTCAAGCATATTGTCATGAAAACTTCGATATCTTTCTTCGTCAAAGTGATGTTCGTACACTTCAATCGTGTCTTTTTGTTTCCACTTCATATATTTAATGAGTTCATCTTTTCGCTGTTTAATTTCTGCATTTGTCTTGGAAACATTATAAATCTCACGCATACTTGTCGTGACATACCAATGTCTTGTTTTATGTGGATTTAACCTCATGTCCATCATCTTCATGACCTTATTCCAATGTGGATACCAAGCCTGATACGAAAATGGTGTTCCTCGTTCCGTCAGGAACATGGGTGCATTGTTAGGTAGAGAATCAAAATTCCGCCCTAAAGGATCAATTTTTCTACGCTCTTGATTGATATATTGAAACAGAAGTTTCGTTGTGTTTTTACTGAATCGAAGAAACTTTGTTCTACGTCCATGACTGCCTTTGTTAAACGTGCTGACTTCTTCAAAGGACTTGCGGGAACGATAATCGCCAATGGTCAATTCAATTACCTCTGAAACTCTCGCCCCTGTCTCAAATAACATACGGACGATGACTTTTTCTCGTAATGACCAATTTACCTGATTACCTGCCTGTTTAACTTTATGATAGAGAAGAGGGTCATCAATAATTTCAGGTTGCCATTCCTCGTTAATGAGCTTGAAGTAAGAATCTGTCAAACGTCTATGCACAATTGGGCTTTCTGTTCCTGCTTCGGCAGGCATTCGAGGTTTGTTCTTTCTCACACCTTCGGTATTTGTTTTGTAATCGTCCAATATCGCATGAGAATCGATAAGAGGATTCGGATAGCCATACTGTCTGAGTGTAATCAAGGACTTATAAAATGACTTGAGAGCGGAAAGGAAGCGATGAACGGTATTTGGACTTTTTTTGGAACGATTGACAAAGCGAAAAGAATCTTTTTCCCGTACTTTACAAACCATTTCGTCCATCAAATAATCTTCCGCGGCGACCCGTATGGCTTCAGGATAATCACTCCATTGTACATGTTGCCCTTGATAGTTGCTGTATTTGCCTAACCAAGTGAAGAATGGAAGAAGGCATTGGAGATACGACAACGCCGTACTTTCTGAAATTTTCCTACTGGCATCATCATAAAAGTCTGTCAGTGGTAGAAATACTTTGTTATTCGGTTCAAACACAAGTAATTTATATCGGCTTTGAACACCTTTTGGACAACGTAAGTGGTAATAACTATCTCTCATTTTCAAAGCCTCCTGTTAGATACTCAGACCCACTTATTCCTCTAACCAATTGAAGATAGGAACTTTTGATTGATATTCATGCTGTATTTGATTCCCCATTGCCTCATATTCCTGTTGGGTAAGGTCGTAGATGTGTTTACTTTGCCTCTTGGGTAATTTAAAAGGGATAGTTGTTGGACTCCAATTTTCTCGGATGGCTTTCTTAATAAATCCGTCAGGATTTTTCACTTTGTTAGTAGATTGTTGCATAATCAATAGAATCTCTAATGTTCGTTTAATCCCAACAACGGACAGAAGAGTAAGAATTTCTTGCGTTGGAGATGTGAGTGTAACTGCCTCATATGCTAATTTGACTAACTCCAATTCGGCAATTTCTTCCCGTACCACTTGTTGACTTTGCTGAGAATCTTCTTTTACAAATCTTGTTCTTTGTTTGATATGTACAAGGTCGCTTTCAGGAATTCTCCATCCTTTTTTATCGCTATTGCAAAATGCGTTTGGAAACTTTCCAGACCGTAGCCATCGCTTAATTGTTTCTTCATGCTTCTGTAAAGTTAACGCCAATTCTTTTACTGTATACATGTTCATGTAAGCACCTCAAAAATAAATGGTTATTTAAAATGGAAACATACATTCTTGTTTAGTGTAACCACACTAATGTTGTTGTAAACAATATTTTTTATGAAATTGTTGTTGTATATGAGGTCATAATGTTCAGTTAAAAAAATGTTTTAGACTGAACATCCTTGGTCTAATTGGATATTGCTATTTGTATTTGTATTTGTCTTATTAACTAGAATATAGATTTAGACTGACGAATCGTTTATAGTTCATGATAAGGGTTTAATTAAAATAAAGTATTAGACTGGAAAGTGAATATACATTTTGTCTAATGGAAATGAGGGAGATAAAGTAATGGGGATTCCAAATGAAACGTTAGTTAAAGTTCTTAGTGAATATGGACTTGTTCGACCAGAAATCACATTTCTCAAACATAATGAAAATATGACCTATAAGGTGACAGACTTAGCTGATGGCTTTACCTATTTATTACGTGTTCATCAACCCTTCACAGAGAATTTATCCGGACTACAGCACACAAAAGAAGGATTAACAAGTGAGCTCCAACTACTTCTTGATATTGCTAACAATACAGATCTTGAAGTACAGACCCCTATCAAAAATAGTTTTGGCAAGTTTATTGTGGAATTTGACTACCAGAAAACTACTACTATGACCTCCCTTACAAAATGGATTGATAGCCGAACCTTAAACAAAGAAGACTTTTCAAATCCCAAAATAGTCAAAGCGTTTGGAACTCAGACAGCCAAATTACATCAGTATTTACGCACATATAACCGAGCACTTCAACAAGTTAGACCGAATTATGGAGCAAAAAGAATAGATACTATGATTCAACAAATTTATCGCGGCATTGAGAAAGGATTGTTCAGTCAGTCTAATTTTAATATGGTCGAGCAATCTTTGAATTTGATCAGCTCACGTCTTGTGAATTTAGAAGGACTAAATGCATGGGGAATTATTCATGGGGATTTGAACATGAGCAACGTTCTTGTTACAAAACTAGGAGGCGTTGCCTTTATTGATTACAGTCTATTTGGGTATGGGTATTACTTGTTCGACGTGGCAATGGGGGCATTAAATTCCACGGCTACAACCAGAAATTTATTTTTTGAAGGTTATTTCGGAAAGACTGAAGTACCTGAAGATATTTTGATGGTTATTGAAGGCTTCATGCTCATGTCTGTATTAGGTTATTATGCTTTTCATATGGAAAATGAAAAGATTCATACATGGATTAGAGAACGGATGTCTTTGTTATGTACAAAACATTGTCTACCTTTCCTGAATGGAGAACGTATACTTTATAATTTCTAGTTAGTATTACTGATAGCAGTTAAACTAACTAGGAGCTACTGTTAACTAAGTAAAAATCTAACTTTAACAGAATTCATATAAAAAAGGTGTTTTCAAGCATGGAAAGCACCTTTTCAGTCTACAACTATTTTTTAATAGTCTAATACTTTTTTCTATAGTCTAAAACATTTTTTTAATGAGACACATAAAGGGGTCTGCAAAATAAAAAAAGTACATCACTCTTATTGAGCAATGTACCAATACATATATAATGTGCAACATTATATACATCCTTTTGTTTTTGTAAGAGAGGATAACTATTGTTATTTCTTTATTTTACAGAGTAATTCCTGATTTTTTTCATTAAGTCGAAAAGAATATTGGGTATTATTTCTTTTGGAGGAAAGTATTAGTTGTTATACTGAAATGGTATGAAAAGATTATATAATGCGGGAGGCTTTTATGGGAGAAAGGATTTTAATTGTTGAGGATGAAGAAAAAATTGCGCGTGTCGTGCAGTTAGAATTAGAGTTTGAAGGATATGAAAGTGAGATTGCTAAAACAGGAACAGAGGCAATGGAAAAGTTTCAAGTTGGTAAATGGGATATAATTTTACTTGATGTAATGCTTCCAAATATAAGTGGGTTAGAAGTACTTCGAAGGATACGTTTGAAAAATGCTGTAATACCTATTATTTTATTAACTGCTCGTGACTCAGTTGTTGATAAAGTAAGTGGCTTAGATCAAGGGGCAAGTGATTATATTACAAAGCCATTTCAAATAGAAGAACTTTTAGCGAGAATTCGTGCATGTTTAAGAATTTCAAACGTAAGAAAAGAAGAGGAAAATAGTAGTTATCAAATTGCAGATTTATATTTAGATGAGAAAACACGAGAAGTGAAAAGAGGAAATCATTTAGTGGAATTAACACCACGTGAGTTTGATTTATTACTCTTTTTAATGAAGCATGAAAATCAAGTGTTAAATCGAGAACAGATCGTAACGAATGTTTGGGGATTTGATTATTATGGTGATACAAATGTTGTCGATGTATATATTCGATATTTACGTAAAAAAGTAGATTGTAATGTGGACGTGCCACTTATTCACACTGTTAGAGGTGTTGGCTATGTCTTAAAGGTGTAATATATGAAAATTAAAAATAAAATATATTTATTCTCTACAGTATGGTTATTACTTATTTTGTTACTTATTAATAGTTCTATATACTTTTTGTTTTATAAAGTTACAACGAACGGAGAGTTAGAACGCTTAAAACGTGAGGCAGTACATATTATAGAAGGAATGAATGCAGAATCAGTAAAAGAAATAGATGCAGCAAATCTGTTGCAACCATATTTACCTTCAAACGGTATGATTAGAGTTATTAATGAAAATTCAAAGGTAATGATTAGACAAGAAGTGGATATTGCAAAACCAATCCCAGTAGTAAATACGAAATTTGAAAGAAAAGAATCAGCGGGAATTTATGAGAAAAATGGAGGGAAATTCGCTTATATAAAAATACCAATCATTTGGAATGATGGGAAGATCGTTTCGTTAGAAATGACGGAACGTTTAGATAGTTTGCAAGAGAATTTAAATATGTTAAAAAATGTATTAGTTATTGCTTCACTTTTCGTTTTAATTCCGTCTTTTTTTGCGGGAAGAATGTTAAGTAAACTCATTTTAAAACCTGTAAACTCTTTAATACAAACAATGGAGCATATACAAGATAGAGGGATATTCAAAAAGATATCGCTAGAGAAAAAATCAAAAGATGAATTGTACAAAATGGGAACGACATTTAATAAAATGATAGATTTATTACATCAAAACTTTGAAAAACAACAGCAGTTCGTTTCAGATGCTTCACATGAATTGAGAACACCGTTAACAGTTATTGAAAGTTATGCAAAATTATTAAAAAGATGGGGAATGAAAAAACAAGATGTTTTAGAAGAATCTGTAGAAGCGATATACTCCGAGGCAGTAAGAATGAAAGGCATGACAAATCAAATGTTACTGCTTGCCAACAGTAGTGCAGAGTGGAAGTTGGAAACAAAAGAATCAGATGTAGTTCGTTTATGCAAGTTGACTGCGGAACAACTAGAAAAAACATATAATCGGGATTTTCGTGTTATTACAGAGGAAGAAAAGATTGTTGTAAATATTGATGAACAAAAAATAAAACAAGTATTAGTAGTATTATTGGATAACGCAATGAAATACAGTAAAGATTCAATCGATTTGATAGTAGGAATACAAAAGGAAAGAGTCTTTTTTTCTATTCAAGATTACGGTATGGGAATTCCTAAGGAGGATATACAGAAAGTGTTTGATCGCTTTTTTCGAGTTGATAAAGCGAGGAGTAGGGAAACAGGAGGAACAGGTCTAGGATTGTCGATTGCGAAACAAATTATTGATGCTCATGAAGGGAATATACAACTGGAAAGTGAAGAGGGAAAATGGACGAAAGTTACCGTATATTTGCCTCGTTTTTTATAAAGAGATAGGAGCTTGAAAATGAAAAAGAAATGGAAGGTTGCATTGTTACTTTGTTTTGTGCTTGTAAGTGTAGCTTTTGTATCACAACGTATTGTTTCTAATCAAGGAGTATTATCCGAAAAACAAATTCAGAATATTGTGTCTGAACAGTATCCTGGAAAAATAAAAAATATGAAATTAGTAAGCAAAGGGGAACAAGATGTATATAAGGTAAACCTTTTAAATGAAAAAGGCTCATATGAAATAATAGTAGATGCTCAAAGTGGTAACATAAAACGTGCAAAAGAAATATCATTAAAAAGTAATACAATAACGAAAGAAAAAGCGGAAGAAATGGCACTTCAGAAAGTACAGGGGATCATTAAACAAACTATATTAGAAAAAAGAAAGGGGATAGAGGTATTTGTAATATCGGTAGAAACAAATGCTACTCAAAGTACAATAGTTGAGATTGAAAAAACTACCGGGAAAATTCAATTGTTACAGAAACAAACGACAAAAGTTACAGAGCAGCAAGCAAAAGAGATTGCAGTGCAGCAAGTACAAGGGAATGTGAAAGGGATAAGACTAGAGAAAAAGAACGAAAAAAATGTATATGTAATAGAGATAGAGAAAAGTGCAAATGAGAATGTAATGGTAGAAATTGAAGAAGCGACGGGTGCTTTTATTGGTACTTCACAAATACAAAAAGTCGTTACAGAAGTGCAGGCGAAAGAAGTTGCGTTACAAAAAGTACCAGGCGGTTTTATCGAGAAGGTAAGTGTAGTCAATATAAATGGTACGTCTACCTACCAAATTATAATAAAAAAACAAACAGAAACGGTTGATGTAAGAGTACATACAATAACAGGTGAAGTCATGTCTACTACTGCGGTAAATAATGCTATTCAGCAAAAGGAGTCATCTCAACAACAAGATGACGATGATCAAGAAGAAAGTACTGATAATCACGGTGATGATGATGACGAAGGATAATAAAAAATAAAAGAGGTTTCTCATCAAATTTTAATATAGCCCTTGACAGTTATAAATATAACCGATATACTTCATATTAATTTCAAAAGAAAATATATTCTAAATATTAAAATGTGTTGAATAGGAGTAGTAAGGTCGTATATTTGTACAGAGAGCTATGGGTTGGTGTGACATAGTCAAATGACATCCTGAACTCGCCTAGGAGCAGTAAGGTGGAACGGAATCACATTCTTAGTAAATCTTAACGGTTAACCTTCGATATTAGGTTTGTAATCAAACGATTACTACTAAGGTGGATTCATAATGGAATCAATAAGGGTGGTACCGCGTTAAGTAAATGGCTTAGCGTCTCTTTATATAGAGACGTTGAGCCATTTTTTTATTTTATGGAAATAGAAATGGAGGGTTTATTCGGATTGGTTTATAAAATTTAATTATTTATATAAAGTAATTTAACTAGGAGGAAAATAAGATGAAACAGACGGAGCAATGGACTTCGAAATTAGGTTTTATAATGGCTGCAGCAGGATCAGCAATTGGACTTGGCGCAATATGGAAGTTTCCTTATATCGCTGGGAAGAGTGGGGGAGGAGCATTCTTTTTAATCTTTATATTATTTACTGTATTAATTGGACTACCACTACTTATAGCTGAATTTATGATTGGACGCAGTACGCAGAAACAAGCAGTTGGAGCATTTAAAAGTATCGCACCTAATACAGGATGGCACTGGATTGGACGCCTTGGCGTTGGAACATGTTTTATACTACTTTCGTTTTATAGTGTTGTAGGTGGATGGGTGTTAATTTATTTATTCAGAGGAGTAACGGGACAACTTATTACTCCGGGACAAAATTATGGAGCATTATTTACTGAAACAATTGGAAATCCCGCTTGGGCGATTATGGGACATTTCGCTTTTATGTTCATTACGATTTGGGTTGTATCAAAGGGTGTACAAAATGGAATTGAAAAAGCAAGTAAATATATGTTGCCAGCATTGTTCGTTTTATTTGTTGCTCTTATTATTCGTTCATTAACACTTGATAATGCAATACAAGGTGTGAAGTTTTTCTTACAACCAGACTTCTCAAAGATTACTTCAGAAAGTATTTTATTCGCGATGGGACAATCATTTTTTGCGATTAGTATCGGGATTTCGATTATGGTTACCTATAGCTCGTATTTAAATAAAAAAGAAAGTTTACCAAAATCAGCAGTTACAATTGTTGGATTGAATTTATTTGTTTCATTATTTGCAGGTCTTGCTATCTTTCCGGCCGTATTTTCATTAGGAATGGAGCCGACAGAAGGGCCTGGATTACTATTTATCGTATTACCATCTGTATTTAGTCAAATTCCATTCGGTGGGTTGTTCTTAACAGTATTTCTTGCACTATTTACATTTGCAACATTAACATCGGCATTTTCTCTACTAGAGACAGTTGTTTCAGCATTAGCAAATGGTGAACAAGAAAAGAGAACGAAATTATCATGGATAATCGGTTTCAGCATTTTCTTAGTAGGTATACCATCCGCGTTATCATTTGGAATATGGAGTGATATTACGATTTTCGGAAAGAATATTTTTGATGCAGTGGACTTCTTATCTAGTAATATATTAATGCCACTTGGAGCACTATTTATTAGTATTTTCGTTTCATTCAAAATGGAAAAGAAGGTGCTAGAAGCAGAGTTTTTTGTAGGTGGAAATTATGGAAAGAAAGTATTTACTTGTTGGGCGTTTTTACTTCGATTTGTAGCGCCACTTGCAATAATCATCGTCTTTTTAAATGTAATAGGGATTATTTAATCTAAGGTGTTATAATATTCAGTAAAAAAGAAGGTGATGATTATAAAGGCGAATTTGATAGGAACAGGGAAATACATGAACATTAGAGGGAAAAAGCTATACGTTGAAACGTATGGAAATCTTAAAAATAAACCAGTCCTATACTTGCATGGTGGACCAGGAGAAAGTTGCTATGATTTTTCATTTCATCAAGCGGAACGTTTAAAAGATTCTTTATATGTAATAATGATAGATTAAAGAGGTGTTTGTCGCTCAGAAGAAATTACTGAGGACGAAGCTTTTGGATTAAATGATTTGATTGAAGACTGTGAGGAACTAAAAAAAGTATTACAAATTGAGAAATGGTCTGTCATTGGACATTCTTTCGGTGGATATGTAGCATTGTTATATGCGTCGATATATCCAAGTTCAATAGAGAAAATCATATTTGAAGCGCCAACTTTCGATTTTGCATTAACAAGTAGAGCTTTGTTACAAAAGACAGGGCATTTATTAAAAAAGTATGGAAAAGAAGAAGTAGCAGAAGAGTCCATCGCCTATTCATCTAGCAATGCTACTTCAGAAGAGTTGCTAGAAGCTTATATAAGACTAAGCAATGAATTAGAAGAAAATAGAATGGAGATTTACAATTATAAGGAAGATATGACAGACGAGAGTTTGTATAGTGATGAAGAGTGGGAAGTATGTTCAAATCGCTCCAAAATTCATTTTGATAGATTAAAAGTAGAAGGAGCAGTTCATACTTCATTATTACCTAAGATACAAGATATACAAAATCCAATGTTATTAATTGTAGGAAAACATGATGTAGTAACGTGTGAAAAACAAATTGAAACATTTAATAAAGATGCTCAAAATGGGGATTATATTGTATTTGAAGAGAGTGGTCATACACCGCATTATGAAGAAGCAGATCGATTTGCTGAAATAGTCATTCAGTTTTTGAAATAAAGTAGAAAAGGAGCTTCGTGTAATGCGAAGCTCCTTTTCTTACATTTTGGGATAAGTGATTGTAATATTAGGCCATTTGTTTTGCCAGTTCTTTTTATTAACTCTAGTGTTGTATATATGTAATCGTTCTTTTGTTTCAAGAAAAGGAGCTGTTGGTCTCACTTGTAAGGAAAGAACATCTTCAATACCGCATGGGGCTGTTAATATAACTTTGTTTTTTTCGTCTAATGTAACCCCTAAAGCGGTTGCTGTTTCAGGAAATTTAGAAATAGCATCAACAGAAGAAGAGTACGGTGGCATATTATTCACCACATGCATACGAGCTTGATTCTTTACCGACCAAGGGATAGTAGCATCAATATTCTTTAATTTCGTTTCTAATGATTGTTCGTATATCTCATCTTTATGTAGACTATTATAATAAATTACATCAACATCAGGCATAGTTGTTCTAGCTTCATAGTTATGTAAAGTATCCCAAATTTTAGAGCGAACAAATCCGGCGCAAATCCACCAATCAGGTAACTCTAGTGATTTTGCCATTTGTAATACGTTCATCATCCATTCGTCGTTTTCTATTAAGCGAATTATATCTTGCTCTGTTTGTATAGTCATTTGTTATCCCACCTACTATTTTTATAGAGGACTAATTCATCAGTTTAATAATCCATGTGATCCAGTAAGCACCTGGTATGAATAATAGTTGTGCTAATAACGTACCAAAAAGTCTAGAAATCATTAGCCAGCCATACATTTTACTCATTGCTTCTGCACCTTCTTCTGATTGAAGAGCTCGCTCTGTTAAAAGAGCGATACGTGGATCAAGCAGCACTGTTAATAAAATAGTAGCAAACCCATTAATAAGGCCAGAAGCTGTAGTAGCTTTTGTTGCGTAATCTGGAAGTAAAAAGGAAGCGTATAGGGCTGAAAGAACACCAGCTGTATAAATAGCAGTAGCAAACATGTTAATAAGCATAATACGTTTTGGAATACCACCAATGCGTAGTCTATGAATCATTTCTAATTTTGGGAAGCGTACATATTTTTTTGTGTACTTTAATTTTTGAATGTTATTTGTTCTCATCATTCGAATGAAAGAACCGTCTGTTTCAAAGTTTTGAATGACATATCCAAATAGTTTGGTTAAAGTTGGATACAGTATAATCGCAATCAATGTACCGACAGAGGCGGATAATAGAACGAGCCGTATAATATGTTCTAAATTAATGGATGCGTCTCGTTTTGCCTCATCGACAAACCCACTGATTAAAAAGGCTTGTAGCATGTTAGATGTTCTTGAAATGAGTAACACCATGCCTACGACAGACAAAGCAACAGCAATTCTCTTTAAACGCACTCCAGCTAATCGAATACTATAAGAGCTTGTTTCAACCGCATGAATAACAATTGTGAAAGCCATTATAACAATTAACGTAATTGACATTAGATTCACCAGTTTCTATTAAAATAATTGTAACTTTTTTACTTTATCATATGTATTACATTTTGTAACTGAAAGTATGTGACATAGAAGAAAAAATTTCGAAAAGATAAATAATGATAGTATAGTAAAAGGTGGCCATGAAAAAGCCTTCCATATAATATGTAAAGTAAATAGGAGCGGGGGGTTAAATGTGTATACAACATTTCTATTTGATTTAGATGGAACATTGACGGATCCGAAAGAAGGAATTGTAAATTCAGTATTGTATGCATTAAAAAAGCTTGGAATTGAAGAATTACATGTAAATGAGTTAGACTCATTTATCGGTCCGCCCATCCAACAATCATTCGTAGAGAGGTACAATATGAATGAAGGGGAAGTGAAAGAGCTGTTTTTTATTTCAGAGAGTATGTAAAGCAACGTGGATTGTTAGAAAATAATGTATACGAGGGTATTCCAAATCTTTTAAAACGATTAAAAGATACCGGAAATCGTTTATTTATAGCGACTTCAAAACCTACTATATTTGCTGAACAAGTTATAGAGCATTTTCAATTAAAGAATTATTTCGAAAGTATCATTGGAAGTAATTTAGATGGTACGAGAAGAAAAAAAGAAGAAATCATTGCTCATATTTTACAAACAAATGAAGAACTTAATAAAGAAGAAATTGTTATGATTGGAGATAGAAAACACGATATAATCGGTGCGAATCATAATGAGATTGCTTCAATTGGTATTTTATATGGCTATGGTAGTGAAACAGAATTGACTGAAGTTGGTGCGACTCATATAGTAAATGATGTAAAAGAACTACATCATTTTTGTTTAGAAAATAGTTTGGTAAAGTAGTAAATGTAGAGACTAACAATCCCTTTATAACGTATGACGATGAAATCGTTTATGTTTAAAGGGATTTTTCATATGTAATCGAATATGTATAATTAGACATTTTCAGCATGAAAAATTTGTATGAATAAGAGGAGGGATGTCAGAATCAAAAGATTAGTAGAAGTTTATCTATAAAAGTTTGAATTTTCTGTTTAAAGGAGGGGTATAATTGGAGCTAGTTATTATATTATTAGCACTTAGTTTACTAATGTTTGTAGCATATAGAGGGTTTTCTGTTATTTTATTTGCACCGATATTTGCATTATTTGCGGTATTTTTGACAGAGCCTAGTTTTGTATTACCTTTCTTTTCGAATATCTTTATGGAGAAAATGGTAGGTTTTATTAAACTATATTTTCCTGTATTTTTACTTGGGGCAATATTTGGTAAAGTAGTAGAAATGTCAGGAATTGCGGACTCGATTGCAAAGACAATTATAGAGTTAGTTGGTGAAAAACGTACGATTTTAGCGATTGTATTAATGGGTGCTATCTTAACGTATAGTGGCGTTAGTGTGTACGTAGTAGTGTTTGCTGTATATCCGTTCGCAGCTAAGCTGTTTCGACAAGCGAATATTCCAAAGCGTTTAATCCCTGGAACGATTGTACTTGGAGCAGTCACGTTTACAATGGATGCGCTACCTGGATCACCACAAATTCAAAACGTAATACCTACAACATTTTTTAAAACGGACATTTATGCTGCGCCGATACTTGGTATTGTAGGGGCAATTTTTGTACTTACGTTAGGTTTACTATATTTAGAGAGTAGACGTAAGAAGGCGAAGGCAGCAGGAGAAGGGTATTTTGGTTTTAACGATGGGGATACTGAAATGGCAGCTTCTTTGCAAGTAGAACAAAAAGATATGCCGATGCTTAAAAGTATTGAAATTACAAGAGTACAGCAAGTGATTGCTTTTATACCACTTATTTTAGTAGGTGTAATGAATAAAGTTTTTACTATTATGATACCGAAGTGGTATCCGAATGGTTTTGATTTTTCTGCAATTGGTATGAAAGCATTTGGAAAAGTAGAATTAAGTGCAGTAGTTGGAATCTGGTCAGTAGAATTGGCACTTATTATAGGTATTGTAACAACGTTATTATTATATTGGAAACGAGTAGTAACAGGATTTCAAGCTGGATTAAATACAAGTATTGGTGGAGCGTTACTTGCAACGATGAATACAGGTGCTGAGTTTGGATTCGGTGGGGTAATTGCAGCACTTCCAGGTTTCGCGATTATGAGAGACGGCATTTCTGCCACATTCACAAATCCTCTAGTGAATGGAGCGGTCACGACGAATATTTTAGCTGGAATTACAGGCTCTGCATCAGGAGGAATGGGAATTGTTTTAAGTGCGATGGGAGATAAGTTTATTGCAGCGGCCAATCAATTTGATATTCCATTAGAAGTAATGCATCGTATCGTGTCAATGGCATCGGGAGGAATGGATACATTACCACATAACGGGGCTATTATTACTATTCTTACAGTCACAGGTTTAACACATAAACAGTCGTATAAAGATATTTTTGCTATTACAATTTTGAAAACGGTTGCTGTATTTTTAGTAATTGCATTCTATACTGCAACAGGAATTTATTAAGTCGATATTTTATAAACTAAAATATAAATTAGGGTAAGAAGGGGTGGAGTACTTGCAAGATGTTGCTGAGTTTCGTATGCCGAAGTCTGTATTATATGGAAGAAATTCGCTTGAAAAGCTGGGGGAACAATCTAAGAAGTTGGGGAAAAGAGCGTTTATAGTTACGGATACAATTATGGAGGATTTAGGATATGTTGAGAGGTGTATACAACAATTAAATACGAAAGGTATAACTGTTATTACATATAATAAAGTAAATGCTGAGCCTACAAATATACACGTGTTAGAAGCGTTAACACTTTGTAAAGAAGGAAAGTGTGATTTTATTATCGGTATTGGTGGTGGAAGTTGTATTGATGCTGCGAAAGCAGTTGCGGTGTTATATACAAATGGTGGAGAAGTGGAAGATTACGTCCAAAAAGATATGGAAATAGAAAACGATCCGCTACCACTAATTGCAATCCCAACAACTTCTGGTACTGGATCGGAAGTAACAAGTGTAGCAGTAATTACGAATAAACGAACAGATGTAAAAATGATGATGAAACATCCGAGTTTTACCCCACAAGTAGCGATTATTGACCCGATTTTAACGCGTTCGGTACCACCCCATATTACAGCAGCAACAGGGATAGATGCATTATGTCATGCAGTCGAAGCATATATTTCTAAAGTTTCACAATCACTTACAGATGTACTAGCTCTTTCCGCTATTGAAGGTATTATGAAATATTTACGTATTGCATATGAGGATGGAGAGAATATGGAGGCAAGAGAAGCGATGATGATTGCTTCCTTACAAGCTGGAATCGCATTTTCCAATGCATCTGTTACGTTAGTTCATGGAATGTCAAGGCCGGTAGGAGCATTATTTCATGTACCACATGGTATATCGAATGCAATACTATTACCTACAGTTTTAGAATATACAAAAGTTAGTGCAGTAAAAAGACTAGCGGATATTGGACGTTGTTTAAATAAAGATTTGTATTCCTATTGTGATGAAGAAGTAGCCGACTACACGCTGAGGGAAATAAAAAAACTTTGTTTTGATCTTCGTATTCCAAATTTAAAAGAATACGGAATTGGTGAAGTTGAATTTGAAACAGCTATTTCTAAAATGGCATCAGATGCAATTGAAAGTGGAAGTCCAGCAAATAATCCACGTGTGCCATCATATGATGAAATTAAACAGTTGTATCGAGAATGTTTTCATTATCAATATGAAGATTCTATAAAAACATCAGAAAGTTAATTTCAGAATATTCTTATAAAAATTTCCTTGGAAATAGTTAAAACAAGACTTTATATTATAAACGTAAAGTCTTGTTTTATTGTGTATAATATACATAATAAAATGTTGTGATTAGTTTTAAAAAACAGTATAAGGTGGGTGGGTTAATGAAAACAATAGGTTTAATTGGTGGTATGAGTTGGGAATCAACTTCTGAATATTATCGAATCATAAATGAAGAAATAAAAGAGAGATTGGGAGGGTTACATTCAGCAAAATGTATGATTCATAGTGTGGACTTTGAAGAGATTGAGCGATTCCAGTCTAACGGAGATTGGAATGGAGCAGGAGAAATGTTAGGAAATGCGGCATATTCGTTACAGAGGGGAGGAGCAGATTTTATAATTATTTGCACAAATACAATGCATAAAGTAGTTGAGAAAATAAAGGAGAATATTCATATTCCAGTCTTACATATCGCTGATGCAACTGCGAAAGAAATTAAAAGGAAAGATATTCAAACGGTTGGTTTACTGGGAACAAAATATACAATGGAGCAAGACTTTTATAAATTACGCATAGAAGAGAATCGTATAAAAGTAATGGTTCCATCAGAAAAGGATAGAGAAAAGATAAACGAAGTAATATATACAGAATTGTGTTTAGGAAAGATAACATCTCAATCTAGAGAGTATTATAAAATAGTTATAGAAGAGCTAGTACAAGAAGGGGCACAAGGAATCATATTAGGTTGTACAGAAATAGGATTATTAATAAAGCAGGAAGACGTATCAGTTCCGATATTTGACACAACTCATATACATGCAGTTGAAGCAGTTAATTTCGCTTTACGAAATAGATCATAATTATATTATGTAATCTAGTTCGTGTTTGTGGAAAACATTCTGAAAATACTTTATAATGTAAGTGGTTACATTTAAGGGGGAATGCGTATGTTTTCAGTTCAACCAATCGCATTTGTACATAATGAAAGAAAGGAAATAAAAGATGATGAGTGGGGAGAAGTAAGATCCTATATTACTTTAACTGAAATATATACAGAGGAAAGTATACAAGGGATTGAAGATTTTTCTCATATTGAAGTTGTTTTTTATTTTCATAAAGTAACTGATGAACAAATTCAATATTTTGCTAGACATCCTAGAAATAATAATGATTATCCTAAAGTAGGCATTTTTGCACAGCGCGGGAAAAATCGTCCGAATCGCATAGGAACCACAATTGTAAAGGTGATCAAAAGAGAAGGTAAATCAATTATTGTTGAGGGATTAGATGCTATTGATGGCACCCCTATATTGGATATAAAGCCGATAATGAAAGAGTTTATGCCGAAAGAAGAAATTGTACAGCCTAAATGGGCAACAGATATAATGAGAGAGTATTGGAAGGGGAATGGAGTAAAATGAGAATATATGAGGCAACAATTGCAGATTTAGATGGACTAGCATCAGTTTTTAATAACTATCGTATGTTTTATAGACAAGATTCCGATATAGAAGGAGCAAAAGGATTTTTGCGAAATCGAATAGAGAGAAAAGAATCCGTTATTTTTGTAGCAGTTGAAGACGGTGAATATATTGGCTTCACACAATTATATCCATCATTTTCTTCCATTTCGATGAAAGAATTATGGATATTAAATGATTTATTTGTACAAGCCACTAAGCGCGGAGCAGGAACAGGTAAAAAATTACTAGAAGCTGCTAAAGAATTTGCCTTAGAAAATGGTGCAAAAGGTGTAAAATTACAAACGGAGATTGATAATTTATCAGCACAGCGATTATACGCTGAAAATGGTTATTTGAGAGATAATCGTTATTTCCATTATGAATTAACGTTTTAAAAAAATATAAGATTAAAAGAGATGCTTTCATTGTGAAAACGTCTCTTTTAATTTGTATTATTGTTGATTTAAAATCCAATTTGTAGCATCTTCAAAGTTTTCTGCAATGTAGTTTGGTTCAATATGTGCCCATTTGTCTCGGTACGTATGTAAAGCATCATATCCAGCGCCTGTTCGAACTAATATCGTTGTCGCATGTACTGTTGCTCCTGCAACGATATCAGTCCAGCGATCACCAATTACAGCGCATTTTGTTAAATTAAGTCCGTGTTTTTCAGCCGCTTGCAGCAGCATACCTGTACTTGGTTTACGGCATTCACAACCATCACCGTGTTTATGAGGACATACGTATATATCATCAAAACCGAAGCCTTCTAATTCTTTTACAAAATCAGCTACAGTCGCTATCCCATCTGCGATACCTGGTTGATTTGTGAAAGAGAAAATTTTTATATTTTGAGCTTTTAGTTTTTGCAGAGCTGCTTTTGTGAAAGGAAATAATGTAAAAGAGCCTGGATAATGTATTGTAGTGTCACCGCCAATTGTACCGTCACGATCAATAAAAATAGCTTCGATGTTTGTCATAGTTTTAGTCCTTTCCATTTATAAGTAGTTTAAAAATGTTTTACAAATCGATATCCATTTACTTCATATCCTAATTTTTTGTAAAAAGGATGTGCTTCTACTCTTTTTGTTCCACTGACTAGCCATGTGCCGATACAATTATGTGTCTTTGCTAATTGTTCTGCATAATCCATTAATACTTGTCCAATGCCTTTCCGTCGTATTGTAGAATTAACGCTAATAATTGAAATCTCCCCATAACGAGTTATATCTTCTAAATTTTCACGTATACGAAACCCAAGTAATCCACATATGGTTTCTTCTTCCTCATAAACATATAAAAAATCAAAAGGACTCATTTGTACGAATTGCAATCGGTTGTTCATATCTTCATAGGAAATAGAAGAACCTTTTAATTCTTTCGCTAAAGAACAAAGTGCATCTATATCGTCTATTGTAGCTTCGCGAATTTGAAAAGACATATAATCCACTCCAATAAAATGTAATCAAACATTAAATATTCTGTTAAAAAGTATGTATTCCTGCTATGAAAATAAATATTTTATAATGATATATAGATAGTTATCTGTTATTCTTTTCCTTGATTTTATTGGAAATGGAAAGAAGGGGAATGTATGTTAGACGTGAATATTCGCTCTGCCGGATATGATATAGGGGAAAAGACAATTCATGATATTGCCTTTTCAATTGAAAAAGGTGAATTAGTTGCACTTATTGGTGCGAATGGTGCTGGGAAGAGTACGACGATTAAAACGATGCTCGGTTTACTTGTAAATATGAATGGTGAAATATCATTTGGTGAAAAGAAAAATCCTTATGCATACGTGCCGGAACACCCGACATATTATGATTATTTGACGCTTTGGGAACATATCGAACTATTAATGGATGCTCGCGAGAACGAAGTAGGAAGCTGGGAAAGAAAAGCAGAAGAGTTATTACATATGTTTCGAATGGATAAACATAAACATGAGTATTTATCAAAGTTTTCAAAAGGTATGAAACAAAAATCGATGCTCATTTTGGCATTTTTAACTGAACCAGATTTTTATATCATTGATGAACCTTTTATCGGTTTAGATCCAGTAGCTACGAAAGAGTTTTTAAGTTATTTATATAAAGAAAAAGAACGTGGCGCAGGTATTTTACTTTGTACGCACGTATTAGACACAGCTGAAAGAATTTGTGAGAGATTTTTACTCATTTCACAAGGTACATTAGTCGCAGATGGAAATCTAGAATCTATCCAAGCGTTAGCAGAAATGCCAGGGAGTTCATTATTAGACTGCTTTGATGTAATAGTAAGGCGTGAACAGCATGATTAAACAACAATTTTATAAAAGATTGCGCCATGAACTTGGGCGTAAATGGAAGTCCATACGTTCTATAACTGATTGGACGGTTGCACTATATATTATTATTCCTGCACTTATATTTATAGGGATTTATTATCGTTCACTATGGATGGAAGAATTATCGATGGGAGAGACAGTTTATTTCGGATTAGGTTTACTCGCATTTTATGTGATTACATATTCTAGAGGAGTTCGCTCATTTTTTGAACAAGCGGATAGTTTATTTTTAATTTCTTATCCCGCTCACATGCAAAAGTTAATCCAGTATGGCATGACATATACGTTAATTCGAATAGCGATAACGAATGTAGTGGTAGTAGTTGCTATGTTACCAGTGTTGATGAAAAGTATTGGAGTGGCGCAGGTACAAATCATATTATTTTGGCTATTTTTTACTGCATTTCGATTTATGTTGTCGTTGTTAACGAGATTTATTCATATACGTGTGGGGAAACGATGGCTACTATGGATTGTAAAAAATGTGATATTTTCTATAAGTCTATCCTTTTTTGGATTGAGTCTGTTTCTTATTTATAAAAATTCCTTTTATTCTATACTATGTATCGGTCTAGCAGTTTTATTAATTATCGTATTGATAAAAGAAAAACTAAATTATAAAAATTGCTTTTTTAAAGAAGTTGAGAAAGAGAAAGAAGAAAGTATGCGCTGGACGAGTGGGATTATGCAAGTTGGTGGTCATGCGGCTAAACCGAGTAGTTCGAATAAAAAGCCGTGGATGTTTCCATGTTCTAAAAAGTTTTTAGGGAAGAAAAAAGATTCTCGTATTGTTGAATCCTTTTTAAAAGAATTTTTCCGTACAAGTAGTGCACGAATATTTTATATTCAAATTGTATGTATAAGTACTGTAAGTATTATCATGAGTCCGAGGTGGATTGTAGCTATTATTCTTGTATTTTCTTTAGTTGCAATTTCTCGTTATGCGCGCGATTATTGGAATGAATTTACGAAAAAAATGTTTCTTCATTTATATTGTGATGAAGGAAAATTACTACTGTTAAGATGGAAGGCAGATCGCTATTTATTACTTCCAGTACTGCTTTTGTATGGAATAGTTATACTTTCTCATTTTTATTTATTACCTACTGTAATTGCTGGGATTATTTTTATAGTATGGATTGGTTGGATTGTATTTTTACCATAGAAAAAGAGCCGGAAAATGGCTCTTTTTTTAATCTGTTACACATTGATAAAGGAAATATACTAAAACGAGTATGCTTGCGGCGGAATACATGACATCTAAAGTCATCTGATTGCCTCCTCATTGTTGTTGTACTTATATTGTATGAAATCTTACAATTTCATATTCAAGTGAAAAATATGTGAACGTTAACAAAATTGTAAAGTGCAAAAATTACAATCATTTTGTATAATAGAAGAAACAACCGTTATATAAAATATAATGAGTGAAAGGGAGGGAACATAAATGCCAAATTGGTTTAGAAAAACCTTAGTCGCATTAATTACCGTATTTACATTTGGTTTAGTGACGCCTCCTTCCATATTGCTTGATAATGCCAAAGCTGCGGACAAGCCTACGAGTACAGCTGGGCAACAAAATTTGGAGAGTACGTCCTATACATATGAAGAAACGAATGACAGGTTAACCACCGATACTTTTATTACTTATGCAATGCTAGAAGCAGAGAAGCAGTCGATGCAAAAGTTTGGCACTAAAATTGGTCCAGTAATTGAAGATGAGTTTAAAGATGTAATATTACCGAAAATTGAAGAGGCAATTGCTGAGCTTGCCAATGATGTACCAGAAGATTCGCTGCAATCATTAGCGATTTCTCAAAGGCCAGCTGGCGGAAATAATGAAAAGATTTTTCATGTGTATGACACGAAATCAGGAAATGACTTATTGCGATTTCATGTAAGAAGAGATCATCCACCGCAAGATGGTTACTATTTTAATTTCCACTATCATCGATTTGATGATGGGTACTCAGGACACCATGAGTTAGGAAATATTTATTGGAATACGAATGTACCGCCAAAATGGCTTTCTTAAAAAGAACAAGAGAAAATCTTGTTCTTTTTTATGCTTATAGAAGGGTAAGACAACTATATTGTTGAATAAAATAGGTTTAGGAAAAAAGAAGTAAGGGAGTATGGGAATGCAAAAATATATTGTTTTTGACTTTGATGGCACATTAGTAGATTCACAAAATATATTTGTACCAATTTATAACCAGCTTGCTGAAAAGCATGGATATAAAACCGTAAGGGAAGAAGAAATTGAGTATTTACGTAAATTAACGATGCCGGAGAGATGTAAACAACTCGATGTACCACTGTATAAACTACCGATATTAGCATTAGAGTTTTATAAATTGTATCAACCTGCTATAAAAGATCTCATTTTGTTCCATGGGATGAAGGATGTATTAGATGAACTACATAAGAAAGGCTACGGAATTGCAGTCATATCATCGAACTCAGAAGAGCATATTCGAGCATTTTTACACAATAATGATATAGAAAATATTCAAGAAGTGTATTGTTCAAAAAATTTGTTCGGAAAAGATAAAATGATAAAACGGTTTTTAAAATCCAAAAAGATAACAGAGAAAGATATGTTATATGTTGGTGACGAACAGCGAGACGTAGCAGCATGTAAAAAGGCTGGGGTAAATGTAATTTGGGTATCTTGGGGATATGATGTCATTGAAACAGTGAAAAAAGATGCACCAGATTATATGGTCAATACACCGATGGAAATTGTACAAGTAGTACAAGGGGCGTATTCTTAATATGAATACACTTCGAGCAGGTATTCATCATATTGAATTTTGGGTAGCAAATTAGAGGAGCCCATTTCTTTTTACGATCCGAATGGTTTTATAATAGAAGTAGCGTATACACCAAATGTCGAAATGTAAGGGGAGTATATATGAAGACAATTACAGCATGGCAAAACAATATACAAATAGTAAAGGATGCAGTTAATATTGAAGAAATCTCCAAAGGTTTCTCACCAGATAAGAAATATATAATTACGTGTGCGAATAACGAAAAATATTTATTGCGGACAGGCGATATGAAAGAGTATGAAAGAAAGAAAATAGAGTTTCAAATTTTAAATGAAATGCAAAACCGTAGTGTGCAAGCACAAAAACCAATTGAAATGGGTTTGTTGGCAGAAAAAGGTTTATGCTATGGCATTTTTTCATATTTAGAAGGGGAAGATGCGAAGAAGCTATTGCCTACGTATTCACCAAAAGAACAATATGAAATTGGTATAGAGGCAGGAAAAGATTTAGCAAAAATGCATACATATGAAGCTCCTAAGGATATCCTTCCATGGTATGAAAGAGCAATGAAAAAACATCGAAAATATGTAGAGGCATATAAAACATGTGGAATAAAAATAAAAAAAGATGATAAAATCATTAAGTTTATAGATGAAAATGAAATATATTTACAAAACCGCCCAAATCGATTTCAACACGATGATTTTCATTTAGAAAATATAATTGTACGTGATGCGAAATATGTAGGTGTTGTTGATTTTAATGGCTACGATTGGGGCGACCCACTTCATGATTTCGTAAAAATTGCACTATTTGCAAGGGACATTAGTATTCCGTATTCAATCGGACAAATAGAAGGATACTTTAACGGGAGAATACCAGAGGAGTTTTGGAAATTATATGCGGTTTACGTTGGCATGACGGTTTTCTCTTCAGTTGTCTGGAGTTTACGAGCAGCACCGCATATGTTAGATGATACGTTAGAGCGTCTTACTATAGTTTTAGAAGATCATAAAGACTTTGAGTCATTAAAGCCAATTTGGTTTCAACCAGAAAAATTAATATGAAATAGAAAAGGGAGGTGTGATTCACATCTCCCTTTATTTTTTTACCATTCTTCGTTTTGAAGCAGTTGTAATGCTAATTTTAAATCAACATCTTCTTGTAGATGTTCCGGAGTCCACGGGATATGTATATGCGGCTGTATACCAATTCCGGACATTCCTTCGCCTTTATCTATAATAGAGAGCCGTGAAGTAGGGTAGTAAAGTGCGAATGTATTAGCCCATTCCATTACCGCTAAATTAGAATAAACATTTAAACCAGCAGTAGGACGACCTATTACTTTTACTTTCAATGATTTTTTTGCTACTTCTACAAAAGAATCACCAGAACTTCCACATGTAACATCTGTTAATATAACTACTCTACAAGGTGATTTTCGTCCGTGTATTTTTAATGATTGAAGTTCTTTTGGTAACTCAGAAGTATCAAATGTAACGAATCCTTTTTTATAATTCTTTTTTAAATCTTGAATAAATATATCTGTGAATATTTTGGAAAGTTCGTCTAAAGAATCATAATCTTCCATTTCGATGTCTTTCATGCGTAAATGAAAGTTTTGTTCTGTATGATTTAATTGCATTGTATCTGAAGAATCTAAAAGGGAAATCTCTTTGTCTTCGAATAAGTAAGGAAGTAATTTAAAAAATGCATCATCACTCCCGCCACGATTCAATCGCACATCTATTATTAAGTTCGGAAAAGTATTAAGCTCATCTTTATGTAAGTCTAATAATTTATTAATAGCATCAGTATTTGCGAAATCCGTCAAAGTAATTAAGAGTGTATCTTTATTCTGCTGTTTAAATGAATAAATAGGCGTATATTCGCTTTGTTTATACTTTTGTAAAGTAATGGTTTCGGTTACGCCATTTTCATTTATAAGTGTACAATTTGATGATTTTAATAAAACATAATCCCATTTTTCACGTTCATATGTATTCTCATTTAAATACTTCTTATATTTTATTAATAACTCTGGAATTTTCATATTATCTAATGCTAGAATAGCCTGTCCTTTTTTCAATCTTATTTCTTGTGAATTGGATGTAATATATAGGCGGTCTTCGTATCTTTTCACCTGGAAGCCAACACTGTTAAGAGGTTGATTTTTAGAGTGCATTTTGAAAAACATATGATTATCTTTAAAGTCTAGTAAGTAATCACGTACAATTTCAGTAAATTGTACTGGTGTTAGTTCTCCTTGTCTCTCTAGTTTTTCAACTGTCTGTAAATAAGTAGCAGGATCGTCCCATCCTTCCTTATCTATACAACCTGAATAATCGTGATGAGTAATCGAAACAATTTCTTTGGAAATTTCTGTGTACACAGCTTTTCCTCCTGGTAATTTAATTAGTTGAATAATAGAATTCTGTATCCTTTACGTATTATCCTTTTTTTGGGATGGATAATTTAAAGGGAAATAGAGGGAAGTGTTATCTTCCCTCTATTAAAATATTTATTTAATTTTCTTAAATGCAAGCGGCTGCGTGCTTAACATAGCTGGTACATGTAACTGAAGGGATGGGAATTCACCACTAACACTCATTTCATAAGCCAATAATAAACTCATTTTCATTTGGAATAAGTCAACTTTTGCAGAGAAGATGTCGTAATGATGATGCGCTAATTGAATGTCCATCTCCATCTCCATAAATTTTACAAATAACGACTCATCTCGTTTGTATACTTGTAATGTTCCATATGCAGGATGCTCGAAAGTACCGGTATAATCTTCTAACTTGTGAGAAGGTGTAGTCCCTTTAATTTGTTCAGGAATGGATTCAGTTGCTTCTTTCATCATTTCCTTCATTTTTTCAGTATCTTCTACAGCACGTTTATGCCAATCAATGGATTCTAATTCAAGTAGTTCGTCATAAATTTGATTAGCGAGATAAGTAGGTAGTAATGTACCTCCAGCATTCGTTAAAATGACAAGGCCTATGTTTTCTGTTGGTATGAATGAAACAAGCGCTGAAAATCCATCAATATTACCACCATGATGAATCACCTTATTACCACGATAAGCGCTAATAAACCAACCAAGGCCGTAACTATTTAATGGAGATTCAGGTAGTGATAAAACCGGTTGATCTGGAATTGAATTGTGCGGTGTATACATTTGTTGTAATAATTCAGGAGAAATTAATTCATGCTCTCCAAATTTCCCTTGTTTTAAGTGAAGAAGGACCCAATTGGCCATATCTTCAATTGTAGAATTAATACAACCAGCAGCGCCAACCGTATCAATATTGCGGAATGGAACTTCTTTTATTTCACCTTCATTTTCAATGTAAGGTAAAGCATAATCATCTGTAGTTTGTGAATCTGTAACAGAGAAATTTGTATGTCTCATATTTAAAGGTTCTAAAATATGTTCTGTAGCGTATTGCTCCCACGTTTGATTCGTAATGTTTTCAACAATGTAGCTAATTGTTGCATACATTAAGTTGTTATAAAGAAATGCTGTGCGGAACGGTGCATCAAGTTGTAAATGTTTTATTTTTTCAACGAGATCTTTTCGAGATAAGGAAGAGCTGTACCAAAGAGCCTCATGACGGCTTACACCAGTTCGATGAGAAGCTAAATCTCGTCCGGTAACTTGTGAGCTAGCAAGTAGTTCAGATAAAGAGAAGTTAGGTATATAAGACTGGACAGGAGTATCCCAATTAAACTTATTTTGTTGTGCTAACAAGCTTAATGAAAGTGTACCAAAAGCTTTCGTTGAGGAACCGATTGCGAACCGAGTATTCGGTGTAACAGTGTCTTTTGTCCCTAAATTTCGATAGCCAAATCCTTCTGAAATAATAACTTCACCGTCTTTTATAACAGCTACAGCAGCTCCAGGAACATTTAAATCCTTCATCATTTTTTCAACCGTTGTTTGTAAAGAAGTCATAACAGGAGTTTCAATTTTAGACATACTTCTAACCTCCAAATATAAATTTTGTTCTACCGCACTATACTTTCGGTAATAGAAAATGAAAACCTTTATAAATTTGGAAAGTTAATAATTTTGTAAGAATGAATGAAATTATTATTTGTTTAGAATTTTATTTTTATTATAATTAATTTAAATTAAGATATAGAAAAGATGGTGAAGAAGTGTGCTAACAATAAAGAGAGTACTTTGCGATAATAAAAAAAATCCGATAGGTATAGATTCAAAAGTTGTTAAAATGAGTTGGCTGCTTGAGTCGAGTAACCGAAATGTAAAACAACTTGCTTATCAATTGCAGGTTGCGAAGGATAGAGATTTTGAAATTATAATGTTTGATTCGCGAAAAGTAGAAACAGATCAAAGTTTACATATACCAATCAATTCATTTTCATACAGAGCGGAAACGCGTTATTTTTACCGGGTAAAGGTATGGGATAATTACGGAGAAGAATCATCTTGGTCAGAAGTAGCATTTTGGGAGACTGGATTACAAGGGCAAGATAACTGGAGCGGGAACTGGATTGCTGCGAAAAAAGAACGAGCGCAAGTTATGTCCTTTAATAAAAATTTTACTATTAAAAAAGTAGTTAAAAAAGCGCGTTTATATATCACAAGTTTAGGATTATACGAGGCTTCTATAAATGGAGAGCGCATTGGAGATTGTTATTTTACCCCTGGATGGACAAGTTATGATAAGAGAGTACTGTATCAAACGTATGATATAACGCATTTATTAAAGGGTGAGCACAATACTATTTCGGTTCTGGTAGGTAATGGCTGGTATAAGGGACCACTTACCATGCATCATGTACGTAATTATTACGGTAGAAGACGTGTGATAATTGCTCAAGTACATATAACGTATGAAGATGGAACGAAAGAAAAAATTGTAACAGACGAAACATGGAAGGTAATACCAAGCCCAATTTTGTATTCAGAAATTTATGAAGGGGAGGTTTACGACGCTAGGCTAGAAGAAAGTGGGCAAGGGCTAGAAGATGTTGAAGTAATTGAGCATTCCAAACAAATACTTGTTGCGCAAGAAAACGAAGCAATTCGTAAAATGAAAATTATTAAACCGATTTCTATTTCAAAACTACCGAATCACGAATGGCTCATTGATATGGGGCAAAATATGGTAGGTTGGGTTCAATTTACAGTCCGTCATGTTTATATTGGCCAAAAGATAGAATTGCATCATGCTGAAATATTGAATAAAGACGGTAGTTTTTACACCGGAAATCTCCGAAAGGCAAAACAAAAAATAGTGTATATAGCAAAAGGAGAAGAAGAGGAAACGTTTGAACCTCATTTTACATATCAAGGCTTTAGGTATGTGAAGATAAGTGGATTAACCCAGCCGCCTCAAATAGCAGATTTTGAAGGGATTGTATTACATACGGATATGGAAAAAACGACTGAATTTGAAACGTCTAATCCATTAATCAATCAACTTCATCATAATGTGGAATGGTCTCAAAGAGGGAACTTTTTTGATGTGCCAACAGATTGTCCGCAGCGAGATGATCGACTTGGATGGACCGGAGATGCACAAATGTTCATTGGGACAGCTACGCAAATTATGAATGTACAATTGTTCTTTAAAAAGTGGCTCCAAGATTTATCATTAGATCAAAATGTTAATGGAGCTGTGCCTTTAGTTATTCCAGATGCTTTTGGGAAAAGAGCGGATTTTGATTTACATACTTCTGGTGGTTGGGGCGATGCAGCAATTATATGCCCGTGGGTTCATTATTTACATTACGGAGATGTATCGATTTTAAAAGAACAATATAACAGTATGAAGAAGTATATAGATTACATACGTTCACAAGGTGAGAACGAGTATTTATGGGATACAGGCTATCATTTAGGAGATTGGCTTGCATTAGATACGAAACCAGATGTATATGAAGGCGGAACAGACAAGCATTTTATTGCGACAGCTTATTATGCGTATTCTACATCGCTTTTACGAAGAATTGCTGAGATTTTAGATGAAACTACAGATGCTAAGTTTTATGCAGAGTTACATGGAAATATTGTTCAAGCGTTTCAAAATGATTTCGTTACACCGAATGGAAGGTTAATTTCAAATACCCAAACAGCCCACATATTAGTACTTCTTTTTGAACTAGTGAAAGATGATGTGAAGGAGAAAGTATTTAATCGCTTAATTGAGCTATTAAAAGAAAATAAAAATCATTTAACAACAGGTTTTTTAGGAACACCGTATTTGAATTTAATATTAAGCAAGTTTAACAGGCATGACCTTGCTTGTAAGCTTCTATTTTATGAAGATTATCCATCATGGTTATACCAAGTGAAAAAAGGTGCCACAACGATTTGGGAACATTGGGATGGCGTGAAAGAGGATGGAACACTTTGGAATGATAGTATGAATTCTTATAATCATTACGCATATGGCTCTATCGTTGAATGGATATACCGATATATTATTGGATTAGAAATGGATGAGACAAAACCTGCATATAAACATTTTTATGTACAACCACATTTTGATTCGAATTTAGAATGGATTAGAGTAAAACGTGAGACAGCTTATGGAGAAATTAAGATTGAGTGGCGTGTAGAAAATGAACAAGCCTTTCTCAAGATTTCTGTACCACCAAATACAAGCACTACATTGCGGATAGACGAAACGAATTGGAAAGCAGAACATAACATTGAAAAGGATTTAGGATCAGGCGATTATAAATTTACCTTTTGTAAAAATATAAAGGGGTAGAATTCTGTTAATATAGAAATATTTTTTATTGATTAGGATGATTAAATTTACTATTTTTCATGTTATGATAAATTTCATACACGATTGAAAGAAGGTTTTACTACATATGAAACATGCTGAAAATGAATACTTAAATTTATGCCGCCATGTAATGGAGCATGGTACGAAGAAAGAAGATCGTACAGGGACAGGCACTGTATCTGTATTTGGATATCAAATGCGTTTTGATCTAAGTAAAGGTTTTCCTTTATTAACGACAAAGAGAGTGCCGTTTCGCCTTGTAGCAAGTGAACTGCTTTGGTTTATGAAAGGTGATACAAATATTCGTTATTTATTGCAGCATAATAATAATATTTGGAATGAATGGGCATTTAAGAGCTGGGTAGAAAGCGATGAGTATACTGGTCCTGATATGACTGATTTCGGTCTTCGCTCACAACAAGATGAGGAATTTAAAGTGCAGTACGATGAGCAAATGGAATTGTTTAAAAAGAACGTTTTAGAAGATGATGATTTCTCGAATAAATATGGTTATTTAGGAGATGTATACGGAAAGCAGTGGCGTGCCTGGAAAACGACAGCTGGTGAGACGCTTGATCAATTAAAAGATGTAATTGAAATGATTAAAAAAACGCCAGACTCCCGTCGCCTAATTGTTTCTGCCTGGAATCCTGAAGATGTACCAAGTATGGCATTACCACCTTGTCATACGCTATTCCAGTTTTATGTAGCGGATGGCAAACTTTCTTGTCAGTTATATCAAAGAAGTGGTGACATATTCCTTGGAATTCCATTTAACATTGCAAGTTACTCATTACTAACACATTTAATCGCACATGAATGTGGTCTTGAAGTGGGAGAATTTGTTCATACAATTGGAGATGCACACATTTATACGAATCATTTTGAACAAGTAGAAAAGCAATTGGCACGTGAACCACGTCCATTCCCGAAACTTACATTAAATCCAGATGTGAAATCTGTGTTTGATTTTGAAATGGAAGATTTAACGATTGAAGGATATGATCCACACCCAGCAATTAAAGCACCGGTTGCAGTATAATTGTAGAGGAGATGAAAAAATGATTGTTTCATTTATGGTCGCAATGGACGAGAATAGAGTAATTGGCAAAGATAATAATTTACCTTGGCGTTTACCGAGTGAATTACAGTATGTAAAGAAAACAACGATGGGCCATTCACTTATTATGGGCAGAAAGAACTACGAAGCGATTGGTAGACCACTGCCTGGAAGACGTAATATTATTGTAACTCGTAATGAAGGGTATCATGTTGAAGGTTGTGAAGTAGCACATTCTGTAGAAGAAGTGTTTGAACTATGCAAAAATGAAGAGGAAATCTTTATTTTCGGCGGAGCACAAATTTATGATCTCTTTTTACCTTACGTAGACAAGTTATATATAACAAAAATCCATCATGCATTTGAAGGAGATACATTCTTCCCAGAAATGGATATGACAAATTGGAAAGAAGTTTTTGTTGAAAAAGGTTTAACGGATGAAAAGAATCCGTATACGTACTATTATCATGTATATGAGAAGTAACAATAATAATAAGGATTGATGTGAAATTCACATCAATCTTTTTATTTGTATTCGTTAATATAAGTTTATAGATGATATTCAATAGTGCTATAATGAAATCTAGCATGTAAAAATGCTAAAATTTTCAAAAGTATTCATATAGAAAGAGGAGGAGAATCGATTGAGAAAGATATGGGGGATTCTTTTTCTTTGCTTAACGTTCATGTTAGTTGGATGCGGTAAAGAAGAAAAACCACAAGAAGCGTTTGATACATATACAAAAGCATGGAATAAACAAAAATTTGCAGAAATGTATGATCAATTATCCGAAAAGGCAAAAAAAGATATTTCAAAGAAAGAGTTCACTGAGAAATATGAAAAAATTTATTCTGGCATTGAAGTGAAAAACTTAAAAGTAGAAACAGGGGAAGTAAAAGAAGATAAAAAAGATGAAGGTCCTGTTCCTTTTAAAGTAAGTATGGATACAGTTGGTGGTAAAATCACTTTTGGTCATGAAGCAAAAATGGTGAAAGAAAAAGATGGAGATAAAGAATCTTGGAAAATAGATTGGACTCCTGATTTTATATTCCCAGGTATGACAAAAGATAGTAAAGTGCGTATGCAAACAACACAACCAAAACGTGGTGAAATATACGATCGTAATGGAAAAGGTCTTGCGACGAATGGGAAAGCTTCTGAGATTGGAATTGTTCCAGAAAAATTAGATGAAACTGCTCCGCAAACGAAAGAAGCAGTAGCGAAGTTGTTAAATATGTCTGTAGAAGAGATTGATCAAAAACTAGCTGCGAAATGGGTAAAACCAGGGTATCTCGTACCAATTGGAATTTTGCCTGAGGGAGCAACGCAAAATACGTACATCGATTTACCAGGTGTTGCAGCAAAACCTGTAAATGTTCGTACATATCCGTTAGGGGAAGCAGCAGCGCATCTTACTGGTTATATCGGAAAAGTAAATGCTGAAGATTTAAAAACGCTTCAAAAGAAAGGCTATCAAGCCGATGAACCAGTTGGTAAGGCTGGATTAGAGCAAGTATTGGAAGAACAGCTACGCGGGAAAAAAGGTGGCCGTGTCTTCATGGAAGATGCACAGGGAAAAGAAATTAAAAATTTAGCGAAGACAGATGCTGTTGATGGAGAAAATGTAACTTTAACTATCGATAGTGTTGTTCAAGAAAAAACGTATAATGAAATGAAGGGAGAAGCTGGTTCAAGTGCGGCAATTAATCCGAAAAGTGGAGAAACAATTGCTCTTGTAAGTAGTCCAGCTTATAATCCTAATTTAATTGCACGAGGAACATCAAAAGCACAACGCGAGGCTTGGAATAATGATCCGAAAAAACCGATGACGAATCGATTTACACAATTATCGGTACCAGGTTCTGTATTTAAGCCAATTACAGGTGCAATTGGTCTTGAAACGAAAACAATCGATCCAAAAGAAGAATTGAAAATTGAAGGACTCAAATGGACAAAAGATTCTTCTTGGGGTAATTATTATGTAACGCGTGTAAAAGATGCAAATCCGATTGATTTTGATAAAGCGATGAAATACTCGGATAATATTTATTTCGCACAAGAAGCTTTGAAAATCGGAAAAGATAAATTTATGAGTGAAGCGAAAAAATTCGGATTCGATGAGAAATTACCAATTGAATATGGATTCCCAGCTTCTAAAATCGCAAATGATGGAATTAAAAATGATATTCAAATGGCAGACACAGGTTATGGACAAGGGCAAGTATTAATGACGCCACTCCATCTAGCATTAACGTACGCACCAATTGTTAATGATGGAAACATACCTTCTCCATACATTATTAAAACAGATAAGCAGCCAAAAGTTTGGAAAGAGAATGTCATTTCAAAAGGCAATCAGGATATATTAAAAACTGCTATGACGAAAGTAATTAATGATCCAGATGGCACTGGGAAAATTGCTAAAATTGATGGTAAGACGCTTGCTGGAAAAACAGGTACAGCGGAATTGAAAGTATCAAAAGAGGCCGAAGGAAAAGAGCTAGGCTGGTTCGCTGCATTTGATTTAAATTCACCAGATATGGTCATTACAATGATGATTGAAGATGTAAAAGGTAGAGGCGGAAGTAATATTCCGGCTGAAAAAGTGAAACATGTGTTTCAAAAATAGAAAATGATGAAGGCTATCTCCATGGAATGTGGAGGTAGTTTTTTGTTTCACCAAAAACGTATTGAAAAGATAGTGTTTATTAACTTACGAAAAAAAAGTAGCTATTTTTTATTGACATTGAACACAACTTTTTGTATTATACTTACATAAGGTAAGTTATTTACTTTCGAAATATAAATCTCAAATTAAAGATAAAATGTGTAAAAGGGAGAGAATACAATGACAAAAGTACTATTTATTACAGCAAATCCAAATTCAGCAGAAGGTTCTTTCGGAGTGGCAGTAGGGGAAGCTTTCATAGAGGCTTATAAAAACGAACATCCACAAGACGAAGTTGTAACAATTGATTTATTCAACACTACAGTACCAGCAATCGATGCAGATGTATTCGCTGCTTGGGGTAAATTTGCAGCAGGTGAAGGCTTTGAAACTTTAACTGAAGTTCAACAACAAAAAGTTGCAGCAATGAACACAAACTTAGAAACATTTATGCATGCGGATCGTTATGTATTCGTAACTCCAATGTGGAACTTTAGCTATCCACCAGTAGTAAAAGCATACTTAGATAACTTAGCAATCGCAGGTAAAACATTCAAGTATACTGAAAATGGTCCAGTTGGCTTATTAGAAGGCAAAAAAGCACTTCACATTCAAGCAACAGGTGGCGTTTATTCTGAAGGAGCATACGCAGCTGTAGACTTCGGCCGCAATCACTTAAAAACAGTATTAGGATTCATTGGTGTAAATGAAACTGAATACATTGCAGTTGAAGGTATGAATGCAAACCCTGAAAAAGCACCAGAAATTAAAGAAGCAGCAATTGCTAATGCTCGTGAATTAGCAAAACGTTTCTAATATAGAATACTTAAAAATGTCCAAGCACTTGCTGTTTGGACATTTTTTCTTCTTTTTCCTTCGTTTGTCTAGTATAATGAAGGACGGAATGATAATAGGTGGGGGTTCTGTATGATTCAAACGTTTTTTAAAATCTTTTATTTAATTTTAATCGTAATTGCGATTACACCGAGAATGTGGCGTCTGAAAAGACAAGTAAATACGATGTCGCCACAAGAAAAAGATAATGTTGTGTATAAAACGACAAATTGGTTTGGTAAGAAAATGGTACGTGTCGCTGGTGGGGCAATTGAAGTAAATGGTCTGGAAAATGTTCCAAAAGATAAGCCGGTACTAGTTGTAAGTAATCATCAGAGTAATATGGATATTCCTGTTTTACTAGGTTACTTAAATAAACCAATTGGATTCGTTTCAAAGGCAGAGATTAAGAAGTTTCCAGTTGTGCCAACTTGGATGGAACTTATGAATTGTGTATTTATGGTTCGTAATGATCGTCGTCAATCTCTTCAAGCAATTAAAGATGGAATTGAGCTGTTAAAGAACGGGCATTCTATCGTAATCTTCCCAGAAGGGACGAGAAGTAAGGGTGGCGAAATTGGAGAGTTTAAGGCTGGGAGTTTTCACCTTGCAGTAAAATCTGGTGTAGCAATCTTACCTGTAACATTAGATGGGACATATAAAATGTTTGAAGCGAATGGAAACCGTATGAAACCAGCTCATGCAACAGTAACCATTTCGAAGCCGATTACATCTGAAGAGTATGCGAATATGGATATTAAAGAATTAACGAAGCATACACAGGATGTAATCGCATCACAATTACATAAGTAATAAAAAAGGTTTCAGCTTACATTAAGCTGAAACCTTTTTTATTACGCTGTAGGTAAGACATAAAAGAGTACGCAGAAGAACATCATCGCACTACCACCTAAAACGAAAAGATGCCAAATGGCATGATTGAAAGGTAACTTTTCCCAAAGGAAGAATATAGCCCCTACAGAATATAAAATTCCGCCTGCTAAAAGTAGTGAAAAACCATGTCCAGTTAGATTTTCATAAAGTGGCTTAATAGCAACGATTATGAGCCATCCCATTATGATATAACATAATGTTGATGCCTTAATAAAGCGGCGTACAAAGAAAATTTTGAAGATGATACCTCCGATTGCTAGTGTCCATATAATAGCGAGTAACGTCCAGCCTAATGGTCCGCGAAGCGTAATCAGTAAAAAAGGAGTATATGTGCCAGCGATTAATAAATAAATGGCTGAGTGATCTAGTATAGTAAATAATTTTTCTACTTTTGGATGATGAATGCTATGTAACAAGGTCGAAAACAAGTACAGTAAAAACATGCTTACACCATAAACCGTAAATGCAACTACAGCAGATGCGGTACCATGCTTAGAGGCATGAATAATTAATATAATTAAGGCAGGGATGCTTAAAATGGCACCGATACCATGTGTAATTGCATTTGCAATTTCTTCTTTCACAAAATGTGTCATTCGTGTCATTTTTTCAGTCATAATGCAAATCCTTTCTACTATCATAAAATAATATGTCATTTCCCTTACCATATCATACACAAGAGCAATAGAAAATGAAATTTGTATAATTGATTATATTTTTGAATTTTTTTGACAAAAGGCAATGGATTTGTTGACGTTTTCAAACTTTTTTGACAAAATAAAATTATGCAATAGTAGGACAAAGAATCTACTAATAAAGGGGATGGAGAAATGTTTTCAAATATTGGCTTTCCAGGATTAATTTTAATTTTAGTAGCTGTACTCATTTTGTTTGGGCCGAAAAAATTGCCGGAAATCGGAAAGGCTTTAGGGGAAACGTTAAAAGAATTTAAAAAATCAACGAAAGAATTGACTGATGATGCATTTCAAGAGAAGGAAAAGAAAGAAAAAATGTAATGAATTTTCCTCGAAATGGATAAATAAAGTGTGGTGAACGAGATGGAAGATCGGGAAATGAGCGTAGTAGAACATATTGTTGAGCTTCGCAAACGAGTAATATATACAGTACTATCCTTTGTCCTATTTTTAATTATCGGATTTACTTTTACGAAGGATATTTATTTTTGGCTAGTAAAAGATTTACCAATGAAATTAACTGTTCTCGGTCCAAGTGATGTATTATGGATTTTTTTCTCGATTGCTACAGTATTTGCTATCGTTTGTACAATTCCTTTTGCTGCTATACAAATTTGGTTATTTGTAAAACCGGGTTTACATCCAAATGAACAAAAAATGACAGTAATGTATATACCGGTATTGTCTATATTATTTATTGCAGGTTTATGTTTTGGATATTTCGTTGTAATGCCGTTTTTATTTCATTTTTTAACTACGATAGGTAATGAAATGTTTAATACGATGTTTACGACAGAAAAGTATTTTCATTTTGTTCTTAATTTAACAGTTCCATTTGCTGTAATTTTTGAATTACCTGTAGTTGTCATGTTTTTAACGAGTATTGGACTGTTAACGGCGGAATTTCTAATAAAAATAAGAAGGTATGCTTACGTAGCATTGATTATCATTGCATCGTGTATATCACCGCCTGATTTTTTATCTCATAGTTTAGTAGCGGTACCGCTTATTTGTATTTATGAAATTAGTATCGCTTTATCAAAGATTGTTAATAAGCGAAAAAAGAAAAGAGAAGAAGAAATACAGTCGAAAAGTGCCTCGTTATAAAGGCACTTTTTTTATTTATTTGTTATACTTTAGACATAAACGTATACAATATATAGAAGAAAAAAATTATAGAATCTCCAAAATTTAGACAAACTTTGCGCTTTGCTAAGTTTATACTAAAATTATTAAGCAATATACGGATAACGGGATTCCTGTCTTATCGGATATTTAGGACGGAGGATGAATAGAGTATAAATCTTCTAACCAAAAGGACTACAGGGATTGACTAAGGATACTTTTGTATTCATAGAAGTCTCCACTTTAAACAACGTGTTACAGTGTAAAGTAGAGGAAGTTCAAAAATCCAATGAAAAAGAGGATTGATATTGTGATTACGAAAAGTTTTTATTTCACTCATTCAACAGGGGATTGTATTAAAATATTCGAAATCCCTGTCCTACAGGCACAGCATCCATTATCGTTTCTAATTCAGTCTCGTCTTCAATTATTTATTGCAAAAATTCAAAAACAAAAGCACCCAAGATTTTCGTATTCTTTCCGTGAATATTTGCAAAATTGTTTGAAGTGGAATGATTATTTAAATGTATATAAAACAAATACCCTTGAAAAAAATGCATGATACAGAGTATGGACAGGGTTAGTAAACTCTGTCTTTTTCATTTTAGGTATAAAAATATAATTAATTTGGTGAAATTTGTTCGAAATTGTTGAAAGCACAGGGAATGCTAGTATAATAACAAGGAGAGCGTATTGGAAAGGGAAGAATATAATATGCAAAAAATTAAAATTGTAACAGATTCAACTGCAGATTTAACGCAGGATGTAATCGAAAAGTATGGCATTCATGTGCTACCATTATCAATCTCTGTAAATGGACAAACATATTTAGATCGCGTTGATTTACAACCTGATGAATTTATTGAAGAAATGATCAAATCAGAGGAATTACCAAAAACATCACAACCGGCAATGGGTACATTTGTAGAAATGTATGACAAGTTAGGTGAAGATGGAAGTGAAGTACTTTCCATTCATATGACAAGTGGAATGAGTGGTACTGTGGCAACTGCCAATAGTGCTGCATCAATGACCGACACAAAAGTAACAGTTGTTGATTCTCAATTTATTACACATGCTTTAGCATATCAAGTAATAGAAGCTGCGAAAATGGCAAATGAAGGACGCTCACTAGAAGAAATTTTAAAACGTGTAGATGAAGTGAGAAAGAATACTCGTTTATATGTAGTAGTAGATACATTAGAAAATTTAGTGAAGGGTGGGCGTATCGGTAAAGGAAAAGCGTTTATCGGTTCGCTACTTAATATAAAGCCAATTGCTAGCCTTGAAGATGGTGTTTATAACCCTGTAACGAAAGTGCGTAGCCAAGGTCAAATTGTAAAAACGTTAGCTAAGTTATTTGAGGAAGATACAGCTGGAAAAGTTGTAAAAGCTGTTGCAATTCCGCATGCGAAAGCAATTCCTTTAGCTGAAAATGTAAAAGCGGCTGTTGAAAAAGTGAGTGGATTTGCTCAATCAGAAATTTTCTTTACAACGCCTATTATTAGTACTCATACAGGTCCAGGTGCAATCGGATTTATGTATTTAGCAGAGTAATAAAAAAGCTACTTGAAATATATTTTCAAGTAGCTTTTTTTATGTGAATAGAAAGTAAGAAATAAGAAGGGTTATACAGGCACTCCCGCTAATGATATAGCGAGTCTGTAAATATTCATTCATAGAAAACACCCACTGATTAAAGTTTTACTTTATGATTTTCTATAGTATATGTTGGATATAGAAAATAAGTAGTTACGTTATACGTGTAATGTTTCAATTTTTTCATTTACTTGCTTACCGCTTGTTGCGCTATTATAAGTAAAAGTTTGGCCTAAAAAGAGTACATGCAGTTGTTCCCACGGTAACATACGTAAATTCCAATTATTTCGAAGCCTTGTTACTGCCTCGCGGGGTGTTTCATCGGCGAGGGCAAAAGCTCCGTAATGCATCGGTATAAAGTGTGTAGCGTTTAAATCTAAATAAGCTTGCACTGCCTCTTCAGGTGAAACATGAGATACTTTCATAAACCACTCTGGTTCATAAGCGCCAATTGGCATAAGGGCAATATCAATTGAAAAGCGTCTGCCAATTTCTTTGAAACCTTGGAAATAGCCACTGTCACCACAAAAATAAACGGTTTCATTCGTTGGTTCATTATTAATAATCCATCCACCCCAGTGAGATGTATTCATATCAAATAAGGATCTTCTCGTCCAGTGTTGAGCAGGTACGAAGTGAAAGGAAACATCATTAATGATTGTATTTTCCCACCAATTATACTCTTCTACACGAGTAAATTTTTTGCGAGTAAATAGTTTTTTCAGTCCAATAGGTACAAGGTATAAAGCATCATCATTTAGCTGACGAAGCGTTGAAAAATCTAAATGATCATAATGACCGTGTGAAATGAGGACAATATCAATTTTAGGTAGTTCTTGTATAGAAAGACCAGGTTCAGTAAGTCTTGGAACTAATTTTAATTTAGTAGCCCATACTGGATCTGTTAATATATTCAGCCCATTCGTTTGGATAAGAAATGTGGAATGACCAATCCAAGTTATAGTCGTCTTTTCAAAGTTGTTTTGTAGGAATTTACTTTGTTTAACAGGTGATTGTTCTACTAAAAAAGAAAAATCCTTTTTATTTTGTTTTCGTTCTTTTCGCCAACGTATAAAGGAACGAATTGATTTTTTTGTACTCACATTATCCATGTTTTCATAACGTTTTGTCATGAACATCACCTCATTTAAAATCGTTGTAATTGTATTGTACCGAAATGTTGTTAAGGAATACAGTGTATAACATGGATGAATGTTTAAGGAATTGTTAAAAAATAGGGGGATGCGTTTACAAAAGTAACAATAAAATTAGTTTTGCAACTTCTATTTAGAGAAATAATAGTAAAAAAATAAATTTTGTCTAGTAATTGGCTTGAAATAAAGAAGTAACATACGTAAATTCGTACGATTTCGTGAACAAATGTAGTAAACAATTTTCTCGTAGTGTTAACTTTTGTTATGATAAACATAACCTATTTAAATTTAGGATAGAGAAAAGAGGTTTATAAATGAAGCGTTATCAAAAAATAATTGGTCTTATGGTTGTATTTTGTCTCTTTGTACTTGCTGGATGTAGTGGATCGGGTTCAAAGCTTCGTAAACCATTGAATTGGGATTTAGAAACTTTCCAATTTACAAATCAAGATGGAAAGTCATTTGGTACAAAAGATTTAAAAGGGAAAGTTTGGGTTGCTGATTTTATGTTCACAAATTGCCAAACAGTTTGTCCGCCAATGACTGCTAATATGGCAAAACTGCAAAAGATGGCCAAAGAAGAGAAATTAGACGTTCAGTTTGTTTCGTTTAGTGTAGATCCAGACCTTGATAAGCCGGAAAATTTGAAGGCTTTCATTCAAAAGTTTACAGAGGATACTAGTAACTGGAATTTATTAACGGGTTATTCGTTAGAAGATATTACAAAGTTTTCAAAAGATAATTTCCAATCACTTGTAGATAAACCAGAGAATGGTCAAGTTATGCATGGTACATCATTTTATTTAATTGATCAAAACGGAAAAGTAATGAAAAAGTATAGTGGTATTAGTAATACGCCGTACGAAGACATTATACGTGATATGAAGAGATTAGTGGATTAAAAAGAAGGGTGCACAGCACCCTTCTTTTTTTACATTAGTCTATGGATAAAATGTCATGTTGTTGTGGAAGTTTTGGTGCCCGAATTTCTAACACGCCGTTTTGATACGAAGCTTTCGCTGCTTTTTTATTAATTGAGTACGGTAATTTAATCAATCTTGATGCTTCTGAAATGGAACGTTCTCGGCGATAATAGTTATGAGATGTTTCTTCCTCGACCTCTTCAAGTATCTCTTCTTTTACAGAGACTTTTAAGTATTCACTTTGTATTTCAATTTGAATTTGTTCTTTTTGTATACCTGGTAGTTCGGCTGTAACAACGAGTTCTTCACCAACTTCATATAAATCTACAGGGAATGTTAATAAACGATTTCCTTTTTGGAAAAAATGATTTAAATCAGCGATTACATTGCGAAGAGGTGTTTGCTCGAAGAAATCATCAATTTGCTTTAAATAATTGCGAACCGGTGGGCGAGAAGAGTCTTTTTTTTCTTCACTCATGGTATTCCCTCCTAGAAATCAATTTGCAATATCATATGACAAAAGCGGAGAAAGGTGATTGCCTAGTTTTCATGTTTTCATAAAAAATTGTTAAAAATGTGAAATGGAGTGATTTTTTTATAGTTTTTGGTCGCCATATTCAATTGATTATGCTAGTATAAATAGGGTTGATATAGTAGTATATAGACAGAATGAAAACTGAAAGAGGGTAAGAAGTATGTGTGGTTTTGTAGGATGTTTATGTGAAAACCCTAGAGAGTTTTCAGAAACAGAAAAACATCAATTTGAAAATATGAACACGATGATTTTCCACCGCGGTCCAGATGACGAAGGATATTTTCGTGATGAACATGTACAATTTGGCTTCCGCCGTTTAAGCATCATTGACTTAGAGGCAGGACATCAGCCGCTAACTTATGAAAATGATCGATATGTAATTATTTTTAATGGTGAAATTTACAACTATGTAGAATTACGTGAAATGTTACTTGAAAAAGGTGCAACGTTTGCAACACAATCTGATACAGAAGTTATCATTGCATTGTATGCACATATGAAAGAAAAATGTGTAGACTATCTTCGTGGTATGTTTGCATTTATGATTTGGGATCGTGAAGAGAAGAAACTTTTCGGTGCACGTGACCACTTCGGTATTAAACCTTTATACGTCGCACAACAAGGTGATACTACATTCTTCGCATCTGAGAAGAAAAGTATTATGCATGTGATGGAAGATAAAGGCGTTAATCCAACGTCACTACAACATTACTTTACGTACCAATATGGTCCAGAGCCAGAAACATTAACAATTGATGTTAATAAAATCGAGCCTGGTCATTATTTCGTAAAAGAAATCGGTAAAGAGATGGAAATCCATCGCTACTGGAAACCTTATTTCAATGCTTCAAGCGCAACGAAAGAGGAGCATATACAAGCAATTCGTGATGTGTTATATGATTCAGTAAAAGTGCATATGCGCAGTGATGTACCAGTAGGTTCATTCTTATCTGGTGGTATCGATTCATCTATTATCGCTTCTATCGCAAGAGAAATGAATCCAAATCTTTTAACATTCTCTATTGGTTTTGAACAACGTGGTTTCAGTGAAGTTGATGTTGCCAAAGAAACTGCTGAGAAATTAGGCGTTAAAAACCATAACGTATTCATTTCAGCGAAAGAGTTTATGGATGAGTTCCCAAAAATCATTTGGCATATGGATGATCCTTTAGCAGATCCAGCAGCTGTACCATTGTACTTCGTTGCAAAAGAAGCACGTAAGCATGTAACAGTTGTTCTTTCAGGTGAAGGTGCAGACGAGCTATTTGGTGGTTATAACATTTATCGTGAGCCAAACTCACTAAAAATGTTCTCTTACATTCCTAGCCCAGGTAAGAGCGTTCTAAAAGCATTAAGTGGTGCTCTTAAAGAAGGCTTTAAAGGAAAGAGCTTCCTAGAGCGCGGATGTACGCCAATTGAAGAGCGTTACTATGGAAACGCGAAAATCTTCCGTGAAGAAGAGAAAGCTGAATTAATGAAGTATTACGATGAAAGTGTTAACTATATGGATATCACGAAACCATTGTATAACGAAATTAAAGATTATGATGATGTAAGCAAAATGCAGTACATTGACATGTTCACATGGTTACGCGGTGACATTTTATTAAAAGCTGATAAAATGACAATGGCAAACTCATTAGAACTTCGTGTACCGTTCTTAGATAAAGAAGTATTCGATGTTGCATCTAAAATTCCAACTGAATTTAAGATTGCTAACGGAACTACGAAAGCTATTTTACGTGAAGCGGCACGCGGAATCGTTCCAGATCACGTATTAGATCGTAAAAAACTTGGATTCCCAGTACCAATTCGTCACTGGTTAAAAGACGAAATGCATGATTGGGCTATCAATATTATAAACGAGAGTAAAACAGAGCATTTAATCGACAAACAGTATGTATTAAACTTACTGGAAGCACATTGTGCAGATAAAGGCGATTATAGCCGTAAAATTTGGACTGTACTTGCGTTTATGGTATGGCATCAAATTTATGTTGAGCATAAATACGATACGAATAAGTTCCACGAAGAAACGAAACGTGCGTATAGCTTAGTTTAATTAGAAAAACCTTAAGATCGCATAGGATCTTAAGGTTTTTTTCATAAATGGAACGAATTATTGATACAATAATAGTAAAAGGATGGACAACATATGATTACGTTTGAAAAAGTAAATGTAGAAAATGAAAACGTTGTTAAAGAAATGTTTCGCTCACATAGTTTAAGTGAGAATCAGGTACAGTATTGTGTGAAAGTTGATGATACATATATTGGTGTGATAGATTATCGTGTTCAAGAGGAGAGTGCGGTTTTATCTCAGTTAATTATTCATTTTGATTATCAAAGTTACGGTTATGGGACAAATACGTATTTTACATTTGAAGCGATGATGAAAGAAAGAAATGTGAAAGAGATAAAGGTATTACAAACGGAATTAACAGAACAAGCAAAATCGTTCATAGAGAGCTTTGGTTTTAATGAGGAAGATGGAATATATGTGAAGAAAATATAACGATGAGTAGTCGTGCGGGATAAATATAAGGCAGGTGGATGTATGACGATGACTTCTGGTCTTGTATTAATTGGAGGGTGTTTTATAGTAGCAGAGCTAAGCCATATGTTCATTCGAAAAAGAATGAATAAGAAGAGAAAGCCGTATGAATTGCAATATGCCCCTGTGTTTTTCCTTTTATTTTGTATGCTTATTACATTACAAAACATAACGAACTTTCCACCGCTTTTAAATATTTTTTTAAAGTTCGGTTTACTGTATAGTAGCACTGGAATAGCCCTTTTATTTCTTTTATTTTGCATACGTTATATTCACTATCAATCGTATATATTTATTTTAAATTGGTTAAAGCAAAATGATAGAAACCGCCTTACATAAGGCGGTTTTTTATTTGTAATTGTAATGGCTTTGAAAGTTATATGTATACTGCTTTATTTAATAGTAGTTCCATATAACCCAAAATACGAACTGCGATGGGTGCGATCTGAAATGAAAGATAAGTAATGGGATACAAGATATAGATGTTTTTGTATATAAAGCTCAAAATTTCATTAAAATTTATAAAAATGATTAGATGATTTAACATAGTATCTATTATTAGTATGTGGTACTATATATTCTTAATCTATAACGTAAGTAGGTGTATAAATTTGACATGTAAATCAACTAGTTTAACTTAAGTGCTGACAAATAGCAGAAAGAAATTTTTTTGGAGGTATCGTTTTTGTATGTTTAATATTGATCTTTTATTTCTTGAATGGATGACCAGTCTGGAGGGAAGTGTGCTTACAATACTTTTTAAACTTATATCCAGTATTGCAAATGAAACGTTGTATTTAGTCATTATTTCGATTTTATATTGGTGCGTTTCTAAAAGAAAAGCGTTTCATATGATTGTTATGCTTTGCTTCTCTGGTTATATGGGGATAGTGGTAAAAGAATTCATGAAAATCCCACGACCGTATACATACGACGGAATTCAAGCTTTATATGAAAAATCAGCCGCTGGTTATTCTTTTCCAAGTACACACGTCCAGTTAGCGACAACATTTTGGGGCTCTTTTATGATGTTATGTAAAAAGAGAATCATTTGGATCATTGGAATTATTTTTATAATATTGGTTGCTACTTCTCGTCTATATTTACGTGTACATTGGCTCAGTGATATAATAGGTGCCGTTTTAATTAGTGTCATAGTTGTTTATTTATATACGAAAGTAACAGGGGAATTGAGTGATAGGAAATTTATATTGTTACAACGAATTGTATTGGCAGTTTCACTCATTATGTATTTTATGACTGACCAAATAGATAATTTAAAATTACTTGGAGTTTTGACAGGTTCAACGATTGGTATCATGTTAGAGAATCATTTTATTAAAATGAATGAAAATAATAATTTTAAAATACAAGCAGTAAAAACAGTTTTAGGTCTTAGTTTCATGTTAATGATGCAGCTCATACTAAAAAAAGTAATACCTGATATGTATTATGTACGTTATGCATTGATTGGAATTACAATTACTTTCTTATGTCCGTTTATGCTTCACATGTTACGGTTAAAAAGTGAATAGCAAATAAGTACAAAAATATTTTGAATAAAAATGAGATCTAAATTATATATACTGAAAAAGTTTTCTGATATATCTATTGACAATGTATAAGATATACATTAGTCTTGTGAATATAATTGAAAATCATTTTCAACTGGGAGGATTTATGACACGCACTAAAAATATTCTTATACTTTGCATTATGTTATTAATGGTCATAATCGCAGGGTGCGGTAAAGAAGAAGAGAAGAAAGATAAAGATACATCAGTAAAGGCAAAAGATTCATATAGTATAAAACATGCAATGGGCGAAACGACAGTAAATGGTACGCCAAAAAGAGTTGTTGTTTTAACAAATGAGGGTGCTGAGGCACTTTTAAGTGTTGGAGTAACGCCAGTTGGAACGACAAAACCACGAGCTGGGGATGAATGGTATCCTCATTTAGCGAAAGAGTTAAAAGATACGAAAGTAGTAGGAACTGAACGTGACATTAATTTAGAGGCAGTAATGAAGCTTCAGCCGGATTTAATTATTGGAAATAAAATGCGTCACGAAAAAATATACGAGCAGTTAAAAGAAATCGCACCAACAGTATATGCTGAAACATTGCGCGGTGATTGGAAAGAAAACTTTACGCTTTATACAAAAGCTGTAAATAAAGAAAAAGAAGGGCAAAATGCTCTTAATGATTATAAAAAGCGTATTGCAGCAATAAAAGAACAATTAGGTGATAAAATTAACTCTAAAGTTTCAATTATTCGCTTCGTCCCAGGTGATGTTCGTATTTATCAAAAAAATTCATTCTCAGGCGTTGTATTAAATGATATTGGATTTAAACGACCACCACTACAAGATAAAGATGAATTTGCGATAAAAGGAATTACAAAAGAACAAATTCCAAATATGGACGGGGACTACTTATTCTATTTCACATCTGATAAAGATGCGGATAAGAATAATGAAGGAAACACGTTAGCGAAAGAATGGACAGAAGATCCGCTCTTTAAGCAGTTACAGGCTTCTAAAGATAATAAAGTATTCGAAGTAGATGAAGTGATTTGGAATACAGCAGGTGGTATTGTAGCTGCAAACCTTATGTTAGATGATATTGAAAAATATTTTTTAAAGTAAATGAATGGTCTAGTACATCACTTTAAATGGGTGATGTACTTTTTTATTTATGAAAATACAGAAAATTCCTTCTTTTGAGTGTGGATAAGTTGTACAATTAAACCAATTATGGAATAAAGGAGTGGGAATGAATGAAAGCTACTCATAAAGATTGGATTTTGTTTAACGGAAGAATTGTAAATACGAAGGAAGAACAGCCGATGATTCCATTAGAGGAGAGAGGCTTTCAATTTGGTGATGGTATATACGAGGTATTCAGATTATATGATGGGAAGCCACATTTATTAGATCTACATTTGGAACGATTCTTTAATTCTATGGAAAAAATAAAACTAATTCCACCTTTTACTAAGGAGGAGTTAGTGGAAGAGTTGCATCAAATGATTGAAAAAAATCAATTTCAAGAAGATGGGAATGTATATTTGCAAATATCAAGAGGTGCTCAAGCACGTAATCATGTATATGAGTCAAATATGCAACCAACATATTTTGCAAATATTGTTTCGTTTCCAAGACCAATTGCTGCTATGGAACGAGGAATAAAAGTTACTGTAGAAGAGGATATACGGTGGAAGTTCTGTCATATAAAATCTTTAAATCTGCTACCTAATATTATGATTAAAAATAAAATAAATGAACAAGGCTATCAAGAAGCGATATTAGTACGAGATGGAATTGTAACTGAAGGGTGTCATTCAAATTTCTTTATGGTGAAGAATAATAAATTGATTACACATCGGGCTGACAATTTCATTCTACACGGCATTACACGTCACTTCGTTATTACATTAGCGGAAGAGTTACATATTGAAGTAGAAGAACGAGAATTTTCACTACAAGAAGTATATGAGGCTGAGGAGTGCTTCTTTACAGCGACACCACTTGAAATATTCCCAGTCGTTCAAATAGGTGATGAACAGTTTGGAACCGGCGAAAGAGGACCAATTACAAAGAAACTCCAAGTTGCATATGAAGAAAGTATTCGTTTGTTTAAAGTTACGAACTAATATTGAAGAAAAAAGCTGGTATTCCTCCAGCTTTTTTTCATGATATAATTCAAGCATAGGACAAGATTTGAAAACGCTGTAAAAAGGGGATTTAATGTATGAATTATGAAGATTTTAAAGAAGTAATTCACGGTAGACGAAGTGTTAGGAAGTTCACAGAACAAGAAGTATCCACTAGTGATATAAAAGAAATTATTGATTGTGCTCGTTATGCACCGAGTGATACAAACTCACAAACTTGGGAGTTCTTGGTCATTATGAACCGAGAGAAAATTAAAGAAATTGAACAAATGACATGGGATGCATTACATAAACTTGCGGCAAAAGCGGCAGAAAACGGAGAAGAGAAAGCAGGGAAATTACTTACACGTTCTTTCGGACCATATGCAACAGCTTTCTCGGAGGCGCCAGTATTAATCGTATGTTTGGCAACACCATATGAATCAAAGTTTCGTGAAAAGATATTTGATCCAATTGCTTTTGTTCCAGATTCAGTTTGGGAAGAAGAAGGAATTAAGAGTAGCTGTTTAGCGGCACAAAATTTAATGCTGGCTGCACATGCAAAGGGGCTTGGTACTTGCCCGATGACAGGACCGGTATTGTTAGCTCAAGATGAACTACGACAATATTTACAAGTTGAGCCTGAAAAACAAATAAATATGGTTATTTCACTCGGTTTTCCGAAAGATAAGCCGAAGAAACTTCCAAGAAAAGAAGTAGATGAGATTACAACATTTGTTTTTTAAAGCCTAAAATAAAAAGACATTGAATGAACAATGTCTTTTTATTTTGGACAGGTATGTAATTAATTTGTTGGGCTAAAATGATAGATAAGAGGGAATTACTATTTATTTCATAAAAAAAATTAATGTTCTATTAAGGAAAATATGATACATTAATCGTGGGCAAGATTCTATTTGTTCATGAAAGTTTTAAAATTAGTTTTAAAATTTAAAAGTTATTTTTGTATAATAAATTATAATGAAATGACAGGGGGGATGAATTTTGAAAAAATTCATAATCACTGGATTGTCTGTATTGTTACTAGTTGGTTGCGGTACTCCACAGGAAAAAGAGGGCACACAATCAAAGCAGGAAGAAAAAGTTGTAAACGCAAGTAATGAGAATATAGTTGTATTTCCTGAAGGAGCGGTGCCAGTCGGAGAAGGAAAAGTGAAAGTTATTACTCCAGATGGCACCTCTGAAAATGGCAATATACCGGCTGTGTTCATCAAAAAGGATACTTTAATTCAGCAAGTTGAATTAGAGCTTTCTAATTTTCAAAACGATAAAGAAACATTTATATTTGTAGATCAAGTATATGCAGATAAACATCAAGTCACTAGTACAACACAGACAACAGTACAATTAAAAGAAAAGGCGCTTGAGACAGGTAATCATACGGTTACTGCAGTTCAGTATGAAAACAATGACCCGAAAGGAAAGGTTATTAGTTTTAATCAAGCAACATTTGAAACAAAACCTGCGTCTTAAGAAGAATAAAAAGTACATTACTCAAAAAGTAGTGTACTTTTTTATTTATACTAGAGGATGTCATAGTAAATCACTTGTTTCTACTATGACAGAGAAAGAGGCTGAAGATGTGAATCGGTGTATTCGTATCGTCTTTATTCGTATAACGATGTCATTAATTTGGTTTATGATACAAGAAGTAATTCAAATTACGCTCAATGAACAAATTCATGATTTGTTAATAGGAGCTATTTGTTTTACCATTGTTTATCTATCATATGATAAACTCAGATTAAGGTAAGTTTTACATGAAAAATGTAGGTATTTCATTTGAAATGTCGAATAGTACATACGATGTCGTAATAACAAATTTTCTATTGTTTACTGTGAAACAGAAGAAGGGGAGATAGTAGTTATGAAACGAGCGCTTATTAATATTGATTATACATATGATTTTGTAGCTGAAAAAGGTGCTTTAACCTGCGGGAAACCAGGACAAGAAATTGAGAAGGAAATTGTCCATATAACGAAGCAATATATTGAAAATGGAGATTATGTTGTCTTTGCGATCGATAAACACGAAGAAAACGATGTATATCATCCAGAATCAAAGTTATTCCCGCCTCATAATATAGCTGGTACAAATGGAAGTGATTTGTTTGGTGAATTACAAGATGTGTACGAAACATATAAAAATGCAGAGAATGTATATTATATGGATAAAACACGATATAGTGCATTTGCAGGAACAAACTTAGAGATGAAGTTAAGAGAAAGAGGAATAGAAGAAGTTCATCTTGTAGGTGTTTGTACTGATATTTGTGTTCTTCACACAGCAGTAGACGCTTATAATAAAGGATTTAAAATTGTAGTTTATGAAAAGGCAGTTGCATCTTTTAATGCGCAAGGACATGAATTTGCACTTGGACATTTTAAGTCATGCTTACATGCAGAAGTGAAGTGAAAAAAAGAGGCCTTTAAAAAGGTCTCTTTTTTCGTTTAAATTGTGACGACGTTTTGCTCGATTAGTTTTTTTATGAATGGACTAATTTTTTCTGGTAATCCATTTAAATTAAAAAATTGTACATGCAATGATTCAAACCCATCAGCTTTTAACGTACCACTTGTAATATTTTTGCAAAGGTATGCGATTGTTATAGGGTAAAATTCATCTCCGTTCGGTAATTTCACAAAAAATTCTTTTCCGGAAAATACATGTATTAACTGTAAAGTTCCTATTTCAATCCCTGTTTCTTCAAGAACTTCACGTCTTCCGGCTTCTTCTGTTGATTCACCAAGTTCAACAAATCCACCGGGAACACCCCAAACACCATTTCGCCTTTGTTGTAGTAATATTCGTCCTTGTTCATTGAAAACAGCTACAGCAACGCCAGCTAGATTGAGTGGTCTTGATCCAATAACTTCTCTTAGTTCTTCGATATAGCCCATTGTTAGTTAACCTCCGCGAGTCAAAATATTTTCAAATGAACAATTCGGCGTTGTGTTAATATTCCCCTTTTTGTTTAGGTAAGTATTGAGGTCTTAACATAAAGTCATTTATAAAAAATTCTATTGTTATCTCCCTTTAGATAATAAAAAAGGGTATATTTATAGAAGAAAGTGTAACAAGTTTTAAGGAAATCAAAAAGTATGACAATAAATTAGTTTTTCATGAAATTTTCATTAGTTAAGGGTGTGGATGGATGAGTTTATTAACGTATACTGAAGAATTTTTTAATTATGTAAGAGAGTTTTTACTTTTAAGATTTTTACTATTTGCTTTAGTACTAATCATTATCTCTTTTGTAATTAACCGCATTATTGATTGGTTTTTTAGGAAATCAAGCTTTTTTGATGAAGAGGTAGAGCAAACGATTCAAAGTGTGATTCGATCTATTTTTAGATATATCATTATCATCAGTCTAATCATATATTTAATTAGCCAATTTGTAGATATAAAAAGTATCATTGCAGGTGCAGGGATAGCGGGAGTTGTTATTGGTTTTGCTGCACAACAGATGTTAAAAGATGTTATATTAGGCTTTGCGAGATTAGCGGACAAAGAGTTTCGTGTTGGCGATTTTGTTACTTTTAACGGAACAAATTCAGGAACGATTGAGGAAATTAGTATTCGTTTTATGCAAATTCGTGAATGGTCGGGAAAACTTCTTACGATACCACACGGAGAGATTAGGACGATACAAAATTTTAATAAAGGATGGATGCGCGTAATTGAACGGATTACGGTAAGTTATCAGGAAGATCCTACAAGAGTTAAGGAATTGTTAGAAGAAGTTTGTGTTAATTGTAATGAAAAATTGGCTTCGAGTCTTTATAAAGTAGAGGATGAAGCTGTTGAACCGTTTAAATATGTTGGTGTCACAGATTTAAACCCGAATCTTAAATATGTTGGATATGAATTTTGTATTACAGGTTTAATAAAGCCAGAAGATTATTTTGAAACTTCTAGACAAGTAAGGTTTGAATTAATGTCTATGTTCCATAAGAATCAAGTGCAAATGCCAGCAGCAAATATGGTCGTTACTACTGAAAGTTTACAGCATAACCATGGTGGACAATCTTTATCGGACAGCTAAAGAAGAACAAGAACAGTTTATTAACAAAATTCTGTTTTTAATATTGGATAGAAACACAATAATAAAATGATTAATTTAAAGAAAGAACTGAAGGAATTCGGTTCTTTCTTTATTTGTAGAATTTAGAAATTTCTTAATGTTATAATGGTAGTTGGTGATGAAAATGAACTTTGAAGAAAAAGAGATGCATCGTTTAGAAGCATTAAAAGCAATTGCTGAATTATTAAATGAAGCAACAGACTTACAGGACATGTTAGAAAAAGTGTTACATACATTGTTACAAGTTATGAATTTACAAACAGGGTGGATATTCTTTATCGATGAAAGTGGAAAGCACCGTATGCTTGTAGATGAAAACTTACCACCGGCTCTTACATGGAAAGAGAAGAAGCCGATGTGTGAAGGAGATTGCTGGTGTGTAGAGCGTTTTGTGAATGGGAGATTAGAAAAAGCAACAAATATTATTGAATGTAAGCGGATAGAGGATGCGATTGAATGTAATTGGGGAGAGACCGAAGATGTTACGCATCATGCGACAATTCCCCTTAGGTCTGGATCGGAGAAGTTTGGTCTATTAAATGTGGCTTCACCTCAAAAAACACATTTTTCAGAGGAAGAATTAGCATTACTAGAATCAATTACATTTCAAATAGGAACGACAATACAACGTATTCAGTTAGTAGAGAAAGAACGTAAATACGTAGTGGTAGCTGAAAGAAATCGACTTGCACGTGATTTACATGATTCAGTAAAACAATTGTTATTTTCTATTATGCTAACAGCAAAAGGTACTTTAAATATGACGCAAGATAGAGACTTGCAAGAGATGTTGAGCTATATTGGAGAATTATCACAGGAAGCATTACAAGAAATGACACTTTTAATTTGGCAATTAAGACCGGAAGGATTAGAGAAAGGTTTAGCAGAAGCAATTAAAAATTACGGAAAGTTGTTAGGGATCCACGTGGAAGTTCGAATTGATGGTATGGTTTCAATTGGAGATGAAATAGAAGAAGTTTTATGGCGTATTAGTCAAGAAGCAATACATAATTGTAAAAAACATGCTTCATGTGAAAAGGTAAATGTTCTTTTAAAAATAGAAAATAACCAGTTGTATTTTTACATAGAGGATAACGGAATAGGATTTATACAAGATCACGTAAGAGAGTCAGCGCTCGGTTTAAAAAGTATGAAGGAACGTATTCAGTTAATGAGGGGATCATTTCAAATAAAAACTGAGCTGAAAAAGGGTACGAAAATTGAAATTCAATTGCCGGTTTAAAGGGGAGAAGAAGATTGAAGATTAAATTACTACTAGTTGAAGATCATCATATCGTTCGAAGAGGACTTGTATTCTTTTTAAAAACGAGAGAAGAATTTGAAATAGTTGGGGAAGCAGAAAATGGTGAAGAGGCATTAATATTCATTCAAACGGAAAGACCAGATATAGTATTAATGGATCTATCAATGCCGAAGATGGATGGTATAGAAGCAACAAAACGGATAAAACAATATGATGAAACAATAAAGATACTTATATTAAGCAGTTTTTCAGAGCAAGATTATGTTTTACCAGCACTGGAAGCTGGAGCAGATGGTTATCAATTAAAAGAAGTACAACCAGAGCAACTTGTTGCTTCTATCATTGCAGTACATGAAGGAAATGCGAATTTTCATCCGAAAGTAACACCAGCACTATTCGGACAATCAGCAGTCAAGAAAGAAAAAGAGAACCCTTTTTCCATGTTAACGAAAAGAGAGCAAGAAGTACTTCGTGAAATTGCGAAAGGGCGAAGTAATAAAGAAATTGCAGCAGAGCTTCATATTACAGAACAGACTGTGAAAACACACGTTTCAAATGTTTTAGCTAAATTGGAAGTAGATGATCGTACGCAAGCTGCATTATATGCGGTGAAGCACGGGGGAAATAATAAGTATGAATAATTATGTACCATATTACGACAGAATACATAGGAGTATTTAAAATTTATCATGCTATTTGCGGGCTTATAATTAGTGGTAGATGTACAATACTCTCACTGATTAAAGTTTCAATTTATAGTAGTGCTAAATAAAGGTTTTTCTTCTTTCTATAATTAGGTACAATAAAACTACGATGGAAGGGGAAGATATGCTATGCCAGGTACAAGAAGTGGGATTGGAAAAATTCAAGCTTCGTTAAACGGTTTATCACCGAAATTGCGAAGTATTGCCGAACATATATTGAAACATCCACAAGATGTTGTACATAAATCTATTACAGAATTAGCTGAAGTTACGAATAGTTCTGAAGCTACGATATTCCGCTTATGTAAGCACCTCGGTTTTCAAGGGTTTCAAGATTTAAAGATTACATTAGCTCGTGAAATTGTACATACTCCTATGCAAAATATTCATGAAGAAGTATCGGCAGAAGATAGTATGGTAACAGTTGCTAAAAAAGTTTTTCATTCGCATATTACAGGACTGCAAGATACATTGCATTTGTTAAATGATACAGCGCTAGAGCAAGCCGTAAAGGTATTGCAAGATGCAAGTCGTATTGAGTTTTATGGAAATGGTGGTTCTGGTATTATTGCGATGGATGCATATCATAAATTTATGAGAACGGGTATTTCTTGTATTGCTCATACAGATTCACATTTTCAAATTATGGGTGCGGGTTTACTTACTAAAGAAGCAGTGGTAATTGCAATTTCTCATTCTGGTAGCAATAAAGGGTTACTAGAAGCGTTAGAAGTAGCAAAAGCAAGGGGAGCTCACATTATTGCAATTACGAGCTATCAGAAATCAGCATTAAGTCAACTTGCTGGTATTACTTTGTATACCTCAACACGTGAGACAGAATTCCGTACAGAAGCAAGTTCATCAAGATTAGCACAGTTAAGTTTGTTAGATACATTATACGTTGGGTTATCGTTACAACGCCAAGAAGAAACGTTGCAAAATTTACAAAGTATACGTGAAACAATTTCGATGAAACGAATATAAAAAGTCCTTCAGTTGAAGGGCTTTTTATATTCGTCAATAGTTTGATGATATATAATCTAGGTTTACTCGTTATAATTTTTTTGAAAATATGATGATAATAATTTCCTATATTAAAAAAATTTTTATTTATTACTCCGCGTCTTGAATTCTAATAAACGATACATAGATGAAATCTCAGTTTTCCCTTCAAATATAGTAAGAAAACATTTGGTTAATAATTCAAATATTGTTCAATATTTAACAATAAGCTTTTAAAATTACATGTTATGATGAACGTGTAATGATGATTGAACATTTAAATTTGGCATAATGATTAGCCAAATCAGTGAAGACAGAAGATTTGAGATGTACTCATTAAAATTCTAAAACACTAAAGGGGAGATCATATATGAAAGCAGTAGTAGTTAATAAAAATAGTAAAGCAAACATTGAAGTTATTGAAAAAGAATTACGTCCGTTACACTCAGGTGAAGCGCTTGTAGATGTAGAGTATTGTGGAGTTTGTCATACTGATTTACACGTTGCAAATCATGATTTTGGAAACACAGATGGCCGTATTCTTGGTCATGAGGGTGTAGGTATTGTTACGAAAATTGCTGATGATGTTACTTCACTAAAGATAGGTGATCGTGTAAGTATTGCATGGATGTTCCAATCTTGTGGGCGTTGTGAATATTGCATAACTGGTAGAGAAACTTTTTGCCGTGAAGTTAAAAATGCTGGTTATTCAGTCGATGGTGGTATGGCAGAACAATGTATTGTTACAGCTGATTATGCTGTGAAAGTACCAGAAGGATTAGATCCTGCTCAAGCATCATCAATCACATGTGCGGGCGTAACTACATATAAAGCAATAAAAGTATCAGACATTAAACCTGGTCAACCTATCGTCATCTATGGTTGTGGTGGATTAGGTAACCTAGCTATCCAATATGCTAAAAACGTATTTGGTGCAAAGGTAATTGCAGTAGATATTAATGACGATAAATTAGCGTTAGCAAAAGAAGTTGGTGCGGATATGACTATCAATCCAATTTCTCAAGGTCCTGCTGATAAGATTGTTCAAGATGAATTTGGTGGTGCTTATGCTGCTGTAGTAACAGCCGTTTCTAAAGTAGCATTCAATTCAGCAGTTGATGCAGTACGTGCTTGTGGTAAAGTCGTTGCAGTAGGTTTACCAGTAGAAACTATGGATTTAAACATTCCGCGACTTGTACTAGATGGAATTGAAGTAGTTGGTTCTCTAGTTGGTACTCGTAAAGACTTAGAGGAGGCGTTCATGTTCGGTGCAGAAGGAAAAGTAGTGCCGGTTGTTCAAACTTGTTCTCTAGATAAAGTACAAAATGTATTCGAAGAAATGGAACAAGGCAGAATTCAAGGACGTATGGTAATCGATTTTAAACAGCATAATTGTGATTGTAAATAATTCACTTTAAATATAAAAAGCATGAGTCTAGCAAAGGACATGTAAAAAAGTTAGACGGCATAAAGAAGCTGATCCCTGTATTCAATAGGGATCAGCTTCTTTTATATCAATGCCGATTAATGAGAAATGATTAAAGATTCACTTTATCTACAAACGAAAAAGAGTCTTTACTTTTAACAAATTTTTTATGATTTGGAACGGTTTGAATTGCTACAACTTGCGAATCTCTTGCTTTCAGTGCATCTTGAATCCCGATTGTCATAAGCTTAATAAATAGAATCGTAATAAAGAATGAAACGAGAGTATACAAAATAATCCACCATGAAATATTCATTTCATAACGATTTAATCCAATAAGGCCTGCCCAATCATTCGATAGAGAAACAGGTTTGAGTACTCCGTCATAGAGTTCACGCATTTGTATCCCACCAATTATAATATCAAGCAACGCTAAATGGATAACGAGTATGAGAGTTTGGACGATATGTTCCATAAATAACACAAATAAGCGGTCAAGTAATAAGACTCGTAAGTGTTTTTTGATAATATGAAAACGGCTAGCACCCAGTAATTGTGAACTTAAAATATAATCTTGTTTCATAAATTCATCAACCTCTGAGGATATATATAAAGAAAGTGTAGGCAGAGCGACGAAAATAAGTACGAGTACTTGATAAAACGCAAATGAAATATTTGGATCTAATCTATCAGCATTTGATATGATTACAATATTAACGGGCGTGATGAGTATAAATGCGATAAATAAAGTAGGAATATAGTAAAACACTTCTGAGCATGCCTGGAAAAATCTCTTGAATTTTGGAGCATATAAACTTAAGAGAATTCCTATACATGTTCCGAATAAAATTCGAAAGAAGCTAATTGCCACAGCTAATAAGATAGTGAATTTTGCTCCTTCTATAATTTGTAAGAAAACAGACTCTCCAAAACGATCAGATCCAAAAGGCGGTATTAACGATGGTGGAAAGGGGGCCTTTCCAAGTAATTCGTTATTGTCATTGTAAAGTAACTGAGGAGGTTTTGGGATGTTATCTTTAAAGAACCAACTATAAATAAAACTAGCTGAAACAAGTATGAATAAATAAGTAAAGCCGATTAAAAAGCGTTTTGATTTCCAAATAGATTTCATAAAGCTGCTCCTTTCAATTGCTTTTGCCATCTATTCATCATGAAAGAGATTATTTGAAAAATGGCATAAAACGGTAAGATAATCATGACAAGTATAATAAATGCAGCCGGAGGTGAAATAAACGCCTTTTTAAATAAAAATTGAATAATGCCTTGCATATTAAAAACAAATTCTAAAATGAATAAGTTAGAAAGTAAGAAAACAAAAATCGTTTTTAAATGGTGGAAGAAGTGGATAGATATATTTTTGAATAAATGAATGCATAGTATATAACTTGATGAAAACCCTTTTCCATATGCAACCTCTACATAATGTTTTCCATGTTCTTCTTTTATGTATAACACCATCATCCGAAACATTTGTAATGTAGGTAAGACAGCTAAAGATAAAATAGGGAGTAAATAAGCTCGATTTTCATTAAAAGAAATAATGGTGACAGGTAATTCCCCGAATTTCCGCAGTAACCATATGAAAAATATTTGTAAACAAATCATCATCATCATATCAGGGACAGCTTCTAATATGAACACAATTCGGTTTATCCATTTTTTTATATAATCTTTTGCTAAAAAATAAAAAAATGCCATGCTAGATGAGATAAAGAGCGCAAGCAAAAAGGCTACGAATAATATAATAAACGAATATAGGTAAGGTTCTAAAACAGTTGGAAATAATGGTGTTGTTTTTAAATGACCAAACTTTGGGTCTGATCCTATAACCAACAATGATTCAGGTGAGAAAACCTGTTTTAACATAGTAACGATCTGGTTAAAAAAATAAATTGGTTGAAAGGTGAATCCTTGTTGAGTGATAAATAAATAAGGTAAATTTAATAATAGTAACAGTGATAAAAGAATTGATGAAAGCTTAATTGTGAATTGAGATATTTTATGTAACATTAAATCCCTCCGACATCTTTTTACAACATTATACAATAAAGTCTAAAATATTGTTTTATTTTTCTGAAAAATATAAATACTATTAGATTTTATAGTATGGAACATATATTTACAAGTTAATAAAGTGATAGTAGGATCCGCACTCTAAGACTATTAAGATAAAAGGAAGAGTGAACTTAATACAATAAAAACGAGCAAAGTGCACAAAATTTCCATTGCGGAGGTAGTTGCTGTACAACTCATTTTTCAGACAAATGAGTAGAAAGTACGGAAGGACTATATATGTGTTGTTAATGAAAGAAAAAGAATGTGTTGCGAAACGAATATAATGCAACTTTACCGCACGTAAAAGCTAAATTTAGTATGTAAGTGAAATGGAATGAGGGGATTTGTTTTTTGTTATGAAAAAAATTTTCTTTTTAAAACTTGATTAATGAAAAAATATTTTATATACTAATTCATGTAAACGGTTTACTAGTTCGTATTTTACTAGAAACGAAGGGAAGATTCGCATGGAAACAAGGGGGAGAGTAATCGGGATTGATATCGGTACCACAAGTACAAAAACGGTTGTGTTCACAGAAAAAGGAAAAGTCGTTGCATCACATGCAGTTGATTATCCAATTATTCAACCAAAGGTCGGATGGGCTGAGCAGGATCCTGATGTAATATGTGCTGCTGTATACAAAACTGTAAGCGTTGCCATTGAAAAAGGTAACGTGTTACCAGAAGATATTGCTTCAATCGGTATTAGTACAGCAATGCACGCATTAATTGCAGTAGATGAAAACGGTGCACCATTAACGCGTTCTATCATTTGGGCAGATAATAGAAGTACGAAACAATCGGAAAAATTATTACAACATATGAATGGGCATGACATTTATAGACGAACGGGCACACCAATTCATCCGATGTCGCCGCTTTCTAAATTATTGTGGATGAAAGAGGAAGAGCCAGAATTATATAGGGGCGCTTATAAATTTATTTCCATTAAAGAATATGTTATTTATCAATTGTTTTCACGTTACGTAGTGGATTATTCAATAGCATCTGCTACTGGGTTATTTAATTTAGAAACATTAAACTGGGATGAAGATGTTTTAACGATGTTACATATGTCACCAGAACAATTATCAAAACCTGTGCCAACTACATATATTTTATCGGGTATGAAACCTGAATTAGCACAAAAGATGGGCATTCGTGAAGATACGCCAGTTGTTATTGGTGCAAGTGATGGTGTTCTTGCGAATGTAGGCGTTGGAGCAATATCGCCTGGCTCAGCTGCAATTACAATTGGTACAAGTGGTGCGGTTCGAACAATTTCATCAAGTGTTAATACAGATGAAAAAGGAAGAACGTTTTGTTATGCATTAACAGACGAGCACTGGGTGATCGGCGGACCAACGAATAACGGCGGAATATTACTGAGATGGTTACGTGATGAATTTGGTAGCCCAGAGCAAGAAGTAGCAAAAAAACTTGGCATTGATCCGTATGATTTATTAATTAAGTATGCGGAAAGTGTACCAGCTGGAGCGGGTGGATTGCTATTTTTACCGTTTTTATCTGGAGAGCGTGCACCTTACTGGAATGCAAATGCTCGTGGTACATTCTTTGGAATAAACCTTCAGCATAAACGAGAACATTTTATACGTGCAGTCATGGAAGGTGTTTGTATGAGCGTATATTCTGTTGCACTCGCAATCAGGGATTGTACAGGGCCACTTACTGAAATACGCGTTTCAGGAGGTTTTGCGAAATCTGCATTTTGGAGACAAATGTTATCCGATATGATGGGAAAAGAATTGCTTGTTCCTGAAAGTCATGAAGCATCTGCGCTTGGGGCAGCGGCAGTTGCTTTATATGCTGTAGGAAAAATTGATTCTCTTGAAGAGGTAAAGGATTGGATTGATATTGTTCATCATCATGTACCGAATAAAGAAAATACGGCTATATATTTAGAAATGTTTTATATGTATGAACGACTTTACAATCGCTTGAAAGAAGAATTTGATTGTATAGCTGCTTTCCAACGTAAACAATAGGGGGATTGGGAGAAATGGTAGTTGGAATCGTACTAGCGGCAGTTGTCATACTACTTTTACTTATTACAGTAGTAAAATGGCATCCGTTTGTCGCGTTAATTTTAACAGCAATTGGTGTAGGACTTGCAATGGGAATGCCATTGATTGGAACTTCACCAAAAGATCCAGGGATTATCGATTCTATTAAGCTAGGGCTTGGTAATACGTTAGGGTTTTTAGCGATAGTATTAGCATTAGGAACGATGCTTGGAAAAATGATGGCCGAATCTGGTGGTGCTGAACGAATTGCTAACACATTAATTAATCGTTTTGGGAAGAAACGTGTTCACTGGGCAATGATGTTCGTTGCATTTTTAGTGGGGATTCCAGTGTTTTTCCAAGTTGGATTTGTACTGTTAATTCCATTAGTATTTACAATTGCGTTAGAAACAGGGGTATCACTTATTACAATTGGTATACCACTAGTAGCAGGTTTATCTGTTGTACACGGACTTGTTCCGCCACATCCAGCAGCGATGGCAGCAGTAGGTATTTTTAAAGCAGATGTAGGGAAGACAATTTTATATGCTTTAATTGTCGGACTTCCAACTGCAATCATTTCAGGTCCGCTTTACGGGAAATGGATTGGTGCTCGTATACATAAAGAAGTACCATTAGATATAGCGGAGCAATTTATTGAAAGAGATAAGAAGAAGGAGCTTCCTAGTTTCGGAAATACATTGTTTACAATTTTACTTCCAGTATTTCTAATGCTAGGTGCATCAATTGCGGAAGTAGCACTAAACAAAACAAGTCAACTTGCACAAGTATTGCACTTTATTGGAGATCCAATCGTCGCGTTATTAATTGCAACGATATACTCTTTCTTTAGTCTTGGTTATGCAAAAGGTTTCTCAAAGGATAAAGTATTACAATTTACAAACGATTGCCTTGGGCCTATTGCGAACATACTGTTAGTTATTGGTGCAGGCGGCGCATTTAATAAAGTATTATTAGATTCTGGAATTGGAACGACAATCGCAGAAATGGCGAAAGAATCTCATATTTCACCGATATTATTAGGCTGGGGAATTGCGGCACTTATCCGAATTGCAACTGGATCGGCAACGGTTTCTATGATGACAGCAGCTGGTATTGTTGCGCCGATTGCAACAAGTACACCAGGTGTAAATGTTGAACTGCTAGCACTTGCAACAGGTGCAGGATCATTAATTTTATCACATGTAAATGATTCTGGATTTTGGATGATTAAAGAGTATTTTGGAATGACTGTGAAAGAAACATTATTAACATGGACTGCAATGGAGACGATATTATCTGTTGTAGCACTTGGACTAATTTCGTTATTAAATATATTTGTATAGAATGGGAGATTGATTAATATGAAACTAGGTTTAATTGGATTAGGAAAAATGGGATTCCCATTAGCAGAACATTTATATGAAGACAAGCATGAAGTAGTTGTATACGACGTTAATAAAGAGCTTGTTGAAAAGGCAGGTGCAATAGGGATTACTGCTCGTCATACATTAAAAGAAATGATTGCTGAACTAGAAGCTCCTCGTACAATCTGGGTAATGGTACCTGCGGGAGAAGTTGTTGAATCGGTACTAAAAGATGTATATCCATTATTAGAAGGAGGCGATATCGTTATTGAAGGCGGAAATTCATTCTATAAAGATACGTTACGCCGTGCGGAAGAAGCGGAAAGCTTTGGCTTACATTACGTAGATATCGGTACATCAGGTGGTGTAGAAGGAGCTAGATACGGTGCTTGCTTAATGGTTGGTGGAGAAAAAGAAATATATGATCAATTAGAACCTTTATTTAAAGATTTAGCAGTAGAGAATGGGTATTCATATGCAGGCCGCGTCGGAAGTGGTCATTTCTTAAAAATGGTTCATAACGGTATTGAATACGGTATGATGCAAGCAATCGCTGAAGGCTTTGAAGTGTTAGATAAAAGTGATTTTGATTTCAATTATGAAGATGTTGCAAAAGTATGGGCAAACGGATCGGTTATCCGCGGTTGGTTAATGGACTTAACTGAAAAGGCGTTTGCAGATGATCCAAAACTAGATGGTATTAAAGGTGTGATGAATTCTTCAGGAGAAGGGAAATGGACTGTGGAAACGGCACTTGAACTTCAAGCGGCAGCACCGGTAATCGCGATGTCATTATTTATGCGCTACCGTTCTCAAGAAGATGATACATTCCACGGAAAAGTAGTTTCAGCTCTTCGTAATCAGTTCGGTGGACATGAAGTTGTGAAAAAATAGGAAATGATTTTTGAAAAGAAACTTGTGCATAGGCGCAAGTTTCTTTTTTTATAGTGTAAGAAATCTCTAATTTAAAAATACCATTCAATCATTGTCTATTTGTACTGATTGTATCAAATATAAAAGGAAGCATGAAAGATGTCCCAACATAAAAATAAGAATAAATAAAATGAAATTTTCATAAATAGTAAAAGGATGATTATGTCATCAGTGTAGCTATGAAGTGGTGTTACATATGAAAAGAGCGTGTTAATAAAATATGGGGTGGTTAAATGGGAAATGAGCAAGTGAAGAATGCAGGGGAAGAAAAAAAGTTATGTCTTTGTATGATTGTTAAGAACGAGTCTAGAATTATGGAAAGATGTTTAAATGCTACAAAATCAATTGTAGACTTTGTTTCTATTTGTGATACGGGATCAACTGATCATACACCTGAAATTATTGAAAGTTGGTGTAAAGAAAATGAAATCCCAGGAACAGTTCATCATGAACCATTTAAAAACTTTGGTTATAACAGAAGTTTAGCTGTTTCATTGGCACAAAAAACATATCCAGAAGCAGATTATTTATTAATATTAGATGCAGATATGATATTAGAAGTTGATCCTGAGTTTGATAAGACTAGTTTAACGGAAGACCATTATCTTACATTGCAATATGATATTCATATTAAGTATTGGCTTACACGCCTTTTGAAAGCTTCTTTACCATGGAAATCTGTCGGTGTTACTCATGAGTATTGGGATATAGATCGTTCCAAAGTTGGTGCGAATTACAATACGAGAGTAGCAAGGTTAGAGACGCTTGTCGTTAACGACCCTGGGGATGGTGGGAGTAAAGCTGATAAATTTGAGAGAGATGAGAGATTGTTGTTAGAAGGGATTAATGATCCAGAAACAACGCCTGATTTGCATATAAGATATTTATTTTATTTAGCCCAAACTTATTTTCATTTAAGTCAATTTGAAGATTCGATTAAATGGTACAAAAAAAGAGTGGAAGCAGGGGGATGGGTTGAAGAAGTTTTCTATTCGTTATTGCGAATAGGATTTTGTTATGAACAATTAGCAAACCGTTCGGCAAATCAGCAACATGAAGTAACAGAAGCGGATGAAAAAGAAACTATGAAGAAGCAAGAAGAACAATATACAGCATTAGCAATTCTTTATTTTCAAAAAGCGTGGGAATATCGACCAACTAGGGCTGAGCCATTATACCAACTTGCAAGAATGTATCGATTAAAATCTCAAAATAATATTGCTTTGATGTATGCGTTGCAAGGGAAGGAAGTTCCTTTTCCGAATAATGATCTTCTATTTGTAGATTATCATGTGTATGATTACTTATTTGACTATGAGATTTCTATAAGTGCTTTTTATATACCGCATAAAAAACATTTAGGCGCAGTGTCACAAAAATTTTTGGAATCGAAAAAAGAAGAGTTACCGTTGCATATAGCAAATATGGTAGAAAGTAATGCGAAATTTTATTAAATACAATTTTGGTTAAAGGAGTAGTGGAGTAATAATGGAATTAATACGATGGGCGCTAGAACTAGGGGAATCTGTGCATGGAAATACGTATGAAGAATTGATGCCACTACTAGATTATTATTATGATCGTGATCATTTAAAAGCGTATTGTATTGCAAATCTTCTTTTAGATATGGACGTAGCAGATGAGCATCGGCAAAGAATTGAATTAAGAAGGTGCATTGCTGCTTATTATGCTGGATTATATAAAGTAGCAAAAAAACATGCAAATGAGCTTTTACTTAAATATCCGGATGTGGATTTGTATAAAAATAATTTAAGGCTAATGGAAGCTTATTTAAATAAAGAATATGATTATTGTCTTTTTATATGCCCAAAGACGTATGGTAGTTTCATAGATGTCGCGCGAGCTTTGAAATGGCGATTGGAGCAGGAGGGAAATACAGCAATTATTTCAGAAACAATACTAGAAAATGTGAAAAATACAATTGTTTTTGGAGCGCATACGTATGCACATAATCCAAATCTACTTCCGAAAAATGCAATTATTTATAATTTAGAACAACTATATGAAGGAAGCCCTTATGCACACCCACTTTATTTAATGTTATTAAAAGATAAGAAAATTTGGGATTATAGTAAACAAAATATAGAATGGTTAAAACAAAAAGGTGTAGGAACAGAAATAAAACATGTAGGAATGAACTACGCCCCAACTTTGGAAATAAAAAAAGATGCATTTGAAGATGAGGTGACTGAAGACATCGATATACTGTTTATAGGTGCTCTTAATCCGAGGCGGCAAGCTATTTTAGATCAATTAAAAGCAGTTGCCCCAAATTTAAATATTGTTTTTAAAAATAATGCGTGGGGAATTGTTAGAAATGAGTTGATTGCTAGGTCTAAAATTATATTAAATATTCATTTTTACTTATCAGGCATTCTTGAAACACCTCGAGTTTCTTATGCGGTGGCAAATAAGAAATTTATTATTTCGGAAAATAGTAATCGAGAGGACGAGATAGAGTGGCCAGGAATTGTGTTTACTCCATACGAAAAAATAATAGAAAGTATTATGAAATATGTAGCTTTACCAGAAGAGCGTATTAAATTAGCAGAAAAAGCGTATAACCATTTTGAAGCGAAAGGAAACATTGGCATACTGTGTCATAAAGAGGAGGAAAAGTAATTGTGAAGAACTCATACTTTCGTATGAGTTCTTTTTTTCGTCTATCATACTATTTTATCAAGCTAGTTCCCTCTTTATATTGTGTTTTGTATAGAAATTTCTGATAATATATAAGTATAACTGAAAAACAAAGGAGAGAAATAATTATGAAACTAGTCGTTATTAACGGTACGCCAAGAAAATTCGGTAGAACTCGTGTGGTGGCAAAATATATTGCTGATCAATTTGAAGGGGAGTTATACGATTTATCAGTAGAGGAACTGCCTTTATATAACGGGGAAGAATCACAACGTGAATTAGAAGCGGTAAAAAAATTAAAGACATTAGTGAAAACTGCAGACTGTGTAGTACTATGTACACCTGAATATCATAATGCAATGAGTGGGGCGTTGAAAAATTCGTTAGATTATTTAAGCAGTAGTGAATTTGTTCATAAACCTGTCGCATTACTTGCAGTTGCTGGAGGCGGTAAAGGTGGCATTAACGCATTAAACAATATGCGGATTGTTGCTAGAGGGGTGTACGCAAATGCAATCCCAAAACAAGTTGTGCTTGATGGACTTCATGTACAAGACGGTGAACTGGGAGAAGATGCAAAACCATTAATTCATGATTTAGTTAAAGAATTAAAAGCATATATGAGCGTATATAAAGAGGTGAAAAAACAACTAGGAGTTGAGTGATAAATTAATCGTATAAAAAATACTTCTGCCTTCCTATCTTTTTCTATATAATAAAAAGAAAGGGAGTGCAAACTTATTTATGAACAAATGGATTTTGCTTATAATCTTATTATTTCCACCACTGTACATTCTTTATATGACGTTTCGAATGAAGAAAGTTGCTCGTGAAAAATTGAGTAATCACTCTCCGTACGTTCTTATATTAGGTGCAAAGTTATTTGGAGATAGACCGTCATTATCTCTACAAAACCGTTTGGAAGTAGCGTTGGAATATTTATTTTCCCATCCTGAAGCGAAAGTAATTGTTTCAGGTGGTCAAGGAGAAGACGAAGATATACCAGAAGCTCACAGTATGAGAAACTATTTAATGGTACATGGTATAGATGAGAGTCGTATTTTAATAGAAGATCAATCTACAAATACGTATGAGAATGTAAAGTTTAGTATGGATTTATATGATGTGAAACATGCGGTAGTTGTAAGTAATACGTATCATTTATATAGAACGAAAATAATTGCAAAGCGTTTAGGCATGAAGATGGAGGCACTAGCTGCTGAAACACCAATGCGCTCTAAGAAAAAAATGTATGTACGTGAATATGCTGCAATAATGAAAACAATATTGTTCGACCGTTAGAGCTCAAATGTGGGCTCTTTTTTAATTATAAAGCGTATCATTTGAAATGAATGCCGTATTCCATCAAAATAAAGGAAACAACATTAAAGGAGCTGTATTTGTGATTCAATTTAATCATGTGTCAAAAGCGTATGAAGATGGCACGAAAGCAGTGGATTCATTGCATTTAGAAATTAATAAGGGAGAATTTTTTGTTCTCATTGGTCCGAGTGGTTGCGGGAAAACAACGACAATGAAAATGATTAACCGTTTAATTGAAACGACTGAAGGATCTATTTTAATCGATGGAAAAGATATTCAACAATATAATATTAATGAATTGCGTTGGAATATAGGATACGTATTGCAGCAAATCGCTTTGTTTCCGCATATGACAATTGCAGAAAACATTGCAGTTGTTCCTGAAATGAGAAAATGGAGCAAAGAAAAAATAAAAGCTCGTGTCGATGAGTTGCTACAGATGGTCGGGCTAGATCCAGACGTATATCGCGATCGTATGCCTGATGAATTGTCAGGAGGGCAAAAGCAGCGCGTTGGTGTCGTAAGGGCATTAGCCGCAAACCCGAAAATCGTTCTTATGGATGAACCGTTTAGTGCGTTAGATCCATTAAGTAGGGAACAGCTTCAGAAGGATATCGTACAATTGCAAAAAAAGATTCAAAAAACAATTGTGTTCGTAACACATGATATGCAAGAAGCATTATCGCTTGGAGATCGTATTTGTATTATGAAAGAAGGAAAAGTTGTTCAATTAGATACACCAGAAGGTATTATACATAATCCGAAAAATGAGTTTGTAGAGGAGTTCATTGGAAATCGTGGGCGGCCTTGGTATGAGGGGAAAAGTGTAGAAGATGTATTACCACTTGATAAAAGTATGCGGATAGAAGGGGATGCACTATCATTGCATTCTTCTTTACAAGAAGCATTAATTCGTGTACGAGCTGACGAAGTCGTTCCAGTTGAAGAAAATGGTCAATATGTTGGAGCTTTAACAAGTCGTCATATTGTTAATTACATTGTTGAACAAATGAAGGAAAGAGGCTAAACAGTGACTGATTTTATACAAACGTTCCAAGAGCGAAAAATAGAATTACTAACTGCATTAAGTGAGCATTTACAAATATCGCTTATTTCACTATTTTTTGCAGTAATTATTGCGGTGCCACTTGGCATTTTATTAACGAGAAAACAACGAATGGCTGAATTTATAATAGGAACTTCTGCAGTTATGCAGACTGTCCCATCACTGGCATTACTCGGACTTTTAATTCCGTTAGTAGGAATTGGAAAACTTCCGGCCATTATTGCATTAGTTGTGTATGCACTATTACCTATTTTACGAAACACATATACAGGAATAAGGGAGTTAGATGAATCTTTAATCGAGGCAGCGAGAGCTATGGGGATGAATAGCTGGAGAAGACTGTGGAATGTAGAACTTCCTCTTGCTTTACCAATTATTATGGCCGGTATTCGTACGGCGATGGTATTAATTGTTGGAACAGCTACATTAGCAGCTCTTATAGGTGCTGGTGGGCTCGGAAAACTCATATTACTTGGTATCGATCGAAATGATCATGCGCTTATCATTTTAGGGGCCGTACCAGCCGCGTTACTCGCTTTATTCTTTGATGTAGTACTTAGAGTGCTTGAGAGTCCAAAACGCTCTTCTAAGCGTATTATATTGACGATATGTATTACTTGTATAATGATTGCTTCTCCCTTTCTTTGGAACACACAAAAGAAAGATATTGTTATTGCCGGCAAACTTGGATCAGAACCTGAAATTTTAATTCAAATGTATAAGCAACTTATCGAACAAGATACCGATTTACACGTAGAATTAAAACCAGGTCTTGGAAAAACAGCATTTGTATTTGAAGCATTGAAATCAGGAGAAGTAGATATATACCCTGAATTTTCAGGAACAGCTTTATCTACTTTCGTGAAAGAAGAGCCAAAAAGTACAAATCGGGATGAAGTATATGAGCAGGCTCGCATTGGAATGGAAAAGAAATATAATATGGTTATGTTGAAGCCGATGGAGTATAACAATACATATGCACTAGCTATGCCGAAAAAAATAGCAGATCAAAATAATATAAATACAATTTCTGATTTAGGAAAAATGGCACAGGATGCTAAAGTAGGATTCACATTAGAATTTGCTGATCGTGAAGACGGTTATAAAGGAATGCAAAAATTATATAACTATAAGTTTTTAAATGTGAAAACGATGGAACCGAAACTACGTTATAGTGCAATTCAATCAGGGGATGTTAACGTAATCGATGCATATTCAACTGATAGTGAACTTGAGCAGTATGGACTTAAAGTGCTACAAGATGATAAAGGGTTATTCCCACCGTACCAAGGTGCACCACTATTAAGAAAAGAGACGTTACAGAAATATCCTGAACTTGAAAAAGTATTAAATACATTATCTGGGAAGATTACAGATGAAGAAATGCGAAAAATGAATTATGAAGTAAATGTGAATGGAAAAAGTAGTGAAGAAGTTGCGAAACAATTTTTACAAAAAGAGAATTTACTTCGTTAATTTTATAAGAAATATACAAATTTATATGTATGAAATGACCGTTCATTACAAAATGAACGGTTTTTTTGTGCATACTTATACATTTTTTCAAAAAAGTATTCCATTTTTCTTCATTTTCTTTTAGAATAAGTAATGTTTTCCTGAAAAAATATAAGAGAAACGTCTATTAGAGAAAAAGGTGACTTTAATAGTTGAACGAACATAACACCTAGAATGACAGATGGGGTGGTACAAATAGAAAAGAAGTTAGGGTTTTTTCCATTAATTGCATTAGTAGTCGGAACGATGGTTGGTGGCGGTGTTTTTAGTTTACCGCATGATTTAGCAGTAGGAGCGAATAGCGGCTCTATAATAATTGGTTGGTGTATTACAGCGATGGGAATGATTCCACTCGCGCTCGTATATCAAACGTTAGCAAGACAAAAACCGGAGCTTGAGGGCGGAATTTATAGTTATGCACGTGCTGGTTTCGGAGAATATATCGGATTTAACAGTGCTTGGGGATATTGGCTAGCAGGAATTTTAGGAAACGTTGCAACAATCATGTTACTGTTTAGTACATTAGGTTATTTCTTCCCCATTTTTAAAGGTGGAAATAATGTTGCGTCTATTGTTGGAGCATCACTTTTATTATGGACACTTCATTTTCTAATTTTATTTGGAATTCGTGAAGCATCTATTATGAATGTTATTGCAACGATAGGGAAATTAGTTCCAATCGTATTATTTATTGTTGTAATGGTAACAGCGTTTCGCTGGGATACGTTTACACATGATTTTTGGGGAGAAGGAACTATATCAGTTTCCTCTATACTTGGTCAAGTGAAAAATACAATGCTTGTAACTCTTTGGGTTTTCATTGGGGTTGAAGGAGCGGTTGTATTATCTGGTAGAGCGAAAAATAGCCGAGATGTTGGTAAAGCGACAGTACTTGGACTTATTTTAGTAATGTCTATTTATATTTTAATTTCTGTCTTGTCTATGGGAGCGATGACAAGAGGAGAGCTTTCCGTGTTAGAAACCCCATCAATGGGACATGTATTAGAACATGTTGTTGGGACATGGGGCGCAGTTGCGATTAACATTGGGTTAGTTGCTTCACTTGTAGGTACATTAATAGGCTGGTTTTTACTTGTTTCTGAAATTTCCCACGTAGCAGGAAAAGATGGCGTGTTTCCGAAAGTCTTTACGAAAACAAATAAAAAACAAACGCCACATATGGCATTATGGATCTCAAATTGCGTTGCCCAAATTATATTTATAATCGTTCTGTTTTCAGAATCAACATATCAAATTATGTATTTCATAGCTTCAACATCAATTTTAGTACCATATTTATTATCAGCGTTATTCCAATTCAAATTAGTTATTACAAACGAACTAAAAGATGCAAAAGTAAAAAACGGCTCGTTAGCTTTAATTGCTTCTATTTATTCTGTATGGCTTCTATATGCAGCAGGTTTGAAAAATTTATTACTTGTTTCAATCGTGTATGGAATCGGGATTATTGTTTACATGTATGCAAGAAAAGAAAAAGGAAATCGTTGTTTTAAAGGTATTGAGAGATATGTAATGTGGGCAATTGTTATCGCAGCTATCACATCACTTTATATGCTATTAACTGGAAATATAAAAATGTAAAAGTCCTTTTAAATAAAGGGCTTTTTTCTTTGTCTAGAGAATATTTAATACATAAGATATTCAGGAGGGATAAAAATGGAAGAAAAAGAACAGTTAACCAGAATTGTTGATTTAGCGAGTGAAGTAAGGAAAGTATTAGTGCAAGAATCCTTTTTTAATCACCATCCTGAACTACGAGGAGTGATTGAAAATTTAGCGAGTGCTGTAGAGAATTTGGCGGAATTACAGCAAAATACAGATGAAAACGCTGAAGATCGATTACGATATGTACTTGCTAAAATGAAAATTGCTCATAATGCCATTTTACAAGAGAAAAAAGCATTTCCATCTCATTAATATACGTTTTCATTTTGAACCTGGCGGATAACGTCAGGTTTTTTGTTTCTAGTTTTTCGTTTCTTTCATACACTAAGAATAGTATGAAAAAAAGAAGGTGACGAAGGTGAGATTACATAAAGCTCTTCAGCCAAGTTTTATAAAAAGAATGTACTATATGAGGTTTATCGGAAAGTTTACAAAAGCAGAGAGAGAGAAGAATGGAGAGAACTTCTTTGTACAATGCCTATCGCCAATACCATTCACGTTACAAGAGCAATTAAAAAATGAACCATACGTATTTGAAGGTTTATGTAGCAATAAAAAGAATGAAAAAGTCTTTTCGGAATTAAAGAAAAGAAAATTAGAAAAGCAATTGGTTATGTTTCGTCTCTATTATGAAAGAGGACATATATACGTGGAGTTAATTTGTGCAGAAGAACCACGAGAAATGGCCAATGGCTATAAAATGATTCCAGTACCTAAAGTTTCCGAATACAAAAAAGGAGAGTCTTTAGAAAGAAAACTTGGAAATGGCTATTTGTCATTTCTAATGCCAAAATATCCGAAAGACTTTGAGCCTCCCGAATTATTGTGGCACGATGGAAGGTTATATGGAAATATATCTTTAAAATCATCATCAATTAGTTCAATCGCATATTTTGAACAGCAGCGGGAATGTAAGTATATAGACTTAAATGACTGGATGAAGTATGTGGAAATAGCGGTAGAAGATCAATTGTATTTTGTAAGCAATCACATGTATGAGCAATTAAAAAAACGAATGACTGAAGAAGGTAAGCATGTAGAAGTAGAGGAAATAAAAGTGCACAAGGATGAATGGGAATGGGATGAGCGTGAATCCGTCTTTTTACAGTATGTAAAAAGTTTTGTACGTAATAAAGGGCTATATTTGGATGAAACGGACATTTATAATTTCCATATAAGTGCGAAAACAAATATGTTGACGATTCTAGGTGGTATACCAGGCGCTGGGAAATCCCGATTTGTGCAAGCTTATGCAGAAGCACTTGGATTACAGTATGGGGAAGAGTTGGTTTGGATTCCAATTTCACCATCGTATCAAGAACCACATGATTTACTTGGTTACCTTCACCCAAATGGTACTTTTATTGAAAGTGAAACAAAATTAGTTAGGGCGTTAATGAAGGCAAAAGAAAATCAAAATCAACTATATATAATCGTTTTTGATGAAATGAATATGTCACATATTGAGCATTGGTTTACTCCATTTCTATCTGTTCTTCAACTTGAAAAGCAAAACCGTATTCTAAATTTGTATGAAGGTGTACAAGAAAAAGAAAATTCAATTCCATCAACAATTGAAATTGGTGAAAATATTATATTTGTAGGTACAGTAAATTTTGATGAAACAACGAAAGAACTCTCAGATCGATTATTAGATCGGACGAATTTAATAACGTTACAAAAGATTCCGTTTTGTGAGATGTGTATGGAACAAGAGAAAATTGTATTACAACCACCTCTGAAAGTAACTGCAGGAGAATTTCGTATAAGCTGGGTCAGGAATAAAGCGATGATTGAGGTGTTTTCTGAAGAAGAGTTAGAACTATTAGATAAGTTACATGTTGTATTGTCATCACATGATATGTCAAAGGGAATTTCATTTCGATGTGCAAACGCAATCGCTACTTACTTGCAAAATATACCGTTCCAAAATAATCATTCCTATATGATCAGTAGAGAAGAGGGATTTGATTTACAAATCAAGCAACGTGTATTGACGAAAATAAGAGGGACTGAAATGATGGTTGGGTCTTTACTTTCTGAAGACGTAAAAAGGGGGGCGACATTACTACCTCTTTTGCAATCGCCACTTGCAAACAGAGTATCTACATTTGAACACTCTTTAGCATATATAAGAGAAAAGCGTAGAGAACTGGAGCTGTATGGCTATGCAAAATGAAGGGCGATATGAAACAGAAATCGTTGATACGAAAGAAACACTCCCTTTTGTATTAAAGTTAATCATTGGAACTGAGGCAAAAGGGGAATATATTTTATTAAATCGTCTTTGTACATCTACTACAGCATTAGTTCAATGTATTTATAAAGTACAAGAATTAAAACCAATTAGATTGCATTACCATTATGAAAGTCCAATGAATATTACTTTTATATGGAATAAAGTATATGAGGGACAGAAAAATATAAAAGAGTCAAAATATGAAATAAATGAAAAAAAACAAAAAGTATTAATATATGAACATGGAAAAACGGAATTCTTTTATCCATGGCGTTGTGGATTATATCATTTTGAAGTGAATATAGAAGATAGAACGTATTATGGCGCATTTCAAATCGTTCCCAAAAATTTTTTTGATGATCAATTTGAAATGATTCAAAACTATGTAAAGTCAATTCTGAATGAGTTGATTTTAGATAGAGGTTATTATAAAAAGACTTTCTCTGCACTTAGTGATATTGAAGATTCTTCTTATTTAGTGTTACTTAGAAAGTTGCCGCAAAAAATGAAAAAGATAAAGCAAATTTTTAAGAAAATAGAATCGAGTTCAAAATTTATACATGAATATAAATGGGAAGAAAAAGAGCGGAAAGCAACGAGAAAAGGAGCAATAGTGGCGGAAAGAAAACCGTATGCAAAATATTATAATCGTAAGTTTATAGAACAAAAAAATAGTAAGGAAAATGCATTTCTTAAATTTAAAGCGATGCAATTTTATTTCTATTTACTTGAAGCTGAAAGTTTTTTACGTCAAACAATTGAAATATTAGAAAGAGCAAAAAAGAAGAAATCAGAAGAGTTTCAAGCTGTAAAAACGATTATACAAACAATTGAGCGTAATGGATCAGTGACGGATAGAGAGAAACAAAAATATAAAAATATCCATTTACTAAAAGAGGCGGATTTGCGAAAAAGCTCTATGAAGATACAAGAATATAAAATATTAGCGCACTTTGTACATGAAAGTGTACAATACTTTCAAACTTTAATGCATTCTCCATTTTGGAGAGAAGTTTCCGAAACGGGTAACATGTACTCACATAATTTACCGATACCACATCAACAACTACTACAGCATTTAGATGTACTTCCACAATATACAGAACAATCTCCATCTTTATTATTTGTTTATAAACCAACATTTTTAGTGTATGAATATTACGCTTTTTTTATCGTTATTTCCATGTTAGAGCAAATTGGTTTTGAGGCTAGAATTTCCATTCGTGAACAAATTCAAGAACATTTTTATGTAGATGGATTACAGGATGGAACGACAGTAGTTTTACACCGAGATGATATTAGAGTACATGTCGCATTTAATGATTTAATTGAAACTCATCCTCTTATTGCATTAAGTAAAGGGAGTAATTTTTATAATGGAGAAGATACGAAGAAGCCAGACATTCGCTTAGACTGTTATGTAAAGGAAGAAGGGAAATACGTATATCAATCTTCTATTATTATTGAAGTGAAGTATAGCCCAATGTACAACATTTTTCAGCACGTTGGAAATACGAAGGCAACTGAACAAATGTATAAGTACTGGTCTATAAAATATGTAGAAGAACAGGATGGAAAGAGAGTCTATTTTCGAAGGGCCATTTATGAAGTTATTTGTGTATATCCAGGAAGTCATATGCATAGTAAAAAAATTGAGTCTGGATGTGGTGTGTTCTTGCAATTATATCCATATAAAACGAAACAAGGGGAAGAGAAATTAGCCGGAAAACATGGAATGGTACAAATTTTTGAGAAGTGGTTAAAAAGCATGAAGAAGTAAAAAAATCCTTTTTTATAAAGGATTTTTTTAGATTAAGAAGAAATATATGCTGTATGGAAGACAACTTTATACGATTTGAATTTGAAGGTAATATAAATATATTGTTAGAAGAACGGTACATGAGGGATAAAAGACGATTAAGATGGAATTTAATTCATTGTGCAGAATATAATAAGTCATAAATATTTTTAGTTGCATACGAAGATTTGTTCTTATATGATAGATGGTGAAAGCGTTATCAAAAAACAGAGCGGCGATGGGAAAGGCGGGTAAATATGTTCCAGCGTGTTCAAACAAAAGAAGAACATTTTTGGTTCGAGCAACTATGGGGAGATTTTTGTGAAGAAAGAAACTTAATGTTCGTAGAACGTAATTTAAATCCATCACGATTTTTATTAATAGAAGATGAACATCATATTGGTACAGTAGAATGTATTAAGTATACGGAACCGGAACAATCAAATTCTGAGTTTTTCTATCCGTTTTCTAAAAATGATTTAGTGAAAGATTTGAAAAATGTGTATGAAATAGGCAAGTTAAGTATTGCGAAAACGTCTCGTGGGAGAGGACACTTTAAAAGACTAACAGCTATTTTATTTATGCATGCATTAGAAACGAAAGCAGAATGGTATATTGCAGCAGTTACAAAAAGAATGTATATGTATTTATTAACACTCGGTTTCCCAATTGAACCGGTAGATAAGCCATTTCAGTTTCATGATACTTTACAAGGTGTACCAGTGCGAATTCATGCCCGAAAAGGGGCTACGCATTTGTATTCTTTAAAAGAATTTCGAGATGTGATTCAAGGGAATGCTCATGCACAGGCATTAATCGCAGAATACAGTAAAAATATTATGTTAACAAAATAAGGCGAAATGAATATATATAATAAAGAGAATGCTATTTTAATATGAAGTCATTCTTCATGAAAAAAGACCCTTATTATTTTAATAAGGGTCTAAAAATTATAATCCAAATATACTAAAAATCATTTTGCGGCGCTTCGGCTTCTTTTCTCGTTCATATGTTGGTTTTGAATCGGGAGTAATATATATTGGTTCTTCTTTCTTCAGGGAAGTTTCTAGCTTTTGAATTCGCTCTAACATTTCCTCCATTTCACGGCGATGTTGTAAAAGTTGGTACGTAACAACATCATTTGCCTTATCTTGCATTTGTTCTTCCATTCGATCTAGCCTTCTCGTAATAGTGTTTAATTGAGCTGCTAATTGCTCAAATTCATGTGATGATTTTTCTTGAATAATTGTATTTACTTGAGTTTTTAATTCTTCAACATCATTTGATGATGTTTTTTGAGTAGGGTGAGAGTTTTGAGACTGCTCTATTTGTGAAAGATGGAATTCTAACATTTGATCTAAATCTTCTTGTGTGAAAATAAAGTGACCATATTTATTTTTTTCTATCGTAAGATTTAATTGTTGTGCAATCCGGACAACAGCCTTTGGGCTAACACCTAATTTTTTTGCGATAAATGGTGTTTTATATTCCAAAATAATCCCTCCTAGATATATCCTGTTGAATGATTTCGAGCTATGAAGGAAGTTCCCTTCTAGTGTGACAAAAGAAGTGTGGAATCGGCAAAGAAAGTGTTTTTTCACGAAATGAAGCTGTGAAGAATATATCGTTTATATAAAATATTTTATCTTAAGATTTAGAACTATTTGACTGATGGAAATGAATTAGATTATCATAATGATAAATATCTTTTTTATGTATGCATATAATATATATAAAAAGGTGGTTGCTAATGTAGAATTTTGTTAGAGTATTAGAATGCTTACTTCACTTGAATAAAATTAAGTAGGAGGTGGCTTCCTTGCTTACAATGTAAGTAAGGAGAAGTATTTGGACATATATAGTATAAGTATAGTGATTGTTTTAATTGCCTTAACGGCATTTTTCGTCGCAGCAGAATTTGCAATTGTTAAAGTGCGAAGTTCACGAATTGACTATTTAATTGCAGAAGGAAATAATCGCGCAACATCTGTCAAAACAGTCATTACAAACTTAGACGAATATTTATCTGCTTGTCAGCTAGGAATAACAGTTACAGCTCTGGGGATTGGGTGGTTTGGTAAACCGGCGTTAAAGCAAATGTTTGACACGCTTTTTGTAAATTTGAACATTTCTACTCAACTAGCAGACATTTTTGCTGTAATTTTAGTGTTTTTGTTTATTACATTTTTACATGTTGTAATAGGGGAATTGGCCCCAAAAACATTCGCGATTCAAAAAGCTGAACAAGTGAGTTTGTTTGTTGCTAAACCGTTAATTTTCTTTTATCGTATGGCGTTTCCATTTATTTGGCTATTAAATGGATCAGCCCGAGTTATTACGAAGTTGTTAGGGCTGAAACCACCGAAAGGGCACGATGAGGTTCATTCAGAAGAAGAATTACGGTTGTTAGTTTCAGAAAGTTACAAAAATGGAGAGATTAATCAGTCTGAATATAAATATGTAAATAAAATTTTTGAATTTGATGATCGTATAGCGAAAGAAATAATGGTACCCCGAACTGAGATGCATATTATAAGTAAAGAAATGCCTGCTGAAGAAGCTTTGCAAAAAATGTCTCGGGAAAAATATACGAGATATCCAGTTGTAGATGGGGACAAAGATCACGTAATAGGCTTTGTAAACTTTAAAGATATTTTCACAGATTTTGTGCAGCATAATGCAGTAAGTAATAAGAAAGTAGAGCAATATATTAGGCCAATCATTTTAGTTATCGACTCTATCCCAATACACGACTTATTTTTAAAAATGCAAAAAGAAAGAACGCATATTGCTATATTGATAGATGAATATGGTGGTACGTCTGGACTTGTTACAGTTGAAGACATTTTAGAAGAAATAGTGGGAGATATTCAAGATGAGTTTGATACGGATGAACAGCCAGAAATTCAACAAGTTAGTGAAACAAAAACAATACTAGAGGGAAAAGTGCTTGTTAGTGAAGTGAATACGTTATTAGGTTTAACGATTGATGATAATGGTGTTGATACAATCGGTGGTTGGATTTTAACGAAGAATATAGAAATTGCTGAAGAGGATTTCATTGAAATTGAAAATTATAAGTTTTGTGTAAAAGAATTAGATGGACACTATATAAAGAGATTAGAAGTTACAAAAACTGTAGAATCAATTGTTATTTTAGAAGATGAAAAACAAATTCCATTTCAAGAACAAATTAGTTCGTAGACTCTGCTATATGGCAGGGTTTTTTTGAGCATAATGTTTTTGGCAGAATAAGGGCTATGATACAATGGTATAAGTCAGACCTTTTACTAGGTGAAATATTGTTGTATACATATATTCGGAAGGGGAAGAATTATGAAAAAGCATTTATATATAAATGGAGATTGGAAGTCTGTAAACACGTATAAACCATTATACGCACCATATTCTGAAGAAACGTTAGCGGAAATTGCACAAGGAACGGAAGAAGATGTACAAGAGGCTGTTACTGCTGCAAAAAATGCAATGAAAAAAATGAATACATTATCTGCATATGATCGTGCGACTATTTTAGAGAAGGTTGCACAAAAAATGGATGAAAGAAGAGAAGAATTTGCAGAGATTATTGCAAAAGAAGCTGCAAAACCAATTCGTGCTGCGAGGGGAGAAGTAGATCGTACCGTTCAGACATACAAATTTGCAGCGGAAGAAGCGAAGCGTATATACGGCGAGACACTGCCACTTGATGCAGCACCTGGTGCAGATGGGCGTATTGCATACACAATACGAAAACCGATAGGGGTTATAGGAGCTATTACACCATTTAATTTCCCATTAAATTTAGTGGCACATAAAGTCGGCCCTGCAATTGCTGCCGGAAATACCGTTGTGTTAAAACCAGCTGATCAAACGCCATTATCGTCTTATGCATTAGTTGAATTATTTGAAGAGGCAGGATTGCCAAAAGGAGCTTTAAATATTATTTCTGGTCCCGGTTCAACTGTAGGTGAGGCGATAGTTACAAATGATGATGTTGCTTCCATTACTTTTACGGGAAGTCCGAAAGTTGGAATTGGAATTAAGGCAAAGGCTGGATTAAAGCGAGTTACGTTGGAACTGGGATCAAATGCTGCTGTTATTATTGATGAAGATGTAGAATTAACAGATGAAGTAATTGAACGTGTAAAATGGGGAGCATTTGTAAACAATGGACAAGTTTGTATTTCGGTACAACGTGTTTTTGTACATGAAAAGAGAATGGATGAATTTCTTTCAAAGCTAAAGAAAGCGATGGAAACAGTTGTTGTTGGTGATCCATTGCTGGAAGAAACGGACGTATCGGCTTTAATTTCGAAAAAAGATGTAGAGCGAATAGAAATGTGGGTGCAAGAAGCTATTAAGGAAGGTGCAACTGTTTTATACGGTGGTAAGAAACGTGATGCAAGGATTTTTGAACCAACTGTATTAACAAATGTTCCAGAGTATGTATCTGTTCAGTGCCAAGAAGTATTTGGTCCACTCATTACAGTAAATACATTTAAAGAATTTGATGAGGCAATTGAGCAAGTAAATCATTCACGTTACGGTCTACAAGCAGGTGTGTTTACAAATAATTTGTTTAAAGCAATGCGTGCAATTGATGAGCTAGAGGTTGGTGGTGTCATGATTAATGATATTCCAACGTTTAGGGTAGATCATATGCCTTACGGTGGTGTTAAGGAAAGTGGTACGGGGCGTGAAGGAATTAAATATGCAATAGAAGAAATGACAGAAATGAAATTAGTGTGTATTAAAAAATAAAGTAGATCGAGCTTAAACATTCTAATAAAAAACGAGCAGGAAATGTTTACGATTCCATACTCGTTTTTTTATTGTTTGTTTTACGTTTCTCGGAACGATTTAATTTAACCAAGTGTACCTTTTACTTCATTTCTTGTTTGAAAATAGCATCTTCTACATAAATTTGTTCTTTGTCAACAGCAGTGCTATGAGATAATACTAAACCGATTGGTGTTTCTATGCCTTTATTTTGAACAATTGTAAAAGGAACATTTTTTTCATTTGCTAATTTAATGTATTTTGATAAATGTGGGTAAGCAATGCCACCATTTAGGAATATTTGTAATGGTTGAGAAGAGCGCATGCTACTAGCTACTTCAGAATATACATTACTTTGCATTACTTGACCGATAGTTAAAGCGATTTCTACACGCTCACGTAATGTAGTTAAATACATATTACGTTCTTCTGGTTTGTTCTGCTTTTGGCCGTAAATGCCTTCTTGGAGATAATCTTCCACATTTTTATTTACCATATTTTTCACACCTTTCATTTTCTATTGTACGAAAGAATGAAGCAGGATGCAAAAAAAAGTCGCATTGAATGTAATAAACTTTGAATGAAAGGAAGGAAAATGGAATGTATCAATCCAAACAATTAATAAAGACATTAAAAATTTTATCAACACATATTAACAAAATGTGACAATAATCTATTAACGAATCGCATTTTTTGTGTTAATATTCAAAATATAAAGGGTGTTCGTCGCATGGAAATGGAGGGAATGGGGGTTTTTCCAATCGATAAGGATATTAAAGAAGTATTTTGTTCGCACTTGAAAAACAACAGGCACCAATTCGTTGAGAACTGGAAAAACAAAATGATAATTTCCGATAAAGATCCATTTAAACTAGAAGTAGTTCAAAATGGAGAGGATTTATTAGAGTTAATTATCGAACTTACTATGGAAGAAAAAGATATAGATTATCTTCAGCCATTATGCGAGAAAATTGCTATTGAACGTGCAGGGGCAGATGCGAATATTGGAGACTTTGTTTATAATGCAAATGTGGGAAGAAATGAACTTTTCGAAGCGATGTGTGAATTAGATGTTAGCGCACGTGAATTGAAACCGATTATGGCCCAAATACATACTTGTTTTGATAAATTAATTTATTATACTGTTTTAAAATACTCGGAAATTATATCAAAAAATTTAGAGGAAAAACAGCAATATATTAACGAAACACATAAAGAAAGGCTGACGATTTTAGGGCAAATGTCAGCAAGTTTTGTACATGAATTCCGTAACCCACTCACTTCAATTATGGGATTTGTTAAATTATTAAAGGCAGATCATCCAAGTTTATCTTATTTAGATATTATTTCGCATGAATTAGACCAATTAAATTTTCGTATTTCGCAATTTTTACTCGTATCGAAAAAAGAAATGTGGAATGAATCAGAACAATTTTGGCTTAATGATTTGTTTCAAGATATTATACAGTTCTTATATCCGAGTTTGGTCAATGCAAATGTTTCGATTGAAAAGAATTTACCGTATCCAATTCCACTTGTTGGCTATCGGAGTGAAGTGAGACAAGTATTTTTAAATATATTAATGAACTCAATTGACGCTCTAGAATCAATGAAAGAAGAACGGAAGATTATCATTGATGTATTTGAAGAAGATCAATCGATTCGAATTGTGATAAAAAATAATGGGCCAATGATTCCAGCTGAAAGTGTAGAAATGATTTTCGAACCATTTGTAACTACTAAAAAGTTAGGAACTGGTATTGGATTATTTGTATGTAAACAAATTGTAGAAAAACATAATGGGTCCATCATGTGCCGTTCAGATAACGAATGGACAGAATTTCAAATTGTATTTCAAAAATAAACAGTCTACACCAAATGAATGGTGTAGACTGTTTTAATTCGTAAGTATAACGGCTTCTAATTTAGGATCTTTAGTTGAATAACCTAAAAGTGAAATTGTATATATGATGTTCGGTTCGACTTTGAAATTCGGTATAGTTAGTAAGACGCTGGGATTATCGGCGAGTGAAACTTCAATATCTGCTGTACCAGGACTAACTTCCAAAAAATCTGTTATTTGTTTAAAGAGTACATTTTCAAATAAATGATCTCCACCTTTTAAATCTACATTTACAACAGGGGTATCTGGAGAAAAATGTGCAAAGCGTATTTTTGCTTGACCAGCTGGTAAATGTGTATTATCAAGCATAGGTTGTAATTGTAGATGATTGTCACTATTTATTACGGCAAAAGTATAAGTGTGATTCCCCATTATTGGTACTAAAGCTGAAAAGATGGGAGTTTCATTTCCAACAGGGACAATATCTATACGGTATTTACCTTGCACTAATGTTAAATAGGGACTAAATTGTTTAAATGAAATATTTTTAATAACCTTTTGCCCGTTTACTAAAATGTCAACCGCAGGTGTATTTGAAGCAGAGTGAAAAAAACGTATGTGTGACGGTAAAGCAGCTTCTTGTGAATCTCTTTTTTCATACGCCTGTACAAGTTTCGTAAGCGCGTCGTAATATTTCATATATAGTTCTACATATTTTTTCGGATTATTAAATTGATAGTAACGAGCGAGCTGTTCGTAACGTGCAGCTTCTTGTCCATATTTTTCGATTTCAGATTGAGACATGAATATTCCTCCTTTGTCATCATTAAAACTATATGCTTAACAAGAAAGAGGTTATGCGAAAAAATTGTTTTTTGAAGGAGAAAAGTTGAAAATTAATAAAGAGTATTGCTTATGGATAAGTGTTTTTTAGGCGAAAGAGCCTTATAATTTTCTAGAGTATACAGCAATATATCATCTATGTTGGATGATGATGTACCGATTACAATGTATATTTCGAAATAAAAAACCTTAAGAGCGTATGAAGTAAAATATCGAAAACATGTCCAAAAATCCTTAGGAAACTAGGGATTTTTTTAATAATGGGCAAATACACATACAAAGTGATAATTGTCCTACATAAATTATAAAGGAAAGGTAGTTTAAATATAAGGAAAGGAATGAAATATTGGGATGGGGATATCCCAAAAGGAATTGTGAATGGAGTTATGGACGATTTTGTGCTTTAGGATGTAGGATGAATTTTGAATTTGTAACATTATTTTTTCTATTTACGTTAGCAAGTGGCAGTATTAACCGATAAAAGAGCGTCGTGCCGAACTGATTAATGTGGTTAATCGGTTCTTTTTTTATTGTATAAAACGGAGGAGAATGTATGTGAAATATTGGTTTATATAAAAATAATTGCTATGTATTTAGTGGGATTAATTGTCGATATTTGTTTGAAAATATGCAATATAAAGTAGGAGAATAGGAAGGAGTTTAAAGGGAGTTTCGTCGAAGTTTACACAATGTCGGCAATTGAGGGAAGCTGATATTATTTTGAGAAAGTATGTAGTGAAGCGTTTATTTTATATAAAGGAGGGTTATTTGAGCGTATAGATAAGGGTTGGTCTTCATTTTAAGTTCTGAATTTTCTGTTTTTGAAATTAATATTTAGCACTCATTTGTATATTTTATAATAGTTTTTTGATAAAATCACTGCTTTCGCAGAGGGTTCTTTTTTATGAAAGAAACGTCAATTTTCTTCATATATATATACAAATTGGAGAAATGGGGGAGCGCTATGCGCGATTACTTAATTAAACCACTTGTTGGTCAGCCGTATCCAATGATTTCACATGGAAAAGGTGTGTATTTGTATGATCAAAACGGAAATAAATATTTTGATGGCTCGTCAGGGGCAATTACGGCAGGGATTGGGCATGGCGTAAAGGAGATTGCAGATGTTATAAAAAAGCAAGCAGAGGAGATTGCTTTCGTTTATAGATCACAGTTTACGAGTGAACCAGCTGAAAAATTAGCGAAGAAATTAAGCGATTTAAGTGTAGGAGATTTGAACTGGAGCTTTTTTGTGAATAGTGGTACGGAAGCAAATGAAACAGCTATGAAAATTGCAATCCAGCATTTTCAAGAGCGAGGTATTCAAGGGAAGCATAAAATTTTGTCACGATGGATGAGTTATCACGGTATTACGATGGGAGCCTTATCAATGTCTGGGCATCCACTGCGCAGACAACGTTTCGTGTCAATTTTAGAAGATTATCCAACTATTCCAGCTCCATATTGTTTTAGATGTCCGGTGCAAAAGGTATATCCAACTTGTCAGCTTGCTTGTGCGACTGAACTAGAAAGATCCATTGAAAGAATTGGTGCAGAACATATCGCAGCTTTTATCGCTGAACCGATTATTGGAGCAGCTGGAGGCGCAGTCGTTCCGCCGAAAGAATATTATAAAGTCATTAAAGATATTTGTAGTCATTACGATATTTTATTTATTGCTGATGAAGTAATGACAGGGCTTGGTCGTACTGGCGCATGGTTTGCGATGGAGCATTGGGGTGTAGAACCGGATATTATGACTCTTGGTAAAGGTTTAGGAGCTGGATATACACCGATGGCAGCGACGATTGTAAGTGACCGTGTTATGGAGCCAATTTTACGTGGATCGCGTTCTGTAATGAGTGGGCATACGTTAAGTGCAAATCCATTATCTGCAGCAACAGCTCTAGCTGTTATTGAATATATGGAGAAACATAATCTACCTGAAAAAACAGCAGAAAAGGGAGAGTATTTAATAAAAGGACTACAGAAAGTTCAGCAACAATCGACAATCATTGCTGATGTGCGCGGAAAAGGGTTGCTGATTGGAGTAGAATTGCAATCGTTTACAAAGGCGTCGGAACTTATTTCGGTTGCAGCTAAAAATGGTCTTCTTTTATATCAAGCTGTTTCAGGGCAAGCAGGAAAAGAAGATAGTGCACTGCTTGTAGCACCGCCGATGACAACTACATATTCCGAGTTAGATGAATTACTTTCAATTTTTGCAAAAAGTGTAGAAGAAATGATGCAAAAAGGAGGGCATAGTATCGCATGACAACTATTACGAATACATTCGATAAATTAAAAGAGATAGAGGAAGTAATTTCTTTGTTCCACGATGATATGACATTAATGTTTGGAGGATTTGGGGGGATTGGATCCCCTCCATCTTTAATACAGGCGATTTTAGAAAAAGGAGTTACAAATTTAAATTTAATAGGAAATGACACGGGATTTCCTGATGTAGGAATCGGTCGTCTTGTTACGAATGAAAGAGTAAAATCATTAATTACTTCACATATTGGTTCAAATCCAAATGCAGGAAGACAGCTAAACGAAGGAAGGTTACAAATCGAGTTTTCTCCTCAAGGAACATTAGCAGAGCGTATTCGCGCTGGTGGTGTAGGACTTGGAGGTGTATTAGTTGATGTAGGTGTTGATACGATTGTAGAGGAGGGAAAACGTACAGTTGAAATGAATGGCAAGACATATTTAGTTGAAACAGCATTAACTGCAGAGGTTGCAATTGTATATGCGAAAAAAGCGGATCCGTTTGGTAATCTTGTGTTTGATAAAAGTGCTCGTAATATGAATCCTCACGTAGCTATGGCGGGGGATATAACGATTGTAGAAGCAGAAGAAATCGTTCCACTTGGAAGTTTAGATCCAGAAGAAATTGTTGTCCCAGGAGTATTTGTAAATTATATCGTACCGTCGGAAGGAGTGAATTGGAAATGGGTATGGGCGTAGAAGTGAGAGATAAGATTGCTAGGCGCGCGGCGAAAGAAATACAAAATGGTATGATTGTAAATTTAGGTATTGGTATACCATCGCTTGTACCGAATCATCTTCCTGACGATATAAACGTTATGTTTCATGCGGAAAATGGAATTGTAGGTATGGGACCTACGCCAAGAAAAGGGAATGAAGACGAAAATTTATGTAACGCAGCAGGTTTACCGACTTCTCTTATTACAGGAGCGAGTTATTTTGATAGTTGCACAGCGTTTGGGATGATTCGAAAAGGTTTATTAGACATAACGATTCTTGGTTCATTACAAGTAAGTGAGAATGGGGATTTAGCAAACTGGATTGTACCAGGAAAACGCGTTCCAGGTATTGGGGGAGCGATGGATTTGGCACAAAAAGCGAAGCGGGTCGTTGTTGTGATGAATCATGTTGATAAATACGGAAATGCAAAAATTGTTTCGGAGTGTACATTACCATTAACTTCAAAGAAATGTGTAGATTTAATTATTACGGATATGGCAGTTATGGAAGTGACGCAGGGTGGACTCGTTTTACAAGAATTAATGAGCCCATACACAGTGGAAGATATAAAACAACATACAGAAGCTGATTTTAAAATTGGTTCTAACTTACTAGTAATCGAATGAGGGGAGATGTAATATATGGAGCAATTAAAAAAGAAAATTTGTGATTATATCGAGAGTCATGAAGAGGAGAGCGTAAAATTTTTAAAACGATTAATTCAAGAAAAAAGCGTATCTGGTGATGAAAGTGGTGCGCAGGCAATTGTGATTGAAAAATTACGTGAGCTAGGTTTAGATCTTGATATTTGGGAACCTTCATTTTCTAAAATGAAAGAGCATCCTTATTTTGTATCACCGCGTACAAGTTTTTCAGATAGCCCGAACATAGTGGCAACTTTAAAAGGAAGTGGCGACGGGAAATCTATGATATTAAATGGACATATTGATGTCGTACCAGAAGGAGATGTGAATCAGTGGGACCATTACCCTTATAGTGGTGAGCAAATAGGGAATCGTATATATGGTCGTGGAACAACGGATATGAAAGGCGGCAATGTCGCACTGATGCTTGCGATGGAAGCCATTATTGAATCTGGTATTGAATTAAAAGGAGATATTTATTTTCAAAGTGTAATAGAAGAAGAGAGCGGCGGGGCAGGAACATTAGCGACTATATTACGAGGATATAAAGCAGATGGTGTCATTATTCCAGAACCGACAAATATGAAGTTTTTCCCGAAACAACAAGGGTCCATGTGGTTTCGTCTACATGTGAAAGGCAAAGCAGCACACGGTGGTACACGTTATGAAGGAGTAAGTGCAATTGAAAAAAGTATGTTTGTTGTAGATCATTTGAGAAAATTGGAAGAGAAGAGAAATAATCGAATTACAGATCCATTATTTAAAGGAATTCCAATTCCAATTCCAATTAATATTGGGAAAATTGAAGGAGGGAGCTGGCCAAGTTCTGTTCCTGATTCATTAAATTTAGAAGGAAGATGTGGTATTGCGCCGAATGAGACTATAGAGGCAGCAAAAGAAGAGTTTGAGAATTGGATCGCTGAATTAAATGATGTGGACAATTGGTTTGTTGAAAATCCTGTAGAAGTAGAGTGGTTTGGAGCGAGATGGGTTCCTGGTGAACTAGAAGAAAATCATGAGTTAATTACGACACTAGAGCATAACTTTGTTGAAATCGAAGGGAACAAACCAATTATTGAAGCATCTCCGTGGGGGACTGATGGAGGTTTATTTACACAAATCGCTAACGTACCAACGATAGTATTTGGTCCAGGAGAGACGAAAGTAGCACATTATCCAAACGAATATATAGAAGTTGATAAAATGATAGCTGCCGCAAAAATAATTGCATGTACATTACTAGATTGGTGTGAGGTGAAAAAATGAAATACTATGAATCTTTTAGAGAACAGACGAATGGCTATACAGTTGAAGGTGTTTTAGACTATTTTAATAAACGTATTCGAGTAGACCACTACACAGGAAATATTGAGAGGATTATCCAAACAATTGACGAATTAGCAGAGAAGCATTCTTTCACTAAATGTATTATTAAAGGAAAGGGAGAGCATGTTTCTACATGGCTCTCTTTCGGTTTTTTATTGGAAGCAACAATACCGCATTATTTTCAAGGTCACGATGCATACTTCTTTGTGAAATTTATTAGTGATGAAAGACGAAATAGTATTCATTGGGCAGAGGAAGATACCATTTTAAGCGGTGTTAAAGCAAAAGAAGTAAAGGAAAAAATAGTCCCAGAGAAATTTTTATTAAGAAAAGCGACAGAAGAGGATGCGGAAGAATTAGCAGCCGTCTTTGGAAAAGTATTTGAAGTTTATCCGACGCCTTTAAACGAAGCGAGTTATGTAAAACAAACGATGAAAGAAGACGATACAATTTACTATGTGTATGAATTCGAGGGAAAAATAATTAGTACAGCATCTGCAGAAATGAATATAAAAGAAGGAAATGCAGAATTAACGAATTGTGCTACTTTACCCGAATATCGTAAACATGGGTTTATGAAAAGTTTACTAATTAAGTTAGAAGAAGAACTGCAAGAAAAATCGATTTTCTGCTCCTATACAATTGCTCGATCACTTTCATTCGGAATGAATGCGGCCTTTCATCAGTTAGGTTATACGTATACAGGAAGATTGGCGAACAATTGCTACATTTTCGATAAGCTGGAAGATATGAATATATGGGTGAAAGATTTGTCTAAATAGTACGGTATAAAAAATAGAACGGAATCGTCATGCTTATAATCGCATATAGGTATGCCGGAAATCCGGCATGTTATTGCTGGATTTTCGGCAAAAGGGGGGATGACATTGCTAGCAGTTTCGACACAAGAAGTCATTGAAGCGATTTTGGGCAGTATTGATGAGGCTATACACGCAGTAGATGAAAATGGTATTACAATTTTCTATAATACTGTAGCTGCAAAACACGATGGATCAAAAATTGAAAAAGTGTTAGGTAAACATTTGTTAGAAGCGTTTCCCTCTTTATCTAGGGAAACAAGTACGTTAATGAAAGTGTTAGATACAAAAAAACCAATCGTTCATCAAGTTCAGCATTATCAAAATTTAAATGGGGAAGACATTTGTACAGTAAATACGACGTTACCTATTTTTATAGATGGAAATATTGCTGGAGCTGTTGAAATTGCAAAGGACTATTCTACAGTTCAAAAACTTACGGATACAATTGTAGATTTGCAGTCAAAAATAAAGCGGTCATCTAGAAAAAAAGCAATTAAAAAGCATGTTGCATTTGAGACGATCGTGACGGATGATGCTCGATTTAAACAGACGAAAGAATTAGCACAAAAAGTAGCGCCAACTGATGCAAATGTTTTAATATATGGGGAAACAGGAACAGGGAAAGAGTTATTTGTACAAGCGATTCATGAAGCTTCTAAACGGAAGAACAAGCCATTTATTGCACAAAACTGCGCAGCTTTGCCAGAGTCGCTATTAGAAAGTTTATTGTTCGGAACGACGAAAGGTAGCTATACTGGGGCAATTGAACGAGCGGGGTTATTTGAACTTGTGGATGGTGGGACATTGTTTTTAGACGAACTGAATTCAATGCCTCTCGATTTACAAGCGAAAATGCTACGTGTATTAGAAGATGGTGTAATTCGTCGAATTGGTGATAATAAGACGAGAAAAGTAGATGTTCGCGTTATTACCGCAATGAATCAGCCACCAGAAGTATGTTTAAGAGAGAATAAAATTCGTACGGATTTATATTATCGATTAAATGTCTTTTCATTATATATTCCGCCGCTACGTGAAAGAACTGAGGATGTATTATTATTAGCGTCTTATTTTTTGAACGAATATAATAAAAGTTATAAAAAAGGTGTACTTCAAATGGATAAGGAAGCGAAAGAAAGACTACAAGCTTATCAATGGCCTGGCAATGTTCGTGAGCTAAAACATACAATTGAACATGCTGTCATTATTGCAGAAAGGGATACACTAACAGCCAATTGTTTACCGCGTACATTTCGGAAAGAGAATCTGCCAAAGAAGAAGAGCATATTGCCACTTAGAGAAGCACTTCATCAAACGGAAAAGGAATTAATAGATCAAGCGCTAATTGAAACGGAAGGGAATATATTACAAGCTGCAAAAATGTTAGGTATCCCTCGCCAAACGCTTCAATATAAATTGAGTAAGTACGACAAAACCGCCGAATAATTGGCGGTTTTTGTGTGTTTGCACCAATAAAAGCGTGTTTACATATATAAAAAGTAATGAATATGATAGTATGTATGGATTTCATACAGTGTTTACAAATATTTTTTTGTTTATGTAATAGCGTTCTCCGTACATTTACTTATCAATAATGTAAAGTTGGCATAACTATTGCTTATATAAAGGATGAGCGTATAAAAAGGGGGAATAGCAATGTTACATGATGTATACAAACCAAATCGTCACTGGAAGGATATCGAGTTGTGGAAGGATGTTACGGAAGAGCAATGGAATGACTGGGTTTGGCAATTAACGAATACGATCAAAACTTTGGATGACTTAAAGAAAGTAATTAATTTAATACCTGAAGAAGAAGAAGGCGTTAAAATTTCAACAAAAACGATCCCGTTAAATATTACACCGTACTATGCTTGGCTAATGAATCCTGATGACCCACGCTGTCCGATTCGGATGCAATCTGTACCGATCTCGGAAGAGTTATATAAAACAAAATATGATTTAGAAGATCCGCTTCATGAAGATGAAGATTCACCAGTTCCAGGGCTAACACATCGTTATCCAGACCGCGTATTGTTCTTAGTAACGAATCAATGTTCTATGTATTGTCGTTACTGTACACGCCGTCGTTTTAGTGGACAAATTGGAATGGGTGTGCCGAAGAAACAATTAGATGATGCAATCGGTTACATTCGTGATACACCACAAGTACGAGATGTATTAATTTCTGGTGGAGACGGTCTTCTTATTAACGATAAAATTTTAGAATATGTATTAAAAAATTTACGAGAGATTCCGCATGTCGAGATTATTCGTATCGGAACGAGAGCGCCGGTAGTATTCCCGCAGCGTATTACAGAAAACTTATGTAACATTATTAAAAAATACCATCCAGTATGGTTAAATACACATTTCAATACTTCTATTGAAATTACAGAGGAATCGAAAAAAGCATGTGAAATGCTAGCGAATGCTGGTGTTCCAGTCGGAAACCAAGCAGTAATTTTAGCTGGTATTAACGACAGCGTTCCAATTATGAAAAAACTTATGCATGACTTAGTAAAAATCCGTGTACGTCCATACTACATTTATCAATGTGACTTATCTGAAGGTATTGGTCATTTCCGTGCACCAGTATCTAAAGGTCTTGAAATTATTGAAGGTTTACGCGGTCATACATCTGGTTATGCGGTTCCAACATTCGTTGTAGATGCACCAGGAGGCGGCGGGAAAATTGCGCTTCAACCAAACTATTTAATTTCGCAAAGTGCAGATAAAGTTGTGCTTCGTAACTTTGAAGGTGTTATTACAACGTATCCAGAGCCAGAGAGCTATATCCCAGGAAGAGCAGAAGGGTACTTTAAAGAAATCTATCCAAACTACGAAGAAAAACGTTCAGATGTTGGTATCGCAGGTCTTATGAGTGATAAGAAATTTAACCTTGTTCCAGACGACTTACAGCGTATGAGCCGTCGTAAAGACTATGAAGATAATGACACTCATGCATCACTAAAAGATAAACGTGATAAGCGTGATCAACTTAAAGACAAAAAGTATCAATCGCAAATGGCTAAATTAGAAGAAAACGACAAAAAAAATGAGGGTGATGCAGTATGAATTGTATGTGGTGTGACAGTACAGAAGCGAAAGAAAGCTTGAATACTGTATATTGGGAATTACCAGATGGTACGAAAGCCATTGAAATCCAAGAGACACCATGCATTTCTTGTTCCTCATGTGGTATGGACTATCAAGCAGATCAAACAGTGAAAGAAATAGAAGATCAATTGTTTCTAATTTATACGAAAGATTTACCAAAACAACTAACATATGAAGAATTAATGGGAAGACCACGTCTATTAAAAAGAAATTATTTCGACTTTTAACCAGCTTTTATGCTGGTTTTTTTCTTTTTTGCCTTGTATAATGTATCCAAGTTAGAAAGGCAGGGAATATTTTTGAAAAAGACATTTTACCACTATATGATGAAGCATCGTGCAGCTTTATTTAGTAATGAAGTATCGAATTTAGCAGAAGCAATGTATGATGATTTAAGCTTTCCAAAGCAATCTGAAGATTATGATGAAATTAGTTCATACTTAGAGTTAAGTGGATTGCTAGAAAGTATGTCTATATTTGATGAAGCTTGGGATTTATACATACAAGAGAGATAAGAACTATATGAAATTTTTGACGTGAAGCTAGTCTATTTGCTAGCTTTTTTTACGTTGTAAATAATTTTTTTATACGGTGATATTTTTTATTGAAAAAATTTATGAATATACGCTTCTGTGATAAGCGTTTTTATGTAGGTTGCATATACTGTTATCAAAATCACGACGTCAAAAAAAGGAGAGATATAGATGGCGAGAAAAAAGCAACCTAAATATAACGTAGGGGACATAGTCGTGATTACGCTATATGGAACCGTTGGTAAAATCACAAATATGAAGGTTTTAGATGGAGTTTACGTTTACGAAGTCAATAATCACGATGGGTTTTACGTAGAGCAAACGTTGCAGCACGTTTCAGAGCAAGATATGAAAAAAGGTGAAACTGAGTGGATTGAATTAAACTATAATTTCACATTTGGTGATCTCGTGCAAGTAACAGGATATGATAAAGATGTGTTTCGTATTGTTGGTTTTCGTACAGAAGTATGGAGATATAAAAATGACGCATGGGAAGATACTATATACGAATTGTCACGAATTACGGATGGAGAATGGTTAGAAGCGGATGAGTCAGATTTAACGTTACTTGCTAATGCTCAAACGGCAAATGCAATTTTGAAGAAAATGAAACAAGATAAAGCTGGTATGAATAAATTAGATTTAGGAAAATTAAAGTCAATTAACAACTCAAAAAAAGTGAGTGTTAAGACAAATCGTCAAGAAATCATTGATGGATTACTTGATATTTATAACGATTATCAATTGTTATTCGATACATTTAAAGATGAAGAATACAAAATTGTTATGGATGTTGTTCATAATTATTTAGTTAAATTGACAGAGAAAAAATAGTTAACTAGAAAGAGAGAATGAATTGAACAACAACATATGCAGTATAAGGTATGCCTACAATTATTAAAAAAATAAAAAGCCATTTAATAAGAGAGTCTGCCCATTGATCTTCATGCATGAACTCTTCTTTTGTTTGCCCTACTTCTTGTTCTACCTCATATTGGTATTCCATAATTAAATCCCCCTTTTTGATAGCTTGTACTACCATCGTATGCATCTCGTCCAAAGGATATGACCTATAAAAAAAGAAAAACTATTTTTCTAATCTCATATACATAATTTTGAGATTTTTTCATAAAACAGAAATAAAGGAGTGATGCTCATGAAGGAAATTGAGGTCGTAATTGATACGGAAGAGATTGCGGAGTTTTTTTATGAGCAACTAATTGAAAGAGGGTACGTCCCAAAACGAGAAGAAATTGAAGATCTCGCAGATATTACATTCGAGTATTTATTAGAGAAATGTATGATTGATGAAGTTTTTGATGAAGAGGATGAGTGAAAGTAACGGCGGGCTTAACTCGTCGTTTTTTACTCTTTACAAACTTGTCACAAATATAGTCGGAAATTATTGGTATAATTAAAAGGAAATTTTACTCAAGAGGTGAAGGGATGTTCAAAAAAATTATTGATTCTTTATTAGGTAGGAAAAAAAATCGTTCGTATTCTAGTAGTGATTATCGCCATAGAGGTCGCTCTTATTCAAGTAGCGATTATAAACGACGTTCATCTGGTTATGGGCATCAGCATTATAAAAGAAAACGTAAAAGTCGTAGCTTCTTTTCAAGTAGCTGATGAAATGGCGTCGTATACTAGCTTTATTTGATAGACCACTGCGAAAAAATACAATCGTTGCAGAACGTTATAAAATTGAATCAGTAATTGGAATGGGCAGTTATGGGGTTACATATGTCGTTAATGACTTACAAATAAATAGATATAAAGTCTTAAAACAATTAAGACAGAGTAAACAAAGATATGAGTCTGGTAGAAAATCATTTGAACAAGAGAAAATGATTTTACAAACATTAAATCATCATGCAATTCCTAGTTTATATGATCATTTCGTATGGGAGAAAAAAAGCTTTTTCGTGATGGAATATATGCCTGGTAAAAATTTCGAAGATTATATTTTCTTAGATGGGCATGCATATACAGAACGTGAAGTTTTTAAAATTTTATATGAAATATTAGAAATTGTATCGGTGTTTCATAGTAAAGGTATTATTCACCGAGATTTACGTATTCCGAATATATTAATGAAAGAAAATCGAATTAGTATTATTGATTTTGGTTTGGCTAAATTGAAGGGTGAGGGTGATGAACGAGCTACAACTTATGAAGGTGAACAAGCTTTGATGCGAGAAGTTCACTTTCGTAGCGATTTTTATGCGCTTGGTCATTTCTCGTTATTTTTATTATATGCAGGCTATGAATCTCATGAAAAACATGAAAAACCATGGTATGACGAATTAACTTTGGAAAATTATAACCGTGAGATGCTTATGCGAATGTTACAAATAAAAACGCCGTACTATGAGAATGTACAAGATTTAAAAAAAGATATAGCTTTTGCTTTAGAAAGGATGGAGGTTCCATGTTTCAAAAGTTTTTAGCAAGTGTTGGTATTGGTAATGCAAAAGTAGATACAGTTCTTGAAAAAGATGAGTATATTGTTGGAGAAGAGATACTAGGGAAGGTTCATATAACTGGTGGTTCAGTTAGCCAACAAATTGAAAGCATTTACTTAACGTTATCGACGTCGTATGTACGAGAAGTGGATGATAAAAAAGTAACAGCAACATATGATTTAGAGCGAGTTCGTTTAACAGAACCTTTTTCTGTTGAGCCGAATGAAAAAAAAGAAATTCCATTTTCATTTATAATGCCAGTTGAAACGCCGCTTACACTTGGAATGAAAACCGTTTGGGTGCATACAGGTCTTGATATTAAACGCAGTATAGATCCAATTGATCGTGATTACATTCAAGTGTTGCCCAATGCACTATTAAATAGTGTGTTGGAGAGTGTAAATCAATTAGGTTTTAAAGCGCGTCATATAGAATGTGAAGAATTACCGTATCGATTACGTAAGCAAGTTCCGTTTGCACAAGAATTTGAGTTTGTTCCTGTTTCCGGAGAGTATTATGGGAAATTAGATGAACTAGAATTATTAATCTTACCAAGCGCTTACGATCGCTTAGAAATTATTATGGAAGTAGACAGAAAATCTCGTGGATTAGCAGGTTTATTTGCGGAAGCGCTTGATCTTGACGAGAAAGTGGTTCGCTTTACAGTAACGAACGAAGATATTCCAACAATGCAAGAAAAAATTAACAATTATATTTTTTAATAAACTATGCATAAAAAAGAAATGGAGAGGAAAACTAAAACAACCGCTCCATTTTTTTGCATAGTGAGGTTATGTATGTGAAACGATATCGACATTTATACTTGTTAAGTTTTACGCTACTCATTTGTTTTGTCGTATTATCACTTTCGTATCATACCGCTTGTATTGAGAAATTTGACAATATAGTCGCGCATTTTATTCAAAGCTTTCGAAACGATTACTTGACAGCCTACTTTACTTGGGTGTCTTTTATCGGTTCCAAAAGAATATATTTTCCGTTACTCATCATTCTTGTAATGTATTTTCTCGTTAGAAAAAAGTTGCTTAGTGCATTACTTCTAACAATTAATTATTATGGATCTCGTTATTTAAACAGTATGCTTAAACTATGGTACGAACGAGCAAGACCTGATGTAACGCAGCTTGTTACTGCAACTGGATATAGTTTTCCGAGCGGTCATACGATGAATGCTACTGCTTTTTTAGGATTTATTGCATACGTCACAATTACTGAAGAACGTATTACATTGCATAAAAAATTGTTGATTATTTTTATAGCGAGCTTTGTTGTATTATCTATTTCAGTTAGCCGAATATATCTTGGCGTTCACTATCCATCTGACATATTAGCAGGATGGGCAGCTGGCGGTAGCTGGCTCGTTTTATGTGTTATATTTCATAAAGCGTTCATTAAAAAAGAACCTATGTCATAATAGGTTCTTTTTCCATTGGTTCAACATGAATGTGTGCATGGTAAATGCCAAACTTTTTCCGAAGCATAGCCTCGATGTTGTCAGTAATACAATGACTTTCACCAACATCCATACGAGCATCTACCTCGATTGTAATATCAACGTACGTTTGATTCCCGTACATACGCGCGCGAATGTCTACGATGTTTTCCACGCCACCAATATGTTCAATAGCACCAGCGTACTCTTCCATCTTATCTGGATCGATTCCATCCGTTAACATATGAGAAGCTTCTACGAAAATCTCCCATGCAGTTTTACAAATAATAAGGCCGACAATTAAAGCGGCAATAGGATCTAAAATAGGCATTTGGAACTGCGAACCGACAATACCTACTACTGTACCGATACTTACGAGAGCATCTGATAAATTATCCTTTGCAGCGGCTTCTAATGATTTACTTTTTGTGCGCGCTGCAATCTTTTTCGTATACAAATACACAAAGTACATAACGACAGCAGAAAATAAGGCTACCCATGCAGCAAGTACATTAGGCGCTGCTTGTTTCGGATTAAAAAAAGATTGAATGGCGCTAATAACAACTTCTAAACCGACCGTTGCCATAATAAAAGAAGCAACGAGTGATGCAATTTGTTCTGCGCGCGAATGCCCATAAGGATGATCTGGGTCACGAGGTTTACGAGAGATTTTTAGACCAATTAATATCGCTAAAGAAGCACCGATATCCGTTAAGTTATTTAAACCGTCAGCACGTAATGCGCTAGAGAGGGTAATATAACTGATGATGATTTTCATAGAGGATAAAAATATGTAGGCCATAATGCTGACAATCGCACCTTTATCAGCTTCTTTATGAGAAAGAGTATCCATTTTAATCACTCACCTTTCTACAAGGAATTTCTTTCTATAAATAGAGTACCAAACGAAACTCGTGTGGGTCTATACAAACATTGTTGACGTTTTTTAGGTTTTTAAGAAGGGGATAACAAAGTTTCGTAAAGGAAAAATATGTTGTAAAGTGCAAAGTTAGGGTGTGAACGCGATTTGGATCGAGGGGATAGGGGAAAGGATACATATATTATGATGAATCCGTATACTACACCGCTCAAAGGTGATTGGGCAAAATAAAAACCCTCTAGAAAATATTTTTCAGAGGGTCTTCATCTTATCTTAGTATGCTTCTAAAAACTCAGTAACTTGCTCTTCAGTTTTTGCGTTAGCACTATGTAAGTGGCCTAGCTTCTCGCTATTTTGATATACAAGTAAACTTGGAATACCCATTACTTGATACTCTTCAGCGATACTTGGGAACTCATCTTTATTAATAGAATACCATTCAAACTTATTGAACTCTTCCATTACATCTCCGATAAAGTTGTCCATACGCACACAATCAGGGCACCATGTAGTAAAGAACTTAACAACTACTGGCTCCTCACTTGCGATGATGTCTTTGAATTCCTGTTCAGATTTGATTTCTTTCATGTTTTGTTTCTCCTTTTTCACTATCAATATTTTTGGTTGTTTAGTTGGTGTATTTGCTGTGAAATGAAAACTTCTAACGAAATTCTAACGAGAGTTTTCTTTCTGAATAATTCGTTTGCAAATTGATCCACCGCAGTTTCTTGAAGTCCTGGTACAACATGGAAAAAATTGTCCAATGTGATACCTACTCTGTTAAGTCCTAAACGTTCGCTAATGATCTTCGGATGTATACCTTAGAAACTAGAAACGAATATTAGGAACCTCACTTTTCTTTATAAGCTTTTTCATGAGCTGTGTCAAACTTATGAATTGTAAGGTTACTATTTTAAGTAGGGTAAATCAAATTGTATTCATGATAGCCATTGCTATAAAGTTCTTTTCTCACATATTTTTATGAGATGTTTATGAAGCGCCTATAATATAATGTCGGATAAAACAAGCAATCTCTTTCCGGCACTTAGAGAAGGTAAATGGTGGATGATCATTACTCATAAATTTTATGAGTGAATTAAACAACAAGCAGGAAATTCAAAAAAAGATGTAGGGGGTGCATATATGAATTTAGAGGAATCGTTATAAGAACTTATTCGTGAAGTTGTGAGAGAAGAGATTAGGGCGGCGTTATCTGAGTACCAGCAATAATCACAACCAAATAAAGAAATGTGGGTGAAAGAAGCGTGACTAACAAGGGGGATGTAGATGCGGTAGAAAAAGATTATTATATTATTCTTTCAGAGGGGGAATTAGGATGTTGAAATGGGTAAAGAAACTGTTTTCAAAAAACGCCCACCTTGCATTGTTTGTGAGAAACAATGCAAGGTGAGCTTCACTTAAAAGAAACGAATTGGATTTTTGAAAATTGTGCCCAAATTACGCATGAACAAGGTATTGAAATAGATACCTATACCCTTTTACACCTTATTCCATAAATAAGAAAGCTGGTGGGCTTCTGATTCAAGAGCTATTAAATGATCATTATTAATAGAGTTATTCGTATACATTCTGTTCTTTTGGATGTTAAGGACAGTATAATTCACATCGTTATATTCATTTGAAAATGTTGATTCATTTAATAATGTTAGTGTTGAGTTGATGTTATATTTATCAATTCGCTCTTTCTTTCCTTTGAAAAATAGTTTAATAAGATGCGGGTCATCATTAATGAGCAAACCGAGTTCAGGTGATGAGCGGACGATTAAATTATCTGATAACCAATGCGATTTACCTGGATCAAACCAAGAGACGTCTTTGTTTTTAATAAATTTTTTGTACTGCTTTATAACATCAATGTAGTTTTGCTTTTTCTTCTGATCAACAGTTTGTACTAATGTTTCAAAACATTCAAAAGGTAGTTCGTTTTTATGAAATTTAATAACAGTTTCTCGTAATTGTTTCCAGTAATCAAAAACCGGGTGATATTCAGGTTGAGATTTTAAATTCTTTACAAAATTTGTTTTAGCAGTACTACTTTTCAGTGTGAAGTCTAAAAATTGTGTAAGTCCCACTTTAATTTCCGCCATGTTACACCCCCTTTCCAAACATTACTAATTCGATATTGGAAAGGGAAATCCTGCATTTTTAAGTAGGTGAACTAGATGTTAGAAAAAACGATGTTCATACACATGGAAGTTGAGGGAGAGTAATACTAAAATTTCATTTGCTTTTTTACTGTAATAAATAAATTCATTTGAATAGAAGTGAAAAATAGAGGTTTGCCTTAGTCATTTATGAAAGTCGAGAATATTTATAACCATAGGAGTAAATATACAGGTCCGATTTTTGTAATGATGGAGGGAATTGATGTGGACATAACTCAAAGCATGGCAAGAATAGTGGTTAATGGGAAGGATCTTCCGTTTAATTCAGTTAGAACTTCTGTATGGAATCAAGGGCCTGTAAATGATTTAATTGTTTCAACAAATCAGAGAGTCGAGGAGTTTTATCAATTTATGTGGTCACAAGTGCCAGTCACGCTTGCGATGTATTTTCTTCAGGGTGCGGACTTAATGAGGTTTGCCAGAATTATTGGAATTAATCAAAGTGTAACGGGGGAATATATATATCATTTCTCTTGGGGATAAAACGAATGTAAAGTAGCTTAACAGTTGCTTTTTTATTTTGTAGAAAGAAAGTGGGGATTTTAATACCTTACAAATGTATAGTCATTAAAAAAGAAGTAGCAATATGTATAAAAATAATACAGAATTACGCTCAATATATGAGCATGATTACTTAGAAAATTTGCTTTTATAAAGCAACCTAATAAAAGAGGGAAAACGAAGAGATAATTTGAATTTTTAACAGGTAGATGTGGGATTGAATAAGATGAAAGTAATTACTTAATGTTGGGATAGGTTATAAATGGAGAACCAACTAAAAGAAATATTTGGTGCATTGATAGCAGCTATAGGTACAATAACTGCCGCTATTGGAAGTACACCTTTTTATTTTATAAGCAGTAATGTAAGGAAAGATTTGAGTGTATACGGGAACGTATTACAAGCAGTTGGAAATGCTTTAGAGGCTGATGGTCAAGGGGAAATATCTCTTGAAAAAATCGGGAATGAAATTCAATCAATTGGTAATGTAACTGTAATATCTGGATTGGTTATTGAGTTTAAAGATGAAACAAAAATTAAATTAGTGATTGCTGGGAATTGGACACAGGCTTTAGGAGGACTTACAGCATTAGCAGATGAATTTGAGGATACTTCAGATAAAGATGAATCTTTAAATATAGTAGGAAACTTAATGCAAGCTACAGGGAATTCATTGCAAGCAATTGGAGGTATTTATGAACTGAAAACTAATAGAGAAGAGAGACAGTATGGTAAAGAAAATCGATTAAATGATATTAAAAAAAATTCAAACATTCAAGTGAACAGCGAACCGAATGAAAAAAATAAAGAAGGACAACTTATAGAAATAACAGGAAGTTGGATACAAGCCGTAGGTTCCGTAATTTCATTAATTGGACAAATACGTGAAGAAAGTGAGGAGTTGGAAGGGAGCGATTGATAGACTAGCTTAAAAAATTAAAATGTAACTATTTTCTAAAATGACAATGAGTAATGTTTACCTTGTTTTTGATGAACTATTTTTATATGAAAATCATATAATATATTGGAGGACAAGCAACCAGCTTATAATCTATTAAATACTCAAAGAGCTTACCTTTTATATATCTTCGCATTTACTGATCTAGATGCTCTTTTTTATTAAACAAAACACCCATTTGGATAGGAGGTTATTAATGGGGATGACATTAGAAGAATTAGAAAAGTGTTATAATAAAGCCTTTATTGAGGGAGCAGAGTACGTAGCTGTTCAGATTGAAATGGATGGATTTCATAGTGATGAAGTAATTATTAACGACAAATACAGTATAGATTCTAAATTAAAGTATTATAAGAAAACATACAATGAAAATTTAGAACATAGATGGATTCCAGGGATTCGTATTGTAGGTTTTGCATATGGCTATTCGTTCTCAGAAATTCTATATGAATTAGGGTTGCTAGTGAAGTAATGATTAAACAAATAGCAATTATTTTACACGATGCCGTGATTTTAGTGGCGTCTTTTTTATTGTGAAGGAAAGATATAAATAAAAAAGAGAGCCTAAGCTCTCTTTTGAATAGATACCTAACGTTTATGCACAGATTGGAATTCCTAATGCTATTAAGGTCAATGCTACTTGAAGAGAAAGTTCTAATCTAGCAATTTCGATTCCAGCGACTGAGACCACTAAAAGAGGTTGTCCATTAACGAACAAAACACAACTTTCCATACTTACGCCTCCTTTCGAGTAATCTAATATAGTATATGAATAAAAATTTAATACGTAATAGTCAGATTATAGAATTTAATAGAATTGATAATTTAACCTATGGTATAAAAAATTCAAGTAGACTAACAGCCGATTTATTAACACCATATATGAAGGGCAAGAATATATTAGGAGTATATAAAAACGTAGGAGTGGTAAATATGTTCTTTGCAAAGTTATGCGGTAGGAATGAAGTTCCATCAGTAGAAACAGATGCTCGAGGAGAGGCTTTCTTTAAATTAAGCCTGGACAAGCTTAGCTTAAAATTCAAATTAGATTTATTCGATATAGAGGATGTAGTTGTTGCCCATCTGCATCTTGGATCAAAAGGAACGAACGGTCCTGTTGTAGCTTTTTTATTTGGACCTATAACAAATCCAGTTTCAATAGAGTGTGCAACCCTCACAGGAATGATTACTCAAGATGATTTGGTCGGGCCGTTAGCCGGTCAAACATTAGGTACTCTTGTAAATGAAATCATATCTGGAAACATATATATTAATGTTCATACCGTACAACATCCTAATGGTGAAATTCGTGGACAATTGAAGTATTGTTAATGAATAAAAGTAGTGAAAAATAAAGCATCCGTTTAGGGTGTTTTTATTTTGTGAAGGTTGTATAGAGAAGTAATCTATTTTTAGTAATCTTGAACATTCATTTCTAAAATTTTGAAAGTGGTCGAATTTAAAAAATAGTTATCAGAAACTTGTTAATGAAATGCTCCTCCAAAAATTAAATTAGTATTAGTAGATGAACCTTGTAAATGACATATGCAAGTGTAACAGATAATAAAAATTCTTTAAACTTAATCAAAGCTAATAGATTAATTCTCCACACCCACTGAAATAAAAATCATAACATAAATTGTAATTACTTTTAAGGAAGTGAGATGAAAATAATGTTTTATTCATATTTTACTACCCAAGCAGGTATACGACCAGCGTATGGTACATCAATAACGTTTAGCGGAGCACAAAGTACGGTTCAAGCTGTTCAACAAGCGTTACAAATGCAACAACAAATGCAAATGCAGCAACAAGGTATCCAGCCGTATTATTCATCTATGGAGTATTTTTACCCAGTGCATCAAATCACACCGTATGGAAGTTCTTTTCTTACTATCCCATATGGAACTGTATTTAATCTATAAATTGAAAGTTTAATCAGTAGGGGGCAGGTATCCCAAACCGATTATTAGTCCTCGCCAATTGGACATATACGGACGATCCGGCTCCTACCTACCTTTCTTGCATGTTCCGAAATTTTTTTGGGCGTCTTATTACCCGCAAATGGAGAGGGGTATATGTAAGCGCCAAATAGTCCTCACCTACAATTTGTAATTAACCGATGAGATAATCTCCGTACATACTACAAGTGTTTTTTTTGATGAGAAGATACCGATTAAAGAAAAAGTGAGAATTATCTTATCATGACAAATGATGGTTAGTGGCTCTGTATGCAAGGATATATGAACATTTATTTACGCGGACCAGATCGAGATGTAACAACGAAGTCCTATCTGCGGGTATATCGTACAGGATGATTGTCCTATAACTATCAACCTACAAAAAGCAGGAGAACATCTGAATAGTTTTTTTACTGGTTTTGAAAGATATTTACAGCCATAATATCTAGTATTTTGTTTATAATTGTAAATAGTTATTGAAATGTGTAAATGTTATTTTTTTATTAATAAAAAAAATAGGAAAAATAATGCAACTTTTTAATTTGTTTATTCGTGTTATATATGAAAGGAGGAGGGGGATGGAGATTGAAGAAATATATAAGGTTTATATAAACGATGTGTACCGGTATTTATTTTCCCTTTCTCGTAGCCATCACGTAGCAGAGGACTTGATGCAAGAGACTTTTTATCGAGCGTATCTTTATTTAGAAGACTATGAAAATCAAAAGGTAAAATCATGGCTTTTTAAAGTGGCATATCATACTTTTATTGATTTTGTTAGGAAAGAAAATAAAGTAACTTTTGTAGGAACGGAGGAATTAGAGACGATACAAGCGGGGGAATCTACAGAAGAGTATGTAGTCGCAAAAAATAGTTATGAAAAGTTGATTCAGATTATTCATACTTTACCGGTGGTAGAGGCACAAGCTATTTTATTATGTGACGTACATCAATTAACGTACGAAGAGGGTGCTTCTGTACTAGATTTAAAGTTAAATACGTATAAAAGTCACATATTTCGTGGGAGAAAGAGATTAAAAGAATTGTTAAAGGAGGAAAAGAGTCAAAATGACAAATGATAAACCTCATTCTGAACAAGATGATTATAAAGAATTGTTACAAGAAGCTCTTCATCAAAGACCGGCTGCCCTTCCTGATGGAAAACAAGAGCAAGTGTTGAAAATAGGTAAAAAAAGAGCGCGTATTACGAATGTTTTAATTGTATTTACTTTTTTATTACTTATTCAACCTATTTTATATATATCAACACTCTTATATTATACATTGGCACCTACAAACGCAATGGAGATACGGAATGTAGTGAATCAAACGTTAAGTGTAACAGAACCAAATGTATTTTTGAAAGATAGGGACATGGAGCAAACATTGTTACCACTTAGTTTGCAATTGCATTTTGATTTATATAAAAGGGTAGGGAAGAAAGATATTCGAATAGGAGAAGAGAAAACAGATTATGTATTTAGTAGAGCAACGAAAGTAAGCCGTGAATATACAACAGATGAGAAAATTCCAGAAATCCCGTATATAGATAACGAAGTATTATCTCATCCTAATAATTATAATGCGTCCTATAATAGTGGTGAAGAAGCGCAGGTATTAAAGGGTCTTCCGCAAGAATCTGTTGTAGAAGCATTTGTATCTTTTAGAGAATTATTAAGTGTACAAGAGGTAACAAATATGTTTCCTACTATTGATATCGTTTGGTATGCCGTTAATACAGGATTAGAGGAGAAGCAAATGAATGATGAGGGGATGTATGTAGCCCCGATTGGCTTCCCAGCAGATATGATTTCAAGGCCAAGTGGTGCTTTTGAAAGTGATTCACCTCATGAGGAACAATTTATTGATATTTTAAAGTCATTACAGAAGCATGAAAATTTAGCAGTGAAGCTATCTAGAGCAAAAGTATTAGAGTTGTCAAAGCGTATTTCTTTCCTTGAAAAAAATGGGGTAAAAACATACGGGATGGTTGTAACTGGGCCTAAAGTAGAAGTTGAAAAATTGATGAGCCACGAAAAAGTTAGAAAATTGAAAGTAGGTGAAGCGAGGTTATGGAATTGGCATTCTTAAAAAAAAGAAAGAATCGTATTTATAAACAGGAAACGTGGATGGGGACTCTTTCATTAATTATTGCCTTTTTAGCGTTATTGTATTTAAACATTATATTGCTTATTCAAGAAACATTTATAGGTAAAGGTTTTTTACAAATAGTTGGTATTGGAGTGGTGTGCTCAGTCGTAGGTATGATCACAAAAAGCAAAAGTCGAAAATATGCATTGTGGGCATGTAGTTTATTTGTTTTTATGCTGCTGTTTGCTATATTTGGATTTATGTTAGGTTGGATGGTAAGCTTTGGGCCATAAATATGTGGGAAAGAGCGAATGTAGATTCGCTCTTTTTTGTAATGAAAGTAAAATAGATGTATCGTGCAATCCATTAAATTTGAATGGATTGCACGATACATCTAGGTTGTGTTTTTATTAATATGTTTTCCTCTCAAGTGTATATAAATAGGCGACAAGTATAGTGCTAAAACAATAGCTCGTCCAAACATTGCGAATCCCTCTTACATAATATGTAGTAATAAGCATGAAAGGGGAACTAGTATGTCTTGCTATTACTACTGTAAGTATTGTAAAGAGTATAAAAAGAAACAGCATGATTGTTGTAAGAGCACGAGTAAGTGTAATGACAACGAGGAGAAGCTTGTTAGGGCATCTGCATTTAGAGCTAGAAATACGGTGAATCAAACGGTTCCTGCCAATACTTTTGTAAAGGTATTGTTCCAAAATGAACAATTTGATTTAGCAAATGAGTATAATCCAGTAACGTCTATTTTTATACCGAAGACTAGGGGAGTTTACTCTATTATTGGAACGATTGGTTTCTTTCCAAACGATCCTAGCTTAAATTATAGAGCTCGTGTAGAAATTCGTGTAAATGGAAACGCAGCAATAGCTATAGATAATGACTTTTTCGGCCCAATAGGTTTTGGAAATGTAGTAAGTGTCTCGACGATTATTCAATTGAATGAAGGAGATCAAGTTGAGGTTTATGCACAAAGTAGCATAGACGGAGTTTTAAGTCCTTCAGAAGACGGCTCACATTTTGAAGCTGCAAGATTCCCTTCTCCAATTAAATAAAGTCGAGTAAACAAAAGAGAAAGAATAATCCTCACCCAAATGGTGGGGATATTTTATTTTATTGAAAATAGTAACAGTTTGTCCAAGCTATTCTAATCTATATTGCATAGTATGTAATAATAAATTTAAAGGGGGACTTACTACGTCTTATTATTACTGTAAGTATTGTAAAGATTACAAAAAGAAAAGTCACGATTGCTTTAGAAAAAATAGTCAATGTGATAGAAAGTATGTACAAGTGAATTGTTGTGATGATAAGAAAGAAAAGCTTGTAAGGGCGTCTGCATTTAGAGCTGTTAATACAATGAATCAACCTGTTCCGGAAAATACTTCAGTTAAAGTATTATTTCAAAATGAACAGTTTGATTTAGCGAATGAATATAATGCAGCAACATCTATTTTTATTCCGAAGACTAAAGGGGTATATAGTGTATTAGGGAATATAACATTCTCTCCAAATGATTTTAATGTAAATTACAGAGCTAGAGTTGAAATTCGTGTGAATGGAAATCTAGCAATAGCAATTGATAATGATTTCTTTGGGACCGGTGTATTTTTTAACAATGATGTTTCAGTAACGTCTATTCTTCAATTAGAAGCAGGGGATTCAGTTGAAGTTTTTGCTGAGAGTAGTGTTGCTGGAGTAATTGTTCAAAATGTTAATGGTTTGAATACGGTTCATTTTGAAGCTGCAAGATTTCCTTCTCCAATAAAATAACGAAGAGAATATATTACTTTTCAGTAGGTTTAGTTAATCCCCTTTACCAAATGGTGGGGGATTATTATTGTTTTTCTAAAATATATAAGTAAATAGGTTAAATATAGTTTGTTTCAGGAGAATTTCACATGCTAGGATGTAAGGTTGAAAGTGCTAGCTTATTATGAGTATTAGATATTCTGCAGGTAATAAAAAGCGTACAACGAAACGAGTAACATGGTTGTGAAAGTTCTTAGGCATTACATTTGCTAGTCGTCTTATGGAATAGAAAAGACATCTTATTTTATAAATACATAAAAGGCCGTATAATTACGGGCTTTTTCTTTACTATATAGAAATTACATATTTAACATAGGTTTGTGTAGGTATTGCTATTGTATGGAAAGGAAAAACATTAAGACGATTACACTATATAAAAATAAAATAAATCCTAAGATGAGTAGTATTGGATACAACTTGAACATATCTGACCTCCTTGAGTATATAAAGAATTTTAATACATTTATGGTCAATTTAGAAGGGAAATATATTAGATGAAAGATGATTGAATGAATACACTAATTTAACAGTGTAGTGAATGTATAATAAATAAAGGAGTATTGTTGATTACACATTGATTAAATTGTTTATAAGCAGCAGGTAGGTTGATTGCCTGTGAAATATAAAAGTAAGCAGGTTTATGTGTACAGAATGAGAGATAAATAAAAAAAGAGCATACATAAAAAGTACGCTCTAAAGAAAGATAGGTTTTATGAGTGGATAATCTCCATACGATAATATATGCTCGACTAATAAAAACGTGTAAAAAATCAATAGATTATCAATGGAATAACATAAAATGAGTAATTTTGGTCTATTCCCGAAGTCGCGGAGCTAACCAAATTGTAAGGATTGTGAATAGAATGGATTAACAACTGGATAATGATCGTACTTCAGTTTCGTATTTCTTATAGTTTGGATATTGCGTAATAGTTTGACACTTAGGTGTGGAAAGTTGATTTATTATAGAAACATTTGTAATTACCTCGTTACAAGGACCGAAAAATGTGATTTTTAGTTTTGAGTTTGGTGGAACTTTGACCACGATAGGTTTTTTTTCCATGAAATCAGCTCCTAAGACGCAGTATTGTATACTGCGTTTTTTGTTTAGATGATAAAGGCGTATTAATATATAATATGAAATTTTTAGTTGAGTTGATAATGATATGGAGTTTAATGGTGTAATTAGATTATGAGGAATTAGTAGAAACTTAATTAAAAGATCATATATTTTGAAAAAAATATAGATTCTCCTTATTTATATTATAGATAGCTAGTATTAGGCATAAGAGGCTTTCAATAAGACAAGCTTTGAATATGATATTAAAAAGGAGATGAATTGTATTGGGGTATATTATCGATATTTCAAAATGGAATGGAACTATTTATTGGGATATTGCAGCATCTCAGCTAGATTTAGTTATTGCTAGAGTTCAAGATGGCTCGAATACAGTAGATTTTATGTATCAAAATTATGTGAATGAAATGAAGAAACGCAGTATTCCATTTGGTAATTATGCATTTTGTCGCTTTATATCTATTGCTGATGCAAGGAAAGAGGCACAAGATTTTTGGAGTCGTGGCGATAAATCTGCTAAGTTTTGGGTGGTGGACATAGAAATTCAAACGATGATGGATATGCAAGGGGGGACACAAGCGTTTATAGATGAATTATGCTGTTTAGGTGCGAAAAAAGTAGGGCTATACGTGGGGCATCACACGTATGTATCATTTGGAGCACGTAATATTGAAGTTGATTTTGTATGGATTCCTCGTTATGGAGGAAATAAGCCAGCATATCCGTGTGATATTTGGCAATATACTGATGCGGGAAATGTTCCTGGTATTGGGAAATGTGATTTAAATCAATTAATAGGAAATAAGTCGCTTTCTTGGTTTATAGGTTCGGATCAAGTAAATCAACCTATTCAATTTAACAAAAAGAATACACAGCAATCAAATGGTATTGGTATTGCAGTTTCAAAATATCCTGATGGATATGGCATAAACGTATATGAAAATCCTGCGAATCCTCAGTTTACAGGTACAATCACTCAAAAAAATCCATATTTAATCTTACATGGTTATTGGGAAGACGCAGATAAAGATATGATTTGCTTAGGCAATGATAAACAGTGGGTATATGTAAAACATTTTGATGTGAAATGGTTTTATGCAGTTTCAAAATATCCTGTTGGGTATCGAGTAAATTATTATGCAGAGCCTGAATGTATAAATTATAAAGGAAATATTGATGGATCAAAATCTTTTCGTGTGTGGGGCAGAGCGAAAAATGCGGTAGATATCGGGCAAAATAATTGGATACTGGAAGAACATTTAAATATTAAGTACCTATAAGTAAATAAATGTTTTAGGAATACGTAAAGGGTCATCTTACTAATACATAGTAAGATGACCCTTTACGTATTGAAAAAAGGACACGATACATAGTTTATTCAAATGAAATGAATTACATGTGGAAAACACATTGTTAACACAAGTATATTGTATAGTTATTCTTATATAATAATAAAAGTGAGGTATTTTGAATTGAAAAAGAAAAAGTTATTTTTAGGAACAATTATTTCATGCGTAGTACTGGCATTATCGGCATGCGGTTCCTCAGACAACGTAGTAACATCAAAAGTAGGAAATGTTACAGAGAAAGAGTTAAGTAAAGAATTAAGACAAAAATATGGGGAAAGTACTTTATACCAAATGGTGTTAAGTAAGGCGTTACTAGATAAATATAAAGTTTCAGATGAGGAAGCAAAAAAACAAGTAGAAGAAGCAAAAGATAAAATGGGTGACAACTTCAAAGCGACTTTAGAGCAAGTTGGATTGAAAAATGAAGATGAATTAAAAGAAAAAATGAAGCCGGAAATCGCATTTGAGAAAGCGATTAAAGCGACTGTCACAGAAAAAGATGTAAAAGATAACTATAAACCAGAGATTAAGGTAAGTCATATTTTAGTGAAAGATGAAAAGACTGCTAAAGAAGTGAAAGAGAAAGTAAATAATGGTGAAGATTTTGCAGCTTTAGCGAAGCAATACTCAGAGGATCCTGGTTCAAAAGAACAAGGCGGAGAAATAACTGGTTTTGCTCCGGGGCAAACGGTGAAAGAATTTGAGGAAGCTGCATATAAATTAGATGCAGGACAAGTAAGTGAGCCAGTAAAAACAACTCACGGTTACCATATTATTAAAGTGACAGATAAAAAAGAATTGAAGCCATTTGATGAAGTAAAAGATCAAATTCGTAAAGATTTAGAACAGCAAAGACTACAAGATACGACTGGAAAATGGAAACAACAAGTAGTCAATGATTTACTGAAAGATGCTGATATTAAAGTGAACGATAAAGACTTTAAAAATACATTTGAATTTCTAGAAAAGAAATAATGACTGTAATTAGAAAAGGGAACCTTTATAGGTTCCCTTTTCTAGTTAGTGTGTGAGTTATAAATAGATAGTAAGACAATATAATATTACATTTAAATATTAAGAATTACAATGGAAAATTATAGGTTTTTTCGAATGGGGAAAATAAGCACTTCATAGAATGTTGATATTATAATGTTTTAATTGATTAATTTGATTGAAGTGAATAAACATAATTTGAAGAATCATACATCATATATAAGCAAAGAAGAGCCTGATATGGCTCTCAGGCTCTTCTCTCAATAGCAAAGAATAAGTCTTTTAATTATTCTTCTACTATAGAATACACTAAAAATGTCTATTTGTGTAGAAAAATGTCGAAAAATTTATATATCATATTACAAGTACAGAATATATGAAAATACTTTTTGAATAGGAAAAGAAGAGGGTCTTCCTAAAAATATGTTTGCTTCATTATCGTTAGTAAATTTAGATTATGCCCATTTGTGTGTAATTGATTTAAAAGAAGGGGGACTGGGATGTAGCGAACATAAACAATTGAAATATGTTGAACGAATGAAAGGAATATCGGTGTATGTATATAGTATGGCACTGAACGTGATGGAGAAGGGGCAAGGGCATGGAAGGTATAAGAAACAACGTGCAACAAGAATATTTCTCATACGAAAGGAAAGGCCTGGTATTTCATTATGAAATAGCCATAAACAAATTTGAACTAACTAATCTAAAAAACTCATAAAATCATCGGTGATACATACAATAGTATTAAAAAATAGTGAGGTTATAGGAAGTGAAAAGCAGAGCATTCTACTAAAAAAAGATGTTCTTTTTAGTATGAAATTTTTAGGATAAATAAAGAATGCTTTTAAACGAATTACTTAATAGATAAATATATTATGTAGGAGGAGAAAATATGAAAGTAATTTTTCAAAGAGAAGGCGGAGGGAAGGTTTTTGAATCGCATGATGAAGATATAAGTAACTTATTAGCTATTTTAAAAGAAACGAAAGGGGTTAAGATTGGGATGGTTGACTATGAAGTATTAAAATACGAATTAGAGTATTTTCGTAACCCAAAAAAAGCAGTAACGGAGAGGGAATTATATATAATAGTACAACCAAAATATATGTAGTAAGGGGAGATTATGTATTCTTAAACAGTATGTACGAAAAGAGAGTGTTTACATTGCTCTCTTTTCTATAGAAATTTTGTGAGTTCGTTCTGTATAATATATGCTTTCATTTATAGTTGGTTAATAAACTTGAAAAAAGCTTTTTAGTTTAGGCAGGGATTTTATATCCAAATAGATAAATGTTAATATAAAGTATTTTACATATGAATATTGGAGGAGTAAAAATGAGTTTGGCAAGTTATATAGGATGCAATGTAGAAATTCAGTTAACGGATCCAGATTCTAATGATGTAATTGTTTTTGGATCGTGCTTTTCAGATGAAAGTATGCTTGAAATTTTACAAGAGTTTCAATTTCAAACAAGTTACACGTATGAAGTTTCAATGAGCTGGGGCATTGAACTTGTTGAGTAGCAAAGTGAAAAGGAGAAGAAAGAAGCTAAAAAAAGCTATTAGCTTTATGCTCGATTATGGAAGGTTATTTAATTGAGGGGGACTATTTTGAATTATTCAGTTGTTGGGTTGGTGATGAAGATCAGGAACGAGTGGGAGAATTAAAATTAAAAATAAATCATTTTAATATAGATGAGATTTGTATTCCGGAAAGAACGCTTGTCAGGATAGAAAAGTAAATATAGAAATATACGTTTTTAGAAAAAAGCGACTTCATTTTGTATGAAGTCGCTTTTTCTGTTGATATGTGAACGGCCTATTATATAAGAAGTGAAAAGCTCATTTGATGAAGAAACAATAAATGATGTATAAAAATATAATTTAAATCATTCCAAAAGAACGTAGGTTCGTGTATAATTAGAACGAATGTTCTTGTATATGCAGATAGTATGCGAATAAGAAATAAAGTGAAACTTTAATTAGCGGGGTGTTCATCGTCCGTTATTTATTAGCTTTCACCAATTAAGCGTTTACGGGCAGTTGATTTTCGTCTTACCTCCTCGTATATAGCGGATTTTGAGGTAGGAGCTTCACTACCTGTTAATGCGGGATAAATATGAGCCTAGCATTATGAAAGAATAATTGAGTACCATTAAGTGTGAAATTGAATGGATAAATGATCAAGGAGATAAAGAAATGAATGATGTAAAGGTGCAGAAAATAGAAAAAGAATGGGTTCCATTTACAGTAATGTCGGAACAGTTGTTAAGTTTGCGAAAGGTTATTGGAGAGAAGTTTAAAGTACAAAAACCGTTCTTAACAAACGAAGCAAAAGAGAGAATTTCTGATAAATTATTAACGTCATTATTGTCTGAGAAAGAAATATTGGTGACATATTTTGAAGATGGTTACATCCTTACAAGTTATATGACAGTAGTGCATATAAACCCGCTAAAGTGCATTGTAATATGTACTGACGCATTTTATAAAACTTACGTATTTAATACTTCTGATATTATTGAAATAACGTAAAGGAAGCTGGAATTTCAATTTTAGCTTCCTTTACGTTATGTTAGATGAGGGATATAAATAATGAAAAGAAAAAGCAGCTAGCTTCATACTAGCTGCTTAGCCCCAGGGAAAGGGAGAAAAAGATAGGGTACTCCAAAAATCAACAATAGCTGTGTAACAGCCTGATTATAGTATAGACAAATTTAAAATTCCTAAACAGAACGATGAAAAAAATAGGATTAGGCTGTACCCACTTGGTTTTGATCTGCAAGGTCAGAATCAAACGTATTAGTCGCGCTCACGCCATTAAAAGTATTAACAACAAAACCAACGTTTGAAGCACCAGATCCATTATAAGCCTTCGTATTTTCTTTCGGAGAAACGTTGTAGAAATCACCTAAGTTAAATGAACCGTTACTATTTTGTACAACTAAATTCCCTACAACTGAGGGCATATTTTTCACCCGCTTTACAATCATTTGTTAACACTACTATATGGTCTTATAGTCCAAATAGTTCATGTAACAAAAATTGTGGAATCGTAAAACGTTTGAAGTGTAGCTTAATCCCGTAATAAAAGTATGCTAAAATTAATGTAAGGTTGAGTAATTAATAATAACAATTGTATAATTAATATATACGAAATCAAAGGAGGCAAAATGTAATGAATAATGTTATAAAAAAAGTAGATTTAACAGATGCAAAATCAAGTAATCTTGTTGCGCTTATTTATAGCAATGAAGTTATTTTGGTTGAAGAAGCATTTTGTCCAAATGAAATAAAATTAAAGTTTAATGAAATTGCAATTTTATCGGCTATTAAAACAGCACATATAATGAAAGTAACTATCAGAAAAGAACTGGAAGCAATTTTTCATGACACTGGTGTTTTATTTGTGAAGCATAGTGTTGATTATGGTAACAGTCAATCTATCACTATGCATTTTGAACAATTCAAAAAGTTGCAAAATGAGATTGAGAATTTAAATAAAAATAGGTAATCAGACTAGATGAAGATTCTTTCATATAGGTGAACTGTTCTATGATGAAAAATTGGTTTGAAATTTTTTCAGATGAATCTCACTGTAAGCATAAATGTGGGTTTATTAAGATGCAGGATAATGAAGATTTTAAAAGAAGTAATCTAGGTGTAGCTTTTATGTATCGGTGTGAGAAATGCGGGAAAGAGAAGCTGAAATATAAAAGTAATAACGAAATGAATAATGACTTTTTTGATATATAAGCAAGAGTAACTGTTATGGTTACTCTTTTTGCTTACATAAAAACTCCTACTAAAGTATGAAATGAGTTGATACTTTAGTAAATGGCTGAATGAAAAGGGAGAGTGTAAAATTTTATAAAGGAGGAGAGGTACATGCAACGAAACGAAACTGGAAAAATTGTAATGATTACAGGAGTGACGCAAGGATTAGGTCGTGCAATGGTTGATCGATTTCATGAATTGGGATGGAATATATATGGCTGTGGACGTTCAAAAGATAAAATTGAAGAATTGAAAAAATATTACGGTAATATACATGATTTTCAAATAATCGATGTTTCAGACTCCCAGCAAGTAAGTAATTGGGCGAATTATATACTTCATAGATATAGAGCACCTGATTTGTTAATAAATAATGCATCGATTGTTAATAAAAATGCGCCACTGTGGAAAGTAACAGCTCAAGAATTCGAAAATGTAATGAATGTAAACGTAAATGGTGTAGTAAATGTAATTAGGGCATTTGTCCCAGCGATGGTAGCTAGGAAAGAAGGAATGATTATTAATATGAGTTCTAGTTGGGGCCGAGAGGGAGAAGCTGAGCTGGCGCCATATTGTGCCTCAAAGTTTGCAATTGAAGGTATCACGAAATCTATGGCACTTGAATTGCCCTATGGCATGGCTGTTGTCGCTTTAGATCCAGGCGGCAGCATTAGCACTCCAATGCTGTATTCATGTGCACCACAGTATGTAAATGAATCACCCACACCTGAAATGTGGTCACGTAATGCGATTCAATATATATTAAATATAACAATAGATAAAAATGGAGCTTCATTGACATGCCCAGAATGTATGTAAATATATTTTGAAGTGTATACGTATCTTTTAATTAGCATATTTTCAGTGATATACGCTTTGTCTAAAAAAAGTACCTTAAAGGTGCTTTTTTGTATGATTAACACATTTTAGAATGCACAAAATTACATATAGAAAATAAATATGAGATAAAGGATGTCATTTGTGTATGGCGAAAAAAGCACTAGAAAATTTCTAAATAGGTGATAAAAATGAATCCAAGCGGTTTAAAAGTGACAGGAGCATGGTTTCAAGTAGGAGGAAATCTTACTGCGGCTATTGGGACGACAAGAGGATTTATTGGAGAAGAGAAAGTTGAATCAGATCTTATAATTGTAGGAAGCTCATTACAAGCCCTCGGTTATATATTACAAATAATAGCGAGTAATGATACCGGAGATGAAGCTGAAAGAGAAAATCAAAATATGTGTTTGGAGAATAAAAGCGAAATGCTTGATAAAATGGGCATTGAATTATTAACATTAGGGAATATATCAAATGTAATAGGAACATATTTTAATATAAATAAACAATTGAAAGAGAATGATTATCTCATAATTATCGGGAACAGTTTACAATCGATTGGTGCTTTTTTAGGAGTAGAAGCAGCTTTGCTTCAGATGAAAGCAATACAGAGAATTATAATACTAGGTAATTCTTTGCAAAGTTTAGGTGCTGGACTTCAGGCGTATCAAGGTATTATTAATGTATCGAAGAACGAAATAGAAAATGAAGACAGTATGGTTGATAAGAAGAATGAGAAGATAATAGCACTCATTGGTATTTGGATACAAGCAATAGGAACTATTATTTCTGCGATTGGATTAACTATAATAGAGAAAGAAGAAAGATTAGAAAAAATAAAAATGTGAAAATACACATTTGATAAAGGAAGGGGGATTTCAATTTTACATACGTGGTAAGATTAAAGTAGTAGGTTTTTAGGCATTTGAATAGAATATATAAGAGTAGAAAAGTTTTTTATGCTTAATTGGAATGTATGAAATATAAAAATAATTGGTTTTGTGAGCGTATGATAAGAAGAGAGATAAAAAATACAAAACAAGGAGTTTTCAAGAGATGATGTATTTATTGGCAATTCTACTACCACCAGTAGCCGTATTATTTTGTGGAAAACCATTTCAAGCAATAATTAACTTCCTATTAACATTAATATTTTGGGTTCCAGGAGTTATACATGCGATATTAGTTGTACATGATAAAAAAGCAGACCGGAGATTAAAAAAACAAATTGAAGCATATGATGAAATGAATAAGAGGAATAGAAGATAGCTAAGTCGTGAAATGATTGTAAAAAGAAAGGGGGACTACCTCCTTTCTTTTTTTCATTCTGTTTAAGTTTAAATTTTAGTATAGCGGTAAGAATTTTTAATATAAGTATTGTGATAATTAGTTTTAGAGTGTGCGCTTAATAAACCGGTGTAAATGTTTTCAGGCACGTTAAAGAAATCATACATTCCATTCCTTAATTGAATGCGTAAAATCATAGAAAAAGGATTATAGCCAACAGCAACAATATTTTTAGAACTCACGGGAGATAGCTTCATCATTATGCAACTCCTCACTTTTCATTTTTAATAATTTCTTGTAGATGTTGAGGTTGTGGTGTTGAAATCCTTATAATTAAAGAGGTATTATACTTATATACAATATATTAAATGTTCGTTATACGTAATGATAAGGAAGTTCACACGAAGTACATATCGTTGTGCTATTTTTATTTCACCTTTGATTTATAAATAAGAAAATATTGACCATTTGAAAAAAAGGTATATTATTTATACGAGGTATGAAAAATTCACTTTTTACATTCTATGCTTCAAGGGGCAGCATTATTAGGAAAATAGAAGTGAAAATAGTTTGCATAAGAAGAATTCTAAAATTTATAATCTGTGAATTAGGAAAATATTGAATGCTCCAGGTCAATTTACTTTCTTAATTAAATTCAGTTTAGAAAGTGACCTCAATATTTTTAAGTAAATCAACGGGAGAATTGAAAGGCAGGAGAAAGTAACATGTCAGAAAATTATCGTTCTCGAGAGGAGCGACGACAAGTTAAAAAGAAAAAACAGCCAGCTTCTAAAACACAAAAACCAAAAGGGAAAACATCGTTCTTTCGTAAGTTTTTAATTACTTGTTTATTACTTGGTATTGTTGGTTTAGTGGCGGGGGTTGCTACCTTCTTCGTAATGATTAAGGACGCACCAAAACTTGAGAAAGCAAAACTTGTTAATCCGTTATCCTCAAAAATTTATGATAAAAATGGCGATTTGGTATATGAATACGGGAAAGAAAAACGGACGAATGTTACGTATGATCAAATTCCTAAATTAGTAGAAAATGCATTTTTAGCAACTGAAGATGCACGTTTTTATGAGCATAGTGGAGTAGACTTTAAAGGTACTGCCCGTGCTGTGTTGGTGAGTCTTAAAGGAGATTACGGCTCACAAGGTGGAAGTACAATAACGCAACAGGTTATTAAAAACTACTTCTTATCGATGGAAAAAACATCAAAACGTAAAGTTCAGGAAATATATTTAGCGTATAAGCTAGAACAACAGTATTCAAAACATGAAATTTTAGAAATGTATTTAAATAAAATTAATTTAGGAAACCGTTCATATGGTATCGCAACAGCAGCACAAAACTACTATGGTAAAGAATTGAAAGATTTAACATTACCAGAAGTTGCGATGCTTGCAGGTTTACCGAAAGCACCAAATAACTATGATCCATCGAAACCAGAAAATGTTCAAAGGGCAACAGAAAGAAGAGATGTTGTACTAAAATTAATGAACCGACATGGTTATATTACAAAGGCAGAAATGGAAGAAGCATCAAAAGTTTCAGTAACAGATGGTCTTAAACCTGCAACTGAACTTCAAGCAATGCCATACCCTGCATTTATGGATGCAGTTGTGAAAGAAGTAGAAAAAGAATTACCCGATGCTAATATTGGATCTGATGGTTTAGAAATTTATACAACTTTGGATCCAGATGCACAGAAATTAGCTGATAATATTTTAAATACAAATATTATTAATTATCCAAATGATAAATTCCAAGGTGCTTTCACATTTATGGACACGAAAACAGGAGAAGTTCGTGCTATAGGTAGTGGGCGCGGTGAAAATAAAGCAGTATTTAAAGGGCATAATATGGCAATTGAATTAGATCGTGCAGCTGGTTCAACTATGAAGCCAATCTTTGATTACGGTCCTGCAATTGAATACTTAAAATGGGCTACGTATCATCAAATTGATGACTCTCCATTTAAATATTCAACTGGACAAGAACTTCGAAATGCGGACAGAACTCATTTAGGCCCAATTACTATGCGTGAAGCGTTAAAAATGTCACGTAACGTTCCAGCAGTTAAAACTGCGAAAGAAGTAGGACTTAATAAATCAAAGGAATTCTCTGAGAAATTAGGTATTACATTTAATAAACCGCTGGCAGAATCTACAGCTATTGGTACAAACGAAGTATCGCCAACTGAAATGGCGGGTGCTTATGCGACATTTGGAAATGGTGGAAAGTATGCAAAACCGCATTTTGTTAAGAAAATAGTTTATCCAGACGGCAAGTCACAAAGTTTTGAGCAAAAACCAAAACAAGTTATAGCTGACTCTACAGCATATATGATTACTGATATGCTTCGTTCAGTAGTGACATCAGGTACTGGTACAGCGGCAAATATAAGTTCTTTAGATGTAGCTGGAAAAACAGGTACAACAAACTATGCTTCAAAACAATTAGCTCAATATAAAATTCCAGAAAGTGCAACTCGTGATAGTTGGTTTGCAGGTTATACGCCGCAATATACGATGGCAGTATGGACTGGGTATATGAAAGATGGTAAAGAAGAGTATATTAGTAGTAAAAATACGAAAATTGCACAGTTGATCTTTAAAGAAATGATGAGCGAGATGGCTACAGATAAATCAAGATTTAAAATGCCAAGTAGTGTAATTCAAGAAGGTAGTGAGCTACGTATAAAAGGGGAAAAACGTGATTCTTCTCCAAATACGAGCGTACCGGATACAACGGAACAACCAAAACAAGATCAACAACAAAAAACTGAAGAAGAGAAAAAGCAAGAAGAATTAAAGAAACAAGAAGAACTTAAAAAACAAGAAGAAAAGAAACAAGAAGAACTTAAGAAGCAAGAAGAACAAAAGAAACTAGAAGAGCAAAAGAAACAAGAAGAAGAAAAGAAACAAAATGAACAAAATAATGGAAATGGCCAAGGAACGACACCTCCAGCGAATAACGGAGGAGGCCAAGGAAATACAACACCTCCAGCGAATAATGGAGGAGGCCAAGGAAATACGACACCTCCAGCGAATAACGGAGGAGGCCAAGGAAATACAACACCTCCAGCGAATAATGGAGGAGGTCAAGGAAATACGACACCTCCAGCAAATAATGGGGGAGGTCAAGGACATACAACTCCACCAGCGACCACACAACCAGAGACTGGTGGGAATGCAGGAGAAGCTCCTGCTAATAATGGACAATAAGAAAATTTTATGAATAATATTAAAAAGCACTTAAGATTTGTAAACATTACAAATCTTAAGTGCTTTTTTCGTTTAAATGTTAAAAGTACCATAGAAATTTTGAAAATAAATGGAAGGAAAATGATAAAAAACTTGAGCCTGGGGTAGTGGAGGATAACTGTGACTTTGAAAGGTAGTACTACTTGGATGTGCGCCATGATGCCAAAATGAGGGAGTAACTTGACCTGGAATTTGATATTGTTGCCAAGTTGCAGGAAGTTCAATTCCTACATCGGAACTAGCTGTATGAACGGCTGGAACGTGTATCCCAGGAGTCGAAGGAACGACGGCTGTTACTCTTGAAGATACCCACATAACATAATCACTCCTAAGTTGTGATAATAAAGTAGTATATTCTTTTCACGCGTATAAAGGTACATATAGATAGGACTTTAGGCTAATGTATACTTATAAAGTTGTAAGACCAATTTATATTGATGGTGGACCATTTATTATAAAAAGTTACGTCTATTTACGGAGGGAAAAGGGACTAAGAAAATGTAAAATGGAGGTGTTAATTGCAAGAATATACGTGTTTATGGAGGAATTTTAATGGAACGATTATGGACGAAATCATTTATTCAAATGACTTTCGCAATGTTATTTTTATTTACAGGATTTTATTTACTTGTACCAACGCTCCCGCTCTTTATTAAAGAGATAGGCGGCAATGAATCACAAGTTGGACTTATGATGGGAATGTTTACAATAGCAGCAGTTGTAATACGACCGATTATCGGAGGAATGTTAGATCAATATGGGAGAAGATCTTTTATTATTTTCGGACTCGTCTTTTTTGGGATAACGATGTATTCTTATAATTTAGCATCGACTATTGTTCTTTTAGCTGTTTTACGGGTTATTCATGGGGTGACATGGGCTGTTTCTACAACAGCTGTTGGAACAGCGATAACTGATATTATTCCAGATTCACGCCGTGGTGAAGGTATGGGTTGGTACGGGATGGCTATGACAATTGCAATGGCAATCGGCCCAATGATTGGATTATCGGTTGTACAACATTATTCATTTCACGGCCTATTCTTGTTGGCAACTCTTTTATCCTTTATGGCAGTCCTATTATCGTTCATGACGAAAATGCCATTCACACCACAAAAAGAAAAAGGGAAAATGCAGTTGTTTGAAAAATCGGTTCTATCCATTACAATTGTAGTTTTCTTTTTATCATTTGCATATGGAGGAATTACGACGTTTTTACCGCTATTTGCATCTTCAATCGATGTGAATCCTGGGACATTCTTTCTTGTATATGCAGTTGCTTTAACGATTGTAAGACCAATTTCAGGAAAACTATTAGATAAGTATGGAGAAGTATTTATTATACTCCCGGCACTATGTATTACGATTATCGCGATAGTTGTATTAACGATTTCAAATAGTTTAATAGGGGTAGTTATCGCAGCTGCATTATACGGTGTTGGATTCGGTTCAGCACAGCCCGCATTACAAGCAGCGATGCTTACAATTGTTGATCCGAGTAAAAGAGGAGTTGCTAACGCTTCATTCTTTACTGCATTTGATTTAGGGATTGGACTTGGTGCGATTTTACTTGGAGTTGTTTCGCAAATGTTTGGTTACCGTATTTTATTTGCAGGTAGTGCAATTTCAGGACTAATCGCTTTCATTATTTTTGTCATTTTTGTAAAACAGCGATTAGGTAAAAAAGAATTTGCGTAAACGGGAGTAACAAAGAGGAAAATTTCAATTGAACTTAACGATTTACAATGGTTAAAGGATAACATAATAATAGTTCAATTCAGCCGGACTATTCTTTAGGGATAGTTTCTGAGAAATCAGATGGGGAAATCGTGTCAGTTGAGAAAGAAGTCATTCTATTTTGGGAGATGTTTATAATCTTTGGTACTTTAAAAACTATCATTTAGTTAAATGTTACTATGAGGAAACGGAAGAAATTCAATTTAATTATGTGAAATAATAACTTTTTTAAAAATAAATAAGTTTTATATAAGAATTATATTGATGAGATAGTGAAATAAATATCATGTAGAAACGAGTTGTATATGTGTACAGCTCGTTTTTTTTATTTTCTTAAAAAAATTGGTTGAATGATATATTCTGTGGGATTTTCTGAGTCATCCTTATATTTTGTTTTAATAAGACACATAAAGAAGTCAGTCCTTTCTTTATAAAATGTGAAAATTATTTTTGAAAAATTGTATTGTTACATCGGTAAAAGTATAGGAAACTTATCATTATAAAATAAATTGAAATCTTCTAAAAACTCTGATACATTGAAATAGAAATGTAGTTTCACGAATTTGTAAAGGCTTACAGTTATGTGCACGAAGATCTATTAGGATTGGAGGAAATAATGATGAAAGCTAAAGAAAAATTTTCCCCGGGATTAGATGGTATAGTGGCAGCGGAGACGAAAATTTCGTTTCTTGACACAGTGAAAGGTGAAATTGTAATTCAAGGGTATGATTTAATCGAACTCTCAAAAACAAAAGAGTATTTAGATATTGTGCACCTTTTATTGGAAGAACATCTACCGAATGAGGATGAAAAAGCACAACTTGAAAAGAAATTAAAAGAAGAATACGCGGTACCAGAAGGTGTATTCAACGTATTAAAGGCATTACCGAAAGAAACGCACCCGATGGATGGATTGCGTACAGGTGTGTCCGCATTAGCTGGTTACGATAATGATATCGAAAACCGCTCGTTAGAAGTAAACAAAAGCCGCGGGTACAAATTATTGAGCAAAGTACCAAACATTGTAGCGAATAGCTATCATATTTTAAATAATGAAGAGCCAATCCAGCCTCTTCAAGAATTATCATATAGCGCGAATTTCTTCTATATGTTAACAGGTAAAAAACCAACTGAACTTGAGGAGAAGATCTTTGATCGTTCCCTTGTTTTATATAGTGAACATGAAATGCCAAACTCTACATTTACAGCGCGCGTTATTGCATCAACGCAATCGGACTTATATGGTGCTTTAACAGGGGCAGTTGCATCTTTAAAAGGTAGCTTACACGGTGGTGCGAACGAAGCGGTTATGTACATGCTGTTAGAAGCTGGTAATGTTGAGAAGTTTGAAGAGTTGTTACAGAAGAAATTATATAACAAAGAAAAAATTATGGGCTTTGGACATCGTGTGTACATGAAGAAGATGGATCCAAGAGCACTGATGATGAAGGAAGCTTTAAAGCAGTTATGTGATGTAAAAGGTGATTATACACTATATGAAATGTGTGAAGCTGGAGAAAAGATTATGGAGAAGGAAAAAGGAATTTATCCGAACCTTGATTATTATGCAGCTCCAGTATATTGGATGCTTGGTATTCCAATTCAACTTTACACACCAATCTTCTTTAGCTCTAGAACAGTGGGACTATGTGCGCACGTAATTGAGCAACATGCGAACAATCGATTGTTCCGTCCACGTGTAAATTATGTTGGCGAGCGACATGTACTTAGTAAATAAGAACAACTCGGGAGTTGTTAGCGCCGCCCGCTAGATGGGTGTTTGACCGACACCCATCATTAATAATAACGAATTTTCGACAGAAAGGGAAGAATAGTATGATTAAAACAAATGAAATTAAACAAAAAGATGCATTATTAGAAGAAATTGCGGATTATGTATTAAATAAAGAGGTAACTAGTGCAGAAGCATTCAGTACTGCTCGCTACGTATTACTTGATACACTTGGATGCGGAATTTTAGCACTACAATATCCAGAGTGTACGAAATTACTAGGACCAGTTGTACCAGGAACAATCGTACCAAATGGTACACGTGTACCAGGTACGTCATATGTGCTTGATCCAGTGAAAGGTGCATTTAATATCGGATGTATGATCCGTTGGTTAGACTATAACGATACTTGGCTTGCAGCAGAGTGGGGACATCCATCTGATAACTTAGGCGGAATTTTAGCAGTTGCAGATTATATTAGCCGTGTTCGTATTTCAGAAGGAAAAGAACCATTAAAAGTACGTGAAGTATTAGAAATGATGATTAAAGCACATGAAATTCAAGGTGTACTTGCTTTAGAAAATAGTTTAAACCGCGTCGGTCTTGACCACGTATTATACGTAAAAGTAGCAACAACTGCTGTAGTTGCAAAAATGCTCGGCGGAACACGTGAAGAAATCTTTAATGCATTATCACATGCATGGATTGATAATTCTAGTCTTCGTACATATCGTCATGCACCAAATACAGGCTCACGTAAATCATGGGCAGCAGGTGATGCAACAAGTCGCGGTGTTCATCTTGCAATGACTGCTCTAAAAGGTGAAATGGGTTATCCAACAGCATTATCTGCACCAGGTTGGGGATTCCAAGATGTATTATTTAATAAACAAGAATTAAAGTTAGCAAGACCATTAGAGTCTTATGTAATGGAAAATGTATTATTTAAAGTTTCATATCCAGCAGAATTCCATGCACAAACAGCTGCAGAGTGTGCTGTGAAATTACATCCAGAAATTAAAGAAAGATTAGATGAAATTGACCGTATTACAATTACAACTCATGAATCAGCAATTCGTATTATCGATAAAGAAGGTCCATTAAATAACCCAGCTGATCGTGATCATTGCTTACAATACATTACGGCAATCGGTTTATTAAAAGGAGATATCGTTGCGGATGATTATGAGGATGTAGTAGCAAATGATCCACGTGTAGATGAATTACGTAATAAGATGGTTGTTGTTGAAAACAAACAGTACAGTTTAGATTACCTTGACCCGAACAAGCGCTCAATCGCCAACGCTGTTCAAGTTCATTTCAAGGATGGCACTGTAACAGAAAATGTGGAATGTGAATATCCACTTGGTCACCGTTTCCGTAGAGACGAAGCAATTCCAAAAGTTGTTCAAAAGTTCACTGCAAATATGGCAGGTCATTATTCTAGTAAGCAACAAGAACAAATTCATGAAGTTTGTCTAAATGAAGAAAAACTAGAAAATATGAATGTAAACGAATTTGTAGATCTATTCTTAAATTAATAATAGGGGGAATTTAGAATGGCTTGGGTTGTGAATAAACAGTCAACACAAGAGGAGCTTGCGAATCGCTTCCGAGCTTTAGTAGAAGCAAATGGGATTTTGCAAATTCCAGGTGCTCATGATGCAATGGCTGCTCTTGTTGCGAAAAATACAGGTTTTTCAGCTTTATATTTATCGGGAGCTGCTTATACTGCAAGTAAAGGGCTACCAGATTTAGGAATCGTGACGTCTACTGAAGTAGCAGTAAGAGCAAGAGATCTAGTAAGAGCTACAGATTTACCAGTTCTTGTTGATATTGATACAGGATTTGGCGGTGTATTAAACGTAGCGAGAACAGCAGTAGAAATGGTGGAAGCAAAAGTTGCGGCTGTTCAAATTGAAGATCAACAATTACCGAAGAAATGTGGACATTTAAATGGTAAGAAACTCGTTACTACAGAAGAATTAGTTCAAAAGATTAAAGCGATTAAAGAAGTTGCACCAAGCTTATATATTGTGGCACGTACAGATGCTCGCGGTGTAGAAGGCTTAGATGAAGCAATCGAAAGAGCGAACGCTTATGTAAAAGCAGGTGCAGATGCAATATTCCCTGAAGCGCTTCAATCAGAAGAAGAGTTCCGTCTATTTAATAGTAAAGTAAATGCCCCTTTACTTGCGAATATGACTGAGTTCGGGAAAACGCCGTATTATAGTGCAGAGGAATTTGCAAATATGGGCTTCCAAATAGTTATTTATCCTGTAACTTCACTTCGTGTTGCAGCGAAAGCATATGAGAATGTGTTTACTTTAATTAAGGAAACAGGTTCTCAAAAAGATGCACTTTCAAGTATGCAAACGAGAAGTGAGTTATATGAAACAATTTCATATCATGACTTTGAAGAATTAGATACTGGAATTGCAAAAACAGTATTATCAGAGGATCAATAGATAAAACAACTAAGGCGATGAGAATACATCTTTGGCAAAACGAACTGCTTGATGTGACAATTCATCGCCTTCTGTTTTCAAAAATAAGAAATTCCACTCATCGTAGACGAGCATACGTAGTAGCAAGTAAGGCCGAAATGATAGGGGGATTCAGATGGAGAAAACGAAGTTACCGTGGGATGAATTTTTTTCACTTAATAAAGATGTGAATCATGCTTTCTTTACGCCAGAAGATTTTTCAGGAGATGAAGATTTAATCGCAAAAACGACAGAACAATTCGTTAAACAAGAAATTGTTCCACAAATAGAGAATATTGAACAACATAATTATAAAGTTTCTCGTCAATTATTTGAGAAAGCTGGAGAACTTGGATTATTAAGTATCGAAGTCCCAGAAGAGTACGGCGGATTTGAGTTAGGAAAGGCAGTTTCAGGGCTTGTAGCAGAAAAAATGGGATATGCTGGTGCATTTAGCGTTTCCTTTAATATACACGCTGGTGTAGGTACATTGCCTTACATATATTACGGAACGAAAGAACAAAAAGAAAAATATTTGCCGAAAATTGCGTCTGGAGAATGGATTGGGGCTTATGCTTTAACTGAGCCAAATGCTGGTTCTGATGCTTTAAGTGCAAAAACGAGTGCAGTATTAAATGAAGATGGTACTGCTTGGAAGTTAAATGGTGAGAAGCAGTGGATTACAAATGCTCATATGGCAGATGTATACGTTGTTTTTGCGAAGACAAATAAAGGAATGACAGCGTTTATTGTCGAAAGAACATGTGAAGGTGTATCCATTGGACTAGAAGAAAAGAAAATGGGGATTAAAGGTTCTTCAACGGCTACTCTAATTTTAGAAGATGTTGTCATCCCTGCTGAAAATGTTTTAGGGGAAGTTGGCAAAGGGCATCACGTAGCTCTTAATATTCTTAACTTCGCTAGACTAAAGCTGGCTTTTGGAAATATTGGAACGGCAAAACAAGCAATTGGTCTGTCGGTACAATATGGAAAAGAGCGAAAACAGTTCCAAACGGAATTAGTAGATTTTACGATGATTCAAGAGAAAATTGCAAATATGATCATTGCTACATATGGAGCAGAAAGTGCAGCCTACCGTACAGCAGGTGTAATTGATGAAGCAATTCATGAGAGTGATGAAGATCTTATGAAGAAAATGTCTCAATTTGCAATTGAATGTGCACTTAATAAAGTAAATGCTTCTGAAACACTTGGTCATATCGTAGATGAAGCTGTACAAATTCATGGTGGTTACGGTTATATGCAAGAGTACGAGGTAGAACGATTATATCGTGACGCTAGAATTAGTCGTATTTTTGAAGGAACGAACGAAATTAATAGATTAACAGTTGCTAAAATGTTAATGAAGCAAATGGAAAAAATTGAAGATACTGAAGTAGAAGTTGATGTAGCAAATGTTGAAAGAAACCATCGTTACATTTTATTAGCGAAAAAATTGTTGAAACAATCTTTGAAAACGCTCTCTAAAACTCCAGGGTTAAAAATTGACCAAGAACAAGAATATTCACGTGTATTATCAAATATGTTAACGGACGTGTACGTCATGGAATCAGCATTTTTACGTACGAGTAAAGCAATTAGTAAAAATGGTGAAGAGAAAGAGCGTACGAAACAAATGATAACTGACGTTATTTGTGAAGAGGGCTATCGTAAAGTAGAAGAAGCAGCGATTTCTATACTTTCAGCGGCTGTCACAGAAGAACAAGATAGACACGTAATTCTAGCTGAAATTCGTCAATTATTAGTGCCTTTATACACGAACGTGTTTACGAAAAAGAGAGAAATTGCGAAAGCTATTATAAATCGCGGAAAGTATATTGTGTAAATAGGAGGAAAGCGATATGAAAAAGATTGGCTTTATCGGTTTAGGTAACATGGGTCTTCCAATGTCTAAAAATTTAGTTAAATCAAGTTACACAGTATACGGTGTGGATTTAAATAAAGAGGCTGAAGCTTCCTTTGAAAATGAAGGAGGAATTATTGGCTTATCAATCTCAAAACTAGCAGAAACATGCGATGTGATTTTTACAAGTTTACCTTCACCTCGCGCTGTTGAAGCGGTGTATTTTGGGGAAGAAGGATTGTTTGAAAATAGCCACTCGAATGTAGTTTTAATTGATACAAGTACTGTATCTCCACAATTAAACAAACAGTTAGAGGAAGCTGCAAAGGAAAAGAAAGTAGACTTTTTAGCAGCACCTGTTAGTGGTGGGGTAATTGGAGCCGAAAACCGTACATTAACGTTTATGGTTGGTGGATCGAAAGAAGTATATGAGAAAACGGAATTGATCATGGGCGTACTAGGCGCGAATGTTTTCCATGTTAGTGAGCAGATTGATAGTGGCACAACAGTTAAATTAATTAATAACCTATTAATTGGTTTTTATACAGCTGGTGTGAGTGAAGCTTTAACATTAGCGAAAAAGAATAATATGGATTTAGATAAAATGTTTGATATTTTAAATGTAAGTTACGGTCAAAGTAGAATTTATGAGCGTAATTATAAAAGTTTCATTGCAACTGAAAACTACGATCCAGGCTTTACTGTGAATTTATTAAAGAAAGATTTAGGATTTGCAGTAGATTTAGCGAAAGAAAGCGAACTGCACTTACCAGTTAGCGAGATGCTATTAAACGTATATGAAGAAGCAAGTGAAGCTGGGTATGGCGAAAACGATATGGCTGCTTTATATAAGAAAGTTAGTGAACAATTAATTTCTAATCAAAAATAAATCATAAAAAGGAGAGAATACAATGATTACAACTGAAATTAAACGGGTAAAAAATCATATTAATGGTGAGTGGGTAGAATCTACTGGTACAGAAGTAGAAGCAGTTCCGAATCCGGCGACTGGAAAAATTATCGCTTACGTTCCGCTATCTCCGAAAGAAGATGTTGAAAAAGCTGTTGAAGCGGCAAAAGCAGCATATGAAACATGGTCTAAAGTACCAGTTCCGAATCGTTCAAGACAATTATACAAATATTTACAGATTTTACAAGAAAACAAAGAAGAGCTTGCTAAAATCATTACGCTAGAAAATGGTAAAACATTAACGGATGCAACTGGTGAGGTGCAGCGCGGGATTGAAGCGGTAGAACTTGCAACATCAGCACCAAATTTAATGATGGGACAAGCTCTTCCGAATATTGCTAGCGGCATTGATGGATCGATTTGGCGCTATCCAATTGGAGTTGTTGCTGGTATTACACCGTTTAACTTCCCGATGATGATTCCATTATGGATGTTCCCACTTGCAATTGCTTGCGGTAATACGTTCGTATTAAAAACATCTGAAAGAACGCCACTTTTAGCAGAGCGACTTGTAGAGTTATTCTATGAAGCTGGTTTTCCAAAAGGGGTATTAAATTTAGTACAAGGCGGAAAAGATGTTGTAAATAGCATTTTAGAAAGTAAAGATATTCAAGCTGTTTCGTTCGTTGGCTCTGAGCCAGTAGCTCGTTACGTGTATGAAACAGGTACGAAACACGGGAAACGTGTACAAGCGTTAGCTGGTGCAAAAAACCATGCGATTGTAATGCCAGATTGCAATCTTGAGAAAACAGTGCAAGGTGTAATTGGATCTGCATTCGCAAGTAGTGGAGAGCGCTGCATGGCATGTTCAGTAGTAGCAGTAGTGGATGAAATTGCTGATGAATTCATCGACGTACTAGTAGCAGAGACGAAGAAATTAAAAGTAGGTGACGGTTTCCACGAAGATAATTATGTTGGACCATTAATTCGTGAATCTCATAAAGAGCGCGTATTAGGCTATATTAATAGCGGTGTAGCAGATGGAGCAACTTTATTAGTAGATGGCCGTAAAGTTAAGGAAGAAGTTGGAGAAGGTTACTTTGTAGGTGCGACAATCTTTGATGGTGTAAATCAAGAAATGAAAATTTGGCAAGATGAAATTTTTGCTCCAGTATTAAGCATTGTACGAGTTAAAGATTTAGAAGAAGGTATTAAATTAACAAATCAATCTAAATTTGCAAATGGCGCGGTTATTTATACTTCAAATGGTAAACATGCACAAACGTTCCGTGATAATATCGATGCTGGTATGATCGGTGTAAACGTAAACGTTCCAGCACCAATGGCATTCTTCGCATTTGCAGGAAATAAAGCTTCCTTCTTTGGTGATTTAGGTACAAATGGTACAGATGGCGTTCAATTCTATACACGTAAAAAAGTTGTAACTGAGCGCTGGTTTTAATAGAGAGTAAACAGCCAAATCAGTTGTTAAATGAAAACCACCACTATTAATAGTGGTGGTTTTCGTCTTGTTAATTATTTTTTTCAAAAGCTAGTTTAATACCAAAACCAATTAAGACGATTCCTGTTAAGCCTTGAATATAACGTTGCGTCCTCGGTTTTTTCATAAAAGCACTAATTTTATCAATTAAAAATATATAAAAAGCGAACCAAATAACTGTTAAAACGAGGTAAGTAAGACCCATTACGAGAAGTTGGATAAACGTATTATGATTTGGATTTAAAAATTGCGGTAAAAAGGTTAAAAAGAAGACTGCAACTTTAGGGTTTAATAAATTCGTAAGAAACCCTTGGCGAAAGCAAGAAGTGTGTTCATCTTCATTATTTAAAGATATATCGTTCGTATTAAAGCCTTCTTTGTTTCTTACCGCTAAAAGGGCTTTAATGCCAATATAAATTAAATATAGAGCTCCAACGTACTTGAAAATAGAAAATAAAAGCGCTGACTTTACAATAATTGCGGAAAGTCCGATTACTGCTGCTAAAGTATGAATTAAAAGTGCAACACATGTACCGAACACAGTTTTCACTCCACCCACCTTACCAGCAACCAATGTATTTTTCGTCGCCATTGCAGTATCAGGACCGGGTAAAATAATAAGACAAATAGACATAATGATGAAAAGAAAATAATTTTCAATCATAGTTGCTCCTCCTTTTTTATTTTTAGAATATTTGATTAAAAATAGTGTAGCATACATTTTGATTTAATAAAATTAAATTTTATTAAAAAATATTAAATGAGAAAGAGGCTATATAGTAGTGGAATTCCACTACTATATAGCCTCAATTTTATCCCGCATGACCGGACGAGCGGTGAGGGCTAATAATAAGCGGGTAATGAGCCCCCACTTATTAATGTTTCACCTTATGCATTAAGTAAGTTAAAGAACCGATTTACATCTTCTTCTGAAACATCACTTAATTGCTTATATTTATAATTCGGATTTTGATCTTTATCAACGACAACGGATCGTACTCCTTCGAAGAAATCTTCATGTCTCATGAAATTTTTAGCAAGTACAAGGTCGGTAGCGAAACATTCTTCAACGGATTTATCTTGTCCATCAATAAATTGTTTTAATGTTACTTTTAATGAAATAGGGGATTTTGATAATAGCGTTTCTTTCGCTTTTAAAGCAAAGGAACTTTGAGCTTTCTCCAATGAATGGGTGATTTCTTCAATTGTATCGAATGCAAAATGTGAATTAATTTCTTCTAATGAAGGAGAAAGCTCGCTTTCTAAGTTTGGAGCAGTTGCAAATGTACCAATGACTTCTTTTAAATTAGTATGTACATCATCTTCTTTATGCCAATTTACACTTTCAAGTTCAGTAAGGAAATTTGGTAATGAGTCAGATGTCATAAAGTAATCAGCAGCGTTTATAAATAATACGTCAGAAGCTTTTAAAACAGATGCTGTTAAAGCAACATAGCGGCCAGCAAACCCTGGAGCTTTATTTAAGAAATAAGCAGCACCGACATCTGGGAAGAAGCCGATGTTCATCTCTGGCATTGCCCATTTCGTACGCTCAGTTACAATTCGATATTTCGCACCATTTGTAAGACCGACACCACCGCCCATTACAATTCCATCTAAACAAGCGATGATCGGTTTTTTATATTGATAAATATATGTATCAATTTCATACTCTTCTTCAAAAAAACGTTCCGCATGCTGCAATGCAGTTTCATTTGAACGCGCTTCATAAAGAGTTTTAATGTCGCCGCCTGCACAAAAACCTTTTGTGCCAGCTCCTTTTAATACGATAAGCGCAATTCGCTCATCATTTTCCCACTCTTTCAGTTTTTGCCCAATTGGTTGTAACATGTCATAAGATAAAGAATTAAGTGCTTTTGGGCGGTTTAAAGTAATTGATGCAACGCCGTTTTCACTAACAGAAAATAAAACGTGTTCAGTCATAATTCATCCTCCCTTACATATCTTCTTATTCTTAATTCTTGATACGTATTGAAATGTCCTTTATAAATTTTGTCTAAAGTTGACGGTACGTGTTAATTTGTATACCGCATATTTTGACGAGATATATTTGCAGGATTTCTGAGGTTGAAAATGAATATTACAACATTACTGTAATTGTAATTATTTGAAATTTTCATGATAAACACGCTATTATATATGTATAAATTGTGCATAATCACTTCAAAAAGAGTATTTGAAGTGATTATGATGTAAGAAAAATTGCTTTTCATTAGAAATAGAGAAAGGAGAAATCGGAATGCCAGGACCTTTACTATTGTCGCTGATTATTTTGTCTTCTTTAATGATAGGGATAACGCAGTATTTTCATCATACAGATACGACAGAGGAAGTGAAGGATAAAGTACGACTTGTATTTCCGATTTTTATCATATCTATTTCTTTTTGCATTTTATTAAATAAGGATGGGTACATTATCGCAGTATTTTCATTTTTTGTAGCGATCGTTTTCATTACAGTTTTATATTATGTAATGAAAGACTTTATACAAAAATAAAGATGTCATATTAGACATTTTTATTTTTACAATAAATAAAATTTCACATACCGTATTATATGTAAAAATAAAAAACATATAGCGATAGAAAAGTGTGTACTTTGCCGTGTATTTACTTGTCAATCTTGCATAGCCAATATACTATTAATAGTGTAGAGATTAGAAAAAGGGGTTGTATCTGTCATGAAATTTGAGATGCACACAAAAATTATTTCAAATGAAAAAGAAGTAAGATTACATATAGAAGAAAACATATTTCAATTAAAATTGGATGGTTATCACTTATTTACAGTTCAAGAAATATTGCCTTTATATAAATCAAATGAAGAAAGAATTGGTAGTGCAATGATACAAAAGTTAGAGTGGGAAAACGGAAAAACTACAATAAACTATCAACTCGTATCACTAAAATCAGTAAATTAAAAGGAGCAGGAAACTATGAAGTTATTTCATACAGCGGATTGGCATTTAGGAAAGCTCGTTCATGGCGTGTATATGACTGAAGATCAAAAGATTGTATTAGATCAGTTTGTACAAGCTGTTGAAGAAGAAAAACCAGATGCCGTAATTATTGCAGGGGATTTATATGACCGAGCAATTCCACCTACGGAAGCAGTAGACTTATTAAATGATGTTTTACAAAAAATAGTGATTGATTTACAAACACCAGTTATTGCGGTTGCAGGAAACCATGATAGTCCAGATCGTATTCATTTTGGAAGTAGTTTAATGAAGAAACAAGGATTATTTATTGTGGGACAATTTCAATTTCCATATGAGCCAATTATATTAAATGATGAATATGGCGAGGTTCACTTCCATCTCGTTCCATATGCGGATCCAAGCATAGTTAGACATGTTTTGAAAAACGAAGATGTACGTTCTCATGATGATGCGATGCGTATTTTTATGAATGAGCTTTCTGAAACGATGGATAAAGAAGCAAGACACGTATTTGTTGGTCATGCATTTGTGACTTCTGCGGGAGAAGCGGAAGAGAATACAAGTGATGCAGAACGACCACTTTCAATTGGTGGTGCTGAATACGTAAATAGTCATTATTTTGATAAGTTTCATTACACAGCGCTTGGACATTTACATCAAGCGCATTTCGTACGTAATGAGACAATTCGATATTCAGGTTCTCCACTTGCATATTCTATTTCTGAAGAAAAACATAAAAAAGGATATTATAAGGTGGAACTGGACGAGCAAGGTGAAGCAACAATTGAAAAAAGGTTACTTGCACCACGTCGTAAAATGCGAACAGTAGAAGCGAAAATAGATGAATTATTACAACATCCAGTAAGTGAAGATTACGTGTTTGTAAAATTATTAGATGAAAATCCTGTCTTGCAGCCAATGGAAAAAATACGCTCTGTATATCCAAATGCAATGCATGTTGAAAGATCTATTCAAAGACGAGAGTTCACAGAGTCAAATGAAGTAACTGTTTCAAGACATAAAACGGATGATTTATCGTTATTAAAGGCTTTTTATAAAGAAATGAAAGGCTTAGATTTATCAGAAGAGAAAGAACGTCTATTTGTAGAAGTACTACAAACAGTGCAAGAACGGGAAGGTGAACGAGGATGAGACCGATTCAGCTAATTATGACAGCATTTGGGCCATATAAACAGAAAGAAGTAATCGATTTTAACGATCTTGGAGATCATCGTATTTTCGCCATTTCTGGGAATACAGGAGCTGGAAAGACAACGATTTTTGATGCGATTTGTTATGTGTTATATGGTGAGGCAAGCGGAGAAGAACGTAGTGATACGAGCATGCTTCGCAGTCAATTTGCTGATGATAATATGTATACAAGTGTAGAACTAACCTTTCAGTTAAAAGGGAAACGTTATGAAATAAAACGACAACTTGGACATAAAAAACAAGGGAACAAGACAATTACGGGACATGCAGTAGAACTATATGAAGTGATTGATGAAGAAAATGTTCCAGCTGTTGATCGTTTCCATGTAACGGATGTAAATAAAAAAGTGGAAGATTTAATTGGTTTAAGTAAACATCAATTTAGCCAAATTGTTATGTTACCACAAGGGGAATTCCGAAAACTATTAACATCTGAGACAGAAAACAAAGAAGAAATTTTACGTCGAATTTTTAAAACGGATCGTTATAAGTTAATGCGTGAGTTACTTGATCAAAAACGAAAACAATGGAAAGACGTTTTACAAGAAAAGCAGAAAGAGCGAGAGTTATACTTCCGTAATGTTTTTAAATTACCAATCCGCGATGGAGCATTATTAGAGACATTAGTGGAACAAGAACATGTAAACACGCATCAAGTAGTAGAAGCATTAGAACAAGAAACAGCTGCGTATAAGGTAGAGGTTGAGCAATTACAACTAGAACAAGATGTTCAAACGAAGCAATTAAAAGATGCTGAAACTCGTTTTCATACAGCGAAATCTGTAAATGAGAAATTTATAGATTTACAACAAAAGAATGAGAAATATAATACTTTACAGGAAAATCGTACCGTTATTGAAATGAAAGAAACATCTTTTAAACGTGCGGAAGAAGCGAAGCGCTTATTACCATTTGAACAATGGTATGAAGAAGCAATGCAAAATGAGCAGAAGGCTGAAAGTTTGTTAAAACAAATAATCGCCAAAAAAGAAAATATAACGAGTAGCTTTGAACTTGCTCAGGAGAAATATGAAGCAGTAAAGAATAAAGAACCTGAGAGAGAAAATGCAAAAAAACTTGTTCAAAGATTAGAAGAGTTACAACCGATTATTGCATCATTGGCTGAGAAACAATTGAATTTAAAAAATGCAGAACTTCAAGTAGGGAAACTAAAAGAAAGTATGCAAAACTTAGATCGACAATTAGAGGAGCATACAAATCAAAAACAGCTAATGTCTGGTGAATTACAGCAATTAGAACGAGCACTTGAGCAATATGTAGCTAAAGTAGAAGAACTAACGAATATGCGAGAAGATGCAAAAGTTTTAAAGCAAGCATATGATGTTTGGCAAGAAAAACAAAAATTCGAGAACGAAAAAGAAGCGGCATACAATAAGATGCAAATGGCAGTGAACGCATATGAAAATATGGAACGCCGCTGGTTAAGTGAACAAGCTGGTATATTAGCTCTTCATTTACATGATGGTGGATCTTGTCCAGTATGCGGTAGTACGAACCATCCGAAAAAAGCTATAGAACAAAGTAATGCGATCGATGAAAAAGAGTTAAATGATTTAAGAGACAAGAAGAATATTGCTGAAAAGTTACATTTTCAATTAGAGGAGAAATGGAATTTCTATCATCTTCAATATGAGCAGGTAATAGAAGATGTTAAGAAGCGAGGCTATCGCTCGGAAGAATTAGTTGAAACATATAGTGCGCTTGTTCAAAAGGGAAAGCAATTAGCAACTGAAGTGAATACGTTAAAAGCAAGCGAAGAAACGCGTAAGCAAACTGCTGTGAATATAAAAAGCGTAGAAGAAAAAATAGATGCACTTCAAAAGCAAAAGCGTGAGGTAGAAACAGAGCAGCACCGTATAGAAATGGAGTGTATGCAGCTTCGTACGTCATATGAACATGATAAGAAAAATATTCCTGAAAACTTACAAACAGTCCAAGCTTGGAAAGTCCAGTTTGACCAAGCTATGCATGAACTCAAATTAATGGAGGACGAATGGAAGAAAGTGCAGGAAGCGTATCAACATTGGCAAAATGAAAATATACGAATTCAAGCAGAACAGGAAAGTGCTTCTAATCAATTTGAAAGTACAAAATTAAAGAAAGAAGAGACGTTTACGCGCTTTATGAAAGAGCTTGAACAGAGCGGATTTACAGATCAATCCACGTATAAAGAAGCTAAATTAAGTGATATTGAGATGGAGATGTTACAAAAAGAAATTCAAAGTTATTATTCATCTCTTGAAGTGCTTGCAAAACAAATTGAAGAGTTACATGCTGAATTAAAAGATAAAGAGTACATGGATATTACGGCGTTAGGTGAACACATAATAGAATTACAAATTAATCTCGATATAATAAAAGAAAAACGCCAACGTGCGCAAACTGCGGTAACATATATTTCTGATTTACATGAAAACATTAGACGAATTGATGAACAAATTCATGAGGAAGAAAAAGCTTTCCAAGAACTTGTTGATTTATATGAAGTAATGAAAGGTGATAACGAAAGCCGTATATCATTTGAACGTTACATCTTAATTGAGTATTTAGAACAAATTGTTCAAATTGCAAACGAACGATTACGTAAATTATCAAATGGACAATTTTATTTAAAACGAAGTGAACGAGTTGAGAAGAGAAATCGTCAAAGTGGATTAGGCTTAGATGTATACGACGCATATACAGGTCAAACACGCGATGTAAAAACATTATCTGGCGGTGAGAAATTTAATGCATCACTTTGTTTAGCGCTTGGAATGGCAGACGTCATTCAATCGTATGAAGGTGGTATTTCCATCGAAACGATGTTTATCGACGAAGGTTTTGGTTCATTAGATGAGGAGTCATTAACAAAAGCAGTTGACGCCTTAATTGACTTACAAAAATCAGGCCGATTTATCGGTGTCATTTCACACGTTCAAGAGCTGAAAAACGCAATGCCGGCTGTATTAGAAGTAACGAAGCAGAAGGATGGTTGTAGTCAGACGAAGTTTGTGGTGAAGTAAGTTCAATTGTAATTCATGCACAAAGTATTGTTTGCGATTTTCTAGTAAAGAACTTATGAACAAACAAATGCCGTCTCTTTTTAGAGACGGCATTTGTTTGTTATTCAGAATTAAATAATTCACCTAAGAGTTATCTGTAGAAGGCGGTGTATTTTCCAAGCGATTATATGTTTTAAAGGCCGAAATTGCCGAGATAACACCACCTACTAAAAATAAAGCTGATCCACCGACCAATATGATACGACTGACATATGTTTCGCGCGCTTCTTCAACTTCTTCTTGTAACATTGTTGGCATTTGAAATCCCCCTAAACAACATTTATTTTGTAGATAGTATATACAAACGCCTAAAATATGTTAAAATCACTGGATAGTATTATGAGGAAGTATATAGTTAGATGTGAATTGTTTGAAAAATCTTCATTATAAATATATGCTAACTTCACATAGAGCACATATTAACATTGTATTATGTATATGTACCAAATAAATAAAGTGAATTGTATTTCGTTCTGTTTTTAAAAATTTAAAATTCTATTATTTTTATATAAAGGTTTCTTGTCGGAGTTTTAAATATTTTGGAAATAGATCTAAATAAGAGAAATTCATATAAAAGGGGAATGTCTTATGACAACATATACGAGTGAAATGAGAAAAAGTTTAGTTTCAGAAGAAGATGTAGATATTTTAAAAATTATGGCTCACCCAATCCGATTACAAATTGTAAATGAATTAAGTACGAGAAAAACATGTAATGTAACGCAATTAACAGAATTACTAAATATTCCACAATCGACTGTTTCGCAACATTTATCAAAAATGAAAGGTAAAGTGTTACGAGCTGAGAGAAGGGGCTTAGAAATTTATTATCATATTAATAATTTAAAAGCGAGTAAGATTGTAAGTGTTTTAGGATATATAAACTAATGAAGTATTTTCATATAAAATAGCCGCTGCTGGTGAGCAGGGGCTATTTTTTGTTGTTTTATGTATTCGTATTTAAAATTTTATAGTTTTTATGATTTACAATCGTTCGATCAAATTCAAAAGTACCACCGCTTACATTTGTAATTTCAACTAAGACCGATTCAGTATAAAGTTTTAATACAGATCCTGTAATCTTTAAATTATTTCGTTGAAAAAGTATAGTATCCCCTACGTTTGCTTTCATAGTACCTCCTCATTAAAGACAGAAATATTTTTTTATTATATATATTAAACCACGTATAGATATATTAGTGAATATTTAGTTTTATTTATCAATAAAATATTTTTTATTTTATAAAAAATAAAGTGCATCGTAGTGTGAAAATAGTTTTTTTTGTTTGCATAGGTAAATCGAAATATCGCAATATAGGTATCGTATAACTTGAGACATAATTTTTATAAAGAGAGATGATAAAACAGCTGTAAGTCGTATTGATGCAAAACATTATAATAGCTACTTACGTATTTAATAATTCGTTTTTTGTATTTCGACCTTCGTTTTCTGTAACTGATTCCATATTTTTGACGCTCTATCTTGTAAGTGCTTACATAAGCGGGGACATCTTATACAATGAAGGTGTTAAATCAAATGAGGTGACCAATATGAACATAAAAAAAGAAAATTTAGCTAATAGCATTGAAATAGAAAGAGGAGGCGGAATGATATGAAAAAATCAAAAGTTAATCCATGGCTTGTTGTCCTTGGCACAGTCATAGTACAAATGGGACTTGGGACGATATATACATGGAGTTTATTCAATCAGCCTTTAGTTAGTAAATACGGTTGGAGCCTAAACGCTGTTGCTATAACTTTCTCAATTACTAGTCTTTTCTTAGCATTTTCAACTTTATTTGCGAGTAAATTGCAAGAAAAATGGGGACTGCGTAAACTTATTATGATAGCTGGACTAGCATTAGGACTAGGATTAATACTTAGTTCACAAGCTTCCTCATTAATATTGCTTTATGTACTAGCAGGGGTTGTTGTAGGTTATGCAGATGGTACAGCATATATCACTTCATTATCCAATTTAATAAAGTGGTTTCCAAAGCGTAAAGGTTTAATTGCTGGTATTTCTGTCTCTGCATATGGTTCGGGTAGCTTAATCTTTAAATACGTTAACGCACAGTTAATTGAATCAGTTGGTGTATCACAAGCGTTTATATACTGGGGTTTAATTGTTACAGCTATGATTGTCCTTGGTGCTTGTTTAATCCATCAAGCTGCAGATCAAGGAGCAGTTCATGAAACAAAAACTCAGGAATATACAACGAAAGAAATGTTAGGCACAAAACAAGTATACTTATTATTTATTATGTTATTTACATCATGTATGAGTGGCTTATACTTAATTGGTATGGTAAAAGACATTGGTGTTCAACTTGTAGGGCTTAGCGCAGCGACAGCAGCTAATGCGGTGGCTATGGTTGCAATCTTCAATACATTAGGTCGTATTATTTTAGGACCGTTATCAGATAAAATCGGCCGTTTAAAAATCGTTACTGGTACATTTGTTGTTATGGCAGCTTCAGTCTTGGTTTTAAGTTTCGTAGATTTAAATTATGGTATCTACTTCGTATGTGTAGCAAGCGTAGCGTTTTGCTTTGGTGGAAATATCACTATTTTCCCAGCTATCGTTGGTGATTTCTACGGTATGAAAAACCATAGTAAGAACTACGGGATTGTGTATCAAGGATTTGGATTTGGAGCACTTGCAGGTTCCTTTATCGGTGCACTTCTAGGTGGATTCAAACCAACCTTCATGGTGATCGGTGTATTATGTGTCGTATCATTTGTTATCGCAATTTTAATTCAAGCACCTAAGCAGAAAAAAGAACAAGAAGAAGAGTATCGCAGCGTAGCATAAGTATATAAATCTTCTATCACACTATAAATACGAAAAAGCATCCTATTAAATAGGGTGCTTTTTTTATGAATGATTGTAACGAGGTTATATAACATTTGGGATTTTTTGAGACAAAAAAGTGAGTGAAATGCCTATTTGGATTATATTGGAATATCAAAAAATGATACATCATATTCGAAATACGTCTTAAATCTTAAATTATAAACAAGACATACATCAGTAATTGCAAGATATATTTTCAGAAAAATGTTGAGAAAATATATACTTGGTTTTTTGATAAGGCTTTGTAAAGGAAGGTATCTACAGTTAGTCTTCTACAAGTTTAAAAAGAGGAGTATGAATTAAATGTGTAATGTAAGTACTTATTAATGCTTTTAGATGTAATTGTGTTGAGAATCATTAAATTATTTTATCTGAAAAATAAAAATAGGTTGACAAGTTTATTGAGAAAGATTATCATTTCGGTGTAAGAATATTAAATGAAAAACATTATCAATGAATAATATTTTGATGAAAAGTACACTTGACCAATTAGTTTAGTAAGTGTATTATTTTTTACATCAATAATGATAATCATTATCATTATTTGTTTAATTAGATTAATTTTCAAATGAAAGGATAGAGGAAATGAACATAGGGGAATTTGATGGGAAAACGGTTTTAGTAACTGGTGCAGCGCAAGGTATAGGTAGTGTTGTAGCAAACATGTTTTTAGAAAGAGGAGCTACAGTTATTGGGGCTGATCAAACTGAAGAGGGGTTAAACGTACTCTTAAATGAAAATGAATTAAATGAAACACGTGTGAAAACCTTTCGTTTAGATGTGAGTGATAGTGCCGCTGTTGAAGAAGTAGTAGAACGGATTGAAAATGATATAGCACCGATAGATATATTAGTAAATGTTGCAGGGGTTTTACGTATGGGAGCGATTCACTCTTTAAGTGATGAAGATTGGAATAAAACATTCTCTGTAAATTCTACAGGAGTTTTCTATATGTGCCGAGCAGTAAGTAAATATATGATGCAAAGAAAGTCAGGGGCAATTGTTACAGTTGGCTCAAATGCGGCAAATACTCCGAGAATGGAGATGGCTGCGTATGCTGCATCAAAAGCTGCAACGACGATGTTTATGAAATGTTTAGGGTTAGAACTTGCAGCATACAATATTCGCTGTAACTTAGTTTCTCCAGGTTCTACTGAAACTGAAATGCAAAGATTATTATGGGCTGATGAGAATGGAGCTGAAAATATAATTGCTGGTTCTCAAAATACATATAGACTCGGTATTCCGTTACAAAAAATTGCACAACCTTCAGAAATTGCTGAAGCAGTATTGTTTTTAGCCTCTGATAAAGCGAGTCATATTACAATGCACAATTTATGTGTCGATGGCGGAGCTACATTAGGAGTTTAATAAAAAATTCAGGAGGTTTTAATACTATGAATGAACTTATAGCCGTAAAGGAACTGTCGGAAAAATTATTAGAAGATTATAAAACTGAATCTTCGTTCTTTTTTGCTTCACCAACTCGAACGATATTGACAGAAGGAGAGTTTACTAAAGTAAAACATCATGAAATTGAAAGTTTTACAGAACTTGTACAAGCGGTATTAAGTAATGCAAAACAAGCTGGAAATCCGAATCCTATCGTTGTTGGTGCTTTGCCTTTTGATCGTAGAAAAGAAGTTCAACTTATCGTACCAGAACATAGTAGAATTACTGAGCGTTTACAGTTAGAGAAAACAAATGAGATAAAACGAAATGAGAAACTGACATTTGAAATGACACCGGTTCCAGCTCCTGAAGTTTATATGAATGGTGTGAAGCAAGGGATTGAAAAAATTCAGGACGGAGATTTAAAGAAAATCGTTCTATCTAGATCGTTAGATGTTAAATCTTCAGAGAAGATTGATAAACAAAAACTACTTCGCGAATTGGCAGAGCATAATAAGCACGGTTATACATTTGCTGTGAATTTACCGGAAGATGAAAACGAGTGTAATAAAACATTAATTGGAGCAAGTCCTGAATTACTCGTTTCACGTAATGGTATGCAAGTTATTTCTAATCCATTAGCTGGTTCAAGACCACGTAGTGATGATCCAGTGGAAGATAAGAGAAGAGCAGAGGAATTACTTTCTTCACCAAAAGATTTACATGAACATGCGGTAGTAGTTGAAGCGGTTGCTGCTGCGCTTCGTCCATACTGTCATACATTACATGTTCCGGAAAAACCATCCGTTATTCATAGTGAAGCGATGTGGCATTTGTCTACTGAAGTGAAAGGTGAACTAAAGGATCCGAATACTACTTCTTTGGAATTAGCAATTGCTCTTCATCCTACGCCAGCAGTTTGCGGAACGCCGATGGAAGAAGCGAGAGAGGCGATTCAAAAAATTGAGCCATTTGATCGTGAATTCTTTACAGGAATGCTAGGATGGAGCGATTTAAATGGAGATGGTGAATGGATTGTTACAATTCGCTGTGCTGAAGTGCAAGAAAATACACTTCGATTATATGCAGGAGCAGGAGTTGTTGCTGAGTCAAAACCAGAAGATGAGTTAGCAGAAACATCAGCTAAGTTCCAAACAATGCTGAAGGCTTTAGGATTAAGAGATAATTCGCTGAATGAAAAATAGGGGGAAGAAATAATGTTATCAGGTTTCACGGAATGGCCAGAAGAATTTGCAAATCGTTATCGAGAAGAAGGATGTTGGCTTGGAGAAACATTTGGTTCGTTGTTAAGAGAACGTGCTGAAAAGTATGGAGATGAAATTGCAGTTGTAAGTGGTAATATGCATATGACGTATAGTGAGCTTGATAAAAAAGTAGATCGCTTAGCTTCAGGTTTACTGAATTTAGGAATAAAGCAAGAGGATCGAGTTGTAATACAGTTACCCAACATTATCGAGTTTTTCGAAATATGCTTTGCGCTATTTCGAATTGGAGCACTTCCTGTTTTTGCACTACCTTCACATCGAAGCAGTGAAATTAGTTATTTTTGTGAGTTTGGTGAGGCGAGTGCTTACGTTATTTCAGATAAGGCTCTCGGCTTTGATTATCGAAAACTAGCAAGAGAAGTGAAAGAGAAAGTACCAACTTTACAACATGTAATTGTAGTGGGAGAAGAAGAAGAGTTTGTGAACATAAGTGATCTGTATATAGATCCCGTTCCATTACCAGCAGTTCAGCCAAGTGATGTTGCGTTTCTCCAATTATCAGGAGGGACAACAGGACTTTCTAAATTAATTCCTAGAACACACGATGACTATATTTATAGTTTACGTGTTAGCGCTGAAATTTGTAATTTGAATACGGATAGCGTCTATATGGCAGTTCTTCCAGTAGCGCACAATTACCCGATGAGTTCTCCAGGGACATTTGGAACTTTCTATGCGGGTGGAAAAGTAGTGTTAGCAACTGGTGGTAGCCCAGATGAGGCATTTGCTCTTATAGAAAAAGAAAAAGTTACGATTACTGCTCTAGTTCCACCATTAGCAATGATTTGGCTTGATGCAGCTTCTTCTCGTAATAACGATTTATCGAGCTTAGAAGTGATTCAAGTAGGTGGTGCTAAGTTTAGCGCTGAGGTTGCAAAGCGTATACACCCTACATTTGGATGTACGTTACAGCAAGTGTTCGGTATGGCAGAAGGGTTAGTAAATTACACGAGATTAAATGATCCGGAAGAAATCATCATTCATACACAAGGGAGACCGATGTCTACATTCGATGAAGTAAGGGTCGTTGATGAAAATGATAACGATGTGAAACCTGGTGAAGTAGGTAGTTTGTTAACAAGAGGGCCATATACAATTCGTGGCTATTATAAAGCAGAAGAGCATAATGCACGATCATTTACAAAGGATGGATTTTATCGCACAGGTGATCTTGTAAAAGTAAATGAACAAGGTTACATCATTGTAGAAGGTAGGGATAAAGATCAAATTAACCGTGGTGGTGAGAAAGTTGCTGCGGAAGAAGTTGAAAATCATCTATTAGCACACGATGCAGTACATGATGTAGCCATTGTATCAATGCCTGATGATTATTTAGGAGAACGTACTTGTGCCTTTGTTATAGCTCGAGGACAAGCTCCAACAGTAAGCGAATTAAAAATGTTTTTAAGAGAACGCGGTATAGCAGCTTATAAGATTCCAGATCGAATTGAATTTATTGAATCATTCCCGCAAACAGGTGTTGGAAAGGTAAGCAAAAAAGAGTTACGTAAAGTCATTACTGAAAAACTTATTACGGTAAAACAATAAAAAATATAAAAATTGGAAGGAAGTGATTAGATGGCTATCCCATCTATTTCAGTATACAAAATGCCAGTTGAATCAGAACTACCAAAAAATAAAGTGAACTGGACACCAGATCCGAAACGTGCGGTTCTTCTAATCCATGACATGCAAGAATATTTTCTTGATGCATATAGCGATAAAGAATCACCAAAAGTAGAACTTATTTCAAATATTAAGGTGATAAGAGAAAAATGTAAGGAACTTGGTATACCAGTTGTTTATACAGCACAACCAGGTGGACAAACGTTAGAACAACGAGGGTTATTACAAGATTTTTGGGGGGACGGTATTCCTGCTGGACCAGATAAAAAGAAAATTGTCGGTGAACTTACTCCTGATGAGGATGATATATTCTTAACAAAATGGAGATATAGTGCATTTAAAAAGACAAATCTATTAGGAATTTTAAATGAACAGGGAAGAGATCAACTTATTATTTGCGGTATTTATGCGCATATCGGCTGCCTTTTAACAGCTTGCGAAGCATTTATGGATGGTATAGAGCCATTTTTTGTAGCAGATGCAGTTGCTGATTTTTCACTAGACCATCATAAACAAGCATTGGAGTATGCATCTAATAGATGTGCAGTAACGACATCAACAAACTTACTGTTAAAAGATTTACAAAGTGTAAAAAGTGATGAGAGTGAAGGAATCACTATACAGGAAGTGCATGAACTAGTTGCACAACTACTTCGTGAGCCAGTAGAGAGTATTGATATTGATGAGGACTTACTAAATAGAGGACTTGATTCGGTCAGAATTATGAGTTTAGTAGAGAAGTGGCGTCGCGAAGGGAAAGAAATAACTTTTGCAGATTTAGCAGAACGTCCAACTGTTTCCGATTGGTACAGTTTACTATCTTCACAGACAGCACAGGTGCTGTAACAAATAGACTACATAATAAAGGGGTAGTAAAGAATGCCTAATAGTCAAAAGGTTCGTCATTCGTTATCATCTGCGCAGACTGGTATGTGGTTTGCACAGCAATTAGATCCGCTAAATCCGATTTATAATACTGGGGAATATGTTGAAATAAACGGAAATATTAATCAAGAAATTTTCGAATTAGCAGTACGTAAAGTTGTAACAGAAGCAGAAGTACTACATGTTCGTTTCGAAGAGGATGAAATTGGCCCGTGGCAAGTTATTGAGAAATCGTCAAATTTTCATATGCATTTTATTGACGTTCGTAAAGAAGAAGATCCTGAAGAGGCTGCTAAAATATGGATGAAAAATGATTTATATATGCCAGTCGATTTGAAAACAGATAAATTATTTACTGAAGCACTTATTCAAGTTGAAAATAATCGTTTCTTTTGGTATCAGCGCATCCATCACATTGTGATGGATGGCTATGGATTTTCACTTCTTAGCCAAAAGGTAGCGAAAGAGTATACATCACTTATAGAAGAAATAAGAAAGAATGAAAAGCCATTTGGTTCTCTTGCAAAAGTTGTACAAGAAGATATGGAGTATCGTGAGTCTAAACAATTTCAGGAAGATCGTACTTTTTGGTTAGAAAAGTTTGCAGATGAACCGGATGTCATAAGTTTAGCAGAACGAGCGCCGAGAACATCAAATGGATTTTTACGAGAAACAGCTTATTTATCCAGTTCTAGCACGAAAACTTTACTAGAAGATATCAATGTTTCGTTAACAAATTGGCCGGAATTTATTGTCGCTGTAACAAGTATTTATATGCATAAATTAACAGGTGCAAATGATATTGTTTTAGGTTTACCAATGATGGGGCGTCTCGGTTCTGCATCTATTTATACACCGAGCATGGTAATGAATTTAGTACCACTTCGTATTACAGTAACTCCAAATATAACTCTTGCGGAATTATTACAGCAAGTTTCTAAAGAGATTCGAGAAGTACGTCGTCATCATAAATACCGTCATGAGGAATTAAGAAGAGACTTAAAGTTACTAGGTGAAAATCAAAGGTTATTCGGGCCGTTAGTGAATGTGATGCCTTTTGATTATGGGCTTAATTTTGCTGGGAATCGTGGTATTACACATAATTTATCAGCAGGACCTGTCGATGATTTATCGATAAATGTTTATAAACGTTTCGATGAAAATGAGTTAATGATTCATTTTGATGCGAACCCGGAGGTATATAGTTATTCGGAACTAGCATTGCATAAAGAAAGATTTATGAATGTATTAGAATTAGTGATAAATGATTATGAAAAAGACGCGTCGATTGGAAGTATAAACATTACTCTTCCTGAAGAAAATCAAAAAGTTTTATTCGAATGGAATGAAACTAAAGAAGCGGAAGAGTTAATTTCTCTACCTATATTATTTGAAAAACAAGTACAAAAAAATCCAAATAAAATAGCAGTTACTTGTAATGGAATAAATCTTACGTATAAAGAGCTAAATGAACGAGCGAATGAACTAGCACACTATTTAGTAGAAGAAGGAATAGGGTCAAATCAGTTTGTAGCTTTAGTATTTCCAAGATCAACGGAAATGGTAGTTAGTATGCTAGCAGTATTAAAGGCTGGTGCAGCGTATTTACCGATAGATCCAGAATATCCAGCCGAGCGAATAAATTATATAGTAAATGATGCAAAACCAGCTTGTATTATAACGCATTTATCGGTTGCATCAACTTTAGTTATAGAAAATGATATAAAAAAGATCGAATTAAATAGTGAAAAAATGCAACTAGCGTTAAACACATATTCTCATATGAATCTACCATTTAGAAATGAAGAATCACTTTTAAAGCCTGCGTATACAATTTACACTTCAGGCTCAACTGGCAATCCAAAAGGTGTAATTGTTCCTATGAAAGCTTTAAGTAACTTTTTATTGTCCATGGATGATATGTTTTCATTACATGAAAATGATCATTTATTAGCAGTTACAACATTTGCGTTTGATATTTCTGCTCTAGAGATTTATTTACCTCTTGTTAGTGGTGCAAGTATAACAATCGCTCCAAAAGAGGTGATTCAAGAGCCTTCGGCGTTAACGGCATTGTTACAAGAAGAAAGAGTGACAATTATGCAAGCTACACCGACACTATGGCAGGCGTTAGTAACTGAATATCCAGAGAGGCTACAAGGACTAAATGTGCTCGTTGGTGGTGAAGCGCTTCCGGCCCATTTAGCAAATACATTAAAAGAATTAGGTTGCTCTATTACAAATTTATATGGACCAACTGAAACGACTATTTGGTCTACTTTCATGAACATCGATGAAAGGGAAAGTGGTATACCTCCTATTGGAAAGCCAATTTGGAGTACAGATGTGTATGTATTAGATGCAGGTTTACAACCAGTACCACCTGGAGTAATTGGTGAATTATATATTGCAGGGGAAGGGCTTGCGAACGGATATTTAGGAAAACCAGAGTTAACGGCTGAACGGTTTGTTGCAGATCCTTATGGAAAACCAGGGAAGCGCATGTACCGCACAGGTGATCTGGTAAAATGGCGTAACGATGGAGTGTTAGAGTACATGAGCCGCGCAGATCATCAAATTAAAATTCGTGGTTTCCGAATTGAATTAGCTGAAATTGAAATGGTATTACAACGACATGAATATATTCAACAAGCGGTAGTAATGGTACGAGAAGATCGCCCAAATGATAAACGAATCATTGCGTATATCGTTGCCGAAGGGAGTGAAGGGATTAACCTTTCAGAAATTCGTTCTTATATTTCAGAAAGTTTAGCGAATTATATGGTGCCATCGGCATTTGTTGTGCTAGAAGAATTACCATTAACGCCAAATGGTAAGGTTGATAGAAAGAAATTACCTGCTCCTGATTTTAATGAAATGAATAAGGAGAGAGTTGCTAGAAATCCGAAAGAAGAAATATTATGTGATTTATTTGCAGAAGTACTTGGTGTTTCTCGCATTAGTATTGATGATAATTTTTTTGAAATGGGTGGCCATTCGCTTCTTGCATCTCGTCTAATGGCAAGAATCCGTGAAACGTTAAGTGTTGAATTAGGAATTGGAAAACTATTTGAATCGCCAACTGTTGCTGAACTTGCGAAACAATTGGATCAAGCAAAAACTGCAAGACCAGCTATTAAGAAAGTAAGTAGACCAAATGAAGTTCCACTTTCATTTGCGCAGCGCAGGTTATGGTTCTTAAATTGTTTAGAAGGTCCAAGTCCTACTTATAATATTCCATTAGTCATTCGTATTTCTGGAAAGTTGAACGAGGAATCATTGCAAGGTGCTTTTTATGATGTAGTTGAGAAACATGAAACGCTTAGAACGATTTTCCCTAACGTATTAGGTAGTTCCTATCAGAAAATTTTAGATATGGAAAATTTAAATCTAGAGATGATAATAACAAAAACATGTAAAGATGAATTAGAAAGTGTGCTTGTAGAGGCGGTAAGATATAGTTTTAACCTTGATGTTGAACCAGCAGTTCGTCTGCAACTATTTACAGTGAATGAAAACGAACATGTATTACTAATTCTATTGCACCATATTGTAGGGGATGGCTGGTCATTACAACCGTTAACGAGAGATTTTACAGCGGCATATAAAGCACGATGTCAAGGTAACAGAGTTCAGTTAGAGACACTTCCAGTTCAATACGCAGATTATGCACTTTGGCAACAACAGTTGCTTGGTGATGAAACTACACAAGAGAGTCTTATTTCAACACAATTAGAGTTTTGGAAGAAAGAGCTAGAAGGTTTACCAGATCAGCTGGAGTTACCTACAGATTACCAGCGTCCAATTGAAACGAGTTATCGCGGAGAAACAATTCATTTTCAAATAGATGCGGGTATGCATAGTAGGTTAGTAGAGCTTGCACGGAAAAACGGAGTTAGTTTGTTTATGGTGTTGCAAGCAGGACTTAGTGCGCTATTTACAAGATTAGGTGCAGGTACTGATATACCAATCGGTAGTCCGATTGCTGGAAGAAACGATGATGCACTCACTGACATAGTTGGTTTATTTGTAAATACATTAGTGTTACGTACAAATACATCAGGAGATCCAAGTTTTAAAGAATTATTAAATAGAGTGAAGCAGTCAAATCTTGCAGCTTATGAAAATCAAGATGTTCCATTTGAACGACTCGTTGAAGTGTTAAACCCAGTACGTACTCGAAATAGTCATCCGCTGTTTCAAGTTATGTTAGCTTTCCAAAATACGCCAGAAGCAACGTTTGATGCTCCGGATATAGAAGCGAACCTTGAAATTCAAAGCGTTGGTTCTGCGAAATTTGATCTAACATTTGAAATTAGCGAGAGTAACGGAGTTGATGGTACGCCAGACGGCTTACACGGGTTACTAGAATTTAGTACGGATTTATATAAACGTGAAACGATTCAAAAATTGATTGAACGATTCATTTTGTTATTGGCTGATGCAGCGAAACATCCGGATCAATCAATTGGCACATTAGAAATATTAACTTTAGCAGAGAAAAATACAGTGTTAGAAAAGTGGAATGGTGGTTTTCAAATTGTACCAGAAATGACATTGCCACAATTATTTGAAAAGCAGGCTCATATAAATCCAAATTCTATTGCTGTCGTCTTTGAAGATGAAAAGTTAACTTATGAAGAGTTGAATAAAAAAGCGAATAAAATAGCTCGATTGCTAATTGCAAAAGGAGTTGGCCCTGATCAACTCGTTGCTTTAGCGATGCCGAGATCTTTAAATATGGTTGTAAGCTTACTAGCTGTTCTGAAAGCTGGTGCGGGATACCTTCCGTTAGATCCGGATTATCCGTCAGATCGTATTTCATTTATGCTCCACGATGCGAAACCATCATGTGTTTTAACAAATTCAGATGTGGAAATTGAATGTGATGAGGAACTGAAAATTTTAGTTGATGATGTGAAAGTAATAGGGGAAATTGAGAAATATAGTGAAGACAATATTGATGAAATGGAGCTCATGAAGCAGTTATCTCCTTCCCACATTGCGTATGTTATTTATACATCAGGCTCAACTGGTAGACCGAAAGGCGTTATGATACCTCATCAAAATGTAGTAAGACTTTTAGGCGCAACTGATCATTGGTTCCAATTTGACGAGAACGATGTATGGACAATGTTTCATTCATATGCTTTTGATTTCTCGGTTTGGGAAATTTGGGGACCTTTATTATATGGTGGGCGTTTAGTCGTAGTACCACATACTGTAAGTCGCTCACCGAAAGAATTTTTACAACTTCTTGTTAAAGAAAAGGTAACTGTTTTAAACCAAACTCCATCAGCGTTCTATCAATTGATGCAAGCAGATCGTGAAAATGAAGAAATTGGCCAAAAATTATCTTTACGATATGTTGTTTTTGGAGGAGAAGCACTTGAGCTAAGTCGATTAGAAGATTGGTATAGTCGACATTCTCATAACGCACCAAAACTTATTAATATGTACGGTATTACGGAGACGACAGTACATGTTAGTTATATTGAATTAGATGAAACAATCGTCTCTTTACGAGCAAATAGTTTAATTGGGTGTAGTATACCTGATCTTAAAGTGTATGTGTTAGACAACTATTTACAACCGGTGCCACCTGGAGTAGTTGGAGAAATGTATGTTGCAGGTGCAGGGCTTGCTCGTGGATATTTAGGAAGAGCAGGTTTAACTGCAGAACGTTTTATTGCAGATCCATTTGGTAAGCCAGGTACAAGAATGTATCGTACTGGAGACTTAGCACGTTGGCGTCAAGATGGGACGCTAGATTATATAGGACGTGCAGATCATCAAATAAAAATTCGTGGATTCCGAATTGAATTAGGGGAAATAGAAGCGGTAATAATGAAACATCCTAAAGTTGAGCAAGTAGCTGTTATTGTACGGGAAGATCAACCAGGGGATAAACGGTTAGTTTCTTATATCGTTGCATTAAATAATGAAATGATTGATACGAATGAAATGCGTAAGTATGCTGGAGGTAGTTTACCAGATTACATGGTTCCATACGCTTTTGTAGTAGTAAATGAGTTGCCTTTAACTCCAAACGGTAAATTAGATAGAAAGGCATTGCCGGCTCCAGAATTTATCGCATCATCTTCTAGTCGTGGACCAAGAACACCGCAAGAAGAAATGTTATGTGACTTGTTTACAGAAGTTTTAAGTGTGCCGCAAATTGGAATTGATGACGGATTCTTTGATCTAGGTGGCCATTCACTTCTTGCAGTGCAGCTTATGAGTCGTATTAAAGAAGCACTTGGGGTTGAACTAAATATCGGAACTTTATTTGCCGCACCTACTGTTGCGGGTCTTGCTGAAAGACTTGAGGTCGGAAATGGACAAAGTGCACTTGATGTGTTGCTTCCATTACGAGCAAGCGGAGAACAACTACCACTATTTTGTGTACACCCAGCAGGTGGATTAAGTTGGTGCTATGCAGGACTTATGAAATCTTTAGGGACAGATTATCCAATCTACGGTGTCCAAGCACGTGGTATCGCTAAAAATGAAGAACTTCCAAGAAGTTTAGAGGAGATGGCGGCGGATTATTTAAAACACGTTCGTGAAGTACAGCCTCACGGACCATATCGGTTACTCGGTTGGTCGCTCGGAGGAAATGTTGTTCATGCAATGGCGGCGCAACTGCAAAATGAAGGAGAAGAAGTAGAATTACTCGTTATGTTAGATTCTTATCCAGGTCACTTCTTACCGAATACGGAAGCACCTACTGAAGAAGAAGCGTTAATCGCATTACTTGCTTTAGGCGGATACGATCCAGATAATATGGATGGTAAACCACTTACGATGGAAAGTGCAGTAGAAATACTTCGTAAAGATGGTAGTGCATTAGCAAGTCTTGAAGAAGAGACTATTTTGAACTTGAAAGAAACATATGTAAATTCGGTAGGATTGTTAGGGAAATATGTACCGAAAGTTTATAACGGAGATATTTTATTCTTTAGATCTACTGTTATACCAGACTGGTTTGATCCTATCTCTCCAAATACGTGGCTAAATTATTTAGATGGGCAAATTGTGCAACACGATATTGATTGTAGACATAAAGATTTATGTCAACCAGGACCACTTACAGAAATTGGACAAGTATTAGCGAAATATTTGCAGAATAAGAAAGGGGTAAGTACAGTATGACGAATCCGTTTGAAAATGATAATTACACATACAAAGTATTAAAAAATGAGGAGGGCCAGTATTCTCTCTGGCCTGTCTTTCTTGATGTACCTATTGGTTGGAATGTCGTACATGAAGAGGCTAGTAGGAATGATTGTTTACAATATGTTGAAAATAACTGGAAAGATTTGAATCCAAAAAGTAATCAAGTTGGCGAAAAAATATTAGTAGGAAAACGATAATGAAGGCAAAAATAAATCCAAAAATAGTTGTAAGTATCGTATATATAACAGCGATGTTTATGGCTGCGATGGATGCAACGATTGTGAATGTAGCACTCCAAACAATAAGTAAAGAACTACAAGTGCCTCCATCTGCAATGGGGACGGTTAATGTTGGGTATTTAGTTAGCTTAGCTGTTTTCCTTCCGATTTCTGGTTGGTTAGGAGATCGCTTCGGTACGAAAAGGGTATTTCTAACTGCTCTTTTCGTATTTACAACTGCGTCTGTATTATGTGGAATAGCGAACGATATTACTTCATTGAATATTTTTCGTATCATTCAAGGTGCTGGCGGGGGGCTTTTAACGCCAGTTGGGATGGCGATGTTATTCCGAACATTCTCACCAGAGGAAAGGCCGAAAATTTCACGGTTTATTGTGTTGCCAATTGCTGTCGCACCGGCAGTAGGACCAATTATTGGCGGTTTCTTTGTAGATCAAATGTCTTGGCGCTGGGCATTTTATATTAATGTACCGTTTGGAATCTTAGCGTTACTATTCGGTCTTCTATTTTTAAAAGAGCATATTGAAAAATCAGCTGGTCGCTTTGATTCTCGCGGTTTTGTTCTTTCAGCACCAGGATTTGCGATGCTTATTTATGCACTTAGCCAAGGACCATCAAAAGGCTGGGTTTCTCCAGAAATTATGAGTACTGGGATAGCTGGGATTGTACTCATTACATTGTTCATCATTGTAGAACTTAGAGTAAAGCAACCGATGTTAGATTTACGCTTATTAAAAGAACCAGTCTTTAGAAAAATGAGTCTTATTTCATTGTTTTCATCCGCTGGTTTACTAGGAATGTTATTTGTTTTTCCACTTATGTATCAAAATGTAATAGGAGTTTCCGCATTGGAATCAGGTCTTACGACATTCCCAGAGGCGATTGGGTTAATGATATCGTCACAGATTGTCCCATGGTCATATAAGAAATTAGGAGCTCGAAAGGTAATTTCTATTGGACTAATTTGTACGGCGATTATTTTTGTTTTATTAAGTTTTGTAAATCACGATACGAACCCATGGCAAATTCGGGCATTATTGTTTGGTATCGGTATTTTCTTAGGTCAGTCTGTTGGAGCAGTTCAATTTTCGGCATTTAATAATATCACGCCACCTTCTATGGGGAGAGCTACGACTATATTTAATGTGCAAAATCGATTAGGTTCAGCGATAGGAGTTGCAGTTTTAGCTAGTATACTAGCCGGTTTTGGAAATAATAGTGTACAAAATAATGCTCAGTCAGATTTCTTACCATATCAAGCTGCATTAATTGGATCAGCAATATTTTTACTTGTAGCATTACTATTTTCTTTACGTATTTCTGATAAAGAGGTAATGGCAAAGAAGAAGAAAAAGCCGTTACCTGTATTACAAAAAGAGAAAGAAGCTGTAAACGAATAAGTTAATAGCATGATAATATTTTTGAAATAAAGTGATATTCGTACTAAGAAGGAGAGAGTTTACATGATAGAGAGTAAAGTTGTAGATTCTGTACCAACTCTTAATGAGAATAGTTGTCAAATATGGTGGGCAAGAATTTCAGATTTACAATCAGGGCATTACAATTTACTAAACGATGTTGAACGAGAGAAAGCAAATTCATATCATCAATCGGCAGATCGTGCACGATTTATAATAGGTTGTGTAATTAGTAGATTAGTTCTTGGAAAGATCCTTTCTATGTCGCCAGTTCAAGTACCGATTGATCGAATGTGCCCTGTATGTAAGTTACAACATGGTAGACCACAATTACCAGAAGGAATGCCGCAAATATCTGTTTCACATTCGGGTGAGTGGGTTGTTGTTGCATTTACAAAGTCTGCACTTGTTGGCGTTGATGTTGAACAAATGAATCCAAATGTAGATGTTATGAAAATGGCAGAGGGCGTATTAACAGACATTGAAATAGCACAAGTTATGAAATTACCTAATGAACAGAAAATAGAAGGTTTTTTAACATATTGGACTCGAAAAGAAGCAGTACTAAAAGCGACAGGTGAAGGACTAATGATTCCGCCAGTACATATTACTGTGTCGGCTCCAAATGATCCTCCAAATTTGTTAGTTTTTAAGGATAGGCAAGAATTAGTAGAAAATACAATGATGGCAGATATAAGGCCTAGTGTAGATTATATGGCTTCAATTGCAATATTTAGTAAAGAAGTAACTGAAATCACACAGTTAGATGCAGTAGCGCTTTTAAATTATAAATAAGTTAAATAAAAAATCTTATAGAAGAGGTGTTCCTCATGTTAGTAGCGGAAAATAGAACAAATGAATTCACTTATAATGTACAAGCAATAAAAAATATTTTATTTTCTGGAGATACATCATCTATTCATGCATTAGAAAAGCTTTTGAATGATACAGTTCAGTTTGATGTTCTCGAACAAGAGGTACTTGATAGACAGTACATCCCAAAAGAAGCAAAGAATTTCTTTGATAAAAACGGAACATTTCTTTACCGTGTATCCAATGTTAGTTATAAAGGAAAAGTGTTATCTGAGAATCTAATTTTTGCGGACACTTCGTTTTTACCAAATACAATTAAGAGTGAATTAGAGAGTGGAAATATTCCAGTTGAAAAACTTATAGAAAAGATGGAAGTAAGAAGAAACGTACTATACGAAGGATATCAGCCATCTGGGAATATTATTGAATTGTTTGATGGATGCTCTGTTACGGCGAATGTGTATCCAACTAGAAAATATCAAATTGTAAGTAACTGCAAATGTATATTTTATATTTGTGAAGTGTATCATGCTGAGAATATAAAGGAATTACTTAAATAAAACAAGAAACCAGCCTATAAAATGGCTGGTTTCTTGTTTATTTAACAGCTTCTTTTAACTCTTTACCTGCTTTAAATGCTGGAACTTTACCGGCAGCGATTTGAATTTCTTCGCCAGTTTGCGGGTTACGTCCTGTACGAGCAGATCTTTCGCGCACTTCAAAAGTTCCAAAGCCGATTAATTGAACTTTATCGCCTGATTGTAATGCAGTAGCAATTGTGTCAAATACGGATTGTACCGCTGCAGAAGCTTCCTTTTGAGAAATATCAGCGGATTGTGCCACGTTTTTAACTAATTCTGTTTTGTTCATGTTTTCACCTCATAAAAAGTTTTTTAGAATGAATGTTTTAGTATAATGGATAGTATAGAGAAAGCTATTTATATGGTTAGAAAGAATACTATATAGTTATGTTAATTTCGTTGTAAGAGACTGAATCCCTGCTAATAATTAGGGATTAATTAAGAATTGATGTATAGAAAACGCTGTAATATGAGGATGAGGGGGAGAATATGAATGATTTTTCGTGAAAAGAATGAGAAAGAAAGTATATTAATTCGTCAACATGATCATGGTTTTTTAGCTGGAGAGATTGCAAAGCATATAAAAGAAGATTTTTTTGAAGATGAAACATACTTAAAAGAGACAATTGATGCAATATATGAGCATGATAGAGGATGGATAGAACTTGATAAAGTACCAATTTTGAATGATGCTAAAAATATTCCATATACATTTATGGATTGTCCAAGTTCATTGCGTTTTGTTTTTTATACGATTGGTTTGAATGAAATTGAAGATTCAAATCCATACGGAGCATTACTTTGTAGTAAACATTTTTTATCATTTCCATTAAATGATGAAGATGAAGAGATGCTTTCATTTTATACAGGGGAATTGGAACGACAAAAAAGAATATTGAAAACGTTAACAAAAGAACAATTTGCGATGTTCGATAAACATTATAGATTATTAAAGTTTTGCGATGAACTTTCTTTATATGTGTGTATGAATAAACCTGGCGTAGAAAAGACAGATGAAATTGATTTGTTTAAAGATGGTTTTGAAGGAACAGAAATGTTTAATAGTAAAGTGGAGAAACCTATTCAAGCTGAATGGGTGGACGAGGAAACAATTCGGATTACACCGTTTCCATTTCAAACGGAATTTCATACGTATGTAAATTATAAAACAATAAATAAACGTGAAATTGAAGAAAAAGGAATTGCAAAAGCTGATAGAGAATCGGAAATGGAGAAACAAAACATTCGTTTCGTACAATAAGGAGGCGATTTAGATTGAAAGAGTACATGTTAAAACAGGTGGATTACCATGCTTGGGCTAATATACGGTTATTCAATCGACTAAAAGAATTACCAAGCTATGAGACTATTTTTAATGAACAGATACAGAGTGTATTTCCATCAATTAAGGATACTTTTACGCATATTTATATTACAGATCAAGTGTGGTTACACGTATTGCATGGTAAAAGTATGAATGAAGCAATACAAGACCGAGAAAATTTACGCAAACAAATCGAAACTAAATCGTTACATGAATTAGAAAAAATGTTTGAAAACATGGCAAATCAATATAAAGACTTCTTAATTACAATACAAGACGTGAATGCTGTATTTGTTATTGAGAATCCATATGCAGGGAAATTAGAAACTTCAATTTTAGAGTTAGTACAACATGTTGTAAATCATGGGACATATCATAGAGGAAATATAACAGCGATGATCCGTCAACTTGGTCATTCATCGACAATGACGGATTTTGTGCTATATTTACATATGGTTAAAAAGCAGGGGGAGTAATATAGTTTGTAAGAAGGAGAGGCTTTAATTGTAGAAGTCTCTCCTTCTATTTTATTTCGTATTAATGATAGATCGACTGATTAAAGTTTTGCTTTATTTCTTAAGAAGCTTTATTTTCTTGTAATTGCTTAGCGTATTGTACAGCCTTATATGCATTGACTCTACCGTTTTTCCAGTACGTACCTGTACCACTAATTTTATCAGTAGTAGACTCAATAATTTGGCGGATTTGTGTATTGCTATATCCTTGATTTGCTAAAAGAGCAGCGACTCCTGCAACATGAGGTGTTGCCATAGATGTACCACTTAATGATTGATACGTGCTTCCTTTATATGTGGAATATATATTTGAACCTGGTGCTGCAACATCTACCCAGCTACCATAAGTAGAAAATGAAGATTTCTTATCTGATTGATCTGTAGAAGCAACTGCAATCACTTCGCTGTAATAAGCAGGGTAATTAGCTTTTGTATTTCCAGCATTTCCAGCAGCTGCAACTATAACAGAACCTTTATTCCATGCATATTGAACGGCTTGTTGTAATGCAGTACCACCATTTGGAGCTCCTAAACTTAAACTAATTACTTTTGCACCCGAATCAGCAGCTTCTCGAATACCTTGCGCTACAGCATCAAGAGTCCCACTTCCTTGATTATCTAATACGCGGACAGCATAAATTGAAGTTTGTGGGGCAACACCAGCAATTCCGACACTGTTATTCGTAAGTGCTCCAGTAATTCCAGCGCAATGTGTACCATGACCATTACCATCATCAGATGTATTGTCGTTATCAACATAATCATGCCCGTAAATTACTTTCAAAGCCAAATCAGGGTGTGAGCCTTGAACTCCTGTATCAATAATAGCTACTTTTACACCAGGATCACTTCGTTGGCTATCCCAAGCTTGTGGAGCTTGAATCTTTTGCAATCCATATTGATTTTTAAAATATGGGTCGTTTGGAGTCCAAAAGGCGTGAACGTAATAATTCGGTTCTGCATATTCTACATCTGGATTATTTTTATAACTCTTTATTTTTTCTTTTACAGTACCTTTCGAAAATTGAACGACTTCAAAACCTAACTTATCATCTTTAGATAAGACATTGGCTCCGACAGATTTATGAAAAGATTGCACATTACTTAAAGATGCATTTTGCTTGAACTTAACGATTAATTGGTTAGGAACGTAATCAGTAGATGATGTTTCAGCGCTTGAAGTATTCGTGTTAAAGAAGAAACCACCAATAATAAAAGATAAAACAGATAGGAAAACAATGATTTTGTTTTTCAAAAGATTTTTCCTCCCTTTTCTTGTATGAGTTTTTCAGCGACACTTTAATGTCGCATTCTTTTTCAACTATATAGTTAGACCATACGATTTATGACATTTATGTGAAAAACTTTTGGAGGAATAAAAAGGAGTAAACATTGATATAAATATATTTTTAATGAAAGTAATTAAGTAAAAGAGGGGATAAAAAAAGGAATGCTCATCATGTATGAGTCATTCCTTTTTTCATAGATTAACTTGCCTGTTTTTTATGACTTTCTTTCAATTTTTCTGCTTGTAAAAAGCGATTTGTTTCAGCAACAACAATACCACTTAACCCAATAAGGCCAATTAAGTTTGGAATCGCCATAAGTCCATTTGCAATATCAGCAAACGTCCATACGATGCCTAATTTTAAATTCGCACCAATTGCAATCATGACGATAAAGATTGCTTTATAATATTTAACAGCACCTTCTCCAAACAAATAAGCCACGCACTTCTCGCCGTAATACGACCATCCTAAAATAGTAGAGTAGGCAAATAATATAATTGCGATACCAAGAATCATACTACCAGCAGTGCCAAATACAGATTGGAACGCAAGTGTCGTCGCTTCAACGCCAGTTTTACCTGATTTCCATGCACCTGTAGTAATTAATACTAGCCCTGTAATTGTACATACGATAAACGTATCTAGAAAAGTACCAGTCATAGAAACTAAAGCTTGCTTTGCAGGCGAATCTGTTTTTGCAGCCGCTGCTGCAATAGGGGCGCTCCCTAAACCAGCTTCGTTCGCAAATACACCGCGCGCCATTCCAATTTGAATTGCAGATGCAATTGTTGCGCCAATAAAACCACCAGCAGCTGCAGTACCATTGAATGCGCCAGAAAAAATAAGTGAAAATGCTTCTGGAATTTGATCGTAGTGATAGAAAATAATAATAAGTCCAGCAATGATATAAAAGAAAGCTTTAATAGGAACGATGTATCCTGTCACTTTCCCGATTTTTTTCACACCGCCTAAAATAACAATGGCGATTAAAAACGACATGAATATACCAGTTAAAGCAGGGGGGAAAGAGAAATTAATTCGCATTGCCTCTGCAACTGAGTTAGATTGCACCATATTACCGATACCGAAAGAAGCAGTTGTACCGAATATAGCGAATAAAACAGCAAGCCATTTCTTACCTAAACCACGTTCTAAATAGTACATTGGACCACCTGAATATTCACCATTTTCATTACTAACACGGTATTTCACCGCAAGAATGGCTTCGGCATACTTTGTTGCCATACCGAACAAAGCAGTAATCCACATCCAAAAGATTGCACCGGGTCCACCAATTGTCACAGCAGTTGCAACACCGGCTATATTCCCCATACCAATCGTTGCCGCCATAGCTGTCATAAGTGCTTGGAAGTGGCTAATATCTCCAGAGGAGGATGTATCTTCTGATTTTTTAAAAGCTAGTTTGTGAGCGTATAATAGTTTACTAAACTGTAAACCTTTTAAACGCACTGTGAGAATGATACCAGTACCAACAAGTAGCAACAACGTTGGTAATCCCCACACATAGTGATTGATTTGTTCTAATACTGTACTTACTGTCTCCATCTGTATTCTCCTTTTTATGAAAAAATAAAAACCACTTCAAGTAAATGAAATGGTCTCTGGAGAAACAAGGGATAGAAAAATAAACCGATACAAATCGGCATTTTCTTTCGCTTGTCTCTGTCCTTTTACCTGAGAGATTATCCGCTATAGTAGCGGATTTGCTCCTTCGGTGCTCTTTTTCCTCCGCGCTATATCAAGCGAGAGGGAGTCTCTCCAGAGATTCGTCCCCATGCAGTTCTACTTGTAACCAAGACCTGAGAGTTTCAAAGTTGATTCAGCAACTTTTTGCCCCGTCGGTAGATCAATAGACCTTCTCCTGAATGGTTCATCCGAATTATAAAATTTATAAAAACATTGATTGTAAATCAATAAAAACATTATAGACAGACAAAATGTGAATTGCAATCTTTTTTTATTTTAAAATAGTAACCAGTTTTATTTTTTTGCAAGTCCTAATTTAACTTCAACTTCATTTAACGTAGATAAAGCGAGGACAATATGTTGGTCCGCAAGTCCTAAAGCATGTTTAGTATTTTCAATTGTTTCATTGGAAGGAGTAGAGTTATTTGCTCCGTCTATAATTAAATCTGCTGCGTTTTTCATAAATTTAGAAGCAGTCTTAAATTCAGTTGTGAAATAAATTAGTTGTTCTTGTATTTGTACTTCCGATATATTTTCTTTAATTTTCACAGTGTCTATTTCGTTTATTATTTTTTCATATTGCTTGGAAATAGCAGTCATTGTGACTAATAGTTTATTTCTGTCTACTGAATCTCCGTTCGTGTTAATCTCTTCCCAGGCAGGCAACCAATCTTTTTCGATGATGTCATTATAATTTGTAGTTAATTCATCAATTTTTGGTTGTAATTTAGTTTTAAAAGTTTTTGTATCAATTGTTTCTACGGTGGTTTTTTCGTTATTATTTTTATCTTTAGTTGTGTAGAAAATCGTACAGGTAATAATAAAAATAGAAATAACTATTGTCCATTTATTAAAAAATAATTTCTTCAATGGGTAATCCCTCCAAAAATAAACATTTTATAATTATAATATATAACAATAATATTATTAATGGTAGAGAATATAGTATGTAATTGATTTTAATTATATTTTTTATATACATAAATAACTAAGATTAGTAAAATGATGAAAGTAATATGTGAGAAAAGAGGGTTTTTAGTGAAAACGAATAGAAAAAAGCTAGCTTCAAATATTTCAATGGCTATGATATTAGTTGGCTTATTTGCACTCATATATCTGGACAAAGAATCTAAAATGGAAGATTTTCCAGTACCAATGTCAGCAATCCATATTAACGATGATAATGAAGCGGATTATAAATATATAAGTGTAATACCTATTACAAAGGCAAGTGGATGGGAGCACTTAGGGGAAAACGGGCATACTAATAGTTTTAAAAAAGGGGAGAGGAAGGTAACGGTAGTACATTATCCGGGAGAAATTACGTATTATTTATTTGAAAAAAAGATGAATAAGGAAGGGAGGTAAGATAAAGTTGTAATTCGTTAAGGGTTACAACTTTTCTTTTTATTCTGAATTATTTGAAATGAAATCAGATAGATGGTTTGATAGATATAGTGATAAATATGATTAGTTCTATATGCACATAAAGAGCAATGAGGAGATTATAAAAATATTATGTAAACTAAAAAATATAAGTGGAAGATAAATTATATCCTAAGGGGGAGTTAAAAATGTTACTAAAAACAATCTACTGTAAGGTGGAAGAAGAGAAAAAAGAGTTATTTTCAATCGCACAAGAAAAATGGCGTGATATACAGCATCTAGATGGTTTTCACGGACAATTTGGTGGATGGAATGAAGATGAGGCGTGTGTTTATACTTTATGGAATGATAGGGGGGCGTATCAATCATTTATGAATGGTGCTCACGATACCATTTATTTAAATAGTAATCAAGAGGATACGTTTCTTTCATGTGAAATTGAACTGTTTCAAACATTGTATGATATAACTGATATGCCTTTGAAAGAGGTTGTTACAGAAGGGTCATTTGTCAGAGTTGCTATATGTGATGTAAAGGTGGAACAGGAAAAGCAGTTTTTACATAAACAAGAAACAATTTGGAATAAAGGAATGAAAAAAGCAAACGGGATGATAGGTGGAGTAGTTGGGAAGTCTTTAAAAACTGAAAATCGTTACATAGTGTTAACTTATTGGAAAGATGAAATGGCGCATCAAAATTATGTAGAAGAGATTTTCTCAGAGCTGTATAAACTAGCTAATATTCATGAGGATTTAGAAGATATAAGAGGTAAACAAGCTGTATGTAAGGAAGAGTGGCTTGTATATTAAGTGTTCAAAACGTGCATAAATGAATGTATAATAAAGATATTTTCTTATAAACGAGTAATTAATAGAAGACGTTATATACCCTTTCATGTTAATATATTTAAGTTATAATAGAAGGCTTACCCTTTTGTATTGTACGGTAGAAGCAGTGTGAGCTTGAAATTTTGTTTAGAAAAGGATGTGCCTAATTTGCGTATCAATAAATTTATTAGTGAAGCTGGAAAAGCGTCTCGACGTGGAGCAGATAAATTAATTAATGAGAGAAGAGTAATTATTAACGGTAAGGTTGCAAAAATTGGTGACCAAGTAAATCCAGGTGATGATGTACGCGTAAATGGAGAGCAGCTTCGTATTGCTCGAGATCACGTATATATCGCTTTAAATAAACCAGTAGGTATTACATGTACGAGTGAAAAAGCTGTAAAAGGTAATATTATCGATTTAGTGAATCATCCATTACGAATTAGTCACATTGGACGTCTTGATAAAGACTCAGACGGTTTAATTTTATTAACGAATGATGGTGATATTGTAAATGAAATTTTACGTGCTGAAAACAAACATGAAAAAGAATATATCGTTTCAGTAGATAAGCCAATTACACCTGATTTTCTAGAGAAAATGGCAGCTGGTGTGAAAATTTTAGGAACGAAAACGCTTCCTTGTGAGGTAACACAGTTATCAAAATATGAATTCCAAATTATTTTAACTCAAGGGTTGAATCGTCAAATTCGTCGTATGTGTGAAGCTTTAGGTTATCAAGTATACACTTTAAAGCGTACAAGAATTATGAATATAGAATTAAATAATTTACCTGTTGGACAGTGGAGAGATTTATCGAAGAAAGAGAAACGACGTCTATTTTCAGACTTAAATTATGAACCACAAGATTGGTAAAATTGAGAAGAGGAAACCCAAAATCTATTTTTGGTTTCTTTTTTATTAAATAAAAAATCATTTTTAAACACTTGCAAAAATAAAATGAATAAGATATAGTAAATAACAATTAATGGATGTACTTTTAAAAGCAAAGAAAAGGACACGAGTTATTTTATCCGGTTATAC
>NZ_JBYTDP010000001.1:126455-696918 GCF_058791555.1 Bacillus sp. EB106-07-01-XG149 | reverse complement strand
ATACAGAGAAGGAAGGAAAGCTGAGAACTTCCTAACGCAGAAAAATAACTTACCACCTTAGAGCTGCACTGGGGAAACTAAGTATCTAGTGCCGTGTAAGCGACGTTATCGCAAAAGAAGCCATTATGTTTTTTGTGATGGGAATCTGGGTGGAACCACGGATATAAGCATATTCGTCCCTATTTTAGGGATGAATATGCTTTTTTGTATTCAATTTCATAATAAGCGAAGAAAAGGACACGAGTTATTTTATCCGGTTATACAGAGAAGGAAGGAAAGCTGAGAACTTCCTAACGCAGAAAAATAACTTACCACCTTAGAGCTGCACTGGGGAAATTAAGTATCTAGTGCCGTGTAAACGACGTTACCGTAAAAGAAGCCATTGTGTATTTACAATGGGAATCTGGGTGGAACCACGGGTAAAAGCACGCTCGTCCCTATTTTAGGGATGAGTGTGCTTTTTATTATGAAATGGAGAGATGAAAAATGAAAGAACAGATGATTGAAATGAAATTTCCGGATGGAAGCGTTAAAGAATTTGTAAAAGGAATTACTTTAGAAGAAATTGCGGGATCCATTAGCAGTAGTTTAAAAAAGAAAGCAGTCGCAGGGAAAGTAAATGATCAGTTATATGATTTACGCCGAAATATTGAAGAAAATGCGGAAGTAGAAATCGTTACAATAGATTCAAATGAAGGGGTAGAAATTGCAAGACACTCTGCGGCACATATTTTAGCGCAAGCTGTAAAGAGGATGCATGGTAATGTAAACCTTGGTGTAGGACCTGTTATTGAAAATGGATTTTATTATGATATGGATCTTCCGAGTAGTGTAAACGTAGAAGATTTACCGGAAATCGAAAAAGAAATGAAAAAAATTATAAATGAAAATGTAAAAATAGAGCGAGTTGAGGTTTCACGAGAAGAGGCAAAAAAACTGTTTCAAGAAATGAATGATCACCTGAAATTAGAATTGTTAGAAGCAATTCCTAGTGGGGAAAGTGTAACACTATATAAACAAGGTGAATTTGTAGACTTATGTAGAGGACCACATGTACCGTCAACAGGCTATTTGAAAGCATTCCAATTAACTCACGTTTCTGGTGCATATTGGCGAGGTGATAGTAACAATCAAGTGCTTCAGCGTATATATGGTGTTGCGTTCTCTTCTCAAAAAGAATTAGAAGATTATTTACATTTCGTTGAAGAAGCAGCAAAAAGAAATCATCGTAAATTAGGTAGTGAGCTGGAGTTATTTATGTTTTCTGAAGAGGCTCCGGGAATGCCATTTTATTTACCGAAAGGACAAATTATTCGTAATGAATTAGAAGCATTTTTAAGAGAAATTCAAAAAGAGTATAAGTATCAAGAAGTACGTACTCCGTTTATGATGAACCAAGAATTATGGGAGAAATCAGGACACTGGGGACATTACAAAGACAACATGTATTTCTCTGAAGTAGACAATAAAAGTTTCGCATTAAAACCAATGAACTGCCCAGGACATATGTTAATGTTCAAAAATAAATTACACTCTTATCGCGAATTGCCAATTCGTATGTGTGAGTTCGGTCAAGTACACCGACACGAATTTAGCGGGGCATTAAATGGATTATTAAGAGTACGTACTTTCTGCCAAGATGATGCTCATTTATTTGTAACTCCAGAACAAATTGAAGATGAAATTAAATCTGTAATGGCGCAAATTGATTATGTTTATAAAACTTTTGGATTCGAATATGAAGTAGAGCTTTCTACTCGTCCAGAAGATTCAATGGGTGATGATAAGTTGTGGGAGCAAGCAGAAGAGGCATTAGAAAATGTATTACATTCATTGAATTATAAATATAGACTAAATGAAGGTGACGGTGCATTTTATGGACCGAAAATCGACTTCCATATTAAAGACGCCTTAAATAGAAGTCATCAGTGCGGGACAATCCAACTAGATTTCCAAATGCCAGAGAAGTTTGATTTAAATTATATAGATGAGAAGAATGAAAAGAGAAGACCAGTTGTCATTCACAGAGCAGTTTTAGGATCTTTAGACCGTTTCTTAGCGATATTAATTGAGCACTTTGGAGGCGCGTTCCCGGCATGGGTGGCACCGGTTCAAGTGAAGGTCATTCCAGTTTCGAATGCAGTCCATGTACAATACGCAGATGAGATTGCGGATAAATTAGCACAAGCTGGCATTCGTGTTGAAAGAGATGTACGAGATGAAAAGTTAGGATATAAAATAAGAGAAGCACAAATGCAAAAAGTTCCTTATGTTCTTGTTATTGGGGATAAGGAAATGGAGAACGGATCTGTAAATGTACGTAAATACGGTGAAGACCAGTCAGAAGTTATTGAACTAAATGGGTTTGTGGAGAGTATAAAAGAGGAAATAAAAAATAAGAAATAGAGATTGATAATAAAATACACCATTAACATGTATTACTGAATTTAAACTCATTAAAGAACCATAATAAATGATGAAGGGATAGCTTAATCGCTATTCCTTCATCATTTATTGCCATATACTTCACTTCATACCGTTAAATCATTTTCTGATTTTATATTAATGGCTTCTTGTAAGAGCTTTTGGAGAACTGCAGCAAAAACAGCAATCACGATAGAGGAGAAAATAATGATCAATCCAATTGGTATAAAACTTGGAGGATCAATTTTTTTTGCCATAAGATAGTAAAGTGGCATACCTAGTATGTATATGGTACCGATAGTGAGCGCACAGTATTTTATATTTTTTAAAGCCTTTACTGATAATACCGAGAACGCTTTGTTCTTATCAATATAACTTAAAAGTTTAAAAACTTGATACAGAGCGAAGTAAAAAGGTATCGTCGCTGCGTACATATCGATTAAAACGAGAGATTTCATATAAGCAATAGCTGGATACAATTCTCCAGCGAAATTCCCGATTTTAGGAACTAAAAATATGCACAATGCAAGTACTACTATACCTATAAAAACAATAGCTAGTTTTAAAAAGAGTGTTGAAACTTGTTTCATAAAAAGCACCTCGTTTATTTAATGACAATATGATTTTATCATATAATTTATCGTTTTAAAATAAAACTATATTGTTTTTTAACTTATTATTATTGTTATTTATGTATCCCATTAATTTTGATAAAAATAAAAAACTTGCTCATTACAAAGGAATCCGCCTTATGAAATGGTCTGTAATATTTTTTACCTTACAAAAATGTAAGGTAAATGTAAGCGAAATCGAAGGAACGAGTTTTAGAAAAGTGAGAACATGTAATAGGAAAAAGGTTTACGTAACTCGTGTAATCCTTTCTGATTGAAAAATTTAAAAATTATTAAGGATTTACATGAGAAAAAGATAAGAAATATGTGAGAAATTAATTTTACACAAAAGGGATGGAGTGAAAGAGATGTCAACAAATGTAGTTACTGTAGAACGTGTAGAAAAAACGTATGGGAAAAGAAATGAGAATCAGTCAAAAGCGTTAAGGGGTGTGTCATTAAGTATTAAAGAAGGGGAATTCGTCGGGATTATGGGTCCTTCTGGATCTGGAAAAACGACTTTACTTAATGTGATTAGTACATTGGATCAAGCAACGGGTGGCAGTGTGACAATAGCTGGTACAAATATTACTTCTATGAAGGGGAATGCATTATCTGATTTTCGATCTCAAAAATTAGGGTTCATTTTTCAAGATTTTAACTTACTAGAAAACTTATCAATTTATGAAAATATCGCTTTACCACTTTCTCTGCAAGGCGTACCTTCAAGTGAGATTACTGGAAAGGTGAATGAGGTTGCGAAGAAGTTAGGGATTACTGAAATTTTAACGAAATATCCAACTGCTGTTTCTGGGGGACAAAAGCAAAGAACAGCGGCAGCACGAGCTTTAGTACATAATCCAGCAATCGTATTAGCAGATGAACCGACAGGAGCGTTAGATAGTAAAAATGCAAAAAGCTTGTTAGAAGCGATGCAAGACTTACATGAAAATCACAATGTAAGTATTTTAATGGTTACACACGATGCATTTAGTGCGAGTTATTGTGAACGTATTTTATTTATTCAAGACGGTCTTCTATATAAAGAGCTAAAGCGTCAAGGAACGCGAGAAAATTTCTATCAAGACATTTTAGGTGTGCTCGCTCATATGGGCTCAGCTGCTGAGTCCAAGTAGGGGGGCGAGACTATGTTATTCAAATTATCACGTCATAGTATGAAAAAGATGTTAAAAGATTATATGGTGTTACTAATTGGTCTCGTTATTAGTATTAGTATTTTCTACATGTTCCAAACAATGGCGATGAATAGTGAATTTACGAAGGATAATAGTCTTATTAGTAGTATTAGACTCGTATTTTGGGTAGGTGCCATACTATTATCTTTCATTACTGTATTTTATATTATATATGCCAATTCGTTCTTACTCACATTAAGAAGAAAAGAACTCGGTATGTATATGATGCTCGGTGCGAAAAAGAAAAAAGTAGCACAGTTACTATTTATTGAAACATTCGGTATGGGTATTGTCAGTATTATTATCGGTATTTTAGTAGGGATGTTACTTGCAAGTGTAGCAGGAAACCTTTTAATGAATGGTATGGAAATTTCAGCAAAAGGTAGTTATTCATCTGTATATACACCAGCAATCTTAGTTACAGCTATTTTCTTCTTAATACTATTTTTTATTACTGGTTTAATGAATAGCATCCGGTTATTACGTAAAACAGAATTGGAGTTAATTCGTGAAGATGAAACACTAGATGAAGTAAAGAAAAGTAAAACTCGCATTATTATAATGACGGTACTTGGTATATTGCTAGTAAGTATAGGATACTACTTTATGATCAATGTAAAAATATATGCTGAATTAGGCTTTATAATAGCGACAATCGTTACAACTCTTGGAACATATTTTATCTTTAGTTCATTACTCCCATTTTTTGTGATGAAAATTAAAGGGAATAAAAAACGAAATGAAACGGGCTTAAATAGTTTTACATATGCACAGCTGCGCTTTCGCGTAAATAGTTTATCGAGAGTATTAGGCACTGTAGCGATGTTAATTGCATTAGGCGCAGGAGCGATGACGGCAGGGATGGCATTTCAAAAAAATGTAGGTATTATGACAGACTTCTCACGTGTATATGATGTTGTAATTCATGATCCAAATGATCAAGATAAAGCGGCATTAAAAGAAATGGAAATTGTGGAAGAAAGTAAGTACAAGTATAAAGTAGATGGAGAAGCGGTGTATTACTTACGTAACGACTTAACGGCGAAACCACCACTCGTTTCCGATCACTTCGATACAAAAACTTTAAAAGAGCCTGCTCGTAAACGTGTTGCTGAACCTTTAACTGAACCTGTCTATTCTGCTTTAGAAGCTCCCGAAGCAGCCAATAAGCTTCCTCGTATGCCAAAAGATTGGGAAGATGCGGTTGTAAGAGAAATACAAATTACACATAATCAATTTAACGGAAAACCTGTAAGAATTGCTGATGAAGAACACTACAAAGCAGTTCAAGGAACGGAACATAGTGTAACATTAGCAAAAGTAGATGATATGAAAAAATATAAACCGTTGTTGCTCGATATAGATAAGAGACAAAAAGAGCAAATTGAAAAAACAACAGGTACAAAAGTAGACTTATTTACAAAAATGACAATTTATCAGTTTATGAACAGTTTCATGAGTGGAACAATGTTTATGGGATTTTTCCTCGGAATTGCCTTTTTAGCAATGATGGCAAGTTCGCTAATGTTCAAAATATTAACAGGTGCTTCTCGTGACGTACGCCGTTATGAAATGTTACGAAAAATTGGTGTGAGACGTAGTATGTTAACGAAAAGTATTTATAAAGAAATTTCATATTTATTTATCTTCCCAGCGATTATTGGAATTTCCCACGTGTTAGTAGGGCTTAACTTATTCAGTTTTATATTAGTTGACCCGTTTGTAAAGGTGTGGGTGCCGATTGGGATTTTCTTAGTCATTTATTTCATCTATTACTGGATTACTGTCCAACTTTATAAAGGTATGGTAATGCCGAAAGAAGAAGTAGCGAAATAGTTTAAGAAAAGAGTCCTTGTTTGAAAACAAGGGCTTTTTTCTATATTTGTAATACCTGTGATCAAGTTTTTCTACGATTAATGTATTGAAAATTAAGAAAATATTAAGAGTTTATATAGGGGAAAATTAAGAAGTGTATGGGATATTAAAAATGTGCAAAAGATCAAGGTGAAATTGTTGTATATTTATATTTTTTTGAGGTAGTTTTACTGAACTAAATTAATGTTTTTATAAATTTAAAAGAAAGGAAACTACTTATGAAGAAGATAAAAAAATTAATAAAACTTATTGGAGTCATCATTTTACTATTATTAATCGTAGCACTAATATTTCCTACATGGACCTCGCAAATAAAAGGGAAAAACAGTATAAGTACATTAGAGCAAGTAGAGATAAATGGAAGTGATCATGAAATTATGATACGCGGAAAAGATAAGAACAATCCGGTTATTATTTTTGTACATGGTGGACCAGGTACTTCAGAAATACCATATGCGCAAAAATACCAAAACTTATTGGAAGAGAAATTCACAGTTGTTAATTACGATCAAAGAGCGAGTGGGAAGTCGTATCATTTCTTTGAAGACTATTCGAATCTTACATCAGATCTTCTTGTAGAAGATTTATTAGCTATGACAGATTATGTTTCAAAACATCTTGGTAAAGAAAAAGTAATATTGGTTGGTCATTCTTACGGTACATATATCGGATTGCAAGCTGCCAATAAAGCCCCTGAAAAATATGAAGCATATGTTGGCATAGGGCAAATGAGTGATACAGTAGAAAGTGAAATGGATAGTTTAAACTATGTGATTGAACAGGCACAAAGTGCTGGGAATACAGATGAGGTTGCCTATTTAAATGAGTTGACTGAAAAAATTAAAAATGGCGATACATACACTCCGAGGAATTATGTTGCAAAATATGGTGGAACATCAAGACTCATTGAAAATCCAGATGGTGATAACATTGGGATGCTACTCAGTAATGAATATAACTTTTTAGATGTAATTCGTTATAACGTTGGATTATCACATTCTCAAACTGTCTTATTAGAAAAGGATTTAAAGAACCCATTGCCTACTAAGGTGACTGAAATGAAGCTACCGCTTTATTTCCTTATGGGAAAATACGACTATAATACTTCATTTCATGCAGCGAAAAAATATTTTGATATGATTGAAGTGAATCAAAAAGAATTCATTACTTTTGAAAAGTCAGCTCATTATCCGCAATTTGAAGAGAAGGAAAAATTTTATGAGTGGATGTGCGATACATTTATAAAATAAATAAAGTATATCCGAACTTTAGAGAATTAAAATAGTTAGCGAGACGTATAAAGATTTTAGCTACATATTATTACGTGAAGCGAAGTTAAATAAAAAGACTCTTGTATAAAAAACATGAGTCTTTTTTTTATTGTGCTCTATACAGAAGGAAAAGATTGGATAATGGTCGAAAAATATAATGTAACTTCCGAGAAATGACTGAAAAAATAAAATTTTGTCGAGAGAAAGGGTTAGAAGTATGAAAGAAATGCTACAGTTATTTCGTAACAAAGTGTATGCACGTTTTTTTCTAGCAAATATTTTAGAGCGACTCGGTTCTATGATTGCTGGAGTTTCTTTAATGTTTTATTTGTTAGACCAATACGGAAAACAACCAGTTTACGCAACGATGACACAAATTATGATGGCATTACCTGCATTAATCTTTTTTCTATTAGTAGGGACAGTAGTGGATCGTTTTGATAGACAACGTATTTGTACGGTAAGTAACATATGTTGTTCGCTCTGTAATATCGGAATTCTAATTTCGCTTTATTACGGAATGATTATACTCGTCTTTATATTTTTATTTTTGGAAAATGCATGTATACAATTTTTCTCTCCATCAGAACAGTCGATGATACAGGGAGTAGTTGAATCCGACCAATACGGTGCAGCAGCAGGTGTGAATCAAATGGTGAATAGTTTGTATGCTTTGTTTGGTGTAGGAATTGCAACGATGGTGTACTGGACTTTTGGAATATACGGGAGTATTTTAGTAAATACGCTCACTTTTATTATGAGTGGTATTTTGATTCAAACGATCTCCATTCCAGAAAAAGTGCGTTTGCCAAACGGTAGAACAAAATGGAAAGAAGTTAATTTGAAAATGTTAATAACAGAGTTTCAAAAAGGGATCAAGTACATATATCAAAATGATACTTTAAAAAAATTACTTTTAGGATTTATCGTGTTTGGACTATTAAATGGTATTTTAAGCGTATCCACAACTTACATATTAAAATATAAATTAGCACCAGCAACGTATGAAAGTTTAGCGATGGTGGGTGGTGCAGTTGGAGGGATTTCATTACTAATTGGAAGTGTAGTAGCAACAAGTATAGGTAAGAAATATGCACCTAAGCCTATTATTGTATTTGGAATGGCGGGCTCAGGAGTCTTTTTCGGTATGTGTTACTTTGTAAATCACGTATGGTCTTTTTATGTATGTATCGCTTTTGCGACTTTCTTTTTACCATTTATTAATGTTGCAATAATGGGCTGGATGTATGAAATTGTAGAAGAGTCATTCATGGGACGCGTTCAAAGTTTACTTAGTCCATTAACGACAGGATTCCAGCTGTTATCTCTCGGTGCGATAGCGATGTTGTTCCCGAAATGGATTCTTGCAGATACGTTGTTTATTATTTTATTTGGTTTATTATTTTATTTGGTTTATTATTTTTTGTTACGTGTTTATATCAAGCCATTTTACCTAGTGGAAAGAAACGAGTGCAAGGTATAGCTGAAGAGATGTAATATATCTGGTTTTGATTTCTGAATATTCTATCGGATAGTAAGGAGAAATCGTTATGTTGATGCGAATTGTTAAATGGTGTGGGATTACTTGTTTACAACTAGTAGCTGCTATTTTATGTATAATCTGCTTAGGTGCGCTGCCACGTTTATTTAAGGGATTGCAAATGGATTTAATCGGTTTTTGGAACACGATTGTATTTCTTGGAGGAAAGTTACTTCAACCAGGTGAAATTACATATGGATTTCGGGACTCAAGAAAATTATTTCCACAAATATGGATTCATTATATTGAAACGATGATTGTATTTCTCTCAGCGTTTTTACTATCTTTGCTTATAGCGTATGTACTTGTCGTTTGGGTATTGCAACGTTCTCATATGAAACAGAAAATGTGGAACGGGATTTTTCTTACGCTTGAGAGTATACCAGATATATTACTTATTTTATTATCACAACTTCTTGTCGTAATTCTTTTTCAAAAAACAGGATTTATGCCGGTCAAACTAGCTGGATTAGGGGAAGAAAGGATACGTTTGTTACCGATTATATGTCTTACAATACCAACAACATTATTATTTATTAAACTGTTGTTATTACGATTTAAAGAAGAGTTAGAGAAAGATTATAGTTTGTTTGCCAAGAGTAAAGGATTAAGCTTACAGCATATTTTGACACATCATATTTCAAGAAATGTTTTATTGACGACAATTTATTATGCGAAAACAAATATATTATTTATGCTTTCCAATTTATATATTATTGAATGGATATTTAATACATATGGTATGTTTGTTTTTGTAAAAGAAAATTCTAAATTAGAAATATTTACAGTGAGTCTAGTAATATTATACGTACCGCTTTTTATACTATTTCGTATAGTACATACACTCTTGCAAAATGTGATAAAGGAGCGTGTGTAATATGTGGCAAGTTGTAAAAAGAGATGTGAGATTTTGGATAGGTATTACTTTTTTAAGTGTACTAATGATTGTTAGTATTGGATATACGGTGTTTTTTGATGGGAATATTCGCGAACTTACGATGATGTATAACGAAAAAGGAGAACTAGAGGCAGCTCCATTTTCGCCATCAAGTAAATTTTGGTTTGGAAGTGATGTGAAAGGCCGCGACCTTGTTCAATTAATAATAGAAGGCGCGAAATGGACAGTTGGAGCGAGTATAATTATAGCGATTTTACGAGTTATAGTTGGAGGGGGAGTTGGTTTACTTCTTGGTATGTATGGTAAACGTTCTTTTCCAGTTATTTCATCATTTTTTGATCCTTTTAGTATTGTACCAATGGTCATGATTTCTTATTTTATGTTAAATGAAGTTTTAACGTTTGACAGTGGAGCGGAAGTTGTGCCGTTGTATTTGCGGGTGGCATTTCAAATTATAGTTCTTGTATTCCTTGCTGTACCAACAGTTATGCTATATGTAGCGCAAGAAGTAAAACGTATTAAGAAAGAGGAATTTATGTTGGCAGCTACTGTTCTCGGCGGGAGTAAATGGCAGAGGTTGAAGCGCCATATATGGCCGCATATGTTACCAACATTTCTTTTATTAGTAGCCCAACAATTTGTGAGTACTTTATTGCTTCTTTTACACCTTGGTTTGTTGCAATTATTTTTTGGTGGAACAATAACCTTCAGTGGAATGGATCCAGATAGTGTAACAAAAGAATGGACGGGTCTAATTGGTCAAAACTTCCGCCATTTAACTACACATACATGGATTGTACTTATACCGATTGCTTTTTATAGTATGACAATTTTAGCGGGAAATCTGATTAGTAACAGTATGCAAGATGCGATTAAACTAGGAAATGTAAAAATACCTAAGAGCAAGGATAAAGAAGTAAAGGAAGAGAAACGAATACAAACTAATGTGAATGATTTTTCTTTTTATAGAGAGATACAAAAATAAAAAAGATAGCTGAAGTTAAAAAAACAGTAAAGTTTTAAAAGAAATAATAATCGAATTATTATAGAAATATCGATAGTGTAAATCCTATAATTGAACTGGGTGATTAAAAGTGACTATACGAAATAAAAAGATAATTGATATATGTGATAACCACAGACTATTAAATAAATATTCACGTAACAGTATTCCAAGCGTAATCTTCATAGCAGGGTTAGGCGATAGTTATGAGACATGGAAAAAAGTCCAAGACCGAATATCGCAAGAAACATCAACCTTTTCCTATAACAGGTCGGGTATTGGCAGGAGTCAAGTCGCATCCGTCCCGACGACTTGCTATAATCTAGTCGAGGAGCTAAACGAATTGTTGCTAGCGCTTGAAGTGGAGAAGCCCTATATATTGGTGGGACATTCTTTTGGTGGTTTGGTTGCTAGATTATACGCCAGCCTTTATCCACTGAACATCTGTGGTATGGTTTTGGTTGACGCTGCACCGGAATATAAAGAACTTGCCTATGAAAAGGTTCTACCCGAAAATCTGCTTGCAAGAAATAGGGAATATTACGAGAATCCTATGTTGAATAGTGAGAAGATTGATAAAATACAAAGTTATAAGCAAATCGTTGATCATTCAAAGCAAAGTAACCTACCTCTTGCAATTATTACAAGAGGTTTAGCTGACAATGTTGAAGAGGGATGGCCATCTCAAGAAATATTGGGAATTGAGCAAAGGCTCCAAGCAGAATTCCAATGGCTATCAACGTCAAGCAAGTACCGGATTGCTAGTCGAAGTGGACATTATATTCATCATGATGAGCCAGAAGTTGTTATAGAGGAGATTATGTTAATGTTGAAGGAGATGGGGAAATGAGCGATACAAGGACTAAATTGATGCTGGATTTGCAAAGAATTGAGAAGGATGAGTATCAGTTACGTGAAGGTGAGCGGCATCAAGATTTCTTACCTTTGTTACTTCAATATATTGGCGATCCTCAGCCAGAATTACGAGATAACTTGATTTATTCAATGTTTTATATGTGGATTAAGGAAGAGAATAGATTCAGTGAAGAGGAGTTACGAAGCCTCTTAACTGTTCTGACTGATGAGAACCATTTGTTCTATAGTATTGGTAGCGAGGATGATCAGTCAGTTTTTACAAGGACGTTCTCGGCCTTACCTATCGCTTTGATTGTGCAACGCCACAGACAGAATCCATTTTTTAATCAAGCGGAAATTGAGCAATTAATGCATGCGATGCTCCGTTATTATAAAGAGGAGAAGGATCTGCGAGGTTACCTTTCAGTAGGAGGCTGGGCTCACAGCGCGTCTCATGGTGCGGATGTTTTTGTCGAGCTGGTGCAGTGTGAGGAGAGCAGCGTCACAATGCTGCGTAAGGTTCTTGTCGCTATTTCTGGCATGCTTCATAATGGTAGACACATTTTTAGCGATGAGGATGATGAACGGTTAGTAAACATCGTGGGTACGATGATTGACAAAGAGTTACTTCCACATCAAGAAATCGCTGATTGGATTAGTGGTTTAGCGCAATGCTGCAATTTGCCGAGAAGTCGCAGTCAGGTGATTGCTCGCGTGAACAGCAAAAATTTTTTACGCAGTCTCTATTTCAGAAGGGGACAAGATAGCGGAGGGAATGAGCTTAACACTGTTATACTTAGTACCGAGGCAATATTGAACAGGTTTTCTTTCAGTTAAAGGGTTAGAGGGGCCGTCCCAAAAGCCATGGGAAATTGGCTTTTGGGACGGCCCCTTTTTATGTCAAGAAAAACAAGAAGAAACCATCCATTGGTAAAATGGAAGTACCACCCACCACGCACAAAAGGAGAGGCAAGGGCTGCAATTAAGGCAGTTTTTCCTCATTGAACTAAAGGGTAGCATTTCTGTAAAGCTTATTGAATTAAAGAATGCTTTAGTTCAATAAGGCCTAAAAATGTGTTTTAGTACATGTACAAAAAAGGATAGATAATGCATAATACTTTCTGCTTTATCTATCCTCGTCTTTTCGTTTAAAGTGGTGGTAAATCAATCTTACCTTCTTCAAATAATTCTTTTATCATATGCTTCGTATAACCAGCTGCTTGACCAAAGGTGATTTTTGCTGGCATTGGTGCTTCATTTACATCTACAACTACATCAATAATACACGGACTATTTTGTTTTACCGCACTTTCGAAAGCAGGAAGTAGTTCATCTAAATTTTCAACGCGGTATCCAATACCTCCGCACGCCTCTGCGTATTTTGCGAAATCAGGGTTTGTTAAGTCTGTACCAAATTCGATATTACCCATAACTTCTTGTTCAAATTTAATCATGGCAATCTTATTATTATTTAATACGATGACAACGATTGGCAGTTTATATTTAACAGCTGTTACAAAGTCGTTCATTGTCATTCCAAAACCACCGTCACCACAAACTGCAAACACTTGTTTATCCGGGAAAGCAATTTTTCCAGCAATTGCACCAGGTAAACCGCAGCCAAGAGTTGCGAGCCAGCTAGAAATGATAAATTGCTGGTTTGTCATACGGAAGTGCCTTGCAGTCCATACTGTTACATTTCCGACATCGACTGATAGTATTGCATCATCATGAGCTACTTGTTGCAGTGTATGCATAACGCGTTGTGGTTTAATTGGAGTAGAAGAATCGTCTTCTTGATTGTGTAATTTTTCTTCCCAATTTTTCATCATTTCTTGGTGATGCTTTAAGAAGGAGTGATTCTCGTGTTTTTCTACATTTTCAATTAACCATTTTAATGTTTTATCAGCATCACCAGCTAAGCCGATATCAGTTACATAACGTTTTCCGATTTGGGCAGGATCAGTATCGATATGGATTGTTTTTGCTTTTTCGGGTAAGAAACCGGTGAACGGATAAGAAGTACCAATCATAATTAAAGTATCCGCATGTTTCATTGCTTCATAAGAAGGTTTCGTTCCAATTAATCCTAATCCACCGATACAAAGTGGATGTTCATCAGGGATAATGCCTTTAGCTGGTAATGTAAGTACGATTGGAGCACCGATGTGTTCTGCGAAAGTAAGTAAAGATTCTCTCGCATGTTTCGCACCTTTTCCAGCTAAAATTACAGGCTTTTTCGCTTCATTTATTGCGAGTTTTGCAGCATGTAAATCTTCTTCTTGCGGAAATAACTCAGGTAATGTAAAAGAAGTATTTGTAACACGAGCACCACTTTTTACTTCGAATTTCGGAACATCATCTGGAATCGTAAGAACAGATACACCTTTTTTCGTATAAGCCATTCGAATCGCTTGATTCACGACAGCAGGCAACTGTTCTGCTGACATAATGCGCTGGTTATATACCGCAACATCATCGAATAATCTTTCTAAGTTTACTTCTTGGAAAAAATCCGTCCCGAGTAAATCTGTTTCTACTTGACCTGAAATTGCTAGAACAGGGGCTTTATCGAGTTTAGCATCATATAAACCATTTAATAAATGAATAGCACCCGGCCCTGCGATTGCCATACAAACACCGAGTTTTCCTGTTAACTTAGCATAGGCAGCTGCTGCTAGTGCACCAGCTTCTTCATGGCGAACTTGAATGAATTTGATTTTATCTTGTTTTTTTCTTAAAGCTTCAATTATAGAATTGATAGAATCTCCAGGCATTCCGTAAATGTGTTCTACTCCCCAGTCAATTAATAGGTCAACTAATGCTTCACCGGCTGTTTTCCCAAACATAATTTTTCCTCCTTATAATAGGTAGATACTATTATGTTTTGGAGAAAAAGGAAAAATATACAAATGATTATATTATTATCTTTAATGATGACCAGTAAATAGTGTAAATACTGTTATTAGTAAAAATCCACTAGTTGCCCATGTTAAAAATGAAAGGAAAGAGAGCTGTTTCTTAGCTTTCCAAAGCATTTCATGAATTGTGACATAGCCAAGTGAACCGATAGCGCTCCCCATAATGAGCCCTTGTAAATGTAGAGCTTTTCCTTCCATCAAAATGCCAAAAACAGTACCAGTTCCGAGAATAAGTGAAAGTAATAAAGTCGTTAATAAAAATGAAATGTATTTATGCTTTGTAAAGAGGAAGGGGATGATTAATGCTAGGCCTTCAGGAATATGGTGAATTACAATCGCAAGTAAGAAAGGAATGGCAGAATCATTATGATTTATAAATGCTGTACCTAATGCAAAGCCACTCGGCAAATTATGAATAAATATAGCAAAAGAAAGAAAAAGGAAAGTTTGCCACGCTTGTTGATCTTTTTTATGTATCATTGGATGGTGACAATAGTTATCTAATAAGCTCATAATTAAAATACCGATAGCTATACCAAGTATAGGCCCAATTATTTCATAGCTTGCAAATGTTTCAGGAATAATTTCAAGGGATAAAAGGCCAAGCAAAATTCCGCCACATAATGCATATAAACGATGCATTTTTTCTTCAATTAGCTGGCGCGTAGCAATGCCGACAGCGCCGCCTAATAGTAATCCACCGAATGAAAAAAATGTAACTATCATAGGAATCCATAATCGTTCCATCGTATCACACTCCGATTCTTCCACTTATTTTTAGCTTACGAAAAGGAAAGTTAGATTAGTCCAAGTAATTGTGTTTGATTATAGAGAAAAAACTAATAATTCTTTATAATTTATATATTAAGCTTAAGTGGAAATATGAAATGGGGAATACGTTTGCAAACAAAATGGAGTCTATCTGAATATGAAAATCCAAAACGATATGATGTGGAAAATAAAAGTTTGTCAGATTTTCCGTTCTTACTATCATGGGCAAAAAAACTAAGTATACAAAATGAATGGATTCTAGATATTGCCTGCGGAACAGGAAGGGTTACAATTCCATTTATAGAAAACGGATATAAAATGATTGGTATAGATATACATGAAGGTATGCTTGCTGAGGCGAAGAGAAAATCTATGAAATATAAGAAAGTAAAATGGTTACAACAAGACTGCTTACAATTGAAGATTGAAGAAACAATTCCGTTAGCATTTATGGTTGGTCATGGATTTCAGCATTTTCTTACGAATATTGATCAAAATAAGCTATTAACATCTATTCATCATGTGTTAGCTAATAATGGTATATTCATATTCGATACACGTTTTCCTTCAAAAGAAGAATTAATACAACCATCTACAGAAGTATATTGGACAACTATTCGTGATGAAATGGGAAGAAAATGTGATTTATATACTGAAATGACATATGATTCAATTCAGCAAATACAGCACTACATAACAACAAGAAGGTTTTATGAGGATGATGGGCAAGTAGAGGAACTGAAAACAACGATTGACCTTCGCTATACATATCCGCAAGAGTTAGAAAGATTATTAGTAGCGAATGGTTTTGAACTATTACATATATATAATGATTGGGAAGGAAATGAGTTAGGGGAAGACTGCTATTCTATGGTAATAGTTTGCCGGAAGAAAAAATAGTGTTATTTTTAAAATATGAGTTTGAAAAGCTTTTAAGGAGAGAAAAAGATGACTTGGTACTTAGATAATGTTTATGAAATAAATAAAGAAGCGCCCTATACATTCTATCTTCCTAGTTCAGAAGTTTTGGAGAAATTAAAGGTTGGAGATTTGGTAAAGTTAATTTTTGTAACTAAAAATGAAGAAGAGGATGGGTTTAATTGAGAAAGAATGTGGGTTGAAATTACTGAAAGAAATGAGAAGAAGTTTGTAGGGAAACTCAATAATAATCCGTATCGTTTAAATTTAAAAATAGGTGATGAAATTTCATTTGGAATTCAAAATATATGTGATACGGAATATCAGGATCCAGCTTCAAAAGATTGGGATTTTTATTTTGATACGAAGGTAATTGTTAGTAATGATGTACTGGAAAGAAGAGAATTTAACTTTATGCTTAAAGAGGATTCGAGAGAAGAAGGCGACTCTGGTTGGTCAATATTAAGTGGCTATGAAAGTGATGACTATGTAAATGATCCTAAAAATTTTCAAGTTATTTCAGTTGGAGTCATATTGAATATAGATGATTCTATTTTAAAATTTCTTGAGGAACCACCTTTATGTGCATATGAAAGAAATGATAAAGGTAGATTCTATAAGATTGAAGACTATGATTGGGATGCGTATTTAAATGGATAGAAGAATTTACTACGTTGTAAAGAAAAGTACATTTTGTTTCGGAATCATATTAACGTTATTTTTAAGTGGATGTATCAGTTTTGGTAAAGAAACTACAGATACAATTTACGTAATTCCTGAAGAATATGAAGGGGATTTAATTGTTTTATATAACGTACCTGGTGCTGAATTGTTACCAAAAGAAGAAGAGTTTAGTGTTGTCACTTTCGCAGCTGACGGTACTGCTGTTACATCTACAAAAGATATGAAATATGGTACAGTGAACGATTTATATTACACAGTAAATAAAGAAGGGAGGCGTACGAAGCTTGATTCTAGCTGTATACGCCTTGCTTCAACTGGAAGTAGAACCGAAAATTCTTGGGAATTTCCACTTGCAAACTTAGAAGTAACTCGTACAGCATGTTCTAAAGAATTTTCAGCAAATGGTAGAGAGGTACCAGAGAACCAAGAGCATCCTGCTGAAAAGAAGATGAGAGATTTAATGCAGCATGTACAAGAACAGTATATGAATAAAGGGAAATAGTTAGTATGTTAGATGGAAGAAATTCATAAGTAGTATAAATTGAAGAGAATAGTAGTAAATGGAGGAACTAATTATGCAACAAATTAAAAAAATAGGAAACTCATTTTGGTATATGACACCTGTTTCTGAAACAGATAGACCTATATTAGGAATGGTCGTCGGACAAGAAAAAACTTTAATGATTGATGCAGGGAATTCAGAAGCACATGCACAATTATTTTTAGAAATGCTAAAAGAACAAAACGTATCAAATCCTGATCTCGTAGCACTAACACATTGGCATTGGGATCATATTTTTGGATTGCCTGTACTACAAAATGCATTAACTATTGCGCATACTGAAACGAAAAAAGAGATGCAGAAACTAGTATCTTATGAATGGACAGATGAAGCATTGGACGCACGCGTAAAAGAGGGTACTGAAATAGAATTTTGTGCGGATTGTATCAAAAAAGAGTTCAGTGAAGAACAAAGAAATATTAAAATTATTCCTCCGACCTTAACGTTCCACGATCAACTTGAATTAGATCTTGGTGAAGTGACATGCGTGTTAAAACATATAGGCGGAGATCATGCACATGACTCTGTTGTTATGTATATAAAAGAAGAGAAGATATTGTTTTTAGGAGACTGTATATATGCAGATATTTTTTCTTCGAAGTGGAACTATACGACGAAACGAACGTCTAAATTAATAGATGAATTAGAAAAATTTGATGCTGAGACATATATTCTTTCTCATGGGACAGCTATAAATCGGGATGAGTTTTTACAAGAAATGCATTTGCTGAAAACAGTAGGAACATATACAGAAGCTCATAAAGGCGATGAAGAGAACATAAAGGCAGCGTATAAACGAGACGTAGATAGAGAATTAAATGAAGATGAACTAGAAACAATAACGTTTTTTGTAAATGGTTATGAAATGGTGAATCTATAAAACGCAGCTTTAATCAGATAACATTAAACTGCACAAAAAGAGTATTGAATTAACTTTCAATACTCTTTTTAATATTAAGTTCCAACCAATTTCTAATTATTTTTACTGTACCATCTGAAGCTACATCATTTTTGGGTTTTCCATATAGATAAGTTTTTAATTAGAGACTTTCTTTGCTAACCCAGTTATATAGTCGAAAAACTCATTGTGGTTTACATCATATACTACATTTACCGGCCGTCCATCAGCAGTTTCCTCTGTACGTCCTTGGCTTGGTCCATATGTATGAACGATACTATTAATCGTTTGAGATTTTGCAAGGCTAGTGTTTCCGACAAGTGCGGTAGTTAATACATCCCACAAATAGTAAGTAGAGTTCGTTGAGAAATGAACGAGGGGAGGAACCATAGCATAGCATTGACCAAGGAAATCCATACCAATATATTTACGCTCTTTTGCCCACTGTTCACGTATGTCTATAGTTAATGGGACTTGGTTTGTACTTTCTAGTGTCACTAAGTCGATTTTAATTTTTGATTCCCATACACGAGCTACTGCTTCAGGATCCCAAAACGAATTCCACTCAGCTGTTCCGTCATGTTCTGGTTCATGTACATTGCCGGCAGTACGAAATGTTCCTCCCATCCAGACAAGGCGCTCAATTTTCCCATCGATTATAGGTGCTTCATATAGTGCACGGGCTAAATCGGTAAGAGGCCCTGTAAATAATAAAGTTGTTTTCTCTTCAGTTTGTAGTAAGGTTTCAATTAAATGATGATGTGCAGGTTTTTCTGCTACGGGTGTTACAACTTTTCCAGACTCATTTAAAATGGGTAAAGCATCTACATAAAATGCATGCATCCGCCATTCTTTTGGAAATGGATTTTTCGCACGGGAATTTGATGCAGCTACTTCAATATTGCCTTTGCCGAAGCGATCAATAATTTTGCGACTTGCAGACACGGCTGGTTCTAAATAGCAATCTGCAGGGATAACTGAAACACCTGTAAGCTTGACATTATCCATCTGGAGTAATAAAAATAGTGAAATTAAATCATCTACACCACCATCATGATTGAAGTACACTTTTTCCCTCATTGTAATCTCCATCCTATATGATTTAGTAAGGAATTAAATATGAATTTTAGAAAAATCATCAATGATTTCCACCACTTCAATTTTTCCATTGATCAGTAATTCCGGAAGTTCATTATTTACAGTTCCTTTCCAATACTCTCTCGCTTGTTCAATTTTTTGAGAGAAAGGAATACCATCTTCTTTCGGTAAAAGATTTCCGTCACCTTCAAAACAATTTCCAATTACTCGTAGTTTAACAATTTGCAAAACTTCTCGATTGTAAGAATCAAATAATGCTTTCCATTTTAAAGCATCATCATAGCTCTTTGCAGCATATAAACAAGATAATCTTGAAGGGTATTCAGGAAATTCTTGTAGTCTAACCATTTCTACAATCGTTTCTCTAACCGCTCTAATTGTTTGATCGATATAACTCATAACTACTTTAGCATTTTCATTCTTTATATGTAATTCTTCATTTTTATAGTGGTTATTTATAATTTTTATGCCATCTTCACCACTAGAATTCAAATGTTCTCTTTCAAAAAAGAAATGAAATAGGGTATTAGTTTGATTTTTATCGAAATGAATGATTTGTCTAATATCCATTTTTTCCCTTGTAACGATGTGGTATACGTAAAATTCTGTGTCATTCATGGTTATCCTCCTAGTAGTAATGTAATTCAGTGTTAAATTTAGTAATTCAACATTGAAATATATAAAACCTTTATAAGTAAGAGTGAGAATTTAATCAGAAAGTATAGTGAATATATGATAACGCTTTAAATATGTTCACAAAATGTTCACTTACGAAGAGGTTTCCATAATCGATATAATGACAAAGACTTAAACAGAAAGGATGATAGAAATTGCCAACAACAAGAAAGGAAAACCTCCAATTTGGTATGATGATGTGCCTTGGGATGGTTATTGTAATGACGTTTTATAATGTATTACTGAATGGAGCAGGAGGGCCAATTCATATTAAGGAGATCGCATTAGAACTAATAATTGGATTCATTATTGCATTATTAATTGAAATATGTATCGTTGGACCTTGTGCGAAAAAACTTGTATTCATGTTACCGTTTGATAAATCGAAGAAAATAAATATTATAGTTGCGATGGCGACAGCTATGGTAATTGGAATGGTTTTCTTTATGTCTTTTTACGGAATGGCTATGATGTATTTACATGGTGGACTACAAGGAGACTCATTTGTATCGATGTATTTTTCAATTTTCATTAAAAATTTTATTTTGGCGTATCCACTACAATTAATTATTATGGGGCCACTTGTGCGTGTTTTATTTGGAAAGTTTGTTATGAAGAATAAACCTGTTAATATAGCGTAGTTATAATTATTAAAATATTTTATACAGATAAAACAATAAAAAACACATCTCAAATATTTTGAGTTGTGTTTTTTATTGTTCATTTGTAGCTATTTTCATACTGATGTGACATTTGTCCTTTTGCCTTTATAGGATTATAGCTTTTAATTAAGTCAGAAATAGAAGATTAGGAGATGATTTTTTGAAAGGCGTTGTATTTGCTATTTTAGCTGGCGTATTTATTACACTTCAAGGTACATTTAATGCAAAACTTAGTTCACATATCGGTATATGGTCAACGAGTATTATAACGCATTTAATTGGATTCCTTATTGCAACAACTGTATTTTTGTTAAAGAAAGAAGAGAAAGTAGCAGATTTAAAGGATGTGAAAAAAATATATTTAGTAGCAGGTGCACTTGGTGGGTTAATTATTTGTGCAGAAACAATAGCAATACATTCAATGGGAGTTACATTAACAGCTGGAACACTTATGGTTGCTCAATTATTAACAGCAACTTTCATTGAAATAAAAGGACTGTTCCATATAAAAAAGATACAGATGGAGGGATATCATATTGTGGGAACAATAGTAATGATTATAGGTATTGTTGTATTTAATATGTAAATGAAAGGAGGAAATGAAAGTGGAGAATGGATCAGATTTAATTATCCATTATTTGAAAACTAATAAAATGCTTGAAATTTTTTCAGAGATAGATACAGCTTATTTTCAAGTAAATCATTTTGATAAAGGTAAGCTTATTTGCAATATAGATGACGAAATGGATCGTTTATATTTTGTTGTTAAAGGTAAAGTAAAAGTTTATACGATTACACAAGAGGGAAAGAAACTGATCCTTCGTTTTATCAATCCATTGGCGGTTGTTGGTGATATTGAATTCATACAAAATAGCAAAGCACATAATGTCGTTGAAGCTTGTTCAGATGTTATAGCCATCTCTATTTCTCATGCTGTAATTAGAAATAAGTTATTACATGATCCTATATTTATGAACTTCTTGCTTGAAAACATTGCAAACACATTAAAAATATCGACTCGTTTTACAGCACTTAATTTACTTTATCCAGTAGAAGTACGTGTAGCTAGTTATTTACTTTCTATTTCTACTGATAGTAATGGGAATATGAATAAAATAGATTTGGATGCAACTTCGATATCAAGTATTGCGGATTTTATAGGAGTAAGTTATCGGCACGTAATTCGGGTGTTACAAAAATTTTATAAAGAAAAATTAATTGAAAAAAGAAATGGAGTTATTGTAATTAAAGACTTTTTTAAAATGAAGGAAGTTGCTAAAGATAATATATATGAGTAATGAAAGGGAGAGGGAGATTTTGATTGGATTTAGTTTAGCTATATTAGCAGGAATATTAATTAGCTTACAATCTGTTTTTAATACGAAAGTGAATGAAAATATAGGGCAGTGGTTAACAACTACATGTGTTCTTGGAATATGTCTTATAAGTTCAGTGTTATTTTATATCATTACAGAGAAAAGTATAAGCGTTAATTTTTACACTACAAATTATTTGTTTTATGTAAGTGGGTTATTTGGTATCGGATTAATTATTTGTATAATGGGTGCAATAAAGAGTTTAGGTCCAGCGTATACGGTGTTAATTAGTCTTATTACACAATTAGTTGTTGCATTATGTATTGATACATTCGGATTGTTTGGAATGGAGAGCGTTCCAATACAAATAAATAAATTAGTTGGAATAGGTGTAGTAATTGTAGGGGTAGGAATTTTTAAAAATCTATTTTCGAATAAGAAAGCTATTCATATAAACAAGGATAGGGTCTAAAGAATTTAAAGGAAAAAGGTGTTAATGATTAGAATAATTACACTTAGCTCGAATGGCTGAGGAACAATTAACTGGCCAATATAGATTAGACTAAGTTAAAGAAATGAAAAAAGAAACTATATATAAAATGGGTTCTTTTTTTACATAAATTTCAAGATTTTTGATGGTGAACTAGAAAAATGGCTTCTCAAATTCTTTTAAAATGATTCTTTAAAGTGAAGTTAATACCATAGGTATCATTAGAGAAAAAACCTCATATGAGTAGTCATAGGGTGTTTAAATAGCATTTCATTTTTATTTATAGTATTTAATAAACTATAATACAACTTCATTTAAAGGCATTTTGATTTTTAATTAAAAATAAAGTGGAAAATTAATAATATGTTGATGTGGTGCGGTATTAAAGCTAGGTAGCATAAAGATTAATAATACAAAGATGAACAACATATAAATAAAGTTTATTCATATGTTCTATCTCCTCTGCAATTCCTAGTATTTTTGAAATCTATATATTTCTTCCTCATTTGTGGAAAATAAAACTAATGTTGGGACCAGTAATATTGTGGGGATTAGATAAAAATAGTTGTACTTATATCGCCAGAATTTTAAATATTCCATTCGTTTTTTATGTTTTCTTTTTTTATTTTTGTACTGATGATAAGATTCTTCTCTCAATTAGATCTTTAAATAACGTAGACCTATTTGGTGCTTGAATTTCTTCCAACGTGTACTTTCCGAAGCATAGTGGTTCATAAATAGTCTTATCATTGTCCTCTGTTGTTAATTTCCCGACTTTTTGTTATCTTTGTCTAAAATTTGAAACACAGTAGGTTTTCAGTTTTACATTTAAATTAGCATTATCTATTTTTGGAATTCAATTTGTACAAGTATTTGAATTGAAATTTTGATTGTTGGTTCTTGCGGTGGTACAGTATCTCCTGTTACTTTCGCTGTATTTTGAATCTTTTTTCCAGCTTGGTCCTCGCATTGAGTACCACTGTATTTTGTATGTTCTTCACTGTTTTCTCAAGTGTAATGATTAGATCTTGTAGAATTAAGAAATGACCTTCGTTCATTTCATTTTCTTATCTACTCTGATATTTAGATGCTAATTACAATTAAATAATATATGATTTTCATAAAAAAGATATAGTAATATTTTGTCGTGAATTGTACTAATTTGATATTTTATAGTATTATTTGTCGTGAATTATACCTAGCAGAATATATTTTATGAAACTATAAAAGGAACAATGCGGAAATTCATCAAATAATTTACTTAAAAGGAGAATGTAATGAATACTTCCATCGATATACAACACTTGTGTGATCTTGCACATAAAGCATTTAATGCCCCTGTACATATTTTATCTACAGACAAAAAAATTTTATATCATTCTATATCTGATGATGTTTATAGTCCTTTTTATTCTTCAAAAGAAGAACATCTTAGTGATATTTATCAAGAAAACGATCCCTTTAACTTACCACTTTTCAGATGTAACAGCTATCTTGAAAATTTTGTTCTAATACATATAGAAAATCATGATTACATTAAAGGGACTATTATTATCGGTCCCACTATACATCCAAAAGGTTCAGATGATATGACCATAAAACTTCAAAAAGAATTTAAATCAAATGATAAAATTCAAGAAAGACTAGCCTATTATCAGTGTTTATCTGAGATTAAAAAAACTACATTAATTGATATGGGAATTTTATTACATTACATGATTTTCAATGAAAAGTTAGATGTAGGTATTGTTTTAGAAAAAAATAAAGTACTAGAGGAAGTTCCTAATAAAATTGTGAAACCTGATTTATATATTTTAAAACGCCGACAAAACAAACCTAAAACTCACAACATGGCATTAGTAAATGATTTCTTTTTGACTATCAAAGAAGGAAATAAAAAAAAGTTAATACAGTATATGTATGCAGTTTCACAAGAGGATGTTGAACTTATGTTAATAGAGGATCCGCTCAGGAATCAAAAAAACCTTGGAATTATTGCGATTACCTTAGCTACTCGGTATGCGATAGAAGGAAACCTGCCACCAGATATTGCTTTTGCTCATAGTATTTTATATATACAAACCTTGGAACAATTAGATAACGTAGAATCTGCAAAGCGATTGTCAGGAGACGCTTTACGTACCTTTGCAGATCGTGTGAAAGAATACAATGCACAAAAGTATTCATACGCGGTTACTACATGTATGAAACATATTAATAAAAATGTTTACGATGGAATAACTCTCAATGAACTTGCTAATCATTTGGAAATTACCCCTACTTATCTGTCTAAACTATTTAAAAAAGAAATGGGAATTACTTTAAGCGAATATATTCAAAGGGAACGAGTGGAAGAAGCAAAAAAATTATTAACTCTAACTACTTATTCGTTATCAGATATCTGTGCTTGGCTTAACTTTAATGACCAAAGTTATTTTACGAGGGTTTTCAAAAAAATTACTAGCATGACCCCTAGACAGTACCGTGAAAAATATACAATAATATAGGTTTGTTATCTGGTTTCAATGTAAAAACTTAAACATAGGTGTAAGTAATCTCTAAAACTTGAAAATACTGAGCTTATTACTCTAGAAAAAGTGTGTGATTTGTTTAGATAAGGAACTTGTATTCAAATAGACGTATGATTAACCTGATATTATCTTGTTAGTGGAACAGTTTCAATTTTCAGGAGTTGGCAAAAATAATGGAGAAACGAAGCTTATCTATTTTTTAAATAATAATTATGTGCTGGATTTATCAGTATAGTTCTGAATTAGACAAACGAGTCTGACGTCAGCTCAAACAAATAGCTTTTGAAGAGTCCATGAAACATATATCCAAGCAAAATGGAAATGTTTATACCATATTGTTAACTTGAAAGAATACACTAACCACTATTTTTCTAAAGAAAACAAAAAAACAGGAGGCTGCAAAGGATTTTTAAGAAAGCTTTGCAGCTATTTTATATTTTAAAACCTATGGTTATAACGATGGATAAGTTTATAGATTAATATCTCCATTTTAAATATTTATTAATGTTAATATTAGGGTGTATTTCGTGAAAATTAATAATGTAACATATATCACATGATATATCTATGTTTTATGTAATTATACATAACTAAATAAAGGTAAAAAAGTATAAAAAAACCTATTAAATTATTCTATAAGTATTTTTTCTAAAATATAATTTCTTGGTTAAGCTAAAATAGTTATTTTTTAACCTTATACATATTAATTTGTAATCATTACAATTGCAGAGGTGAAATTTTTAATTAATTATATTTGTATAATGTTTTTGGCTGGTGTTTTTACTTAACAGTTAAATTATTGAGTACAATCGACAAAATTTTGCTATTTACGCATTAAAAATTTAATGTTTTAATGAACAACATAACTGGTATGACCAGAGAGAAAGGAGAAGATTACGCTAATAGGAGTATAGCGAAGTTGTAAGTAACATTATGTCGGAAGTAATTTTCCTAATAATCAGTTAATTAATGAGAGACCTAGAATCTCAGAAGGATCAAGTTTGTAATAAAAGTGTTCTAAGTTTTTGCATAACAAAAGTGAATTTATTCCGCAATAAAAGTATAAGCAATGTACAGTATAAGTTCATCTTTTGTAGTCTTGTAAGGCTCTTGCTGACAAAACTAAGAGACATATTATGTAATTGATATTAAAAAAGGTCAAAACAGGATTAACTGTAAGCATTGGTTTATCTATCTTCGCGGCTCTGTAAGTTAAACCGCAACTCTATGGGAGAATTAATATTTTACTACCCATTGGGTGTCTAATTCAAATATAGCTAATGAATTTTTATTGTTTATTTTTGAAAAATAGAGTATCTAAATGAGAGATGAGTAAAATTCTTACATCCTATTAGAAGTAAAAAATAAGGATAACACCCTATCTGAAAGAATTCTCTTTCCTCATCCGTGTACAAAGAGAGAGCCTAGCGCTAGGTCGTACAAGTTATATGAATCAAGTTATAAAAAAAAATGGTAAAGGAGTGTACGGAATGAAGAATAAAATAATGACAGGATTTTTAATAACATCCATTGTAACTGGAGCGACTATTCCTATCAATACTCTCGCAACACCAATCGTTCAAGCAGAAACTCAACAGGAAAACATGGATATTTCTTCATCATTACGAAAATTAGGTGCGCAATCTAAATTAATCCAAACGTATATTGATCAATCTTTAATGAGTCCTAATGTACAGCTAGAGGAAGTCCCAGCTTTAAATACAAATCAATTCCTAATCAAACAAGATATGAAGGAATGGTCATCGGAACTCTATCCACAGTTAATTCTATTAAATTCAAAAAGCAAAGGATTTGTAACAAAATTTAATAGCTATTATCCGACATTAAAATCATATGTAGACAATAAAGAAGATAGAGAAGGTTTTTTGGATAGACTTGAAGTACTTCAAGAAATGGCTATGACGAATCAAGAAAATGCGCAACGACAAATTAATGGGTTAACTGATCTTAAATTACAGCTTGATAAAAAATTAAAAGATTTCGATACTGATGTGGCAACTGCGCAAGGCATATTAGGTACAGATGGAACGGGAAAAATAGATCAGTTAAAAAATGAAATATTAAATACCAAAAAAGCAATTCAAAATGATTTACAACAAATTGCATTAATACCAGGAGCTTTAAATGAGCAGGGATTTGCTATATTCAAAGAAATTTATAGTCTTTCAAAAGAAATTATTGAACCGGCTGCTCAAGCAGGGATGGCAGCGTATAACAAAGGAAAAGAAATTAACAACTCTATTCTAGAAGCTGAGAAAAAAGCAGCGCAAGAAGCGACAGAACAAGGTAAAACTGCTCTAGAAATTGAATCGGCCAAAAAAGCAGCTCGTGAAGCAGTTGAGAAAAGCAAACAAGGTGAAATAGCTGCAGCTGCAGCCGCAAAAACGCAAGAATATGACCTGATGAAAGCCATTGATACTGAAAAGATTAAGAAAACATTTGGTGTCTTCGCAGAAGTAAATAAACTAACAGCAGAGCAGCGATCATATTTAGATGACTTAGAGAAACAAAACCAAAAAATATATGATTTAACAACGAAACTATCAATAGCAGATTTGCAAAAATCAATGCTTCTTCTTTCACAAAATGATTTGCATACGTTTGCAAATCAAGTAGATGTAGAACTTGACCTACTAAAATGCTATAAAGAAGATTTAGATTTAATAAAAAATAACATTACAAAATTATCTACTAATGTTGATGTAACTAACGAGCAGTCTCAAAAAGATACATTAAGACAATTAAAAAATGTAATAAGTTACCTTGAAGAACAGGTATATAAATTTTGATATTACGTTTTTGAAAAAACTATAAAGATTATAAGAATCTAGCGAAAGAAGGAGAAAAGTGATGAAAAAATTCCCATTCAAAGTGCTAACTTTAGCCACGCTGGCAACGGTTATAACTGCTACTACTGGTAACACTATTCATGCATTTGCACAAGAAACGACCGCTCAAGAACAAAAAGTAGGCAATTATGCTTTAGGTCCTGAGGGACTGAAGAAAGCATTGGCTGAAACAGGGTCTCATATTCTTGTAATGGATTTGTACGCAAAAACAATGATTAAGCAACCGAATGTAAATTTATCTAATATCGATTTAGGATCAGAAGGAGGAGAGTTGCTCAAAAATATTCACCTTAATCAAGAACTGTCACGAATCAATGCGAATTATTGGTTAGATACAGCGAAGCCACAGATTCAAAAAACAGCTCGTAATATTGTAAATTACGATGAACAATTTCAAAATTATTACGACACATTAGTAGATACTGTACAAAAGAAAGATAAGGCAGGTCTAAAAGAGGGCATAAATGATTTAATTACAACAATTAATACAAATTCAAAAGAGGTAACAGATGTAATTAAGATGCTACAAGACTTCAAAGGGAAACTATATCAAAATTCTACAGATTTTAAAAATAATGTTGGTGGTCCAGATGGGAAAGGTGGATTAACTGCAATATTAGCAGGTCAACAAGCAACGATTCCACAACTTCAAGCTGAAATTGAGCAACTTCGTTCTACTCAGAAAAAACATTTTGATGATGTATTAGCATGGTCAATTGGTGGTGGATTGGGAGCAGCTATTTTAGTTATTGCAGCTATTGGAGGAGCAGTTGTAATTGTTGTAACTGGCGGTACAGCAACACCGGCTGTTGTTGGTGGACTTTCAGCTCTTGGAGCAGCTGGTATCGGTCTAGGAACTGCGGCTGGTGTCACGGCATCTAAGCATATGGACTCCTATAACGAAATTTCTAACAAAATCGGGGAATTAAGTATGAAAGCAGATCGGGCTAATCAAGCAGTTCTTTCGCTTACTAACGCGAAAGAAACATTGGCATATCTATACCAGACTGTAGATCAAGCGATATTGTCTCTAACAAATATTCAAAAGCAGTGGAATACAATGGGCGCAAATTATACAGATTTACTGGATAATATCGATTCTATGCAAGACCACAAATTCTCTTTAATACCGGATGATTTAAAAGCTGCTAAAGAAAGTTGGAATGATATTCATAAAGATGCAGAATTCATTTCAAAAGACATCGCTTTTAAACAAGAATAGAACTGAAAATGAAAACTTATATTGGAGGAATAGAAAATGATGAAAAATATCCCGTACAAACTAATCGTTGCATCGGCTCTTTTAACTATGACAGCAACTTCAGTAGTCTCACCAGTAGCAACTTTTGCAAGTGAAATTGAACAAACGAACAATGGAGATATGGCTCTTTCTGCAAATGAAGCGAGAATGAAAGAGACCTTGCAAAAGGCTGGATTATTTGCAAAATCTATGAATGCCTATTCTTATATGCTAATTAAGAATCCTGATGTAAATTTTGAAGGAATTACTATTAATGGATATGTAGATTTACCTGGTAGAATCGTACAAGATCAAAAGAATGCAAGAGCACATGCTGTTACTTGGGACACAAAAGTAAAAAAACAGCTTTTAGATACATTGACTGGTATTGTTGAATATGATACCACGTTCGACAATTATTATGAAACATTGGTTGAGGCGATTAATACAGGGGATGGAGAAACTTTAAAAGAAGGAATTACAGATTTACGAGGTGAAATTCAACAAAACCAAAAGTACGCACAACAATTAATAGAAGAATTAACTAAATTAAGAGACTCTATTGGACAAGATGTTAGAGCATTTGGAGGCAATAAAGATCTTTTGCAGTCGATTCTAAAAAACCAAGGTGCAGATGTTGATGCAGATCAAAAGCGTCTAGAAGAAGTATTAGGATCAGTAAACTATTATAAACAATTAGAATCTGATGGGTTTAATGTAATGAAGGGTGCTATTTTGGGTCTACCAATAATTGGCGGTATTATAGTGGGAGTAGCAAGAGACAACTTAGGTAAGTTAGAGCCTTTATTAGCAGAATTACGTCAGACCGTGGATTATAAAGTAACATTAAATCGTGTAGTTGGAGTTGCTTATAGTAATATTAATGAAATGCACAAGGCGCTTGATGATGCTATTAACGCTCTTACTTATATGTCAACGCAGTGGCATGATTTAGATTCTCAATATTCGGGCGTTCTAGGGCATATTGAGAATGCAGCTCAAAAAGCGGATCAAAATAAATTTAAATTCTTAAAACCTAATTTAAATGCAGCGAAAGACAGTTGGAAAACATTAAGAACAGATGCGGTTACATTAAAAGAGGGGATAAAGGAATTAAAAGTGGAAACTGTTACTCCACAAAAATAGGGAAATATTTATTCTATTGCAAAGTGATCCATAACATAGAGAGTCTATGATTACACTGTTAAACAGTAAAGCGATAATTAATAAATCCTTATATATTAAAAAGGCGGAGTCTCATTAAAGACTTCGCCTTTCACTTATATATAAGTTTTATCCAAATAAAAAGATAGTCATGTAGTTTACTTGTTTTTAAAAATCTGTAACAGAATTAATCAATAGGGGACAGGTTATATAGATTTGCTTAATAATATCGAATCTATGCAACAACATCGTCTTTTAATAAGAATAGGACTTGAAATCATACTCTATACAGGAGGAATAAGAAAAGATGAAAAAAAAATCTTATAAAATACTGGCTGTATCAGCATTTTTAATTATGACAACTACCTATGCAGTCACACCAGTAGCAACCTTTGCAATTGAAACTGAACAAACGAACACTGGAGATATGTCTCTTTCAGCAAATGAAGAAAAGATGAAAAAAACTGTACAAGATGCTGGGTTATTTGCAAAAGCTATGAATGAATATTCTTATTTGCTAATTAATAATCCGGATGTGAGTTTTGAAGGAATTTCTATTAATGGATATGCAGATTTACCTAGTAAAATTGTACAGGATCAAAAGAATGCAAGAGCACATGCTGTTACATGGAATACAAAAGTAAAAAAACAGCTTTTAGATACATTGACCGGCATTATTGAATACGATACAAAGTTTGAAAATTATTATGAAACATTAGTAGAGGCGATCAATAATGGAAATGGGGATACTTTAAAAAAGGGGATTACAGATTTAAGGTTGGGGATTCAACGAAACCAAGAGTCTGCAAAAGCATTAATAGAAGAATTAACTAAATTTAAAAACGCTATTGGAGAAGATGTTAGAGTATTTGGAAGCCATAAAGAGACCTTGCAATCGATTTTAAAAAACCAAGGAGCTGATGTAGAGACTGATCAAAAGCGTTTAGATGAAGTTTTAGGACAAGTAAACTATTATAAGAAATTAGAATCTGATGGGTTAATAATGGTGAAAGTCCCTTTTATCCCCACGCTTATTTCTGGTGGCATAATGATAGGTACTGCTAGAGATAATTTAGGTCGATTAGAGCCTGCTTTAGCAGAATTACGTAAAACTGTAGATTATAAAATTACATTAAATCGTGTAGTCGGAGTTGCATTTCATAATATTAGTGATATGCATAGTACGATTGATAGTGCTATTACTGCTCTTACTTATATGTCCACACAATGGGATGATTTAGACTCTCAATATTCGGGCATACTGGGGCATATTGATAAAGCTGATGAAAAAGCTGATCAAAATAGATATAAATTTTTAAAGCCTAACTTGAATTCAGCTAAAGACAGTTGGAAAACATTAAGAACAGATGTTGTCACATTACTGGAATGCATAAAAATTGCAGAGAAGAAAGAACAAGATTTTATGAATCTACTTCGTCCATCAAACGTTTTTTACTTTTATAAAAAAATCCATAACGCATACACTTTTGAAATAAAGACTGGAACAAATGCACCAAATGCGTCTTATAAAGTTATGAATTTAACTAAAAACACTGTTCATCATATGTGGAGTGGAGGTGCTAATACAAGCATGTGGGCTGACTGGCTTTCATTCAATCCAAATGATGAATTTGCGGTGGTAGCAGTAGTGGATGGAAAAGAATATGTTGTATATAAAGACAAAGTAGAAAATATAATGAACTGAACCCGAAAAAACGCATTAATTGGAGATGGTACACTAAACTAGACACCAAGTTAATTGAAAAATTGACCGGCATATGGCTCCTTATTTCCTAGAACACCTAGCTAAAGCAAAGGAATTCGTACATAGATTAGTTGACATTAATGTAGGTTTCATCCATTTTCAAAGATAGTTTTTCTTTTTTATTTTATTTTTCAAAAATCACGAATGAAATTTCCGCATTCACGAACTCAGCACATAATGGTTGTTAGATGAATTGACATACCACGTCCCTTTAGAATTTCAGGCATATTACGATAACTTAAAGAAAAAATAATAGTAGCAAATGGCTACTATTATTTTTCTTAAACTATTTTCTTTAAAATATCACATCTGTCATGTTCCTTATTTGCTTTCCCAGAATTTATTCTAGTTAAAAAAACCTTGCACCAGAACACATATTGTTCTGATGCAAGGTTCGCTGAAATATAAAATACACGACAGTAAGGGCAAGACATAAAATGTGATTTCAAATGAAACATATGTATATGTGAAGTAAGGTAAAAGAGGGGCTGCTCATAACCAGTAGCCCTTCTTTATAACGTTATTTTGCAGGGAAATGTTCAAATATACGTTATATATCATATTCCTCTTTTTCGGAAGAGCAACAAGAACATCTAGCTTAAAAATTTTCACAACAGAGCCAGATAACGTGTTAAAGTATTAATTACTGTGCATGTAAAGATAAAAAAAGAGCCTTACAAAAAGATGTTTGTAATAGTTTAGCTTATACGATTTCAGGGGATTAATAGCATTTTGTGCCGTTATTATTAACCTAATTTCCAAGAAAAAGAGGTGAATGTAGGATGACTAAACCTTTTAAAAAAAATAGTCGTTATATGGTTGGATTGGACAGTCTAAGGGGTCTAGCTATACTAGGTGTTATTTTGTATCATATTAATTTTAATTGGATGCCTGGAGGATTTTTAGGAGTTACTGTATTTTTTGTACTTTCAGGTTATTTAATTACAGATATTCTAGCCATAGAGTGGAAGAGAAATAAGAGAATTGATTTAAAAAAATTCTGGCTTAGTAGGGCAAGGAGATTGCTTCCAGGAATGCTTGTTATGCTCGTTATAACGTTGGCATGGATTACGGTTTTTCATAGCTCTTTACTTGAAAAAATGCGCGGAGATTCATTAGCGGCATTATTTTATGTTAGTAATTGGTGGTATATTTATCATAAATTATCGTACTTTGATAATTTTAACCAGCTTTCTCCATTGAATCATTTTTGGTCGTTAGCAGTTGAGGAACAATTCTACGTTGTTTGGCCGTTTATCATTAGTTTAGGGCTTTACTACATAAAAAAACAATCCCGTATGATTTTATTAATTTGTCTGGGAGCCGTTGCTTCAGCTTTAGCGATGGCAATTTTGTATGAACCTGGAGCTGATCCGAGCAGAATATATTATGGTACAGATACGAGGGCCTTTTCCTTACTTATCGGAGCGGTACTTGCCTTAGTTTGGCCAAGCAATAGGCTTGCAAATAAAATTATCCCAAAGGCGCGTTTCATTCTTGATGTAGTGGGGGGCATTGCCCTTATTATTATTTTGGTTATGTTTTGGAAGACCAATCAATATGATCCATTTCTATACAAGGGAGGAATGGTTCTCTTATCAATTGCAACAGCATTGTTAGTGGCAAATCTAGCTCATCCAGCTAGTCGTATTGCTCAATTTTTACGATTTAGACCTTTGCGTTGGATAGGGATAAGATCGTATGGCATATACCTCTGGCATTATCCAATTCTTACATTGACGACTCCAAAGGTAAATGCTGGGGATTTTTCATTAATAAGAGCAATCCTTCAATTTCTTTTGATTATATTGATTGCGCAAATTTCATGGAAGTTTATTGAAAAACCAATCCGACAAGGTGCGCTCCGGAACATTCAGTTTAAGAATTTAAGAATTCAAAATGTCACTTTAGGTGTTAAGTTAGCTTTAATTTGTACATTATTCGTTTCGTCGATAGCAGTTGTAGGGGTATCAAAAGCTAGTAAGGCTAAGGAGAACTCTCAACAAGATAAGGTGGAAGCAGCACAAACACAACCGGCGCCACATCCAGTTGCAGTTTGGGAAGATCCAAATCAAGAGACGCCTCAAAAACAAGGGGAATCAAGAGAAGTAAATTCTGGGCAACCTAAAAATTCACTCACAGTTACTGCGATAGGCGATTCCGTTATGATTGATATTACTCCGTATTTAAAAAATACTTTTCCTGATATTAGGATTGATGCGCAAATTGGTCGCCAGCTGTCAAAAGCGATTCCGGTAGTTGAACAGTTAAAATATGAAGGGAATTTAGGAAACTATGTCATTATTGGATTAGGTACAAATGGAGCCTTTACTACTGAGCAACTTGTTTCATTAATAAAAGTAATTGGAAACGAACGTAAAATCATATTTATTAATACGAGAGTACCACGTCCGTGGGAATCAATCGTGAATGAGAGACTGAAAGTAACGGCATCTGAATATCCGAATGTAACTCTAGTTGATTGGTATGCAGCAAGTGCTGGAAAGAAAGACTACTTTGCACCTGACGTTGTGCATTTAACCAAAGTAGGTGCAGAAGCATACGCAGCACTTGTAGCCAAAGCGGTGAAGCAATAATTAACTATGTTTTATTAACTTCTGTTGGGTAAGGAAATGGTTCTGAGTATGAGGTGCCACTCTGAGGTTTAATTACAATTCAAAAAAGAATATTATTCATGTTCTTCTAATCTACGATTTAGAGTGGCCTGACTCACTCCTGTAATTTGACATGAAATATAGGCGAACTTGAAAAGAAAGAAAAGGCACTAGAAGAGGCTACAAAGGATACAAAATATGAAGTTGAAATATTAGGAAGAGGCTCTGCAGGTGGAAGCACTGCAAATACATTAAAAGAGCAACAAGTAATAAAAAAGTTAATTCAAATCCATAAAGTATAGTTCTAGCGAGAATACCAATGACAGATCCTCGTTGGCCCAAAGAAGGCGACTGGGTGAAAATGAAAACTTGCCTTCATGGTAGCCAGCTGAATTGTTTGAAGTATCTAACCCTTTAGAACCTTTAGAATGGTATTTTGCGGATCATAAACATAGTAAAGCGACAACAATAGAATTATATATGGGGTTATAAAGAATTGATTTTAAATGATAGACATGCTCTTGGTTTAATAGAAAGGGAGAATAGAGATATTGCAATATTTTTAAAGCGAAAAGCCGAAATTGAGGAATTAGAAGAATTGTAATAGTGAAGGAATTGATTAATTTATAAAAAACGTAGGAATTAAATATTCCTACGTTTTTTTGTACATAACATTTAAAAAAACACCTTATTTTTGGGGGATTTGAAGGTTCTGATGGAAGATTCCCTGGTTTTCGATTTGAATCAATATGATACTATTTACATGTACTGTCATGTAGGGAATTATATTTTCTGCACCTGAACTGTTTGTAATAATTGTAGGATTTTCTGTTTTCTTGTCGAATATATCTTTAATGCAAGGAGGGACATTACATGATTATTAAAGAATATTTCATCAATCTTTCTATTTTTTCTTTATTAGTTAGCGCAGCGATATTTATTCAAGTGTTTTTGATTCATTCCAGGCGATATTTCGAAAAATTCTATGGAGGGATTATTGCAGTTACTTTGATGCTCTTTTCTTTTCCATACATGGGATTTTCCTACGATCTTCGAGTTGTTCCTCTTATTCTATCTTTTATTTACTTTGGTCGCATTGCTGGCTGGATTACACTAATTAGCATAATTATAATGCGTATCTTTTTCATTGGTGGGTATTGGGAGCCACCTGTGATTGCATATTTAAGTATGAGTGTTCTATTTTCTACTTTTAAAACATATTTTAAAAACCTTCATCCTTTTAAAAGTGCATCTTTATATTTTTCTGTTTTTGTCGGAATAAAGTGGTTAGTTGGTGTATTCTTTAATACTACGTTACTTTACTCTGGAGGTTTATTATATATAGCGTTAGGACTTTTAATTGGGCTATTTCTTATGGAAGCCTACCAGAGATTATATTATTTAACACAGGACTTATCTAAAATGAATCGGGAATTAAAAAAATCAAAGCAAGAACTCACAGATACCGTACATGAGCTTCAAGGAGGGATTTTTAAATTTAAAAAAGTGGGTAAGCACTTTATACACACTTTATGTGATGGACAGTTTTATTATCAAAAAGGATTTTATTCTGAACAGGTGGTAGGAAAAAGCTTACGGACTATTGATGCTTCTATTGTTCCACCACATTTAGTTTCACAATTGATGAAGTATTATCTTCAGGCATGGGAAGGGAAAGAAATTATATTTGAATTACCCTGGCCAGATGATAAAACGATTATTCTTATTGCACTTAGGCCGATTAAACGAAATGGACAAGTTATTGAAGTTGTTGGTTCTACAGTCGATATAACCGAAAGGAAAAGGGTAGAATCAGAATTAAGAGCTACCAAAGAATTACTAGAATCATTTATAAAGCATAATGTAGATGCTATTACCATATCTGATCGAGAAGGGCATATTTTACAAGCAAATAAAGCTTATGAAAAGATATTTGGATGGTCATTTCAAGAAATCATAGGTAAGAGATTACCCTGTGTACCAGATTTCTTAATGGAAGAATCACTTGAAAACATTCGGAAAATTCTAACAAGAGAATCCGTAGTTACTAGATTAGAAACTGTTAGACGACGTAACGATGGAAGTTTTCTTGATGTCAGTCTGACAGTTTCTCCTATACTAGACGTAAGAGGAAATGTGATAGCTTTATCTGCAATATGTAGAGACATCTCTGAAAGAAAACAAGCAGAAAGAGAACGACATCGATTACACCAACAATTAAAAGATAGTGAAATGAAGTACCGTGCACTAATCGAACAAGCAACTGATGCAGTATATGTAGTAGAGCTGAATGAAAATTATGTTCCAAGTCGATTCATTGAGGTAAACCCTGTTGGTTGTAAAAGATTTGGATATAGTAGAGAAGAGTTGCTCTCGTTATCATTTCCAAATGTAGTACCACAAGATTCTAAAATGATTGTAAGGTTGTTAGAAAAAATTAGAGAGGGACAAACTTCCTTCACCTTGCAAGACGAATATGCTTTTCCAACAGGAAAAATAATAACAACTGAGTTTAGTGTCCGTGTTTTTAACTTAAATGGTAAAAAAGTTTTCCTGAGTATTTCTCGTGATATCACTGAACGGCTAAAAACAGAAGAATTACTACGGAAATCTGAAAAACTTGCAGTCGTAGGACAATTAGCGACTGCAATGGCTCATGAAATTAATAATCCATTAACCGCAATGAAAGGGTTTATGCAATTACTAAAATCAACGGAAACTGAGAATAATCAGGGGTATATAAATATAGTATCATCAGAGATTGAGCGTATAGAAAGTATTACTAATGAATTTATGGCGGTAGCCAAACCACAGGTGTTAAAGATACAACCTAATGATATTAGTGTGCTAATGGATCAAGTTTTAATGCTACTGCAACCTCAAGCAATGATGAATAATATAAAAATTAGAATTGATTTTACACCTGGTATTCCACTGATTCCATGTGAAGGAAATCAATTAAAACAAGTATTTGTTAATATTATAAAAAATGCAATTGAATCCATGCCAACAGGAGGAGAAATTTTGATTCAATTTGATAAACTTGATAATAATCAAATAAGGATTCGCTTTATTGATCAAGGATGTGGGATTCCAAAAGAACGTATACCATATTTAGGAGAACCTTTTTACAGTATTAAGGAAGAGGGAATCGGCTTAGGATTAATGGTCTGTTATAAAATTATTGAAACACACCAGGGGAAGGTATTTATTGAGAGTGAAGTGAATAAGGGAACTATAGTTGAAGTCACTCTTCCAATTTGCACACTTCAAAATTAATGCATTCTTTTACTGAGATTTTATAAATTAGTAAGCAGTTAGCTTTGGCTAGCTGCTTTTTTGTATATATTGTAATCGGTTCTTCATATTACGGCTTTTTAATGTTTCATATATAGATTTTAAAAACTCTGTAAGTGTTTTGTAACATTTACGAGAGACTTTTTTAACAGTTATGAGAGAGAAAAGAAAGATTTGTTATATATGATGAAATTAATCTTACTAGTAGGTGTTCTAATTGACCTAGAAACCAAGGAGGGAAAATTACAATGAAACAATTGAAGCCAGCAATTAGTGTATTAGGTAGTGTATCGATGGCACTGACTTTAGCATCTCCTGCTTTAGCAGATGTAAAACAACCGAATCCAGGAGGTACAGTTGAAATATTCAAAGAGAATGCAAATGTAAAAAAAGAAGATAAGAATTTCACGCTCGGATCTGATGGGGAAATAGGTTCACTCATTACACAAAACATTGAAATGGCAAACAACGATTGGGATAAAGATGGTATTTCTAACGACTTAGAGATGAATGGATATAAAATTGAATTCAATTCACAAACTGGAAAAAATGAAGTGAAAGCATGGGATCCCGAGAAGGATAAAGGGAAACCAAAATTTATATCGAATCCTATGAATGCCAATACGGATGGTGATCCTTTTACTGATATGTATGAGGTTGAGAATTATAACAACGATTCTGATACTAATTTCAATCCGATAGTTGCCAACATGCCGAATTTGCAAATTGGTGTCAAACGAATTGAAGTAATTCCTATTGCAACCATTACGGATAATAATGGCGGATCAGTTAGCAGAGGATGGGAAAAAAGTGTATCTACACAACATTCATTTAATGTAGGTTTAAGTGGTTCAGGTGGTGTAGAAGGCTCAGCAGCTGGTCCTGTTCCTTCCGGAAGTGTTTCAGCAAATGTGGGATACGGATATTCAAAAACAACTACGGAAACGGAGAGTTATACAAATAATTTTGATTGGTCTACTGCAACAACTGTGGATACAACGAACGCAGCAAAATTACGGGTACATTTGGAATATAAGAATGTAGGAACAGCATCCGCTGAAAATGTTTCGCCTCATTTTAATATTCGTTTAGGAAACAAAATTATTAATACTGTAAAGGCAACACAAGATCGTTATAAAGCAAACTATTTAAGTACAGAAAAAGGTGGACGGAATAAAACAGAAGTAGTAATTGACAGTTTAGAAGGACAAGCAGATGCGAATATTGTCTTATCTTTGGATGAATTGAAAGCTGTTGAACAAGGGGAACTTCTTTCGATTGAAGTTTTACCTACAAGTACAATGGATTTATCTATTGAAAAAGGTGAAGAAATTATGCATTTGGGGGATTCAGGGAGATATGAGTCTAGAGTAAATGCAGCTACTGAACAATTAGAAACAGATATAGGAAATATACCAAAGTTTAGGCTATACACTCCTAAAGACAAATCCCTTGCTGATAAGCCAGTTTTATCCTATAATGAAGTTTTTCAACATGTAAATATAGATACGAAAAAAGTAAATCATATTGTAAACAAGGCTAAAAGTACTAATAACGTATCAGTGGTTTCAGCTAATAATGGAACTGATGCATTGAACAATTTAAAAGCGGGACAGGGAGATCGCGGTTATTTACATAAAGACTCTGTACACGGTGCTTTTGCAAAACTACAGCAACCAACATTAGTAGAAGGTAGTTATGATTCTGTGACGCAAAAGATTAGGGCAACAATTTTACCTGGTTTATTTGGTGTGAGTCAAGAGATTCCTACTACTTATAGTAAGAAATGGAATGCTCCGTCACAAACAGTCACACTAGTTAAACGTGAGAATGGATTTACATATGAGTCTAGAGAAAATATACACCCTATTAAATCTGAAATTGCTGCGCACAGAAAAGTTACATTTGAAATCAATGACGCACACAATCTAACGCCTACACAAAAGATTGATATTGAAATTAAAGCTAATAAAGAATTTGAAGATTATGTAGTAGATAATTCAGGTGAATTTGTTACAGAAGGGGTTCCTTATACCGTAGCTTCATATGGAAATACAGCTTATTGGGGAAGTCATCATGCCGGGAATAAATGGGAGTATCTTTGGGCTGAAAAATCTAGTGATGAAAAAGTGAATGTAATTATTGAAAGAGTAGGTCAACCTAAACCTGGAAAACCAATTAAAAAGGATGAAGAGGTATTAATTAAATTTCGAAATCCTATTTATTCAGATTATGCATATTTAAAACTTCAAGATAGTTATATCCATTTAGATCAAAAACAGAATGCAAGTACTTTTAAATTTAATCATGCATATCCAAAGAATTTCACTGGATACCATAAGCAATGGAACATACTATCTAATGGTAACAAGTTAAAGGTAGGATATTTAATTGATTATATGAAATATGGTAATGGAGAGAATGGGACTGATACTATAGCATGGAATCTATCAAGAGTTCAGTAATAGGTAACAGTTCTGTTGCTAAGTTTGGAAAGAGAACCGGAAATGAATTGAATCCGAAAAGTTAGATACAATAATTTAGGTTACTAATAAGGAATGAGTTCGATGTTGAATCGGACTCATTCCTTTTAATTTATATAATTTAGTAACTACTATTTAAAATACCTATCTAGTCATATAAGTAATCAAATGTTAAGATTACTATCTGTATTACATGAATTATTTTCTGAATCTTCATTCGTTTCGAGGCTGAAATGAGGAATTCTGATTTATTTATGTGATTAGTTTCTATATCTTTACCTATAAAGATATTTTTATTGGATAATAGAAAAAATAAATTTTGCGTTATTGGTGAAAAAGAAGTGAGGATAGTATATGAAGAAAAGAATTTTAATCGTAGAAGATGAAGAAAATATTCGAGAAGTATGCAAACGGTATTTAGAAAGAGAAGAATATGAAGTTTATACCGCTGTAAATGGTAAAGAAGGTGGGGATTTATTTCTTACACATCAACCAGATTTAATTATATTAGATTTGATGATGCCAAAAAAAGATGGATGGGAATTATGCGAGGAAATTCGTCAACAGTCAAATGTCCCTATTATTATGTTAACTGCTAAGGGAGAGGAAAGGGATCGAATTTTAGGCTTAACAATGGGGGCAGATGATTATTTAACAAAGCCATTTTCCCCTCGTGAATTAGTATTAAGGGTTCAAATTATACTAAGAAGAGGAAGCCATGTACCAATACAAGCGAAAGAATCTCTATTGGAAGTGATAGAGTTTCCAGATTTAAAAATATATCCAAAGACAAGATATGTACTTGTTTGTGATAAGGAAGTGGAGTTAACGGTGAAAGAGTTTGAGGTACTTTATCTCATGGCAAAGCATCCAAAACAAGTATTTTCTCGCTCGCAGCTTCTTGAATTAATTTGGGATTTTGGACATGAAGGAGCATCAAACACAGTTACCGTGTTAGTGAGTCGTTTACGTGAAAAGCTCGAAAAGCATACGATAAAGAATCGTTGGATTCATACGGTTTGGGGTATAGGATATCGCTTTGAGCCAAATGGAGGAAATGAAACATGAGATTACGTATTCAATTGTTACTCATGAATCTATTAAGTACCAGTATTATGGTAATTGCTATATGGTATAGTGAGACGAAAATGTTACTTGAACCGGAACAAACGCGGTTATTAACAGTAATTGCATTTGTGGCATTCATTATTTCAACGTTTATTTATTGGTTAATGACACGTCCTATCATGAGATCTATACAAAATTTAATAAAATTGACGAAACAATTTAGTGATAGACACTTTGAAACGATGTATATAATTGGGCAAGAACCACATGAGTTTAAAGAATTGGCAACAGCCTTTCAACAGATGGCAAAAAAATTAGAAGAAGGGTTTACTAAGTTAGAGGAACAGGAAAACTCTCGTAAGGAGCTAATTACCAATATCTCACACGACTTACGAACACCTATGGCTAGCATGCAAATGATGATAGAAGCATTACAAGATAACCTGATTGAAGATCCTGAAATGAAAAAGCAATACTTAGCAACGGTTTTAAAAGAAATAGAAAGATTAAATGGATTAATTAACGACTTATTTGATCTTTCAAAGTTAGAGTTTGAGCAAGTAGATTTTCACCCAAGTTTCACACATTTAGATAAAGTTCTATTAGATGTATTAGAGTCACATTCTGTCTTATTAGGAGACAAACAAATCCATGTGCAATTGGATGTCCCTGATACATTACCTCGACTTTTGATTATGCCTTGTAAAATTGAAAGGGTCATAGGTAATTTATTACATAATGCAATTCGATATTCTTCTATCTCTGGAACAATTGAATTGACTGTAGTGGAAAATAAACCAACTCAACAGGTCCAATTCACTATGCGGGATGAAGGAATGGGAATTCCTCCAAATGATCAATTACGTGTATTTGAACGTTTTTTTAGAACAGATCGATCAAGAAGTTCACAATCTGGAGGTTCCGGACTTGGATTAGCTATTGCAAAATCATTGATTGAAATGCACAAAGGGGAAATTGGTGTAAGGAATCGCGCAGATGGTAAGCAGGGAAGTGAATTTTGGTTCACTCTTCCCATCACATCAGTAAAAAAATAAGATGGCTGAAAGACTTTTGTAACATTTACGTTAGAAAAATGAAAGACCTTCTTGTTAACATACTACTACACAGTATGTTACAGGAGGTTTTTTACTTTATGAAAAGAAAATATGTATGGCTTATAGGTGGTTTAATAATTGTATTGGGGATTTTATGGTCATTGTTCCGACCAGAGAAATTATTTATTGATAAGCACGTAAATGAATCATTGCCACAAACAGAGATACAATCAACTGAAGTAAGGCAACAAAGTGATCGAGTAATAAGGGAAGGTCAGTTTCAAAACGGTGTCCATGAAACAACTGGAACGGCAAAAATTCACCAATTAGCGGATGGAAAACGTGTTTTACGACTTTCTAATTTTGCAACATCAAATGGGCCAGATGTACGAGTTGTATTAGTTCCTACAAATCGTTTGAAAAATAATGAAGACGTAAAAAACTATCAGTATATTGAATTAGGAAAATTAAAGGGAAATAAAGGAGACCAAAACTACGAAATTCCTGAAGGGATAGATGTAAGTGAATATGGTTCGGTTTCTGTTTGGTGTAAAAGATTTAATGAAAACTTTGGTGCGGTTTATTTTAATAATTAAATATGAACTTAAAATTTCCTCTTACAGGCGAAATTCATATGGGTTATGATAATAGCTGTAGTGGACTTAGTTGCTAAGAAGGGCACTCATAAGAGTGTCTTTTTCATATTTCTCAATTTTTGTATATTTTAGTGTAATTGGACGTTTACGGAGAGATTTTATTCGTGCATAAATAATTTTAAGGGTATGCCAGGAAATCTTTCATTTATCAAGAAAAATTAAATTTTAAATGTGTTATATACAGAAGCCACTTGAGGGGTGTTAAGATGCCAAATTTCTCATTTTGGGGTAGTTGCTTTTCATAGCTAGATGACTATGTATCGGTACCCATAATAAAAGGGCAGGAACATATCAAATATGTTCCTGCCCTTTTATTAAGTTTAACATTTATGACCTAAATATAAATGTATTGCGGCCTTCTTTATTTATTATTTTTCAAACCGCAAATGAACAAACTTCAACATCTTTATTACGTTTACAATTCGCATCATAATACGTGTACTACCATCCCAATCTTTATTTGTAGGTATACCTTTAAAGAAAGGGGAGCAGCTTAATACTTTTATGGTAGAAGACCATTTTTCTATTGATTTTGGATTGTTTACATAAAAATACATCATCGCGCCGTTATTGCCAGATTTTTTTACAGTTGCATTCGAAAGGTTCAGTGCGAATTTTGATTCAGCATCAAAATATAGCTCTCCTCCAGGAAAACGTTTTGACATAGCAACTATGATCTCTTTTAAATCTTCTTCTTTAAAGTAATAAAATACACCTGCTGATATAAAAAGAATACCGTCGTTTGGATCATATCTTATATCGTCAAACCAAGAAGTATCAAAAAATGACTTAGCGATGCTAATATTCCTCGGTGTATCTTCAATTAAAGTCTTGCGAAAAGAGATTGCATCGGGTAAATCAAGGTTATACCAATGTATTGTACCGTTATCAATTCTTGAAAAAGTAGTATCTAGTCCTGAACCGATATTTACTATAGTGGCGTTCGGGTGTTTTGCTATAAATTGTTTTATCGTATCATCAATTTTTCGTGCACGGGTAATGTATGTGATACATCCGTATTCGCCAAATGTATCTGCTATTGTTGAGAAGTCGAAATCGCATTCTTTAATTATTCGTATAGCCTCTGTATCATCTAAAATATCCTTATTTTTCTCACTGCCATATGCTCGTCCCCATAGGGGAATAAGCATCGTACCTTGTACTGATTGTAAATCTAACTCTTTAACCATGAAACATCCTCCGTTGCATAATAAAACAATATAGTTAGTCGTTATTTAACATTTTTGAGAGCATTGTATTTGTTTTATATAGTCCGTAAGTTAAATCCCGCCTATCTTCTTCGGATAACTTTTCGAGGTTTACTGTGAAATTTTTATAAATTTGTTTCCATCTCTCATAATGTACCTTTTCAGCTTTTTCTGTCAGAGAAATTAATACAGCTCTTTTATCTACCGTATCTTGCTTTTTTACAATATATCCGTTTTGTTCTAAGTTACGTACAGTTACACTTAATTGTTGCTTAGGAATGTTTAAATAATTAGCAATCATCTTTGAATTTACAGGTACTTTTTGCTGGGCGATATACTCCACTACGTGTTGTTCTAAATGTGTAAATTCAGAGGATTTTTCTGATAGTAATTTGAAAGTACCTGACATATTTAATAATAAATTCATGTATTCATTTAATAATTCTTTATGGAACATTATTTTCGCTTCCTTTTTGGATTTAGTCATTATTTTATTACTAATTTAGCTGCAAATCAAATATTTAAACTTATTATAGTAAATTAACATTTACTAATTTGTTATTTTGAAATTATGTGAACTAAAGAAGAGGAGGATGAGAAGTGATTTTAGAAAAGACGAATATGGCCAAAAATAAAATATTACTAAATATACATAACTAATGAATGCAATGTCTTTTTCAGTTATTATGTTGTAAATAATTTTATGATAAAATCTTTTACATAATGAAATAAAGGGGTAGTATTCTATGGGTTATTTCTCAAATAGTTTATTAGTTTTGTTCGTTCTTATCGTATGTAGCTGCATAATTTTTGGGTGATAATATAGTGTTAGATTTATATAAAAGAAGTTATCTCAGGTGAGGTAACTTCTTTTTATTTTATGTTGAGAAGGAATTCTATTTTTCTTATTGAAGTTTGTTCAAGTTAAGTTGGTGAGGGGCTAAAATTTTTAATAGAGTAATGTAAAAGAGGATATAAATAGGAGAATAGGGAGGCGTTTATGAAAACTAAAATAAGCTATACAATTGAACACCCAACAAATTTCAATGAATTATTAGCTTTATATGAATCTTTAGGATGGAATTCTCTAAAATTAACGGTTAATGAATTGGAACAAATGTGTAAACAAAGTTGGTATGTGATATATGCTTTTAAAGAGCAACAATTAATTGGCATGGGGCGTGTTATATCCGATGGTGTAATAACAGGCGTTATTTGTGGTGTATGTGTATTGCCAAAATATCAGTCCATTGGCATTGGAAAAGAAATAGTGGAACGATTAATCCAGCACTGTGAACAAAACAAAGTTATTCCCCAACTTATGTGTGTGGAAAGATTGCAATCTTACTATGAATCTATAGGGTTTGAGGTATTCTCTATTGGGATGACAAAACATATTAAAAGATAGTGGCGCTTTATATTTTCAGTTTACTCGCACATATTTTTAAACTTCAGTATAAAGGAGAATTGCTGTATGGAGATTGCTAAAGGGGTAGAAATGTTACAACTTGAATTTCAAGAATTTATTATTCACCCAATTCTTTTATGGAATGATGAAATGGCAGTTTTAATAGACACTGGCTTCCCTGGACAAATTGAAGATATACAAGTAGAGATGGAGAGAGTTGACGTATCGTTTGATAAATTAAAAGCCGTGATTTTAACGCATCAGGATATAGATCATATAGGTAGTCTTCCAGAGTTGTTGCAGAACTGTGGAAGTAATATTAAAGTTTATGCGCACGAGCTAGATAAGCCATATATTGAAGGGGATTTACCTTTATTGAAAGGTGGAAATGTGGAGAATCCACCAAAAGGAAAAGTGAGTGATACTGTGATTGATGGACAAGAACTTCCGTATTGCGGTGGCATACTAATTCTCCATACGCCAGGACACACGCCGGGTCATATTAGTTTATATTTGAAACAAAGTAAAACTCTTATCGCAGGGGATTCAATGTATAGTGTAAATGGAATGTTAGGAGGAATTCACGCTCCAACTACTTTGGATGTTCAGGAAGCACTACAGTCTTTGAAGAAGTATTTAAATCTAGATATTGAATCCGTAGTTTGTTACCACGGGGGATTAAGTAAAGGGAATATAAATGCACAAATTCAAAATCTGTAAATAATAATTTTTTGTTAATTGGTGCTAAAGAATAGTCTAATTGTAAGTATATAAATACAACACTTAATTGATAAAAGAGCATGTTTGAGAAAAATTCAAATATGCTCTTTTATTAAAGGGAATCTATTTAATACGAATGACCTAACCCGTTCCAATAAAAAGAAACGATTTCTTGTGCTAATTCATCTATATTTGCAAGAATAGGATTGTGATTTTCATCCTTAAAATTCCCAATTGATAATAAAGATACGAAAGCATGGGCAGCAAATTTAGGATTGCCTTTACTTATTTCTCCAAGTTGCATCGCGTTATGAAGTGCTTTTTCCAACACTTCATACATGTTATCTTCGGCATTTTTTAATTCTTTCAATTGCTCTTCAGATAAAGAGTGTTTTGCATCTTTCATAAAGTTCTTCATGTCAATATCCATCGTTGCGTGTAAGTATACTTTAGCGAAGTCTAACAACCTTTCTTCCAAAGATTTATTCGTGGAAAGTATTTGATCCATATTCTCTCTTATACGTATCATCATTTGAATCATAGTAGCGGTAAATAAATCAGCTTTTGTAGAATAGTAATAGTAGACGGTTGCTTTCGTAACACCACAAACTTTTGCAACTTCATCCATGGAAACGACTTGATAATTTTGAGTAAGAAATAGCCGAGTTGCAACTTCCAAAATGGTTTCTTTTGTAGATTTTGTATTTTTATTTTGACGAGGCCTTCCGAGAGGACGTTGTTTTTGTTCCAAATCCATTCGCTCCTGACATGTATTGTTGAGATAATTATAACATAATTTTTAATCATTCTTGATTAATTAACCGACCAGTATATATAATTAATAGTGGAGGAAAAAAGGAAGGTGGGTTTTTTATGAAAAAGCACCCGTTACATATGCTAGGGAGGCTTGTAGCAGGGAAGAATACGCAATGGATAACTTTATCGGTTTGGATTCTTATTACATTAGTACTTTCATTTACGTTACCACAAGTAAATAGCACGAAAGAACCGAATCCGAAAAATTTACCTGAAACAGCTATGTCGCAGCAAGCGGAAGCAATTATGAAAAAAGAATTCCCTAATAATGCAGGGAATCCGTTGCTTGTAGTATGGCATAGAGATGGTGGATTACAGTCACAGGATTATAAACTCATACAAGACGTTTATAAAGAATTAAAGGCTAGTCCTTTAAAGGAACAATCAACGTTACCACCATTTGATACAATCCCGGAACAAGTATTATCAAAAAGTGCATCAAAAGATGGTACATCATTTGTCACACCAGTATTTTTTAATAAATCAGCGGGTACAGATATATTAAAAGGAAATCTTGAAGATTTAAGAAAGATAGTAAATAGTAAAGTGGATGAAGATCCATTCAAACAAAAAATAAGTGACTCTGGTTTACATGTCCGATTGTCTGGACCTGTAGGTATTCAAACGGATGCAGTTAGTTTATTTAGTCAAGCAGATGTGAAATTATTGGTGGCTACGGTATTACTAGTATTGGTTTTATTAATTTTACTGTACCGTTCACCAATTTTAGCAATTTTACCTATACTTGTTGTGGGATTTGCATACGGTATTATTAGTCCTACACTTGGTTTTTTAGCTGATCATGGATGGATTAAAGTAGATGCCCAAGCGATTTCAATCATGACAGTATTATTGTTTGGTGCTGGAACGGACTATTGTCTATTTTTAATTTCGAGATATAGAGAGTACTTACTAGAGGAAGAAAGTAAATATAAAGCATTGCAACTTGCGATTAAAGCATCTGGCGGGGCAATTATAATGAGTGCATTAACGGTAGTACTTGGATTAGGAACATTATTACTTGCTCATTATGGTGCCTTTCATCGTTTTGCAGTACCATTTAGTGTTGCTGTATTCATAATGGGAATCGCTGCTTTAACAATTCTTCCTGCATTTTTATTAATTTTCGGTAGAGCTGCATTCTTCCCGTTTATACCGAGAACAACTTCAATGAATGAAGAATTTGCAAAAAAGAAAAAGAAAGTAGTAAAAGTAAAAAAATCAAAAGGCGCCTTTAGTAAAAAACTTGGAGATATTGTAGTAAGAAGACCGTGGACAATAATTATGCTAACTGTATTTGTATTAGGCGGATTGGCTTCATTCGTACCACGTATACAATACACATATGACCTATTAGAATCGTTTCCAAAAGACATGCCTTCACGCGAAGGGTTTACGTTAATTAGTGATCATTTTTCAGCTGGTGAACTAGCACCAGTAAAAATTGTTGTTGATACGAAAGGAAAAGAGCTTCCTATTAAACAAGAACTAGAGAAATTTTCTTTTGTAAATACAGTGAAAGAGCCAAAAGAGGGAAAAGAAAATAAGCAAATACAAATGTATGAGGTTTCTTTAGCGGAAAATCCATACTCAATTGAAGCGTTAGATCAAATCCCTAAATTGAAAAGTAGTGTAGAAAAAGTATTAAAGGGTGCTGGGATTAGTAATGTTGAAGATCAATTGTGGATTGGCGGAGAAACGGCGTCATTATATGATACAAAGCAAATTACGGAACGTGATGAAGCAGTTATTATTCCAGTAATGATTAGTATTATAGCTTTATTATTACTTGTTTACTTACGATCTATTGTCGCGATGATTTATTTAATTGTAACTGTTGTTTTATCATTCTTCTCGGCACTAGGAGCAGGATGGATATTACTTCATTTCGGTATGGGGGCTCCAGCGATACAAGGGGCGATACCGTTATACGCATTCGTATTTTTAGTAGCATTAGGTGAAGATTATAATATCTTTATGGTTTCTGAAATATGGAAAAACAGAAAGACGCAAAATCACCTGGATGCTGTAAAAAATGGCGTTATACAAACAGGTAGTGTCATTACATCAGCAGGTTTAATTTTAGCAGGAACATTTGCGGTGTTAGGCACACTTCCAATTCAAGTTCTTGTTCAATTTGGTATTGTAACAGCAATTGGTGTATTACTAGATACCTTTATTGTTAGACCATTACTTGTACCAGCAATCACAGTTGTTCTAGGAAGGTTTGCTTTTTGGCCAGGGAAACTTTCGAGAAAGAGTGAAGAGATACAAAAAGTGGATGCATAGTTAAGAAAGCCAAGGATATTTCCCTTGGCTTTTTCCATTTAATTAATCTTTTGAAGTCAAATCATCAGTTACAGCATGATCAGCATCTTCAATGGAAGTTTCTGGCATTCCATATAAGCCGTTCATTGCTTGTTCTTCGATATTAAGATTTGCAGTATTATTATTTTGGATAGGTACAGCGTTTTCGATAACATTTTCTTTTTTATTTACATTTTTGTTATTCATGTATGATTCCTCCAAATTTCATTTGATTTATTTATAGTATGTGGATGGATTTCCAGAAATATGTGAATTGATTCTTATAGATGTTATATAATTAAATAAACAATTAGGGTGAAATGTAAACTGTTAGGAGTGAACAATTATGGTGAAAGCAAGGAAATTAGCCTTCTAAAATAAAAAGAAAATTTTAGGAGGCTATTACAATGAAGTTTCATATAATTGACAGGGAAAATTGGAATAGAGAGCAGTATTTTGAACATTATTTAAAATTGAAATGTACGTTTAGTATAACTGTAAATGTTGATATCACGATGTTATTAAAGGAATTACATCAAAAAAGAATAAAATTTTATCCCGTTTTTATATATTTAATTTCTAGAGTAGTAAATAATCATAAAGAATTTCGAACATGTTTTAACGATGAAGGAGTTTTAGGCTATTGGGAGGAAATGACACCAAGTTATACAATCTTCCATAAAGATGATAAGTCTTTTTCAAGTATATGGACGGATTATTCAAGTGATTTCCACATTTTCTATAAAAATTATGAAGAAGATATGAGATGCTATGCTAATGTTCATGGTCTCTTCACGAAAGAGAATATTCCGCCAAATGCTTTTCCAATCTCTAGCATACCTTGGACTAGTTTTACTGGATTTAATCTTGATATTAATAATGATGCTGATTTTCTATTACCAATTATAACTTGTGGGAAATATTTTAATGAAGAAAATAAGGTTATGCTACCAGTTTCATTGCAAGTACACCATTCGGTTTGTGATGGATATCATGCGAGTCGATTTATAGAAGATTTACAGGAGTTAAGTAATAGTTGCAACCTTAAGTAATATGTAATTTTTAATTATACACAATTGAAAATGAATAAAAGAAGAGAACATGTTTATATTGCATGGTCTCTTTTTTTTCATTACTACTAAGTAACAGTGGAAAATATAGATTGATTTGTAGTTTAATAGTAAAGAGAGTTGTTGATTTAATTTTCTTTATTTTGTGATTTATTAAAGCTATAAATGTTTTAATAGGGGGGAAGTAAAGTGAAATTCGTAAGTATTGAAAAAGATGAGATCCTAATTGAGAATATGGCAAAATTGTATTGTAAAGCATTTGAGAAAACAAATTTCAATGAAATAATCGAAAGAATGAAAAGACATATAGAATATACAGATTTTAAAGGTATAGTAGCAATAAATGATGAAAATGAAGTAGTTGCTTTTACTTATGGTTATCGCTCAATGGAGGGACAGTACTATAATCAATTAATGAGAGCAGCGTTAAATCTAGAGCAAGTAGACGAGTGGTTACAAGATTGTTTTGAATTTGTAGAGTTAGCAGTTCACCCACAATATCAAAATGAAGGTCTTGGAACGAACTTACATAATGAATTACTAGAAGGGATTTCAAATAGAACGAGTGTTTTAACAACACAAATTAACAATGAAAAAGCACGTTCGCTATATGAAAGGTTGGATTGGGTAAATGTATTGGAGCCATTTCTTCCAAGTAAAAATGATGTTCCATATGTAATAATGGGGAAAGCATTAAAAGCAAAAGTGAATTGATAATTATGTTATTTAAAAAAGTTGTCGGTTTGTAACAATGAAGGGGAAAACAAAAATGACGATAATATCCATAGAAAAAGCTACAATTTTGGATGCTGAGAAATTAACAGAAATAATGAAAAAAACATTTGATGCAGAAGCAAAACAATGGTTATACGGCCAAGATGATATTATTGACTATAACATCCAACCACCAGGATATTCTTCAGTTGAAATGATGAAATATTCCATCGAAGAATTGGATTCTTTCAAAATTGTAATGGATAAAGAAATAGTCGGAGGAATAATAGTTACGATTTCTGGTAAGTCGTACGGTCGAATTGATCGTATTTTTGTAGATCCTGTGTATCAAGGAAAAGGAATTGGATCACATGTTATTAAATTAATAGAAAAAGAATATCCGAACATAAAGATTTGGGATCTCGAAACATCTAGTAGACAAATTAATAATCATCACTTTTATAAAAAGATGGGTTACCAAATGATTTTTGAATCGGAAGATGAGTATTGTTACGTGAAAAGAATAAAAACAAGCTCAAACAAAGAGAGTGTAGTTACAAATAAAGATATGAAAAATAGTCAATACGAAAACTGTAATTTAGCAAATACAGAGTATTATCAAGTGAATTTAAACAATAGTGCATTTGTTCGCAGCAATATAATGAATATGAACATGAGTAATTGTAATGTAAGTCAATCAAAGTTTAGAAATATAAATTTTAGAAGGTCATCATATGCAGATTTAAATTTTTCTGGTAGTAAATTTAATTTGGTGACTTTAGGTGGAGTACAATTCAAAAATACAAATCTCGGAGACGAGAAGGAACCTATTTTATTCGATAAATGTGATTTGGAAGGTAGTACGATAAGTAATAGTAATCTGAAAAATGTTGAAATAGAAAATTGTGATATAGTCGGTATGATAATAAATGGTATTTCAATTGAAAATCTGCTTGATTTATATAATAATTTGAAAAGTTAACCATACCGCGTTTTATGTTGATAATTTTTTGGGGAATTAAGTGTAATACCAAAATAATTATGTAAAAATAACATAAAGAAATAAGAATGAGAGGGTCATTAATACAGGGTTCTAGAATAAAACAAAACAACAATATATTATTCAAATGGAGGAGAGAAAAATGGGAATTAACATTAGAGCAGTAGAAATACAAGATGCTAGAGAAATTCATCGTATATGCATACAAGATGATGTTTTACCTTATATGGTTTTCTTACCTAGTATGCGTGTAGATGCGATGGAAAATAGAATTCGTAATTTAGCGCCAAATCAATTTGAATTTGTTGCAGAGTATGATGGAAAAGTTGTCGGATTTGTTGGATTAACCCAAAGCCCAGGACGTAGATCTCATTCGGGGGATTTGTTTATGGGGGTAGATAGTAAATATCATAATAAAGGCATTGGGAAAGCACTTCTTACAAAAATGCTTGATTTGGCTGATAATTGGTTAATGTTAGAGCGAGTAGAGCTTGGTGTTTTAGCAACGAATCCTAAAGCGAAATCGCTATATGAAAAATTTGGATTTGTAGAAGAGGGAATAAAAGTAGGGAATTTGAAGGCTCACGGAAAGTTTATTAATGAAATTATGATGAGTCGTTTTAGACCTGATGGTTTAATCATACATAATGGATAGTGAAAAGCATGACATTATACTGTCATGCTTTTTATTTGTTAGTTGTTGTTAGGCAGTTTTGGTTGCACTAAAAATAATGCTAAGCCAATAAAAATAACTGTAATGCCTAGTCCTTGTTGTAAAGAAATAGTCTCATTTAATATAAAGTACGCTAGTATACAAGTTCCAATCGTTTCTCCTAAAATGCTCATAGAGATAACTGTAGCACTCATCCATTTTAATAACCAATTGAATATTGTTTGACCTAAAATCGTAGCAATGAAAGCTAAGCCAATAAAGCACAACCAAGTTTGTGTAGAGTAATGGATGAAAGATTCTTGCTGCATGTAGGCAAATATACCGAGAAAACAGGCGCTACTTCCATAACTAATTACCGAATACGGTATAAGTGATAAATCTTTACGAACATGTTGGCTAATGAAAAAATAAGCGGTAATAATTCCGGCCGCAATAAATGCTAAAATATCTCCGTATAATGCTTCTCCGCTAATTTGGAAGTCTTGCCATCCGATGACGATACTTCCTGAAATAGCGATGAGGCAACCAATAACCGCTCCTTTCGTAAATCTCTCTTTAAATAGAAAGTAACCACCAATCATTGAAAATAAAGGTTGTAACGTTACGATAACTGTAGAACTCGCTACAGAAGTATATTGTAATGATTCAAACCATAGTACATAATGTGCAGCTAAAAATAGCCCGGATATGAATCCGAATCCCCATTGTCTTCTTGTTACTGTTTTTAGCTCGTTTCGATTATTTTTATTAAATAGTAATAACGGTAATAGAATCAGTGCAGCAAAGAATAAACGGTAAAAAGCAATGATAGCCGCAGGAGCATCTGCCAATTTTACGAAAATTGCTGAAGTTGATAGGGCGAATACGCCGAAAAATAAGATGCAATATGAAAGAATAGGTGATTTCACAGTTTGTCCCTCCGATAGGTTGTTTATTATAATGAACTAAATACGATATAATGTACAAAGGTAAGTATATAAGTCCCAGAGACGATAGGAAAGGATTATTTGCCTTTGTTTAGTATGTCAGCACAAAGACAATGAAACATGCAATATGATGGACGAAAGGAAGTTTTTACTATGATACATGATAGACTCGGACAAACTGTATTAAGTTATCGTAAGAAAAATAATATGACAATTCGGGAATTTGCTGATTATGCAGGGATTAGTACTTCACTAATTAGTCAAATTGAACGAGGATATGCGAATCCTTCTTTAAGTGTATTGGAATTAATTGCGAAAGCATTAAATGTACCACTATTTACACTTTTTATTAATGAAATTGATACAGATTCACTCATTTCTAAGAAAAAAGATCGAAAAAAAGTATATCGGGAGAACAATGATCACATTGTATATGATGTATTAACACCGGATTTTATGAAAGCACGTATTGAAATGTTAATAATGGATTTAAATAAACAAGCAAGCACAACGGAAAGTTATTATTCACATGAAGATAAAGAAGAGATTGCTGTTGTTATGAAAGGAGAAGTGTATGTGGAGTTAGAAGGAAAAGAATATTTTTTAGAAGAAGGTGATGTTGTACGTATTCCGCCAAATGTGAAACATCGTTTTTTGAATAAAAGTGATGTTTCCAATCATATTTTATTTGTATTGACGCCATCTTTAGGATGAGTATAAAGTGATTTTTATTATGGGGGATAAAAAGATGGAAAATAAAACTGTTTTAAGAGATGGTCTTTCAATTATTTCTCAGTGTAAAAAACAAACAAATGATATTTGGCATGCGCATTTCGGAGCAGCTGCAATTGCTAGTTATTTTTTTATGAAAGATAACAATATGGAAGAAGAGATCGCTCATTGTATGTATTCCCAAACAAAAATGATGTTGAACAATCAAAACTTAGGTGAAATCATCGATAGTAAAGAAGAAATTGATTTTCAAAGTGCTGAAAAAATGATTATAAAATCATTGGAACATACAATTGATGAACTTCATTGGGTGGGGCATAATGTCATTTATGCTGCATTAAGTTTATTAGCTATGAAAGAGTTACAAAAATGGGGTGATAATCAAGCAATTGAAGGGATTACTAACCTTATATTATCGTTTCGAAAAACAATTCCTGGTAGATCGTGGATTGGTTTTACGACGAAGGAAGTAAAACAATTAAGTATAAACGATGAGATAGAAAGTGAATTCAAAAATCCGAAACAATTATCTAAGTTTATTTTAAAGGAGCTCTCGCAATTTAATATTATTTATAGAGCGGAATCGCATCATGATTTAATTGGTCATTTACTTACTTTTTCTCATGCAATTAATATTATGTATGACTTAGGGCATATAGATATATTCCATCGAGCGATACGGCCACTGTTAAAACTAGTATACGTGTTACGTGCTAGCCAAAATCTGATGCCGAATACTGAAATTAACTTGCACTCACCTATAGATCGTTTACCTTTAATCGAATCAAAACGTGCTCATGTATTACCAACAGAAAATCAATTTTGGCTAAAAGACTATAGTGCGTTTAATTGGGATTTTGGGCATGTTTTTAAATTCTCATATAGTTATTTTGATCATATAAAGAGAGTTCCGGAATATAAAGATATTACATTAGATAAATTCCGATTTCTTATTAATACGTAATGAAGTCTAATGATCTGTATAAAGGGTTAAATTTAAAATTTTATGTTGATAGTATATTATTTTTATATTTGTAAGATTTTACATGCTTATTTTACTTTTACTAATTATGTAAATAGGCTATACTAAAATACATATATTTTAGTATTGGAGAGAGAAGTAAAACGACATGGAATTAGTAAAATTGGAAAAAGCAATTGAAATAAAGAAAGAAGAACTTTTATATTTAGTATCGGATTACGGAATTCAACATGAAAAAGTATTGGCATTAAGTCAAGAAATAGACAAATTGATTAATTACTTTATGTTTTTAAAATAAAAAGAACTATGGCATGATTTGAAAATGTTATAGTTCTTTTTTATTTGGAAATTCAGATGTATATTCTATATACTGGTAATAGATAGAATATTCTGTTTTGTAGGAGGGGGATATATGATATTACATACGCACATTTCAGGCGAAGGGGAACCAATTATGCTTTTACACTCTGGTGGTATGACGGGTTTAGTAGAGTATGAAGAGCAGGTAGCATTTTTTCGAGAAAAAAACTATGAAGTCATTCGTCCAGATTTAAGAGGGCATGGAAAATCAGGGGGGACATTGGAGAATTATTTCCTACGTTCTGTAAAGGATTTACATGATACGTTAGTGCATTTACAAATTGATAGATGTCATATAGCTGGTGTTTCCCTAGGAGGGTTAGTCGCTTTATTATTTGCAAAAAAATATCCGGATAAAGTGAGAACATTAACTTTTTCTGGTATCTTTCCGCTTAGGAGAGAAAATTGGGAGGAGTCTCAGGAGTATGAAGCGAAGTGCCATCAGCAATTGATAGAAAATGAAGAAGTTGTAACTTATATGAATCAAATTCATAAAAAAAGTGATTGGAAAGCATTGCTTGAATCGTGGCAAGTTAAAGATTGGTACCCATTCGATGAAACTGGTGATGTAGCTAATCTTCAAGTACCTACACTTTGTATTGCAGGGGGAGATTCGGAAGATGAAGTTACAGCTGCTACAACATTTAAACAATTAAACGACAATATACATATTGCTGTTATTCCGTTTGCTGGTCATTTAGTGCACAATGATCAACCGGAAATATATTCGAATATATTGTCTAATTTCTTACAGAATGCACAAGCTGCTAGTCGAATATAAGGACTTTTGGGTATAATAATAAAGGAATTATTAATTGTATCGGTTAGGAGCGCAGCACATATGAAAACAGTTGTTGTTATCGGTGGAGGTATAACGGGACTTTCTACTATGTTTTATTTAGAAAAATTAAAAAAGGATAATAATATCGATTTAAATTTAATCCTTGTAGAAAAAGAAGAGTACTTAGGTGGTAAAATCCATAGTGTAGAAGAAAAGGATTTTATTATGGAATCAGGAGCGGATTCTATCGTTGCTCGTAATGAACATGTTATGCCGCTAGTAAAAGATTTAAATCTAGAAGAAGAAATGGTATATAACGAAACGGGTATTTCTTACATATATTCTGATAATACTTTACACCCAATTCCATCTGACACTATATTTGGGATACCGATGAGTGTGGAGTCTTTGTTTAGCAGTACGCTAGTATCAACGAAAGGGAAAATTGTTGCTTTAAAAGATTTTATAACGAAAAATAAAGAGTTTACAAAAGATACTTCGCTTGCTGTATTTTTAGAAAGTTTTTTAGGGAAAGAGTTAGTGGAAAAACAAATTGCTCCGGTGCTTTCAGGAGTATATTCCGGTAAATTAAATGAGCTTACTATGGCATCGACATTACCGTATTTACTGGATTATAAAAATAAATATGGAAGTATTATTAAAGGTTTTGAAGAGAATAAAAAACAGTTTCAATCAGCAGGAAACAAAAAGTTCGTATCATTTAAAGGTGGACTATCTACGATTATTGATCGTTTAGAAGAAATGCTGACTGAGACAGTCGTTAAGAAAGGCGCTGTAACGACTGCTGTAAGGAAACAAGGTGATCGCTATGAAATCTCCTTTGCAAATCATGAATCAATCCAAGCTGATTATGTTGTTTTAGCAGCTCCGCATGATATCGCACAAACTTTATTACAGTCTAATGAGTTAAACGAGCAGTTTCATACATTTAAAAACGCATCTCTTATAAGTATTTACTTAGGATTTGATGTACTTGATGAACAATTACCGGCGGACGGCACAGGATTTATCGTAACGGAAAACAGCGATTTACATTGTGATGCGTGTACATGGACAAGCCGGAAGTGGAAGCATACATCGGGAAAACAAAAGCTATTAGTAAGAATGTTTTATAAGAGTACAAATCCAGTATATGAAACGATTAAAAATTATAGTGAAGAAGAATTGGTACAAGTCGCTTTATTTGATATTGAAAAGAGTCTCGGAATTAAAGGCGAACCAGAAGTAGTTGAAGTTACAAATTGGAAAGATTTAATGCCGAAATATCATTTAGAACATAATCAAGCGGTTCAAACATTACAAGAAAAAATGACGGATTTTTATCCTAATGTATATTTAGCTGGTGCCTCATATTACGGTGTCGGAATTGGTGCGTGTATTGGAAATGGAAAGAACATTGCAAATGAAATAATTGCAACATTAAATGAACCGTCAAAATAGAATACATATATAAATAAAACGTCCCTCCAGTATATTGGAGGGACGTTTTATTTATTTCACTTGAATTGAGATTTTTTTATTAGTTGTATTATTCTCAGTAATCGTTAATGTTATGTTCCCGGATTCTTTAAATGAATAGGATGAGAGTTGATAAAGCTCTTTTATGCCATGTGTCTCTTTTAATTTATTGGCTGCAAGTGATGTTATGTTCGGTTTCCATGATTCTTGTTTACCTGAAGGGTATTTTACTATTATTTCTGGATTATTTAATTGCATTGTTTCCCAAGAGGCAAAATGTAGTTCAACTTCTGTATCTTTTTTTAGTAATACTTCTGAGAAATATCCAAGCTCCCCAACATTACCGAAAACAGTAAAGTTTTGATTTTGTAACGTGATATCTAAATGTTTAGGTTGATAGGTTGCTGCGTGAAAGATTCCATATGAAAGAGAAAGAGTGGCAGCGATTAACATGCCAATTGAAAATGTCTTAAAGCTATTGCCTTTAAAACTAGTCATCATGAATGAGTTTGGAACGAATTTTTTTGCAAATAAAAAAATGAGTAATATGAGTAAGAGGGATAAGCCGATGAATATATACATAGAACATTTACACCTCCACAGTAAAATATAATATTAACTACATTTTACCATAAATGTATGTATAAGGTGTTGTTTTAGAAGGGAAAAGTGAGCACGGAATCGAATTTATAAGACGTATTATTAAGGGCGGGGTGATGGAGATGAAAATAATACAATTAATTATAAAACTAGAGCATAAAGAGGTGATCATAGTATTTTGATCACCTCTTTATTTTTTCTAATCATGCAAAAGCAAGAAGGGTTATTTTTAGTTCGTATTGAATTAAGAGGATAAGCTTCTCTAGAAATATTTGATAAATGGGACATTGAGGACTTTCCTAATTATAAATACTTTTTCTGCTATAATGAATGAGTAGAAAGAAAGGAGTGATCCTATGGCGTTTCCTATATTAGAAACAGAACGTTTGCGTTTAGTTGAAATAGAACAATCTTATTGTCAAAAAATATATGAAATCTTTTCATTGGATGAAGTAACGTGTTATTACGGTATGAATTCTTTTACGGAGTTTGGACAAGCTTCACGTATGATTGAATCTTTTTCAAAAAATTACTTTGAGAAAAAGGCAATACGATGGGGGATTGTATTAAAAGAAACAAATACTTTAGTGGGTACAATTGGATTAAATAATTTACAACTATGGAGTAAACGATCTGAAATTGGATATGACTTACATCCTCGTTATTGGGGGAATGGTTATGCCTCAGAAGCGGCTCGAGAAATTATTCATTATGGATTTCGAGATTTAGGCTTATTTAGAATTGGAGCTATTACATACCCTGAAAATGTTACTTCTTGTAAAATGTTATCTAAAATAGGCTTTCATAAGGAAGGAATATTACGTGGATATATTCATCAAGGAAATAAGCAACATGATGCACTATTGTATTCTATAGTTCGAACGGATGTAGAGGATATAAAGTTATAATAAAAAACCCCTCTTATAAAAGAGGGGTTAAGTAAAAATTAACCTATTTTAGGTAATAAACGTTCTCCGCTTTTCATGCTACTTTTACATAAAGGGCATTTAGGCTCTTCTTCAAATGAAAAGTTCTTTCTCATCCATCCTAAACAATCCTCTGATTCACATTCCCAGACAGGGGTTTGTTCTGGTGGTACTTCAGCTACATCGTTCTTTCGATTGCGATACATATAACCACTCCTTTTATGTAAAAAATTTTAGTTATATATTAAAAAGGTTGTTAACCGAGCTGGTAACAACCTCTTTATTGTTTGAATTATAGCTTTACAACGTTTTTAGCTTGAGGTCCACGGTTACCGTCTTCAACTTCGAAGCTAACTTCTTGACCTTCGTCAAGAGACTTGAAGCCGTCGCCAGTGATAGCTGAGAAGTGAACGAATACGTCGTTACCGTCTGCAACTTCGATGAAACCGAAACCTTTTTCGCTGTTAAACCATTTTACTTTACCTGTTAATGTCATGGTAATGCCTCCTAAAATTTAAAAAGATTACAATATGATCGGCCTTATTTGAATGAAAAATAAAAGTTCACATATTATCAAACACCCATAAGGAGTACAAAATAATCCTGATTGATACTTGATAATATGCAAAGGAAATATGGTGTTAAATTGACCTTAATTACTATTTTACAACAAATGGTGGGAAATAGCAAGTGCTGGTAATACCAGTGTGCAATAGGATGGAGATAATGGGAAAAGACACAAAGACATCTCTTTTATTTATATATTATTCCTAATTTTGGTTTATGCTAAACTGAGAACTTTTTTTATTGAATATTTGTATTAGGAAAACGGTTTATAGTATAAGAATAGTGCTGATGTATTTGTTAAGGAGGCGAGAATATTGCAATTTACTCAATTTAAAATAATTGAAGCAGCCAAAGAAGGAAGAAGAAAAATTCATTCAGTATTCGCTGTTATACTTGCAATTGTATTTTTAACTTTAGGTGAATTGTTCATGTTATTTATGTTGTTTTTACCGAAAGCAGAAACACTTTTAATGAAGGCAATTCATAGTGATATTGAGATGATATTGACGTTTGGCGGAGCTGTATTTTTTGTTTTTTTATGGGTTAGATTTGTAGAGAAAAGATCAATTTCATCCATTGGGTTTTGGAGAAATCAGTGGATAAGAAAATATTTGAAAGGTGGATTATTAGGGTTTGTTTTCATTTCAATACCAGTCATGCTACTTTTATTAACAGGAATTGTACAACTACAAATGCAACAAATTACGCCAACCGCTATACTTGGAATTGTAGGATCTTTAGTTGCTTTTTTAATACAAGGTGCAACAGAAGAAATTGTTGTTCGAGGTTGGTTATTTCCGGTCCTTTCTGTTAGAAGTCGTATATGGATTGGGATTGTTGTAACTTCTTTTTTATTTGGTTTTCTTCATTTACTAAATCCAGGTATTACAATTCTTTCAATATCGAATATAATATTAGTTGGTGTATTTGCAGCTTTTTACGCTTTAAAGGACAGTAGTCTTTGGGGGATATGCGCGTGGCATTCGTTGTGGAATTGGGCACAGTTTAATATTTATGGTTTTGCAGTAAGTGGAATGGCAATGTATTCTACACCACTTTTTAAACCTGTAACAAAAGGATCGGAAGTCCTTCATGGGGGCTCGTTCGGTATTGAGGGGAGTATCATTACAACAATCATGCTTTCTATCGCTTCCATTGTTTTATGGAGACAGTTATGGGGAAAAAATGCGAAGCAAAGAGATTTAAGTTAATGAAAGTGGGAGAAACTATGGGGATTATAGCGTTTGAGGGAGCAAGTGCGGTTGGTAAGAGTAGCACGTGTCGTGAATTAGAAAAAAATTATGGTGCGTATATTATACCTGAAGTGAATGTTTTATTTGAAAGACCAAAAAACGAACATAGAACATGGTATTTTGAAAAACAAGTAGAGCGCTGGAAAATAGCAGTGCAGAAGTCTGAGCAATATGAATTAGTAATACTTGATGGTGATATTTATCAGCCACTTAGTTATAATTGGTGTTTCCATTTTGATATATTTAATCAGCCATTATCTTTAATAGAAAACTTTTATAAAGAAAAACTGATCAATAAGGAAATTGGTTTTCCTGATCAATATTTTTATTTATATACGAATGATGAAGAACTTAGAAAACGGAAAGAATCTGACGAGACAAAAAGAAGAAGAAACTTTGAAAAACATTTACATATATCAAAATCGTTTCAACGTTATTATGAAAATTTAAATACGGTTACAGACGGGTACTGCAAAATGATTGAAGCAAAAAGTGTAAAATCGAATGAACTAGAAATTGTGAAAAGTGTAAACAGTTTAAATGTGTGTGAAGAGAGACGTTTTGATGTTTCGAGGTTAGATGCGATTACGAAGTGGTTAAAAGAACATCGTGCATAAAAACAACGAGTGCCTTATAAGGTACTCGTTGTTTTTTTATGTATTATATATTGATTTTAAAATTTGTAAGTTTGCTTTTTCATTTTTCTTAATAGCATTTGCATATTTAGCTAGAAAGAGCTGAGAAGGATAAACCGGTAGTTCACCACAAATGTCGATACCATAGACATTTTTATTCCTAATAAGAGAATGTAAACATTTTAATAGTGTAGAAAGTTTCATATGTCCTTGATCCCAATTTGTAATAGTTACTTTTGAATCTAAAACATCTTTATCAATGCTTACATATATAGTATCTGTATGAATATGCGAAAGTATCGTATGTGTAGATACTTCATAAGTTGTATCTATCGGGAATACTTCTACGCATGAATAATCATTAGAATGAATGGTTAAAGAAGAAGGTCCGATAATAATTACTTTCTTTAATTTCGGGTTATTTTGAAGTGCGAATGATACCCATGAACCGCAAGAAATAAGAGTATGTTCATTTTCTTCTTTTAAGTTCATGTCAGTGTGATGATCAAATAAAATAAGGCTAAATGGTTCATCTATTTCTTTTAGTAGCAAATAAGATACATAATGATAATTTCCAGAACCGAGAAAGGTGATTCCTCTTTGCTTTCTACGATATAATTCCCGTTTTATACGCTTAAAAGAAGGAGTCTCGCAATACAGGTTTGCGTGCTCTAAATGACTAAAATCAATATCTTCATGTGAATAAGAATGAAGTTTATTTTGTAATAAATATGTATCGTCAAAGTTTAAAAAAGTTAAACCGCTATACAATAAACTCATATTTATTCATCTCCTTTATAGGTAGGCTAGCATATATTTTTATAAAATTAAACCGAAATGCTTAGAGATGGATCTGCATTTGAAAAAGATCGAGTTTTTTGACAGAATAATCTTTCAATTTATAAAGAAAAGAAATACAATATAAGGAAATATACATGTGGTTCAAGAAATAGAAAATATGAATGGGATATGTGGGAGGAAACAAGCAATATGAAAACATTTTTTAAAATAATAGGTATTTTAGCTGGTATGGCGGTAATCGGCGTAGGTTTAACATATGGTATGCTGTATTATCTAAATAATAGTAAACCAGCTGCGAAAAAGGCATCACCAGCTGCTCCGGCAGCAGAAGTACTAGCGGATAGTAAAGTAAAAGCTGAAGATGCAAAGCTTTTAGAAAATGGCAATCATTCATTACCAAATAGCGGTTTTAATAAAAATTTTAAATGGACAGATGAGAACATACAGACAGCATTACATGAAATGGCACATCAAAAAACGAAAGCTGATCAAAAGTGGGGCTATATTTTTATCACACAAGAACGAATTGAAAGTTTACTTGATATTGTAAAGAGTAATGATCTAGTACAAGGAAATACATATGCAGATATTTTAGAGAGATGGAAACAAGGAAAATATGAAAAGATGGACGCGGATCACAATAAGATTTGGAAATTACAAAGCGGGAATTTAGGCGAAGGAAAAGGAGTAATGTCAGAGGCGGAACAAAAAGAGTTAATTAATCAAGTGTTTATACAAAAAGGTACTTATTCAGGCAGTAAATTAATTGCAGATGGGGGACAGACTAATAAATAAGATAATATTGGAAGAGAGTAAGTGCTTATTAGGCAGTTACTCTTTTTTTGTGCACCTTTTAGTCCCGCTCTAGTAAGGAAAGAAACGATTGTAAAACGGGTGAAATCCATCTAGATTTATGATAAATTACATGGCTTTGAATAACTGCTGGAGTTTCGATAGGCTGAAAACAGAGTTGCTCTTTTTGACAACTTTCTTGTACAACGATGTAAGGAAGAATTGAAATTCCTAACTCACACATCACAGATTGTTTAATGACTTCAACGTTGGAAGTTTCAAATGTTTTAGCTGGAATATTTCCGCTTTGACGTAAAAACCGATCTACCATCTGTCTATAGCCGCAGCTTTGTTCTGTAAAGATAAATTGAGTATCATTTAGTAAACAAAATGGATTAGAGTGTGTAGAGTAATGGGGAGGTAAAATCCATCCAAATGCTTCATTACAAAAAGTACGCGTAATAAAATCATTATGTTCCATACTTTCTCCAATTATGAAAATAACATCTGATTCTCCTTCACGTAGCTTATTCATTGCTTGTTCGTTTGTAGTTGTTTCCAGTACGATATTTACTTTCGGATTCTCCTGTTTGTACATACGTAATAATTGTGGTAATCGGTACACTGCTAATGATTCGTTAGATGTAATCGTTAATGTTCCCTCTAAATCATCACTATTTTGAGGGATTTCTTGCGCTTTTTCATAAATAGCTAGTAATTCTAGAGCATAAGGATGAAATTGATAACCTGCTTTTGTAAGAAGTACTTTTTTCCCTAATCGATCGAAAAGAGGGAGATGTAAATCGTTTTCTAATGCTTTCATATGCGCTGTTACAGTAGATTGCGCATAACCTAACGCATGAGCAGCTTTAGAAAAACCACCATATTTAACAATCGCACAAAATGTTTTAACGTGTCTCATTTCCATAAGCAATCCCTCTTTTATTATCATGATTTGTGAATGATTATATCACGTATTTCAATTTTCCAAATGGTTAAATTCTTTATAAAATGAAATTGTAGAAATATTCATTTAAGTGATATTGGAGGAGAAAAGATGATCAAAAAGGGCTATCATGTAGCTGTAGTTGGGGCTACAGGTGCAGTCGGACAGAAAATTATTGAACTGTTAGAGAAAGAAACTCAATTTAATATAGTTGAAGTTACATTGCTTTCGTCAAAACGATCCGCTGGTAAAGTAGTGCGATTTAAAGGACGGGAGATAATAATAAAAGAGGCAAAAACAACTAGCTTTGAAGGTGTAGATATTGCCTTTTTTAGCGCTGGAGGAGAAGTTTCTAGACAATTTGTCAATCACGCGGTCTCTAGTGGTGCTATCGTAATTGACAACACGAGTGAATACCGAATGGTACATGATGTACCGCTCGTTGTTCCAGAAGTAAATGCGCACACTTTAAAGAAGCATAAAGGGATCATTGCAGTTCCGAATTGTTCAGCATTACAGATGGTGACGGCACTTCAGCCAATTCGAAAAGCATTCGGATTGGAACGAATTATTGTTTCCACATACCAAGCTGTATCAGGTTCAGGAATTCATGCGATTCAGGAATTAAAAGAACAGACTAAGTCAATGCTTGCAGATGAAGAGGTTAAGGGTACGATATTACCTGTGAAAAAAGATAAAAAGCATTATCCAATTGCGTTTAATGTACTGCCTCAAGTAGATATATTTACAGATAATGATTTTACATTTGAAGAAGTAAAAATGATTCAAGAAACGAAGAAAATTTTAGAAGATCTCAATTTAAAAATGGCAGCTACTTGTGTGCGTGTTCCAGTTGTTTCAGGGCATTCAGAATCGGTTTATATTGAACTTGAAAAAGAAGCGACTGTTGCAGAAATAAGAGAAGTGTTGCTGGATGCACCAGGTGTTATACTGCAAGATAATCCTAGTGAACAGCTGTACCCAATGCCATTATATGCAGAAGGGAAAATAGATACATTTGTCGGGAGAATTAGAAAAGACCCTGATACACCAAAAGGATTCCATCTTTGGATTGTTTCCGATAATTTATTAAAAGGGGCCGCTTGGAACTCGGTTCAAATTGCAGAAACGTTGGTGGAGGAAGGGATAATATAGTATAGGTAAATTAGGAAACTGTTAATGATTACAGTTTCCTAATTTTTATTTTATAATTGTTTTCTTTATTCCAGCCAAATTTGATTTGAAAGACAGTAAAAAACATCAAGAATGAATAAAATCCTTTTAGTATGATATGGATATAATCAATGAGAGGGGGAAATATGATGTATGAAGTAAAGGGGTACTTTTCATCATTAAAAGGAAGTCATTATGATATTGGAAGGCAACAAGGAGAGTTTGTGAAAAGTCATCCGTATCTCATTCCACAATTTATACAACAAGAACATTTAGTATCAGATAATTATTGGACAGAATCTAGAAATATATTAAATCAATATTGTCCAGGAATTAATGAAGAAATTGACGGGTTTTGTGAAGTGTTGAAAATTCCTGCTAGAAATATGATGTATTATTATCAAACACTATTAAAAGCAGGATGTAGTCATTGTGTCGTATTACCTAAAAAGACAGATTCAAAGCACACATATGTATTAAGAAATTATGATTTGTCACCAAAAATAGATGATATGCGTTTTTGCTCTACACATGTTGAAGGCGCGTATGCCCATAGTGGATTTTCTACTTTTTATTTTGGTCGAACTGAAGGTGTTAATGAGCATGGGTTAGCTGTTACATTTTCAGCATGTGGTCAACCAGTAGGGAGTATTGAAGGCTTACGAAAGCCGGTGTTAAATGGTTTACAATGTTTTGCGGTAATTCGAGTATTATTGGAGAAATGTAAAAATGTGCAGGAGGCGATATCACTAGTTGATGAAATGCCAATTGCAAGTAATATTAATCTAATTGTAGCAGATCCTTTAGACGCAGCGCGTATTGAAATATTTGACGGTTTTAAATCAATAACCACAATTGATGAGGAAAGCCATGATTTTATCGTATCAACAAACCATGCGATTAGTTTACCTATTCAAAAATTGAATAATAGAAGATTAGAACAATCCACAAACAGATATCACACATTGTATGAATATTTAAATCAAAATGAACTAGTGAGCATGAAGTCTTTAAAAGGATTAGTAGAAAAAGAGTATCCTACTGGGCTGACAGTACATAATTATGAAGAATGGTTTGGAACTTTGCATTCTGTCTTATTTGATTTGCATAACCGTACAATGAATATTTGCTTCGGATCTCCAATATTCAACGACTGGTACTCATTGAAAATTGGAGAGAGCCTATCCTTTTCTAAGGTGAATGTGAAATTTAATAATAAAACGTATACTAACTTTTGGAAAGAAGAACGCTATTAATTGATTCAAGAAGAATAAATGAGATAAAATGGTAATAGTAAGGTGTATATACGGGAGGGATTGCCATTGCTAAAAGTAATATTACCGATTGTTCTTATCTTATTTGTTGCCGTTTCAATGTATATTACTTATGAAAAAAGAAAAAAAGCAGGGGTAAAAGGATTGAAGAGTGCGTTAACTTCAATTTGTTTCTTTACACTAGCAATCTTAAATTTGCTTGCATATTGGTTTAACTTTGGCGGTATTTTTATTTGGTTCATTTCAATTGTTTTATTACTAGTGGGGGCATATTTTACGAAATATATTCCAATATCTAAAAAGGTACATTGAAATTTATTTGAGTTTAAAAGTTATGTTGTATTTTGTTTTGAAAAGAGATTATTCTACTAGAGCGTTGTGAAACGGTTTTATAGGATAATCTCTTTTGTTCGTTTAGCTTTGTAAAGAACGTACTGTTCTTTTTAGTTGTTCAATAAATTCTCGAGTTGCAGCACACATATATTTATCATTTCTATAAATAAGCCCAATTTCTATTGTTGGGGTAGGATCTTCTATTTTAATTGCTTGAATGTTTTTATTTTGTAAAAATTCTATATACGGTTTTGGTAACACTGTAATTCCCATTCCTTTTGAAACCATTTGGATTAAAGATTCCATCGTACTAATTTCTAAAATTGGTTTTGGTTTAAAGTTAAATTTTTGACAATAAGATGTAATTAGTTCGGTTAAAAAGAAATTTTTAGGTAAAAGAATTAAAGGGTAGTTCTGTAATTCAGCAATAGATACATGATTACGTTCAGCTAATTGATGATCGGTTGGTACGACTAATGTAAGTTCACTTTTGTATAGAGGGATAGAAATAATCTCCTTATCTTGCACCGGGAGAAATGTAATGCCAATATCAAGTTCGTTTTGTAATAATTTTTCGCGAATATCTCCTGTACGAAGCCCTAATACAGAGAGTTCTATATTAGGATATAATTGATTAAAATTTAAAATAGCGGGTGGTAGTAAATAATTTACGACGGTTAACAATGATCCTATTGTTAAGGAACCTTGTTGTAACCCGTTTAAATCTTGAATAGCAGAACGAGCTTGTTCGACTTCATGAAAAATGGTTTTACTATGTAATAATAAAATCCTTCCTGCGTTAGTTAAAGATATTTTTTTACCAATGCGATCGAAAAGTGGCATTCCAACTTCATGTTCTAATGCACGTATTTGCTGACTTAGTGAAGGCTGTGAAATATTTAATTTCTCAGCTGCTTTTGTGAAATGTAATTCTTTTGTAACAGCTAAAAAATATTCAAGTTGTCGTAATTCGATTGGGACCACCTCAAGTTTGATGATAGGTTATACCTATCATTATTATATAAATAATTGGATTGAACAATGATTTTGTTGAGCTTATAATCACTTTATTAGAGAGGGATTGAAAAGTTTTTGAAGTAAGGATAGATAAGTATCGGAGCAAGGATATTTGAGTGGTTATTACATTTGCTGATCTTTTGTCATTTTAAATGAAAAATAGACAGAGAGTTTGAAAGTATAAATTAATCTATTGAAAAATTTTGGGGTAAGTAAGAGGAGCAATTAAGATGAATAAAGTATATGAGGTACTATCTTTAAATATAGGGTTACCAAAAGAGGTTACATACGGCGGAAAGGTAATTCATACAGGTATAAATAAGAATCAAGTAAGGGAACCAGTGTTTTTATCCTTTTTAAAATTTAATGGAGATGGGCAAGCGGACTTAGTTCATCATGGCGGAGTAGATAAAGCAGTTTGTGTGTATTCTGGAGAACATTATAGATACTGGGAAAAAGAGTTGAATGAAGACCTTGTATATGGAGCATTCGGAGAAAATATAACAATTAGTCGTATGTGTGAAGAGGATGTTTGTATAGGTGATACATTTCAAATTGGAGAAGCGATTGTCCAAGTGACGCAACCAAGACAACCTTGTTTTAAATTAGCTAAGAAATACAATATTCCAAAGTTACCACTATATTTTCAAGAAACAGGATATACAGGATTTTATTTTCGCGTATTAAAAGAAGGATGGGTATCACCTGCTGATACGTTAAAATTACTGAAGTCTGATCCAAAAGGTGTTACGGTAGCATTTGCTAATCGTATCATGCATAAAGAAAAACAAAATGTAAAAGGGCTAAAAAGGATTTTAGAAGTACAGGCACTTTCTACGAGTTGGAGAAATACATTTGAAAGGCGAATGAGGGGAGAAGAAATTAACACGCAGGAGAGACTAGAAGGAAAAAAAAATAAAAAAATATTTTTTATAAATGGTGCATTTCTATTAGTAAAAACGACTTAGAAAGCACTATTTTTATATAACAAACTTATTAATATTCAAAAATCCTAATATTATTTTATTCGACTTATTTTCGAATAGTCAAAACATAAAATAAATTAGACTTTTTTTTTATATTTTATGATAGTATATTGATTGGTAAGACCTATTACTTTAAGAGTAGGTTCTACAACTACATCTAATTTGATGGAATTAACGTATGGAGGGACAACATGGGGAATGTTGAAAATTTTGAAAAACTTCTTTTAGAAGAACCGAAAAGAGAGCAGTTATTTCCTTTATTTGAAGAAGTGTTTGGGATTACAATTCAAACATTGAATGATTTTTCAGAGAGAGGTTATTGGGATGATACATACAAAGCTTTATCATTTTTACATGACGATAAAGCAATTGCAAATGTTGCGGCATTTTCGCTACCATTGCTAGTAAATGGTGAAAGAATAAATGCAGCGGGAATTCAATCGGTAATGACACACTCTAATTTTCGTAGACAAGGACTCATGACACAATTAATGAGTAAAATGATAGAAGAAATCGATAAGAAATGTGAATGTACTTTATTGTTTACGGAAATACCTGAACTATATGCATCATTTGGGTTTAAAGTTGTGCAGGAGTATTTGATGACTATTCCATATGATAAAAAGAATAATAATGATTCTTTACTTAGAAAGTTAGATTATTATATGGAAGAGGATAGAAAGTTAATACATGAAACTATTGATAGTAGCCAAAGACTTTCAAATAATTTTGCAACATTAAACTTCCGCCCTTCGTTTTATTTGAATATGTATGACTCGGAATGGAATGAGAAATTGTATTATTCAGAGAAGCTAGATGCTCTTATTGTGTATGAAGTAGATAATGAAAAGTTGAAATTATATGGAGTGTTTGCACCAGTACTTCCAGTTTTAGATGAAATATGCGGGGAAATTGCTGAAAGATTTATAGAAATCGAATTTTACTTCTCACCAGATCAATTAGGGATTGAGGATGTACAATTTACAGAATTACAGTCAAGTAAGTGTTTAATGGTTCGAAGTAATAAAGAGTTAGATTTTAAAGGATTTAAATTCCCAGTGTTAACGGAATTTTAAATGTTTATATAGATATTTTTGAGGGGGATACAAGTATACATACTATTAAAATAGGTTTATACATATGAAGTCCACTTGAAAAAATGAATTTGAGATTGAATTTTGCAATCTAACAAATAAATAGAAAAACCGTATTCTTTCTATTTGAGAATACGGTTTTTCTATTTGCGTAATATAAAGCACATTTATTGACCGGAAAGTCATTAATGCTTATCATTTAATAATGTTAAATATTAATTTACATAATATAATAGAAGTACTGGGAAAATCAAAAATTATATGGTTTAAGTAAGGAGGGTATGAATTATTAAATGGTAATTTCATAGGAAAAAGGAGATTAAGTATGAAATCATTTCGCAAATTATTACATTATTTAAAACCATACATGTTCTTCGCTATTATTGGACCACTATTTATGGTACTTGAGGTTGCGATGGACTTAATTCAACCGACTATTATGCAACATATTATTGATGTTGGGATAGCAAATCGTGATTTGAATTATGTAATAAAAATGGGGCTTCTTATGATAGGAGCTGCAGCACTCGGTTTAGTTGGAGGACTTGGGTGTATGATGTATTCTACAAAAGCAGCTGTTAATTTCGCTACAGACATACGAAAAGATGTATTTGCGAAAGTAGAAATATTTTCTAGTGAAAATCGTGATTCATTTGGAACTGGGAAATTATTAACGATTGTGACAAATGATATTACTTCTATTCAATCGGCGATGACGATGACATTACGTGTACTTGTTCGTGGTCCTTTGTTATTTATCGGAAGTATAATAATTGTTTTTGTAACAGCACGCGAGTTATTTCCTATATTACTTGTGGTTGTTCCAATTTTATTACTTGCGATTATATTCATTGCAAGTAATGCGAGCGGAACGTTCAAAAAAGTGCAAGAAGCATTAGATAAAGTGAATACAAAGCTACAAGAAAATTTATCTGGAGTACGTGTTATTAAAGCGTATGTAAGACAAAAATATGAAATTACTCAGTTTGGAAATGTTAATACGAATTTAACGAAGATAAATATTCGAGCGGTGCAGCTTATTTCTTTAATGATGCCAATCATTATGTTAGTTGTAAGTGGCGGGATTGTCGCAACATTATGGATTGGTGGAGAAAAAGTATTTAATGGAACGCTTCAAGTAGGAGCTATTTTAGCGTTTATAAACTATTTGAATATTATTTTAATGTCACTTATGTCTATAAGTATGGTATTTATGCAAATCGCGCGAGCATTTCCATCTGCGGATCGTGTACAGCAAGTTTTAAATACTGAGGTTGATATTATGAGTGAAACAAATGCGCTTGTACCTAAGCAAATCGAGGGACATATTGACTTTAAAAATGTTAGTTATAGTTACACGAAAAATAATGAATATGTATTAAAAGATATTTCATTTAACATATGTAAAGGCGAAAAAGTAGGAATTATCGGTTCTACAGGGAGTGGTAAATCCACTTTAGCAAAACTATTACCGCGTTTATACGATGTTGATCAAGGGGAAGTATGCATTGATGGAATAAATGTTAGAGCATTCGATTTACAAAAACTTCGTGCTTCAATCGGGTTTGTACCTCAAAAGGCATTATTGTTTTCAGGTAGCATAGAAGAGAACTTACGTTATGGTAAAGAAGATGCAACGAATGACGAACTGGAAGTAGCGGCTTCATCAGCTTGTGCGACTGAGTTTATTAACAAGTTGGAAGATTCATATCAATATCATTTAACACAAGGTGCGACGAATTTATCAGGTGGACAAAAACAACGTGTATCCATTGCAAGGGCACTTGTGAGAAAGCCATCCATTCTTATATTAGATGATTCTACTTCAGCAGTTGATGCGAATTCGGAATCTAACATTCAATCGGCATTAAGAACAGAATATAAAGGAACAACAACATTATTAATTGCCTCTAAAATTTCATCAATAATAGATGCTGATAAAATTCTCGTTTTAGATAACGGTGAATTAGTTGGTGATGGTACACATGAAGAATTGTTAGAACAATGTGAGGTATATCAAGAAATCTATCTTTCCCAAGGTGGCAATTTACATAAAGAAGGTGGGAAAGAACATGCGTAATTTTCAAGGGCAATTTGCTAATAAAGGTGGGCGTAACGCGCCTAAAATGGGTGAAGCTAGAAACACTAAAGGAACTGTATTGCGAGTATGGAACTATATGGGGTATCAAAAGGCTGCTCTTACGTTCGTAATATTTTTAGTATTTGTTACGACGTTACTTGGGCTATTAGGTCCGTATTTAATGGGAGTAATTATAGATCAATATATTGTACCGAAAGATTTAAGCGGTACGGCGAGAATGTGTTTGTTACTTATCGCGATTTACGGTGTAACAGTATTGTTAACTTGGCTACAAACATTTGTCATGGTTAACGTTGCATTAAAAACAATACAAAAAATACGACAAGATATTTTTGAGAAAATCCAAACGCTTTCTTTACGGTTCTTTGATGTACGTTCTCAAGGGGATTTAATGAGCCGTGTTACAAATGATATAGATAATTTGAATCAAGCGTTGACACAAAGTGTTGTACAAATTATTTCATCAGCATTAACCTTTATAGGTGTAACGATTGCGATGTTCGCATTAGATTGGATTTTAGCGATTGTTACTTTAATTACAGTGCCTATTATGTTTTTCGTTACAAAAAAACTAGTTACTTATAGTGGTAAAAACTTTGCAAAGCGTCAACGAGATTTAGGAGAATTAAATGGTTTTATTGAGGAAGCTATAACAGGAGCGGATGTTACAACGTTATATGGGAAAGAAAAAGAAACCGTACAAAATTTCAATAAAATTAATGAACAATTAAGAGTTTCAGCTACGAAGGCGGATACATTTTCAGCTTTTATTTTTCCAAGTATGAACTTTATAAATAACTTAGGTATGGGGCTTGTAATTGGGACTGGTTCAGTTATGGTTTTAAATGGAATGACAACAGTAGGTGTCATTGCGGCTTTTATTAATTATTCTCGTCAATTCTCAAGACCACTAAGTCAATTCGCAACTTTAATGAATACAATTCAAGCGGCAGTTGCTGGTGGAGAACGTGTCTTTGAAATTATGGATGAAGTACCAGAAATTCAAAATAAAAAAGATGCGTTCGTTGTACAAAATTTACAAGGGCATGTTGCACTTGAGAATGCTTCATTTGGTTATGAGGGAAATAAAACGATTTTAAAAGAAGTGAGTCTTAAGGCGCAACCAGGGGAGACAATTGCTTTAGTTGGTCCCACTGGATCGGGTAAAACAACTATCATTAATTTGCTAACTCGCTTTTACGATATACAGCAAGGGCAAATTCATATCGATGGAAAAGATATAAAAGATTATGATATTAATTCGTTGCGAAGTAAAATAGGAGTAGTTTTACAAGATACGTACTTATTTGCAGGGACGATTATGGATAATATTCGTTATGGTCGATTAGATGCTAGTGATGATAAAGTAATCAATGCAGCTAAGGCAGCATCTGCACATTCTTTTATTAAACATTTACCGAATCAATATGAAACAAAAATTGCTTCAGAAGGATCGAATTTAAGTCAAGGACAAAAACAACTTCTTGCGATTGCGCGGGCGATTTTAGCAGATGCAGATATATTAATTCTCGACGAAGCAACATCAAATATTGATACGAGAACAGAATTGCAAATTCAAGAAGGACTAAATAATTTAATGAAAGGTCGAACAAGTTTTGTAATCGCTCATCGACTGAAAACGATTGAAAAAGCAGATCAAATCCTTGTTATAAAAGATGGAAGTATTTTGGAAAGAGGGAATCATGAATCTCTTATGGAAGATAGAGGGTTTTACTTTGACCTGTATACGAGTCAGTTTAAAATATAATAAGAACTTTGATATGGTGCGGTTTCTCTAGGAAAGAGAAACCGTATTTTTATATTTGTAAACATTATTATCCAAATAGTTGTTCACTAAATGTTTTAACTGCGTATTCTTGCATCAAAGGTAAAACATGCGTAAGGTTATGAAAACACCTTTATGACCCAATCGTTCACTTGTAATTTTCGGATGTACAAATTGTTCAAAAAAAGTGTTGCATGAGTCTGACGTAAACTATGAAATTGAATTTTTTAAATTCAGATTTCATTAAATAAGCCTTAAAAATATCATGAAACCCATTGCGACAACCCCATGTAGCTTTTTTGATGCTAACAACTCAATCACAGTCCGTAATACGCTTGACCAAGTATTGCTTTATCAGTGTGTGTTATAATTTTAGGTTATTATAATGCTTCAATTGCTTTTTTAACAATTGAGACTAATCGTTTGGAAATTGAAGTTTTTGTATTTAATAGTGAAATAATTGAACTTTGATTATACAACGGCAGTGGAACAAATAGAGCGAATGAAGACAACCTTAATGAGTGTTTCACGTTATATTTATACGTTTTAATGATTTAATAAATAATACAATTTGAATTTTATTAAAAAAAGACACTGTTTCCAGTGCCCCAACTTACTACGAGAGTTTTATGAGGAAACTTAAATAGGTGAATTTAAGTTTCTCTATAATATATGAAACTACAATTAGAAAATCACATATTTTTTAAAGGAGTTAATGGGTAATTGTACGTGTGAAAATCTTTATTAAAAATATCCTGTACTAATTGGATAGTTTCATAATCATAAAAACTATCGTATGTTGGGAGGCGTGGGAATAAAGGATCGGTAATATCAGCATCTGCAAAATCACCTCTAAAAATCGCCCTTCCCTTCTGATGATGCCATGATTTGGTTAGTATGTGTAAAGGAGAAGTTTTTAATTGATATGTTTGTTCTAAGCGCGCAATTTCAGTAGAGAAATTTTCAAGGTAGATATACTTTGTAACAAACTCCTCCTCAGTTGGTTCATATTGCTGCATTAAATGTGGATCTACTTGTTCTAAATCTTTCATTTGCGCTTTTAAATAGTAGAGGAAGATTTTAAATGAAATAGGCTTATTACAAAATTCATTACCATAATAAAAATTCCGAATAGGATTCCATGCTGGGTTTTCTATGTGAGGGGGGGCAATTAGTGAAAAGAATGAACTTACAGCTCTTGTATAGGGGTTTCTCACTAATTTATAGGAATCTTTTCCGTTTGTATATAAAGCAGCAGCTAGTTCAATAAAGTAGTCGGAGGAGTTTTTGTATATTTCATTTTCATAATTATGGATGAAGGAATCGTATTTTATGGCTTGTTTAAATAAATTTATTTGATAAAAAAACCAATGTGCAAGTGAAGTACAGCCACTTTTCTGACTCCAAAATAAAATCAAAGGGAAGTTAGAGTTAAAGTGCGGAACGCGTCCGTATTTAATAATATTTGCAAAAGACATAGTTAGCCTCCATTCAGTTATGTCAATTATTTTTAATTTATGAATAAACAACTGGGTATATGAACAAGAGAAGAGAAGTAGAAAAGATAATTTAAAACAATATAACTTTGAAATGAAAGCGTTATTTTATAGGGATATGAAAAGAGCACACAAAAAATGTGTACTCATAACAATCTAAATTATTTTAAGGACCATGATATATCATCAAGGGCTTTATAAATATAACTATACATGCGGTAAAAGAGATACTTTGGATTGTATTTTTGTTTCCAGTTTATAGTGATCACCTCTCGTTAGCAAAAACTAGCAACTTCAGTGCTAGATGGAAGAATTAATTTACGTGGAATTGTAATAATCTCAAGAGCCATCTGTGCTGAATAGAGAAGTATAGGAGTTAATTCTAAAGCGTGAGTTAATAATAATATAAAGCTTGTTAGGATAGCAAAACTCCCCCAAAAGAAACTTTTTGAAGTGTTACGGAAATCTTTTATTAAGGAAAAGAAAGAAAAAAATGCTGTAACAATGAGTATCAAAAATTTATATTTATCAGCCATTAAATCCCTCCTAAAGAACAGTAGCTTATATTATAATGTATTTTTACGTATTATAATAAAAAGATTTTGAAATAAATAGTTTAAATGCGTAAAAACCGCAACTAAAAAATATTAGTTGTGGTTTTTATTTATGAGTCCTTTGTTTTAGAAAATAGATTAGTGCCCTTATTATTGTTTGCTGGAGCTTTACTGGATATTTGACCGGACAATAAGACGAGCTTTGAATATATTAATAAAAAAGGGGATGTTGAACAATGGCTAGATATAGTTTACATGGAGGTCATAATAGTATTGTACAGGGTGCAAATTATGGGAATCGGAAAGAACATATTATGGATCGCCAAGTTAAGGATGCAGTTGTTGCTAAATTAAGAGCATTAGGGCATACAGTTTATGATGATACTGATGAAGTAGGGACAACACAAGCGCAAAATTTAAATAACATTGTATCTAAAACAAACTCACATGATGTAGACTTAGTAGTTTCATTTCATTTAAACTCATATGATACGAATGCTAATGGTGTTGAAGTACTGTATTATGACCAACAAGCTTTATCAGCAAAGATAGCAGCGCAACTTTCAAAAGATATTGGCTGGTCAAATCGTGGCGCGAAGGAGCGAAAAGACCTTTATGTATTAGCGAATACGAAAGCACCTGCAATCTTAATTGAACTTGGATTTATCGATAATGAAGCAGATATGTCAAAATGGAATCCAGATAAGATTGCAAATTCAATTGTTTATGCGTTAACAGGGCAATCTGGTGGGACAACTCCGCCATCAAAACAAAATATTATCCAATCAGGCGCTTTCTCACCGTATGAAGTTCCTGAAGCTATGCAAGCTTTAAATTCAGTTAAAATGACAGCTAAATTTATTTTACAGCCTGATGGATTAACATATTTTATTTCCGATCCAACATCAGATACGCAATTAAATGGTATGACAGGTTGGCTTGATCGTAAAGGTTGGTGGTATGAAGTTAAGTAAAGAGTTTAATTTGAGGAACAGTACGTTTAAAAAATAATTGGCGCCAAAAAGAGGATAACTTTTAATGAGTAATCCTCTTTTTAAAATTTTTATCCGAATGAATAAGAATATATACAAGACACCGCCCTAAAACTAAATAAGTGATGTATGGAGCGGAGGATTCATTGGGCATCTCAGCTATATTTTTAAAATATACTATCAAAAAAATTTAGAATTTGAATTTAATTGACTACAATTGAAAAAGCACTAAAAACTAATAAAGCGGCCATAATGATGTTAAAAGATTTAGTATGTTTTAATAAAAGTTTTTGGAACATGGAACCAAATAAGCTCCAACTAAATGTACTCATTAACCCAACTACACCTAGAAATAATGAGAAGAGTAGAAAACTTGAATATGAATTATAGTAAGGGAGAATAAAAGTTGACACTACAGTTAGGCCGAATAGTATCCCTTTAGGGTTAACAAACTGAAGAAAAATCCCCACTGTAAATAAGTTTTTATTATGTTTTTCATCAGGATCTGTACTAGTTTTACTAGTGAGTATTTTAAATGCTAAATATAGCATATATGCTACACCTAAAATTTTTAAAGGGAATTCGATTATGGGTAGGATATTAATTAGTACAATATTAAAGAAGCTACATAAGGAAGTGAGGATGAAAAACCCGAAAGCTACTCCAAAACAAAATTGCATACTCCTTTTTAAACCATGTTGATTAGCGTATGTCATAGCTAAAAAATTGTTAGGACCGGGTGTGAAGCTACTTATAAAAACAAATAACAAAAAAGAAAATATAGGCATTTCAAAACCCCCTAATTATTTAGTGTGTGTTATAATGACCAAAAAGAACAATATAACGTGTGCTTTTTATTATACATAACGGTCGTTATATTGTATATAGTGTAGGAGTGTTTCTTATGGAAGAAATTCAACTTATTTTGGCGAAAAATTTAAAAACAATACGAGAGAAAGAGAAAATGAGTTTGGAAAAGGTCTCGCAATTAACAGGTGTGAGTAAAACGATGATTGGACAAATTGAACGAGGGGAGTCAAGTCCAACATTAACAACGATATGGAAAATTGCTAATGGTTTGAAAGTGTCTTTTACTTCTTTAATCAATAATCCGCAACCAGATACGAAAGTTGTTTTACGAAATGATGTTCAAGTATTATCAGAAGACAATGGGAGATATAAAGTGTATCCTTCTTTTCCTTTTCAAGATGATAGGAACTTTGAAATCTATACGGTTGAAATTGAAACAGAAGGAAAATTAAGTTCGGAAGGCCATAAAGAAGGGACCGAAGAATTTATAACGGTGTTTGAAGGGGAATTGATAATTGAAATAAATGATTGTCAATATACATTAAATAGCGGAGATGCAATTCGCTTTAAGGCGGATAGACCGCACTCTTATCATAATTCCGGAAGTACGCTAACTCGGTTAAGTATGACCATTTATTATCCAGCTGCATAAACTTACAATTGCATCAAGAATATAAAGAAATGTGTGTTGATAAACCATCTATAAGAGATGGTTTTATTTTTTAAAATTCATAAAAAAAGACACTCGTTTGAGTGTCGACATAGTATTGCTCTCGCGTATAGGATTGGATTATGTTTCTCAAATACGTTTTGAGATGGTTCGCATTTTGGGAAACTGTCTTCTTATTTAATGTAACATTGGCAGGGAGAAGTGTAAATTGATAATGTATATACGGAAAATTTAGTATAGATGGTTATTACTATGAGTATAGTACAAATTGTTTTTATTGCTTAATCACTGTCGTGAAATTATTGAAATATTATTAGCTTTAGGAATGACGTAATAGTTACTACTTTAGCAGCTAAGAATGTTTATTATAAAAAAGAATGAATCATTTATTAATCGATTCGTATAATTGTTAAAGAGGCACCTGTTGAACCACCTCCAACTAAATTAACTATGGATAATACGCCGAATATTTGAAGGGAAATTGTATTACCAGCAATTAAATTGGTTATTAAATTATTATTATAATTTGAAGTTGATATTGCGGGTGAAAAAATAGATCCGGGAAGTGGAGTCGAAGAGTTTAATAGTAGCCTTGTACCAGCAAGTAGAGAAGTTGTTGTATTAATTTGATAGGTTAAATAATATCTTCCAGTAACAGGAATTGTATATATATCATTTGTAGCGTTCACTGTAAAATTACCGAGACTTTGGTTATTAGAAAGTGGAATATTAGTTCCACCTAATATGACTGAGATGGGACCACCTAATGTATTATTAGCGAACATAGAGTTTGTTGTAATAATGGGTCCAGTAATGCCTGTGGGTCCAGTAATGCCTGTGGGTCCAGTAATACCTGTGGGCCCAGTAATGCCTGTGAGCCCAGTAATACCTGTGGGTCCAGTAATGCCTGTAGGACCGGTATTACCTGTGGGCCCAGTAGGACCTGTAAGTCTGTATGGAAGAATAATTTCAAGAGCCAGTGATAATAGTTCTTTTTTCATTTTTTCATTCTTATCTTGAATATAAATCACCTCATTTTTAAATTAGAACGTAACCGATTTAGTATTTTGAAATGGAACTATCATTTTATTATATTATTACTACTAGTTATAGCAACGGTAAAAAGTTTACTATATGTAAAAATCATTTGAGAATGAAAAAAGTAGTTATGGAATTCTTCTAAAATGATAGATGTATTATTTTGTTAAGTAGTAAACAAAAATGTGGAACGAGGTATTAAAGTGAAGCGAGATGATAAATCATCAATAAATAAAGCTATGATAGAACCTGAAAACATTGGACCTACGTTTCCAGTTCTTCCCCCAATTTATATTCCAACGGGCCCAACGGGAATGACCGGTCCGACGGGTCCGACGGGTCCAACGGGTTTAACAGGATCACCGGGAGTAACAGGTGCGACTGGTTTAACGGGATCACCGGGAGTAACAGGTGCGACTGGTTTAACAGGATCACCGGGAGTAACAGGTGCGACTGGTTTAACAGGATCACCGGGAGTAACAGGTGCGACTGGTTTAACGGGGTCACCGGGAGTAACAGGTCCAACGGGAGTAACAGGAACACCAGGAGCAACAGGTCCAACGGGAGTAACAGGAACACCGGGAGCAACAGGTCCAACGGGAGTAACAGGAACACCGGGAGCAACAGGTTCAACGGGTTCAACGGGTCCAACGGGAGTTATTGGTCCCATAACAACAACTAATTTATTATTTTACACTTTTTCAGATGGAGAAAAACTTATATATACAGATTCAGATGGGATAGCTCAATATGGTACAACACACATATTACCTCCTGATGAGGTTTCCTATATTAATTTGTTTATTAATGGAATACTTCAACCACAACCATTATATCTGGTTAGTAATGGTCAGCTAACTTTATTGGATAATCAACCACCTACGCAAGGTTCTTCAATTATTTTGCAATTCATCATTATTAATTAAAAAAGACAGATTCTTAAATAAAAAGAATCTGTCTTTTTGTTCTACATTAAAGTAGTTAAACTAAGTGACGATAAATTCAATTGTAATTGGAATTCCGCCGTCTAATGCATCTCCGCCAGGAATTGTAATAGCACCAGTAGGTCCAGTAGTAATACTGGAGTTCACACTAGGTTGAAGAATGCCGTTTACATAAAAGTTGTAATACGTAAAAGTCGGAAAAGCAGTTGCAGTAGTACCAGCATCGTTTAAACAAGCTGTAGCAGCAATTGCAAAAGCTGCACCTGTTCCTGTTCCAGCTCCTAGTGTAGATGTAAATCTTCTAGATGCCATAAATGGTTGGATGATTGGCAATTAATTCTCACCTCCTAAATTATTTTTTGAACGAATTATAGAATAACTTGTCCGATATATTGTATGAGAGTTTTCTATAATAGAAACGGCTTCTTAATTATTGAGAGAACATAATTTTAGTAAAGATATTGTTACTTATCTGAAAAGATGGTGTTGTTACTTGTTGGTTATATGCTAATGCTTAGTTTTAATATTTAAATTAAAATGTGCTTTTGGACCTAAGAGATAAACGTGGAAAATTAAAATAAACTCTTAAGTTTAGGTGTTTAATCTAAGCAGTCAATTATTAAAAACATATAATTAATATGTGAGTCATGAACATAATTAAATTACGTTTTCAAGTTTGATTATAATTCATGTTTCCTATTTTAAGAGAAACATATAACTTAACTACTTTTTTCAATCGCATCTTTTATAGTACTTAGAATAGGAAAACACTCAACTATAAGAAAAGTAAGGAGGAAATAAATGAAACATAATGATTGTTTTGATCATAATAACTGCAATCCGATTGTTTTTTCAGCAGATTGTTGTAAAAATCCACAGTCAGTTCCTATTACTAGGGAACAATTAAGTCAATTAATTACTTTACTAAACTCATTAGTATCAGCTATTTCAGCGTTTTTTGCAAATCCAAGTAATGCAAACAGATTAGTGTTACTCGATTTATTTAATCAATTTTTAATTTTCTTAAATTCCTTATTACCTTCTCCAGAAGTTAATTTTTTGAAACAATTAACTCAAAGTATTATAGTTTTATTACAATCTCCAGCACCTAATTTAGGACAATTGTCAACATTATTGCAACAATTTTATAGCGCCCTTGCACAATTCTTCTTCGCTTTAGATCTTATCCCTATATCCTGCAACTCAAATGTTGATTCTGCAACTTTACAACTTCTTTTTAATTTATTAATTCAATTAATCAATGCTACTCCAGGGGCGACAGGTCCAACAGGTCCAACAGGTCCAACAGGTCCAACAGGTCCAGCAGGAACCGGAGCAGGTCCAACGGGAGCAACAGGAGCAACAGGAGCAACAGGCCCAACAGGAGCGACAGGTCCAGCAGGTACTGGTGGAGCAACAGGAGTAACAGGAGCAACAGGCCCAACGGGAGCAACAGGTTTAACAGGAGCAACAGGCTTAACAGGAGCGACAGGTCCAACAGGTCCAACAGGTCCAACAGGTCCAACAGGAGCAACAGGTCCAACGGGAGCAACAGGCTTAACAGGAGCAACTGGTGCAACAGGTGGCGGAGCTATTATTCCATTCGCTTCAGGTACAACACCATCTGCGTTAGTTAACGCATTAATAGCTAATACAGGAACTCTTCTTGGATTTGGATTTAGTCAGCCTGGCATAGCTTTAACGGGTGGAACAAGTATCACATTAGCGTTAGGTATAGGTGATTATGCATTTGTAGCACCACGTGCAGGAACTATTACGTCATTAGCAGGTTTCTTTAGTGCAACAGCTGCATTAGCTCCATTATCACCTGTTCAAGTGCAGATACAAATATTAACTGCACCAGCAGCGAGTAATACGTTTACAGTACAGGGCGCACCTTTATTATTAGCACCAGCATTTGCTGTAATAGCGATTGGTGCTACAGCATCGGGAATCATCCCTGAAGCTATTCCAGTAGCTGCTGGAGATAAAATACTGTTATATGTTTCATTAACAGCAGCAAGTCCAATAGCTGCAGTTGCTGGATTTGTAAGTGCAGGTATTAATATCGAATAACTTGTGGTAATGTATTCTGTATATAGCCCTTCCTAATTTTATTAGGAAGGGCTATATTTTATGGGAAGATAGGTGATAAATCAAAATGTATGATTTATACTTTATTATTTATGGAATAAGTTAAATGATTTGAAAAAATTACCTATAAATAAAAAAGATGAATTCTATTAAAAATAGAATTCATCCATTTCATAAATGGTATAAAAGGGAAGAAAGTTATTTATCGTGAGCGTTGAAATGTTATAGTTCAAATTAGTAATAAACTATTTGTTTTTATTACAGTTACATCCTTTTTTCTTTACATAGCCTTGCTCGGCTAAATCTCTTTGTGATTGGGAATTGGAAGATTGAGAATTCGAAGACTGAGAGGATGCTGATGAACTACTATTTTTATTATTAGAGTAGTTTTTTCGATAGTTATAATTACTCATAGTACTATCACCTCCAATTAGATATATAAATATTATATGTATGTACTCTATTAATTGTTACGAAAAAAATAGGAATGGTGGATATACAATAAAAAATCTCCTACGTATTTTCCGAGGAGATCAATAATTGTCTATTAATGAAATAAATTAATATCCCCAGTAAAGAGGGAAATAGTATGAATCTTGGTAATATAAATTTTGTTGTTGATTAGGAGGATGAGTTGGTGGGTTTATCATTCCTCGGTTTTTATTACAGTTTGCTGGAGGACCAATTACTGTAGTGGATTGAATAGGGGATACCGTTTGTTTCCATTGTTGTTCATCGAGACAGTAAGTATGAGCCATCATATTAGCGGGAGTTAATCTTAAAATATCAGAACCAAAAATAACTTCTGGAGTTGGGGCATCGAAAATAGCTAATAAATGAGTACCATCTGCTGTAGCAATTTCATAATGCCACCACGCTTGTGGAATGTTGGCAACTTGCCCTGGTTTTATCGGTAAGTTTAATATTTGGTTTGTAAAAGGATTAAGTAAGGAAACAACAGCAGATCCTGAAATACAGTAAACAAGTTCAGCTGCATTTTGATGAATATGCGGCTCTATAACATTTCCTGTACTTAAATAGATATCTAATAAAGAAGTATTTTCTAACGTATTTAATTGTTTCATGCCAAGTACGTTTATATAATTTTGGGCATTTTTCTTAAAAAAATTACTTTTACTTAAATCATGGGTGAAATTAGTTGAGGGGGAAGTGTAGTCGATACTAGCAGTCATTTGTATTACCTGCCTTTCTTATATTTTCATGCAATTTGAATTTAGGATATGAGTCTAGTTATTGAAATGTGAAAGCGTTGCTGCTCTTCGTTTGTAAAGTGATAAAATTGTTCGTTTGAATGCACTATAATTACAAGAGTTTCATTGCGAAAAATGGTGCTATTAATTACAATTAATGTAAAAGATAGCGCTTTTTTAATTTGGAGTACAAGGGGAGTGCAGAAAATGAACCATAATATTTTAAAAGAGTTGGAAGTTGAATTAACAAATTACTTTCAACCGTTTTTGAATGCACCTGCAACAATAGAAGAAATTCAATATGCCGAAAGTGAAATGGGAATTTCGTTTCCAGATGAATTACGTAATCTTTATCTCGCACATAACGGTGAGGATAAATCAGGACCAGGGTTATTTTTTGGTTTGCCATTTCTCTCGTTAGATGAAGTTTTGGATGAGTGGAGAATATGGAAAAGAATTGAAGAGGATGATTTTTTTAATTTTGATGCATTTTCAATACCAACAGAATGGATTAAGGAAAGATATGTGAATCACAATTGGATACCTATTAGTAAAGATTATGGCGGTAACAATATAGGAATAGATGTTGATCCGGATGAAAAGGGGGAAATGGGACAAGTAATTAATTTTGGAAGAGATGAAGAAGTGAAATACGTAATTGCAAATAGAATTTCAGAGTTATTACTATTTATTTTACAAACGCTAAAAAGTAAAAATTTCACCATTCATCAAGAGGAAGATTATATATATTGGAGTTATGGTGCTAACGATAATATACATTTTTTAGACGCTTTATTTAATATTGAATTACCTGTTTTACATCCTCAATTTATATTTCAATCTGAAAATAACGTGAAAGATTGGTACGATAGTTTAGATGAGAATTGGAGAAATATAGTGGGTGCATCTGAACGTGCAGACAGGTTTATTAGAGAGAAGAGATTATATTTAGGTGGAAAAGGGTTAGTAGATATTAGTCCATTACAGATTTGTACAGAAGTGAGAGAACTAATTTTATCCGGAAATGAAATTCGAGATTTAGCAGGATTAGAACGAATGAATTCTTTAAAGAAGTTATATTTAGTTAATAATCCGGTTCAAGATTTAACGCCAATCATACATCTAAAACACTTACAAGAAATGAATATAAAGAATACGAAGATAAATAATTTATCGGAACTTGTAGAAATGTCATCATTAAAAAAATTAAATATTTCACATACTAGTATTCAAGATTTTTCGTTGCTACCGCGGTTTCAAAAATTAGAATCGCTTTCTGTACATATTTCAAATCGTGAGCAGCTCTATGCGATTTCGAAATTAGATAATTTAAAGCATTTATATATTTTAGGTTTAGAGAATGTTAGTGAATTGGATTTACTTGTTTTGCAAAATTTAAATAAGTTAATCACAATTGAATTTGAAAATAGCGACATCGCTAATTTATATTGCTTTCGACACAATGCGTCAATTCAAAATATAAAGTTGACAGATGCAAAGGTAAAAGATGTATCGGCATTAGGTAAAATGAAAGGGCTAAAGGAATTAGAATTAGATGGCGCAACAATTGATAACCTTGAAACGGTTTGTTGTTCTCGATCATTAGAAATATTTACAGGATCGTTTGAACAATTTTATATGTTAAAAGACTCATTTGATAGGAAAATAGATTTTTCAAAAATAATAGGAGGGATGTCTGAAGAAGAAAGAGAAATTTGGCACCAGCATGTAATTGATTAGAAAATAACATTATTATGTAAATAAGTTTGTTTGTAGAAGGTGTAACTGTTTGACAGTTGATACTGCAATAAAGTGGTTAGATGAAATAAATTATGTGTAACTGAATGTCACATCCCCCCTTAATCGTTCGTCTTGTATGTAGAACGTATAAGGAGGGATTTTGTTATGAAACATTTTGATGTAGCAATTGTTGGTGGTGGGCTTGCTGGATTAACAGCATCTATATATTTAGCGAAAGCTGGAAGGAAAGTTATTGTATTAGAAAAGTCCAGTCACTTCGGTGGTCGAGGGATGACAATAAATAAAAACGGCATTTGTATGAATCTTGGTGCACATGCTCTATATAGAGGTGGAGAAGCGTTTTTAGCTTTTAATGAGCTAGGAGTAAATCTTCCAGGTGAAATCCCATCTACAAAAGCACATGGAATATGGAAAGGGGATATTTATACCATTCCAACAGATTTTCGCTCCATTTTATCAACACCGTTACTTTCATGGTCTACAAAAGTACAGTTCGCTCGTCTTATGATTCATTTAGGAAACTTAGATGTAGGAAAAGTTCCGAAAATGAGCCTAACTACATGGGCAGAAAATGAAATTAAAGATCCAATGGTTCGAAATATATTTTATGCATTATGCCGAACAACAACATATACGTATGCTCCTACAATACAATTAGCATCTTCTGTACTAAAGCAAATACAGCTTTCTATGAAAGAAGGAGTACTTTATGTAGATGGCGGTTGGGAGACGATAATAACAAATTTAAGGAATATAGCAAGTACTAGTGGTGTGCAATTTCTGGCTAAAAAGCATGTTTTGAAAATACAGCATTGTGAAGGGAAACAAAGAATACAATGTTTTGACGATGAAGTATTTGAAGCAGGTGCAGTCATTGTAACAACTCCACCGAAAGAAGCTTGTAAAATTATAAAAGGTGCGGAAGGAACAAGTTTGCATAGATGGAGTGAACAATCAGTACCGGTTACCGTTGCTGCATTAGATATTGGTTTGAGACGATTACCCAATCCTACACATCAATTTGTATTAGGCTTAGATCAACCTATATTTTATACAAATCAATCGAGAGCAGCTAAATTAAGTGAAGACGGATCAATTGCAGTAAGTCTAATTAAGTATCATACCCCTGTGTTTGAGCTAAATCATATTCAAGATGATAAAGAACAGTTAGAAAATACGATGGAATTATTACATCCGAATTGGGAAAGGGAAGTTGTTGCACAGCAATATTTACCGAAAATAACGGTAGTATATGATTTTCCTCATATTGACCGTGTTGAAAAACCAGGCCCTAATATACCTGGAATGCCAGGTGTTTACGTTGCAGGAGATTGGTTAGGACATGATGAAATATTAGCTGATGCTGCGGTAGCAAGCGGAAAACGTGCAGCGTTACACATATTAAAGCAATCCGAAAGTGAGGCAATTCATCATGGAAACGGAGCAATTATATGAAACGTATCAATCATTATTATTTTCGTTAGCATATAGAATCCTTGGGAGTGTTATGGATGCTGAAGATATCGTCCATGACGTATTTATATCACTTAATAATATAGAGGACGTTCAATCTATAGAAAATATGAGAGCCTATTTATGTAAAATGGTAACAAATCGCTCAATTGACAAATTACGTTCGGCAGCACATAAACGGAACGTATATGTCGGAATGTGGTTGCCAGAGCCATTTGTGGAAGAGGTTGATGATCCATCAGAGTCATTTGTAATGAAAGAATCAATTTCTACGGCATATTTATTACTTTTACAACAATTGTCTGAGGTAGAGAGAGTTGTTTTCATATTAAGAGAGGTTTTCAGTTATGAATACGAAGAAATCGCTTCAATTGTAGATAAGAGTAATGCGAACTGCCGAAAAATCTTTCAACGTGCACGAAAAAGTATTTTGGATAAGCCGAAGCAGTCAACATTAAGTACGAAGAAGATGGCTGCCTATGTGGAGAAATTTGTATCATCATTGCAGTGTGGGGATGCGCAAGGCATGTTAGAAGTATTAAAAACAGATGCGATATTAAAAGCTGATGGTGGTGGTAAAGCTACAACTGCAATCCATCCAATCTATTCTGCAGATAGAATTATACGTTTATTCTTTGGAATTGGGAAGAAGTTCCCGGAAGAGTACAATGTTGATTATAAGATGGTAAATGGTGCCCCAGGTGTTATTGTTAAAGTAAATAATAAAGTGACTTATGTGCTTTCATTTACATTTGAAAATGAGAAAATCTCAAACATTTATATGATGGTTAATCCTGAAAAACTTATGCACTTAAATGTAACAGTATAAAAAAAGACGCATTTCTTTAGAAGTGCGTCTTTTTTTTATTTCTCTAACATTTCAAGAGGTACATCTTTTTCGCCTGCTACCTCAAATTTAATTTCCCCATCTTCTTCATAAATACGTGAAATAATCGGTATAGTAATCATTAATTTTTTATGCTCTTTGCGCTTTCGAGCAGCATCTAAGCTAATCACGTTCATTGTAAGCATCCTTTCTTCTAGAAATATATAAACAAAAGAAAATGCGTCCGGAAAGGGCGCTTAATTGAATTTGAAATACCGATTCATTTAATTGGGGTTTATATTTTTTAATAACTGCAATTGAATTAAAAATAGTATGAATGGAATAATTGCACGTAGAAATTAACTTTACCAAAAAACGAAACAATATGCTATAAAAAAATTCAAATCTTTGTCATATAACGAGAAAAAGGTTTTTGTTTCGCATATAATGAAAGTAGACGGGCAGCAAGAGCTTTTTCATCATATTGCTTTGGAAAGGCGATGAAAAAATGGATACGTTAGATTCATTATTATTTCAACTTGAACAATATGGAGAAGAGCATGATCGAAATAAAAAAACACGGGAAGAAAAGTTACGGAATATTACTCGTGAGATGGGGCAGTTTTTATCGATTTTAGTAAAAGGGTGTAGCGCAAAAAACATTTTAGAAATCGGAACTTCTAATGGCTATTCTACATTGTGGTTAGCTAATGCGGTAGAAGAAACAAATGGAAATGTAACAACTGTAGAGCTTTCTTCAGAACGAGTTGGAGAGGCACTTGTCAATTTTGAAAAGGCAAACCTTTTACAAAGGATTGATGTTCATAATCAAGAAGCAGGGGCATTTTTAGATGCGCAATTAGATCACTCATTTGATTTTATTTTCCTAGATTCAGAGCGTACGCAATACATGTGGTGGCTTGAGCATATAAAACGCATTTTACAACCAAAGGGTTTTCTTGTTGTTGATAACGCAACCTCTCATGCAAGCGAATTAGCCGAGTTTAGAAAAATGATTGAAGAAGATGAAATGTTTGAAACGGTCTTATTGGCATTTCAAAATGGAGCATTTGTAGCGCTTAAGAAGAGTTAGGATTGAGCGTAATATAATTATCACATTGAAAAAGGGTGTATGTCAAAAGATTGAGTACAGTAAGATGGGAAGGACGTAATTTATATACGTAACATACGAAGAATCCGCCTTCAGCATGTTGTTCTCTAGGTCTTAAGTCTGAGGAAAATAATGTTGAGAACAGGTATACTTATAGTAAGAAACAGGGAATGACTGCATAAACAGGCATTTCTAAAAAAATCGATTTCAAGCAGTTAGAATGTATATGAAATACGATATAATAGATGAAATATAGTGCATATAAATTCGCACATATAAATAAAGGAGCGATTTTGTTGACTGAACTCGAGAAAAAAGAACCTGTATCCATTGTGAAAGATAATAATGTAGAAGTAGTAGTAGATACAGTTATAAAAGATCAAGAATTAGAGGAACTGAATAAAGAAGCTGATCTTTATGTACAAAAATTAAATAGCGAGCAAAATACGGATTTATCAAAAGTATTGTCACAGCTAGGAGATTTAGGGGATAAAGAGCAACAAGCAGCAGGACAAACGTTATCAGCATTAAAACGTCCTGTAACAGCGATGATGAATGGAAAGAATGAAGAAATTCCAAATACATTGTTAGAATTACGCAAAGTGGTATCAGAGCTTGATCCGAATTCATTAAAAGCAAGTGGTATGAAGAAAATTATGTTTAAAGTATTCAAGAAAAATCCACTTGAAACATACGTGCATAAATATCAATCTATAGATAAACAAATTGAAGAGATTATAAGATCCCTTCTAATTGGTCGTGACAACTTACAAGAAGATACAGTTGGTCTTGAAATGCTTAAAGAACAATCGCACGATAAAATTCACGCTCTTGATAAACAAGTATACTTAGGAAGAAAACTCGCTGGTATGCTGGAAGCTGAGAAACAAAATCCAGAACGTCAAAGAGATATTCCATTAATTAACGATGCATTAGAAAAAATTCTAGTACGTACACGAAATATGCAGCAAGCGAAAAGTGTGCTATTACAATCTATCGCATCTGTAGACATTATTAAGAAAAATAATGAAAAGTTAACAGAGGCAATTCGTAATGCAATTACGATGACGCAAAACGTTGTAACAGTTTCAGCTGCTATCCAGCTAGCGTTAACAAATCAGCGTAAAACAATTGATGCAGTGAATGCGACAAATGAAGCAATTGAATCAATGGTATTAAGTAACTCACAAGCATTAAAACAAAATACAGAAGAAACAACAAAACTTCTTGAAAATCCTGCTATTAGCATGGATAAATTACGTGAATCATTCCAAAATGTATTTGCTGCGATTGAAGCTTCTGAGAAATCATCAGAACGTATTATCGAGTCAAGTAAGAAGTTTGTAATTGAATTAGACACATTTAATGATGAAATGAAACAAAAACTCATTCAGCGTCCAAGGAAATAACAGACTTTTAGAGGAGGTGAAAAAATGAGTTTTATTCAAACAGTATTAGTACTATTGGGTACATTGCTTTTAATCGCATTTACTGTCGTTGTTTTAGTTGTATATTTCGGACGTAAACTGTATTTTTCATGGACGAAACCATATAAAAGAGCACATGATTCTTTAGATAAGTTATCGAATAAATCATTACCGTTTCTACAAGAATTTACACAACACCCACTCTTTTATCGCTGGATTCGTACGGAAGGAAAGAAAGAACAATATACATTAAACACTCTTTTCTGTGCATCGGGTCAACGTACGAGAGAGCAAGTATTCTCAATGTTACCGAAAGAAAAACAGAAAAAAGTACATGTAATGGCGAAAACAACGAAAAAACTTACAAATGAAGATATTGATGTAGCGGCGATGAAAGTAAAAGATTTTTTAAGACAAGAAACGCAGCAAACAGTAAAACCATCAGACCTTTCGTTTTATAAATTGTATTTTTATGATCGATATCCAGATGCATTAAATACAATTCAAACGTATAAGCGCTCAATCAACCCTTCATTACAAAGAACGGTTGATGAAATTACAATTTCAGTATTAAATGCCTTGCCGTATTATCAGGAGCAGCGTATGTTTGAACAACAACATAAACTTGAAACGTTTTTAATGAAAGATTTAACAGCTATGCTATCGTTAGTCGTACAATTACCTCCTTCACAACGACCAGAAAAAGAAGAAGAATTAAAAATCTACTTGCAAAATTTCCAAAAAGAAATGGAAGTAGTCGAGCGAGATATTCGTGACTCGATTGATCACGATTTGAATGTGAAGATGAGAGCAGCGACTGAGAAGTTTAAGAATAAATAAAAAAAGCGCCTTAAAGCTATAGTGCTTAGCTTTTAAGGCGTTTTTTTATTAGTTGTTATTTTGCTTTAACGGTTGTATGACTAGATGCAACACTTTCATTATGCAATCGATCGACTGCAGTTACTACATACGTATACGTTTCTCCAGAAATAGCTGTTTTATCTACATAAATTTCTCCGAGCTTTGTTTTTCTTACAGCAGTAAGTAAATTTTTTGGATTTTCTGTATCCACTTCATTTTTCCCCTTTACACGGTAAATGGCGTAATACGCAGTGTCATTCTCTCTATCATCAATGATACCTACAGCAATACCTTCATCTCTTGGAATAGCACCTTTTAAAGTCGGTTGTTTTGGTGGATCATGATCAAGCCAAGGCATAGATGGGATTAATGCAGGATGTTTATATATGTCTTTTGAGAGTCTATCTTTAACTCCTAGTGGATTGTTATTCATATCTTTTAAGCTAAAATGCATACTACCTTTTATTTCAGGATATAACCGGTTTAATGCAATTTGTCTTGGGTATTCTTCAGGATCAGACCAAGCTGGGACAGAATTATTATTAATTTTATAGGCTGCCTGACCGATGTATAGGTGAATCGGTTTATTATTTGTTTCTTTTACCCACCAATCTACTAATATGTCATATGCAGCTGGTGTGAAACCAATATTCCAATATATTTGCGGTGTAATGTAATCAATATAACCTTTTTGTATCCATTCACGTGTATCAGCATAAAGGTCATCATAGTTTCTTTGGCCTGCAGTTGTGTTAGAGCCAGTTGGATCGTCGGCTATATTTCGCCATACGCCGAACGGACTTATGCCAAACTTTACGTATGATTTTTCTTGTTTTATAGCAGTATTTAAACCTTTGACAAGTTCATTTACATTGTCACGTCGCCAATCTTCTATATTTGTAAATCTACCATTATTATACGTTTCGAACGTTTTTTGATCGGGGAATTCTTCACCAGCTACTTTATATGGATAAAAATAATCATCCATATGCAAAGCATCAATATCGTAATTTTGTACGATTTCTAAAGCGCCTTCTGTAATAAATTTTTTCACTTCTGGAATACCAGGGTTGAAATATAACTTTCCTCCATAAGGTACAACCCAATCCGGATGCTGTTTTGCAGGGTGGTTATCCGATAATCGATTTATATCAGTGTGATTCATCGTTATTCGGTATGGATTAATCCATGCGTGGAATTCTATATTTCTTTTATGTGCTTCTTCAATCATAAATGCGAGCGGGTCGTATCCGGGATCTTTTCCCTGTGTACCTGTAATGTATTCTGACCAAGGACCGTAATTGGAAGGGTAAAAAGCATCCGCGGTTGGTTTTATTTGTACAACAACTGCATTCATACCAATGTTTTTTACATCGTCTAATAATCTAATAAACTCTTGTTTTTGATTTGCGATAGGTAAGCCAGTTTTTGAGGGCCAGTCAATATTAAGTACAGAAGCAATCCATACAGCACGTAATTCGTGTTTTTTATACGTAGTATTTACTTCAGCGTAAGTAGAGTGAGGAGAAATGAAAGAGAAAGGAATAAAAAAGATGACGATACAACATATCACTAATAAACGTTTCATGATTATTTATACGCCTCCCTATTATATGGTTAGCTAATATGATATCCGAGGTGAGGTTGTACTTACAATTGAGAAAAATAAATATTGAAACATTAATTTAATAGGAAAAATATTTTTACTGAAATTTACTTTCAATATAACTAAATTCTTTTACTTCTTCATATGCTTGTTAGTAAAGTGAAACTTCCTTTCATCCGAAGGGGATAATTTATAAGTATAGGAGGATTAATAAATGAAGGTTTTATTCGTTTGTTCTGGAGGGATGTCCAGTGCAATTGTTGTAAACGCTTTAAAAAAAGAGGCGGAGAAAAAAGGTGTAAACATGGAAGTCCATGCCATTGGAACAAGTGAGATAGAGGAAGAAGTAAAGAATGGCTGGGACGTTGTAATGGTTGCACCTCAAGTAAGACATAGATTTGACTCTGTTAAAAAATTCGCAGAAGAGGAATCTATCCCGTGCGGTATCATACCGCCACAAGCATACACGCCGCTTGGCGGACCGACTTTATTAAAAACTGTAAATGATTTAATTAGTTAGGGGGAAGCGTTATGAATAAATTTGTCACGTTTCTTGATAGAAACTTATCTGGACCGATGGCAAGGCTTTCTGAACAGAGGCATTTACAAGCAATCCGTGATGGAGTTATTTCAGCGTTACCATTTATTATTGTAGGAAGTTTCTTTTTAATCGTAGCATTTCCACCATTACCGAAAGATAGTTTCATATCTGTTTGGGCATTAAAAAATCAAACAAGTATATTAATACCATATCGTTTAACGATGTTTATTATGTCTTTATATATAGCATTTGGAATAGGGTATAATTTAGCGAAAAGTTATAAGCTAGATGCTTTATCAGGAGCACAGCTTGCAGTATGTTCATTACTATTAACATTAACGCCTGAATTAATTGATAAAAAAGGGTTTATGCTTCCGATGACAAATCTCGGAGGTCATGGATTATTCGTGACAATGATTGTTTCTATTTTATCAGTTGAGATTTTAAGATTTTGTAAGACGAAAAATGTAATGATTAAAATGCCAGAACAAGTACCGCCGTCTGTTTCACGTTCGTTTGAAGCACTTATACCTGCTGCATTCGTTATTATTTTAATGAGTTTAGTAACTGTCGTTTTTAGTATTGATTTACATCATGTAGTTGATAAATTAGCGGCACCGTTAGTAAAAGCTGGTGATAGTTACTTCGGTGTAATCATTCCAGTATTTTTAATTACATTTTTTTGGTCATTCGGAATTCATGGTGTGTCGGTTGTTGGAACTGTTGCCCGGCCATTATGGGAAGTATATTTAGGGAAAAATGGTGAAGCAGTTGCTAGTGGCGCAAATCAGTTACCATTCATTTCACCAGAACCATTATACCAATGGTTTATATGGATTGGTGGTTCTGGTGCGACGTTAGGACTTGTATTAGCTATGATTGTATTTGGTCGATCAAAATATTCGAAGGCATTATCAAGAACTTGTATTGTACCTGGTATTTTTAATATTAATGAACCTGTTATTTTTGGATTACCAATCGTACTAAACCCAATATTAATTATCCCATTTATCATTACACCACTAGTAACAGCAACTATTGCATACTCAGCAACTGCGATGGGGTTTGTTACACCAACACATATAATGCCTCCATGGACATTACCAGCTCCAATTGGTGCATATTTAGCAACAGGTGGGGATTGGAGAGCGATTGTACTCGTATTTATAAACATAACAATATCATTCCTTATTTATTTACCATTCTTTAAAATGTACGACAAAAACATGCTTGAAATTGAGAAAAATGGTGATGGGGAATCTGTTAATCCGTAAGTTTTATATTTTATTTTTGAGTGATAGGCATTTTGTCTATCACTTCTTTCACATGAAGTCCAGAGAGGGTGAAATGGAATGGGTATAAAATTTAGTTATAAAGGTGTATTTTTATTATTATTTGGAGTGGTATGTGCGAATTTACTTTTCGTACCTTTATTAAGAATGCTACATTTATCACAAATGCATAGTATATGGCTCGTTACAAGCATTGCGGCAAGTATTTTGCTTACAGTAGTTGTTTCTTTCATTGATGGATCGTTTGCATCGAAAGCTCAGTTGTTTTATAGATTTATATTATTTTCCATCGGTTGTACGTTTGTAACTTACATGATTGTTTATTAGTAAATAGGAGGTCATGCATGTTATGTATATTGCAGGGATAATGTCCGGTACTTCGTTAGACGGAATAGATGTAGCACTCGTTCATATAGAGGGGAGTGGTGTAGAGTCTAAGGTCAAACTCATCCATTTTACTACAGTTCCATTTTGTAATGATATGAAAAATGAGATCCAGCAGGCATTATCAATAGAAAATTCAAATGTACAACTCATATGCAGTTTAAATTTCAAACTCGGTTTATGCTTCACCAATGCTGTAAGGGAAGTTTGTAAAGAGGCCAATTTTCCTTTGGGACAATTAAATTTAATTGGTTCTCACGGACAAACGATTTATCATCAGCCAAAGCAAGATGGTAATATGATTCCTTCCACATTGCAAATTGGAGAACCAGCAGTTATAGCATATAAAACGAATACGACGGTTATTTCTAATTTTCGAACGATGGATATCGCAGCAGGGGGACAAGGTGCACCACTTGTACCATATTCAGAGATTATTTTGTATCGTCATCCAACTAAAAATAGACTATTACAAAATATTGGCGGGATCGGTAATGTTACCGTAATACCAAGTCACCTAAGTGATAAGAACGTTATAGCTTTTGATACTGGTCCAGGGAATATGGTAATTGATGAAATATGTCAAAGGCTATTTCAGTTATCATATGATCAAAATGGTGAGATTGCAAAACAGGGAGTAGTTGTAGATGAAATATTGACCTATTGTATGAACCATCCATTTTTGAAAATGAATCCACCGAAATCAACTGGTAGAGAACAGTTTGGAGAAGAATTTGTCAGTGAGTTGTTGAAGCGGTATGAAAAGCATAGTAAAGAAAATATAGTGACGACTGTCACGATGTTTACAGCAAGTTCAATTGTTTATCAGTATAAGGAGTTTATTCTGCCGTATTATGAAATCGATGAGGTGATTTTAGGCGGTGGTGGCAGTTATAATCGTACACTTGTTGAAATGATACGGTATGGATTGAAGGATGAAAAATGCGCCATATTCATTCAAGAAGATATAGGCTATTCTTCAGAGGCGAAAGAAGCAATCGCCTTTGCCATTTTAGCAAACGAAACGTATCATCGTAATCCGAGTAATGTGCCAAGTGCAACAGGTGCAAAGCAATCTGTAGTTTTAGGGAATATAACATTCCCTCCAATTCGAAGAGAATGAGGCGAACATATGAAATATATGATTGGAGTAGACGGCGGGGGAACAAAGACAGAAGCAATTGCATTTGATCAAGACGGAAGTGAACTTGAAAGGGCTACGAGTGGTTTTGGAAATATATTAATAGATTTTGAAGAAGCACTTTTTCATAGTATGGAAGCGATTGATCAATGCCAAAAAGGTTTATTAAATGGGCATTGCGTTTGTATTTGTTTAGGATTAGCGGGTGTAAGCGGAGCAAATACAAATGAATTAACATTACGTCTGAAAAAGAAGTACGGAACACAAATTGAAGTTTTTAATGACGCAATGATTGCTCATGCAGCTGCTTTAAAAGGAAAGGATGGAATTTTAACAATTGGCGGTACAGGTGCGATTTGTATAGGAAAGAAAGGGGAAGTGTACGAGTATAGTGGGGGATGGGGACATATTTTAGGAGATGAAGGAAGCGGATATTGGATTGCGTTACAAGGTTTAAAGAGAATGGCAAATCAATTTGATCAAGGAGTTACACTTTGCCCATTAAGCGTAAGAATTCAAGAAGAGTTTCAACTTTTGACATCGTCTCATATAAAAAGACTAGTATATAGTTTTTCAAAAGATAAAGTTGCAGCAATCGCACCATTCATTATTGAGGAAGCGAGAAATGGGAATGATGACGCACGTGAAATTATGGTGCAAGCGGCTACGGAATTAACGAGAATTACGGTGAATATTTACAATAAGATGCAGTTTGATTTATCAACTTCAATTGCAGTAAGTGGCAGTATATTACGTTTCGTTCCTGAAATATATGCTGAATTTAAGAAATGCTGCGAGAAAAGTATGGGAGAAGTTATATTTGTATCACCATCAGAACTAGCAGTGAAAGGAACCTATTACTTAATGAAGAATTTATATTTTAATAAATAGCTATATGAGAATTTTTGTATGATTTGTAAAAATATGATGTTAAAATGTATAAAGGGATGTAAAGTAAGAAAAGTACAATATACATGGTCATTGAATATTGTATAAGTACTCCCATGTAGAAAGTGAATGATTACATGATTAATAGTATGCAATTTTTGTATTTGGTGGCTTCTTATTTATTTGGAAACATATTGACCGCTTATATAGTGACGAAATGGAAACATAATGTTGATATTCGGCAGGAAGGAAGCGGTAATCCTGGCGCAAGAAATATGGGGCGGGTATATGGAAAAGGGTATTTCGTCGCTACATTTTTAGGTGATGCGATCAAAGGGGCAATCGTAGTTTCTATTGCAAAATACCTTTTTGGAGATTCTACATTTGTAATGTTAGCTTTACTGGCTGTTTTACTTGGACATATTTACCCAATTATATTTAAAGGCAAGGGCGGAAAAGGCATTTCAACATTTATTGGAGGATTAATTGCATTTGATTATTTGATAGCGCTTACCCTTGTTGCTGTTTTCATTATATTTTATTTAATCTTTAAAGGATTTACTAAGCCAGGACTAATTACAATCGCTTGTTTACCAGTTTGCATGATTTTGTATTCTTACTCTATTGTTACGACTATATTAAGTGCACTTATAATTGTACTTATTTTATATGTAAATCGAGAATGAAATGAACTTTTTATAAGTGGAGTTAATCTCCACTTATAATTTTTATTAAATACATAAAGGAGATACAACATGGGGTTAATTTATAAAGTTGCTGATCAAGCTTGGGAATTTGAAAGTATACATAAGTTGAATTATAAAACATTTGTAGAAGAAATTCCGCAACATGAAGAAACGCAAGAGCGTGTTCGTATAGATCGTTTCCATGAAGAAAATACATATTTAATTTGTTTAGATGACGATAAGTTAGTAGGTATGGTTACATTGCGAGGAAAACGACCATTCTCGTTAGATAATAAAATTCCAAATCTAGATTATTATTTGCAAGAACATGGAGAAAACGTATATGAAATTCGTTTACTTTCAGTAGAACGTGAATATAGAAATGGAAGAGCGTTGTTAGGTTTAATTCGCTTTTTACATCGTTATTTGCTTCTAAATGGATATGAATTGGCACTCATTTCTGCTACAACACGTGAACTACCTTTATATGAGCAAATGGGATTCAAATCTTTCCATACGTTAGTTGGTACAGAAGAAGCAGCCTTCCAGCCAATGTATGTTACGCCTGCTATGTTTGAAGCGTCGAGCGTTGGAGGGGTTATGACGAAAGAATATTCGTTTTTACCTGGTCCAGTAGATATTGAAGAAAATGTTCGAAAGGCATTTTCTACTAAGCCTATTTCGCATCGTTCTAAGTCATTTCAAATGACAATGGACAATGTGAAAAAACGGTTACTTCACATGACAAAAGCAAAGCATGTACAACTTATGTTAGGAACAGGGACGTTAGCAAATGATGCCATTGCTTTACAGTTACGTTCTTTAAAAGGGAAAGGACTAGTATTAACAAATGGGGAATTTGGTAATAGATTAGTTGGACATGCAGCACGCGCGCAATTACATTTTGATACGTATAAAAAAGAAATGGGAGAAGCATTTATTTATACAGAATTAGAACAAATAATGGAAACTGGCAATTATGAATGGCTTTGGTTTGTTCACCATGAAACATCAACCGGAATGTTAAATGATTTAGACGAACTAAATGTTTTTTGTGAAAAGTATAAAGTGAAACTATGTGTAGATTGCATTAGCTCAATTGGAGCAATACCGATAGATTTGAAAGGTGTATATTTTGCAAGCGGTGTAAGTGGAAAGGCAATTAAATCGTTTACTGGATTATCTTTCGTTTTTTATAATCACAATGTGAAAGTAAATGAGGCATTACCGGCCTATATGGACATTGGCATGTACGAAGAAAATGACAGTATTCCATATTCTCATTCATGGAATTTAATTTATGCACTGCAAGAAGCATTAAAGAGATTTGAAGATGCAAAAGCATTTGAAAAAATAAACGAGACGTATGCATATATTGAACAAACTATTACTAATATGGGTTTAAATCTTGTTTCACCTAAAGAACATGCTGCATCAGTTATACTTACCATTCAATTAAGCGAAGGTCTTTCTTCTAAAGCGGTAGGTGATATGTTAGCGCTACAAGGATATATCGTCCATTATGAATCAGCGTATTTACAAAAGAATAACTGGATCCAAATTGCATGCCTGAATCATTACAAAGAACGTGATATGAAGAGGATGTTGAATTGTTTGCATATATGTACAGTAAATAATAGCGTACATATATGAGGAATGATTTTTTAACAGGGTTGGTTGCGTATAAAGGAGTTATTGCCTACGAAAACTTAGGAATGAGACAAATAGTAAATCATAAATCATGAGAAGGGGGTATTAGTATGATAACTAAAAAACTACCATTACATATAGCAGACATTAAAAAAGCTCAAAACATTCTAGACAGAAATGCTCGTAAAACTCCATTAGTAAAGTCTTTTTATTTGACTAGTAAAACAGGTGGAGAAATTCACTTGAAATTAGAAAATATGCAATTAACGGGTTCTTTTAAATTTCGTGGTGCATTTAATAAAATGTCACAGTTGACAGATCAAGAAAAAGACCGAGGAGTAATTGCCTGTTCGGCAGGTAATCATGCACAAGGTATTGCTTTATCTGCTCATTTGCTTGGTATTAAGAGTAAAATTGTAATGCCAATTTCTGCGCCTTTAGCGAAAGTTGAGGCTACTAGAGGATATGGATCAGAAGTTGTTTTATACGGTGAAACTTTTGATGATGCGAAGGCAAAATGTGAGGAGATTATAAGAGAAACAGGTGAAACATATTTACATCCATATGATGATGTAGAGGTAATGGCTGGTCAAGGTACAATTGGTTTGGACATTCTTGATGATATGTGGGATGTTGATACTGTCATTGTACCAATTGGTGGAGGTGGCATTATTTCTGGTATTGCTGTTGCATTAAAATCTTTTAATCCATCCATTAATATAATTGGTGTCCAAGCAGAAAATGTTCATGGGATGAAGGCATCTTATGACAAAGGCACGATTGTAGAACATTATGAGGCACCTACTATAGCAGATGGTTGCGCAGTTAAAATACCAGGCGATTTAACTTTTGAAGTTGTAAACGAATTAGTAGATGATATCGTAACAGTGTCAGAAGGTGAATTAGAAGTAGCGATGAAAGACTTATTACAACGTGGAAAAGCTGTTGTAGAAGGTGCTGGTGCATTAGCTACTGCTGCTCTACTTGCAGGGAAAGTGGATCCATATATTAAAGGGAAAAAGGTAGTCGCGGTTATATCTGGTGGAAACGTAGACTTGCAGCGCATTTCCAGTGTTTGTGAGCAATTTTTTGTAGCCAATGAAGTGAAATAGTATTTAAAAAACATAAATTTTATGGAAGAAGAGCTAAGACAACTAATCTTAGCTCTTACTTTTTGTTTACCGTGTAGGGCATATTATAATATACATGCTTTATTTTCCGTATAGTGAATTATTATATTTTATCGTCTACTTTCATAGATAACTCAAATAATTATATCAATATTGTCGAAACGGAAACAGAAATTTATTATAATGGTTTTAACGTATGAATGAGCGGTTAGGAGGATAGACCATGAATAAGGAAGAACAGGTCATGAACGGTTTCAGGGAATTATATAATAAGATGGTTTGGCTTAATAAGGATAAAATGGAAGAAGGTCTTAAAGGTTTTAAGTCTTCTGAAGTACATTGTATTGAATACATTGAAAACAATGCCGATTCTAACGTGACACAACTTGCAGAGGCTTTTTATGTGACTCGCGGTGCAATAAGTAGAATGACTAAGAAGCTCATAAACAAAGGCCTTATCGAAAGTTACCAGAAATCAGAGAATAAAAAAGAAATCTATTTTAAGCTTACTGAACAAGGGAAAGAAATATATAAAATTCACGAAGAGTTGCACAATGAGTTTCAACAACGGGATAAAGCTGTATTTGAGCAAGTAACCGAGGCGGAATTCGACAGTATTATTAACTTCGTGGAAAAGTATAGTAGGCATTTGGATGCAGAAATAAAGAAACAAGGTATACATATTAAGTCGTAAATTTGCCTGTTAATGCGAGATATATTTAAATAATAAAAAGGTAGCCTATTCACGGTAAGGCTACCTTTTTATTATTTTATTTTTGTTGACTAATCAACAAAACAGAGTTATTATTTTTGTTGACAAAGCAATAAAATGTTCTGAGGGGAGAAATTAAATGTCTATTTTAAAATCAAAAAATGAAACTGAAAAAAACATAGATAAACATGCTTTAATATTCGGTCTTATTTCTGTATTTCTTTGTGGTATAGGTTTCAGTATCATTATGCCTGTAGTGCCATTCTTAGTGGAGTCTTATATAAGTAGTCCAGAAGAACAGGCTCTAGTTGTTACGCTACTGACCTCTGTTTATGCGGTCTGCGTGTTTTTCGCTGCTCCTGCACTCGGAGCTTTGAGCGATAAATATGGCCGTCGTCCATTACTTTTAATATGCCTTTTCGGTTCTGCAATCGGGTACTTAGTTTTTGGTATAGGAGGGGCTTTATGGGTACTATTTGCTGGACGTATAGTAGAAGGAATAACAGGCGGGAGCATCAGTACAATTTTTGCATATTTTGCAGATATCATTCCCTCAGAACAGAGAACGAAGTATTTTGGGTGGGTGAGTGCAGTGGTAGGTGCAGGAACCATTATCGGACCAACTCTTGGGGGATTACTTGCAAAGTTTGGTCATTCTGTACCTTTATATTTCGGAGCACTTATAACTTTATTAAATGTTTTATATGGGATGAAATATATGCCTGAGAGTCTTGACAAAAATAATAGGTTAAAAGAAATTACTTTTGTAAGGTTAAATCCTTTTGCACAGCTGGCAAACATACTTTCCATGAAAAACTTAAAATGGTTACTTGTCTCAGCGTTTTTACTTTGGATACCTAACGGATCTTTACAAGCAATTTTTACACAATTTACGATGGATACTTTTAGCTGGAAACCTGCACTAATCGGACTTATGTTTTCAATTATGGGCTTTCAAGATATCATTTCACAAGCTTTTATAATGCCAAAGCTTTTGATCAAGCTTAGTGATAAACAAATAGCTATGCTTGGAATGGTTTCGGAGATTATTGGCTACAGTTTTATTGCAGCATCTGCTTTATTTTCCTTATATCCTCTTCTAATCGTTGGGATGTTACTGTTTGGTTTTGGTGACTCAATTTTCGGGCCTTCATTCAATGGGATGCTTTCAAAGTCTGTCGATTCTAGTGAACAAGGAAGGATTCAAGGCGGTAGCCAATCTATTCAAGCTTTGGCAAGAATGATTGGTCCAATTATTGGAGGGCAAATCTATGTATCACTTGGTCATGCTGCACCTGCTTTTATGGGGATGATTCTTATAGTAGTTGCAATAGCAGTTTTGTATAAGGGGACGCATGTAACTGTATAAACTACATGCACTAATATGGTATTTCTTCATATAAGAATGTCACTACTGGAATCCTTCCTGAATGAATTGTATAACAGATAAATTTCAGAACAAATAATAAGGTGTCAGAACTTAGGAACAAGTACTGACACCTTATTTGTTTACGGTTGAGAGCTAAGAGAAATTAAGAATTTATTCTGTAATGCTCTCATGGTGAATGCTAAATAAAACTATCAATAATTATAGTTAGCTTTTTTGAAAGTAAAAAGCTAGGTAAATGAATGGACAGTATAATTATACTTGTGCTGAAGTAAATAATGACTCCATTTTTACTTTGCTCTTCTCTCGAATTTCAGCGTCCGCATGGCGCATTACAAACTTATGCGCTATAGCAATTGCTAAAACATCATCTAATAAGCCAATCCCAATAATAGCAGCTATATCTGGAATGAAGTCGATTGTTAATACGTAATAGGATAAAGCGGCTAAAATTATAAATTTCGCTTTAGTAGGTAACCCTTTTTTTCTCATTGTGTAGTATAAAATAATACTTTCATATACGCTAGATTTTCCGAGGCTTGCTGAGCTTTGTTTGAATTTTTTCCAAAGTGTCTGTTTCTCCATATAAACACTCCTTTTACTAAAACAGAGATTTTTTAAAAGGATAGACAAAAAAGTGAGGAAGTAATCAATTTTATTATTTATCTTATTGTATATTTCCATAAAAATAAGGAATTACCTGTTCAAAATAATAGAATGTTGGTTATGTCACGACTCACGGTGTTTTGTTACATAAGTATGTACAGTAAAATGTATGTGGATGATTTGTTTATTATTAAACATTAAATAATGGGTATGGGGGAAGAAAAATGAAGATAATAGAATTACCAATTGAATTTGAGTTTAATGGGGCAAAACAATATATTTATCCTAGCTTAATTATAATAAACAATGAATTAACTTTAGTAGATACAGGTTATTTAAACTTTTTACCTTTAATTGAAGACGCAATTTTAAAACAGGGGTATGAGATGAAAAACTTAAAAAATATAATTATTACTCATTATGATGACGATCATATAGGATCTTTATATGATTTCAAAGTGAAATATCCTTACATTAATATTATGGCTAGTGAAATAGAATCCAACTACATAAATGGTGAAATAAAATCGGAGAGACTAGTTCAAGCTGAAGACATGTTAGAACGTATGCCAATTGAAGAGAAAGAATTTGGTGAGTGGTTTATACAACACTTAAAAAATATAAGACATATTTCCGTCGATGAAAAAGTATATGATGGGCAAATGATTTTGAATGATGAATGTCAAATAGTAGCGACCCCAGGACATACTTCGGGGCATATTTCATTATATTTTCCAAATTTAAATTGTGTAATTACAGGGGATGCGGCCGTTCAAGATAATTGTGAATTAGAAATAGCTAATCCGGATTTTTGTTTAGATATAGAAAAAGCGGAAGAATCTTTAAAGAGAATTAAAAACCTTAAAGCTGCAAGTTATTATTGCTATCATGGAGGAAAACTCACTGTATGAATTAAAAAACCGACCTTTTCGATATAGGAAAGATCGGTTTTTTAATTCATAGATTCTGCAATTCTAATCAAATCATTAACACTGTATTTTCTTTTTATGTATAGTTTGTTACCAATGGCGATTTTATTTTGAAAACCGTCTTTTTTATATTATGTTTTAAAATGTGAAATTTAGTTCCCTTATGTACATATTGATCTAATTTATGTTGAACTGGTGAAACAGTGATTTTTAAAATCCCATGAATATCTTCATTGTAGTATTGGAGGTTTAAGTAATCGTTATAGATGTACCCTTGAAATTCGTGAATTTCGAATGGGAATTTTGTAGGTGTTAGTCTATGCCGCTTAATCCTCAATTCATATTCTTTTACAATAGTAGCTTCTTTCATAAGAGGGTTAGTTCCATCATAAATTTGATTAATTCGAGATATTTTAATATTCTTTGTTACTATTTCTAAAATACAACCAATAGTAAATTCATCACCAGTGTCTTTGAAATAGGAAATAAGAATTGTAGTATCTTCTTTTGGAGACGGTACTATTTTAATTTCATAAATATGTTTATCTGTAAGGAAAGTAGGCAATTCAATCCCTTCTGTTACATTTGACCGCATTAATTTTTTATCATTTTTGAGTAAAGCTTGTTTAAATTCACTTATCACATTTGTTTGAGACTTCGCCATAATAATTGAGTTCGATTGAAAATATAGTAAGAAAAATACGCAAAAACTCTTTATGAATGTAGTCGTCAATTTCATCACCCTGTAACTATATTTCCGTAAATTTGAAATATATATGTATAGGAGGGGAGAAGATGAGTTTATTGCTTGATATAATAATGGATATAATTTTATTTTATCCTCGAAATGATATGAAATTAAAACATCATATTGCAAAGTTAAGTGAATTCGAGTGGTTTCGAAAGCTACACGAAGATACAAAGTATACAAAATTAATTTGGAATAATAGAAAAATTAAAAAGTTCATTTTGTCTTCTATTAATATGGAAGCATTAATAAAATCCGAGAAAAAACAAAAAGAATTTATTCATTTAGTACACGATGAATATAAAAAAAGAAGATAAGAATTTTTTTATTTTTCATATTTGGCGAAACAAATGGTACAATGAAAGCTAATGTGAAAAATAAGGAAAAGAAGTGGTCTATTTGAAAAACTTTTTAGAATTAGGAATTAGTGAAACTTTTAATCATACATTACGTGAAAATGGAATTACAGAAGCAACACCAATTCAAGAGAAGGCAATTCCTGTTATTATGTCAGGTAAAGATATTATTGGGCAGGCGAAAACAGGAACGGGTAAAACGTTAGCATTCGTGTTACCGATTTTAGAAAAAATCGATCCAGAGTCTAGTGATGTTCAGGCTTTAATTGTGGCACCAACAAGGGAACTAGCACTGCAAATTACAACTGAAATTAAAAAAATGCTTGTTCAAAGAGAAGATATTAATGTACTAGCGATATATGGCGGACAAGATGTAGCACAACAATTGAGAAAATTAAAAGGTAATACACATATTGTTGTAGCGACACCAGGTCGATTATTAGATCATATACGACGTGAAACAATTGATTTAAGTAATCTTTCAACGATTGTACTAGATGAAGCGGATCAAATGCTTTATTTCGGTTTCTTATATGATATTGAAGATATTTTAGATGAGACACCTGATAGTAAACAAACGATGTTATTCTCAGCAACGATGCCAAAAGATATTAAGAAATTGGCGAAACGTTATATGGATGAGCCGCAAATGATTCAAGTACAAAGTGAAGAAGTAACGGTAAATACAATTGAGCAGCGTGTCATTGAGACGACAGATCGTGCAAAGCCAGATGCACTTCGTTTTGTTATGGATCGTGATCAGCCATTTTTAGCTGTTATTTTCTGTCGTACAAAGGTTAGAGCAAGTAAGCTTTATGATAATTTAAAAGGACTAGGTTATAATTGTGCTGAACTTCATGGTGATATACCTCAAGCGAAACGTGAAAGAGTCATGAAGAGTTTCCGCGAAGCTAAAATTCAGTACTTAATTGCGACTGATGTAGCAGCTCGTGGACTTGATGTAGATGGTGTAACGCACGTATTTAACTTTGACATTCCTGAAGATGTAGAAAGTTATATTCACCGCATTGGCCGAACAGGACGTGCAGGTGGATCAGGTATTGCAATTACGTTCGTTGCAGCGAAAGATGAAAAACATTTAGAAGAAATTGAAAAAACGCTTGGTGCACCACTGCAAAGAGAAATAATCGAACAACCGAAGATAAAACGTGTAGATGAAAATGGAAAACCGGTACCAAAGCCGGCTCCAAAGAAATCAGATCAATATCGTCAAAGAGATAGCCGTGAAGGTTCAAGAAGTGGTTCAAAAGGTGGCCCAAGAAATAGTTCGAGAAATGATAACAATCGATCATTTAATAAGCCAAGTAATAAGAAAAGTAGTACAAAACAAGGTCAGCAAAGACGTGGCCGTTAAATAGTTATTATTTAAAAAGAGTCGCAAAGTGTTGCGGCTCTTTTTTTGTTTGTAGACAACAAGGGTGATGCCGAGAAAAAGCAAAAATTTCATTCACCGTATTTAAAATGAATTTTATAGTCCAAAACCAGTAGAGCAAAGGTATTACTGCCATGTCGCAATTCAAGAACAAGTGCAACTTACGTATGAACAATATTTAATCGGAAAAAAAATCGAGAGAAAACAATTCGTACTAGCGCCCTGATGATGATACGGGTTATGAAAAAATCAATTGGTATAATGATACGAAAACATTTTTTGCTAACAAAGAATTGGACGATTTGGTGAAAGAAATTCGTAACACATTCAAACGGTACGGGAATGTTATGCTGCAGCAAAAAGAGAACGGAACTTATTATGTCTACTATTTCGGCAGAATACTTTGGTTGAAAGAAAAGGTAATGTAGCGAGCGAGTATTTTCATTACACATTCCGCAATTATCGAAATGGAAAAAGAGAAGTTTATGAAGGATTTAACTCGTATTGGGATACGATCGTTGGAAACTGGAAAACTAATTTGTTCGTTTTGCTCGATGGGGAACTTGAGAAGCACAACTGCCATCCTTATTGGGAAATTGCTTACTACGACGATGAAGGTAATGTAGTACGAAGTTACCTGAAGGGATTGTATGCGATATAAGAAAAAAGGACTAGCAGTCGTACCTGCCGTCCTTTAATAGGAGAAAAAGTATTCTTGTTTAGAACTACGCATAAACAGAAAATCTGCTTGTAATTAGCTTTACCTTAAATGTACGTGTCTATACAAAAAGGGATAAGTAAAAAATACTTATCCCCAGGAAGGGAAATCCCAAGCACCAAAATGGTTCGTATTGGTCTGCAGGTTCAAAAGTAGTATATGTAAAACGAAAAATCTCATACAAAAAGCAGACAACGATTTTGGTTGTCTGCCAGTGAGTTCAATGAGTTAGCTAATTGTAATAAATTGCATCCCCATTACGAGAAGAGTGAAGCTGCTAGTTCAAACAGCTTGTTGGTATTATTTTCGATTTCTTAAAAAATATACAGAGAAAGCAGATAAGTGAAGAACCTACCTGCTTCTGCTGTAACAAAAGAAAGAAGTATTAGCCGTGGACACGGCGGCTTGAAAATAGTATGTATTTTTATTTGAAAAATATTCAAGGGGTGAAGAAACATGGAATGTTTAATAAAAGGTGTTTGTGAAATTAATCAGCTAATTAGTAAAACAAAAGAGAAAAACAATGAGCAAATATAACAATAAAAAGGTAAATGTTCAAAAGAGCGATGAGTATAAGGTAAAACAAAATAGTTATATTAAAGCTTGATTTTCATAAGAGCACACATATAAGTATGCTCTTATGAACGCTTTAGATTTGTATGACTAGATAGTCACCATACAATAAAATATGCTTGTTTGATATAAATGTGTGTTAAATCTATAACATATATTTTGGGGTGTATAAGGAATATTAAATGTTAATTAGCAAAGCATATTGTTTTTATTAACGAATTTGTGCAACTGTTAAAGCGGCAGAACGAATATCTACTGTACCAATTACTTCAACCGGTACAATTTGAATTAAATCATCAGGGTTTAAGTTTATTAGAATGACACCGCTGGATACATCTACTTCACCAGTGCCAATGATATTAGAACGGACTGCGGTTCCAGATCCTGCAATAATATTAGTTGATGAGTTTAGTGTCAAGAAAAAGCGCGCTGCTTCCGGGGCTACTGGAACATTATCGAGGCTGATTGTTAATGTATAACTGACTTGATAAATACCAGCTACTTGAATTCTAATACCAGTTCCTGTACTGATTGTATCATTGATTACAGGTACAGTAATGTTTGGATTTGGGCCTGTACTAGGTAGTAGTAGTGGCGTGAATAGTGTTGCAAATTGAGGTGAAGTAGCATTAAAAGCAAAACCGAGAGCTGGTAGTGTACTGGGGGCTTGTGCTCCACAATTAAAGTTTGTGAGCTTACGACTAGATGAGCGCATATTCTCACTCACTCCTTTCTTTCATTTAGATTGCGTGAGTAATAACCTCACGTTTTGGACAAGCACAATACACTATATGAAAATTTCTAGTGAATAGTGCAGAGGTGTGCTGTTATGAATAAAACTAACTGCCTGTTGTACAAAGGAAACACTACGCTTACAGAAATAGTTTGTAACCTAAAGTTGAAAAAATAGTATGAACAGAGTTAAAAATGTTATTTAGAAATGAAAGAAAACATAATAAAAAAGAGCACGCATATAAGCATGCTCTTTGACAAGAAAGGTAGATTTTTATGAGTGGATTCCTCCATAGAATAATATATGCTTGTCCGGTTAATAGTTGAGAAAGGGAGAATGCATATAGAACGAATTGAAGCGAATAACAAAATAAAGATTTCATTTTGTAGCAAAGGGGAATAGATATGTGTATTTATTGGGAAACGCAGTTAAAGAGTTTTTTAAGTGGTAAGAACTGGAACGAAATGAAAGAGCAGCTAGCAAAAGCTAACTGCTCAATACAAGGAGATACAGGGAAAACTACTTTAAATGAAATTTGGCATACAGCCTACATACAGTATTGACCGAATATTTATTTTAAATCCAATTTATTTAAAGTAAACATCCCAACAGATAAAATGGCTGCACCTGCTGCAGAACCTAACCAGTCTCTCCAGCCTAATGAATTTAAAGGCGTATCTGTTAAATCCATAATTAAGAAGATAGCAAACATTAATACACCAAATGCTAAGCATCCCCAAAATGTTTGCAAATATTTAATCATCTTCTTTCGGAACTTGCTCATATAAATCACCCTTATTAATAATCTATATTTTTATAAATAAATTATCGCATGTGCAAAAATTAAAAGTATGAAATATGCAAAATTACATATTGGAACTTAACAAAATAATCCATTCATAAGTAAATAGATCGAACAGAGGGGAACCGTATCGTATGAATCAATTGTCATTTTTTGAAGTCATCGATGAAAAGGAGATGCGCAGACTTGTGGTAAAGGAGCTGAAAAAATACAAAGTATTGTGCGTCTGAATGAAGAATCAAGAAAAATAGGATCAAGCGGGGGCATCGTTCTTTTCCTAAAATAAAAGGTGACGATAAGAAACATGAGATACGTTTTAAACAAATTGAACGGAAGTTAAAAAATAAAAATTTATAAAGGAAATAGAAAGAAGGATGTTGTATATAAACAATAATAGGAAACTTTTTACTAACTAAACATATAATTAAAATAGACCGACAGTCGGTCTGGCGGGAAGGAGAACGTGAATGCGCATAGTTAAGGAATATGAGGAGCGTAGAAAGGAAATTTTAGAAACTGCTGAACGTTTATTTGTTACGAAAGGTTATACGAAAACAACAGTAAATGACATTTTAAAAGAGATAGGGATAGCAAAGGGGACATTTTATCACTATTTTAAGTCAAAAGAAGAAGTAATGGATGAGATCATTATGAGGATCATTAAAGATGATGTTGCTAAAGCGAAAGTAATTGTCTCTAATCCAAATATCCCGGTATTAGAAAAATTATTTCGAGTTTTAATGGAGCAATCGCCAAAATCAGGGGATGTTAAAGATAAAATGATTGAACAATTTCATCAACCAAATAATGCGGAAATGCATCAAAAAAGTATAGTGCAATCCATTATTCATTTATCTCCTGTTTTAGCAGAGATTTTAGAACAAGGAATCGATGAAGGCATATTTTCTACACCATACCCACAAGAAACGATTGAACTATTACTCTCTTCAGCACAAGTCATATTTGATGAAGGTTTATTCCAGTGGAAGCCGGAAGAAATGATCAGAAGAGCTAAAGCTTATATTAAAATGATGGAAGTATCTGTTGGAGCGAAAGAAGGATCCTTTAATTATATGGTTGAGGTTTTAATTAAACAGAAATCATGATTTCTGTTTAATTATTACAGACCGACAGTCGGTCTGAATTAAATGAAGGGTGTGATGAGGATGCCAGCAAGTATAAAATCTTCTATGAAAGATTTTCACTTAATGGTAAGTGGGCAAATTATTACTATTTTAGGTTCAACACTTTTACGTTTTGCTCTGTCTTTATATGTATTAGATATAACAGGGCGTGCTGATATATTCGCAGGACTATATGCGGTTACGAGTATTCCGTTTTTGCTAGCTCCTCTTGGCGGAGCGATAGCAGATCGTTTCAATCGCCGTAATTTAATGGTTATATTTGATTTTATAAACGCTGCGATTGTGTTAAGCTTTATAGTTTTGTTATTTACTGGATCTGTATCTATTCTATTGATCGGAACAATTATGTTTTTACTAGCGATCATTAGTGCAATGTACTCACCGGTAGTAATGGCGAGTATTCCGCAATTAGTTCCAGAGAAAAAGTTAGAACAAGCGAACGGTATCGTAAATGGTGTGCAAGCATTATCTAATATAGTCGCTCCTGTATTAGGAGGAATATTGTACGGCATAATTGGTTTGAAAATGCTCGTAATAATAAGTTGCTTCGCTTTCTTTTTATCTGCGATTTTGGAAATGTTTATTACAATACCTTTTATAAAAAGAACGCAAGAAAGCCATATAATACCGACAATTGTAAAGGATATGAAAGAAGGGTTTATATTCGTTTTAAAACAACCATTTATTTTGAAATCTATGCTTTTAGCCGCATTACTAAATTTAATATTAACACCGCTATTTGTTGTTTGTGCTCCAATTATTATACGAGTAACAATGGGAAGTAGCCACACGTTATACGGAATTGGAATGGGATTAATAGATTTTGCAACGATATTAGGTGCGTTATCTATAGGTTATTTTGCGAAAAAGCTTCAGATGAAAACATTGTATTATTGGATGCTTTTAATAGCATTATTAGTAATACCTATGGCACTATCCGTTACACCATTTATTCTTAATTTAGGACACTATCCATCATTTATCATCTTTATACTCTCTTCAATTCTAATTGCAATGATCATGACAATTGTATCCATCTATGTGATTACTGTAGTTCAAAAGAAAACACCAAATGAGCACTTAGGAAAAGTAATGGCAATTATAACAGCGGTATCCCAATGTATGGCACCGATTGGGCAAGTCATTTATGGTTTTATGTTTGAAGAATTCAGTATGAAAATTTATTTACCTATATTAGTTATTAGTTTCATAATGATATTAATAGCGGTTGTGATGAAGAAAATACTATTGAATGAAGGGAACTAGCTTTATATGATTAGGAGAATGTTAAAAAGAGATTTCTCTCAAAATAAAATGATAATTACCATTTTATTTATGTTTATCATGTTATCAAGTCTTTTAATGGCTAGTGCTTCAAGTAATGTTATAAATCTATTGAACTCAATGGATCAATTGGTTAAAATATCAAACGCACCGCATTTCGTACAAATGCATGCCGGAGAAGTAAATCAAAAGTCAATTGATTCCTTTGTAGAAAAAATTCCGTTTGTAAAAAAACAGCAAACGGCTGAGATGGTTCAAATAAATGGATCTAACATTTTTATAAAGAAGAAAAGTCAAGCGGAACATAATAGTGTAATGGACATAAGCTTAGTTAAACAAAATAGTAAGTTTGATTTTTTATTAAATTTAAATAATGAAGTGGTCGATGTTAGGAAAGGAGAAATAGGTGTACCAATTTATTATATGCAAAAATATAATTTGCGTATTGGAGATAAAATATGGGTTGATAAAAATAAGAATGAACTAGAATTTACTATTTCAGCATTTGTTCGTGATGTTCAAATGAATCCATCAATTATTAGTTCAAAACGATTCGTAATAAGCAATGAAGATTTCGAAAGAATAAAAAGGAATTTTGGAGAAAGCGAATATCTTATTGAATTCCAGCTAACAGATGTAAATAAAATAAATGAATTTGAAAATCTATACGAGTCATCGAACTTACCTCAAAAAGGTCCCTCTATTACGTATTCACTCTTTAAAACACTCAATTCATTAACAGATGGAATTATAGCTGCAGTGCTTATTATAATAAGTGCATTATTAATGTTAATCGCAAGTTTATGTATTAGATTTACGATTATGACTTCAATGGAAGAAGAATATCGGGAAATAGGTGTTATGAAAGCTATCGGTATTACAAGTAAAGATATTCAAAAACTATATGTAACAAAATATGTTGTTATTTCAGCTGGTGGATGTATATGTGGATATATACTTTCACTATTTGTTACAAAAATATTCACTTCGAATATCACACTTTATATGGGGGTGGCAGATAAAAGTATTTTACACAATGTTGTGCCATTAATAATTACAACATTGTTATTTTTAGTCGTTATCCTGTTCTGTCGCATCATTTTGCGGGATTTTAGGGGAATTACAGCAATAGACGCTTTACAATCAAGAGATAAACTAGGGAAAAGAAAGATTAGAAACTCTTTTTCACTCAATCAATCTAAATTTAAAAATGTAAATATATTTATTGGTATACAAGATGTTATAAAAAGATTTAAGTTATATCGCGTATTAAGTATCGTATTAATAATAGCTGTGTTTATGATTGTTGTACCTGTTAACTTTTTGTATACGATTCAGTCACCGAAGTTTGTTAATTATATGGGAACAGGAAAAAGTGATATTCGAATAGATTTACAGCAAACTGAAAATATAGAGAAACGATTTAAGGACGTTATATCATATTTACGAAATGATGATGAAGTAGAAAAATATGCAGCATTTGTAACGATTACATTTAAAATGGTGAATGCTGATGGCATACATGAAAATTTAAATCTAGAAGTAGGAGACTTCACTCAATTCCCATTAGACAATATTCAAGGTATGGCACCAAAAAATAAAAATGAAATTGCTCTTTCTTATATGAACGCAAATGAATTGAAAAAGAATGTAGGGGATAAAATCATTTTATTTGCAGAAGGAAAAGAGAACGTACTAACTATTAGTGGTATATATCAAGATGTAACGAATGGCGGGAAAACAGCTAAAGTGAGCTTCTCTTATAATAATGAAAATATATTATGGTATGTAGTAAATGTAGATATGAAGCCTACTGTGAATTTAAAAGAAAAAGTGAAGGAGTATAAACATAATTTTAGTTCTGTAAAAATAACAGATACGGATGATTATTTAACACAAACTTTAGGAGAGACAATTAAGACTCGTGACTCAAGTGGCTATTTTGATTGCTATATTCATATCAGTTTTAATCACTGCAATGTTTTTTAAAATGTTATTGGCAAAAGACTCTTCGCAAATATTAATTATGAAAAGTATAGGGTTTTCATACAAAGATATTCGTATACAGTATATAATACGTTCTATCGTCATTGTATTATTAGGCATTGTGACTGGGACATGTATAGCTGCTATGTTTGGTGAAATGTTAGTAAGTTGGTTAGGCTCATTTATGGGAGCAGCTCACATAAAGTTTGTCGTAAATCCTATCGTTTCTTATGTAATATGTCCAGCTATATTATTTATATCTGTGACTACAGCAACACTTTTCATTAGTTTTACTATAAAGCAAACAAACGATGTAAAGCCAAATGGGGAGTAGGGGTGTATAACTTGAAAAAAATTTTAGAAGTAAAGGAATTAAACAAAAAATATTCAATAGATGGAAATGCCAATTATCACGTGTTAAAAAATATAGATTTAGAGATTTATGAGGGAGAATTTGTATCGGTTATGGGACCTTCTGGTTCCGGAAAATCGACGTTACTTTATACTATTAGCGGAATGGATCAAATATCATCTGGAAGTGTGAAAGTTGATAGTAAAGAATTATCATGTATGAAAGAAGAAGCGTTAGCCAAATTGCGCCTTACTGAAATAGGATTTATTTTTCAGCAGAGCAACCTTCTGAGAAACTTGAATCTATTTGATAATATCATTTTGTCAGCATATTTAGCGAAATGTGAGAGTAAGAAAATAGTAAATAAACGTGCTCTGGAGCTAATGGGGATAAGTGATATAGCGTCGCATTATATAACCGAAGCATCTGGAGGGCAATTACAAAGGGTCTCTATATGTAGAGCGCTCATTAATAATCCAAATATTATTTTTGCTGATGAGCCAACGGGTGCTCTAAATTTAAAATCAACAGAAGAAGTAATGCAAATCTTATTAAATATTAATCGTGATGGAACTACAATTATGTTAGTAACTCATGATGTAAAGGTAGCAGCGAAAACAGAAAGAGTTCTTTTTATGGCAGACGGAGAAATTGTGAGTGAAGTACAGTTAGGCAAGCTTAGGAACGATGATTTAAAAGCGCGAGAAGAGAAGTTGTTAAAATGGTTGGCTGTACTTGGATTTTAAAGACAAAAACTCCTATTGAATATAGGAGTTTTTTCTTTGTTTGAAAGTTCAAAAAGATATATAATAATTTTCTGACTATTAAATTTGGAGGGGTACAAATGAAAAATGAAACGTTGCATACTCAAGAAGATATTATTGAAATGCTTGATTCATTATTAAGACCGGCAGAACTGTTTTGGAATGAATTTTATGCGAACAGAGAAAAAGATGTTCCGTTTTTTGAAAATATTCCAGATGAGAACCTAGTTTCCTATATACAAAAAGAATGGATCTCCAAAGGGAAAGTGTTGGAGCTTGGATGTGGTCCAGGAAGAAATGCAATTTATTTGGCGAATGAAGGATTTGAAGTAAAAGCAGTGGATTTATCTATAGAGGGCATTAATTGGGCGAAAGAAAGGGCGTTAGCAACAGGAATAGAAATCGATTTTATTTGTGATTCGATTTTTAATTTAGAGTGTCAAAATGATTTTGATTTTGTGTACGATTCGGGCTGTTTACATCATATTCCACCGCATAGAAGAATAAATTATGTGAATTTAATTAAAAACTCCTTGAAATCGGGTGGTTATTTTGGATTAACATGTTTTTCGGCAGGTGATTTAGATGAGCGAAATGGATCAGAAATAACAGATTGGGATGTATATAGAGGATGGAGTCTACAAGGTGGCCTTGCATATTCAGAAGAAAAATTAAGAGATATATTTGACGAGTTTGAAGTGATCGAAATTAGAAAGATGAAGCAAATTGACCAACCAAATACTATGTTTGGAGAATCATTTCTTTGGACAGCATTATTTAAGAAGAAATAAGAAAGTAGATAATTGACAAACTCATCGTTTTTATAGACAATATACTTATAAGAATATACGTTCGGTTTTTGCTTGCCGGTGTATGTTTTGCATAAATACATAATAAGGGGTTGTCTCTATATGAGTAACACAAATCAAAAAATTACTACGTTTTTAATGTTTGAAGGTAAAGCTGAGGAGGCGATGAATTTTTACACGTCGCTATTCGATCAATCAGAAATTGTAAGTATTTCTCGCTACGATGAAAATGGACCTGGTAAAGAGGGAACTGTCATTCATGCAACTTTTACGTTAAATGGTCAAGAATTTATGTGCATTGATAGTTATGTAAAGCATGGTTTTACATTTACACCATCTATGTCTCTTTATGTAACTTGTGAGACAGAAGAAGAAATTGAAACGGTCTTTAATAAACTAGTGCAGGATGGATCCGTACTAATGCCTTTAGGTTCCTATCCATTTAGCAAAAAGTTTGGCTGGTTAAATGATAAGTATGGTGTGTCTTGGCAGTTAGCGCTTGCGGAATAAAAATTTAATAAGAAAAAGCGTATCTATAAATGGGCTACGCTTTTTCTTATTAAGAATTTTGCTTACCGAATCTTTTCGCAAGTTTAGCTAACAATTCAGGCTGATCCCCTTGGCTCATTACAACTTCAACAAAGATAAGTCGATTTATATTAAAATTTATTTTAGTTAAGACTTCTGCTAACTCTGTTTCATTTTCCACTTTAAATGTTAAGCTTTTTTCTTCTGAACTGAATACGTTTGCTAGTTTCGTGTAATCCCACATTTGTATGTCATTATACGGTTGATTTTGGCCGTGAATTGCACGTTCAACAGTGTATCCATTGTTATTAATTAAAAATATAATCGGTTTTAAATTTTGATGAAGTATAGTCGATAACTCTTGGACAGTTAATTGGAACGAACCATCACCAATAATTAAAATGTTACGCCGCGATAAGTCAGCGAGCTGTGTACCGAGTAGAGCAGCTAATGTATAACCAATCGAGCCCCATAATGGTTGTGCTACATATGTAGTGTTATTTGGTAAAGGGATAGCGGCACTACCGAAGAAAGGCGTTCCTTGTTCTGCAATTAAAACATCGTTTTCTTGTAAGAAATGGTATATTTGTTGCCAAAAACGTTTTTGTGTAACCATTTGTGCTTTTGGATTGAACTCTTCTGTCATAGATAGTGATTCTGAAATAAAGGGCTTAATTTCAAGTGTTTCCTCAATGCGATGTTCGATTAAATCACTTAATTGTTCTAAAACATCTTTCATTACAACTGGTCCGTATTTTTTATCAATAATTTTCACAGTATAGGGATGGATTTCTATAACTTGCTCTTTCGTAAAACCTTGTGTAAAGCCGCCGGTAATAGTATCAGTTAATTTCACACCAATACTAATAATACAGTCAGATTCATCAATTCTTTTTCGTATGTATGGAGAACTAACATCCCCAGTATAAATCCCTATAAATTGAGGGTGTTTTTCAGGGAATATTCCTTTTCCCATACTTAACGTTGCGATAGGAAACCCAGTTTTTTCTACGAATTGATGCAAATATTCTTCCGCATGAAAACGAGCCACTTCAAAATCAGCTAAAATAACTGGTTTTTTGGCACGGTTTATTTTTGAAGTCGCATGTAGAAGCATTTTATCCAGCGCATCTTTATTACTTAAAACTGGTTTATGTAAAATTGGTTCCGTAGGTTTATTAATTGGCTTATTATATACATCAATTGGGAATTGAATATGAACAGGGCGTTTATCACTCCAACATGCACGTAACACACGGTCAATTTCTTCAGCGGCATGCTCAGCTGTTAAATCTGTTTGTGCCACCGTGATTTCTCGATACATATTGGAAAAGTGATCGAACTTTCCATCACCTAACGTATGATGAACGAGTGCTCGATTTTCCATTACTTTAGTTGTTGGCGTACCAGTTATTTTTATAACTGGTACGTTTTCGGCATATGAGCCAGCAACACCGTTAATGGAGCTTAGTTCTCCAACACCGAAAGTAGTAATAAGAGCAGCGATTCCTTTTATGCGAGCGTACCCATCTGCTGCATATGCAGCATTTAATTCATTACAATTTCCAATCCACTTTAAATTTTCATGTGCTACTACATCATCTAAAAAGGCAAGGTTATAATCACCAGGAACCCCAAATATATGTTCAATTCCTAATTCGTGTAGTCTATCCAATAAATATGTACTTATAGTATATTGCGATTTCAAATGAATCCTCTCCTAATTGTGCATTGAATATTTCAATAAACTAAAGAAGTTCTAATGTGTTCGTTAAAATATTCAATACTAGATTGTGGTATAATTTACATACAGGGGGAAAGTAGATGACACAACATAAAGAAGAACAGATGAATGAAGCATTAGCATTATTTTACTTTGCATATAAAACATTTACTGAAAAGCCAGATGAAATTATAAAAGAGTATGGCATACAACGAGTACATCACCGAATTTTATTTTTTATCGCACGATTTCCAGGGATAAGTGTAAATGAGTTATTATCACTGCTAGAAATAAGTAAACAAGCTCTTCACGGACCACTACGACAACTTGTGGAAAAGGGCTTAATTGAGAGTAATGAAGCTACACATGATCGCCGTGTGAAACAGTTATCTTTAACAGAAATAGGTGTAGATTTAGAGAAAAAACTGAGCGATGTTCAAAGACAACAAATGAGTGTTATTTTTTCAAAATTTGGTGAATCGTGTGAAGAAAATTGGCATCAAGTTATGAATGAAATGGCAAATAGTCGATCAGGTTTTGATGCTTGGATATCAAAACGAGAAGTTGTAATCGATCAAAAATAATAAGAAATATATCTGTTTTTATAGTTTGAAAAAGAAAAAATTTTATCCATACATTTGGCAACTATGGATTGGTCATAGAGTGAATGGATAAAAAGATACATTACTAGATACTTTATACGTGTACGCAATGGAACAATAAAATTCACATTTCCGAGAGGGGAATTATTATGATAAAACTTGTACTTATTCGTCACGGACAAAGTTTATGGAATCTTGAAAATCGCTTTACAGGATGGACAGATGTAGATTTATCAGAGAATGGATTAAGTGAAGCGAGAGAAGCAGGAGCGATATTAAAGAAAAATGGATATACTTTTGATGTAGCTTATACATCTGTATTAAAACGAGCAATCCGGACGTTATGGATTGTACTTCATGAGATGGATCTTGCTTGGGTACCAGTACATAAATCTTGGAAGCTAAATGAAAGACATTACGGTGCATTGCAAGGGTTGAATAAAGATGAAACTGCGAAAAAGTATGGTGAGGAGCAAGTTCATATTTGGAGAAGAAGTATTGATGTAAGACCACCTGCTCTTACTGAGGATGATCCTAGATATGAAATGAATGCTCCAAAATATAAAGCACTTAAAAAAGGTGAGTTTCCATTGACTGAATGTTTAGTGGATACGGAGAAAAGAGTACTTGATTATTGGCACTCAGAAATTGCGCCGTCATTAAAAATTGGTGAAAAGGTAATTATTTCATCACACGGTAATACGATTCGTTCGCTAGTGAAATACTTAGATAACCTTTCAAGCGATGGTGTTGTTTCATTAAATATTCCAACGAGCATTCCACTCGTTTATGAATTAGACGATGATTTACGTCCGATTCGTCATTATTACTTAAGTATGGACGGAGAAGTACCAGAAGGGGAAATTCCGAAACATATTTCTTTTTAACATGAAAATTTGAAACGCATGCTTGTCTACATATACAATGTAGATTCATGATAAAGTGAAACTTTAATCAGTGGGGGGGTCATCCCCCATTGATTATTAGTTGAACCAATCGGGCTTTTATGGGCAGTTGATCCCCTACCTAACTTCTATGCTTTTGCTAAACTTTCAGGTGGGGGTCTTACTGCCCGTTAATGCGGGGTAAAAGACGTGGCACCTTCTAATGTATATGCGATATTGCTAAATTTAGAAGCTTGTCCACGTCTTTTGTCATAAAGAGAGCTGCTTGTGCATGTAATTATATCGTGAGTAGTTTTTGAATGGAGGGTGATGTCATTGGTGATCTCTAACATTCGAATCGGCTTATTTATTTTAGCAATCGTTTTTCTCGTTCTTGTGTTCTTTTACTGGAGAAACGAAGAGTTGTACGAGGAGAAAAAGCAACGTATTAGAAAGACTTGGTATGGGTTGTTTATAATATCAGTCACCGTGTATTTCATGATAAAAGGAATTGATTTAACCCTCTGGAAAAATCTTTTAATGTTCACTGCAATGGTTATTTTCGTTGATATCGCATTTATTTTAACACCAAATATTTCAGAAATATGGGGAGCGAAATTTAGCGATATCGGCAAGACTGTTCAATCGATAAAACGGTCATTAATTGCTTCTAAAGCAAGAGGAGAAATATACACAACAATTATTCAAAATGTCAATCCAGCAGTATTCGGTACAATGGAATGGCATACGGAAGAGGAATATACAAAGAGCTTAAACGCATTTTTAGATTCGTACGGAGAAAAGATTGGTGCGAAAATTGTTGTATTTGAAGCGGCAAAGGAATTAAATACAAACTTTCGTGGTATCCGTTCTCAATTTAGTATTATCGTTCCGTTAGAACACATTGAGCAATTGAATGAGCAGAAAGCGGTGCAAGTAGAAAATGTCGGAATAATACCAGCAAAAATGGTGAGTGATGTTTTCATTGTTATTGATGGGAAGAAAAATAACCTGCAAGATCGAGATTTTGAAAATGTATATAATTTAACAATACATCATAGTTATTTTAGTAAATAAGGACAGGATTTTCTTCTGTCCTTTTCACTTATACATAAAGGACTTGTATAAAATCGGACAATCATTCCTACACTAGCACGTAGAGGTGATTGTAATGATAAAAGATTATGACAATGATTTTTTTAAAGAAGATAATGAAGATACAACAGATTTCTCGTTAATAAAAGGAGATACATTACAGCAAGTAGAAGAATTAGAAGAAGAATTAAAAAGAAAATGATACGTGTACACGCTGTCTACATTTGCGATATAATATAAATAGAAGATTGTATCTTTTGGAAAAGGGGGAGAAGAGATGGCTGAAGTAAACGTACAAAAGTCTTCATTTTTTAAAGAAAAAAAAGAAGAACCAAATACAGATTTCTCTCTTGTGAAAGGTGCATTAACGGAAAATATAAATCGGTTAGAGAAATTAATGAATAATGGTACTTCAAAATATATGAGAGCAAAAAAAACGAAAGAAAATGCATAGTGCATTTTCTTTCGTTTTTTTATACGATTAAATATTTCACAAGTGGATTATAAAGTATGAAATAGAAAGGGAAAGTAACGAATCATGGTATAATGATAGCAGACTTACATATTATTTTGTCATTTTGAGAGGAGCTTAAAAATGTATTCTACTTTAGAACAATTAACAAAGCACCCTGTATTTTATCATTTTGCAGAAATTTCAAAGATTCCTAGAGGATCTGGTAATGAAAAGGAAATTAGTGATTATTTAGTTGGTTTTGCAAAAGAGCGTAACTTAGAAGTGATTCAAGATGAAGCAATGAATGTCATTATTAAAAAAGACGCAACTACTGGCTATGAAAATGTACCAGCTATTATCATTCAAGGCCATATGGATATGGTATGTGAAAAAAATCAAGCAACCGTACATGATTTTGAAAAAGATCCAATTGAATTACGAATCATTGGGGACATGTTATATGCAAATCAAACGACTTTAGGAGCGGATAATGGTATTGCAGTTGCGTATGCAATGGCTTTATTAGATGCATCAGACATTTCGCATCCAGCACTTGAAGTAGTTATTACTACTGAAGAAGAAACAACAATGGGCGGGGCTTTCGCTGTTGATGCAAATCACTTTGAAGGAAAGATTTTTATAAATATCGATTCTGAAGAAGATCATAAATTACTTGTAAGTAGCGCAGGTGGTGCGAAAGCTGTAGAAACAATTCCAGTAATATGGGATGAAGCGCCAGTGAATACGGATGCATACCGTCTATATGTTGGTGGTTTAAAAGGCGGACATTCTGGTATGGAAATTGATAAACAACGTGGTAATGCGAACAAAGTATTAGGACGAGTATTACGTGATTTATCAGCAAATATTCAATTTGAAATAAGTGAAGTTCACGGCGGATTAAAAACAAATGCAATTCCGCGTGAAAGTGTAGCTACAATTGTATTAGCTACAGAAGATGTAGAGAAAGTAGAAGAAAAACTAGAATCATGGACAAGAGTATTACAAGAAGAAATGCGTGCTGTTGATCCAGATGTTCATGTAACACTTACAAAATTGGATGAGAAAGTAGAAAAAGTATTTGCTAAAGAGACACAAAAGCAACTTATTTCATCATTATTCTTAATTCCGAATGGCATTCAAAGTATGAGCATGGATATTAAAGGTCTAGTAGAAAGTTCAACAAATTTAGGCGTTATTGAAACGTTGCAAGATGAAATTAAATTACGTAACGAAGTGAGAAGTTCTGTCAGTAGTTTAAAACAACATATTGCAAATGAAATTAAATGTATTGCCGAATTAGTTGGTGCAACATTTGAAATAGAGTCAGAATATCCAGAATGGCCATACAATCCGAATTCACAAATTCGTAATTTGTTTGAAAAAGTGCATCAAGAAAAATACAACAAGGATGCTGAAATATTCGCTGTACATGCAGGTATTGAATGTAGTGCATTCGTTCAAAAGATGCCTGACTTAGATGCAATTTCATTTGGTCCAGACATTTTTAACGTTCATACACCAGATGAACATATTAGTATTTCTTCTGTTGTGAATAACTGGGGATTCTTCGTTGATGTAATGAAGGGTACGAAAGAATTAGCTAAATAATATGGATGAAATGAAAAGTAGCCTATAAAACTTTATAGGCTACTTTTTTGTATAGAGTTTTATTAGAAATTTTTTTTACGTTAGTATTTAATTTTTACTTTTATTTCTAGAGGATATTGTACCAAAGATTGCTCCGGATACTGCTCCGATTAAAGTCATAAAAAATGCACTCCATGCTGCAAATGACATTATTACACCTCCAAATAATAAATTATTGTTTCTTAGCCTTTTGAATAGAAATGATAATTGCAACAAATATTAAGAAAATAAGAGGGACCAAGAATAGAAAGACATGTAATATTCTCCTTCCAATACTAATTTTAAATATTTTTATAAACAAATTATCGCATTTTTAAAGAGTGAACATATAGAATATGCAATATTGCATATTGAATTGTAGAACTTAAAGACGTGGAAACAGTTGTTGAATAAAAATGCTAATTTATAAAGAAAGTAAGGATTTTTTCTAATCTTAAAAAGGGCAGACAATCAAAAAGCTCCTCTACCTTATATAGGGCAGAGAAGCTTTTAAAATAGTTTTTGTCTAATAACAATAGTATTCAATATATATTTACTGGTCAGATATACGCAAATTATTTTGAGATTTTAAAGCTGCCCCCATAATAATAATTTTCTCCAAGTTTCATAACGGCTACATATGTTCCTGGATTATAAACCTTAGTAATAGGTGTTACAAATCTACCATAATTATGTTTCAAACCCGAGTCATAAATGGTTTTATATCTATGCAAGTTTATTTCATCATTTTCATTTCCACTCAATTGATATATTTTTACAATACCAGTATCTTTACCACCAGTATATATAGTAACATCGAATGTATCTCCATGTTTTAAGTCACCAACTGCTAACTCTTCTATAAAATCTGCATTATGATGTAATAAAAAATAGCTTTGCCACCGCCAATTATCTAAAATTCGTGATTCTTTTTGTGTAAGTTGCGATTCAGCAGACACAGGTGTGATTGTACTAATTGTATTCGAAAATAAAAATCCTCCAACAGTCAATGCACCAATAATTGTTGATTGCCTTAAAAGTTTCATGTTCTAAACCTCCTATTTACTTAAGGATTCAGAAATCGTTTTTGTGAAAAACTAGCTGTGAAATCTAATGGATGATAATATCTTCTATAATCATATTAACATTTATTGATTTATCAGACAAATTAATAAATAATAAAACTATATCGAGGGAGTTAATGCTAATATAAGAAAGAAGTTAGATGTATAGATAAGAAATCTTTATTATATGTAATTGGGACTTTGTTATTTGAAAACTCGATTGTTTTAATGCTGAAATTTCAATTCATACTTCAAGTTTCAGTACATAATTTTACAATTTGACTTATATAATTTATCACGATATGATTGCTTTATAATAAAAGAAAGGCTTGAAGACAATGATTCGTCGTTTGAGAAAGCTAAAAAATGTAGCAGTCGTAGTAAGCTTCTAAGTAAATAGCAAAATATATAATACTTAGAAGCGAGGAATAAAGTTATGAAGCATCCATTATTTAATCATTGGTCAGAAACAAAGTATTTAAAAGATATAGTAACAAATTCACTCATTGAGGTAGGAGAGTACTCCTATTATTCAGGTTATTATGGTCATCAAAATTTTGAAGATGGCTGTGTAAGGTATTTGTGGGGGGATGCTAAGTCCCGAGCGCTGTTCAATCCAATTGAACAGATGGGATGGCATCTTGATAAACTCATTATTGGGAACTATGTTTGTATTGCGAGTGGAGTAGTCATTTTAATGGGTGGTAATCATAATCATCACTCAGAATGGATTACAGTATATCCATTCGCTGAGCAAATTGAACATTCATATGAACCGAAGGGCGATACAGTCATTAAAAGTGATGCTTGGATTGGAATGAATGCTATTATTATGCCTGGCGTTATAATCGGTGAAGGTGCAATCGTTGCAGCGGGATCTGTCGTAAGTAAAGATGTTCCGCCGTATACAATAGTTGGTGGAAATCCTGCTAAGGAAATAAAGAAACGATTCACTGATACAGAAATGAAAATGCTAATGGAAATGCGTTGGTTTGATTGGGATAGAGAATTAGTTGAGAAGGCAATGCCGCTTTTATCTAGTTCATCTATTGAATTATTATATGATTTTTATAACAAGGAAGTAAAAAATAGATAGATCTGTGAGGGAAACTACATTCTATATAGGATGTAGTTTTTTTATTATAAAAAATTAATAGTCTAGACTAAGGAAAATTCATCTCTGGTATGAGTATAGTAAATAGCTGAATTAAATAATTAAAATCCTTGATAGCTAATAAAACCAGTGTGTCTCGATATTTAATCGGGATACACTGGTTTTATTTTTTGTAAATATGGAACAAACGCATTATTTAGATTGTCTATTCATTGTAATCCTAAAAAATATATTGGAGGTAAGAGGATTGAAAGGTATGTTTTACAAAAAATTCATTGTAATAGTAACAGTGCTTACACTATTTTGTAGCATAATTGTTACATCTGGAAGAGCAACAGCGGAAACAGTCCCTGTTTTAGATGTAGAAGCAGGATCAGCAATTTTAGTAGAAGCGAATTCCGGAAAAATTTTATATCAAAAAAATGCGGATGAATCACTAGCAATTGCTAGTATGACAAAAATGATGAGTGAATATTTAGTTCATGAAGCGGTGGATAAAGGAAAACTTAAATGGGATCAAAAAGTTAAAATCTCTGAATATGCACATAAGATTTCACAAGATCGCTCATTATCAAACGTTCCATTAGAAAATGGTGGCTCTTATACAGTAAAAGAGTTATATGAGGCAATGGCAATTTACTCTGCAAATGGTGCAACAATTGCTTTAGTTGAAGAAATTGCTGGAAAAGAAGCCGATTTCGTGAAAATGATGAATGATAAGTCAAAAGAGTTTGGAATGAAAAATTATAAATTTGTAAACTCTACAGGCTTAACAAACTATGATTTAAAAGGATATCACCCAGAAGGGACAACTCCAGACGAGAAAAATAAAATGTCCGCAAGAGATTGTGCGATTTTAGCACAACGTCTTATTCAAGATTTTCCAAAAATGTTAGATACAGCGAAAATTCCTAAAAAAACATTCCAAAAGGGTGGCAAGTATCCAATTGATATGGTGAATTTTAACATGATGTTAAAAGGTTTAATTAAGCAATACGAAGGTGTAGATGGGTTGAAAACAGGAACTACTCCAGAAGCCGGTGATTGCTTCACTGGTACAGTAGAAAGAAACGGTATGCGTCTAATATCTGTAGTGATAAAAGCAAACTCCCATACAGCACGTTTTGATGAAACGAAGAAATTATATGATTATGGATTTGCGAATTTTGAAGTGAAGAATATCTACGGAAAAGATTCAGTAGTAAAAGGGCATGAAACTTTGCGAGTTGCAAATGCAAAAGACAAAGATGTAGTAGTTCAAACGAAGCAAGCTGTTTCACTTCCAATACCAAAGAGCAATAAAGATGTTTATAAAAAAGAATTTAAAGTATCGAATAAAGAACAAGAAGCGCCTATTAAAAAAGGTGTAACAATAAGTAAAATGATTATCTTGCCTAAAGATAATACAGATCCTGGGTTCTTATCAGGTAAATCATTACAAATAGACCTTGTAACAAAATCTGATGTAGAACAAGCAAATTGGTTTACACGTTTTATGCGCCAAATTGGATCTTTCTTTAGCAGTATATGGGATAGTGCGGTTGATATAGTAAAAAGCTAACTTTATAAGATAAAACTAAAAATTAATCTGAAATACAGAGTTTCAAAGTATTATGGATTTTTGTGTAGATAGCTTGGAATGGTAGATTGCATTAATTCTCAAATTTGGCTCTTCAGAACTATTTGTAGTGGTAGTGCTATCAAGCTAAATTAAATTTGTATCTATATAATCAAAAAACGCTATTCTTTTTGTAGAAATATACAGAAAGGATGGCGTTTATTATGTATTTTTTGATTCAAAGCATTCTAGTACAAAGTTAGTTTAATAAAGTTACATGAAGAAAAAACATCCATTTTTTCATTAAATGACAATAAAAAAATAATACCCGGTACGTATTTCTGTAATTAGATTTTATAAAAATTTAATAAAATCTTTTCTTTGTATTAAATATTTTGTTTTAAATTATTTATATAAGGAAATGGAGACCAGAAAACAGATGCATAGATTGACTTTGAACTGCTTATATCTGGGATCTAGATAGACATTATGTACAATTCTTCCACTACACTAGTATAGTGGCCTTTACGAACAGCAAAATCTACAATTTACAAGGAGAACATTTTATGAGTAAGAGAATAAAAGAATTAGATTCTATACGAGGGTTAGCGGCACTTACTGTGGTATTTGGACATTTTTGTTTAATGCTACCATCGTTGCCTAATTCTATTAAATTTTCCCCGCTTAGGTTTTTATGGGCGGGTGGGGAAGCTGTTATCGTTTTTTATGTACTAAGTGGTTTTGTGTTATCTATGGCACTTTATCATTCAAAAACAAATTATTGGGGATATTTAATTAAGAGATTTGTAAGAATCTATATTCCTTATTATTTTTGGATAATCGTTACCTTTGTTTTATTTATTTTATTTTCGTCGTATGAAGTGGTAGGACTACGGGATTGGTTCTATGATAGGTGGCAAGGGTCTATAACAAAATTAGATATTCTAAACCACTTTGTGCTTCTTAATAACTTTTTTACGGAAAATTATAATCCAGTTATTTGGTCATTGGCTCAAGAAATACGTATATCTATTGTGTTTCCTTTATTATTCCTTCTTTTTTATAAACTGAATTGGAAGAAAACGGTACTATTTGCTTTGAGCTTTTCTTTCATTAGTGTTTTTCTTAATATGTTGCATATTGGGAAAGCTGAAGGGTTTTATAATGGTTATGCTGATACACTGCATTTTACATCTATGTTTATGGTTGGAATGTTACTTTTTAAGTATCAGGAAAAACTTATTTACTCATATAGGAATATGAAAAAATTTAAAAAAGGATTTCTTATTGCATTAGGGATTATTTTATATTTATATTCCATTTTAATTTATGGTTTTTCCCGTAATGATACTACTTTCTTATTAAAAGATTGGGGTGTCGTAATGGGGGTTAGTATATTTATTATAATGGCTATGAGTAACCTAAAAGTAAAAGCATTTTTAAATAAGAATGTATTTGTATATTTAGGAGAAATTTCATACAGTATCTATTTGTGTCATTTTCCAATCATGATGGTACTATTTAAACTTTTGTATACAAAGATACCTATCTTTTTCCTGCTTACTTTGTGCATTGCAATGACACTACTTTTTTCTATAATTTCGTATCATTTAATCGAAAAGAAATGTATAAACTGGGCAAAACAAAGAACAACCAATTTTTTGAAAAAAGTATAATTCCTAGAGAGATTTTATTTCTTTAGTAAATATACGAAATTGACCGATTCCTAAGTATACTTAGGAATCGGTCAATTTTGGATTCTAAATGTAAATATAGTAAAGTGGAATATAATTGAAATCGAAAACCACTTAGAAATAACAATTACGGTGTGAGCTATTGTATAGTATAGATATGGTTAATAATAAAGGGGGACTACATATGTGGAAGCGATTTGTATCGATTGGTGATAGTTTTACAGAGGGCATAGGGGATGAAGTTGAGGGAATAGCATTAAAAAGCTGGGTAGATCATTTTGTTCAACTCTGTGTAAACGATATAGAATATGCTAATTTTGCAAAGCGTGGGTTAGTAACTAAAGAAATTCGCTCACAGCAATTGGAAAAGGCATTAACGTTTAATCCAGATTTGGTTAGTTTAATTGCAGGTGCAAATGATGTATTAAAAGGACGTTGGAATCATCAAGAATATAAGAACGAAATGGAATTTATGATAGATACATTAAGTAAAACGGATGCTGATATTATTATAGCAAACCTTCCAGATTTTACAGTTCGGCTACCTATTTCTTCTGAAAAAAAACAAGTGTTAAAAGAACAATTATTAGAGGCAAATGAAATTATACTTTCATTGAGTAGAGAGTATAAGCTTCATCATGTTGACTTTTGGAATCATCATTTAGTAAACGATAATACGCTTTGGTCTACGGATTTGATTCATCCAAACTCAAAAGGATATGTAAAAGTTGCTGAATTGATTTTTAGTAGTTTGCCTGTACATGACTCTTCTAAATAAGCTTTAGAATGAACGCATCGAATCCCCTGTCGCATACAGCGCAGGGGTTTTGATGCGAAATAGAAGGATATAAAGCGCCTATAAATTATACTTTCAGTAATTCTTTTTATTGTTTATACTTAGTTATTTTCTATTGTAGGACCCTTAGTATAAGGGGTCTTTTTTGTTTCGAATATCTACAAAAAAGATAAGAGCGGAGAACTCAAACTAAAAGGTATTTTAAATAAAATTGTTAAAACAGCACTAATAATGACACCGATTGCTAAATAGATCCGCTTTTTTAATTTGTAAGAATTTTAAAATCTTCCCCTTCGAATGCATCTGAACCATAAATTAATTTCTTTTGTAAATATGGAACAATCTCATTACTTACACTGTCTATTAAGCGTTACAACATTTTTTATTTAATATATCAAGAAAGGAATAAATATTTTTAACTAAGGGAGAAGATTGAATTGAAAAAATTATGGATGTTGGTTTTCTTTTGTTTTGCAGTTATGTTGGTAGGATGTAATAAAAACGAACCGCCAAAACAAGCATTTGAAGAATATATAAATTTATGGAATGATAAAAAATTCGCAAATATGTATGATCATTTATCAGAACATGCCCAAAAAACGATTTCTAAAAAGGAATTCACCGAGAAATATCAAAAAATCTATGAGGGTATTGGAGTTAAGGATTTAAAAATTAAAACGAAAGGAGAGAATGCTAAAGATAAAGAACTTTTTCTTTTTGAAGTTAAGATGGATACGGATGGAGGAACAGCTTCATTTATACATGAAGCAAAACTTGTGAAAGAAAAAGAATCTTGGAAAATAGATTGGACACCAGATTTCATTTTTCCAGGTATGAAAAAAGATTACAAAGTACGTATGCAAATAGAACAAGGAAAACGCGGAGAAATATATGATCGAAATGGGAAGGGTCTAGCAACGAATGGTAAAGCGACTGAGGTTGGAATTATTCCAGAGAAACTAGGCGAAACGGCAGCGCAAACAAAAGAAATAGTAGCACAGTTACTGGATATGTCTATAGAAGAGGTTGATCAGAAGCTTACAGCGAAATGGATAAAACCAGACTCCTTTGTACCAATTGGGATTTTAAAAGAGGGAACTAGACAGAATGATTATATTGAATTAGAAGGAGTATCATCTCGCCCAGTAAATATTCGTACGTATTCATTAGGAGAAGCAACGGCACACTTAACTGGATATATAGGAAAGGTGAATGCAGAGGAGTTAAAATCGCTTCAAAAAAGAGGTTATCAAGCTGATGATTTAGTAGGTAAGACAGGTTTAGAGAAAGTATTAGAGAATAAATTGCGTGGCGAAAAAGGTGGACGCGTATTTATAGAAGATGAGAATGGAAAAGAGATTAAAAATGTAGCAAAAAAAGAAGCAAAAGAAGGGGAAAACGTTACGTTAACAATTGATGCTGCAATTCAAGAAAAAATCTTTAATGAGATGAAAAATGAAGCAGGATCTAGTGCAGCGGTCAATCCTAAAACAGGTGAAACTATAGCACTTGTAAGTAGCCCTGCTTATAATCCAAATACAATAGTTAGAGGAGCGTCAAAAGCCCAACGAGAAGCATGGAATAACGATTCAAAACTACCAATGATGAATCGTTTCACACAAGCATTTGTACCAGGTTCCGTATTTAAAACGATTACTGGTGCAATTGGTTTGGAAACAAACACTATAAACCCTAAGGAAGAATTTAAAATTCAAGGATTAAAGTGGGCAAAAGATTCATCTTGGGGAAATTATTATGTAACACGTGTGAAGGAAGCTAGTCCAATTGATTTTGATAAGGCAATGAAGTACTCTGATAATATTTATTTTGCTCAACAAGCTTTGAAAATGGGAAAAGATCAGTATGTAAATGAATTTAAGAAATACGGATTTTATGAAAAATTACCAATCGAATACGAATTTCCTATTTCAATCATTGCAAGAGATGGGATAAAAAATGATATTCAACTAGCAGACACGGGATATGGACAAGGACAAGTATTAATGACACCACTCCATTTAGCATTAACATATGCACCGATTGTGAATGAAGGGAATATTCCGTCGCCTCATCTTTTAAAAGAAGCAAAAGTAGAGGGGAATTGGAAAGAAAATGTGGTTTCTAAAAAGAATCAAGAGATATTAAAGAGCGCATTAATAAAAGTCATTAATGACCCTGATGGCGCGGGGAGAATTGCTAAGGTTGATGGTATAACTCTTGCTGGTAAAACCGGTACAGCAGAACTGAAGGAGTCGAAAGAAGCAGACGGAAAAGAACTTGGATGGTTTGCAGCTTTTGATGCAAATGCGCCCGACATGATCGTTACCATGATGATCGAAGATGTAAAAGGAAGAGGGGGGAGTAACGTTCCAGGCGAAAAAGTAAAACATGTTTTTCAGAAAAAATAAGTAACTATAAGGTGAAATCTTTTACTACATTCATTGTTTGCTTAACACGAAGGTATAAATTGAGCAATACAAAGAACAATTAAGTTTCGAAAAAGCATTCTCCTTAATTGAGAATGCTTTTTTGGTGTGGCTGAATAAAGATAATAACACATCTTTGTTTTCATTTTTGAAAGGTTGGTATTGCTAATAGTAAATAGAAGAGTAAAACAAATTGAAAGGGACAAGTGAGGGGGAATTATAAACGTTAACAAAACAGTTATTTAGTAAAACATAAATAGAGCACACAAATAAGTATGCTCTAAGAAAAAAGGTGATACAAGTGGAGTGTTGCGTGAAATGCACAAATAATAATCAGATTTTTTATGAGTGTATTTTTAACATTGTATGCTTTACTTGTTTTTTCGGAGCCTGTCATGTAAAAGAATGTATAGATGATTATTTTATGAAAGTAATTGCACACCTTTACATTTTTAGGAGGATTTTTTTATTAAAAAAAGATAAAGAACGGAACAAATGAAACTTGTATCTTGTCTATATATTGAAACCATAATAAAAGTGAGGGCAGTTTTATCTTTATTCAAATAAGTTCGAGGTGTGGAAATGGAAGAGACGTTTATTGAAAAGTGTATTCATGATGAGCTTGACTATGTTATAAAAGACTATTGGCAAGATGTATGGAATTATTCATTTATTATTACGAAAGATCCACACTTATCAGATGATATCACGCAAGATGTATTTATAAAGGTATTTAAAAATTGGAATTCATTTCGAAAGGAGTCATCTATTAAAACGTGGATATTAAAAATTACAAGAAATACAGCAATAAACTATTTGAAATCCTCCTATTTTAAAAGGATATCATTAGTAGGTTTTTTTAGTGATGATAAGCAATCTCCATCGGCAGAAAAAGAATTTTTTAATCAAGAGGAAATGAATGAAGTGTGGGATGTTGTATTAAAACTACCTAAAAAACACCGTGAAATAATAATTTTAGACGCGAAATATGAATTATCTTATGAAGAAATGGCCGAAACACTAGGAGTATCCATTGGAACTGTAAAATCTAGATTAAGCCGAGCGAGAAGTAAGGTTTCAAAATTAATAGGGGAGGGTAGTAGTGATGAACAATAAACAAAATCCTGACTGGTATAAACAATTAAAAAAAGGCCCAATGGAGAATCGTAAAGATGAAGAAGAGTTTATTTTTAAAATAAAGCAGTCTATATATGAAAATAATGAAGCGGATCTTGTAAAACATAAAAGACCGTTTCGTAAAAGAGCATTGCCTATAGTAGTTGTTTTGGTTTGTACAATGTTATTTGTTATCGTTCAACAACCATGGCTTGATGATAATAAATCACCGGTCCAAAGTAGTACACAAATTAAGCCTAAAACTAAAGATGAGTCTGCTCAAGATCCAACATTAAAACAATTTATGAATGAATTATATCAAAGTACAAATTCAAAAAATGAAAATGACTTGTATAGAGCGTTAAATGATGAAGTTCTATTTAAAGGGAAGAGTTATAAGAAGGATGAATTGAAGTTTGATGAAGATATTTTTCATGAGTTGCAAGTCGCTCTTACAATGGGGGGAGAATTTGCAAATGATACAAAAAAAGTATACAAAGTACCAAGTGGATTGACAGAAAGTAACGAACCAAAGCAAGCGCATTATATATATGCAACTGTTACTGGAAATAAAACGAAAATTTTAGCTGAACCAAAGCGAGAATCACAAGTTTTATATGAAGTATCTAATGAAATGGTAAAAGCTTGGATTCCAGAAAAAGTGCAGAATAATGGATATATAAAAGTATCGACAATTAGCGGTAATACTGGATATGTACAAAAAGAGTATGTTTTAACTGATATTAAATATTCTTTCATGTTCGAAAAGGATCATGAAGGTAAATGGAAAATAATGAATATAGATTCTATATGGTAAAGAGGAAGGTTCACTTTAATGAACCTTCCTCTTTGTTTTTATTCTCTTATTGAAGAGTATTCCAGTACTCTAAAATTTCTGATGTAACGAGAGCAGCAATGTTTTTTTCTGAATTACTACCAGGAATAACGACAGAAACGGCAATTTGTGGATCTTCCGTAGGAGCATATGCAATGAAAAGAGAATGGTTTATCATTCTTTCTTGCTCATTCGGAGCACCTGTTATGCCTGTTTTACCTGCGACATGAAAGGGTAAGTTTTTAATTTCCTCTATATTTTGGCTCATCCCACCTTGCACGACACTCCAAAATTTCACCGGGTAACGATTTGAACTTTCTAAAATTGGTTTAAACTTTTTGGTTTCCTTACCATTTTGATCAATAATAGCACTTAAGATTTGAGGTTTATATTTATCACCTTTACTTGCTAAAGTTGCTGCATATTGAGCAAGTTGAAGAGGCGTGTGTACTTCATTTCCTCCCCAAGAGGCATTTAATAAGGCGGAGATACCATTTTCAAACTTGTTTGTTGGATGAAATTCATATTGTCCGTCTTCTTCAAAAGGTAAATCAACCCCGGTTTTAGAACGAAGGCCGAATTGTTTTAAATACTCTGTCCATATATGTGCAACTTTTTCTATATTCCCATTATTTTGGTTGAATAAGGGTAGAGCTACTTTTGCTGTCATAAATGTGTTAGATGAATTAATGATAGCCTGCCTCGGTGTAATCTCACCTGTTGGCGTTCCAGGTGCATTCGTAATGTTATTTTGATTATCATATTGAAAAGTACCTTTATCTAAATAAGTATCTTCAGGTTGAAAAAGCTTTTCGTTTAATCCAATTAAAATAGTAAGTGGCTTTATAGTTGAGGCCATATTTACATAAGATTCACCATACTTTAATTTTTGAATTGCTTTATTTTGCGAAAGTGATTTGATGTTTTCTTTTTTAGATGATACTTGTTCATATAATGTATTTGGATCAAACACTGCTGAGTTGGCCATAGTTAAAATTGCGCCAGTTTTCACATCGGTTACCACAACGTAACCAGCATTAACATCAGTTATTTTCTTGATTTGAGATCTTAATGCTTCCTCTGTTTTTTGCTGCAACTTAGAGTCTAAAGCTAGCCGGATATCTTTTCCTTTTTGTACTTTTTGAATGTTCCATAAGAACTTTTTATTATTCATTTTAAAAATAAGAGTTTTTCCGGGTTTTCCTTTTAAATCATTTTCATATTGCAGCTCAATCCCGCTTTTTCCAACGGATCCATACTTAGAATTAAGGTCATTTTCTACATACCCAATTAGCTGTGAACCAACTTCGTGTTTAGGATAATATCGAATCCATTCATCTTTAATTATTACATTATTGGGTTTTTTCTTGTTTATGAATGTAAGTTCACTCTCATTTATGTCAGAGTATAACGGTATATCATTCATAGTCTGCTTTTTACAAGATTGTTGTAATTGTGATTTTATGTCCTCTGCCGAAATGTCATGTTGAAACTCGTTTGAAAATTGATTAAAAAAAGCTAATGTGTTTGATGTATCTTGATTCGATACCTTTTCATCATTAGAAGTGCAATATAGAGACTTAACTTTCTTATTTGTAGCTAGTATTACACCATTTTGATCGGAAATTTTTCCTCTTTCAGCTGAAGAAGTTGCGATAGTAATTGAGATGAAGTTGATTTTTAATAAAATTAGTAAAATCAAACCTACAATAGAAAGAACCGCAAAAAATCTCCATCTTTTTATATGTAACATATAACCCTCCCTTATGTAGCCTATTTCATCTTATAGTTAATTATTTTTTTTGTAAATGTGGAACAATTTTATTATTTAGGTTGTCTATTAAGTATAACAGCATGAAGAAAGGAATAATTAGTATGAAAAGTTACTAGCAAGTCTATGTGTAAGCTTAATATGAGTCATTATACAGTTTAGCATTTCTAATGCAAGCAATAAAAAAATAGAGAGAAAAACAGGAAAGGGGATTTATCGATTACGCGGCTAAACGAAGAAGGCTTGATGCTTACAAGGATGTAGAAAAAAAGATAAGACACTATTTATAACTGAATGGTGATTTCTAATATATAGGGAACGTATTTATTTACTAAGTATTAGTGAGGAGTTCCGGAAGAATTATATGGAGGGTTTATGAAAAAACAAAAAGAAAAAAAGCAGCAGACATATATATCTATTCGATTAAATATAATGTTCCTTTGCATATTTCTACTATTCTCAGCCATTATTATGCAGCTAGGAAAAGTACAAATCGTTGAGGGAGAGGCTTATAAGAACCAAGTGGAGAGCAGTCAAAATGAAACAACTAGTATACCAGTTCCACGTGGACAAATACTAGATCGAGAAGGGAAAACAGTCGTTAATAATAAATCTCTTCGTACGATTACGTATACAAGGGTAAAGGGAATTACTAGTGAAGATATTTTAAAAACAGCAAACGACTTAGCGAAAGTACTTGAAATGTCTGAACAAGATATAAATAAATTAACAGATATCGATAAAAAAGATTTTTGGATGCAGTTGAATACGAAACGTGCGGAGACAATGATTACTAAAAAAGATATTGAAAAGTTAAAAGATAAGGGAATAGAAGGAAAAGAGTTAGATAAAAAAATAGAAGACTTAAGACGAAGTCGTGTTACAGAATTAGAATTGGCAGAATTAACAGCACAAGATTTAAAGGTGTTAGCTATTAAAAGTAAAATGAGTTCAGGTTATCAACTAACACCACAAATTATAAAAAAAGATGTAACAGATCAAGAGTATGCGCGAATAAGTGAAAACCTTGCTGAGTTTCCAGGAGTAGATGCAACAGTTGATTGGGAACGTAATTATGTAAATGGTAATCTATTTCGTTCCGTGTTAGGTAATATTACGAGTAGTGAAGAAGGATTACCGAAAGAAAACTTAGATTCTTATTTGGTACGTGGATATAACCGAAATGATCGTGTAGGAAAAAGTTATATTGAACAACGATATGAAGATGTCTTGCACGGTGCAAAAGAAGAAGTGAAAAACATTACTGATAAATCAGGAAACATTATAAACACAGAAATAATCTCTAAAGGAAAAAGTGGTAATAGTTTAACATTAACGATTGATATGGAATTACAAAAGAAAGTGGAAGAAAGTATAGAGAAAAATTTGAGAGCGTTTAAGAGTTCAGAGCCACTGTTGGACCGAGCTTTTGTCGTCATGACGAATCCAAATAACGGACAGATTTTATCTATGGCAGGCAAAAAGATTGTAGAAAAAGAAGGGAAAATAGAGATTGAAGATTTGGCATTAGGTAACATGACAACCTCGTATGAGCTAGGGTCAGCTGTAAAAGGTGCAACTTTATTAACTGGATATGAGACAGGGGCAATACAGCCAGGAGATCAATTTTATGATGCACCTATGAAATTTAAAGGTACACAAGCTAAGAAATCGTGGAATGTATCCGGATTTGGTAATATTAATGATTTACGAGCGCTACAAGTATCTTCGAATGTATACATGTTCCAGACAGCTTTAAAAATTGCGGGAGTTAATTACGTACCAAATGGTTCGTTGGATATAAAACAAGGAGCATTTGATACGATGCGCTATTATTTTAAACAATTTGGATTAGGAGTTCCAACAGGTATTGATTTACCGAATGAAATAATTGGACAAACTAGAAAAGTAGATAGTCAGCCTGGGTTTTTACTAGATTTTTCTATCGGGCAGTATGATACGTATACACCGTTGCAATTGGCGCAATATATTTCAACGATTGCTAATGGGGGGTATAGAATGCAACCTCAAATTGTACAAGAAATACGAGAGCAATCAATAAAAGAAGAAGAGGTTGGCAAAGTTATACGCTCTATAGAGCCTGTCGTATTAAATCGAATTGATATGAAGACAGAACATATTGATCGGATAAAAGAAGGGTTTAGATGGGTATTCCAAGAAGGTGATGGAACTGGCGTGAAGTATTTCAAAAACGCGCCATATAAACCAGCAGGAAAGACAGGGACAGCTCAAACTGTTTATGGTGGAGATGATCCAATTGGTAGAAATGCAAAAGGAGAACGTATGGAATGCTACAACTTAACGTTAGTTGGATATGCTCCATATGATAATCCAGAAGTAGCATTTTCTGTAGTAGTTCCATGGCTTCATAACGATAAAAGTGGAATTAATTCTATAATTGGAAAAGAAGTTTTAGATGTATACTTTGATTTGAAACAGCAACGTATACAGGGGGGAGCTCCTAGTACAGGTATTTCTAAGCAAAATTAATAAGATTTTAGTACTTTTCTCAGGGAAGAGACCCTGTTTATATAAAGGTATTTATAAGTAAAAAAATGAGATGTGAAATAAGAGATAGCGGCGCTCGTAGCTGCTATCTTTTATTTTGTTAATATCTTGGCTACTAGTTAAAAAGTTTTAAATTTATGGAACAAACTTGTTTCTTAGATGGTCTATTATGTGTACGTATAAAAACAGATGTTGAAAATTTGAAAGGAATGATGATTTTGAAAAATAAGAGGATGCTAAAAATAGGTATATGCGTTGGTATATTAAGTTTAAGTCTTACAAGCTTAGAAGCTTTTAAAGGAGGGCCATTGCAAGTTGAGGCGAAAGAAAAGACAGGACAAGTGAAGCATAAACATCAGGCGACGTATAAAGAGTTCTCTCAACTTGAGAAAAAATTCGATGCACGATTAGGTGTATATGCGATTGATACTGGTACAAATCAAACAATCTCTTATCGACCTAACGAAAGGTTTGCCTTTGCATCAACATACAAGGCGTTAGCGGCAGGGGTATTACTACAGCAAAACTCTACTGAGAAATTAAATGAAGTTATTACTTATACGAAAGAAGACTTAGTGGATTATTCACCTGTTACCGAGAAACATATAGATACTGGAATGACACTAGGAGAAATTGCTGAGGCTGCTGTTCGTAACAGTGATAATACTGCAGGGAACATTTTATTTAACAAAATAGGCGGACCAAAAGGATATGAAAAAGCGCTTAGACAGATGGGTGATCGGGTTACTATGTCTGATCGCTTTGAAACAGAATTAAACGAGGCTATTCCAGGAGACATTCGTGACACTAGTACAGCGAAAGCAATTGCTACGAATCTGAAAGCTTTTACGGTCGGAAATGCGCTTCCGCTTCATAAATGTAACATTCTTACAGGGTGGATGAAAGGAAATGCTACAGGAGACAAACTTATTCGTGCAGGCGTACCAACTGACTGGATAGTTGGAGATAAATCAGGAGCTGGAAGTTATGGGACACGAAATGATATTGCTATCGTTTGGCCGCCAAATAGAGCACCCATTATCATCGCAATTTTATCTAGTAAAGATGAGAAAGAGGCTACCTATGATAATCAACTAATTGCAGAGGCAACTGAAATGATAGTTAAGGCTCTTAAATGATAATTTCTCAATTCTTTATGTAACGTAATTGAAAATATGAACCTAGAAAGCGATTCTTTTCATGTGAAAAGAATCGCTTTTTTGTATTTCTATAATGAATAGTAAGTATATAAGTAAAAAATTTTATTACATAGACATTCTATCCCCTAGAGTGCATGAGGGGAGTTTTCTCCTGTGGTGTTCGTAGTCACAATATTATTATTTATACGATAATAATATTGTTGGCGTATGTATGCTAGTTACTCCTAGATGGATATGTAATTTTACATATCCATCTAAAAGACACATATGCGTCAATTACTATTAAATTATATTAAAATCATTTTCGGATGAGGGATTGATATAGGTTTTGGTGAATAAAAGGATTTTTATGTTTAATTATCATAGTATAATTATTTCACTTTATGAAATGAAATTTGGATTTAACTTTTTTAAATATAATATTTTATAATTTGAATAATAAATATCTGAAAAATCAAATTTAACAAAAGCGATTTTCTGGTTTACTTATGAAAAACATAGTGTTTAAAATGAGGGGGAAGTAAGGTCCTTATATTTTTTCAAAAATAAATAAAAAACGAGATGGAATTACTTTTTTGAAAAAATCTCTATCCTCAAGTATGTGTGAAGAAATCCTAACGTTAGGTTGTACAACATTTACGATTAAAACTGTAAAAAACAATAGTGAAGAGGTGTACGGAATGAAGAATAAAATTATGACAGGATTTTTAATAACATCAATCGTTACTGGAGCGACTATTCCTATCAATACTCTCGCAACGCCAACCGTTCAGGCAGAAACGAAACAAGAAAATATAGATATTTCCTCAGCATTACGAAAAATAGGTGCACACTCCAAATTAACACAAACCTTTATAGATGGAGCCTTAGCAAGTCCGAATGTGCAACTTGAAGAAGTTCCATCTTTAAATACAACTCAATTTCTAATTAAACAAGATATGAAAGAGTGGTCCTCAGAACTATATCCAAAATTAATTCTACTAAATTCAAAAAGTAAAGGATTTGCAACCAAATTTAATAGCTATTATCCAACATTAAAAGGATTTGTAGATAATAAGGAAGATAAAGAAGGGTTTTTAGATAGACTGGAAGTTCTTCAACATATGACTATAACAAACCAAGAAAACGTGCAACGTCAGATTAATGAGTTAACAGATCTTAAACTACAGGTAGATAAGAAACTGAAAAATCTTGATAAAGATGTGGTAAAAGCACAGAGTGTACTTAGTTCAGAGGGAACAGGAAAAATAGACAAGTTAAAAAATGAAATGCTAAATACAAAAAAATCAATTCAAAATGATTTACAGCAAATAGCATTATTACCAGGAGCTTTAAATGAACAAGGGCTAAAGGTATTCCAAGAAATTTATAGTCTATCAAAAGATATCATTGAACCGGCTGCTCAAACCGCAGTAGTGGCGTATAACAAAGGAAAAGAAATAAACAATGCTATTGTAGAAGCAGAGAAGAAAGCAGAGCAAGAAGCAACAGAAAAGGGAAAATCAGTTATAGAAATTGAAGCTGCCAAAAAAGAAGCACGTGAAGCGATAGAGAAAAGTAAAAAAGGTGAAATTGCTGCAGCTGCAGTTACAAAAACGAAAGAGTATGATCTTATGAAAGTGATTGATTCTGAAAAAATTAAAAAAACATATAGTACCTTTGCCGAAATTAATAAACTAACAGCAGAGCAAAGAGCATATTTAAATGATTTAGAGAAACAAAATCAAAAATTATATGACTTAACAACTAAATTAACAGTAGCAGATTTACAAAAATCAATGATTCTTTTCATGCAAAATGATTTGCATACATTTGCTAATCAAGTAGATAGAGAGATTGAGCTAATGAAACGTTATAAAGAGGATTTGAATCTAATAAATAATAGTATTACAAAATTATCGAATGAAGTTGATACGAATAACACTCAGTCTCAAAAAGATACATTAAGACGACTAAAGAATGTAATAAATCAACTCGAAGAACAAGTTAATAAATTTTAATATTAAGAAATTAGGTTTAACAAAAAAATTATAATGCAACTGAAAATAAGGAGGAGAATCAAATAATGAAATTTCCATTTAAGGTCATAACTTTGGCCACTTTAGCAACGGTTATAACTGCTACGAATGGTAGTACTATTCATGCACTTGCACAAGAACAGACAGCACAAGAACAGCAAATAGAAAATTATGCGTTAGGACCTGAAGGGTTAAAGAAAGTATTGGCTGAAACAGGCTCTCATATTCTTGTAATGGATTTGTACGCAAAAACAATGATTAAGCAACCGAATGTAAATTTATCCAACATTGAATTAGGTTCAGGAGGGGGAGAATTAATTAAAAACATTCACCTGAATCAGGAACTGTCACGAATCAATGCAAATTACTGGCTAGATACAGCGAAGCCAAACATTCAAAAGACAGCACGTAATATTGTAAATTATGATGAACAATTTCAAAATTATTACGACACACTAGTAGATACTGTAAAAAAGAAAGATAAGGCGGGCCTCAAAGAAGGAATAGGGGATTTAATCGGTACAATTCATACAAATTCAAATGAAGTTACGGAAGTTATTAAGATGTTAGAAGCTTTCAAAACAAAGTTGTATACAAATACTGTAGATTTTAAAAATAATGTTGGAGGTCCAGATGGACAAGGGGGATTAACGGCTATATTAGCGGGAAAACAAGCACTAGTCCCACAACTTCAGGCCGAAATTGAGAATTTACGTTCTACGCAGAAAGCACATTTTGATAATGTATTAGCCTGGTCAATTGGTGGTGGATTAGGAGCAGCTATTTTAGTTATTGGAACGATTGCAGGAGCGGTAGTAATTGTTGTGACCGGTGGCACAGCGACACCAGCTGTTGTTGGTGGTCTAACAGCTCTAGGGGCAGCTGGTATCGGTTTAGGAACAGCAGCTGGTGTTGCGGCATCTAATCATATGAACTCTTATAATGAAATTTCTAATAAAATCGGAGAATTAAGTATGAAAGCCGATCTTGCTAACCAAGCAGTTATTTCACTTACTAATACAAAAGACACGTTGACATATTTGTATCAAACAGTGGATCAAGCAATCATGTCTCTAACGAATGTTCAGCAACAGTGGAATACGATGGGAGCGAATTATAAAGATCTATATGATAATATCGACCAAATGCAAGAACATAAACTGTCTTTAATACCTGATGATTTAAAGGCTGCAAAACAAAGTTGGAATGATATTCATAAGGATGCAGAATTCATTTCAAAAGACATTGCTTTTAAACAAGAAAAAACAAATTAAAAATCAATATATATGTATAGGAGGAATTAAAATGAATAAAAACTTTCCTTATAAACTACTTGCTTTATCGACGTTTTTAACTGTGACAACAACTACTGTAGTTTCTCCAGTGGCAGCCTTCGCAAGTGAAAGTAAAATGGAACAAACTAGTACCGAAGATATATCTCTTTCTGTAAACAGCGAAAAGATGAAAAAAGCTTTGCAAGATGCTGGGGTATTTGCAAAATCTATGAATGATTACTCTTATTTGTTAATTAAAAACCCAGATGTTAACTTTGAAGGAATTGACATTAAAGGATATACAAATCTACCTAGTCAAATTCTACAAGATCAAAAGAATGCAAGAGAGCATGCTACGAAATGGGATTCACACATAAAAAAACAACTTTTAGATACACTGACGGGGATTGTAGAGTATGATACTAAATTCGACAATTATTATGACACATTAGTAGAAGCGATTAATGAAGGGGATGCAGACACATTAAAAGAAGGCATTACAGATTTACAAGGTGAGATTAAACAAAATCAAGCATATACACAGAATTTAATACAAGAACTAGCTAAGTTAAGAGATAGTATTGGAGAAGATGTCCGGGCATTTGGAGGTCATAAAGATATTTTGCATTCGATTCTGAAAAACCAAGCATCTGGAATTGATGAAGATGAAAAGCGCCTAAATGAAGTTTTAGAGCAAGTTAGACATTTTAAACAAGTAGAATCAGATGGAATAATAACTGTATCAATTCCCTCAATTCCTACGTGGATTGCTGGTGGTGTAATGATAGGGGTAGCAAGAAATAATTTAGGTACATTAGAGCCGTTGTTAGCACAATTACGTCAGACTATAGATTATAAAGTAACATTAAATCGTGTAGTTGGTGTTGCGTATAATAATATTAATGAAATGCACAATGCGATTGGATCGGCTATTAATGCACTTACCTATATGTCTGCACAATGGCATGATTTAGATTCTCAATATTCGGGAGTGCTTAGTCATATTGATAAAGCATCCCAAAAAGCGGATCAAAATAAATTCAAATTCCTAAAACCTAATTTGAATGCAGCGAAAGATAGTTGGAAAACATTGAGAGCGGATGCGTTTACATTAAAAGAAGGGATAAAAACATTAAAAATGGATCCTGTTTCTTCAAAAAAATAGCGGAATACGGTATTTGTTGCAAGGGCATTTATACAGTTATAAAATGATTTTTTGTTCTTTATAAATTGAAAAGACGGAGGTATAATCAGGCCTCTGTCTTTTGTTTTATTGAAATATTTTTATAATTCCATCCTATATGTAGAAAGTAGTTATACAAGTTTGAATTTTTAAGGTGAATGATTTTTATGAATTTTTCCGTAAAACCTAATCTATGATTAGTGAGCTTTATATTCTTATTTTCCTAATTGAATACTTTTATACAATTAGATGGAAGTTAAGAATACTAAATCAAAACATAATAGGTTGTTATTGATGAGTTTATCGTAAAGTTGTTATTTTATGTGTCATCAAATAACATTTATAAACAATTAGAAATAAAGAAAAGGAGACTATTATGAGAAAAAATAGAGTATTAGATACAACATAAATAGCGTAAATAGTTTTTGATGTAAAAACATGATAAATAAAATAATAGTCCTTACATGTACTAAGGGAAAATGAGGGAGATAATATGGGGAATAACTCAAAATATAAAACTAGAAAAATACTTGCAGCTACTGCTACAGTAACTATGCTTACGACTGGAATGGTTTCTTCATCAGATGTCTTTGCAGAGGAAACAAAGCAGCAAAAAAAAATATCGACATCATTGCAAGAGGAAAAGTCAGTTAAATCAGAAAGCAGAATATATACAGTCCCAGGAAAAGGGGATGTTGAGATACTGAAACAACAGGAAAGAAAAAGTATGGCATTTAGTCCATATGAACCCACTGGTTTATATGCAAAGCCAAATGAACAAATAACGATTAATGTAGAAGGAAATCAAAATATTCAAGCATACATTGGAACGTATTCGTATGATGCTTCTTGGAGAGAAGATTCTAAAATAAAATTATTTACATTAAAACCTGGTATAAACACAATCCAATCTCCAAATGGGGGGATGATTTATTTTTATAATAAACAACAAGGTGGCACTATTCGAACAACAGTCACAACGGGTGGAGCGACTACTCCTTTCTTTGAACTAGGCAAACATACGAAACAAGATTTAATAAACATGCTGGACCAATATCCAAATGCACATGCAGTGGAGTTAAAAGGAGAACGTGTATTAATTACGGCCAGCCCGGCACGTGTTAAGAAATATTTGTTAGGTTCTAATACAGATCCTGTACAACTCTTAAAAAAGATGGATGAAGCTACTCGAATTCAAGACAGAGTAGCTGGACTATCTGAAGAACAAGCAGATAAACATTATATTCATTACGTAGAAGAAAATCATTCTCCTGATTATTATATGTATGCAACTTCTTATCGAACCGCATATGTGGGAGACGCAATCCAATACGTGTTAGATATTAATAAATTTATAAAAGATGGTTGGGGTCCATGGCATGAGGCAGGGCATTTGAGACAGCAATCACCTTGGAAGTTTTATAATATGACAGAAGTACAAAATAATATTTACAGCCTTTCTGTAGAAAAAGCATTTACATCTAATCAACCTTTTAGATTGCAACAAGAGGGTGCTTATACTAAGGCATTTCAATACTTAGAACAATCTAATAAAAATTATGATGAAATTAGTGATGCTTTTGTTAAGCTTGTTATGCTTTGGCAACTACAATTAGCATATGGAGAAGACTTCTATCCTAAACTGCATCAATTGTATAGAGATATGCCTTCTGATGAACTTCCACAAACAGATGAAAATAAAAAACAATTATTTATGATCTCAGCATCAAAAGTAGCCAAACAAAATTTGATGCCTTTCTTTGAGAAGTGGGGATTACGTCCAAATAATGATACCATTCAAAAAGTGGCTGCATTAGGATATCCAATTTTAACAGCAGAGATTTGGAAGGGTACTGATTCTAATCCGATTAAACCAAATGTGCCTAATGCAAATAATATTTTAGAAGGAAGACAGTTTGCGTGGTCAATGAAAGGAATTAGTGATTTCGAGTTTGCTAAAATCAATTTCAATAAGTCGGCAGAAGAAATGCAAGTGGACTTAAAAGCAGGCGTACCGCATCACTATTTTAATGAAACATATGCGAGTATTAAAGTACAAAATGCATCAGGCAAAGTAGTATACAAGAAAGACATTTATGGAAACAAACAACAAAATGCTGAATCGCAAAAAGTTCCAGTTAAAGTAGGGGATTATATTGAGTTAACACATCTAGAAGGTGTGCATAGAGCTACTTTAACAAATATAGATAATAGTAAACAAGAAAGCTTTGGAAAAAAAGCAATGTACGAAGTTACAAAAGAAGGTCTGAAAAAAGTAGAAAAAATGCCAGAAACAACGGTTTTAGACGGGAATCAATTTGGCTGGTCTTTAAAAGGATATAGTGATAGAGAGATTGCAAAAATAAATTATAATGGGGTAACAGAGAAAATGCAGGTGAATTTAGAGGCAGGCGTACCACATTCTTATTTTAATAATACGTATACAAGTATCAAAGTACAGAATTCATCCGGTAGTGTTATGTACAATAAGGAAATAGTGGGAAATAGACAGCAAACTGCTGAAAGCCAAACTGTGCCAGTCAAAGTGGGAGATTATATCGAGTTTACCCATATAGAAGGGGAGGCAGTAAATGAAAAGACACGGGCTACACTTACTAACCTTGAGAATAATAAACAAGAATATATAGGCAAAAAAAGAATCTATCAAGTTACTTCAACGGGATTAAACAAAATAGATTAACATGAAAAACATTCAAATTATTAGTTAGATGCTTGATAGTCGTTCATTATGAACGGCTATTTAGCTTTTATTTAAAATAAAGTTAAATTAATTTTAAAAATATGTTTGAGAATAGAGCAATGTTTAGGTGCTATAGATTTGAGAAAAAAGAAACAGAATAATAAGGTATTTGTTGATAAAGACTCTCTTGTATTACAAAATTTTACATATTTAGTATGATGTATATGAGTGCTATATATTAAGGGAGGAATGGGAATGAAGAGGTTCATAGCTCATGCAAATGGTAATAAGATCTTTAAAAAGTTAGTTTTAATGGTGTTACCAATGGTTCTAATGATAATGATGATAACCCCATCGAATGATGCATTGGCAGCCAGCCAATTAAATGCGTGTTCACTAAAAGGTGTGAATCTATTTAATGGAAGCTGGACTGTTGCTATACAAGCTGCAAATTTACAATATGTGTCTGCTGAGCCATCGGGAAATGTAGTAGCAAATCGTACATTAATTGGGGCGTGGGAAAAATTTATTTTATATAATGGTGGAGACAATAGGGTATATGTATTACAAGCGTTAAGTAATGGTAGATTTATATCAGCAAATGGTGGTAGAGAATTAACAGCTAATAGTTATGTAGCTGGAAGCTGGGAAAGATTTGTTATTGTGTACTTCTAAATTTGGAAGTGTAATATTTCTAAATGATAATGACATGTTTAGTTAATAATAATGCATAATAAAATAAAGGATTAAGTACTTAAGACAAGTGTATATTTAGGTACAAAAAGGACTACAAGTAATTGTCAGCGCTTTTTGTATGTTAAATAAGTAACTGCTGTAGATGTAATAAGAAGAAAAAGAACCCTATAGGGTTCTTTTTCAAGGCATATTAACTGTAAGGAGAATCATGAAATGCTACTTCAAATCTTTATTAGGGGAAAGATTTTGAAAAAGCTTAACATACATCTATTTTTACATAAATGTAAGATATAGTAAATTGATAATGTTTATACTTATTATTATTAATATTCAATTAAGATAGTTAACACTATGCTTATAGTGTTAACTGGTGTTTAGTGAAGTATACATTGAGATATCTAGTATTAGATTACAATTTTCAAAAAAGCTAATAGATTTATCATTTCAAATTTTAACTAAGATTTAAACGATTTTAATTGAAATTGGGTGTGTATTAACTCCATGCCTATCAACTTAATATTTTAAATGCCCTCATAACAAAATTTTTCTTTCTACAGTTATTTATGTAAATTTAGCTTATTTTTTGTTTGGGGACTAATTCTTAAATACAGTCATCATGCTGGTATTCTTCACAAATATTTAGATATTGATAGTAGGATACTAAACCGATTGATTTCGAAAATTCCGTACCTTATACTTTTTGAAAAGTATAAGGTACGGAATTTTTCCTATGATTTCTACTGATTTTTATCCGTATCAATCTTTTGTACGGATCTATGCTCTACATCAACTAAAATTTTGTTTTTCCAATTTCCTTCTGTTTTTCCAACTCTATCAATATTGATGTTTATAGTTAAAGAATTAGGGAATTTTTCTCCTTGAAGTTCTTCAAAAACTACTGCTCCTTCTGGTTTATCATGAAAAGCCAGCGCAGTTTCATAAGCCTTTCCTGTTGCATCAGTTAAGTAAAACATACCAATATCCGGTGCATTTGGATTACCAATACGATCCTTTTGATAGCTGTCTAGATTATTGTTACTAAGAAAACGCAATTCACTTACAGTATTAAATTTTTCATTCTTATACGTTGGACTTGCCACTTGCTTACCCTTTTCTTTACCACTGGATATGATATGCAATCCATTTGTATTAAATTCATACGGAATTATTAATCCATCTTGTTGTTCAAATCGGTAGTAAACAAGTATTTTATCCTCTTGGATTAACATTTCTTTTAAATGAAGCGTAATTCCTTGATCTGTTATTTTTTGATCCAAAGGTATAGATTTTCCCGCTGCTGCATACTTTCTAACTTGATCAGTAATCATGTCATTCAATTTTAATTGAGGTTGCGTAAAATAAGAGTTATTTAGTGCCATTGTACTAGTTGGTATAATGATAGCTGCCGCTAAACCTGTTATTAATAATTTCTTTTTCAATTTCTTTTTATTCTCCCTCTTGTGAATTTGCGTAAATGAGTGATATGCACGCTCTTTAACTTCTTTAGGAACTTCTTGTTTCATTTCTTTTTTTAATTCATTTGAAAATGACATTTGATTTATATTCCTCCTCATCAATTTCAATATTAGATTGATTCCGAATTTTTTCTAACGCTCTATGAATTCTAGACCTTACCGTACCTATAGGGATTTGTAATAATTCCGCAATTTCTTCATATGTATAATCGTGATAAAAACGATACACTATCACAACTCTAAATTTGAACGGCAATTCTTGAATCAATGTTAGCAATTCCTTTTGTGTTTCCTTTTCAAGTAATAGTTTTTCTGGGATTTCTACAACTGACTCCTGCATTGAATGCTGTTTTTCAAATAAACGCATCCTTTTCCAAACTTGTTTTCGCCATTGACTAATTTGTTTATAGACAATGCCATTCACCCAAAATAAAAAAGGTCTAGATTGATCATATTTTGAGATGGATTTCCATAGTTGAAAGTAAACCTCATTTACAATTTCATTTGTATCATGACTATTTTTAACTATGGCAAATACGGTGTCATATATCCTCTGATTTGTTAAATCAAATATATATTCAAAAGCTTCTTCGTCACCGGATAACAGACGGTCTATCCATGTGCTTATGTTGTCATTACTAGCCAAACAGGCACCCTCCTTAAAATTGATTTCACTATATATTGGACAGTAATCAAGATAAAGTTCCAATTTTGATAAAAAAATATATTTTTTTATCTTCTCTTAAGACGTATATAGAATACGTAGATTTTTAAAGAATTTACACTGGACCTTTAGAAAAAAGAGAAAATCTCATATGAAATTAAACCTATATAATCTTAGCTTGATGGGCATGTGTATTAACTCGTGTAAGCTAAATAAAAGTAAATAAAATAAAAAAGGACCCTGTAAAAAATACAGGGTCACAGGGTTAAGGGAACGCATAGTTTCTTAAAATCATAATAGCATATATTTTTTGTATAGCTATATGAGGATTTTGACCAAATTAAGAACAAGACAGAAAATCTTTAAGAAAGCAAATTTAGTGCTGGAAAATTGATTTGGAATTAAAATATTAACATGTTGATATAGATGAGCCCTCTTGAGCACCGTGATCAAAATGTCTTTTAATTAGAGGTTTGGGTTAGTGAGATAATTAAATCTTCCTGAAAAAGAAAAATGTTTTTTTAGATTAAAAGAAGAAAAGACACCATTCGGGTGTCTTTTCTTTTGGTATACAGCTCACATATTGTTGAATTAGATATGAAACCATAATTCGACTATGAAATAAACAACATAAGAAATTTTAACATAATCTGGACTGAACAGAATATGTAATAGTGCATTTTTAGTTTTCATTTGGTTTATTGGATAGAGAACAGCAATATAAATAAAAAAGGGCATGCAGTCGTATCTGCCGCCCTTTTTTAGGAGGAATTTAAGACACCAATAGGACACGTATTGGTAAAAAGGCTCAAAAATAGTATATGTAAAAAGAAAATGTCCTATACCAAAAGTGGACTGAGCTTTATCTTTTTTACTTATTCAAAATCTAATTCCGTCCTTTTCAAAATCAGTAAAGCGAACGTATGGTTTGGAATGAAATTAGAAAAAGTATACATGAAACTGGCAGACAACAATTTTGTCGCCTGCCAGTGCCAATGGACTGAATGAGTTAGTCAATTACTATAAATTACTATCTCATTACCAGAAGAGTGAAGCCGCTAGTTCAAACGGCTTAAACCTAGTTTGCCTGATAAAGAAAAAATTATGAGTAAAAATTTTGTTTGCTCTATATGAAAAGATAAATAGATATTCATCAGACAAGGATAATACAGCATACCTTGAATAGGGTGTAGGAACGAATGTGATTAAGGAAGGGACTGAATTAGAAGTGGGAATTTCGGACAGGATTTGGAGAGCCGTGGTTGCCTTGGGCATTGCGACTAATATCGTTGCTTGTATAATGGCAGTATACATTCAAAAATATGAGCTAAAGATAAACTACCTTACAAATATTTTATTTTTAATAATTATAGCGATAACGTATATTAAGATGAAAATTAACAAGTGGGTGGCGTTAGGATTTACGTTAGTTGTAATGGAAACAGGTATTAAGGCAGGTTATGACTTCTACACACAGGATTACTATGGTGTCAGTTGGAGTTTAGCTATCATTGTCTATTGCATATATTGTATTTTCGTTAAAGCAAGGCATTATTCTCTCATAAAAAGGAATCACTAGAACAATATGTGATTCCTTTGAGAAATGCTATTAAATCTAAGACTAATTTCTAATGGTCCCAGTATCTTTTATTTTGACGTGTGTCTTTACATTTATTTTAGCCTCTGCTAACGCTTGCAACCAATCTCCTTTTACTTTTTTCCATTCTTTATATTGAAAAGCTCTAGCATATAGGGATAATCCAATTGGATCAATTTTATTCTGCTGTATTTTATTCAACATATTTTGTAAATTATTATTAATTTCTTTTTGAATAGCACTTTTTAAATTATTTATATTTGTTTTATTATCATAGTGCCCCTTAATTAAATTCGCATTGGTTTTTTCTATTAAAGCTACATTAGCATATATATTGAAATTAAATATAAACTTTCCGTTTTGAAAATCAACATCTACTTTCCTTGTCGCGTTCTGTACGAAGATAGAGGTGTTTGTTTTTTTGTTGGACTTTTTAGGAGGAAGCGCAAGGTGTAGTATCATTCGGCCGTTACTTTTTGGCTTATTAATAAGATTGAAAAATTTAACATCTTTTTTAGGGATATGAGTTAAATATTTCCCTTTTCGATTTAAAAATGCAATTCCTACTGTGTCGATTTCATTCTTTGTTTTTTTGATAATTGGAACAGCTTGCGTCATTCCTTCTTCATTTTGTTCTCTCATTAATTGTTGAATTGTAGAAGAGACGGATTGGTTATTTTGAATTGAGGATTCGATTACACCATTTATATAAGATGAAAGTGATGGTTTACTAGGCTTATGAATTTTAAAAATTTCTTCTGTAGGTCCATCTACAAGTACTACTTTAGTATTAATGGTAGCGTAAGGATCACGGTATGACGAATCAAGCTCCTGCAACCAATTTGCTTCTTGCGCTAATTTTTTCCCAATTAAAATGATTTCAGCTTTGGAAGCTGTCATATAGCCCGTTAATTTCGTATCTATCTTACTGAATCCAGTATATACAGTTGATGCATGTGTCCAATGTTCTATAGTACTTTTTTGCTGTTTATGATGAAAGAGTGGTATGCTTGTTCCAACTTTTATGTCTCCATTAGGGGTTTTATCCAAGCCAATTAACAGGATTAATGAAACCTTCTCAAGAGGAATTCTCTGACTACAACCAATTATATATACACAACAAGTTACAATCCATATACATTTTCGAATCAAAGTTGCTTCCTCCTAATAATCCAAGTAAAAAGAATACTGTAAGAGAAAAATAAGATTGGTAATAGAATAAAGAAAACGACATTTAAGATATCCATAAGAGAATATATAAACAAATATTGATCCACATCGGGATTTAGGAAAATAAATATGCCAACTATAAATAACATAAAAGCAAGCAGCGCCCAATTGCGGGTGTTTTTTTGAAGTGAAATGGTCACAGATTCAAAACTGAAAAATAAATACGGATATATCGTAGTGGAAAATACAATTAAATAGTAAGCGATATATATAATTTCTAATCGTTCCATGAATGAAAAACGAACCCCTTTTAACAGATGAAATACTGGCCAGATTACGTCTTTTATCCCCTCCGGACTAAAGTATATATAAGAAAGAATAGTCACATATAGATAGAAAAACATAGTTCCAGTATTCGCAATTAGTAGTCCTTTTATGGCTTTTTGTTTTCTTTGTAAGAACGGGTATATATAATATGCAATTTCTAAGCCAGCATAAGGAGTAATGGTTTCTTTTGTTGCCTTTACAATAGGGTATAATCCATCTTTAAAAATAGGTAGTAGGTGTAAAGGGTTGTAGTTAGTCTTTAGTGAAAAAAGAAGAAATAGTGGCATCCAAGTAGTGAAGAAGAAAACAAGCATAGAATAACTAGTAAGAGCCCTTAACCCACTCAGGGCTAAAATAATAAAAGGTAATAGTAATAATATGGTGATTTGATAAGCAGGAGTGGAAGGGAATATCCACACTTTTACAATATCAGTTGCCTTTAATAAAGTATTAAAGCCAGCAAAAAATAGATAAAAGGCATATAAAAGAAAAAGAATTGTCCCTATCCATTTACCAAAATATCTTTTTAAGATTTGTGAGAAATTTTTGTTAGGATTTTTTTGTAACATTAATATAATAAATACGCCGATTATAGAAGTAACTATCCATCCAAGAATGATGGAAATCCAGCCATCTGTGCCAGCTGTAGTAGCAAGTGGACTTGGCATAATTAACATACCTGATGCTAGTTGCAGTGAATGAATGAAAATAATAAATTCGAATAAAGTTAGGTTTTGAAATTTAAGATTCCCCATGCGAACCACCTTCTTTTTTCTTTTTTTGTTTCGGCTGTCCTGTACTCGAGCGGGTGGTAATCATAGAAATAGGAAATCTTACAAAAGAATCTTTTAATTCTTTGAGCCGAAATGGCGCGATTGGCAATCCGTATGGTGAACCATAGGAAGTTAGTGAAACAAAATGAGCGAATAAGAGCATTAATCCACTAACAATACCTACAATCCCATAAAAGTATGCCAATAACATCATTGGAAAACGAATAAGGCGTATAGAACTTGATAAATCATAATTAGAAACAATAAATGATGCAATGGCTGTAATAGATACGATAATAACCATAACGTTACTCACAAGACCAGCTTGAACAGCAGCCTGTCCAATTACAATCCCTCCAACAATTCCTATAGTTTGTCCAATGGGTTGTGGTAAGCGAATACCAGCTTCACGTAGCATTTCTAGTGTGATTTCCATTATAAAAGCTTCCAATAAGGGAGAGAAAGGGACTTTGACTCTTGACGTTGCAATAGAAGTGTATAAATCTATAGGAATGATTTCAAAGTGAAAAGAGACTATAGCAATATAAAATGCCGGTAAAAAAATAGCTATAATAAATCCTGCAAATCGTAATAGGCGAAAAAAAGATGCAATGAGCCAATGAATATTATAATCATCTGGAGTTTGAAAAAATCCAATTAAATTCATTGGAACAATCATTGCACCAGGGGATCTATCCATTAACACTGCTACTTTCCCATCAAGTAAATGATTTGAAATGGCATCTGGGCGTTCGCTTAAATAAGCCTGTGGAAAAGGAGTCCAATTTTGATCTTTTGTATAATTAGATAGTTCTCCAATGCTTAATATCGCATCCGTTTTAATTTTACAGATTCTAGTTTCTATTTCTTGGACAACATCTGCGTTTGCTACATCACCTAAGTAAATTAAAAAGACTAATGAAGTTGCTCGTTCTCCAATCGTCAGCTTTTTGATTTTTAACTCTGTAGAAGGAAGATATCGACGAATTAAGCCTATATTTTTTGTGGCATTCTCAATAAATCCATCATGTGAGCCTTTAATAGTAACTTCTGAAATTGGTTCTTGAATTGCTCTTTCTGCCCAGCCTTTTGTATTTATTAGAAGTGACCGCTTTTCTCCTTCCATAAATAGAACACATTGACCTTCAAGTAATCCTTCTTTAATTTCATTCCATGTATAAACTATTTTGGTATGAGTAGCAATAATATTAGAATTAAATATTTGGCTGTCCTCATTTACTTTTTGTAATAATGGTGTAACAACATTGCCTTTTAAAGCGACACCATCTGTAAGGCCTTCAAAATAATATAGTAAAATATTCGTGTTTGTTTTTAATTGCAAAGGATGTTCGATTAAATCTGCACTAATATCAAAGATATTATCTAATGTATTTTTAAGCTCTTCTAAGTTACTTGTTTGGATCTTTTCAATGTTTTTATCTGTTTTAGTTTCTAAGGTCTCTTCATTTAAGGACAAAATTGACACCTCTTTAATATATAACAATTAGTTGTATTTATTATTTTTATATGATGGAATTTTATTCATAAATTTAAACAAATTTGGAATGGAAATTAATAATTGAGAGTAAAAAAGTAGAGGAAATTTGTGTGGAAATCTAAGTATCAAGATAGAATTGAAATTTGAATGATTATAACAAAAAAGAACCCTTGTAAGGCTCTTTTTCATAGTTGGTAAATATGTTGTCAACAATAGAGGGAAATTAAGATAGTAATTTAGATGTCTTTAAGTTAATCAGCTGAATTTTGTAGGAAGAATACTTTTTTCATATTTTAATGATCGATTAAAAAGAAATTACATTTATTTGGGTGTTCTAGTGTATTTGAACTTTGCATGCTAACAATTTTTGTTTAGGGACAAAATGTATTTTTCTAAATTGAAAGAAAAAATTAAAGTGCAAAATTCCTATTGTTTATTTTGGAAGGTATCAAATATTTCTTTGGCCTTATTTACTTGATGTTACCGTACGTTTATATGTTCCTAAGGGAAAGAAATACTTTCATTTTTATTACCCTCTATTGTTTGATTAAGATGGTAACATGAAATTAAAACGTTTACAACCAGAAAATAAAGAAAAAATAGTAAAATACGACTTTTTTCGACAATCTTTCTGTGTTAATATCTAATATTTTTATAGGAAAAGGTGGAAGGAAACGTACCTTTTCCTATAAATTGTTGTGTAGGAATTAGAAATAACTAAAGTAGTAATAATAGCTTAAAATTAAAATGACATTCCATGAATTTGATCCCAAAATCATGGAAACAATTGATAACGTTATAATTGAATTTTTGAACTGTAAGAGTTATAAAAGTATGGTCAAACTTTAGTCCACTTTGCGTTTCTTCCTTTTGTAACTAGCTTAATATGCCCAAATAATTGCAAGGAATTTAAAGCCTTACTGATTGTACTCTCTGCAATGTCTGGATAAGTGCTACGAATACTCTCCTTAGTAAAGGGGTGTTTTTGTTTAAGTATAAAATCCTGAATTCTCTCAACTTTAGTATGTTTACATATAGAATCTAGAACTGTGTTATGAAGATCTTTGTAAGCCTCTAAAATAATTGTTAAAAACGTTTTTAACCAAAAGCTACTATTATGTTCCTCGCAGTACCAATTCACGGAAGATTTATAAATCGAATTGTAATAATCAGATTCATTTTTCTTAATATATTTATCCAAACATACATGTTTTACAAATGTATGTCCACTCTTAATTAACAGTAATTGCATTAACATAAATGCTAGCCTGTTATTACCTTGATTGAAAGGGACAATGCAATAAAAATTTAATATAAAACGAGCTATTAATAAAAGCGAATGTAGTCCCTTACTAGTATTTAATGAGTTGTATTGATCACATAATTGCTCCATAAACTGCGGAATAAGTTCATGTGGAAGAATGCGGTAACTATTCAAGTGCATTCCATGCTCGGGAATACCTGGAATAATAAAAGGTTTTTCACGCCATTTGGCACTGTCAGAGGTAAGGTAATGTATTAGTTGAAAATGTAATTCCTGTATAGTTGCTGGATTAATTAATAAAGTACAGGAGTTTTTATGTACAAAAGAAAGTGTTTGATAATAACAAAAAATAGCATCTTCTGAAATATTTTGAGGTACTATATCATCTAAAATAAGCTCTTTTAATCTTTTATTAGGAACTTTTACATCTTCATAAATAGTTGTGAAATTTTTTATGTAATGTAGTGGTATAGTTTTTTCTAAATTATTAAATATGTCAGGGTTTTGTTCCTGATAAGCAGCTAATTTTCCTTTGAACTCGCTAATGTCACTTATTAAATTTATTAACCTCCTTTTTAATTCAATATTTTTATACTTATCATCAAAAAAGTCTCTCATTTTTGTTCCCCCTGTAACCCCTTAACACGTTGTTGCATGTATCTTTCCATTCTAAAGGTATTCCACGACATCATTGTAAAATAACGACATTTTTATTCTGATTTTGATCGTGTTTCAGAATCTATATTTTTATTTGGTATTTAAAATATAGAAATTATAAAGAAGAATCGTTAGGATTCAATTTTAATAGGCATAATCCTAACATCAAATGTACAAATGTACAATAAAAAAATAAAAAATATAAAACTATCGACTCTTTTGAAAGATAATAAATTAATTGTAGGTATAAATGTGTTTTAGTTTAAGAGTAAATATTGAAGTGGTAATAAAATTTTCACAGTTGAAAAAATAGATAAGTGATTAATTTGTGACAGTTATGTGCCTAATCTATTCATTTGCAATGATGAGAATTCCACAATTAAATCCTAACGAGCCTAAATTTCTATATTTAGCCTAAAGATTAGGGGGCTATATTGATGAAATGTATCATTAAATATAGAAATATGTAACGTTTAACACTTGTATTGTAAAATATATTGACATAAGTTAATTTAAATACTAGGTACAGGAGCAGTTAATAACAATTCAGTAAAGTACCCTTTAAACGTTTCACCCTAAAAACGTTTATATTTATTAATAATTGCAAGCACACTGAAGTTTTTTGTTTGTTCCTGTACCTTATTAGGTAAAAATAATATAATAAATTGATGGAATGTTATGGAGGAAATTGGATTTTCAATTCCTTTCTTTTACATTATCAATCTATAGATGATTTGTTTAAAATAAGGATTTACAGGGTAGAAGATGACTATTCACCAGTACTATAAAGTTAAGTTGGATATTTTATGGTATCTTATAGGAATAAATATAAGATTAAAAGGATTTGTGTACATTCACCATGTGAATATAAGTAAATTATTTATTGTGTTTTTTAAGGTTTAGAAAATATGTGTGAATCTAGCTTTGGAAATGACTTATTTGCAAGTTATATAATAGAAATGTGAAGTCTAGAAGAAACTGATATTATGAGTTCCTTCCAGACTTTTTTACTTTAAAAGTGTATTTTTTCTAAATAAGGTATAATTCCTTAAATTAATATTTGAATTTTTTGTGAAATTAAGTGAGGTTTTCATTCCTCTATTAATACATAATGTTACAAAATAGAGTTATTGTATTTATTTTATTTTTATATGAGATTAAAAATAATAATAAATATAACAATGTATGAGTGATATTAGTATATTTACTAGTAATTTGTTCGTTTATCTTTATATTGCTATTATATTAGCGATAACAATAATATATTGGGGGGACAAGAATGAATTTGAAATTTACATCTAAATTTGAAAGATTAAGAAAAAGTAAAAAAGGAATTGGTGCTTGTGTTTTAGTTGCAGGGATGACGGCTATTACAATGATTCCTCAAAGTGCGTATGCACATGGATTTGTTGAAAAGCCAAGCAGTCGTGCTACTTTATGTAGTCAGAATTATGGAGCATTGAATTTAAATTGTGGAAATATAATGTACGAGCCTCAAAGCCTAGAAGCACCTAAAGGATTCCCAGATGGTGGACCGATTGATGGGAAAATCGCTTCGGCAGGAGGACTATTTGGAGGGATTCTTGACCAACAAACATCAAATCGCTGGTTTAAAAATACGATTATGGGTGGAGCAAATACATTTACATGGAAATATACAGCTGCACATTCTACAAGTAAATGGCATTATTACATTACAAAAAAGGGATGGGATCCTAATAAGCCATTAACACGTGCTGACTTAGAACCAATTGGAACTGTGAAACATGACGTTTCGGCCGCATCAAATAATTTAACACATACAATTAATGTACCAACTGATCGCAATGGTTATCATGTTATTTTAGCTGTATGGGATGTAGCAGATACGTCAAATGCGTTTTATAATGTAATTGATGTAAATCTAGTAAATAATGAAACTCCCGATACAGTAGCTCCAAGTCAACCAACTGGATTAAATGCGTCTAAAGTTGTTGCCAATAGTGTTACACTAACATGGAAGGCCTCTACGGATAATATAGGTGTAAAAGAGTATCAAGTGTTACGCAATGGAGAATTAATTGATACGGTACCAGGTACAACATTTATTGATAAAAAGCTAAAAGCAAATACGGAATATACCTATACAATAAAGGCATTAGACTCTGCTGGAAACATATCAAAAGAAAGTGAAAAACTAAAAGTTAAGACAACAAATGAAACCCCAGATATAGAGGCTCCGACTCAACCGAAAGGATTACATAGTATGAGTACAACAGCGACAACTGTTGATTTGATGTGGAGTCCGTCTGAAGATAATGTAGGTGTAGACCATTATACTGTATATAGAGAAAGCGCTGGAGTTATGAATAAAATTGGGACAACGGCTAATACATCCTTTATGGATAAAGAATTGAAGGCTAATACATCGTATAAATATGTAGTAACGGCGGATGATTTAGCTGGAAATGAATCTAGTAGAAGTGATGTTTTGAGTGTAACAACAAAGGCAGAGGATTCCACATATGAAAAATGGGATGCGAGAAAAGCATATACTAAAGGTGATAGAGTAGTACATGAGGGAAAAGTGTATGAAGCAGTTCAAGATTATCAAGGCAATGGTGACACAAATTGGATTTTTGCTCTATCGCTTTGGAAGGCAGTTTTGAATAAATGATAATCAGGAAAATGTAGTTAACATTTTTGGGTTTTTCTTTGAAAATAAAGGGTGTTCGAAAAATAAATTCTCTAATGGTCTAAATGATGTACTAATAAATTTAATCCCCATCTAATGTTTACGAAATGAAATTAACAAAAAATCCCAATGGTATTCCATTGGGATTTTTTATTTTCTAATTTGTAATAGCGTATATTTTCACAGTGAATTTGTTAGTGGCACCAATGGGACTTGCGATATAATATTTAGCATTTGTGTAAGCTTCAGTCCTAGATCCATGTGAAATATTTTTCCAACGAATAGAATCGGTACCTAGGGAAACATCAATCATTACATTGAAAGAGATAGTAGAAGGATGATCTTTTTCTGAAGGTTCAATAACCCATTTTAATTCTTTGGTACCTACAGGTAAACTATCAATTTTAAAGTTTTGACTGGATCGATTTTTTTGTCCGGATAAAGGGCTAGATTCGGATGGAATTTGCGAAATTAATATCTCTTTTTCATTTGAATGTACACCATTTAATTTAATGATACTATCAATTAAACCTGGTCCAGGAAAATCAGCTGCGATAATACCAGAATGTCTAATTCCACCTTGTTGTAAGAGTTCGGTCCCAAGTGTATTCATCCCACCATAATACACTTGCCCATTTCTATCGCGGGGAAAATCACCCCACGCATTAGTGGAATTCGTTTGAATTAAATTAGGGTTACTATCAGTATTTCTATTCTCTTTTCCGCTGGCAACAAACCAAGGATATACATTATTTAAAAATGCGGCTGCACCACCCGTACCACTAAAATGGTTAAGATATATTTTTCCATTATTAAAGTTAGTATTTGCACTTTGTAGATGAATTTTTATCGCATTCCATTTTTCATATATTTCGTTTGGTCCGCTTCCAATTTCAAATTTATCTTGTATATTCAAACTATCGTAATCAATACCGTACAATTGAGAGGATGTAAAGTTTTGTAAGACTACAATTTTACCTCGGATATCTCCTAAAGTAGGGTTGTTTTTGTCTATAGTTGGTACGGAATTAGGATCCCAAAAATATGAAGCATTAACGTTTTTATATTTTAAAAATATCTCCTCAAATGATGGAGATCCACTTTCAGGTGTAGTTTCTTCTTTTAAGCGCATTAAAATTGTTTCTGTCGGATAATCTTTTAAAAATTGAATTGCGTCTTTTAATACATCTTCAAACACTGCTTTTTGATTTACAATGCCATGGTACATTGCAAAAGAATCCTTTACACGTTTAACGCGCATATCTACATATCGAATTCCAGAATTTAATTGTTGGGGTAGACTCATAGTTTGATTTCTTGTCAAATTTTCATCAAGAAAACTTGCTCCATGTAAAGCCATTGTACCATGAGTTCCTGGAATAGATATTTCACTTAATTTTGTTAAATCAGCTACTTCTGACATCCATGATGGATTCTGATATCCTATATTGGGTTCATAAGAATAACCTGGATGACTATCAGCTAAAATAGTAGATGGTGCACTTAAAATTGCTAGTGTAAAATAAGTGAGGATACTAATTTTAAAGAAATTTTTCATTTTTATTTTGTTCATTATATCTCTCCTGACTTTTAAACAATAGCTATAATAAGATGGTTTTTTACTATATTTATTGTTTGTTATTCCTAATGTAATGAATTTTTGTAATTAAAAAGAGGTAGTGAGCTAACTTAAGATATTATTAGTTTATTGTAATAATTTATATCTAATAGCCAAACGGATTTTTAAAAAATTGAAGCATAGATAGGTAAAAATAATCTTTTTGCTGTATTGTATACAAACAAAACAGAAGCCTTAAAAAGACTTCTATTTTGTGACATATTATGAATGATAAGGTGGTTAACAAATTAAGATAATGTGAGTGAGCGGTAAAAATCTATTTATAGCTGTTTCAGGAATTTCTTATAACAAGGCTATTTAGGAAAAGTGGTCCCTACAATGCTAATAAAAATTAAAACATTTTACTCATTAAAACTTAGACTAACTACAGTTGCGATAGATTGGGCTGCATGTTCCCAGCTTCCATCTATAACTTTACCAATCTGCTGACCAAGTGTATTTAAATCATTTGGATTAACTGGAATTCCATTATACGCAGCAAGAATTGATAAAAGTGGAGCAGCAAATGGTGTCCAACCACCTCTATCAATATTAAATACAGGCTTATCTACTACTTTTCCATCTTGCACAGTAAACTCATAATAAAATTGATCATCTGGACGGAAACTTAAATGATGAGAAATTTGTCCCTTAACATATTTTTTTCCTCCACCTAGATTTACTACTTCTATTTCTTTTACGTTAAATTCATGCTCAAATACTTTTATTTTTTTGATTTCTGGACCATTTAAGGCAGCATTAACAGCTGTTTCTAAATTATTTTGTGCTAATGGTTGAATACCCATTTGAGCCTCTTTTTGTTGGATAGGAGCCTCTTTTTCTGCAGCAAACACTGATGTAGTTGGTAGTGCACCTGTAGCTAATGTAGCTGCAAGTGCTGTTGTCATCATGATTTTTCTTTTCATCTTCATAGTTTTTCTTCCTCTCTTAAAGTTTTGATATATAATCTTTTAAAGACTGACATTGTGCAATATTTTATTTAATAATGCACAAAAAACTGGTTTAAGAATTATGTGGAATTATGTCAGAGAATTAAAATTAATTATATATGTATTTAAGATGATATCTATCTACACATGTTTTTTCAATTTTTAGATAAATGTAATAGTAATGACTTCTTAAGAGTCAATTTAGTACCTTGTTTATCTATAGAAATCCTATAAACAAACTAATTTCATAGTGAATGTAATATATTTGATATTAAATGTCTTACATAATGCTATAAAATTTCACAATTTTTAATCATTATATATATCTAAAAAAGGTAACAGTATATGAGTGATATGTAATGCTTGTAATAGGTGTGAATTATGTGATCCACCTATTGTAACAGCTAATATGTAAGTTCTTAACTTTCTTAAAAACATTATCTATCTGACTTCGTGAAAAGCATTTTAATGGATCATTTTAATTTGATATAAAAAGAGGACGCATTATTATTTACGTCCTCTTTTTATATATTAGATAAATTTAAGCAGAAACTTTTATTTTAATTATGTAGATTCACGAATAATTAAGTTAGTAGGATATTCAATAATTTTACGTTTAATAGATTCATCTGTATTTATATATAGTAGTATCTCGTTAACGGTTCGTTTACTCAGTTTAACAATTGGAATATCAATAGTACTAATTGTTGGGGTTGTAACTGTACAAATTAATTGATTATCATAACCACAAACAGCTAAGTCAGTTGGAATAGAATACCCTTTAATAGTAGCTCCTTTAATGACTCCAGCAGCAACTTGATCATTTCCTGTAAATAATGCAGTAGGTTTATCTTTTAATTTATCTAGCTTCTCAAAAATTCTAAACCCATCATTAATAGTAATTGCATCTCCAAATAGCCATTTTTTATTGAATGGTAATTGTTTTTCTTTTAAGGCATGCAGATAACCTTGTTGGCGTTTTAATTGTGCTTGACTATTAAGAGAATCAAAACAAAAGCCAATTTTTTTATGACCTTTGCTTATTAAATGTTTAACAGCTTTGTATCCAGCTTCAAATTCATCGTAACAAATTATCGGAATAGGTGCATTTTCCTCATACTCATTACAAAGTATTATGGGCCCATATGCTAAATAATGCTCTATATTTTCCCAACTATTTTCTAGGGATGCGAGAATTACACCATCTACAGCTTTATTCTTTAGTAAGGAAAGTAATTCAAGTTCAATTTTTTTCTCATAAAAAGTCTGATAAATTAGCAATTTGTAATTATGCTTTAATAATTCTTTAGAAATTTCTCTAGCTAATTTTCCGAAAAAGGGATGATCTATATTGGGAATTGATAGTGCAATGGTTTGTGTCTTATTTATCCTAAGATTCCTTGCAATAGAACTAGGAGTATAGTTGAATTCTTGCATTACTTTTATTATTTTCTCACGTTTTTCTGAATTTACATAAGGATGATTATTTAGAACTCTTGAAACCGTAGCATTTGATACATTACATAATTTAGCTATTTCATTAATTGTTACCATAGAGAAACCCTCCGTAAAAAATATGTTGACATGTAATCGATAACATAAAATATAGTCTACTCATGATTTTCAAAATAATTTCTTAGAGGTGATTTAACGTGAAAACTCTTACTACAATTTCTGGACATAGTAAAGACAATTTAGCTTTATTAAAGTGCCTACAGGGGGAAACAAAAGAAAAAGAATTTGAAATTAGTAATATATTACCGAATCACAAGATGAAAGAGAAATTATTTAGGGAAAACAAATTGAAAATAGATATTGATATAGAAAAAGATATTTTCAATTATAGCAGAAAAAATATACAGAAAATAGAATTTATGCCAGTAAATCGGTTGATTTCTCAAGATGAGGTTGAAAAAATTATAGGGGTTTTAAAAGATGTTTTACTGACAGGTCAATTCACAAGTGGCCCATTTTCAAAAAAACTAGAAGAAGTAATCGGAAGTTATTTGAATAAAAAGTTTGTAATTGCAACAAGTAGTGGTACAGATGCTCTAATGGTGTCATTGTTATCTATCGGTATCCAGCCGGGGGATGAAGTAATTATGCCAGCTAATAGTTTTGCTGCTACTGAAAATGCTGTGTTAGCAGTCGGAGCAAAACCTATATTTGTAGATATAGATCAGAAGAGTTATTGTATTGATCCGTCTAAAATCGAAGAAGCTATAACCCAAAAAACTAAATGCATTTTGCCAGTACATTTGTATGGTAAACAATGTGAAATGAAAAAAATTCGTGAAATTGCGGATATATATCAATTAAGAGTTATTGAAGATGCATGTCAAGCTATTGGTTCTTCAAATCTTGGAGAATATGGAGATATTATTGTTCTTAGTTTTAACCCATATAAGAATTTTGGTGTATGTGGTAAGGCAGGTGCAATAGTTACCGATAATGAAACTCTTGCAATACGTTGCAATCAATATAGTTATCATGGATTTGAAATTGATAAAAAAAATAAAAAGGTATTAGACTTTGGATTCAATTCTAAAATTGATAATTTGCAAGCAGCTATTGGTTTGGAAAGAATTAAGTACTTATCATACAACAATTTAAAAAGAGCGTATTTAGCTCAACGATATATACGTGATTTAAAGGAATTAGAAGATAGAGAATTAATTAAGCTACCTAAGATGACAGAAGATAATGTCTGGCACCTTTTTCCGATTAGAGTTGAAAATGGAAGAAGAGACGAGTTGAAAAATAAATTGTACCAATTGTATAACATTGAAACAGATATTTATTATCCGGTATTATCTCATAAACAAAATACTAAGAGGGTAAAGGAAAATGATTTGCAAAAAAATATATTAAATACAGAGCAAGTTCATAAAGAAATATTACATTTACCTTTACACCCAAACATGATGTTAGAAGAGCAAAATTTCGTTTTGGAGGGATTATTCAATGTCAATAAATAATGAAGTTCTAAAATCTTTAAATTTTGAAAGACTACCACAGGTTCAAAAACCTAAATATGTAGTGTTCTGTGATTTTGATGAAACTTATTATTCTCATAACATGGATGATTCTAAAAGAAGCAATATGAAATTGTTAGAAAAGTATTTGTATGAACACGGAAGTAAAGGGGATTTAGTAATTGGTTGGGTAACGGGAAGTAGTTTAGAATCAATTGTTGAAAAAATGAAAAGGGGTGGTATTCAGTATTTCCCTCATTTTGTGGCGAGTGGATTAGGTACAGAAATAACGTACTTTGATAGTAATGGGACTACTATAGATGATCAAATTTGGGAGGAGAGAATTATAGAGGGTGGTTTTGATTCTTCAAATATTGAAAGAATTCTTAAATTGCTAGAATTAAAATATGAAATTTTTTTAAGACCTCAGACACAATTAGGAAGTTCTAAGTACAAATTTAATTTTTATTATGAAGAGCAAAATGAATTTATTGATGCAAAGAATTTAGAAAAGATAGAAGAAATCGGAGAAATATTCCAAGTGGGAGTTAATATTAACAAATGTAATCCATTAGCTGGTGATCCAGAAAATTGCTATGATGTAGATTTTATTCCACTTGGAACAGGTAAAGATGAGATAGTGAAGTTTATTTTAGACAAGTACGAACTAGATAAAACAAATGCCATTGCTTTTGGAGATAGTGGGAATGATTTAAGAATGCTACAAGCTGTAAGACATGGTTATTTAGTAGAAAATGCAACAGAAGAAGCCAAAAACACACACTCAATGTTAGCTCAAGGTGAATACTCGATTGGAATTTTAAATACTCTAAAGCACATTATTAATTAAAAGGGGATGTTCATATAATGAATATTGGGATTATAGGTGCAGGAAGTATTGCAAGAGCTCATTCTAGAGCATTATCAACTGTTGATAGTTGTAAATTAGTTGGAGTGTATGATGTTAATAATGAGAATGCCCAAAAGTTGGTAGGGAATTTTGGTGGGAAGGTTTTTAATAGCTATGTAGAGTTACTTGAAGTAGTTGATGGGGTAATAATATCTTCACCGAATTTTTGTCATAGATCTCAAGCTGTTCAAGCGTTATTAAAAAACAAACATGTGTTATGTGAAAAGCCAATGGCAATTTCTTGTGAAGAAGCAAAATACATGATGACAATAGCAAAAAATACTAATTTAGTCGCTTCAATGGGGTTTAACTATCGCCACCTATCTTATGTTAAGGCTTTAAAACAATTAATTCAAAATGAAGAATTAGGGGAAATAGTAGTGGTAAGATTGCATTTTAAAAAGAATAGCGCTTTTAGGAGAACTTCGTTTACTTGGCGAGATGATTTTCAAAGCAATAGAACTAGTGGGGCCTTGGGAGATTTAGGAATTCATCTAATAGATTTATTATGGTTTTTATTTGAGAGTGATTTTAGAGAGGATACTGTTCGAACTAAAATTAAAACAAATGTTAAGGAAAAAGAAAGTAAACCAGTTTTTGTTGATGACTATGCTGAGGTTTATGGCCAATTGAAAAATAAGGTTTTTGTTAATATTACAACATCTAAAAGTTCATTTCTTGACGATTGTGGTTTTAGTATAGAGGTAATAGGTACGAAGAAAGAATATAAGTATTCTTCTAAAGAGCCAAATAAATATATACTCTTTGATGGATTGGAAAAACATGAAATCCCGTTACCATTACCTTTACTAGTCGATCCAGAAAACGAGATTTTTGAATGGTCTGATTCTTTTAGAAGTGAAATTATAGAATGGGCTAAGGCTGCGGAAGGTGGGCCAAATAAGTCTGTAGCAACATTTGAAGATGGGTTTCGTTCACAAGTAATATTGGATATGTTTTTTGATAAAAGCAGTAGTAATAAAGAACGATCTGTAGCAACTATTTAGTTTTATGGTAAAAACAGGGGTTTAAAACTTTTACTTAAATCCCTGTTTTTATTTTGGATTGGAGTTGAGAAAAGATGCGGTTAATATTTTATTATGGTTGCTTGTTTTATTTTATTGTAGGAATAATACATGTTTGTATAGGTAGTTTAATTCCTTCATTAATACAATATTATGGAAGAACCCCTGATCAATTAGGTGTTTTAATATTTTTTCAATTTACGGGTTTTTTATTTGGTGTTCTAAGTTCACCCATACTAGTAAGAAAGTATCATTATTTTAAAACAATAACATTAGGTGTTTTAGTAATGTCCATCGTTTTAGGAGGTTTTATGTATATTAAAGAATGGGCATATTTAGCCGTTATTTGCTTTGTATTAGGCTATGGAGCAGGTTTGTTAGAAACTACGGTGGGTTCCTTTATTATTTCAGCAGAAAGGAATAGTGCTGCTAAATTTAGTATTCTCGAAGTATGGTTTGGGGTTGGGGCGCTAGGGTTTCCGTTACTAGTTAATTATATTACAAAATTTTATGAATGGTATTTTATTCTTTATGGGATATTACTATTCTTTATTTTTACACTATTTGTTTGGTACATGCTTGGACGTACAAAATTTCTAAATTTTTCTCCTCAAAAAAATGAAAAGGGAGGAGCATCCCTTTCCTCATTCACTCTTAAATTTAAAAGTGAAAAGATTAAAGTTATAGTATTTATTTCACTTTTTGCATTCTTATATGCAGGCATAGAAACCAATCTTGCAAATTTTTTATCTACAATAATGATTCTTACCAATAATGAATTAATCAGTTCAGTAAGTATATCTTGTTTTTGGCTAGCCATAGTTATAGGAAGAATACTTGTAGGTAAGTTAGCTCATAAATTTAATTATTGGACATACATTACATCTAGTTGCTTTACATTAGTGATTCTATTATTTCTATTCCCCTTTGTTCAAGGTACAGGTATGTATTTGTTTATCATCTTCATTATTGGTTTAGTTATAGCGGGTGTTTTTCCAATAACATTAATCCTAGCCTCCCGTATTATGGAAAATAATATTGATGAAGTGACTAGTTTATTTATTGCATCGGCCAGTTTAGGGGGGGCACTAGTATCTTTTCTAATTAGCTGGAGTCTATCATTAAATACTATAAAGGTTACTTTTGGGATATTTTCACTTTTCGCATTTAGTTTAGGTTGTATTATTTTTAAAATGAGAAAAATTTCTACTTACAGTAATGAAAGTGCCAAAAAAGTAGAAAATATAAAAAATTTATAGAAAAATTTTTATAATGTGAAAAAGGTAATTATATTTGGAATCCCCAAAAAAGATTGATAAGGTTTAAAATTCTGTAAATACAAAATTGGAGTTCATTAAAGACGAAGGCTTCGAAAGTGTAACAATAAGAAAAATTGCGGCATTGTCGGATACAAATATTGCGCTTGTAAATTACCATTTTGGCTCAAAAGAAAAGTTGATTAGTGAGACGATTAAAGTCTTATTAATTAGCTTTCAAGGCGCTTTTTCTATTTTAGATGATATTAATGTGCCAGCAAAAGAAAGATTAAAAATATTTTTACTTGATTATGTACTAGTAATTCGGCAATACCCTGAGTTAGTTAGGAAAATTATTGCAAGGGGAACTACGGTATTTACATCTCAATACGAATATGGTGATTTTTTGAAGAGGCTCGTTTTTAGTAAAGTGAAGAATATTTTAAGTGAAATAACAAATGAAACGGATCAGGAAATTTTAATGATGATGATAGTGCAAATATTCGGATCCATTTTTCTCTCAGCATTAATGATGCCAATTCTTGAATTAGGGGCAGATATAAGAATACTGCCTGTAGAAAAACAAATTGATTTCCTATTTGAACGCTATTTTTAAAAATTTAAGATAGTGGGTGATAGAGATGATTAATTTCTTTAGAAAGCGTTGGTGTGATGTAGGGTTAGCTATGGCAATTGTTGTCGTAGGTTGTTTAGTCGCGAATTTTGGAGAAATGAGTGAAATAAAAGTACTGTTAGCGTTAAGTTTTGTAGCCATTTTAGTGCATCAATTTGAAGAGTATCGTTGGCCAGGTTATTTCGCTGGTCTGTTTAATGTAGTTATATTTAAAAGTGATATACCAGATCGCTATCCATTAAATACGCAATCTGCTATGGTAATAAATGTTTTGATTGCGTATGTTTTTTATTTACTTCCCGTTTTCTTTCCAGATATTATATGGCTTGGGTTGGGACCTATTTTAATGGGATTTTTTCAATTCATATGGCATGGTATTTTTGCGAATATAAAAGCTAAAACAATATACAACCCAGGATTAGGTGCGGTTGTATTACTACATGTACCAATTGGTTATGCATATATGAGATATGTTCTTTTACACAATTTAGCTACAAATTTGAATTGGATATTAGGGATAATCTATTTTCTAGTAGCTACCTATTTTTTAATTATAAAAGGAAATATGTTACTGAAAAGTAAGGAGACAATTCATTACTTTTCTAAAAAGCAATTAGGTCCGTACAATGATGCATTAAAGTGATTCAGAAGGATTTTTGGATGCTGAAGAGAGTACAAGTGAATTAAAAAAGAAAGGTGCATAGGCGCCTTTCTTTTTTTGAAAGAGATTTTTGTATTTTGGGGTAGCGCCACATTGCATCAAGCTAAAATTTTATAGCACCCCCAGAACGAAATTTTCTGCTAACTTGTAACAAAAAAGCTCATTTTACCGTTTTAGGATAATACTGAATTCTTAAGTTGATAGGCATGTACAGTGACCCCTATTAAGATTCTTTTTTCTGTCTCGGCTATCGTTTTAAAAAGTTTCTTCGAGCAATGACATTTGACTGGCTTGAACTTTCCGAAATGCTGGATATACCATCTAATCCACATCATAATTTCGTTTATAATCATTCCTTATTTTTACTTTACGTACATTTTTTAACTGTTTTTGGTTAAGTTATTTCCAAAGACATTATTTTCAATGAGCATATTTACATATAACTATCCCTAATTTTAAAAATAGAAATTTCCTAAAAACTATATATAGTTTCTTTTTGAAAGGAAGGGTATTATCAATTGAAACCACATGAAAAAGTACCTATTCACTCTATAAAATCTTTGCAGGAATTAATGCAATTGCTAAAAAAATCTAAAGATTTTATAACATTGGAGATTGCTTCAAAGAATTCCGCTATAGTCATTTCATATTTTAGAACATTAATCGATATAAATATATTTCATGAAGAGGTTTTAACTTATATAAAAGAGAGGAGCTTCGATTCGTTACAAGATATTCAGTCTATCTTACCCTTTGAAAATTCAAAAGTAACAAATCAAATGAAAGATATTCAGGATAGTATTTTAAACGGCTATATACTTATTCAGTTCGATACAGATAAATTAAATGGCTTGTTAATAAATGTGTCAAAGAAAGAAAAAAGAGATATTACAAAAGCTGAAATTGAATACAATATCGTGGGTCCACAAATCGCATTTGTTGAAGATTTAGATGTAAACTTAAATTTAGTACGTAGAAAGCTTCCAACACCTTATTTACAAATGAAGGAATTGAAGGTAGGATCTCTCTCTAACACAACCGTTGCAATTGTATTTATTGAGGGAATTGTAAATGATCAAAATCTACAAGAAATTATAAAACGAGTGAGTCAAATAAAAACAGACCATGTTTTAGATAGTACTTATTTGATTCAATTAATTGCTGACAATCCTAATTCTATATTCCCTCAATTTTTGAATACAGAACGTCCAGACCGTGTAGCAGCTGTATTGGCAGAAGGGAAAATTGCACTTTTTGTAGATGGCTCACCTTATGCTATCACTCTGCCAACAACATTAATTGACTTTTTTTCTACGACAGAAGATTACACCATGCCTTGGATTATTGCCTCCTTTTTTCGACTGTTAAGGCTTTTTGCTTTTATGTTTTCTGTTTTAACGACTCCATTATATGTTTCGATATTAACATATCATTACGAGCTTATTCCAAAAGAGCTTCTTGAAACGTTAATCATATCGAGAAGTAAAGTACCTTTTCCTCCATTAATTGAAGCACTTTTTTTAGAAATAACGATTGAATTGCTGAGAGAAGCGGGGGCACGTTTACCAACTAAAGTGGGTTTAACTGTCGGTATAGTAGGTGGTATTGTAATTGGCCAAGCATCGGTAGAGGCAAGTCTTACAAGTAATGTACTAATTATCATTGTTGCACTTTCAGCTCTTAGTTCATTTACAGCACCAATATATAGAATTGGTAATACAATTCGAGTAATTCGTTTTCCTTTTATAATGGCTGCACACCTGTTGGGCTTATTAGGAATTGTTTTAACAAGTTCTTTCCTTTTAGCACGCTTATTACGTACAGAATCATTAAGTCGTCCGTATTTGTTCCCTTTTTATCCTACACGCCCTACAGATTGGAAAGACAGCATTATACGTATGCCAATCTCAGCGATGTTCAGACGTCCGATTTTTTCAAGATCTAAACAGCGTTTTCGTTTTAATCCAGAAGAGGTAGAGAAAAATAAAATCTTATCACGAAATGATTTTGATGATTGAATTTAGCATGGAGGAGCATTATGAAACAGATCCCGATTGAGTATCAAGTATCTCCATATATGGTGTTTTTTTCGATTATTACTATACAGATGGGGGTTGGTATGCTTGGTTTTGAAAGGATTGGTGCAAAGTTAGTTGGAAATGATGCGTGGATTAGCACGCTACTTTTTGGAATATCTGTTAATCTTATGATTTGGATTATATATCAGATTTTAAATCAGGGTAATGGAGACATCATTGCAATCAATCAAAACGTATTTGGAAAATGGGTTGGTGGATTGTTCAACTTCATTTTTTTATCCTATATTGTATTGTTAGGTGCAACAACACTACATACTTATATCGAAGTAGTACATGTTTGGATGTTTCCTTCAATTTCATCTTGGGTTATAGCGGGGACTTTTTTAGGCTTATGTTATTACATTGTGACTGGAGGGTTTCGTGTAGTTGTCGGAATTGGCTTCTTTGGAATCGTTATCCCAAGCATTCTAATCTTTACATTTTTTTATCCTTTGCAGTATGCAGATTTCCGGAATTTATTTCCAATTGCACAGCATTCATTCCTAGAAATTATGAAAGGAATGAAAGGAAATATGTTTAGTTTTTTTGGATTTGAAATGTTATTGTTGTACTACCCATTTATTAGAAAGGCAAAAAAGTCTCAAAAATATGCGCACTATGCAAATTTAGTAACGACTATTGTCTACACATACCTTATGATTTTAACTCTTGCGTTTTTTAGTGAAAAACAACTCGCGAACGCGATATGGGCATATTTAAGCATGATTAAAATTATACAATTTCCCTTTATAGAGCGGTTTGAATACATTGTTGTTTCTGTTTGGGCTTTTTTTATATTACCTAATGTTTCCTTTACATTATGGGGAGTAAGTCGTGGTATAAAAGAGGCACTGGGAATAAAGCAAAAATATGTTTTGCCAGTTATCATCGTATTCATCTTTGTTTTATCATTTTTCTTGAATAACCGTAATAAAATTAACTTATTAAATACTTGGACAGGTCAAATTGGCTTTGTATATATATATGTATACCTACCTGTACTATGGCTAATTCAAACCGCCAAAATAAAGTTAAGGAGATAAACATGAAGAGATGGATACTTTTCCTTATATTAAGTGTCTTCTTAATAGGTTGTGCTAAAACAAAAATTGTGGATGACATTGATTTAGTTCAAGTTGCGGCATATGATACTGAAGCAGAAGGTAAGCTAAAAGGAACCTTTGCGATTTCAGCTTATAAAGGAGGCGGAGAAGGTGAAACAAAAATCTATTCAGCATCAGGCCAGACTGGTAGAGAAGTTCTTGCAAGGGCATCCGAAAAATCTTCTGGACCTCTAGAGTTGGGTCAATTGCGTGTTATTATATTTAATGAAAAAATAATTGAAAAGGGAATGCAGGAAATTTTAGAGACTTTGAACCGAAATCCTAGTGTAGGAAATGCAATTTATTTAGCAATTACAAATGTAAAAGGGGAATCACTATTAAAAGGGAACTATTCTAAAGAAAAAGAAATTGCTTCCTATCTATCCTCTTTACTGGAGCAAAATATGAACAATGGGACGCAACCAAAAACAAACTTTTTTATGTTTTTAAATCAACTTGATGATGATGCGAGGGATTCCTATTTGCCGATGATATCTAAAAAAGGGAACGTGTTGGAGTTAAATGGAATAGCACTTTTTAAAAGATGTAAAATGGTTGATAAAGTGAACCCTAAAGATTTATTTGTATTTAAATTGTTGACAGATAAATTTAAACAAGGTACATACCAATTCAAACTACCTAGTTCTTCAAATACTTACGCCACGATAGAGAATATAAAAGCTAGAACAAAATATAAGATGGAGGGGAATAGTAAGCATCCATTCGTAAATGCTCATATTCAAGTTAAAGCTGAAATTCAAGAATTTACAAAAACCAAAAATCTAGATAATCCTAAAGAAATAAAAAAATTAGAAAAAATTATGGAAAAAGAAATAGAAAAAAAAGCAACTACATTGATAAAGAGATTTATTAAAAAAGGCACAGATCCTATAGGACTTAGAAAGCTCGGTAGAACTCACGTAAGAAAATGGAACAGTCAAGAATGGGAAGAATCCTATAAACATTTACGTTTTCGTGTAACAGCTGATGTAAAAGTAACTCAATCTGGTGTTACAGAATAAATAAATCAAATAAGATATGGAAAATTTCAATGAAAAAATATGGTCTCGCAGGAGAGTAGGGAGAAGAGAAACTTCTTTGAAAGGTCAGGTTATTTTTTAGTTAATGAGGTATGGAGTGGTATCTTGCTATTAGATATGCAATAGGCATATTTTGTTTATTTTAATCTCCTCTATGATAATATATAATCTATATATTTATATTAGATGAATAACAGTAATGATTAATGAAGAAACAGTCTCAATATATGTATCATTTAATTATTAGTATAATATCACTTTTAGCTATACTATTTTTGTTTTTTGGAAACTATAAAAGTACTATTTTTAAGTACTCACTTATCTTTATATGTTTAATTAATATGATAATAAATCTCCTTTCTTATTATAAAAAAAGAAATAATTAGCTCTCCATAAAATTAAAAAAAACGCTGTTCTTTCTTTAAATCATAGGAAAGGATGGCGTTTTTTGTGTCTGTTTCTGTGTTTGACGAATTATAACTATTTGCTCAAGAAATTCAAGGTTTTTTTTCTCCAAATGCCTTACGGAATCTTGCTAGAGATGTTGATTTTGTTCAACGAACCAGTAAATACCAAGCAAAAGATTTAATCGCTTTATGTGTATGGACAACTGACAACCATCCTACTTTTTTCTTCTATCATGTTTCAAATATGGTAATTACTTCTTATTTAAAAAGAAACGAGAACTGAGTAAATATAAGGCCATATATATGATTAAAGATTATTTTCTTCTTTTCCAAGCTATACAGAAAGATACCCAAGAGCTATCAAAGATTCTAATTCGCCTGTTCAACCTCCAACAGCAAAACGGGCGAAAAATCTCATCGATACGATAAGAAAACAGCCTCTACTCTAATTGACGTTTTATGAGCATAGCTTGATAGCGATGGGTTAGTACCCTTATAAGTAATTTATATCTCAATAAATTAATAAATGAATAATATGCAATTATTCATATTTATACAAAAAATCCAAAAATAATTGTATATTAAATTTTGCAATTATATCTTTTAAATTACTCATATTGAAGGGGGAAAACGAATGAAAAAACGGTTATTACATTACTTGCTGCGGGAACAATGTTAGGTGCTCCTTTTTCAACTGCGTTTGCAGAAGAACAAGTCTCTCAACAAGAAGCAATGGATAAAATGGAGGTACTACAAAAAAATTGGAATGAGGAACAGGGAAGTCCATCATTTCTTTCAGGTGATTTATCTGATAAAAAGGTAGAGACTCAAAAAGCGGTAAAAGAGTTTCTTGAAGAAAATAAAGAATTATTTAAAATAAATCCACAAAAAGATTTAACACTTAAAGAAGTGAAATCAGATGATTTAGGTATGAAACATTATGTTTATACACGATCTATAAATAAAATACCTGTTGACGGTGCACAATTTATTGTACATACAGATAAAGAGGGGAAAGTAACAACGGTCAATGGAGATGTCCATCCAGCTGCAGAGGAGAGTTTAAAGGGGAATACAAAAGCAAAGATTACAAAGGAAACAGCACTTTCAAATGCTTGGAAACATATTAAACTTACAAAAATTGATACGCTAGTAAAAATGGACGGGAATGCATTAGATCAGATAAAAGAAAACTTAGAGTCTACTAATGAAACAGCAGATTTAGTTGTATATGAAAAAGATGGAACATACTATTTAACGTTTAAAGTGAAACTACAATTTATTAAACCTTATGGTGCTAACTGGCACATCTATGTTAATGCGGAAGATGGAACAATTGTAGATTCATATAATGCAGTTACAGATGCAGATAGTGCTCATAAAGGCTACGGATATGGGGTATTAGGTGATAAAAAAGAATTGAATACAACTTTTAGTAGTGTAAAGGGAAAATACTACTTAAAAGACACAACAAAACCTATGAATGGTGGCTACATTGAAACATTTACAGTTAATCATAGTGATGAAGATTATCCAATAAATTATCGTCTGTTTGATGAGGATAATGCTTGGAAAAATAAAGATCAAGGGCCAGCAGTTGATGCCCATTATCATGCAGGAAAAGTCTATGATTATTATAAAAACGTTCATAATCGTAACAGTATTGATGGAAAAGGTAAAACAATTCGCTCGGCTGTGAATTATGGAGTTAACGTAAATAACGCATTTTGGAATGGCCAGCAAATGATATATGGGGATGGAGATGGTCGCAGATTTATTCCGCTTTCTGGTTCTCTTGATGTTGTGGCACATGAATTAACTCATGCTGTTACAGAGTATTCTGCTGATCTTCGTTACGTAAATCAATCAGGTGCATTAAATGAATCTTTCTCTGATGTTTTTGGCTATTTTGTTGATCCTACCAATTGGGATGTAGGAGATGCTGTATTTACACCTGGTGTTTCTGGGGACGCACTGCGAAGCTTATCAAATCCTGAGAAATATGGACAGCCTGCTCATATGAGAAACTATCAATATCTTCCAGAAACTGAAGAAGGAGATAATGGTGGAGTGCATATAAATAGCGGTATTCCGAATAAGGCTGCATATCTGACAATTAATTCTATTGGTAAAGAAAAGGCAGAAAAAATCTATTATCGTGCGTTAACAACATATTTGACTCCAACTAGCGACTTTAAACAAGCTCGTACTGCTTTATTACAATCTGCGGCTGATTATGATGGTTATGATAGTGTAACGTATAAAGCTATAGAAAATGCTTGGAATCAGGTCGGTGTAAAATAATTTAATTTAGTTACTATAGGCTAAGAATTATAGCAATTAAAACTAAAAAAAGAAAAGAACACACTTGTATAATGCAAAAAGGTGTGTTCTTTTTCGTTGTTTTTTGTATTGTTTAAGAACTAGAATCCAAATCTGGTTATTTTTAAGATTAATCAATACAGCAATACTTATGCATTTATTATATTTAAAAGGACTATTTTATTGAAAGCAAATAATAGATAATTCTACTTTACCAATAAGGTTTACTTCTCCTTTTTTAACATCAGCATATATTTTATCTTCAGTAACCTCAATAATTTCACTCAATTGAATATGAACCGTTGCTAATTTTTATGTAATTGGTAATTTTTTCACATGAATACCTAGCGCGTTATAAAAACCCTCCATATTTAAATAGAATTCCCTCTATACGATTATATAAATTTATATATTTAAGAAAAACTATTCGAACTTTTAAATTCCAATTACAAGTAACGAGGTATTCTTCGAAAAAGAAGATAAAGATAGCTTTGAGTGTAGAGAGAAACTGTAATAAAAGTAAGATAGGGCAAAGACTAGTATTGAAAAATATGAAATATGGAAGTAGCATAGGGGATTTACGCATAAAGTAATATCGATGGTAAAATTAACAAAATTTTCATTTGATTCAGATAAATATGTGGTACTTTTAACTTATAATAATGTTACTACAATGAAAATACGGCTACGAATTAGTTATTTTAAAAATCAATTTTAGATAGGAAGAGGATAATGAAGACCAGAGATAGATATAAAATCATTGTGATTGGTGCAGGGACTGCAGGAATATCTTCTACTGCACATTTGTTACGAAATGTACCCCTATTGAAAGAAAGTATAGCAATTATTGATCCATCAAAAAAACATTATTTCCAACCATTATGGAGTTTAGTGGGGGGAGGGATTGTTTTAAAGGAAAGTACGATGCGTAATCAAGAATTGCTTATTCCAAAAGGGGCAACGTGGATCCCTAAAAGTGTTGTTAAGTTGTTTCCGGAAGAAAATAAGCTACTTTTAGATGATGGACTGCTGCTTGAGTATGAAATTCTTATTGTAGCAGCCGGTATACAAATAAATTGGGACGGCATTAAAGGCTTAAAGGAGTCTATTGGGACTAATGGGGTTTGTAGCAATTACTCTTATAAATATGTTGATTCTACTTGGAGAGAAATTGAAAAATTTAAAGGAGGAAATGCTGTTTTTACCCACCCCAATACGCCTATAAAATGCGGTGGTGCTCCACAAAAAATAATGTATTTAGCAGAAGAATATTTTTGTAATAGCGGTGTAAGAAACAAAAGTGAAGTAATGTTTTATACTGCGAACGCTAACATATTTCAGGTTCCACTTTATGCAAATACATTAGAACAAGTAATTGAAAGAAAGCAAATTATAACAAATTATTATAAAAACTTAGTAGAAATTATCGCTGAGAAGAAAGAAGCAATTTTTGAAGATACGCAAACACTGAAAAGAGAAACAGTACCATATAGTATGATCCATGTTGTTCCACCAATGGGGCCACCTAGTTTTATTAAAGAGAGTGAGATAAGTGATTCTCAGGGGTGGGTAGATATAAGCCCTTATACTTTGCAGCATGTACAGTATAAGAATATTTTCGGACTTGGAGATTGTACCAATTTACCCACCTCTAAAACTGGAGCGGCAATTCGAAAACAAATACCTATCTTAAAACAAAATATTATGGACGTACTTAACGGAAGAGACTTACAGGCTAAATATGATGGATATACATCCTGTCCGATTGTTACAGGATATAAAAGTCTAATACTAGCTGAATTTAACTATGAACATGAACCTCAAGAAACGTTTCCGTTTAATCAAGCGAAAGAACGGTATAGTATGTTTTTACTTAAAAGATATATGTTGCCCTATATGTATTGGAACTTTATGTTGAAAGGGATTCTATAAGAGGAGAGAGAAAGTGGTAATAAAAATTGAAAAGCAAGTTGAAATAATTATTTGGAGGGAATAGCTATGCTTTTAAAATATTTTTATGATGAAAAATTAGCACATGCTTCCTATTTAGTCGGTTGTCAGAAGGAAGGTGTAGCAATTGTAATTGATCCAGGTCGCTATATAGAACAATATATCGAATTTGCTAAGAAGGAGGGGATGGAAGTAATTGCTGCGGCTGAAACTCACATTCATGCAGATTTTCTTTCTGGGTCTAGGGAACTTTCTAATCTTTATGATGCAAATTTATATGTATCTGACGAAGGAGATTGTGATTGGAAATATCAATATCTTAACGAAGGTCGATATAATTTGGTTAGAGAGGGCACAGAGTTTAAAGTAGGTCATATAAAATTTAATGTAATTCACACACCAGGGCATACGCCTGAAAGTATTTCTTTTTTAGTAACTGATACAAGTCAAAATAATTATAAGAATGATAAGCCGATAGGAATATTCACAGGTGATTTTATATTTGTAGGAGATATAGGAAGACCGGATTTATTAGAAACCGCTGTAGGTATGAAAGATACTGCAAAAATAGGAGCGAAACAATTATTTGATTCTATACAAAAAATAAAAATACTCCCTGATTATTTGCAAATATGGCCATCACATGGAGCAGGAAGCGCATGTGGAAAAGCATTAGGAGCAATTCCAACTTCTACATTAGGTTATGAAAAGATGTTTAATTGGGCATTTCAGTGTAATAAAGAAAGTGATTTTGTATCGACTTTATTGACGGGACAGCCAGAGCCTCCAAAGTATTTTTCATTAATGAAGAATTTAAATAAGTACGGTCCACCAATTCGTAATAAGAGAGAAGTTACTGCTATTAATACAGTAGAAGAACTTCAAGAAATTATGAGGAGCGTTCAGCAAATAGTTGATATAAGGGATGTAGCAAGTTTTGCTTCTGGTCACATTGAGAAATCAATTAACATACCGTATAACAATTCCTTCACAACTTGGTGTGGCTGGTTACTAGATTATAAAACAGAAACTTTAATCATTCTAGATGAGGAAAAGGTTAGATTGGAGGAGGTTATTAGAGACTTTGAATCTATTGGGCTAGATAATATTATTGCTTTTGCACCCTTACAAGTTATACAAAGACTTGATAGATTTGAAAGTTACAAAGAAAAAACATCGATTGAATTAAATCCGCATATAAAGGATGGTAGCGTTAAGGTTATCGATGTACGTAGTAAAACAGAGTGGGAGGAAGGACATCTTCATGATGCAATACATATCCCTTTAGGAAATCTATTTAAGCAGCTAGATTGCATACCAAAAGATTGCCCATTAGTTTTACAATGTCGAACCGGATTGCGTTCCGCTATAGCAGCTAGTATTTTACAAAGAGCTGGTATAAAGGAAGTAGTGAATTTAAAGGGAGGATTTCTTGCATGGAAAAAAGAGGAGCTTCCTTATATAACATGTAATCGCAATGTGTAGGGAAATAATTTTTATTAATTTATCCGATAAGGAAAATTGCGGATTAAATAGGAATATATCTATATATAGGAGCAATACATTTAGATAGTGTATTAAAATAGGAGAAATAGATGATTTATTCTATAGACCTGAATTTATTCAGAATTATGCTGCTGAGAAAATTGATTTAGTGTTATCGGGGCATGCTCATGGAGGGCAAGTTAGATTGCCATTTATCGGAGGGTTAGTTGCCCCGAATCAAGGTATATTCCCTACATATACAGCTGGTTTATATGAAAAACAAAATACGTCTATGGTAGTGAGTAGAGGATTAGGCAATAGTATCATTCCGCAAAGAATTTTTAATAGGCCAGAACTTGTAGTCGTACAGTTAAATTGAACTGTACGATTTTTTGTATAGAAAAATAAGCCATATGTAATTTATACAAGTTAACATTACAATTTTGTTAAAAATTTTCTACGTTACATAAAGTAACAAAATTTGACCCGTAGAGTTTGTTATAGTGTAAATAATCAAAAAACTTAAAAATTAGTCGAGTGAAAAGTGTGATAAGGAATCTGTATAAAAACATAAAGGGGTGTACACATGCATAAAGAATATGAAATTGAAGAGTATACGGCGATTGAGGAACAAATACATTATTATTGTAAATGTTTATTAGTAAGTCATCCTGATCAAATTATAAAGTATTTAGAAAAAAGGTTAGAAAAATATGCAGAAACATTACAATATGCCCATTTATATCCCGACACAGTTATATTACCGTTACAGCAATTAGTTATCGAATATTCTTTAGATGTTGCTAGAATTAGGAAATATATGAATTTGAAAACGTAAAATAAAATATATAATTTAAATGAAACAGAGTCGACTTTAAGAAATGATATTCTAATGTCGACTCTGTTTCATTGTTTAAGATTGAAAATACATACTAATCAATGAAGTTTGACATATAATTACGCAAGAGTAAAATAAAAGTGAGTACTCACTCATTTTAGAAAAGGGGGAAGAATACGTGCAGCAACCTGCCATTATTTTACGGACTGTATCAAAAAGTTTTTGGAAAAAAGAAGTGTTACACAATCTTTCATTGCGAGTTGAAAAAGCAGAGATATTTGGTTTAGTTGGGCCTTCAGGTTCAGGGAAAACGACTCTTATTAAATTGATTGCAGGTATTCATGAGGCAACGAAAGGTGAAGTGCTTGTATACAACACGAACATGCCTAATTTAAATGAAATGAAAAGAATTGGTTATATGGCTCAGGCTGATGCATTATATGAAGAACTATCAGCATATGAAAATGCAGATTTTATTGCAACGATGTATGGATTAAAGGGAAAACATAAAAAAGAAAGAATCGAAGAGGTTTTTGACCTTGTACAATTATCACAACATATAAGACAGCAAGTGCAGCATTTTTCAGGTGGGATGAAGAAGCGTTTATCATTAGCGATAGCACTCCTTCATGAACCTGAAATATTAATTTTAGATGAGCCAACAGTGGGGATAGATCCACTTCTTAGAAAAACAATCTGGGAAAAATTTTATGATTTGAAAAAGAAAGGCACAACTATTATTGTAACGACGCACATTATGGATGAAGCTGAGTTTTGTGAGCGTCTAGGGTTGATTAGAGAAGGAAAACTAGTTGCGACTGGAACACCTGAAGAATTGAAAAAACGGGTATCATCAGGACGGATTGAAGATGTCTTTTTGTTGGAAGAGGTGGCTCTATCATGAGAGTTACTGGTGTAATCATTCGTATTATTCGCCAATTTTTTCGAGATAAACGTTCGTTAGCGATGATGTTTGGGGCACCTATGTTATTACTTTGGTTATTGTCTCTAGTGTTTACACAAAAAGACTATGTACCGCATATTGCTGTAGTTGATGTGCCTGCTCCTATTGTAAAAACAATGAAAACTCAAGAAGCCTCAATTTATGAATACGGCAAAGAGAAAGCAATTTCAGAGTTAGAACTGCAAAAGGTAGATGCAGTAATTTATTTAGAGAATGGGAAAATGAATTTTTTATTAGAAGGAAGTGATTCATCAAAAAATCGTGCTGTACTTCAAGTTTTACAAAAGAGTACAGAAAAGAATGAAGTATCAGTTATGAAGCCTGAAGTAAATTACTTACATGGCTCTAAAGACTTTACAATGTTTGATGGGCTTGGTCCAGTATTGATTGGTTTCTTTACATTTTTCTTTGTATTTATATTGTCTGGAGTTTCCTTTGTTAGAGAACGTTTAAGTGGTACATTAGAGAGGTTATTGTCCACTCCAGTGAGAAGATGGGAAATAGTTGTAGGATATATTATTGGTTTCGGAATCTTTGCATTTATACAATCAATTATAATCGTGAATTTTTCAGTTTATATTTTAGACTTGTATGTAGCTGGCTCCATATGGTTAACGCTACTTATTACATGTATGCTTTCTTTAACAGCATTAACTTTAGGGACGTTTTTATCAGCATACGCAAATAATGAATTTCAAATGATTCAATTTATACCGCTTGTCATTGTGCCACAAATTTTCTTTTCTGGGTTGTTTCCAATTGAATCTATGAATAAGTGGCTACAAATGTTAGGGGAATTATTTCCGCTCACATATGGAGCTGACGCAATGAGACAAGTGATGATTCGAAATCAAGGATTTACAGAGATTGCATTAGATCTTACTGTATTACTACTTTTTTCTCTATTATTTGCAATAGGAAATGTATATGCATTAAAGAAACATCGAAAAATATAATGACGGTACAAAGGGGCATTATAGATGAAGAAGGATTGGCTGGATGAATTAATTGCCGCAACTAATACGGATAAACGAAATGAACGTCAAATGCGTATTTTAGAGGCAGCTGTTGATATGTTTGGAGAAAAAGGATATGCATCAACTTCTACAAGTGAAATTGCAAAGCGTGCTAGTGTAGCGGAAGGAACAATCTTCCGCTACTATAAAACAAAAAAAGATTTATTGTTAGCAGTCGTCATGCCGACATTAACAAAGTTTGCTGCACCATTTTTTGTACAAGCCTTTGCAAAGGAAATTTTCAAATCGCAGTATGAATCGTATGAAGGGCTGCTAAGAGTTGTTATTCATAATAGATTTGAATTTGCAAAAAAGCATTTTCCAATGATAAAAATATTAATTCAAGAAGTGCCATTTCAGCCAGAATTGAAAAACGAAATACAACATTTAGTAGAAACAGAGTTACTTTCACATTTTAAAAAGTTGATTGTAAAGTTTCAAGAAGAAGGGGAAATTATTGAGATGCCTCCATCTTCTGTATTACGTCTTACTTTATCAGCTGTATTAGGTTTACTATTAACACGATTTTTATTATTGCCTGAAGAAAAATGGGATGATGAAGTGGAAATTGAAAATACGATTCAATTTATATTGTATGGATTAACACCACGGAGGTAATGTGATGCGCCAATTTGCAAAACCAACAATTGTTGTAAGTAAATGTTTAGAATTTGATGCCTGTCGTTATAATGCAGAGATGATACCAGATGTAACAATACGAAATTTGCAGCCATTTGTTACATTTATACCTGTTTGTCCAGAAGTCGAGATCGGATTGGGGACTCCTCGTGAAACGATACGAATCGTAGAAGAAAATGGTGCGAATAGGCTTGTACAGCCGTCGACACGAGAAGATGTAACTGAAAAAATGGAGCAATTTTCAAATGACTTTTTACAAACGATATCCGATGTGGATGGTTTTATTTTAAAGAATCGTTCGCCAAGTTGTGGTACGCGCGATGTGAAAATTTATTCTGGTTTTGAAAAAGCGCCAGTAAAAGGAAAGGGATCTGGCTTATTTGGCGGAGCAGTAATAAAAAAATTTTCACATCTTCCAATTGAAGAAGAGGGTAGATTGTCGAATTTTATTATTAGAGAACATTTCTTTACAAGACTGTTTACAATCGCGCATTACAAAATGATTAAACATACTAAAAACATAAAAGAACTCGTATCATTTCAATCAGACTATAAGTATTTATTTATGGCATATAATCAAGTGAAACAAAAAGAATTAGGGCGTATTATTGCAAATCAAAAAAATGAAACGATTGAAGTTGTATTTGATAAGTATGAGAAGACTTTATATGAATTATTTATGCGCACCTCCCGCTATACATCGAATGTAAATGTATGTGAGCATATTTTTGGATATTTTAAAACAAAGTTGAAAAAACAAGAAAAAGATCATTTTTTAGATTTGATACAAAAGTATATAGAAAAGAAAGTCCCGCTTAGTAGCTTACTTACAATTTTAAAATCATGGGCCATTCGATTTGACGAAAAGTATTTATTAAGACAAACATATTTTGAACCTTACCCTGAAGCTTTAGTAGAAATTTCTGATTCGGGAAAAGGTAGAGATTATTAAACAAAAAATTACATAATTCGACAAGAAAACTCCTATGTTGTTGTAGAACAATGTAGGAATTTTTTTGTGCATTAGTACAGAATCTGTTTTAAAATTAAGTTATGACAGAATTATAGCAATTGTCTAACTAATATTCGTGTCTTTTAATTCGTAATGTTTGTAGTAGAAACTCGCACGCTGTCGAAACTCAATATTCGATAAGGGGTGTGTAGCGGAATGGAATTTACTCTAACTCGCGAAAAACAAATGATTAAAGAAATGGTACGTGACTTTGCTGAAAAGGAAATCGCACCGAAAGCTGTGTATTATGACAAAACTGCGGAATTTCCATATGAAACATTTCAAAAAATGGGCGAACTAGGATTATTAGGTATCCCATTCCCTGAAGAGTATGGAGGTTCAGGTGGCGATACTGTATCGTACGCGTTAGCAGTTGAAGAAATTGGTCGTGCTTGTGGTGGGACAGGATTAAGTTACGCTGCAACAATTTCATTAGGTGCTTCTCCAATTTATTATTTCGGTACAGAAGAACAAAAACAGAAATATTTAGTTCCAATGGCGTCAGGTAAAACATTAGGTGCTTTCGGATTAACGGAGCCGAACGCTGGATCAGATGCAGGCGGTACAAAAACGAAAGCAGTATTAGATGGAGATGAGTATGTTATTAGTGGTGAAAAGTGTTGGATTACAAATGCAGAGTATGCAAATACAATTATTGTAACCGCTATCAACGGTGTTGAAGATAATGGTAGAAAACGTATTTCGGCATTTATCGTACCGACTACAAGTGAAGGATTAACGATCTCAAGTCCTTACGATAAGATGGGTGTTCGTGCTTCTAATACATGTGAAATCGTACTTGATGGTGTACGTGTACCGAAAGAAAATATTCTTGGTGATGTAAATAAAGGATTTAAACAATTCTTATATACACTTGATGGAGGACGTATTTCAATCGCAGCATTAGCAGTAGGTATTGCACAATCTGCATTTGAACGTGCGCTGCAATATGCGAAAGAACGTCAACAATTTGGAAAGTCAATCTCTAATTTCCAAGCGATTCAATTTAAATTAGCTGATATGGCGACTGAAGTAGAACTTGCACGTAATTTAGTACATAAAGCGGCTTGGTTAAAAGATAATGATAAACCTTTCGGTAAAGAAGCGGCTATGGCAAAGTTATTTGCATCTGAGGCTGCTAGTCGTATTGCAAATCAATCGGTACAAATTCACGGTGGATACGGCTATATGCGTGAATATGAAGTGGAACGACATATTCGTGATGCAAAACTATTAGAAATTGGTGAAGGAACTTCTGAAATTCAACGTCTCGTAATTGCAAGACATTTAGGATGTAGATAAAAAGGAGGAATCACTATGTTTCAAAAAATATTAATTGCTAATCGCGGGGAAATCGCAGTTCGTATTATGAAAACTTGTCAAAAACTTGGCATTCGCACTGTTGCTATTTATTCTGAGGCTGATGAAAATGCCCTACATGTAAAAATGGCAAATGAAGCTTACTTAGTAGGTGGACCGCGTGTCCAAGAAAGCTATTTAAACCTTGAAAAAATTATTGAAATAGCTAAGAAGACAAATGCTGAAGCAATCCATCCGGGATATGGATTATTATCAGAGAATCCGTCTTTTCCGGTTCGCTGTAGAGAAGAAGGAATTGTATTTATCGGTCCATCAGAAGAAATTATTACGAAGATGGGAAGTAAAATCGAATCTCGTATTGCAATGCAAGCTGCAGATGTCCCAGTAGTTCCAGGTATTACTACAAATATTGAAACTGCTGAAGAAGCAATTGAAATTGCAAAACAAATTGGTTATCCATTAATGCTGAAGGCATCCGCAGGCGGCGGAGGCATTGGAATGCAGTTGATGGAAACTGAGCAAACGCTCACCAAAGCATTTGAAAGTAACAAAACAAGAGCACAAAACTTCTTCGGTAACGGAGAAATGTATTTAGAGCGCTATATTGCAGATGCACACCATATTGAAATTCAGCTTTTAGCAGATACACATGGTAACACAGTGTATTTATGGGAGCGTGAATGTTCAGTGCAGCGCCGAAATCAAAAAGTAATTGAAGAAGCACCTTCACCATTTTTAGATGAAGGTACGCGAAAAGCGATGGGGGAAGTTGCTGTACAAGCTGCCAAAGCTCTAGGCTATACAAATGCAGGTACAGTTGAGTTTCTTGTAGATGATCAGAAGAACTTTTATTTCTTAGAGATGAATACGAGATTACAAGTAGAGCATCCAGTTACAGAAGAAATTACAGGTTTAGATCTTGTAGAACAACAACTTCTAATTGCATACGGTGAGAAACTATCATTTACACAAGATGATGTAAAACGTAGTGGTCATGCCATTGAGGCACGTATTTATGCAGAGGATCCGAAAACTTTCTTCCCATCACCTGGAAAGATTACAGATTTAACGCTTCCATCAAATGTACGTATTGATCACTTTTTGGAGAATCAAGTCACGATTACACCTTTCTACGATCCAATGATTGCGAAAGTCATTGCTCATGGTGAAACTCGTGAAGAAGCAATTTCAAAATTACATGATGCTTTAGAAGAATTAAAAGTAGAAGGTATTAAAACGAACACGCCAATGTTACTTCAAGTATTGGAAGACGATGTGTTCAAAAGTGGTATTTATACAACAGGTTTTGTAACGAAACAACTTGTTAAAAAATAAGATTTAACAATATTAAGGGGGAAAAAATGATGACGAAAGTATATGCATCGATGGCAGGAAATGTATGGAAGATTGTTGTAGGAGTAGGAGATACAGTAGAGGAAGAGCAAGATGTCGTCATTTTGGAATCTATGAAAATGGAAATTCCAATCATTTCAGAAGAAGCTGGCACAGTTATGAAAATTAATGTGCAAGAAGGCGATTTTGTAAATGAAGGAGATGTATTACTAGAAATTGAATAGGGAGATATAGGGGGAAGTGAATTGAAACTACCTAATTTTGCTGTCATTAAAGAAGTCGGGCCACGTGATGGCTTACAAAATGAAAAAAAGATTGTTGGCACAAAAGATAAAGTAAAATGGATTCAACTACTTACAGAGGCGGGATTATCGTATGTTGAAGTTTCCTCATTCGTTCACCCTAAATGGGTCCCTGCATTAGCAGATGCAAATGATGTGTTTTCTGAGCTAAAAAGGGAACCAAATGTTACATATGCAGCGCTTGTTCCAAATCAAAATGGTTTGGAACGAGCTTTTTTGCAAAATGTAGATGAGGTGAATGTTTTTTTATCAGCAAGTGAATCTCATAATAAAAGTAATATTAATAAATCAATTAAAGAAGCATTAGTTGTAATTGAAGATATAACAAAACAGGCATTATTCGAAGGGAAAAAGGTAAGAGGCTATGTTTCTACTGTATTTGGATGTCCTTATGAAGGGGATATAAGTACCGCAGCAGTTGATGAATTATGTAATCAACTATTTTCATACGGCATTTATGAAGTCTCGCTTGGTGACACGATCGGTGTAGCGAATCCGCTACAAGTAGAGGGAGTATTAGAACATTTATTAAAGAAATACGATGCTTCGCAGTTTGCAATGCATTTCCATAATACGTACGGTATGGCTCTGGCGAATGTAGTTAAGTCTTTAGAATACGGTATTACAACATTTGACAGTTCTTGTGGTGGCCTTGGGGGTTGTCCATATGCACCTGGAGCATCAGGTAATGTTGCAACTGATGACTTAGTTTATATGCTCCATAAGTTAGGGGTCCAAACGAATATTGATGAAGAGAAGTTATTGAGAGCGAGTCAATTTATTCAAAGTAAATTAAATATCCAATTACCAAGTCATGTGTATAGAGCGCTTCAACATAAAACGATAAGTAGGTGAGAAGATGCTACAATTACAAAACATTTCAGTTGATTATGTAACACCTCACGTTGTAAAGATTTCATTAAATCGTGAAAGACAAGCAAACTCATTATCTTTAGCGTTATTAGAAGAGTTACAAAACATATTAACTCAAATAAGTGAAGAGTCAAATACTAGAGTAGTTATTCTAACAGGTGCTGGTGAAAAAGCATTTTGTGCTGGTGCTGATTTAAAAGAACGCGCTGGTATGAATGAAGAACAAGTTCGTCATGCTGTTAGTATGATTCGCACTACTATGGAAATGGTTGAACAATTACCACAGCCAGTTATCGCTGCTATAAATGGAATCGTACTTGGTGGTGGTACGGAATTAAGTTTAGCTTGTGATTTTAGAATTGCGGCTGAATCTGCAAGTCTTGGTCTTACTGAAACTACACTTGCAATTATACCAGGAGCAGGTGGTACGCAGCGTTTGCCAAGATTAATTGGTGTTGGTAGAGCGAAGGAATTAATTTATACAGGAAGACGTATTTCGGCGCAAGAAGCAAAAGAATATGGTTTAGTAGAATTTGTTGTACCAGCTCATTTACTTGAAGAGAAAGCAATTGAAATAGCAGAGAAAATTGCTAGTAATGGTCCTATTGCTGTTCGATTAGCAAAAGAAGCAATTTCAAACGGTATTCAAGTTGATTTACATACCGGATTACAAATGGAAAAACAAGCGTATGAAGGTGTAATCCATACGAAAGATAGATTAGAAGGATTACAAGCATTCAAGGAAAAACGCACACCAATGTATAAGGGGGAGTAAATATGTTAGACCAAAAACAACAATCGAATACATTTGAAGAACGAGTTGAAACGATTAAACAAGGCGGCGCACCAAAATATCATGAACAAAACAAAGCAAAGGGAAAACTATTCGTTCGAGATCGTTTAGCGCTTCTATTTGATAATGGTGAATATGTAGAAGATGCATTATTTGCAAACTGTGAACAAACTGGATTACCTGCTGATGGTGTTATAACGGCAACGGGTAAAATACATGGTCGTACTGCATGCGTAATGGCAAATGATTCAACGGTAAAGGCTGGATCATGGGGCGCACGTACAGTTGAAAAGATTTTACGTATTCAAGAAACGGCAGAAAAATTACGTGTTCCGTTATTTTATTTAGTTGACTCTGCTGGAGCGCGTATTACAGATCAAGTAGAAATGTTCCCAGGGCGCCGCGGTGCAGGAAGAATCTTCTACAATCAAGTGAAATTATCAGGTAAAGTTCCTCAAGTATGCTTATTATTTGGACCTTCGGCAGCTGGTGGCGCATATATTCCAGCCTTTTGTGACATTGTTATGATGGTAGAAGGAAATGCATCTATGTACTTAGGTTCTCCTCGTATGGCGGAGATGGTTATCGGCGAGAAGGTAACTTTAGAGGAGATGGGCGGAGCTCGTATGCATTGCTCTGTATCAGGATGCGGAGATGTTTTATGTAAAACAGAAGAAGATGCGATTACACAAGCAAGACAATACATTTCATATTTTCCAAACAACTACTTAGAGAAGACTCCATTGGTTACACCTCAAGAACCGAAACAATTCGAAAAAACGTTAGAACAAATCATTCCAGAAAATCAAAATGCTCCTTTCAATATGAAAGATCTCATTAATAGAGTTATTGATGAAGGTTCTTTCTATGAAGTGAAAAAATTATTTGCTCAAGAACTAATTACAGGCTTAGCACGTATTGATGGTAAGCCAGTTGGTATTATTGCAAATCAACCGCGTATGAAAGGCGGCGTATTATTCCACGATTCAGCTGATAAAGCAGCGAAGTTTATTAATTTATGTGATGCATATCATATTCCATTGTTATTCCTTGCAGATGTACCTGGATTTATGATTGGTACTAAAGTAGAGCGTGCTGGTATTATTCGTCATGGTGCAAAGATGATTTCTGCAATGAGTGAAGCAACTGTACCGAAAATTTCTATTGTTGTTCGTAAAGCATACGGTGCTGGTTTATATGCAATGGCAGGTCCAGCCTTTGAACCAGATTGCTGCCTAGCATTACCGACAGCTTCTATTGCAGTAATGGGTCCAGAAGCGGCAGTCAATGCTGTATATGCAAATAAGATTGCAGCTTTACCAGAAGAAGAGCGTGATAGCTTCATTGCTGAAAAACGCGAAGAGTATAAGAAAGATATTGATATTTACCATTTGGCATCAGAGATGGTCATTGATGGTATTGTTCATCCAAACAATTTAAGAGAAGAGTTAAAAGGACGATTCGAAATGTATATGAGTAAATATCAAGTATTTACAGATCGTAAACATCCTGTTTATCCAGTTTAAAAGCCCTATTTAGGGCTTTCTTGCTCAAAAAGTCAAGGAGGGGAAAACATTGAAACAAGCAGTTTGGTTTCCAACAGAAGAATATAAAGAAAAAACGCGTTTATATGGTTGGATGAAATCATTGGGCTATGAAGATTATGAAACGTTTTATAATAAATCTATTGAAGAAACAGATTGGTTTTGGGGAGAAGCTGAGAAAGCGGTTGGCTATCAATGGATGAAGCCTTATACAGAAGTGCTAGATTTAGAAAATGGTACGCCGTTTGCACAGTGGTATAATGGCGGAACATGTAACGTTGTAGAATCAGTTTTATCACGCTGGCTTGCAGCTGATGAAACAAGAACGCAACCAGCACTGCAGTATGAAGGGGAAAATGGAACTTCAAAATCATTTACATATGAAGAGCTTGACAACTGGGTAAGTCGCGTTGCAAACGGTTTGAGACATGCGGGTATTGAAAAAGGTGACCGTGTAACAATTTATATGCCGATGATTCCAGAAACAGTTGTTGCGATGCTAGCTGTAATGAAGATTGGGGCAATTATTTCACCAATTTTCTCAGGATTTGCGTCTGATGCAGTCATGACACGCGTGCAAGCGGCAGGGGCAAAAATGATCATTACTGCAGATGGTTTTTCACGCCGTGGTAAAATTGTTGCATTAAAAGATGAAGTAGATAAAGCTTGTGAACATTGTCCAACTGTTGAAAAAGTTGTTATCGTTCGTCATGCAGGAAATGATTTTACACCGCATCATTACGATTTCTCATGGAGTGCGCTAGAAAAAGAAAAACCATTTACACATGCTGAAGAAATGAATAGTGATGATCCGTTAATGCTCATTTATACATCAGGTACAACTGGGAAACCGAAAGGAACAGTACATACACATGCTGGTTTCCCTTTGAAATCTGCATTTGATGCAGGATTTGGAATGAACATCAAACAAGGTGACCGCGTATTATGGGTAACTGATATGGGCTGGATGATGGGACCGTTTTTACTATTCGGCTCTCTCATTAATGGAGCAACGATGGTTATGTACGAAGGTGTTCCAGATTTCCCAGAAGCAGATCGTTTATGGGAGACCGTTGATAAATATGAAATTACACATCTCGGTATATCACCAACATTAATTCGTGCGTTAATGGCAAAGGGTGATGAGTATGTAAATAAACATTCGCTCAAGAGTTTAGAAGTATTCGCATCAACAGGTGAACCTTGGAATCCAGATCCTTGGATGTGGCTATTTGAAACAGTTGGAAAAAATAATGTACCAATTTGTAACTATTCAGGCGGAACTGAAATTTCTGGTGGGATTTTCGGAAACGTCCTTATTAAACCGATTGCACCGATTAGTTTTAACGCATCTTTACCAGGAATGGCAGCGGTTGTGCTTAATGATCAAGGCAATCCAATTCGTGATGAAGTTGGAGAATTATGTTTAGAGAAACCTTGGGTTGGTATGACGAAAAGTTTCTGGGAAGACGATGAGCGTTATGTGAACACGTATTGGTCACGTTTTGAAAATAAATGGGTTCATGGTGACTGGGTGATTTATGATGGTGAGCAATATATTATTACAGGACGCTCAGATGATACGTTAAACATTGCTGGAAAACGTATTGGACCTGCAGAATATGAATCTATTCTTGTTAAGCATAATGATGTCATAGAAGCTGCCGCGATTGGTGTACCTGATGATGTAAAAGGTGAAGTTTGTCATTGTTTTGTAGTATTAAGGGACAATGTAACATTCACAGGAGAGTTAAAGAAAGTATTAATGAGTTTAGTAAACTCTCATATCGGAAAAGCATTGTGTCCAAAAGATATTCACGTTGTAGAAGATTTACCAAAAACACGTAATTCTAAAGTAATGCGACGCGTCATTAAAGCTGCTTACTTAGGAAAAGAATTAGGGGATTTATCATCACTTGTAAATCCTGAAGTAGTTCCGTTTATTCAGGGGTTACAGTCTAGTAAACTATAAAATTACGAATGAGCTCTATGTAAATAGAGCTCATTTTTAATGTTTACAAAAAGATAAGAGAGAAAAAGTAAATTTGAAGTTAAAAAATCTACTATTAGTGTTAAGTATGTCTGTTTGTTTTTAGTTTTTATCAAAATAGGATACTGTTGCATATCTATCCAATGGAGTAATTGAATTTTGTTAAGAATGAACATTTAGTGAAGAAAAAAGTAATGAATAAAAGGAGAAATCCCTGGGGGACAGGGATTCAATAAAGGAGATATCATTGTCGTTCAATGTCGAAATTTGGCGTATTCGACAAATTAATATTATCACGAATTTTCAGGAGATTGTGATAGTAGATGTGTCAAAAATGTGTACGGGTTTCATATAAAAGTGTTAATTAAATAGGAAATGGGAAAAGAATTAAGTTCACTCGTTCTTAAGATTTTTCCCTTTTAAATTTACTGCTTGTTCGTTGTTCTATATACATCTGAAATTGGTAAATCGTCGCCATGTAAAGCTTGAGTACTGTCCTTTTTGTTTGAATCATGTGCCTCCTGAGATGTTTCTTGCATTTGCTCTTGGGCTTTACTAGGGGTATTCAGCGCATCCGATGACACATAATCAAGTTGTTGACTTAATAGATTTTTTTTATCCATGTTATGTAGCTCCTTTTTGAATTTAGATATAAAAACGAAGTGTTTTTAAATAGTTACGTGGGTATTATGTATCTTTGAATAGAATTATATACATAAACTATATTGAGAATTTAACTAATTATAAAAATCACTTGTGATGACAAGTTTAAGAAATATAAAGATCATTAGTTCTTAATAAAAGCTTTATTTTAGTAGGGTGTTTCGAAATTTCATTTGAAAGGAACATCCCAATGATAAGATGAGCACTGTAAATCAGTGCTCATCTTATCAGAAATTGCTTAGTACTTAAAGATAAAACCATTACGGACAATTCACAATGGTAATAGTGACGCTAGCCATTGTTCCAGGAGAATCAAGAAGTGAAGCAGTAACGGTTACTGTTCCAGGCCCATTAGCGGCTAGAAATACAGCGGTAAAGTTACCTGAAGCATTTGTAATGACAGCAAGAGGAACCATGAAAGCAAGAGAAGGATTACTAAATGAAAAACTGACCACTACTCCTGGAGTAGGACTACCGTTTACTAATACTTGACCCGAAAAAAATAAAGTATTATTTCCTTGAGTGGATACACATGTCGTGGTTTCGTTAGAAGTCAAAGTAATAGATGCAGGCCCAGCAGGAAGATTAAATCCAGTTGGTCCAGTTGATCCAGTTGGTCCAGTTGATCCAGTTGGTCCAGTTGGTCCAGTTGGTCCAGTTGGTCCAGTTGATCCAGTTGGTCCAGTTGATCCAGTTGGTCCAGTTGGTCCAGTTGATTCAGTTGGTCCAGTTGATCCAGTTGATCCAGTTGGTCCAGTTGGTCCAGTTGATCCAGTTGGTCCGGTTGAACCCGTAGCTCCTGTAGAACCGGTGGGACCAGTAGGGAATTGAAAGGGTTGAACAGGTGGAAGTGTAGGTCCAATAGAACCCGGATTAAGTGCAGCAAAAGATAAAAACTCGTCCATTATTTATCACCTCTAAAAATCGTATTACTAATAGTAAATGTAATGATAGAGCAAATTGAAATGGACAAGCGGTTGTATTTTAATAAATTAAACAAAATTTTTATTTGATAGAAAGAGAGATTAGTACGATTCCTTTAGAAATTAAATATAAAAAGGCGAGTATTTTCAAATTGCCTTTTGGGTAATGCAGTGTAATTTTATTCAGTTATTTGAAAAATAGTTTCATTCGGTTTGGAAAATCCATACAGTTTCCTTGCGAATTTTAAAATTTCTTCTTCACTATCTGTTAAAATTTTAACATCATTCTTAAGGGAATGACCATCCTTCTTTAAAGAAGATAATTTTTGTTGCTCCGTATTAAGCGTGATTTGTTTTTCTTTAATCATTTCTTGTTGGTTATTAAGAGAATATTGAAGGACAAAAATTATAGGTAATATTAAAACCAAAATAGTTACAATACGGCGTCTTGTTTTTTTATTACTACCTTGTTGGGTGTTAGGGTTCACTTGCTGTGAGGGTATATTAGGATTTGATTGTTGGGATGATACTTTTGGGATGTTTCCCATTAAAAGGCCTCCATTACTGATTGTAGAATTTAAACTATTTAAAAGTATTATAAATGTTCAATAAGGATTTTAGAAGATATTTTAATATAGGTGAGTTTTGTAAAGTTTAAACAAAATTTTTATTTAAATAAAAGAAACCCCGATTGTCTGCGGGCTCCTAAGGGAAATCGTCAAATAATGAAGTACTCGACTAATTAACGATATCATGAATTTTTTGGTAAAAACACTGGTAAATTCATCCGAATTAATGAGAGCATCATTTGAAACAAAAACGCTATTTTAATAGGGAGGGGAATAATGATGATTCCATGGGACAAGTGAGTATACATTGTATCAAGGTGATCATTTTATTACAGAGGGGACAATTTTTGAGGTTAGTGAAAAGGCGAATAAATCATTATATTGGCTTCGGTGCATGTTAGTTCCAAGCTATGAAAAAGTGTGCGGTAATAGTACAAAGCGACTTTGGTTAATTCGGATAGATGATGACGAAGAATGATGTGAAAATTTCATTTCGTAGAGAAATAAGGTGATTAAGGATGGGCATAGAATATGCCATATTTGTATTAAAAAAGAGCAGAATTTAGCCTATATATAAAGATGTTGGAATTGTTCTAAAGGGGGGAATATCTGAAATATAAATAATTGAGGGGAGTGAACTAATAATGGAAACTAGTACTTTTTTAGGATTGTTTTGGGGATGGGTAACGGTTATTGTATCGGGAATACTTTTCGTACGTCCATCGGTACTACGTGAATTGAAAAAATTAGTGGTTGAAGACAGAGGATTTGGTATTATGTATGGTTTTCTATCGATTTTCCTAGGGTTAGGTAGTGTAATCCTACATAATGTATGGGTATTCAACTGGCAGGGGTTCCTAACGTTTATTGCATGGCTTGCATTATTAAAGGGAATCTACATAATTGTATATCCTGAACCTTCCAAGAAAACAGACTTTGAAGTAAGGGTACTATCTACACGTATAGCGCTCGCTATCATTGGCGCCTTGGCTTTATGGATGCTTATAGTAATCTATATAAAATAATCTTTTTCTAATAAGGAAGTTAATAAAATATGAGAAAATTCCATTATAATACTAATTTTAGAATGTTGCATTGCGAAATGGTCAGAAATTCTTGCTTGCAAATCGTCCATTCCCTAATTTATATGCTCAAAAATTTATAGGAGCATTAGAATTTGCGAGTATTCGGGATTTTGGTGTATGTGGTCTTTTAGTTAGACAAAATGGTGCGTACATTTTTAAAACTCATAGAAGGCTGGTTGAATCTTGGCGAAGAGCAATAGATTAAATACGATTCTTTTATGTGAAGTTCGATAAAAAAGTACAGTAGATTCATCTATTGGAGGAAAACGTGGTGTTTCTAAAAGAAATAATTTATGTTTCTATGATTCATCAACTTGGCAGGATAAAGACGTTGCTGGTTCTGTTAATGTATGATTAGAGTTTGTTATTGATGCAAAAGTAAGTGTTAAAGGAACACTACAATACAAGGTGCACAATAGCAAAGGAAAAACATACTGCTGTAAATAAGCTTATTTGTATGTGAAGTAATTAAAGAGTCGATTTATAAGAGTCAGCTTATTTTTCAATACTCCACTCAACTAGTAATTATAGATGCCAGTTTAAATCTCTGCGTGTGAATATATAAAAAGCTGACTATATTTAGTCAGCTTTTTATATATTCTAGTATTTATCGGTCCCAAAAGACATATTCTTTCCTTTAAGTTGACATTTAATATATTACCAATGTTTTCTTTTACAATGACAACAAATAAAGAAACATTTACAGCGACACTTATTTCGTTTAGAACGCCAATCATCATCACAATGGTGCTGTTCTTTAGATTTCCACCAGTCATCACAACAATGCTTTTTCTTAGAACTCCAGCAATCATTTTTCCAGGACATTTTTTATACCTCCCTTCAATTAGGGTTCATATTATTCTATGTTTTAGTAAAAAAATGGCTTGTTTATTAACCTATTATTTTACCTTTATATGATAGAGTGCTTTCTACTAAATATAGAATTCATACAAACTATGCTTAATTTTCAAAAGGTAGTGGAGAGAACTGCTGGTTATGATATTAATCAACAAACACTTGTTGAAGAAAACGTTCTGATTTTAAATAATATCTTATTTTGGAGTACGCTTTTTTTAATGTATATTTCACAACAGCAAAGGAAAAACATACTATATTACTGCAAACAAAGCCTATGTATATGTGAAGTAATAGGAAAAGCTGGTCCCTCTTAAAGGAGCCGGCTTATAAAAAAAAACAGGTTCGTTTGAGAAAGAGGTTGTCTAAATTTTAAATTCAGCAGAATTAAATCCAAGTCCAATCATTAAACAGGCCTTTAATTGTTAGAGGTCCGTTTTGTTATTAATAAAGAAAAGAATGTTATTGTCGTTGAAAGCACGTTTATACTAATAATGCTACATATTTGGAGTATTTGAATTGAGTATTCATACAGTAGTATATTCGTTTTTAATATATATAAAAAGGTTTAGTACAAGTGTTTGTTTTTTTGTTTCTATGCTTTTGTCTCGTACACTTTTAAGCTATTGGACATACTTTACTAATAGAAAGGGTTAGGGGGTGAGGATTTGGGTTCTCGATTTAATAATTGTAGAAAAAAATGTACGTGTAAACATGATGATTGTTGGGATGTTTTTGAAGAGTGTAAAAAAGAACAGCATGAGAAATGTGACAGCTCTTGTGTACAAGGAATTAGAGACGAACTTAAAAAATTAATTAATAAAACAGTGCGAATTAACACTGAAGGACGTACTTATATAGGTACTGTTTCTTCTGTAACTTGCGATGTTGTTAAGCTGGCTGCTATTCCTGGTTCAGTTGCAGCAATTATATCTCTTTGTAAAATTGAAGCGATTTTACCACCTGCTACAACTGTTGCTGATGAGTTTGATTTTAACGGTGTTGACGTAGCAAATAAAGAGTAATTATGCTTTATTGATGCTAAGCCATTCTTATGAATGGCTTTTTATTTTGTATAAAAGGGAATATATTTTTCATATAGAAATAAATTTGAAGGTGTATAAAAGGTTGTGTGAAAGGAGAATGAGAGTGATCAAGCTGAAACAATTTACAAGAACTGATTTCAAACAATTAATAAATTGGATTGATTGCGAAGAATTTTTAATACAGTGGTCAGGAAATTTATTTACATACCCTTTACATGAACAACAATTAGAAAAATATATTGAAAGCAAAAATACGCTTGCATTTAAAGTAATAGATGAAGAGACTAGAAAAGTAATTGGTCATATTTCACTTGGGCAAATTGACAATATAAATAAATCTGCAAGAATTGGAAAAGTGTTAGTTGGTGATACGAAAATGCGAGGGCGTTCTATAGGGAAACATATGATGAGAGCAGTATTACAAATTGCATTTAAAGAATTAAAACTACATAGAGTAACTCTTGGTGTTTATGATTTTAATACGTCGGCCATCTCATGTTATGAAAAAATAGGATTTGTAAAAGAAGGTTTATTAAGAGAATCCAAAAAAGTAGGAGAAACATATTGGAATTTATGGGAAATGAGTATGTTAGAATATGAATGGAGTGATAAAAAATAATAGTTTTTTATAATTATGTTATGTCAATTAAAAGGGGTATGGTGGGAAGTTATGAATAAAAATACTAAAATAATTTCAGTTGCAGCTGTTTCAGGAGGAGGTAAAACTACTGTTACAGAAAGTTTAACTCACAAGTTAATGAATTCAAAAGCACTATACTTTGATAGCTATGACTTTGATAATTGTCCTGCTGATATTTGTAAATGGATTGATGATGGAGCAAATTATGATGAATGGGTACTTACACCATTAATTAAGGATATTCAGCATCTGTTACAAAATAGTTATCTAGATTATATTATTGTAGATTATCCTTTTGCATACCTAAATAGTGAAATGCGACAATTCATTGATGTAACCATATTTATCGACACACCTTTAGATATTGCGATGGCTAGAAGAATTTTGCGAGATTTTAAGGAAGATACAATGAGTGAAATACAAAATGATTTAAAACACTATATAACATATGCTAGAAAAGCTTATTTAGAGGCACTTCATACCGTAAAGCCAAATTCAGATATTGTTTTGGATGGATCTTTATCTGTCGATGAAATAATTAATCAAATTTTAGAGTCACTTAATCGGAGAGAAGTAATCGTCAATGGTTAAATGTATAGAGGAATATGTACAAGTTGCTGATTTTAAAATGTATTCAAAAGTATTCCAAGGAAAGCAGTTGCAACCTGTTATTATAATGGAAGCAGGTTATGGAGAATATTCCAAGGCATGGGAGCATATTGCTGAAGGGCTGACTGAATTTGGGACGGTAATTACATATGATCGAGCTGGATTAGGAAAAAGTGGGAAGAGTTCCAAGCGACGTATTAGTTCTGAAATGGTAAAAGATTTAAGAAGTTGCTTAGAGCAATTACAATTGAAACCACCTTATATTTTTGTAGGACATTCTTTTGGTGGTATAAATGCACGTTTATTTACGGCTTTTTATCCCGAAGATATGCTGGGAATCGTCTTGTTGGATTCGACACCAGAAAATTATAAAGAAGATTTTTTACCAATCATGTCCCCAGAATTTCAAGAAGCTTACTATAAACAATTTGTATATGAAAGTTCTTATGAAGAGTTTATGTTTAGTCTAGGCGAAGCAGATAAACATTGTCAGTCAACTAGAAATATTCCACTTGTCGTGTTAGCTGCTGGTAAAAAAACTTTTTATTCGCAAGCTGCACAACTGAAGTGGTTACAGTTGCAAGAAGAATTATTACGATTATCAAGCAATAATAAATTTGTAATTGCAGAACAAAGCGGTCACTATATTCAAAAAGATGAGCCACATTATGTAATAGATGCTGTTAGGTGGATAATTGGAGTAGGGGAGAGATAAATATGTACACGTTATTTCAATACAATTGGCAAGTAAGAGATGATTGGTTTAAGTGGTGTGAACAACTTTCAGAGGAAGAATTACTCCGCAAGCGTGTAGGTGGTGTTGGTAGTGTTTTAGAAACATTATTCCATATTGTCGATGTTGAGTACAGCTGGATTCGTGCGCTTCAAGGAAAAGAAGATAATGAACCGCAGTTTAAAGATTATCAATCCATCCAAAAAGTGAAAGCGCTATCTGATTTATATATACGAGAATTAGAAGATTTTTTACAGTTGTGGTCATCTAGCCTAGAATGTAAGATATTAAAAGCTTCGTGGACAGATAAAACATATACATACGGTGAAGTTTTAAGACATGTAATTGTGCATGAAATTCACCATATCGGTCAGCTATCTATATGGGCGAGAGAATTAAATCTTCAGCCTGTTTCAGCGAATTTAATTGGAAGAGGATTATAAATTTAGAAACCGGCTTGCACTGTAAAGGCAAGCCGGTTTTTATATATAAGAAGATTTCCTAGTTGAAATCCTCGGATTTTTTCTGACGTATATGTAAAAACATTAAAATTGTAATGATGAAGAAAATCAACAATGTTTGTATGATCAAATTTTTAAATTGAAGCAAAACTGTCCAAGATGTAACAGCATCTTTAAAAGCTTGGAGTGCAGAGTACGAGGAAGGATCAAAACCGTACTGTAGTAACTTTTTTGTTTCAATAAAAGTACTGTTTTCTTCATTGGAGTCTAATATTACGGAAATAAGTCTAGTATCTCCTCGTTTTGCTGTACTGACAAAACTATAATTACCATTAGTTGAAAAACTAGTTTGTAAGCCGTCAACACCTTGGAGTTTAATGTTTTTATTAAGGGAATAAATCATTTTATTTGTGTTGAAAACTTTTGAGTCTTTGAAGGTAAATTGGTAAGAGGTTAGTTTCGTAATATTCAATACATCTGGAAAGTCTTTTACTAATTGTGTCGCTAGTTTAGCTACGTCTATAGTTGATGTAGTTGATTGTTTATTTGTATCGTTATTCATTCCAGTAGCATTTAGAAACGGGGATGGTTGTGATAACTTTAGTTGTTTTGCTTTCTCATTCATTAAAAGTGTAAAGTTATCTTCGTTTCCAGCAATGTGTTCTGCAAGGGCAAGTGCGGAACGATTATTCCCTGTCAAAAACAATGCATGAAGTAAATCACGAACTGTCGTTTTATCTTTCGAAGTTACTTGTATAGGACTCGTTTCTGCTTGGAAAACTTCGTTACTTATTTTTACTAATTCATCTAACTGTATTTTTCCTTCATTCAGTTGTTCCATTGCGATATACTCTGTCATTAATTTAGATAAAGTAGCTGATTGTATAGGAATTTCTTCATTTTTTTTATAAATAACTTCACCTGAATTAGAATCTATTAAAATAGCTGATTTAGCTTGAATAATTGGACCATTTACATAAAGGTAAAAATATAAAACGATAAGTGCTGTAATAACAAAAGATAAGAATAAAATTGTGAACTTTTTCAAGAATTGCATAAGCGATCCTCCTACTATGACATCAATAATACTATTGTAAAAAGTAATGCTTAATTAGGAAGAAAGAAAAGGTAAAGAATTTCTAAAGAATTATAAAATATTATTAAATTTTGGATTTTAATGGAAAATGAAAGGTCCAATTTCTTATATGGTAAGAAATTGGACCTGAAATTAATTTGTATTAACATTTATATGGTTGTAGTTTTACAGTGAAAGTTGTTTTTTTATCATCACTATATACTTCAATTGTTCCTTTATGCAATTCGACAATACTTTTTGCAATTGCCAATCCGAGTCCAGATCCACCAGTGTTCGTAGAGCGAGATTTTTCAACGCGATAAAAACGTTCAAAAATATGAGGTAAATCAGTACTAGGAATAGGTTGTCCGTAATTTGTTATATCTATATTAATCATATTATTGCTTTCATAGGCAGCAAGGTCGATATATCCACCGTCGTTTCCATAAGCGATAGCATTTATAATAAGATTTTCAAACACACGCACTAATTTGTCTCCATCAGCTAATACCATGAGTTTTTGAGATGGGAAAGAAGGTCGACATTCTATATTAGCTTCTTGAACCTGTATGCGGAATTGAACAGTTAATTGTCCAAGTAGCTCTACAATATCAATAGGAGCAGAAAATAAACTTAACTCTTTATTTTGAACACGTGTATATTCAAACAAATCATTCATTAATGCATTAAGGCGGGTTACTTTATCGTAAATGACTTGTATATAATAGCGTAATTCCACTTCATCTCTATAATTATCATGGTGGATTAAATTTACGTATCCAACTATAGAGGTAAGAGGAGTACGTAAATCATGCGATACATTTGTAATAAGTTCACTTTTAGCTTGTTCCGCCTGTCTCTCTTCATCAATTGAGACTTTCAATTGTTCAACAATTTGATTAACACCGGTCGCTAACTCTTCCAGATAATTATGATGTACGATAGAAATTTTATGATTGAAGTTTCCATCTGCAATATAACGAATCTCTTCTATCATTTTTTTAATACAAGTTTCATAGTAAAGCTTTCTTTCATGACGATAAAAAATGTATAGGTAGGATGAAAAAATAGAAAATAAAAACAAATAAGATACAATCATCATCCAGAGAGATTCCTTTATTCCTTTATATTTTTCATATCCAAAAATTCTAATGAATTCTTTGCCGAGTTCGCTTAATGTAAGTGAACTTTCAATTACACTTGTAACAAGACGATATATTATTAATTCAGTAATAGGGGTAAGGGTGATAGCTAACATGAACCAAAAAATCAATTTCCATTTTGGGATATCTTTTAATATATCAAATGCTTCATTTCTCAATTTTATAGCCTACTCCCCAAACAGTATGAATAAATTTCTCTCCATTCATTCCTGTTTCAAGTTTATCCCGTAAATTACTAATGTGAACCATTACAGTTTTATTTGAGCCATAACCATCTTCGTGCCATACGCGTTCAAAAATTTCTTCGGAACTAAATACTCTTCCGGTATTACTCGCAAGTAAATATAAAATATCAAATTCAATAGATGTAAGTTTAATATATTCTCCATTTACTTTAACAGTATGATTATGTTTGTGTATTTCAGCAGAACGAATACGAATAATACCTTCTTCATTTTTGGAGGAAGTGGCATTTTGGAAAGATGATCTTCGTAACAAAGCTTTCACTCTAGCTACTAATTCTAATGGATTGAATGGCTTAATCATATAATCATCTGCACCTGTCATAAGACCTAATATTTTATCCATATCCTCGGCTTTTGCACTCAGCATAAGAATAGGTACAGTATTATTCTCACGAACTTCCTGGCAAACTTCTAATCCATTGCGTTTTGGCATCATAATATCCAAAACCATAAGGTCAACTTCATATGTAGAAATCATTTGCAATGCCTCATCGCCATCGTATGCTTTATAAATGTTATAGCCTTCATTTCGCAAATAAACAGCAAGTAACTCAACAATTTCTTTATCATCATCAATAATTAATATGTTTTTATTCATTATGTAGTTCCTTTCCTAACAAATCATTAACATTACTATAATATCAAACATTTATGTATTTTGTAGCAATGAATCGCCATAAAATTTCATGTAACGTATAAAAAGGGGATTAAAACATTCATAACGAATACAAAGAAGAAGGATATTTAAATAATGCATTATACTGAAAGTGAGGAATAAGGGGGATTTGCAATGTTAAATAAAGATATCTATTCATTTACTCCAACTGGAAAATTTGAAAATGATATAAAAGCTTTTCTATTAAAATACAGCAAAGAAGTTACATATAAACATTCAATCCGGGTGGCAAATGAGTCTCGTAAAATTGCGGTTACTTATAATGTAAATGAAGAAAAGGCAGCAATTGCAGGATATTTACATGATATTAGTGCAATCTTTCCGAATGAAGATCGGATTGTAGTTGCTGAGCAATTTGGAATAGAGATATTACAAGAAGAACGAGAATTTCCAATGATTATTCATCAAAAGTTATCGAAAGTAATTGCAAAAGAGATATTTAAAGTGGAAGATGAAGAGATTTTAAATGCAATTTGTTGTCATACTACACTACGTAAACATGCAACGAAAATGGATTTAGTGTTATTTGTTGCTGATAAAATAGAATGGGATCAAAATGGTACACTGCAATATTTAATAGAAGTAAAAAAAGGATTAGAAAAATCTTTAGAACATGCTGCTTTTGCATATATTTCATATTTGTGGGATAGAAAAGACACTTTGAAAGTTATACATCCGTGGCTAGAAGAAGCATATTGGCAGTTAAAAGAAATTGTAGAGTAGAAAGGGTATAAGAATGCAATTAAAAGAATATATGAATCAAACATTTCCTGGGGTTACATTAGTACCACATATATCCTTTCAGGGGGAAAATTATTTGTATTTTGATTTTGGGAAAGGTAAACATCAAAATGTAGAAGGCACCGACGATATAAATATGGAATACTTCTCTCAACTATATACATATAATAAATACTTATTTGAAGATATATTTTCAAAAGAAGATTAAGTATTTTTAGTTACAAATGTTTATCGATTTAAAAAGGAAAACGTGAAAAATTCGCAGAAAATAAATGTATATAATCGATTTATTAAAAAGAGGGATTTAAAGTTCCAAATAAGACAAGAAACATTACCTTTTCTATTTGAAGATGAAGAAGCTAATTTATATTGTACATATCAATTTTCATTAAAATGTTTTGCTAGCGATATAAAGTATAAACCACTTATTCAAGCTGCGAATCATGAAGATTTTCCAGGTCTTAATCCTCGTTTTGGACGTAAGGAAGAGATTTCTTATCCAGATGTATTTCTCATAAATGCATCGAAAGATATTATCATGTTTATTTACGATGATAGAGGATGTGAAGTAATTGCGAAGAATAAAGAAACAATACGAAATTTATATGAGAAATATAAAGAGTGGATTCCAGATTATGAACGAGAAAGTATAGATAACTTATTTACATGACAACAATGGGGGAAGTGAAGCGTGTAATGAAACGTATTGCAATCGTATCCGCATGGGAACCAGAACTTACGTATTTGCATCAATATTATCCAAGTGAACGTATTGAAAAACGAGCTGCTTGGGAATTTCATTTTCATTATATTAATAATATGGAAGTTATCTCCGTAATAACTGGAGTTGGGAAAGTAAGTTGTGCAAGTTGTGTACAATTATTAATTAGTGAGTTTCAGCCAGATGAGTTGTTTATGACAGGGATATGCGGAAGTTTATCAAATAAGGTGAAAAATGGTCATATTGTAGTAGCGCTTAATGCAATACAACATGACGTTACTGCTGCTGGTTCGGGAGAAGATGTTTTTAATTTATATAATGGTAGAACAGCACCTATTGAAACAACAAAGTCAATTGTAAGAAGAATAAAAAAGATACAATCTTATGATCCGATTCATTTCGGTACATTTTTATCTGGAGATCAACGTATCCGTAGTTCAGAAATGAGATATTTACTCCATACTGTATATGGAGCTTTAGCGGTTGATCAAGAGGTGGCAGCTTTCGCTTATGTATGCCAAATCAATAAAAAGCCTTTTCTATGTTTAAAAGCTGCTTCAGATCAAGCGAATGATAAAACGAAAGAGGAACAAAAAATCTTTAAAATGTTGGCATGTGAACGAGCGTGCGAGCATTTAATTGCTTTTTTACGTGTGTACGAGATTAATGTAGTAAATAATAGATAGTAAGAGGGGTTAATATTGGAAAGTACAAATAAAATAGCTATTCTGGGTGCAAACGGAAAAGCCGGGAAATTCCTTGTAAACGAAACATTAAAAAAGGGATATCAAGTAAAAATATTAACGAGAAATTCTAATAATATGACGATAACTAATGAAAATTTAGAGACTATTATTGGGGATGCACGTGATTTTTCTTCAATACGTGAATTACTTAAAGGTTGTCGAGCTGTAATTAATGCGGTAGGTCAACCGAAAAATGAATCTTATATTTTTAGCACAGTAACGAAGCATATTTTAGAAGCAATGAAGGAGTTTGAAATAAAACGATATATTCTGATTTCTGGAGGTTCTTTAGATGTTACAGGAGATCAGAAGGGAATTGTAAATAAAATAGGAGCTACCTTGTTTAAAGCATTTTTATCAAAGATGATGCAAGATAAATATAAAGAATTGCAAACTATTCAAGGTAGTGATGTAGATTGGACAATTGTTAGATTACCATTTGTTATGGAAGGGAAGAGCATTGGAAATATAAAAGAGAGTTTAGTAGATATGCCCGGAATCAAAATTCAAAATAGTGATATTGCACCATTTGTGATAAAACAAATTAACAGTGAGAGATATGTAGGGAAGTGCCCGTTTATTTCAAATTAAATGGTTTAATTAAAAGTTAAAGAATGATGGGTAGATTGGCACTAGTACATTTTACGTATTTGAATGCTAAGTTTAACACGAGTAAGTGGGGGAGAATTTTATATGATTCAATACAAAAGATGCAGTGAAGTAAGTATAGATTTAGTGTATGAAGCTTTTAAAGATGGATTTTCAGATTACATTATTAAAATGGAAGTTTCAAAAGAAGATTTTATAAAAAGGTTTTTGGGACCAGAAGGGAATTCACTAAAACATTCCTTTCTTGCTTTAGACGGTAACAAATCTGTTGGTGTAATACTTGGCGGGATAAAGGATTATGAAAACATAAAAACAATGCGTTGTGGAACATTAGCGGTTCATCCTAATTACCGCGGTATTGGTGTGAGTCAAAAATTATTTGAACTGCATAAGGAAGAGGCGCTTCAAAATGAGTGTAAGCAACTTTTTCTTGAAGTCATTGTAGGCAATGACCGAGCGATTCATTTTTATACGAAATTAGGCTATGAAAAAGTGTACGATCTATCTTATTATAATTTAAAAGATATGACTAAAATAATAAATAAAGATTGTAAGGAAATTGAAGTAAAACAATTAGAATTTCCAGCTTTTAAAGTTGAAATTCAGAAATGGTTACACTTCCATATAAATTGGCAAAATGATATGGATTATATCGAAAAAACAAATAATACATTTTACGGTGCATATGTCGATAATGATTTAAAGGGTTCAATATGTATGAATGAACAAGGTAAAATTAGTTTTATTTTCGTAGACAAAGACTATAGAAATCGTAGTATTGGATCAAAATTATTACAAGTAGCAAGAGAAAACTTACATGTATCAAGTTTATCAATTGGGTTTCCAAACAACAATTTACTGGAAGGGTTTTTAAAGAAAACTGGATTTGAAAAGAATTCATTAGCACAATATGAAATGTATGTATTGTTATAAAAAGCGAAAGGAGTCATTATTTCGCTTTTTATTTTTGTGCTATATTGATATTTTACTTTGTATAATATTCTTTTTTTATGTAAAATAGATAGGATGGGAGGGGATGAAATGAATAATGGATTAAAGTTTAAGATTTTTGAATTGCATTGTTTCGTTCAAAAGACTTATTCTGATATTAAAATAGCATGTGATATTGCTATTTATCAAGAAAACACTTCTAAATATTTAATTTCATTAGGGTTTTTAAATAAATCATATATGACTTATATAGAAGCAAAAAGATTTTATCGTGAAAATGAAGAACTTATAAGTGTAGAATTTGATAATTTCTTTGATACATATGATAAATTAGAACAAGAATTAAAAAAAGTTATTTCAACTGAAGATAAGAATCCTTCATTGCTACATAACAGGCTTGATCAGTTTCAGCAAAAAGTTGAAAATATAAATGACCTAATAAAAGTATTGCAAAATGCTCGTTAAAGAATACTTTTTCTTTTTCATATAGAAAGTATGTATTAAAAACATATTAGGGATATGACATATTGAAGAGGTGACTTTTGTTGATTACAGAAGTCATCTTTTTATAATACAGTTTTGCGTAATGTGATGTACTTTTTATTTTTTCTATTTTTGATAGGAATACATTGAAGCAGTTTCATATTTTAGGAAATTATACGAGGAAAATAAAATGAAGAATAAAAAAGAAATAGCTATAGTTGCATTAACAACAGGGTTAGTTTTAACAAGTGTAACACCATATGGAATAGCTTATGCAGAAGAAACGGGTCAAATGCAAGTTGATATTCAAGAGGGTTCGTTCCGTACAGGTGAACTTACACAACCATCACAAAAGACGCCAGAGAATATAGTGAAAGATGCACTTAAGGAAAAGACCGAGCATGCTTTGTCTCCAAAACAAGTTAGTGGAGACAAAGGGGTAGATTACAACGTTGTTCAAAAACGTAGTTCTTATGATGGGACTACACTTGTGCGTATGCAACAAATATATGAAGGTAAAGAAGTATATGGACACCAATTGACTGCTCATGTAGATAAAAAGGGTATTATTAAAAGTATTTCAGGAGAAAGTGCACAAAATTTAACACAAGAAGATTTAAAGAATGCTAGTAATTTATCAAAAGAAGAAGCAAAACAACATATTTATACGAAGTACGGGAACGATATTAAATTTATTTCTGAGCCAGAAGTTAAGGAAGTTATTTTTGTAAATGAAAATAATGGACAGGCTAGCAATGCATATCAAGTTACATTTACTGCTGCAACACCAAACTATGTATCTGGAACTTATTTAGTGAATGCTCATAATGGTGATATGTTGAAAAATATGGTGCAAGAGTCAAGCTTAAAAGTAAGTGAAGAGCAAGTGGAATCTTTAAAGGAAACTAAAAAAAGCAATTCCATATCATTAACTGGAACTGGTAAAGATGATTTAGGGATAACTCGCACATTTGGTATTTCTGAACAAAGTAATGGGAAATATGCGCTTGCAGATTACACAAGAGGGCAAGGAATTGAGACATATGATGTGAATTATAGAGATATTAGTTTTGAAGAAAAATATTATCCTGGTATATTAGCAACTAGCACTTCAACAACATTTAATGATCCAAAGGCGGTAAGTGCTCATTTCTTAGCAACAAAGGTATATGATTTTTATAAAGATAAATATAAGCGTAATAGTTTTGATAATAAGGGGAACAAAGTAGTATCAGTTGTACATGCATGGGATTCTGGAGAAACAGATGATCCTAAAAATTGGAGTAATGCATTTAGTGCTAATGTTAACAATGTTAGTATGCTTATATATGGTGATTTAATGGTTAGAGCGTTTGACATAGCGGGCCATGAATTTACGCATGCGGTTACATCTAGCGAATCTAATCTTGAATTTTTCGGAGAATCTGGAGCAATTAACGAGGCGTTATCTGATATTATGGGAACGGCTATTGAGAAATATATAAATAATGGAGAATTTAATTGGACAATAGGAGAACAAAGCGGCTCAGTTCTACGTAATATGAAAAATCCATCTTCAATCAATTTTTTTGATGGAGTACCGTATCCAGATGATTATAGCAAATACAGTGATTTAAACGGAGAAGATAATGAGGGCGTTCATTTCAACTCAAGTATTATTAATAAAGTCGCGTATTTAATTGCACAAGGTGGCACTCATAACGGTGTAACTGTAAATAGTATTGGTGAAGATAAAATGTTTGATATTTTCTATTATGCAAATACTGATGAATTGAACATGACTTCTAATTTCTCTGAATTAAGATTAGCGTGTCTTAAAGTTGCAACAAATAAATATGGAGCGAACTCAATTGAGGTTGAAGCGGTCCAAAACGCTTTTGATGCAGCAAAAATTAAAGGGACAGTGAAAGAAAACGAAAAAACTGCAGAAAACCAAGTCCCTGAATTAACTGTACCGCTTACAATTACACTGCGTGTTGGTGATACGTTTGACCCGATGAGTAATGTAAAAGCTGTTGATAAAGAAGATGGTGATTTAACAAATACAGTAAAACATAAAGGCGATGTAGATACTTCTAAACCAGGTACATACATTGTGGACTACTCGGTCGTTGACTCTCAAGGGGGGAATGCAACGGCTACACAGACTGTAATTGTAGAGGAAAATGGAGAAACATTAGATTTAAAACCTACATTAACAGCGCCTGTTGGAGCGACAATTCATGTAGGAGATTCATTTGATCCAATGGAAAAAGTATTAGCTGTTGATAAAGAAGATGGTGATCTTACTTCTAAAGTAAAACTTAATGGTGAAGTAGATACCTCTAAAGCCGGTACTTACGTATTAAAGTACACAGTTACAGATTCTAAAGGTCATAAAGTAACTGAGGAACAAACTGTAACGGTCAAAGTTAGAGATGAAGTTAAAAATGAAATACCAATACTAAAAGTACCTGCTACAACTACAATTACTGAGGGGGATCAATTCGATCCAATGGTAGGAGTATCAGCTACTCATAAGGAAAGCGGTGACCTTACTTCTAAAGTAGTTTATGAAGGAGATATAGATCCCTCTAAAGCTGGTACTTTTGAAATAATATATAGTGTCACAGATTCTGTAGGTAATGAGGTACATGCAATACAAAAAGTATTAGTGAAGGATAAAGATACTAGCAAAGCTAAAGGTATTACTAATAATAGTAATAACGGTAATATCACGAACATTAATTCTGATAAAAAAGAATCTACATATAAAGAGCTTCCCAACACGGGTGCAAGTACAACTAACAGTGCAACAATGGGCATATGGATGATTATTGTCGGTACAGTACTCACTTTGGTTCGCAAATTTAGAAAGATATAAAAATAATAGTAGGGATTATTTCTCACACAATAATTATTAGATGAATTTTTTACTTAATAAGATTTTAGTATTTAAGTAGTGTATTTTGCTTCTATAAAAATTTGTGCTTGGACGCTATTTTTCCTACAGACCTACATTACATATAAAGCACGTTACTATTCTCATTCAAATAAAAGAATAGTAACGTGTTTTTTTGATTTAAAAATAGCCTGAATTTAAAAGGTCATGGATGTGGAAGTAATTCTAATCTGCCATTGATAAGTTATTAAAAACACTTTGTTTTAATGAAAGTTTAACTCTATATGACAATATGAGATTTTCGATATTTACCAGGTGTTTCGTTAGTGAATTTTTTAAAAATTTTAGTAAAATAGCTTTGATCACTAAAGTTGAGCGAAGCACATATGTCTGATAAGGGATAGGTTGTGAAAGTTAATAATTTTTTTGCTTCTTCAATTCGTTCACGTTGAATGTACTCAATTAATGAAATACCGACCTCTTTTTTGAATAATATAGATAAATAATCTGAATTTACGTTTGCAAATTTAGCAAGTTGTTTAACAGATATTTGGTTGTAAATATTTTCAAAAATATAGTTTTTGCAAATAGCGATAGTCTTTGAGTATTTCTGTACTTTTTGTGCTTTTACACGGTCTGCAAAAGTACAGAAGACATTTCTTAATAAATCCCATACAGATTCTGTGTCTTTTAAATCCTCTGTCTTTTGAATGTGTAGATCGTAAATCTTGTAAGCAAGCCCGGAAGGAAGTCCTCCTTTTATAGCATATCTAGTAGCAAGTGTGATGGATGAAATACAAATGTTTTTATGACGTCTTAATTGATGGAATGAAGATAAGGATGAAAGAGTCTCTTGTTGGAATTCGTAATAATATTTGAGTACGCTTTCTTTATCCCCGTTTTCTATAGCTCCAAGTAGTTGCTGCTCTATATACAAATTATGACAGATAGATTCGTTTTTTTGCATTGAAATATATACATCCTCGTTTAAGATATTGCTATGACTTACATGAAATGAGTCACTGTTATTTGAAAAGTTACTTACATCTGAATTTTTTTTATAGAGAATGTTATAGAACAATATTGCTATATTTACAAAGAAATTTTGATCTTTGACTGACAATGAAAAATAGTGATCTCTTGTTCTTTTATAATTCGAAATAAAATTAAGGTTACTATCCGTTTTACTTGTAGAAAAATTTACATGTGTCAAGGGCCCAATAATAACAGTACCGTTCACCATATAATGACTCTTTATGTGAATTAAAATGAAGTGCCCTAAATATTGGTGAGTTCTGAAGATAGGCGAATTAAATGAATCATTTTTTTGAAAAAGCACATGTAACTGTTCTATTTTTGATTTATAGAACGAATGTGAATCATCTTTTGATGTAAATTCTAAAAGAATATTTTTGTTACAATCTAAAAAACAAACTGGAATTTCAAAAGATTGGAAAAACATATTACAAATGTACTCTATCTCAACTAGACTGAGCTTTTTAGTCATATTATTCCTCCTTACAGTTGTGCGTAATAGTTGAATGTTTACATATTCCTTTTTTTCATAAGTAGAAACGGAAAAACTTTATCTATAAAAATTATAAACTTCTAAGAATAATACCATAATTTAACATGGTTAGTACATATTATTTGAATATACAGGTAATAGTTTTAGGGAGTAACGTAAAATATTAATTGTCACACTTATTCGTTGTTCATTGCTTATATGTATCAAAAATGATTAAGATTGGATTTTAAATAGGGATAGGAAGGAAGAGATTAATGAATTGAAGTTAAGTAATTAATGAAAATTTGCGATAGAAGTTAATGTGTAACGATTTTTGAAGTAGAGATATAAGTGTAATTCAGGGGAAAAACTACATATATCATACGGAGAGACAACGTAATAATAGAAAATAAGAAGAGTGAATAAGTGATTGTAAACAATGGATTGTTGGACGACTATGTTTTAGGTTACTCGTTTAAATCTGGTACTTGGCACACTATTGCTTTTAAGAGGGTAATAGTAATAAAGAGATTTTTAAAATGATAGAAGTAGTAAAGGGGATAAGAGAAATGAAAAAAATATTTAGTGTGCTTTTAGTATTTTTCTTAACATTTTCTACATGGTCTAGTGTATTAGTGAAGGCAGCTTCACCATCCAAAGGTACTTTAACGATTCATAAATATGAACAAGAAAAAGATGGCGCACCGGGGCTAGAAGGTGATGGCTCTGCAAATCAAGAGGTACCATCAAATGCGAAACCGTTAAAAGGTGTAACGTTTGAAGTGAAAAGGGTTGCATCGTTTGAAAAAATTTCAAACGATGGGAAAATCGTGAAAGAAGATGTGAAGCCTGTAATGGGAGCAACTCCAACTCAAGTAGTAACAGATGATAACGGACAAGCTGTATTAAAAGATCTTCCGCTAGGACGTTATGAAGTGAAAGAAGTGGCAGGACCTCCGCATGTTAACCTAAATCCAAATACGTATACAGTGGATATTCCATTAACGAATAAAGAGGGTAAGGTGCTAAACTATGATGTTCATATGTATCCGAAAAATGAGATTAAACGTGGTGCAGTTGATTTAGTAAAGACTGGTGCAAATGAAAAAGCATTAGCAGGTGCAGTATTCTCTTTATTTAAGAAAGATGGTACAGAAGTGAAAAAAGAGTTAGCAACAGATGGTAATGGGCATATTCGCGTGCAAGGATTAGAGTATGGGGAATACTATTTCCAAGAGACAAAAGCGCCGAAAGGGTATGTACTAGATCTGACTAAACACGAGTTTTTTATAAAGACCTCCGGAACTATTAACGAAGATGGAACAATTACTTCTGGTACAGTAGTTAAAGTAGAAGTGCAAAACTATGAAGAACCAAATATTGATAAAAAGATTAACGGGAATTTGGAAGCGTTACTAATTAATCCGTTAACTAATTACAATTATGATATCAAAACATTAATTCCAGAAGACATTAAAGACTACAAAAAATATGTAGTAACAGATACTTTAGACAATCGTTTAATGATTCAAGGAAAACCAGTCGTGAAAATTGATGGAGCGGAAGTAAATGCAAGTATTGTAGAGGTAGCTGTAGAAGGCCAAAAAGTAACAGCTACAGTAAAAGATTTCACAAAGTTAGATGGTAAAAAAGAATTTCATTTACAAATTAAATCACAAGTAAAAGAAGGAGTACTATCTGGTTCGGAAATTTTAAATACAGCAAAAATTGATTTTATAAATAAAAATGATGTAATTGGAGAAAAGGAATCTAAACCTGTAGTTGTTGTTCCGACAACTGGAATTATCGAGTTAACAAAAGTTGATGGTGCTGATAAGAAGAAATTAAAAGGTGCGGAGTTTGTACTTAAAGATAAAAATGGAAAAATAGTTGTTGTGGCAGGTAAAGAAGTCACAGGTGTATCAGATGAAAATGGTGTTATTAAATGGACTAACATTCCGTATGGAGACTATCAAATTTTTGAAACGAAAGCACCAACTTATACAAAAGAAGATGGTACAACAGCTTCATATCAATTATTAAAGGACCCTATTGATGTAAAGATTAGCGAAAATAATCAAACGGTTAAATTATTGATTGAAAATAATAAAAGTGGATGGATTCTTCCTGTAACGGGTGGTATCGGAACGACTCTATTTACTGTACTAGGCCTTGCGTTAATGGCTACAGCGGCATTTGTTTTCTTTAGAAAAAAGTTTGCTAATAATTAAGGTTTTAGGAACATGTAACCAAGTGATGTGAAAAGGGGAGAAGCAAAATGCTTCCCTCTTTTCGATATTTTAGTATATGCAGAGGTGGAAATATGAAACGAAATCTTGTTTTAGGAGGTATTTTTTTATTTGGATTAGCTATTTTTTTATATCCTACTATTAGTAATTGGTTGGCGACTCGTGCACATTATTCTGAGATTAGCTCCTACGATAAGAAGATCAAAGCACTACAAAAGAAAGAAGTTGAACGTAGGGAAAAAGAAGCAACCGAATATAATAAACAAGTTCAAACTTCCATGAAAACATTTGCAGATCCATTTTCTGAAGAAAAAAATAATCATCAAGCATATGCCGATGCGTTAAATTTAGGTGATGTAATGGGGTATATTGAAATATCGAAAATTAATATAAAACTGCCAATCTATCAAGGGACCTCTGAGGAAGTATTGAGTCGGGGGGTAGGTCATTTAGAATATTCTTCACTTCCGGTAGGTGGAGAAAATACGCATACTATTTTAACAGGGCATCGTGGTTTACCATCAGCAAAATTATTTACAGATTTAGATAAGTTGAGTGAAGGAGATCTTTTTTATATTCATTCTTTAGACAAAATTCTTGCTTATAAAGTAGATCAAATTAAAGTAGTGTTACCACACGAAACGGACGATTTAAAAATTGTGGAAAAGAAAGATTATATAACATTAATTACATGTACGCCTTATGGAGTAAACACAAATAGATTACTGGTTCGAGGTGAGCGTGTGGAGTTTAACGAGAAAGAAAAACAAAAAATGCGTAAAGAGATATTTATGTTTAATAAGTGGACCGTAGTAGTCTTAATCCTATTATTATGTGTGTTACTAGTCGCAATTTATAAGAAAAAATTAACTCGATAGAATGAATTTATTTATCCTGTATTAATGGGCAGTGGGACCGAAAATCCAGAGATAAGCAAAGAAGGTATATAGGGGATGAAGTAAATCCTCACTGAAAAAAGTTTCACTTTATTCGACTGTAGAAAAAATACGGTAAAGGTGGGGACAAAGGAATTGAGGTTACGATTAAAGTTGGTAAGTATTCATTTTATGGTTTTGTTAATGTTATGTGTAAGTTTTGTCGTATATGCACCAAAAGAAGCATATGGATCCACGACTAACTTAGAAGGTCTAGGGGATATATCGCGTTATAATGCTGTTGTCTTTGGTAACCATATAGCAGTAGGTGGCGACATTGAAGGAGCAATTGCAGTTCAAGGTGATATGGATGCATCTGGTTATACAATTGTAGGTGCAGCAGCGGGAACATCTAATATAGTTGGGGGGAAATGGGATGACGAGGGATATCCATCCTTGTTATTGTCTGGAAAATTTAAAAAGTCAAGAGAGGAATCTTTTATCATTCAAAACGGAATAGTCGTAATGACAAAAGAGAGTGATCCAGATCGTATCATACAATCTTCTTATGATCGTATCGTTTATAAAGAAAAACTAGAAATTAACGCGAAATTTAATGAATTTCACAACATAGTGAACCAAGTCAGTAAAAATGCAGGTCAATATAAAACGAATACCCCAATTCCAAATATGAGTTATGGAATCGGAAAAGATATAAACAATCCTAATATTTATGTTTCATCAGAATTGGTAGGGAAAATCAATTTAGATATAAGAGATGTCTTTTTACCTAATGCTAAAGGAAAAGATTTTATCGTTATGTATTCAGATGCAATAGAGGTTACATTTAAAAATGGTGCTATCTTATATGACACGAACAATATTGGTAGGGCTACAGATATAATTCCTACATCACAACCCTATTCTCCTAATTCACCGTTCACTGAGTTATACGGGAAGGTGATTTGGGTTTTTCCTAATGCAAAAAAAATCACAACAGAGGGATATGGTGTCGTTGGGAGTGTGTTTGCTCCAAATGCTGTATTAGAAACAAAAGGCGGTTCGATTAATGGACAAGCATTTGTCGGTGCAGTACAACAAACTGGTGGATTTGAATTTCACAATTTCAAATTTAATTGGCAACATTGGAACAAGCCTAGTACAGGAAAAGTAAAGATAAAAAAAGTAGATAGTAATAATGATAATAAAGAATTGATGGGGGCAAAGTTTCATATTGAAGATTCAAATAAAAAAGTAGTTGGTGAGTTAGTAACAGATGAAAAAGGAGAAGCGATATCAAAAGAATTACCAATAGGTAACTATACTCTTGTGGAAACAGAAGCGCCTAAAGGTTACGAATTATTAAAAGATAAAATAGCTGTAAAAATAGAAAAAGATGCAGTAGTAGAAATTAAAATAGAAAATAAGAAATTACCAGATCCGATGGGGAAAATGAAGCTAGTGAAAGTAGATACGGGAGATAAAAATAAAAAGCTAGCAGGAGCAAAGTTTCATATTGAAGATTCAAATAAAAAAGTAGTTGGTGAGTTAGTAACAGATGAAAAAGGAGAAGCGATATCAAAAGAATTGCCAATAGGTAACTATACCCTAGTGGAAGTAGAAGCACCTAAAGGTTACGAATTATTAAAAGATAAAATAGCTGTAAAAATAGAAAAAGATGCAGTAGTAGAAATTAAAATAGAAAATAAGAAATTACCAGATCCGATGGGGAAAATGAAGCTAGTGAAAGTAGATACGGGAGATAAAAATAAAAAGCTAGCAGGAGCAAAGTTTCATATTGAAGATTCAAATAAAAAAGTAGTTGGTGAGTTAGTAACAGATGGACAAGGAGAAGCGATATCAAAAGAATTGCCAATAGGTAACTATACCCTAGTGGAAGTAGAAGCACCTAAAGGTTATGAATTATTAAAAGATAAAATAGCTGTAAAAATAGAAAAAGATACAGTAGTAGAAATTAAAATAGGGAATAAGAAATTACCAGACCCGACTGGGCAATTTGAAATTGAGAAAGTTGATGATAAGGATATTAATTTAAAACTAAAAGGTGCTGTATTTCAAGTATTAGATAAAGAAGGTAAAGAAGTTACTAGATTAACAACGGATGAAAAAGGAAAGGTGATTTCCAACCAGTTAGTAATTGGAAAGTATACGGTTAAAGAAATAAAAGCGCCAAACGGATATATGTTACTTAGAGATCCAATAGAAATAGAAATTACAGAAGCGGTAAGGACACAAAAACTAACAGTGAAAAATGTGAAAAATAATTGGGTAATTCCTAATACTGGTGGCAGCGGAACAACAAGTTTTTACGTGACTGGTTTTGTGCTAATGTTTGGTGTGCTATATTTCTGTAAGAAAAATCGTTACATTAGATAGTTTTTAGGGGATAAGTTCGGCATTGTACTAGATTCATGCTACTAAATTTGTTGAAGAAGGAAGGATAATAGTAAACATAGAATATATTAATAATTAAAATGTTTACGAGGTGAAAGTGATGGCAATAAAACAAGACGAAATTAAAGTAGTAGTCGGAGCTGGGGTGTTTAATAATAATCCAGGTTGGATACAAACGCAAGAAGATGAACTTAATTTACTAGATAAAGTTACGTGGGAAGAAAGATTTGAATACAATTCTATTTCAGCTATTTTAGCTGAGCATGTATGGGAACACCTTACGTTTGAAGAAGGTGTAAGGGCAGCAGAAATTTGTTATGAATTTTTAAAGCCAGCAGGGCACATTCGGTGCGGTGTTCCTGATGCATTTTTCCGAGACGAAGCATACCAAAATATAGTTCAAATAGGCGGACCTGGTCCGAAAGATCATCCAGCAGCAAGTCATAAAATTGTTCATAATTATAAAACATTAACGAAAATGTTTGAAACTGCTGGATTTAAGGTAGTTTTACTTGAATATTGTGATGAAAATGGTCAGTTTTATTACAACGAATGGGATGCAAATGACGGTGTTATTTTCCGTTCGAAAAGGTATGATTCTAGAAATAAAGGTGATAAACTTGGTTTTCCATCTTTAATTGTTGATGCGATTAAATGATAAATTTTTCAAGCAAGTAATTATAAAAAGCAGAAAGTGTTCTTTCTGCTTTTTATTTTGCAAAGGGGATGAATATACTATGCAACCTATAAAACAAGTGGCATTAACATGCATTACTCATGATCCAACAGGGAGCTTATTATCTACAATAAAAGAACTAAAAGAGGAATTGTTAAATTTAAATTATGATAAAAAATATATAACAATTAGTAATGTAACACCTAAAGAGGTTGTAAAAGAACTAGCAGAATGTAACTTCCATATAAATATAGTAGAAAAATTAGGAGTAGGGAACGCACGTAGGGATTCTTTGAAGTTTGTTAGTAACTATAATCATGATTACTATCACTATTGTGATTTTGATCGTTTGCTAACTTGGATTAAAGAATATCCAGCTGAGCTTAATTCGTTCATTCAGAATATAGTTGATGTAGATTACTTAATCATTGGCAGAACGGAGAAAGCTTTTCAGACACATCCTGAAGAATGGAAAATTACAGAAACAGTATCAAATAAAATTATGTCATTACAATTAGGGAAACAAGTAGATATTACAGCTGGTTCATGTGCGTTATCCAAACGAGCAATTGATTACATAATAAAATATTCTAAATGCAGAATGACTGATGGAGAATGGCCGATGATTATAAATACTTTTACAGATTTTAATATTCGTTACACTGCGGTAGAAGGTTTAAAATACGTGAACAAGCTTAACCAAGATAATATTATTGACCCTATAAAAGCATGGTCAACTAGATTAGAGCTCTTATATATAATAAGTCACTCAATTTTGGAGCTAACAAAAACCTCTTAAATTAATGGGATGTAATAGTGATTTCTTTTTTGATTGAAATCATGTAAAATAAAATATAGAACGTACATTCGTTCGTTCGGGCAAAAAGGAGGTTAATTAATAATGTTAGCAGTAATAGATAAACAAGGTAATGAATATGTAGTGCAATTTGAGCGCTATTTTTCATATTCGATAGAAGAAGTTTGGTCTGTTTTAACAGAAAACAGTAAGCTAAAAAAATGGATGTCTAATTTACAGATTGAAAGCCTTAAAATAGGTGGAATAATCAAGTTTGACATGATGGACGGTTCATTTATAAATATTGATATTTTAGAGTGTCAACTAAACTCAGTACTTGAATTTACTTGGGATAAAGATCGTGTTCGATTTGAAATACATAAAGATGAAAATTGTACTCTGTTACTTCTCAAAGAATACATTAATGAATTAACTGATCATACACCGAAAGATATAGCTGGGTGGCATATTTGTTTAGATCTTTTTTCTTCCGTTCTAGAAGGAGAAGAAAAAGAATTTTCTAAAGATGAATGGCAACAGTGGTTTGAAATATATAAGGATAAGGTTCTTGAAGTGAGAGGATAATTACGTAAGATAATATATTTATTATGTAATTATTATATTGTAAAAATGGTTTTCATGAAAAATAAGAATAGAGGTTAATATGAAAGTAAAACAATTAATTGCTAATAACATAAATAAATTAGATACAGCTATTCCATTTAATAAGTCGTTTGGAATCGCTGGTTTATCAGGATCGGGTAAAACAACTTTTTGCCAAACGATTGGCGAAGAATCAAAAAAACGATTAGTTTCTTTATTGCCAAAGGCTGAATATCAATATTTATTTCCTAATATCATGGAAACAAATTTTAGTGCTATTAAGATGGAGGATATGCCTTTAGTACTTTTTCTAGGAAAATCATCGATTTCTTCCAATCCACGTTCAACAATCGGTACACATACTGGTGTTTTCACAGAGGTACGTGAAAAACTTGCTGATGTATTTCATCTTTCACCTGAGGTTTTTTCATTCAATAACCAGTTAGGCTGGTGTACTGGCTGTAAAGGCCGAGGTACTACTAAAAATATTGAGTGTAAAAAATGTAAGGGAAAACGTTATAGCGAAGAAATCGAACAACATACGATAGATTTATTTGCTAAACCACATACAATTTCAAATATTAATGATTTAAGTGTTGAGTCTATTCTTTCGTTAGCGGAAGAGTTAAATATTAGTGAAGCAAAGCAACATATACTGCAAAATATAATTAATATGAACATTGGTTATTTAACATTAAATCGAATTATGGGTACGTTGTCAGGTGGAGAGTTAACAAGACTATATTTGGCTGAATTTATGGCAGTAAGCGAAAATGCTGTAATTATTATTGATGAGATTTCAGTTGGACTTGATCATGAAACATTATTACAAATATTAGAAGAGATTAAGCAGTTAGGGTGTAAAAATCAAATTTGGCTCATTGATCATTCAGATACTGTACTGGATACAACAGATGAGCAATTGTTCTTTGGACCTGGTAGCGGAAAATATGGTGGACAAATTGTGAAAGAATCGCCAAGACCAAAACCAATACTGTCGGATCTAAATAAAGAAGTACCAACAGAATATTATACATTCCATGAATTATATTGCCGTAATATCCAAATGGCGGAGTTTCAAATCCCTAAAAATAGGCTTGTGACGGTTACTGGAGAATCTGGATGCGGGAAATCTACACTTGTCAATGAATGTTTAGCTACAGATTTCTTGAAACGATATCCAAAAGATAAATTAGTTATGGTAGGACAAGATCGAAATCAATCCATTACAAGTCGATCAACTGTAGCCACTTTCCTAGATATTAAAAAGAAACTCACAAAGTATAGCGAAGAAATTGATGATATTTTTGAGCGTTCGATTGAGGATATTATAGAAGAACTCCCAAATGAAGATATTGCGTATAAACGCTTGAGTCTATTAATTAAATTAGGACTAGGTTATTTAACGTTAGAACGAAAAACACAAACATTATCAACAGGTGAGTTCCAATGTGTTCATTTAGTTTCGGAGTTATTTGCAAACACAAGAAATCCACATACATTATTTATTTTTGATGAGCCTTCAAAAGGTTTATCACAAAATATTTTAAACCAATTTATAGATAGTGTTAGAGGGATATTACAAGATGAATCAGTCTCTATCATCATGATTGAACATAATAGTTATATGTTAGAAAGCTCTGATTATATTGTAGATTTCGGGAAAAGACAGCTTGAATCTATAAAGCATCTTGATGTAGTAAGTCATGAAGATTATTATCGTCAAAAAAGCAGTGTGAATAATGCAGAGCAAATACATATTTCTTCAGCACTTAAGCATAAAGAAGGCGTTCACTATTTAGAAGAAAATCATATTCACTATTTTAAAAATGCCGAAAACATTTATAAGGGTGGTATTTTAAAAAGTTTATCATCAATGGCCCGTTTAATTTATAGTGAATATGAATCTGATACAATTGCACCTGTTGTTGCTATTGATCTTGAAAGACATTTATATAGTCAATATAGTTTCTTATATGAAATTGGTGGACTAATTAATCATATTGTAGCTGCTCATCCAACTAATAAAGATACGAGAAGTTTTGATTTCTATTCACAGGACAATCATTGTCCATCTTGTTCTGGACGCCTTCAAATTGAAGTTTTTGATAAAGATATTGCAATTCAAGATAAAAACGTTCCATTTTGGGATGGTTTATTCGATCCGGAAATCATGAAAGTATTAAAATTTTATCAATATGAAAAAATAGAATTTCTATTTGAAGAAATTAAAAATGAGCTTGGTCACGATTTATCAAAGAGCTATAATGATATGTCAGAAGAAGAAAAGCATACGTTTTGGTACGGATATTTTGAAAAATCATTTTATGATAAAAAAGGAAAGACACGCAGAACATGGGTAGGATTTAATACGATTATTGGTGGATATATTGTTATTTCAAAAGCAGCTATTAAAGAAGAAATTAAGACTTCTAAAGAAAAGATGACATGTCCAATTTGTGAAGGGACGGTATTAAATCATCATAAACCGCTTAAATTTGGTAACTTTGATATTCGTGAAATTATTAATCAACCAGTTGATGAAGTGTTGCAAATAGTAAGTGATTTACCTGCACTTCAAAAATTGAAATTTATTGTTGGTGGCGATATGAGATTGACAGAAGATGTTTCTTTACTGCCAAGAAAAGCACAAGTTGCACTGAAAATGTTTGAATTAGAACAGGCAAGCTTTTCAAACTATGAAATGGTGTTACAAAATGTCTTACCATTCTGGGACGAAATAAAAGGAAATATCGAATCCATTAGTGTTAATAATAAAGTAACTGTTTGTGATTTCCCTAATGTTTATGAAACGAGAGAAACCATTATAGATAATTATTTCACAAATGGTAAATATAAAAAACTTACGTATGTATACGAAGCGTTTGGATACAAAAAGTTAGTTACCCAAATTAATAAAATTAAAAAAAGTAATCCATGTCCATTTTGTAAAGGAAAGAAAGTTATTACGGAAGATAATCTACATGATGGTGTATTTAAACTAACAATTCCATGTGTAACTTGTAATGCAACTGGTATTAATGACGAAGGACTAAAAGAAGTTGTTGAGGGCGTGGGTGTACAAACATGGTTAACTGGAAAAGTTTGTGATGTTGTGGATGAAAGCTTATTAACAGAAGCTGTTTCGCAAATACCAATTTTTAATCGTATTCGCGAATTGGATAAACGAGATATGATGGCGGTTTATGAATGTCTTGAGAGTAATCAGTAAAGTTATATTAGTTTATATGTTATTAACATAACTTATATAAAACGTATATTCTTTATAATGTTTATAATAACGCAGTATGAGTATTACAAGGTAATGAAAGAAGATCCAATTTCTTAATGTGAAAATTAAGGAATTGGAATTTTTAGTATTTTCATGTCCCGTATACTATATTTCCAGCTAAGATATGATATGGAGGAGAGATAGAGAAATAAAAGGGACAAACAGTTGATATATTATGTAATTATTATATTATAAAAGTGATTTTTAGGGGTAAAAACAGTTCGCAAGTAATATCTTTTGCTTATAATATCTTCGTTCTGTTGTCTGATTTTTTGGATTTAACAGAAATATATACTTGAATGAAGTATATATTTCTGTTAAATTTATCCTATGGATAGAACGAGTTTAATTAAAGGTCATTTAGAAATGTGTGTATTATCTATTTTGTCGAAAAAGAAAAGTTATGGTTATGAGATTATGAAAGAACTTGAAGTAAACAATTTAAAACTGAAAGGAGTGGGAAGTATTTATCCCATTTTAACTAAGTTGAAAAATCAAGAATGGGTTAATACTTATCAAGTAGTAACAGACAGTGGTAAAGTTAGGATTTATTATGAAATTAATGAAAACGGGAAAATACGTCTTGAGAAAAAAATTAATGAGTGGTTAGAATTGCAATCGGATATTCAAACATTATTAAAAAGCGGTTTGAAAGGAGACCTTCTGAAATGAGGAATAGATTAATAGGTAAAGAAAAGCAATTTTTAACAGACGTACTTAAGGAATTACAGCAATACGATATAAGTTTAGAAGAAAGGGAAAATATTAAGCGACAAATATTAGAACATATTCAAGAATGTCGCGAACATGGTGAAGATAGTATAGATGATTTAGGTACACCTCAATTATTTGTTCAAGATTATTTAGAAATAAATGAAATCGATTTACAAGTTAAGATGAAACAACTTCAAAATGAAAAAGGAAAATTCAATACATTTATCTTACAGGGCATATTCATCGTAATTATTACTTACTTCATCTCGCAAACTACATTTACAATATTTTTAACTCAATCATTTAATCCAACTAATAGTAAAACTACATTTCAGTATAATCTTTTATATCGTATTTCAGAGAATCAATGGTGGAATTCATTATTAATAATGTTTAGTTTTACGCTCTCTGTAGTAGTATTTATTATTTTAGTAAGTTATAAAAAAAGAAAGCTGTCAAAAGCATAATGAAGAATACGATCTATAAAATGTCTCTAATTTTTATTCTTTGTAATGTATTTATGTTATATATTACAGATCCAAAAGTTTACGCTCAGCAAAATATTAAAATCACATTAGATAAGTATATTGAAAAATTTATAAAGGAGCAGAACATTCCAGGAGCTTCTGTTGCAATTGTACATAATAAAGACGTATTCTTTACAAAAACGGTGGGGATTACTGGAGAATCGGAAAAAAAGGTAACTAGTAAAACACCATTTGCAATCGGCTCAATAAGTAAATCTTTAACAGCTTTAGCTATAGTGAAATTAATAGAAGATAAAAAAATAAAATTAGAGGATCCAGTTCAACGATATCTTCCATGGTTTAAACTAAAAGATCCTCAAATATCCTCAACTATAACAATCCAACAACTACTAACTCATACAAGCGGAATAAGTACATATGAGGGCTTAGCATTATCAGATAAACAATCCAAAAATTCTACAGCATTACAAGAAAATGTAATGAAACTTTCAAATTTAAAATTAACTGCTCCACCAGGTGAAAAATATCAATATAGTAATGCGAATTATATAATACTTGGTGCGCTTATTGAGGCCGTCACAAATGAAACATATTCATCATATATGGAAAAGCATATTTTTCAGCCATTAAATATGAATGGCGCGGCAGCAAGTAAAGAAACTGCATATGAAAAAGGTTATTTAACAGGTTATCAGTCGTGGTTTGGCATACCAAGAAAAAGTGTAGTGTCCTATGATAATGCAGGGGCACCGTATGGCTATATTACTGCAAGTTTAGAAGATATGATTCAATTTATTATGTTTTTGAATCGCCAAGAGCACACTCAATTTTTAAAGAAAGAAAACATAGACCTTTATCTATCATCACTTTATAAAAATAATTCAGAAAAAAGTTATGGTTTTGGATTAAGAACAACAAATATAAATAAGGGTGACAAGATGATTTGGCATTCAGGATCAACTCCTGATGCTCGTGCAGAAATATTTATTTTAAATAAAAGTGGCTGGAGTGGTGTGATTTTAACGAATAAAAATCATGTATTAGAAGAGCCAGCATTATCAGTGTTGAAGAATGGGATTATTAGTATTTTGAATGGAAAAGAACCCATGGATCCCCCTAAAAACATACCATTTACACAAATTGTTATGTCGATAGTTATATTCGTGCTTTTCATTACATCAATTATGTTAATTAAAAAATATAAACATAAGAAAACTGTTAAAAAACTAACTTGGTTATTCGTAGGAAATCTATTTCTACTAGTATCTATTATTTTCATCCCGCTTCTTACTTATAGTACAAGCTCACCATGGCGTACGATTAAAATATTTGCGGCAGATGTGGCCTTCCTTACAAGTATTATAGTAATTTTATTAGCTGCGAACGGATTAATACCAATCTTTATAGCCTTAAGAAGGAAAAGGGTATAAAGGTAAATAATTAAAGAAATATAATTTAAGCGTTATAAACAGTTGACTCTCACACAATGTCATTGTTTAAGATGAAGTTGAGCTTCGAAGTAGATGTAATTTATAGGAGGAAAATATGTTTAAAATAGGGGATTTTTCAAAACTATCTTCCATTAGTATTCGTATGTTGAGGCACTACGATAAAGTGGAATTATTACAACCAGTAAAAGTCGATGAACAAAGTGGTTATCGTTACTATTCAGCAGCCCAATTAAAGAAAGTAAATCAAATTCAAACGTTAAAAGATATGGGCTTTAATATTGCTACTATTAAAGAAATAATAGAGAGCGAAAATATGGAAGTAATAAAATCACAATTTGAAAATCGTAGTGCACAAATAAATAATGAGATGTATGACCTCCAAAAACAATTACGTCTTCTCGAAGCCTCAATGAAAATGATGAGAGAGGATGTTGTTGAGATGAACTATCATGTTTTAATAAAAGAAATTCCAGAAAGAAATGTAGCTAGTGTTAGAAAGATTATTCCATCGTATAATTGCGAAGGGGATGTATGGAGTATATTAATGCAAGAAATTCATATGAAAAATATTAGTATTGCTCATCCGAGTTATAGTATTGCGGTTTTCCATGATCGTGAATACAAAGAAAATGATGTAGATGTAGAAATACAGCTAAGTATTTTAGGTAAACATGAAAATACAAATGATGTTATATTTAAAAATATTGAATCAACTCATGTAGCATCTATAACAGTTAATGGAAGTTATGAACAAATGACAGCTGTAAATGAGGCTGCAGCAAAATGGATTGAGTCAGAAGGTTATGAATTAGCAGGCCCGATGTTTAATATTTATCATGTGAGCCCAGCGATGGAATCGGATCCTAATAAGTGGGTTACAGAAGTTTGTTATCCAGTTAAATGATGATAAAGAAAAAAGGCATTATGATATGCCTTTTTTCTTTGTAAACTTATCCATAAATTTCAATTAACCAATCATACATAATTATCTTTCCTTCATAGTTTTCGTATCGGACTATATAGTGCAATGAAAACTTCAAGTAATTTTGTGAAGGCAGCTAAAGCAAATACAAACACTGGATTATAGGCCGAAATAATGCCTCCTACTAACGCTCCAAGTGGCATAGCTAATCGTGTAAGCACACGTGAAAACCCTAAAACTCGCCCTTGCATATTTGATGGGACTGTTTCCTGGCGGACTGAGGCTACAAGTGTATTCCATGCAATATTGCAAGTCATTGCAACACCGAAAGCAATTCCAGGAGCGAACCAATATGTACTCCAAAGCGCAAAAGTTAAGCCGATTGCTCCAACAAATAGGAGTAAAGGAATTAATATGCCGCGCTGCAACCTCTTTTCTAAAGGAGCTGCAATCAAGCTTCCTAAAAGACCACCTATTCCAATTAATGAATAGTTAAACCCACTTTGTTCTGGGGTAAGTTGCAATGTGGATAATAAATAATACATGAATACACCTAAAACCGCACTTGCTCCAAAGTTTCCTATCATAGCTTGAAAAGATAGAGCTATATTTAAACGGTCATTTTTGAGCCATTTAAACCCATTAACCAAATCAGATAGTACATTTTGAAGTGTATTTTTATCTTTACATTTCTTATTTGCGGTTTTCATAGATGGTAATAACATTACAGCAACTAATGTTGCAATAAAAGAAAGAACATTAATCCAAAGTACATGAAACCCACCAATAAATGAAATGAAAACTCCGGCTATCATTGGGCCAAACAAACTAGCCAATTGATTGACCATTTGATATAAAGAATTAGCCTTCGTTAATGATGCACCCGCGATGTGTGGAATGACTGTAATAGTTGTTACATCAAAAAGCATGGACATAACTGCTAAGATAAAAGTAATTACGTATAAATGCCAGATTTCTAATAGATGTAATGCGTGTAGAATTGGTACGAGACTTACTAAAATAATATTGGTAATATCCGCTATCCAAAGTAATTTTTTTCGATCGTATCGATCAATTATTACACCAACTAAAGGGCCGAATAAAACAATTGGCAATACATTAATAGCAAATAAAGAACTCATAATTACAGCTGAACCGGTTAATTGATAGGCAATCCAAGGCAATGCAAAAGTATATAGTGAATCCCCAATTCGTGAAATGAGTAAACCAAAAATAAAAATCTTGTATTCTTTAGAGAAAGTTGTCTTTACGGTAAATCTTTGTTCTTGTTTAAGTTTCACACTATTTATACCACCTTTATTATAGAGGAATTTGAAAAAAATCCGTTCAATATTTGTTATATATAGAATTCTATGATTCTTTTGTGAATCCTACTTTTTAGATGTATTTTAAAATTTTAAGGAGGGAATAAAAATGAAGGCTTTGGATTGAAGATTATTTAAAAACATAATAAAATTATAGTAAACTATTTTGCGAGAAAGTTGATTAAGGAGGGGAAATATTGATACATATAGATAAAAATGTACGAACATCTGGTGCATATGTAATATACGAGAACTTATTTGTTTTCCAAGTTGGGCCAACGAGTAAAGGAGATACATTAGGTGTAGTAAGGCTCGGCGGACATAAAGAAGATGAAGAAACAGCAGTAGAAACTGCTAAAAGAGAAGTGAGAGAAGAAGCTACTATCGATATTACTATTTTGAGTTCACCAAGTACATATTATAAAGAGAACTGGAATGTGCAATCAAAGAAAATAAAGGTAGCAAATGAGATCAATCCAATATTAATTATTGATAGTCCAGATGAAACTTTATCTATTATGTATATGGCACATTCAGAAAATAAGCCATATCCATCTTCTGAAACGAATGGACTTCTATTACTTTCTTTAAGTGATATTAGGCTAATTTGTAGTAAGGAAATAACACTAAAAGATTATATTAAGCAAGGTGGAATAGCTATATTGAAAGAAAAAATGGATATAGACTTAATCTTACAACCTTATCCGCAACTTATGTTTTTAGCAGGAATTTTAAAAGAGGATCCTTTATTACTGCAGCAGTTTCTAAATTAGCAACAAAAGCCACCTTAATAAGGGGCTTTTGTTTTAAATAATTTAATGGTATGTGTATCCTCCATCAGGAAACAATACATTGCCTGTAGTAAAACTATTTTGCATTAAATATAGAACAGTATGTGCAATTTCATCATTATGCCCAGGCCTCTTTAGAAGAGAAAGAGATTTATAAGCTTCATAAGCAGCTAGTCTATTTTCGTTTTGTTCATTTTCCCTCCTTATCGTTCCAGGGGAAACAACATTAACTCTTATAGGAGCTATTTCAACAGCTAAAGCTTTCCCTAAACTCTCAATAGCACCATTACAAGCTCCATAAGCAGGTGCCCCTTTAAGCGGTCTTTGACTAAATGCACCGGACATTAATACGATAGATCCGGAGTCTGAAAGAAAAGGAATTGCATATTTTACGGCATAATATTGTGGCCAAAACTTGCCGATAAAGCTGCTTTCAGCAATATCATCCGTAGCAGTAATTGGTCCAAGGGTATAAGAGGCTCCTGGGGTGAACAAATGATCAAAATTCCCAAGCTTTTTGAAAAAATCTTCTAGTTGGTTTTTATCCTGATTATCCAATACATAAGTTTGAAGACGGTTGTTACTTATTATTTCTTGAGCAATCATTAGTTTTTCTTTCGAACGCCCTGCAATAATAACATGTGCTCCTTGTTCGATTGCTTGTTTTGCTGTTGCTAATCCGATACCTGAGCTCCCACCAATGATAACGATACGATTATCTTTTAATGTAGTAATAGACATATTTTAGCCACTCCCTTAATAAAAACTTTAAAATAAAATTGCTATGCTTTTATTATTCGCTAAAAGATAGCGAGTGAAAAGTACGCACTTTATATGTACATAGTCGCAAATTTCGTACTAACCGCTATTCATGTGGATTTGAGAGGTGAAAAAATGGATTTACAAGAACCGAAATTAAAAGGAGTAATAGCGACATTACAAATCATCGGAGGGAAATGGAAGCCACTCATTTTGTTTATATTATTAACTGATGGAACAAAACGATTTGGTGAATTAAAGCGATTAATACCAGATATATCTCAAGGGACTTTAGCGAAGCAATTGCGTGAATTAGAGCAAGATCAACTAATAGAACGAGAAATTTATCAAGAAATACCACCTAAAGTGGAATATAGTTTATCTGAACATGGAAAAACAGTAACTACTGTCTTAGATAGTATGTGTCGTTGGGGAAGAAGACATTTAGAATATATTAATGAAGATTAACTATAAATATATTATGTAAACTAAAGTGTGTAAAGTTATTATTTTGATAATTTTTATTTTATAATATACTTAATTAAATGATGTTATCGTACATATATTCTTTTAATTGCGGTGGGATGAATTTATGTATAGCTCGAAGTAAGTAGTTGTTTGGGATTGAGAGATGCGTACTTGATATAAAAGGAGATTTACGAATATATAAACTATGAGGCTATTTCGGGGATGATCAGGATTAAACATTTTATGCATTTTAACAAAGGGGAAATAATAAAATGAACGAATTAGAATACAAAAACTTTTATGATAAAGTAGGAAGATTAAATGGATGGGATTTTAGTAAAATAAAATGTGAAACTGTAGGAGATTCATGGGACTTTTATAGAGAGGTAAAAGAAAGATGCAAGCCATCACATATTTTACTAGATGTTGGTACAGGTGGAGGAGAAAATGTACTTAACATAGCATCTTCGGCTAAATTGTTAATTGGAATAGATAATTCTAATGGGATGATTGCTACAGCACATTCTAACTTAAAAAAATCAGGCATACAAAATGTTGAGTTTCTTCAAATGGATTCTGAAGCTTTAGTGTTTCCGCATGCACATTTTGATATAGCTTCAAGTTGTCATGCACCATTTACAGCGACTGAATTATCAAAAGTAATGAAAAAGGATGCTGTTTTCTTAACGCAACAAGTTAGTGAACACGATAAATTAAACCTAAAAGAAGCATTTGGTAGAGGACAATGCTTAGGTGAAAGAGATGGAACTTTAAAAGAAAAGTATATGAGGGAACTTAGTAGTGCAGGATTTGAACGCGTTCAAGTAAGTGAATATGATGTCACTGATTATTACAGTAGCCCTGAAGACCTCATTTTCTTATTAAAACATACGCCTATTATTCCTAATTTTGGAGAAGAGGAAGAAGATTTTACTATTTTACAAAAGTTCATTGACGCAAATAGTTCTGAAAAAGGGATTCGTACGAATTCAAAAAGGTTTATGATTACTGCTGCAAAATTATAATATGTTATAAAGTAAAAGCTGCTTTTCTTTAAAAAAAGCAGCTTTTTGTGCGGGAAAGAAGTTTATACAAAATGGTCTCCATTTAATCTAATATTAATTCGTGCTTCAGTAACAGAAAATTGGGATGGATATAGAGGTAAGGCAGCGAGTATTTTTATACAGAGAACAAGTACGACAGTAAAATTAATCCCAGATTCTAAGCATTTTTATTGGGATTATCCAGAAGTAATAGTAGTAGAAATAAGGTAACGTTGGCAAAGTCAACCTTTTTGAATTATATGTAATAAAGAAATAATGTATAGAGTAAGTAAGTTGCTTAGAGTGTTATTTTTTAGCAGGTGTATTTCCCATTGCGATAGAAATTCTATTCCAACTATTAATTTGATTAATAATCAAGACAAGGTCAATATATTGTTTTTCATCATAATGTTCACATACTCGTTTATATAGGGACTCAGGAACTCTTTTAGTAGGAATAAGTGTAATATGCTCAGCTAGTTCAATAGCGACTTTTTCTTCTGTTGTATAAAAAGTACATTCATCCCAAGTACTTAAGCAATAAATTCTTTGTTCAGTTTCTCCCATTTTTCGTGCATCAGATGTATGTAAATCTATGCAGTAAGCACAGCCATTGATCTGAGAAACTCTAATTTTAATAAGCTCTCTAGTCATTCGATCAATCGTTGATTGCTTTGTGTACTTTTCCATGTCCATCATAATTTTCATAGCATCAGGTGCAGCATCATAGTAAGAAATTCTTTGGGTCACAAAACATCACTCCTTTAGCTTAAGATATTGTTCATTATATCTTGATATGGTCGTTTATACCAATTATTTGAACTATAGCGCAAAACGCTTGAAGTTAAAATTTTATTGCATTAGCCGAAAATGTTAGCGTAACTGCTCTAATACAAAAGTATTATTTTGTTAATTAAAGTTTCAATCTCTAGATGGATTCTTCCTGTTAGTTTTTGAAATACAATACTAATAGATATAATGAATTTGGAGGTTTATTACAATGATTACACATATATCAGATATAAAACTACAAACGGTTTCCATAGAAGGGGTAAAACAAGTATATAAGGATATATTATCTTTTCCAATAAAAAAAGAAACGGCATCTTTTATTCAATTTGAAGTAACACCATACACTACAATTAGTTTTCAAGAAGTATACGAACCAATCGCACCTGCACATTTCGCTTTTGAGATTCCGTATTCAAAATTTCACGAAACAGCAAGATGGTTGAAGGATTCTGGATTACTCATTGTGAAATGGCAAAATGGAAATGTAACTGGTGAAGAGAATGGTTTATTCAATGTATACTTTAAAGACGGAGATGGAAATCTTCTCGAAATTATCGCTCATAGTTATGTTAAAGAAGATGTATTAGTACCGCAGTCCCCTTTAAATATTTTATATGTAAGGGAAATCGGACTTCCTGTTAAAAGTGTACCTGTATTTACAGAATGGTTGAAATCAAATTTAAATATGAAAACGATGGAAGATGGGGATATTTTCAACTTTGTTATAGGTGGCACTGCATACATCGTTGCAACTTGGTGGCAGCGACCTTGGATCCCGATTGCGATGAAAGCTTTACCACCAAAAGTACACGTATCTTTCGGAACAACAGATCAAGCATTTTTACAGCAAATCCAAATTAACTTTAAGAAAAATAGTGTCCCATTTCAATGTAAACATAATGAAGTGTCATTTATTGAGCAGGGATATGCATTTTCAATTGTGCATACACCGCATTTTCCTTCCGATATTCCTAGTAAATTAAACTTACCGCTTTCTATTTAAGGATGGAAAGTGGTAAGTTTTTTATATTTTCGTGGAGAAGGGTTTTAGCTTTATTACACTGAATTTATAGAGGAGTATAATGTATTAGCTTAATTTATAGTAAGGAGAGAAATGAATTGAATTTAGGAAATCCGATCGCTAAAGGGAATACAGCGGAAATCTATCTCTATGATACTAAGGTTGTAAAATTATTTAAAGAATACCTCCCAAATACAGAGTCTATGAATGAAGCAAAAAAACAAAAATATGCGTATTCATGCGGACTATCAGTTCCAAACGTATTTGAAGTGACTAAGATTAAAAATAGACAGGCAATTATTATGGAATACGTAAAAGGGGACAGTATAGGTGATCTCCTGCTTAATAATCTAAATGAGGCAGAGTATTACATAAATATTTGTGTTAATGAACAAAAAAAGATTCATGCTATACGTGTGAATACGGATGAAATGGAAGCGATGGGGGAAAGGTTAGAGCGTCAAATTAAATATGTACATAAATTGGATGAAAAACAAAAGGAAAGTATATTGAATAAGTTACATTCAATCAAATTTGAACCTAGATTATGCCATGGTGATTTCCATCCATTTAATCTAATTTTGAGTGAAAAGAATGTAAGTATTATAGACTGGGTAGATGCTTGCTCAGGTGATATTCGTGTAGATGTGTTTCGTACATATTTATTGTATGCGCAGTCTTATATAGAATTAGCAGAAATGTATTTACAAATATATTGCAGTAATACTGATCTAACAAGAGATGAGATCTTTCAATGGGCTCCTATTATGATTGCAGCTAGATTTTCTGAGAAAGTATCTCCGCAAAATGAAGTGTATTTAAACATATTATTGAAGCAGTATTTATAAGTAATAAAACAAAGGTTGTTTAGTAGATAATTAATAAATAAATGCTATTGTTTAACTAAAGTTTCCTTGTAGTTAAACAACAGCATTTTTAAATATTGATATAGGTATATTTATTTTCAATCTTCATCCTATAAAGATTCATTATCCGTACTTGTTCCTCAGTTAATTCTTCTTTATCCCAATACATATGCATTAAGCTATATTCAAAAATCTCCTTTAATTTTATAAATAATGGAAATTTGTCTATCATCTCTTTAGGTAGTTCATTTTCTTCTTGATACCCTTCAAATAGTGCTTTTGTAATAGAATGCTCATAGTCAACGATATTCCCATTTCCAGCAAATGAATATTCTATCGCACTATAAATAGGAACTGCTAAATCAAATATGTAAAAATGTTTTTCACAGTCTTGAAAATCAATCATTGTTAAGTTTGAATTATTTTTAACTAAAATATTTTCTAACCATAAATCTCCGTGAATTAAGCCATAATTTGAAGGAGATTTTTGTATCTCTTTTATAGAAGTTAAAATGTTAGATGCAATTTCTCTTATAGTAGTTTCTTTTTTAGGGATATACTTAAGAAAATTATATTCTTCATTTTCATACCAATCGTTTATATGTTTAACCGGCATAGTCTGTTCAAAGCTTTTAGAAATACGATGCAATTTTCCAATTTGTTTACCAAGATTTTTAAATATATTAGAATTCCAATCACACCTCGGTAAATGTATACCAGGCGCAGTTTTATATAATACGGCAAAAATCTCTTTGTCTAATGTTAACTTTTCTACTAAATTCCCATTAAGAGAAGGTAATATTGGAGGAACCGCTAAACCATTTTGATATAAAAAGTTCGTATATGTAATTTCTTCTAACTGTTCTTCATATGTTTTGTAGTTTGTAATTCTAATGAAGTATGTAACTTGTTCTGTGAGACATTTATACATCTCATTTGTTATTGGTCTAATGTTAATAAAATTCAAAGGATATAGTTTATTTATTAATTGAAGTATTTCTTTTTCTAGCTCGTTCATTGTAACGTCCTTTCCAAACTTTAATTTTTTACTAGAGAACTAAAAGATTCGTAATTTACAACATTCGTGTTTTATTTTTGATATCCTTTAAAATGAAGCATGAAGTAATGAATGGCTCATGTTATAAAACACAAGAAATATCAAAAGAAAGAAACGAATCTTTTTTATACTTTTATATAAGGAGTGAAGGAAATGAATGCACATATACAGCAGATGATTGATTGGATTGAGAGCAATTTAAAAGAAGAATTTTCATTAAATGAATTATCCCGTTATATGAGGTATTCTCCGTATTACTGTTCTTTTAAATTTCATCAAGTAACAGGTATTAGTATTAGACGTTATGTCCCTCTTAGAAGAATGTACTTGTCTACTGAGGATCTAAAACTGGATAGAAAGATAATCGATGTCGCTTTTGATTACGGGTATTCTTCGCAAGAAGCATATAGCCGAGCTTTCAAAAATGTTTTTGGGATGAATCCAAGAGACTTTAAGCTTAACAAAATGCCACTTCAATCATTTGTTAAACTCAATATAAATAAAGAAGGGGAGTTTAAAATGAATTTTTCTAGAAAATTAGAGGTTGAGCAGTTGCGTAGTGCAAAGAGTGAGCTGTTTGAGAATGATGTATTAAACATATTGAATGGTCAAATGATGTATGAAGAATTTAAAACCGAAAAGCTAATGGGTGATTCGGATTATGCACCATTTAATGAGGCAATGTGTGTGAACCCGGCTACTATACAAGTTTTTAATGAAGATTTTATTAAAACAAGAGCAGAAGGTCATAACAGTTCAGTAGAAAGTTATACAAAAAAAGTCATAGATCCTTTAAAAAATCTTTTTACGAAAAAGTATAAATGCATCGTTTTATGGTTCGGTGAAGATATGTTTTGCCAAATGAATCTACTTACTATACTTTCATACCTTGAACAGTCTTGTTATGAAGGGAAAGTATACTTAAATAGTTTCAGAGAAGATGAATTTAAAGTAAGTCAAACTGAAATGAAGTTAGGAAACTATCACTTTGCGTATAAAGAAGTGCTCGTAAATCATGAAAAAACATCTGTTGAAATACTGCCAGTAATGTATCAGGCTATCGACTTATATTTAGAAATGCTAAAAGAAGATAATACTGTAATGAAATTTATCTCTAAAAATAAAGATTTATCAACTCAAGAATTATTAATGAAGTTGTTTCATCTTTTTCCTACAATCGGATATGGAGATTCTCAGTACATAGAACTGATTAATAAAATAAAGAAGAAAACTACACCTAAAATATAGGTGTAGTTTTCTTCTTATATTTGTTCAAGTAATTCTAATTCTTTTTCTACAAATAGCATTAGTTCTTTAATTGTTTCACCAGAAAAATCAAAACGAATACCGGCTGCATCATACACTTCTTTTATAGATTGCGAGCTTCCTAGTGATAATGCCTTTTTATAATTTTCTAGTGCTTGCTTAGGTTGATCTTTATATTGTTTATACATTTGTAATGCACCAAGTTGGGCGATCGCATATTCAATATAATAAAATGGTACTTCAAAAATATGGAGTACAGGTAACCAACTCGTTGCTATCCAGTTTTCGTAGCCATCAATATGTATGACACTAGACTGATAATGTTTTTGAAGTTGTAAGTATTTTTCATTTCTTTCTTCAGAAGTATGACTTGGATTTTCATATAGCCAGTGTTGAAATTGATCGACAATAAGCATAACAGGTAAATATGAAATAACATCTTTAAAGAAGTTAATTTTTGCTTGTTTTAAATCTTTTTTGTCTGTATAGAAGGTATCCCAATAATTAAGCGAGAATAACTCCATTGTCATACTGGCTAGTTCAGCTGTTTCAGCTGGAATTTCTATATACTGTCGTAATTCTAATGGTTTTACGAGTTCGTTATGAATACTATGCCCCATTTCATGTATAAAAGTGATAATATCATCTTGTGTATAATTTAAGTTCATAAAAATAAAAGATAATTGTGAAGCTGGTAAGTACTCACAAAAGCCACCAGCTGCTTTTCCTTTGCGGCTTGTTAAATCAAGACAATTGTATTTATACATTCGATTTAAAATTGCTGAAAATTCAACATCTAGTTTATTAAAGATATGAGTGCTCTTTTCAATTAAATCATTTTCATTTGCAATAGGTTTAAGTACTTTTTGATCTGGAGTTACAGCTGATACATCCCATGGGCGAAGCGTATCCACTTGCAGTTTTTCTTTTTTCTCTAGCAATATTTTATCTTTAAGCGGCACAACATACTTACGTATGGATTCAGCTAGTTCATAGCAATCTTTCGCTGAATAATCAAAACGCTCGTATTTCTTAAACATATAATCACGATAATTCGCTAGTTGAATATTCTTTGCTTTTTGATGGCGAATTTCAATTAGTTGATTTAATATGTTTTGGAGTTCTTTTTCAACAGATAAAAATTGTTCAGAAATAATGGTTTTTGCCTTTTTACGGATGTCACGATTCGAATCTTGTAAATAGGATTGTAATTCCGTTATCGTTTTTTCTTCTCCGTTCCAAATTCCACTTAATCCTCCAGTGATTTCAAAGTACTCTGTGACTAATTTGTCTTCCTTTATTTCTAGTTCGATATTTTCTTCACAAAATAACTTTTGAGCATTTTTTATTTTTGCATCTAGCAAACCATATACGTTAGAATCTAATTCCATTCGAAAAGGTGACTCTAAATATTTATTATCCAATAAATTTTGGTATCGCTTTAAAAGTGGCTTTACAAATTGTTGATCATGTTCAAAAGTATCCTTTATTTCTTCATCATCCGTATTACATTGAAAGGCGATATAATGTAATCTTAATTGTTCTTCTATTTCCCAAATAACTTTTGACTGCTCTTTTAACCAGTTTTCAAGTTCTAGTTTTGAAGAAATCACTTCATTTTCTAAAGTAGAAAGAGTATTTTCTAATTCTAGAACATTACTAATATCAATTGTATTTAAACGCTCCATAACATATCCCTCACTTTTTATTTATTCATGGAGATATTCTATTTATTAATTGTAATTTCCTTGTTAAGAGGAGAAAATGTGAAATAATGTTAAACTTTAAAGTGATAGAAAGGATGTATTTACTTTTGCTTTATAGAGAGCGTATGAGAATGAGGGGTCTTTTTAAGTGCTTTAATAAGGGAGTGAAATAATGTATAAGTATTTACATATTTTTAATGATATAGAAAAAATGATTCAACATGGAGAGATAAAAGAAGGAAAGAAATTACCTTCTATACGATCACTTGTTACACAATATGAATGCAATAAGGCGACAGTTATACGGGCACTACATGAATTAGAAAAGCGTCATATTATTTATTCCATCCCTCAAAGTGGATACTACGTTGTTCGAAAATCAGGGAGTTTTGTAGAAAATGACGAGATAATTGATTTTGCTACCTCAGCACCAGATCCAGATGTTTTTCCATATTTAGATTTTCAACATTGTATTAATAAAGCCATTGATACATATAAAAATGACTTGTTCGTATATGGGACGCCAAAAGGTTTACCGTCTTTAATTCCGGTTATTCAAAAACAACTGATAAACTATCAAGTTTTCACTAAAGAAGAGAATATTTTTATAACGTCAGGTGTACAGCAGGCGCTAGCAATATTAACTTCTATACCATTTCCAAATGAAAATGAAACGATATTAATTGAACAACCAACATATCATCTATATATTGAATATCTAGAAATAAACAAAATTCCTGTAATCGGTATTAAACGTACGAATGAAGGTATTGACTTAAATGAATTGGAACGCATTTTTCGAACAGGTAAAATAAAATTCTTTTATACAATACCAAGATATCATCATCCGCTCGGAACTTCTTATTCTAAAGATGAGAAAGAAAAAATTGTGTTATTGGCTAAGAAATATAATGTATATATAGTTGAAGATGATTATTTAGCAGATTTAGAAATGGATTCAAAAGCAGATCCGTTATATAGCTTGGATAATGGGAATCATGTCATATATTTGAAAAGTTATTCAAAGATTATTTTTCCAGGTTTACGAGTTGGTGTAGCAGTAATCCCACCGGTAATAGCAAATGATTTCCATACATATAAAAAGATTTTAGATATCGATAGCCCAATGATATCTCAAGCTGCTTTAGAAATTTATATAAAGAGTGGCATGTTTGAACGTCATAAAAATAAAATTAAATCTTCCTATCACGATAGATCTAAAAAACTAGCAGAAACATTAGAAAGAATGCATAATGAAAACCCGCTTTTATTTACATATACAAAGCAAAATGCAATTGGAATCCACACTTGTTTAGAATTACATAAAACGAGTATTTCAGAAATGTTTTTCCAAAGACTAAGTGAAAAACAAATAAGTATTGATACAATTGATAAAAATTATGTGAGAGGTTTTCCGAAAGAAAGACTATTAAAGTTAAACGTATCGAATGTGAAGGAAGATAGGATTGAAGTAGGAATTCGTAAAGTAATTGAGGAAATCAAACAAGTGGAGCGTATAACCTTTCAATTTAAAAAAGAAAAAAATGAAAAAGGAGGTTTGTTGTGAGACGCAAAATAATTCTCTTGTTTGTGTGTATCGCTATAATAATTGAAGCTATTGTTATAACTGCATATTATAATAAAGATGATAATTATAATCCTTAAAAGATACATGGCTAGATTTATCAGAAGATAATCCCTACAGCCAATTCTTAATTACGGGGTTATGGCGGGCGTAAACCAATTAGAACGTGATCTGATCCGTAGGCGGAAACATGAAGGGGTTGAACTGAATAAGAAAGAAGGAAAATTTAAAGGTCGGTTAAAGAAATACCATAAAAATCATGCAGGAATGAACTATGCAGTAAAGCTTTATTAAGAGGGAGATATGACTGTAAATCAAATTTGTGAAATTACAAATGTGTCTAGGGCCACATTATATAGAAAGCTATCGGAAAGGAACAGTTGATGAGTTATACCAAAAATCAGAAATATTTAATAGAGAATAAATTCCATAGAGAGGTGGAATTACATGCCTAAAATTGACAATATGTTAGCGATTCTATGGATGCTTCGCTCAGGTAAAAAAATTACTGCAAAACAAATTTCAGAAAAGTTAGAGATGAATATAAGGACTGTGTATCGTTATATTGATACAATTTCAACAAGTGGCGTACCTATAATTTCAGAACCAGGACATAACGGTGGATACACTTTATTGAACAATTTTATTGAGGCTCCTCTTTTTTTGATTTTGAGGAGCAAACTTCACTATTTCACGCTGCTGTTTTTGCAGAAGAAGCCGGATATTATGGAGGTGAAGCATTAAATAGGGCCATTTCAAAACTAAGTAAATACTCAAATCAAGAGCAGGAAGCAAAGATAAACCAACATTTAAGTAGTCTAGAAGTAATAAGTCGATGTAGTTCACTCTCTATGGAACATTTTTTGAAGGAATTGGAGCAGGCCGTAACTGACGGGTACTCAGTAAAAATTCTTTACTATAAAAGTGGCAAAAAGCAATTAGATTATAGATTGGTCGATCCGTACAGAATTATCTATTGGAATAATAAGTGGTATGTGATTGGATTTTGTCATCTTAGGAATGATATCCGTAGTTTTAGAGTAGATCGAATTGAAAGTTTAATGCTAACCGAAAATAAGTTTAACCGGCCAGAAAATTTTTCAGCACGTGACTTTTTTATAAAAAATCTTCTTCCAACTATAGAAGATACGGAAGGGATTATTTCTTTGGTTATTAGTGGGGATAAAAGTGTATTGGCTGATATTTGCCAACATTGGTTTTTAGAACATTATTTACAAGAACGGACTTCAAATCAAGCAGTTTTTCTTCTTGAAAAAGATATGATACATACATATGTACCTTATTTACTTTTACCGTACAATAAATCTATTAAAGTTATTGAGCCAATAAGTCTTAAGAAAAGACTTATTGAAGTTCTGTCGGAATTAATAAAATTTCATCAAGTATAATAACCATATCAATTGTGATTGGAGTGATATTGGATGCGAACAAAAAAAGTTTTTCTATATGTATTTAATACAATGTCGGACTGGGAATATGGATATTTAATTACCGAACTAAACTCAGGAAGATATTTCAAAAAAGATTTAGTACCTTTAAAAGTAATTACAGTAGGAGCTAATAAAGAAATGATTACTACTATGGGAGGACTGAGCATAAAACCAGATATTTCCCTTGATGAATGTACTCTTGAAAGTAAAGATCTTTTAATTTTGCCAGGAGGGACTACTTGGAGTGAAGAAATTCATCAACCTATTTTGGAAAGAATTGACCAAGCTTTAAAGCTTGACACTATTGTTGCTGCAATTTGTGGTGCAACTGAGGCCCTTGCAAATAGGGGATACTTAGATACTAGAAAGCATACAAGTAATAATTTAGAATACACTAAAATGGTATGTCCTAACTATAAAGGAGAAAAGTTCTATGAGTTGGGATCTGCGGTATCTGATGCGAATTTAGTTACTGCATCAGGAATAGCTCCTCTGGAATTTGCGATGGAAGTACTGAAAAAATTAGATGTATTTGCACCAGATACATTACATGCATGGTATAACCTAAATAAGACTCATAAACCTGAATACTTCTTCGAGTTAATGAATTCATTAAATAGCTGAGCTGAAAAATCAACTTAGCAGATTTATATTTGTTTAAATAATTACCATGCTCTAGACAATGTCAAAGCATGGTTTTTAAATATAACTTAAAAATGGTTATGGAGTAATGAAAAAGCCCAATTTCTCTATTAATTAACGGTGAAGTTGGGCTTTTTAGTATTGAAAATTCCTAAACGTTGTAAATCCGTATTTTCGTGACGGTACATACCCATCAACTTAAGAAAAGTAAACACCGCAAAAACAAAAAAATGAGCTGACTTCTCAAAATAACTACCTGTAGAGAAAGAAAAATTTCATTTAGTGGGTACTTCAAAACCTTAGCTTGATTGCGACGGGGTCACCATATCAAAAAAAAGAAAATTGTGCGTTTAGACATATTTTTCAACCGCTTCCTGTACGTTAAGGGACTCGTTATTTTTTTTACAGTTTTTTATTATGAAATTCTAAATAACTAATTATAATAGGTGAAAAAAACGATCAATAGTTGGGGTACGAAAAGGATTCGAATTTACATTCTTTCTCAATACATATTATGGATAAATAAAGTAAAATATGGGTTGGGGCTATGTCTCATGTTGTGTTAATCCTAACAATAAATAAGGGTACATAATATGCTTTCATACCTTTAAATAATTTTGTAATAGAAGGGATGGAGATTTAACTGGCTCAAATTGTTGGTATTGATAGATACCTTTGTACTGGGGCTTTAATCTATATGCGTGAGGGCCTTTCCCTAAGTCTTGTCAGGAAATAGGGAACAGTAAGCAAACACTTATACAATATGAATAGAGGAGAGGAATGCCTTATGAAAATACGTAGTCAAATTACATGTGCAAGTCTGGCCCTTTTAATAGCTGGAAGTTCCCTGTTATATATAACACCAACCTCAATTGTAAAAGCAGAGCCCACTCAAAATGTATCTAGTTCGTTACAAACAAATACTCAACGAGATCGTACTTCCGTCAAGCAAGCAATGCGGGATACATTGCAACTTGGATACCCAGGGATACTTGCTAAAACTTCTGAGGGTGGAAAAACGTGGGGGTATGCCGCTGGAATAGCGGATCTGAGAACCAAGAAACCAATGAAAACAGCTTTTCGCTTTCGCATTGGTAGTGTGACGAAGACGTTCACTGCAACAGTTGTACTTCAATTAGCTGGAGAGAATCGCCTGAATCTAGACGACTACATCGAAGACTGGTTGCCTGGTGTCATTCAAGGAAATGGATATGATGGTAACAAGATTACTATCCGGCATATATTGAACCATACAAGTGGTATCGCTGAATACTCAAGGTCAAAAGACGCTGATTTTACGGATACAAAAAAATCGTATACGGCTGAAGAGTTAGTGAAGATGGGGGTTTCTTTGCCTCCAGACTTTGCCCCAGGAAAGGGCTGGTCTTATTCAAACACAGGATACGTATTACTGGGCATTCTTATTGAAAAAGTAACCAGAAACAGCTATGCGGAAGAGATTGAAAATCGGATTATTGAACCACTTGAATTGTCGAATACATTCCTACCAGGCAATTCAAGTGTTATTCCAGGCACTAACCATGCCCGTGGATATGTCCAACCAGACGGAGCAAGTGAGCTAAAAGACGTTACTTATTATAACCCAAGTGCAGGTAGCTCGGCTGGAGATATGATTTCTACTGCTGACGACTTAAACAAATTCTTCTCTTACTTGCTCGGTGGCAAATTACTGAAGGAACAGCAACTAAAACAAATGCTTACTACAGTTCCTACAGGAAAAGAAGGAATCGATGGATATGGTCTTGGAATCTATGAAACTAAGCTTCCAAGCGGTGTCTCGATATGGGGACACACAGGTGGCATTCTAGGGTTTACAACTCTTGTTGGAGGCAAACTAGGAGGCAAGCATACGTTGGTCGTCAATTGGAATAGTTTGGGTAGAACTGACAGTCCTAATCCTTTTAAAAATATTTTACTTGCTGAATTTAGCAAGTAGGAAAAAAGGAAAAATTTATCGTAGTTTTCATAGTTGAAAATATACTTTTCTGGTTCAAAAGCCCCAACTTATTTTCGAGAAAAATTTGGGGCTTTTTTTGTTTTGGTGGCGTTTATTCTCCTTAAGTTGATGGATGTGGGGTAGCCCCACATTACTATCAAGCTAAGGTTTTAATATATCTCCTAAATGAACATTTTCTTTTTCTACAGGTAGTTACTTTGAGAAGGTAACTTATTTTTTCGTTTTAAGGGCGTTTATTTTTCTTAAGCTGATGGATATGGAGTATCCGCCCTAAGTTAAATAAATTTTGACTTAAAAACCAGTGATTTTAACAACGTTAGGAGTGTTTCATGCAGCACAATGTCATTTGTGTTGTATTGCAAGAAGAAAAATTACATTAGAAAAGAGCCAGAATTCATCCTGTTAAGGGTAAATCGACTCTTAATATTTAAAAGGATGGTAAAAAGAAACACAGAAGTAAAAAAACTGTGTTTCTTTTTGATTAATATATTTACTGAACTTTACGGCACAGATGCTCCTTCTATCCTATTATAAAAGCGATTTTGAAAGTAAGTAATTTGTAAGAAATGGGTAAGAAAAAAGAAATTTTCATTGTGTATGATAAAAATATAAAGAGGCGTGAAAGGCGGAACAGATATGACTTATATATGAAAAACAGACCAGTAACAAGACTGTTTCAAGGAAAAGAAGTAATTTATGTGGTTAACATATATGTGGAAAAAGAGGGATTTACCCAGGACAGAATAGCGTTTGTAAAAATAATAAATATGAAGATGATTACGAATTCAATGTTGACCTTTTTTCATTGGTGGAGATGGTAGCTGTGTGGTTAATACGAAATAGCAAGAAACCACCTATACAATATGAATAGAGGAGAGGAATGCCCTATGAAAACACGTAGTCAAATTACATGTGCAAGTCTGGCCCTTTTAATAGCTGGAAGTTCTCTGTTATACACAACGCCGACCTTAATTGTAAAAGCAGAACCTACTCAAAGTGTATCTAGTTCGGTACAAACAAGTACTCAACGAGATCGTAATTCTGTCAAGCAAGCAGTGCGGGATACATTGCAACTTGGATTCCCGGGGATACTTGCTAAAACTTCTGAGGGTGGAAAAACATGGAGTTATGCCGCTGGGGTAGCGAATATGAGCAGCAAGAAACCAATGAAAACAGATTTTCGCTTTCGCATTGGTAGCGTGACGAAGACGTTCACGGCAACAGTTGTACTTCAATTAGCCGAAGAGAACCGCTTGAATCTAGACGACTCTATTAAAAAATGGTTGCCTGGTGTCATTCAAGGAAACGGGTATGATGATAAACAGATTACTATCCGGCAATTATTGAACCACACAAGTGGTATCGCTGAATACACAAGGTCAAAAAGTTTTAATCTTATGGATACTAAAAAATCGTATAGGGCTGAAGAATTAGTAAAGATGGGGATTTCGATGCCCCCAAATTTTGCTCCAGGAAAGAGCTGGTCTTATTCAAATACAGGATACGTATTACTAGGGATCCTTATTGAAACAGTAACTGGGAACAGCTATGCGGAAGAGATTGAAAATCGGATTATTGAACCGCTTGAATTATCGAATACATTCTTACCTGGCAATTCAAGCGTGATTCCAGGAACCAAGCATGCCCGTGGATATATCCAACTAGACGAAGCAAGTGAGCCAAAAGATGTTACTTATTATAACCCAAGTATGGGGAGCTCGGCTGGAGATATGATTTCTACTGCTGATGATTTAAACAAATTCTTCTCTTACTTACTAGGGGGTAAATTACTAAAAGAACAGCAACTAAAACAAATGCTTACTACAGTTCCAACAGGAGAAGCTGAACTTGGCAGATATGGTCTTGGAATCTATGAAACTAAGCTTCCAAATGGTTTCTCAATATGGGGACACGGAGGTAGCATTCCAGGGTTTGTTACTTTTGCTGGAGGCACACTTGGAGGCAAGCATACATTAGCTGTCAATTTGAACAGCCTTAATGCTGATAGTCCTGATCCTTTTAAAAATATTTTACTTGCTGAATTTAGCAAGTAGGCCAAAAGGAAGAACAGATAAATTTTATCATATTTTCATAGTTAAACAAATAAATGATGAAATTGATCACTTATCTAAGGAGGCAATTCCCTCATGAAAAATAAACTAACTGGTGTATTAGCCGTTACATTAGCGCTAACTATGATTCTACCAACAGGAGCGAAAGCATTTTCTGACAGTAAGACTACAGTTGTATCTAACGCAGAAGTAGCTAGCCAAGAGTTGAAGAAGATTGCAGCAGAGAAGGCTGCGCTACTCACGAAGTCCCATGGGACGACTAGCGTGCAGTATGCGCTAATTGATAATGGCAAGCTTACTTTGTCGGGGCAGGCTGGAAAGAACGATATGGAAGGGGAACAGCCACTAACCAAAGATACTCTATACGGGATTGGTTCAGTCAGTAAAATGTATGCAACAGCGGCTGTAATGAAATTGGCCGACGAAGGAAAAGTCGATTTGGATGCTCCTGTGGTCAACTATGTTCCTGATTTTAATATGAAAGATGTGCGGTACAAACGCATTACCCCGCGTATGTTGTTGAATCACTCCTCCGGCTTGCAAGGTTCAACGTTAAGTAATGCATTTTTATTTAACGATAATGATACCTATTCCCATGATTTCTTGTTGCAGCAATTGTCCAACCAGAGCCTGAAAGCAGACCCTGGCGCGTTCTCGGTATACTGCAACGATGGCTTTACGCTGGCCGAAATTTTGGTGGAAAGAGTCAGCGGTATGAGCTTTACCAAATTTCTACATCAACGGTTTACAGAACCCTTAAAGATGAATCATACAAAAACGCCGCAGGACAAATGGAGGGACGAAAAGCGGGCTGGACTTTATTTTCCGGCGTACCAAGGGCAGCTTCCAATTGAATCTGTGAATGTGATTGGTACGGGAGGGGTCTCTTCCACGGCAGAAGATATGGTACGATTCTCACAATTATTTATAGGACAGGGAAAAGGGATCCTCTCTGATAAGGTAGTCAAGGCGATGGAGCAAGAGGAATATAAAAAAGGAATGTGGCCGGGGGATGGAGATAATATTTTTAACTATGGTCTTGGCTGGGATAGTGTGAAACTATACCCATTCAGTGAATATGGGATAAAAGGCTTGGCTAAGGGCGGCGACACGGCACTGCAACATGCTATACTGGTCGTGCTTCCGGAACAGAAAATGGCAGCGGCTGTGTTGTCATCCGGTGGACGAAGCTCTATAAATCAACTGCTGGCAACGGAATTGCTGCTCGCCGCGCTTAAAGAGAAGGGTACAATTAAGAACATCAAGCCTAACAAATCTTTTGGCAAGCCGGTTAAGGTCAAGATGCCTCAAGACGTGGCAAAGAAAGCGGGATTTTATGGCAATAGCGAAACTCATTTCAAAATTGAAATTACGAAGAATGGAGAACTGTTCTTACCATCTAATCAAGAAGAAAAATATGTATATACTGCGGATGGAAGCTTTATTAATGAGAAGGGTACTTCTAAGCTCAACTTTGTCACCGAGAAGAATGGAAGAACTTATTTGAGGGAGAGCACATATAAATCGACACCAGACTTAGGGCAAGGTGTGATGACTCACTATTTAGCCGAGAAACTAGAAGACAATGTGCTATCGAAGAAAACCGCTGCCGCATGGGCGAAGCGGGAAGGTGTTAAGTTCTATCTTGTGAATGAGAAATTTAGTTCTATTGAATATCTCGTACAACCGAAACTTATTACCACACAAATTAATCGTAAGGAAGGCCTGGCGGGCTATTGGGAGGGCAGAAAAATTACAGGTCCGAACACCGCGACGCATCAGCTCCAAATCCCCGTGATGAATGGCCGTGATACGACGGAAACGCATTTCTATACAGAAGGCGGCAATGAATATATGGAAATGGCCGGGTTGTTATACGTAAGTGGAACCAACGTAAAACCACTTGATGCTGGCCAATCATCCAAAGTTACGCTGCAAGCAAATGGGCATGCTAAATGGTTTACGATCCCGCAAGCGGCAGCAGGAAAAAGGATGACCGTGACATTGCCATCAAAGGGTGCGTTCGCGGTGTATGATGAGAATGGAGTATGCGTCAACTTTACCATCGTGAGCGGCAATAACAAAGTAAAACTGCCGAAGAATGGAACGGTTGTAATTGCTGGGGCACCGAACTCAGAATTTGCAATTACGTTGAACTAGCTACAATTCAAGATGGACTTCAACAAAACCAGTACGACATAGGAACGGTGTTTTGCTGGTTTTGTTTGTATTTACATATTATCTTTAAGAAGAGAATTTCAACGAATAATATCACGCTCAAATTCTGCAAAAACAGCTATCATACCAATTCAGGGCAATCATTATTTGCTCCATTAATCTTCTTGATGTAATTACGTTCGCAGCCGGTATTATGATGTACAAGCCCTATACGATACAGGAATTATCCGAGGTGTTTCAGCTACTAAGTTCACGCCATATGGCACACTCACACGTCAACAGGCTGCACTTATGTTAGAATGAACTCTAGAATATCTAGGTGTAGAAAAAGAGTCAAATATAGGGCCCTACCACATTGCTATCAAGCTAAGAAAAGTAAATACCCCCAGAACGAAATTTTGTGCTAACTTGTAGTAAAAAAGCTCATTTTTTTGTTTTGGGGTAATTTGGAATTCTTAAGTTGATGGGCATGTGACGTTACCCCTATACAAGGAAATATGATAGTAATCATATACCGGAAGTGATAGAACTGAGTTATAAAAAGTAAAAGAAAAGTGTTACGTTAATACTTTTTAGAGCACTCAATTGCTGAGTGCTCTTTTTGTTTAGGACATAATTGTTTTAAATGGAAATAAATTACCAATAGATAATATCCTTAAAGTATAGCATTTATTTTGAATAGGAGGGTGATCGAGTCTATGGGGGTACGTATAGTCGATGATTTACAGCAATTATCGTTGTTACTAATGTTTTTAAGTACATTTATATTTTACAGATATTTAAAAAAGGTAAGACGAGAGAGAAAATTGACTGGTTTTGAATGGACAATGTATTTTGTCACTCAATTTGCAACAGTAATTTGGACAATTACTTATTTTATTAAACTCTTAGCTGAATCGTAATTTCTATTCATTCAATCTAGTTTACTGTTATCTATTAGGGGTATAAATATAGTCCGTATCTAAATCAATGAAAACATCGCTCGTGATGTCTTCTTGTAGTAATTTTGGAATTTTTTCATAATGGTACTGTACACAAAATAAGCTTAGAAGATCTTCATTAGATATCTCTTCATTTTTTACATGTAAATACATTCTTCTTAATTCGTTTAGAGAACAGTTACGGCCAATAACATACTCATTTATTCTATATCCATCAAATTCAATTATCATATTATCACTGTTGGTTGCTAGCCAACATTATAGCTTGAATTTTAGATGAATCTATTATACATTGTTTGAAATTTAGTGAGAATATATTTTTATATAATGTGAGGGTTATAAATGGAACAAAATAAATTAGTTTTAGTAGGATCAAAACGTCTTAAGTGGGAAACATGTAAAATTAAGTCTATACAGGATGAGGAAATTATTATTAAAACAATTGCAGGTGCAATAAGTATTGGAGCAGAGTTACCGCAGTATAAAGAATCTGATGTTACAGATACAAATCCTATGTATCCAAGAAAAACTGGATATGAAAGTTATGGTGAAGTTATTCAAGTTGGTAATAAAGTAACAAATTTAAACGTAGGTGATAAAGTAGTTTCTTTTTATGGGCATGAAACGGTAGGAATAGTTAAAGGGGATAAAGTAATTCGAGTGCCTAGTTATATAAAATCTAAAGTTGCTTTATTATCTATTCTTTCGTGTGATGCTGCTAAAGGGGTATTGAAGCTAGACCCGCGACGTGATGAAAAAGTACTCATTACTGGAATGGGAGTTATCGGTTTACTCGCTTGTTATTTTTTAAAATACTATGTAGGTGTTGAGCATGTGGATGTTGTTGAGCCTAATAAAAATAGAAGAGAATTTGCAAAGAATTTTGGTGCGAAAAACCTCTTTGATTCGGAAGAGAAACTTATAGATACGTATAATTACGGTTTGGAATGTTCTGCTACAAATAGAGGGTTTCACACATTGCAAAAGGTTATTAAAAGTAATGGGGCTATATGTATTCTTTCTGATGGTAATATAGAAGACTTAACATTAATCGCCGACTTTTATCGAAAAGAATTGCAAATCATTGGTTCAAGTGACGGATATGATTATCAAAAACATGCAGATTGGTTTTTTAATCAAATAGAACAGACGCCATGGATAGAAGAGATTTTTCAACATGAAATTCATTACACTGCACTTACACAATGTTTTAAGGAATTAAGTGAAGGGGCGTTGAAGCCTTTAAAAGTGTTCGTTTCATATGAATAACAAATAAATCTAGCAATTATTTGTCACGTATTTCATATATATTTCGTCACATTTATGATAATAAATTGAGGAGGAACTTATATGAAAATATTTGTAGCAGGTGCTACGGGTGTAATAGGACGTTCTTTATTACCGATGTTAATAAAAGAGGGGCATACGGTATATGCAATGATTCGTAATGAATCACAAGTAGAGGTAATGAAGAAAGTTGGTGCTATCCCAGTAATAGCTGATATATTTAATCGGCATGCTGTATTTTCTGTATTAAATGAAACAACTCCTAAAGTAGTCATTCATCAATTAACGTCATTGTCTACGTGGAATGTTGAGGATAATGCCGAAATTAGAATTGAAGGCACTCGTAACCTTGTTGATGCTGCTAAAAATGTAGAGGTAAAGAGAATAATCGCTCAAAGTATTTCATGGGTGTATGAACCAGGAGATACATTTGCGGCAGAAAAAGATTCACTAGATATTGCTGTCCCTATGTCTAGGCATGTGACTATTAATGGCATATTAAAATTAGAAGAAGCTGTTTCTGAGTTACCAGAAGCGGTTATACTTCGTTACGGTACGCTATATGGACCAGGCACATGGTATGCAGAAAACGGATTAATAGCAGATCAAGTTCGTAATAATGAAATTATTGCATCAGACGGGATAAGCTCGTTTTTACATGTCGAAGATGCCGCTAGAGCAGCTATGTTAGCTCTTCATTGGCCGATGGGAACCGTAAATATTGTGGATGATTTTCCGGCAGCTAGTAAAGAATGGTTACCAATATATGCAGAAGCGATAGGGGCACCTATGCCTAAAGTTCAAACTGGTAAAAATAGTTGGGAAAGAGGAGCTTCAAATAATAAAGCGCGTAAAGAGTATGGGTGGAACCCTATATTTCCATCATGGTCTGAAGGCTTTAAAAACTTGGTAAGTATGTAAAATACAACTTTAATGGGAATGCTAGTAACATTCACCATTAAAGGATTGGGCAATTATGAATATAATTTGGGAAAGTATTATTTTAATTCTTACTGGAATGATTGCATTAAAAATGACAGGTAGTAATTCTGTTAGCCAAATGACGAGAGCTGAAATAATTATAGTAGTTTCAATTGGACGTATTATTGTAGAGCCTGTATTAAGTAGGAAAGTAGTCCCATCTATATTTGCAGCTGTAATATTTGCAAGCATACTTCTTATCATTCATTTTTTTGAATTGAAATCAAAGAAGGTGGAGCAATTCCTAAATGGCAGTAGCATTGTAATTGTTGAGAATGGAGAAATTGTAAAAGAGAATTTGATGAAAGCAAAAATGTCGGAACAACAACTATATATGCAATTAAGAGAAAAAGGAATTCATGATTTAAAGTGTTTACAACAAGTTACAGCTGAACCGAATGGGCGTATTGGTTATCAATTAATAGAGAAAGCTCAACCGATAACTTTAGAAATTTTAGAAAAAATATTAGATCAACACAAAATAAAAAGATAAATTCTCTTTAAAAAAGACAATACTGCAACGGAGTATTGGCTTTTTTATTTTTCTACAAACGTAATGGTTAATATTTAGAATACATATTCAACCAATCTTTAAAATAGATATAGGCTTATTAATATGCTATATTCAATGGACCTATAGTGACTGTGGTGAAAAAAGCAGCGTTAAAATTAATAGGTCTTTCATGTGATGCTATACATGAGATAAGAATAAGGAGATAAAAATAAAATGGAATTTTGGGAATCAAGCTTTATTGAGAAACAAACGATGTGGGGATTTGAACCTACAGAATCTGCAATTTTGACAAAAGATTTTTTTCTGGAAAAGAGCGTTAAAGATATATTAGTTCCGGGTATTGGATATGGAAGAAACGCAAAGGTGTTTATCGAAAATGGTATAAATGTAACAGGTATTGAAATTTCAAAAACAGCCATTGATTTAGCAAAACAAAACGGACTAGAAGATGTTCGTATGTATCACGGTTCGGTAAACGAAATGCCTTTTGATAATAAACTTTATGATGGGATATTTAGTCATGCACTTCTTCACTTGTTGAATGAGCAGGAAAGAGAGAAGTTTATTAAAGATTGTTATAATCAGTTAAAACCAGGCGGCTATTTGATTTTTACAACCGTTTCTAAAAAAGCTCCCATGTACGGAAAAGGAAACCAGTTGGATAAAGACTATTATGAGATAATGGAAGGTGTAAAAATGTTCTTCTACGATTCTGAATCTATAAAGCAAGATTTTAATAAATATGGATTAGTACAGATTTCAGAAATTGATGAACCAAATAAGAATGTAGAAAATAAACCTTCAATTAATTTCTTAATGATAAAATGTAGAAAAGACCTGTAAAAAATTAGTATATATTAATTGTATATTATGTATAAATAATAAAACACACAAGAAATTATGAATGAATTAGAAGTCTTAATAGAGATAGGTCTAGAGAAACAAGATTAGATAGCGCTTAAAATATGGGGAAATACAGTGATAAAATGAGAAACAAAATGTGTTTGATATTTTTTGTGGAGTTTTAATGTCAGAAAAAGAAGAAATGGAGAAAATAAAATATGATTTTAGGAATTTCATATTTTGATATTTTTCGTATCATAATTATTGTATTGTTTTTTTTCATTTTCTGGAGATTGAATACTTGGTATAATAAGAAATATAATGTTCCTAAGGTTTTTCAATGGCTTCCTAGAAGATGGGGGAAAAGAAAAGTTTCAGAGCATTTGTCTCAATTAGATAAAAAGTTAGAAGCTGAAGGTAAAGGTATTTGGGTTACAAACTATGCTATAGATTTGTACATTGTAACTATTCCTTGTACCGTAAAAAAATATAAATTTTAATACATATATATTTATAGAAGGGACCGTTTCTTTTAAAAGATACAGTCCCTTCTATAAATTTGTCAATGTAATGTAATTAAGTGATGCGTAAGAACTCGTATCGTTATCCCAAAGTATCGCCTTATATACGTTTAATGAGTTTTATCCCCTCAACAAAGAAAAGCACTAAGTGTATAGTGTTCATTACAAACCATAACATGAGCTTTGAGTTCTTCACAGTTTTCAACTGACTTGATTTTGTATTAGACAATTCTATCTTTAAAGACATTAATATAATAGTATTAGACATAAAACCTAACAATATAAATCCGAATAAAGGTAAGTTTGTAATAGCGCCTATTACCATAATTGCTATGTATACTATAGTTAGCTTTTTAATATACTGTTTATCTTCTTTTAATTTATCTATATTTTTGGTTTTGAACCAGTTTCTTACTATTCTTACAAAAATAATAGTTTGAAATACTAGTACAATTATACTTACAAAGAGAAGGAACAAAGTTCTTAAATTATTTTCCATTAAACCGTTCATTTCATATGTACCCCTTTTATTTATGTTTATAGTATGAAAATGTAATTTTCAAAGAACCTGCATGTGATTAGTAACGGTACTCGTTCTCTATTTTCATGTTACTCTATCCTTGTTAATTATGGAAAAGGACAAATCTAAGCATTTAACTGTTAGTATGGTATACCCTTTATATATTTTAGGTTAATTTTGATTGTTTGCATATAATTTTATATTGGAATAAGTAATACGTCAAAATGTTTTGTGAAAATTTCGGCTATTAATCGCTTGTACAAAAGAAAAAGATTAGTAGGTAGTCATATCGTAATGGGCGAGGTATACCTTATCTGTTGTCTGCTTAAAATGAAGTTTAACCATGTTGAAAATATGATTTTCATTTAGTATTTCTAGAAACAATAATGTGGTTAATTATGGTGAAATTTAAAATGGAGGAAAAACGTTAGACCACTAGAGTGAATATATTCAAAGCCATATCATGTGTAGTGTTTAATATAATTAGGGGGAACTACATGACAAGAAAACAGATAATCATTACCTTATTTTCAATTACAGCGTTCATACTAATTTTAGTATCACTTGGTGTTTTTGAGGAAGAACTAAAAGAAACAGATTATAGTGAAGTTGTACAATTCATGGAAGATATGAAAAACAAAGAAGAAGTTGAGATTGATGTAGTTACTTACTATTCAGGTAAGGCCTCTTTAGAGAATAGTGTACTTAAACAACCAAATGGTTGGATTATTTATCGTTTAAAAGCTCGTTATGATAAAGTAACAAATCAAAGTTGGATAGATGTGACGCCTGATCTTAGCCGTTTTAAGAATGTGGAGAAAATTTCTGGGGATCTCATTACCTCGCACCAACAATGCGGCTATATTAATCATAATACAGACGAGAATAAAGGAAAAGTAGGATACATGTTAACAGAATGCTTCCATAAGTGGGAATACGATGTGAAGCCATCAGGGTTTGAAGGATATAGGATTAATTACACAGTATTACCGATTTTAGGTTTAAAATAAATTTAGTATTTGTTTTATCAATTTGTTAATCAATTAGCTGATACTGTAGCTGAACAAGTAATGTATGATATTAAATTTATATTTTAATAATAGTTTTGGCTTATCTTTTTTAGGCTATTTGCAATGAGTTGAATAACCTTTATTCTAAAATAGTAATTAAGGAAATTATTTAGTGTTAATATAAATTCTTATATATTGATTATGCACAAATAAAAAGGACAAGCATATAATAGAAATACCTATTAACTTTAAGTAACCTTAACTTTCGTTAATAGGGTATCTCAAAATCCCCAAAAAGAGCACTTGCGGAAACAAGTGCTCTTTTATTTTTTTGTTTATTGAAGATGATTAAATTTCATCCGACTAATATGGAATTTTAAACCATTATTTTATATAAAGTGGTAAAATAAGTAGGGGAAATTTGTAAGGGGGCGAGGGATTTGAAACTAAAAGAGCTGGCGGATTTGTTATTGATTAAAGAAACCATTGGAGATATGAATGTAGAAATTACGGGATTAGAAATGGATTCTAGAAAAATAACTAGTGGAAATTTATTTATATGTGTATCAGGTATCGATGGTTTTCTTGAAGATCGACATCAATTTGTTGAAAATGCAGTGAAAAATGGCGCTATGGCGTTAATTGTAGAAAGAGATGTAAATATTGAAATACCTAAAATAATTGTTAAAGATGCTAGGTATGCTATGGCAGTTATTGCGTCACATTTCTATGGTTACTCATCTAATGAAATGAAACTAATTGGAATTACAGGAACAAATGGTAAAACAACTACTTCCTATTTACTTGAAAAGATTTTGAGTGATTATGGATTTCAAACAGGGCTTATGGGGAATAACGGAGTGAAAGTTGGTTCGAAATGGTATCCTACTGATATTAATACGCAAGAACCACCGATACTTCAGCGGAATTTGCAAACGATGAAAAATCATAATACAGATTATTGTGTTATGGAAGTTACCTCACAAGGTTTACATATGGAAAGAGTTAAAGGGTGTAACTTTAAAACCGCTGTTTTTACAAATTTAACGTAAGATCATTTGGATTACCATGGAACATTTGAGGAATATAAGCAAGTAAAAGGCCTTCTATTTTCCAGATTAGGAAATGATTTTTCTATTACAGATAAAAAATTTGTTGTATTGAATGCAGACGATCCGTCGGTAGAATACTTTAAAAAAATTACTTCAGCTGAGGTTATCACATATGGGATACATAATAAAGCAGATGTTCAAGCGAAGAACATAACTTTAAGCCCAAAAGGAATTCGTTTTGTAGTTGCATCCTTTAATGGAGAAATAGAAATCCATCTAAATCTAATAGGCCGCTTTAATGTATATAATGCATTAGCAGCAATAACAGCTACATTGGTTGAAGGTATTCCGCTTACAAACATTAGTGACAGTTTATCTCATGTAAAGAGCATTGAAGGTAGAATGGAAATCATAGACGAAAATCAAGATTTCCTTGTAATCGTGGACTATGCTCATTCACCCGATGCGTTAGAAAATGTCCTCTCTACAATTAGCGAGTTTTCAAAAGGTAAAATTATTACTGTTTTCGGTTGCGGTGGGGATAGAGATGAAAAAAACGACCTATAATGGGTGAAATTGCTGGAAGTTATAGTGATTTTGTTTATATTACTTCTGATAATCCACGTTCGGAAGACCCGCAGGCAATAATGAAAGATATTGAAAAAGGATTTTCACAGAATAATAATTTGAATTATAAAGTAGAATTAGATCGTGAACTGGCTATAAAACATGCAATAAACATGGCATCTTCTAATGATATTGTTTTGATTGCAGGGAAAGGGCATGAAACGTATCAAATTTTAAAGGATTCGACTATTTATTTTGATGATAAAGAAAAAGCTCGACAAGCAATTATAAATAATAAATAGATTATCTTTTAGAAAAGACTAGATTAGATTAAGTTGTGAATGGAGTGTTATTGAATGCAAACTAGAAAAGCTTATTTATATGTATTTCATACGATGTCCGATTGGGAATACGGACATTTAATTGCTGAACTTAATACAGGTAGATATTTTAAAAAGGGTTTAGCACCTTTTAAAGTAGTTACAGTTGGAATAAATAAAGAAATGGTTATTTCAATGGGAGGCTTGAGCGTAAAGCCAGATATTTCCCTAGATGAATGTGTACTTGAGAGTAATGATTTATTGATTTTACCTGGAGGAAATACTTGGACTGAAAACATACATAAACCCATATTGCAAAAAGTTGAAGAAGCTTTAAAGATTGGTACTATTGTGGCTGCAATTTGTGGTGCAACAATAGGCCTTGCAAATTACGGATACTTAAATTCTAGAAAGCATACAAGTAATAGTTTAGATTATATGAAAATGGTTTGCCCTACATATAAAGGGGAAAATTTATATGAAATGGGACCTGTAGCGTCTGGTGAAAATCTTATTACTGCATCTGGAGTAGCTCCTTTGGAATTTGCAATGGAAGTTCTAAAAACATTAGATGTATTTGCGCCAGATACACTCCATTCATGGTATGAATTAAATAAGACACATGAACCTGAACATTTCTTCCAGTTAATGAATTCATTAAATAGCTAAGCAATTTAGTATGATCAATAATAAAAACCATGTTTCTAATGATACTGAAGCATGGTTTTTGTGTTTTGATTAATAAATATATAAAGTAACAAATTTTGTACAATAAAAATGAATTTGAGAGAAAGAGTCACTTCTTTATTATACTATTATTTCTGAACGACAAAAGTAATAGCATTTGTTTTTAATTGAATGTGTCTTTCGTTTCGGACTATATTATAAGCTAATTCTTTTATTTCAATTTTTATTTCTTGCCATTCCTTATAAATGCTTTTTAATAGATATATCATATGTTCAGTAGGAAGGTTAATTTCAATTAAAGCATCTAATTCTTCTTTCGTATGTAAGTCAATTTCTTGTATGTTCGAGTTAATAATTAAACAATTGATACCACCAGTCTTTGTACCTTTTTTCATAGAATGGAGCACGTTTTTTAAATCTTCTTCTGATTGAACATGCTCTAAACTTGATATTGCAACGATATAATCAAAAGTATCAGGTTGGATGTAGTAGTTTTCAATTGCTGCTTGTTCTGTTTTTATAACTTCAAAAACATCATGTTCTTTACTATAAATTTGTAATTTTGTTAAAGCGGAATCCAGTAAGTCCACACATGTAACAGTACCACTAGCATTTTTTATTTTTTGTGCAATTGGAATACTATTTCTTCCAACGCCAGAGCCGAGATCAAGTACTTGCAAGTTGTTTTGTCCTTCAAAGTAATCCATTATTAAATCCATAACTGTTTTAACCGGTTTGTAAAGCCAAGAGCCAGTTTCAAATAATTTGTATTGTTCATAGCAAAGGTCATGATATTTCTTTTCTTCGTGTCTTATGTAATTAATACGATTCATTGTATTTCAACTCCAATACTTTCATTCTAACGAGGTCCTTTAGCAAAACTTGCTAAAGCATCTAAAACTAATTCTATATTACTGATCAAGATTTTCACCTCGCTTTATAAGATATTTGTATAATTCGATAAGAATATAGGTAAACCTTTTAGCCAGAGATATTAAGATTCTTACTGTGGAAAACTGATTTTCTTAAGTGATTAAAAAAATGTATAAACATGGAGAGGAAAATGCATATGATGTTTTATGAAATTGTTTGCTTTTCTTGTAAAAATGTATTTCGTGTTTACGAAGGTAGTGAAAAATATAAGCGATTTAAAGAGAAACCGAAAGGAACTTATTGTTGCGATGAGTGTAGCCACAAAATTCAATTAGAAGCGATAAAGCATTTATTTAGATAGCTTATATGTCCGGAAAAGTTTGACAATAAAAGCATTATAAATTATCATATGAAAAAAACTAATATATAAAGTGGCATGGAAGAGAAGAGTAGTTAAGAAAGGTTACGTACAGAGAGCTCTGGTTGCTGAGAATGAGCGGTATAAATCTTAATGAAAAAAGACTTGGAGCTGCGCAAGGAACTAATTTGTTTAGGGATGGTGCGACGGATTCTCCCGTTATAGAGATAGGGTATAAGCATATTTTGCCGTACCTGAAGAGGTTAATATGGCGACGTATTAACAAACTGAGGTGGTACCGCGAAGCTAACAACTCTCGTCCTCAAGATGAATAATCTTGGGGGTGGGAGTTTTTTTATTGCATAAATTTGAAAATATGAAAACAAATAATAATTGAGGTGAATAACATATGCATTGGGCGTATGAAGTAGCACATGAATTAATAAGAAAACATCCAAATAAAGAAACTTTTGTTTGCGCATCTGGAATAAGTCCATCTGGTTCTGTTCATATCGGGAACTTTCGCGAAATAATAACGACTTATTTCGTGGTAAAAGCACTACAAGATTTAGGGGAAAAGACTCGTTTTATATTCTCATGGGATGATTATGATAGATTTAGAAAAGTTCCTAAAAATATTGATCCATCTTTTGCAAAATATATTGGTATGCCATACTGTGATATTCCAGATCCATATGGCTGTCATAATTCGTATGCAGAGCATTTTGAAAAAGAGTTTGAGAAATCTCTTCAAGCATTTGGGGTTGAAGTGGAATTCATATATCAACATGCTGAATATAGAAGTAGAAGGTATAACAAAAATATATTAGAGGCTTTATATAAAAGAAAAGAAATATATGATATTTTAATGAGATTTAAAACTGGGGAGTGTAGTGAAGAAGAGCGAGAGAGCTTTTATCCGGTTACGTTATATTGTGAGAGATGCGGGAAAGATGCAACAACGATTACACATTTTGATGAAGTGTTAAAAACAGTACGGTATGAATGTGAATGTGGAAAGCAAAATGAATTATCGGTCTTAGATACAAATATAATGAAATTGAATTGGAAAATCGATTGGCCGATGAGGTGGATGATAGAGGATGTTATTTTTGAACCGGGCGGAAGAGATCATTCATCAGAAACGGGTAGTTATAATGTATCAAAGGAAATTGCGATGGAAATATTCAATCGTGAAGCTCCTCATTATGTTTCTTATGATTTCATTGGCATTAAAGGGAATCATAAAAAAATGTCTAGTTCTTCAGGGAATAGTATTACACCTAGCGAGCTGTTAAAAGTGTATTTGCCCGAAGTGATTCTTTTTATGTTTGCTAAATATAGACCAAACGCAGCTTTTCATATCGGCCTTGATGAAGATGTGATTCGCAATTATACAGAGTATGAACGATTAAAAGATAGTTATGAAAATAAAACGCTCAAAAATGAAGATTTATTTGATGCAATTAAACTCTCTAAAGTTGATAGCGGGTTTAAAGAGTATCCAAAGTTTAATCAGGTTGCTGGAACGTTACCGCTATTAAATTTTGATTCATCTATTTTACAAGGTATATTAGAAAAAACAGATAGGAGTTATGCATTAGATGCTATGATAGCGATATGTAACCGTGCAGAGTATTGGATAAGAAACTTTCAATCTGAAAAATTAATTGCGGTAAATCTAGAGAGAAATACAGAGTTTTACAACACATTAGATGAAAGACAGAAAGAGTGGCTAGTAGAAGTTTGCAACATACTTCGTTCTAACAAAGATTACTCTAACTTAATGGAACAATTGTATTCGATTTGTCATCATGAAAATAAAAAAATAATGAAAGAAAATCAAAAACAATTATTTATTATTATATATAGGCTCATAATAAATCAGTCTAGCGGCCCACGTATACCGTTATTAATACATGTAGTAGGCATTGAAAAATTCATCACATTATTAGATTTCTAAAAAATAAAGGAAACGCAAGTACTCAGAGATCTAAGCTAAGTACTTGCGTTTCATATTTTGCTACCGTGAATACATTTTCGGACATTCATCACCACGTGGTTCATAAAAACAATGACTTTTAAACTGTCCTACAAACGGCTGATTATACCATTCAGGTGGACAAGCACCAACTGGACGGAAATACCAAAGAGCCCAACGTGCTGGCCAGCGCCATTCACCTTGTAAAACTTTTCTTGCAATTTCTTTTTCAGAATCACGAGCACGCTGATAAAAATATCCGTATTGCACTGCTTCAAATCCACCGGGACTTTGATATACTGCGTCACGTACAGAACGAAGCTGTTTAAAATCTAAGCAATCACAAAATACACGATTTACTACTACGCAGCCAACAAGTTGTTCACCTTGTCGACCTTCTCCTTCAGCTTCTGCACGAATTAAACGAGCTAGTAAATCAACATCACTTTCGTTATATGGAATAAGGGGCATAGTGCTACCACCTTTCTTTATCTGTTATAGTAAAGAGTGTATGTATGAAAATAAGCTAAGTGCTTTTCTATATGTAAATTCATTAATTTTCACAATTAGCTTTTATGAAAAAAGCTAATTAGTAATTGTAGACTAATGTAAAAGGGGAGAGATAACGTGTATCGAATTCATAAAGACCATATTATTTACGCAATGTCACCAGAAAATAAGCCGTGTATGGAAGTAGAAATTGGGAGTCGTCTTGTATTTGAAACATATGATTGCTTTGAAAATCAAATTGAATCTGAAGATGTTGCGTTTCAAGAATTAGATTGGAACCGAATTAATCCGGCGACTGGGCCTGTATATATTAATGGTGCAGAACCTGGTGATATATTAGTTGTAATGATTGAAAAGATTAAAATTGCAGAGCAAGGTGTTTTAACTACAGGAGCGAATCTTGGCGTAATGGGTGAAGATCTAAACGAAAATACAGTGAAAATCGTCCCAATACATAATGAACATGTTTTGTTTTCAAATGAACTACAAATCCCGATTAATCCAATGATCGGTGTTATTGGTACTGCGCCGAAAGAAGAGAGTATTTCATGTGGCACACCGCATGATCACGGCGGGAATATGGACTGTAAAGAAATAAAAGAAGGGACAACATTATTATTACCTGTAAATGTTCCTGGTGCCCTATTAGCATTAGGTGATTTACACGCGGCGATGGGTGATGGTGAAATTGGTGTTAGTGGAGTAGAGGTTGCTGGTGAGGTAACTGTTACAGTTCAAATTATAAAAGGAAAGAAATGGTCACTACCAATGGCGATCCAAAAAGAAAAAATAATGACGATTGCTTCAGAGAAATTGTTAGATGATGCAGCGAATCGCGCTGTACGTAATATGGTGACATTTTTACATAAGGAATTAGAAATGTCTAAAGCTAATGCAACACTTTTATTATCAGCTGCAGGCGATTTAAGAGTTTGCCAAGTTGTAGATCCACTGAAAACAGCACGAATGGAACTAGGTATGAATTATGTGGAGAAGCTAGGTTTTAATTTGAGTAAATTTCATCTTAAATAAGAATGATAGAAGAAGGATGCTGTTGTATAAAAGTATCCTTTCTTGATTTACGGATGATATATAAACAGGTAGTATTTATTTTATATAATTGAATATAAGATTGTGGATCGAAAAAGGAGTAAACACATGGTTAAAATTATGATTGTAGAAGACGATATGAAAATTGCAGAACTATTATCAACACATGTCGCGAAATACGGGTATGAAGGAATTATTGTATCGGATTTTCAAAATGTATTAAACATTTTTTTAGAAGAACAACCAGAGTTAGTTTTATTAGATATTAATTTACCGAGTTTTGATGGGTACTATTGGTGTCGTCAAATTCGCGGAGTTTCTACATGTCCGATACTATTTATTTCAGCCCGTGAAGGTACGATGGATCAAGTTATGGCACTAGAAAACGGTGGTGATGATTTCATTTCAAAGCCATTCCATTACGAAGTGGTAATGGCTAAAATTCGTAGTCATTTAAGACGTGCTTATGGAGATTATGCACCGAAAGTAGAAGAACGGATGGTTGAGCAACAAGGTCTTTGTTTATATCCTGAAAGGCTTGTATTGAAATTGCGTAATCAAGAGATTGATATAACGAGAAACGAAGCCATTTTATTAGAAATGTTAATGAAAAATTATCCGCGTGTTGTGGGTAGAGAAGTGCTGTTGAATAAATTATGGGATAGCGAATCTTATGTTGATGATAATACTTTAAGCGTAAATACAACTCGTGTGCGAAAAAAGTTAAAAACGTTACAGATTGAAGATGCGATTGAAACGATTCGTAGTGTCGGTTATAGATTACATATTACTTGGGATACTGGTATGGAGAAATGATAAGATTATTTATTCGTGATCATATACCACTTATTTGTTTTACAGCAATCCAATTACTAGCCATATTTCTTGTATATTGGTTTGATGGGCATAACCATATTGCAACGGCATTATATGCAATGTTTTTAGGTGTCTTTTTTATGGTAGGCTATTTAGTATTTCGTTATTTTACTCATCGTACTTTCTATGAACGATTAGCAAATCCGTTGAACTCTTTGGATGAATCTGTTCAAAAATCAGATTTTGCAGCTTTATCTGATGCTCTTCAAGAACTTCTTGAGGTGCAATATCGACATTATCAAAATCAGCTGCAAATACAAGAGAGAAAAAATAATGATCATTTAACTTTTATGAATCAGTGGATTCATCAAATGAAAACACCTTTATCTGTAATAGAATTAATTACACAAGATGAAGTCGATTCACGTTTTGAAAGTATAAATGAGGAAACAGATAGGCTGAAAAAGGGGTTAGAGATGGCTCTGTATGTCGCACGTTTAGAAGCATTTACACAAGACTTTTATGTGGAAAAAGTACAACTACATAAAATAGTGAATGATTCTGTACATGAACATAAACGCTTCTTTATCCGGAATTTTGTATATCCAGAGCTTAAAATTGATAAGGACATTAGTGTAGAAAGTGATGCGAAATGGTTACAATTTTTAATTGGACAAATACTATCGAATGCGATTAAATATTCATCAGGTAGTAGAGAAAAGATTAAAGTGAAAGCTTGTAAGGAAGGTAATACAGTTATACTTGAAATTGCCGATAATGGCGTAGGGATACCGAAGCAAGATTTACCAAGAGTGTTTAAACCTTTCTTTACAGGAGAAAATGGCAGAGATTTTAAAGAATCAACTGGAATGGGGCTATATCTTGTATATGAAATTACGAAACAATTAGGACATAGTGTAGAAATCCATTCAGAAGTTGGTAAAGGTACCGTTGTACGAATTATATTTTTTAATGTGTAAATAAGTGAACTAGGCTAAAGAACTTTGGAGATAAGTTTTTTAGCCTTACTTTATAGCGATTATATGAAATGGTAAAAGGTAATCTTCGTATGTATAATGACACGCAAATAAATACGATTGTTAAATTAGAAGTATTTAATAAAAAGCTGATAAATAGTTTTTGTAAGAAAAAAGCCACCCCTTTGAAAGAAATAGCTTCATGAATCCATCATATGAATAAGTGTATCAACATTAATAAGTATAATGTTCGAATTCGTGATATGTTTTGTGGATTATTATAGAATTAGTCTTTTGTTTTTTCATGATACAGTATTGTAATTAAGTAAACAAACTTAATAATGTATATCCAATTATTCCTAAAATAGTGATAGGAACCATCATTAAGAAAGAAGAAATTCGATTAGCATTAGAGCGTTCTAACACAAGAATCAAGATAATCCCGACTATCACTTCGGTATATCCAACAGGTAACATGTGACTATAGTCTTCAAAATTTAAAAGAATGTGAAGTCCATCCGTTACAAAAACTCCACTAATAAGCGCGCTTCCGAATTTATGAAGTGGATTTGTAGTATCTTTCCATAGAAAACCTGCAGTTCCAAAGATAGTCCCTCCTATAAATGCACATACAATCCATACAGATATAAAATAAATAGAGTGAGCTACATTTTTAATAACTATTGCATAACCATAATAGCCTAATACCATACCGAGTAGTGCAAGGATACCAGAAAGTATAGCTGTACGCTTAGAATAACTAAAGCTAGCCACAAAAAAGGATGGAACTAACCAAACACTTCCTAGATTAGCTAATGAATTCCAATGTCCTGGAAGTATACCTTGCCCCAATTTAGTTAGTATACCAACAATAATCCCTACTATAATCGGGATGAGAAAAATCTTTAAAAACATATTTAACTTTGTGATTTTTAATGCCCTGTCCATAAAATCAACCCTTACATTAATATTTTCTGCAAACATATAATAGCTTATTGTAGGGGGATAATCAATAAAAATTTATCGAAAAACAACAAGTGATTATTGGGTAACGAATAACATTTTGTTTTTATAATTGGGTGAATAAAATATCAAGTACTCGTTACTCAACCAAATGGTAAATCAAATAATATATGGAAGTAATGAAATTGCCCAAAACATGTAATTCAACTTAGTATAAATCTCTCGTATTTTCATGAAATGATTTATGATAAAAAAGAAACGAAAAGGGATTGATATAGTTTCCTCCTGTTTTTATTTACAATTTATTAGAAGGAGGGATTTTTTACTAGTTGTGAATGATAGGGGGATTGTAATGGATATTCGAAAAATAAAATATTTCATAACGGTGGCAGAAGAATTAAACTTTAGCCGTGCAGCAGAACGCCTAATGATGGCACAACCTCCTTTAAGCCAAGAAATTCGTAAATTAGAAGATGAATTAGGGGTCCAACTTTTTCATCGAACAAAAAGAGTGGTTGAGCTTACCGATGCTGGGAAAATATTTTTAGAAGGGTCTCGGCAAACGTTACTTCAAGTAGAAAGAACTATTAAAGAAACACAGCTTGCGGATGAAGGAAAGATTGGACATTTAATCATCGGTTTTGTCGATTCTACAGAAACGGTTATAAACATATTAAAAACATTTCGAGAACGCTTTCCTAAAATTCAGCTTATATTACGCGAGATGACAACAGACCAGCAGATAAAAGCACTCTATGAAAAGCAAATTCACATTGGATTTATTCGTTCTAAGCAGAATAATGAAATATTTTCTTCCGAAGTTTGTTCTAAAGAACGTTTAAAATTGGTTTTACATGAAAATCACGCATTAGTTTCGTTACCTAATATTTCTATTAAAGAACTAGTAGATGAACCATTTGTTTTATTTCCTCGTCATTTCGGTACTAACTTTTATGATTTAATTATTAGTTACTTTTGGGAGCATGGAGTAAGTTTAAATATTGTTCAAGAAGCAATTCAAATGCAGACGATTGTTAATTTAGTTGCAGCAGGAATGGGAATTTCTGTCGTTCCATCATCGGTGGAAAGTTATAAAAAATCGGGAGTCATATATAAAGACATTGAGGAACATACACCGGAAATAAACTTATACGCTGGATGGAGGCAGGATGAAAAGTCTGTCGTGCTCGAGAACTTCTTAGCAGTTGTTAGAGAGATTTATACGACTTCACAATTTGAATTTGAAAAGTAAAGGCCCATCTTGATTGGATGGGCAGTAGTAATTTGGGAAAGGTACTATATTTATTGTTAAGTCACTGACGATTTAACCTGTTTTACTTGGGTCATACTCAATGAAACCTTTTAGTACACTATCAATTTGACCCATAATTTCAGGTGACAATGTAACACTAGAAGCAATTACATTTTCTCTTATTTGCTCCGGATCTGAAGCGCCAATAATTGCAGAGGAAACAGCTGGATTTTGTAGTACCCAAGCAACTGCGAGTTGAGGTAAGGTAAGATTATTTTCAATTGCAATAGGATTAAGTTTCTGTATTGCAGTAAGTACATCATCACTCATCCAACGTTGTACGAGTTTGTTGAAAAAGGGTTTTCCTGCATCTGAATTAGCACGTGATTGGGCGGGGAGTGGTTTACCTGGTTGATATTTTCCAGTGAGAATACCTTGTGCGAGGGGAGACCAAACAATTTGGCCAAGTCCTTCACGTTGACATGTTGGAATCACATCAGTTTCTATAACTCGCCACAACATCGAATATTGAGGTTGGCTAGCAATAAGAGGGATTTTCAATTCTCGTGCAAGTGCTGCACCGCGTGTGATTTGCTCCGATGTCCATTCACTTACGCCTAAATAAAGGACTTTCCCTTGTCTTACAAGATCTGAGAAAGCTAACATTGTTTCTTCCAGAGGTGTTGTTGTATCGAATCGATGTGCATAATAGACATCAATGTAGTCTGTATGTAGCCGTTGTAACGATGCATTACAATTTTCTATAATATGTTTTCGTGATAAACCTCGATCATTTTTTCCAGGTCCGGTCGGATGACATACTTTTGTACAAAGTTCTATACTTTCTCGGCGTATACCTTTCAAAGAGCGGCCAAGCACTTCCTCAGCAATAGTGTCCGAATAAACATCTGCAGTATCGAACGTTGTAATTCCAACATCTAATGCGGCTTTCACACATTCATTTGCAGTATCTTCATTTACTTTTCCACCATGGTTTATCCAGTTACCATATGCAATCTTACTTACTGTTAATCCACTGTTTCCGAGTTTGCTAAATTCCATTGTAGAATCCCTCCTTAAAAATGATAACTTTATTATAAAAACTGAAATGTAGTATGTATAATATAAAATTAATCATACAGTTATATAAAAATTATATAAGAGGGAGTGCTTAGAAGGTTATTATTAGGGAAATCTAAAGGAAAAGTAGTATAGCAAATGTAAAGTATGCTTGTTCAATTTGAAGCTAAGAAATGATAAATAGACCTAGAAGAAAGTAATCATAATAATAGCACATATAATTGCATTTACTCATACAGTACTATCATGGTACAATATGGTTACTAACGACGGAAAGGAATGATGGGTGGACGATGATTAACTAATCTTATTTTTAAATGTTGAAATTCAATAAATTTCAATTTCTAAAAAATAGGATTAGTCTACCCAATTTCCATACAACGGTATTGCTATTTATGTTACGCAATAGCTTATTTGGGTATAAATATTTTAACGACTAATCCTGCCAAATTTATTTGGGAGGATTTTTTTATTCTCCCTTAATGAAAGGGATCGGTATTATGAAAGAACTATTAAAATTAAATGATGTTTATGTTGAAATAAAGGAAAACACTTTGTTAGAGAAAATGAATGTGACAGTAAGACAAGGGGATGTTATCGGGTTAATTGGTAAAAACGGGGCTGGTAAATCAACGTTACTTCAATTAATAAATGGGAAAATTGAACCATCAAAAGGTACTGTTGAATGGATGCAAATGAATATGACAACAGCATATGTTGAACAAGAAAAAGAATCATTTGTTAGTAAGGATATAATTGCAAAAGAAGCGGAACTCCTTGCAAAATGGGGCGTGCCAACGAACGATTTTCTAACTTTAAGTGGTGGTGAAAAGCTAAAAGTTCGATTAGCAAAAGGATTTTCCGAAAATCCTAATGTTTTAATATTAGACGAACCGACAAATCATCTAGATGAGATGAGTACGGAATTTCTTATTAAACAAATCAAAAATATGAAAGGTACAGTTATCGTCGTATCACATGATCGATATTTTTTAGATGTTATCGCAACAAGAATATGGTCAATTGAGGATAAGAAATTAATTGATCATAGTGGTAATTATATAAGTTATATGAAAGCACGTGAACATAAAAGAATGACGCAGCAGCGTGAATATGAAAAACAACAAAAGAAGATAGAACAAGTAGAAACTCATATAAAAGAATTAAGTTCATGGTCACAAAAGGCACATGCACAGTCTACAAAGCAAGAAGGAGTGAAAGAGTTTTATCGTGTAAAGGCAAAGCGAATGGATGCGCAAGTAAAATCGAAACGAAAACGTCTTGAAAAAGAGCTTGAGAAAACGAAAGTTGAACGTGTGAAAGAAGATTATTCAGTTGAATTTTCTATTCAAGCGACTAAAAAAGTAGGGAAACGTTTCTTAGAAGTAAAACAATTACGGAAAGAATTTAATAATCGGACATTATTTGAAAACGTTAATTTTACAATTCAGCACGGTGAGAAGGTTGCGATTATTGGGCCGAATGGTAGTGGGAAAACAACTTTACTGAAGATGATTATGGGAAACGAAACTGCTGAAGGAGAAGTATGGATTTCACCATCAGCAAACATCGGTTATTTAACACAAGAAGTATTTGATTTACCACTTGATAAAACACCAGAAGATTTATTTTATAAAGTTACATTTGAAGAAAGAGGAAAAGTCCAAAATTTAATGAAACATTTAGGGTTCCAAGCTTCTCAATGGACAGAGTCGATACGATATATGAGTATGGGGGAACGAGTAAAATGTAAGCTAATGGCTTATATTTTAGATGAAAAAGATGTGCTTATATTAGATGAACCAACGAATCACCTTGATCTGCCTTCACGTGAACAGCTTGAAAATACATTAGCTGAGTATAACGGAACACTCGTTATCGTTTCTCACGATCGATATTTTCTGGAGAAAACAACTAACACAAAACTCGTGTTTGTAAACAATACGATACAAAAGCAACTTGAAGAACCTACGAAAACAAGGGATGAAATTGAAGAGCTACGTTTAACGTTAGAAACAGAAAGACAAGAAGTATTAGGGAAATTAAGCTTTTTAACTTCTAAAGACAAAGAATATAAAGAACTAGATGAACGGTTTATGGAACTTACGAAGCAGATTAAGGTGCTTTAAAGTAAGGAAGGGGGATTAAGATGGGAGAAGAGAGTTTGACTAAGTTATTTAGAATAGATTGTGGTGATATATACCTACAAGAGTTTACGTTCAAAGATGCAGAGAGTATTTATAAAATATCAAATCAACCAGAAATAGAAAAGTTTTTACCAGACTGGAAATCAACGAAAGAACAAAGCGTTTCTTCATGCAGTGAGAACTACGACTAACATAGATGATCACATATTAAGACTAGGAATATTTAAGAAAATCACAAATGAATTTATTGGATGGTGCTGCACAGGTATGAAAGGCGAACTCCCTGCACCGAACAGAGAAATTATGTATGCTGTTTCAAGTGAATATCATAATAATGGTTATGCAACGAAAGCGACTAAAGGCTTAATCGGCTATTTGTTTGAAAATACAAATGTGGATGCCCTTAACGCAATTGCTTTAATTAAAAATGTACCATCAAATAAAATTATTGAAAAATGTGGATTTACTTATTTGGGTCAACAGACGATAGAAAATCAACTATATAATCATTATGTATTGACTAAATCAGTGTGGATCAAAAATATTGCTCTTTAAAGGCGTTAGTTAAAAATATAGCTTTGGGAAGGAAAAGACTGATAAAGCAATCGGTCTTTTTTCTTTTATATAATAAAGATTTGATATACATTGTCTTTCCTGCCACTATACAATTATTATAAGATAGTTATGCGTTAATTTTAGTTTGAAAACAGTTTTATTGTCAGTTTTTTTAGAAATCTTACAAGCGTGTAAGATAAATGAAAGATGAATCAATATGAGCATTAAGACAATTCATTTACACTCTATTGTGAGAAGTGCAAATGAAGGGAGAATAGAAATGGAAATTTTACATGCGAAAAATATTAGTAAAGTATATAAAGGGAAAATACCTTTTAAAGCATTAGTAGATATTGATTTATCAATTCAAGAAGGTGAATTTATAGGGATTATGGGTCCATCTGGTAGCGGGAAAACTACATTATTAAATATGGTATCTACTATCGATTCTCCGTCTTCAGGAGAAATTTTAATAAATGGTACAAATCCTTTCCAGTTATCATCAGAAGATTTAGCTTTATTTCGTAGGAAACAATTAGGATTTGTTTTTCAATCATTTAATTTACTTAGCACACTTACAGTAAAGGAAAATATCGTACTGCCGATGACTTTAGATGGTGTTGCTGTGCAAGAAATGAACAAACGAGTACAAGAAATTGCAGCGAAATTAAATATAACAGATATATTGAATAAAAGAACGTTTGAAATATCAGGGGGCCAAGCTCAAAGAACAGCAATCGCTCGTGCAATTGTTCATAAGCCGCAATTATTACTTGCAGATGAACCAACAGGAAATTTAGACTCTAAATCTTCAAATGATGTAATGGAGATGTTAGATATTCTCAATAAGGAAGAAAAAGCTACGATGATGTTAGTTACTCATGATCCGTATGCAGCGAGTTTTTGCAGCCGAGTAATCTTTATTAAAGATGGTCAACTATATAACGAAATTTATTGTGGCGAAAGCAGGCAAACATTTTATCAAAAGATTATGGATGTCCTTTCTTTGTTAGGAGGGAAAAGGCATGACTTTTCGTCAGTTCGCATTTAACAATATTTTTCGCAATAAGCGTACATATGCTGCCCATTTTTTAAGTAGTGCATTTTCTATTATGATTTTCTTTACGTATGCTCTTTTATTATTTCATCCTGATTTACAAGGTGAGTTGAAATCGACAAGTGCAACAATAAGTGCATTTGGTACATTGGGATTTTCAGTTTCGCAAGGATTGATTTTTGTATTTTCATTTTTCTTCATTTTATATTCAGTTAGTTCGTTTTTAAAAACGCGTAAGAAAGAATTTGGCATTTTAATGATGCAAGGTATGTCAATGAGACAGCTTAAAAAATTATTATTAATTGAAAATATGCTGATTGGACTTGGTTCAATTTGTATAGGGATTTTCATTGGACTCATATTTTCTAAACTAGTCTTATTGATAAGTGCAAGTGTATTAATGATTAATAATGGCTTACCTTTTTATATACCAGTGCGGGCTGTATTATTAACAGTTATCACATTTCTTTTCTTGTTTTTAATTGTTTCATTATTTACATTTAAAATGATAAAAGTAACGGAACTTGTGGAACTTATTCGAGCAGAGGAAAAGCCAAAACCTGAACCGAAATCTTCAATTTTATTATCACTACTTTCTTTAATTGGTATAGGCTATGGATATTTTTCAGTATTTCGCTTCATATCAAGTACCAATTTTATTACGCTTGGAATAGGTGTGCTCCTAGTAATTATAGGAACGTACTTTTTATATACACAGTGTAGCGTTTATATATTGCACTTTGCTAAAAGGAGAGAATCTTTCTTTTTAAAGAGAACAAATATATTAACATTTTCTGAATTAATTTACCGTATGAAAGATAATGCAACGATGTTTTTTATAGTATCTATTGTTTCAGCAGTTGCATTTACAGCAATTGGTACAACAGCCGCAATTGGAAATAGGGATTTGGTAAGGATGACAAATCCCTATACATTTTTGTATGGAAGTTTTGAAAATGACAAAGTATTGAATAAAAATCTTTCTATTATAAAAAAACACCTTTCTGATGCTAATATTCCGTACCGAATGGCTTCATCTTCATATATATACACAGAAAATGGCGTAAATGTAATGAAGTTAAGTGAATATAACGATCTTGCTAAAGCACTAGGCTATCAACAAGAAATAATTGAAAAAGAAGATGAAATTTTATTAATTCCTGGAGTCGTATCACAAAAACAAGAATTTAAAAATGGCGAGTATAAAAAGAATATAGAAGTCATTCAAGGTGACTGGACAAAGACATTTTATGTGAAAAAAGCTGTAGAAAATTTAGTTTTACCACATGATTCTAGAACTATTTATATCGCTGTTCAAGATCAAGTATATGATGGAATACCTCTTACTAGTGACCCAGTTAATAAAGAAATTCCATATCGTACTTACGGATTTGTTGTAGACGATTGGATGAAAACGAAGGGGATTTCAAATGAATTAATTAATACATTTGAGAAAGATACTAGGGTAGGTAATTTTCAATTTCGAGCTTTAACTATAGATTTGTTAAGTGCGAAGCAAACGAATGGGTTATTACTTATGGCAAGTGTTTTAGTCGGAATCGTCTTCTTTACGTTCGCTGCTAGTTTTATTTATTTCAGATTATATACAGATTTGGATCGCGATCAACAGCAATATAAAATGATTTCGAAAATGGGATTAAGTAGAGGTGAGTTGAAAAAAGTTGTAACGAGGCAGTTATTATTAATGTTCTTCTTACCGATTGTCGTTGCAGTGATTCATACTGTAGTCGCTTATATGGCATTACAGCAATTAGTCGATTTTTCTATCATAAATAGTTCTATCGTTATTTTAATTTCATTTATATGTATACAAGTATTATATTTCTTTATAACTCGTTGGCGTTACCTGCAAAAGCTTTATAAGGTTATGGAGCAATAGAATTTATTAGCTTGTAAGACTACACTAAAGTATGTGGAAAAATGAACTGTATGATGAAAGGAAACGAGATGAAAAGAACTTTAACTATTTTTATGTTAATGATACTACTATTAATAAGTTTTAGTGCATGTTCTAAAAAGGAGAATCCATTTCCAGCAAACGGTTTATTAACCATTGGAGATGAAAATAAAATTTCACCAATTATTAATCGTTATCAGGAAATTACGAAAGCCAATGAAGTGTTTTCTGTGAAAACAGGTACTTATGGAAACGGACGGGTATTAATTTTAAATGAATCTACAGCACGAGCATTGATTAAAGATAAAGTTTTTCGTAAACGAGATAATGGCTCAAATTTTATACCTATAAATACGTTACCGAAATTCTCAAAAGAGGGTTCGCTACTGTTTGCACAAGAAGACGAAAAGACTTTGAGAAGTATTAAATTAGAAGGAAAAGAGGTTCCTGTTATATACAATAGTGACGCTTGGATAGGTAACAAACGTATTTATCCAACGCAATGGTATGTGATTGTATCAAAAAATGATTTATATAAGGAGATAAAAGCAAATGAAACGAAAATGCATCTTCTTCAATTTAAAAAAACTTTAGGTGATGAAAACCCTAAAATGTCGACAGATAATACATTGGTTAATGAAAATGTCAAAGTAAAAAAGCTAATTAAAGGATTGGAAGGAGACGTATCTTTTCAGTTTGTAACGATTGGAGAAAAACCTTAAAAAAGAGTTCGAGGCTGATGAAAATTTTATCAACCTCGAACTCTTTTTAGTTTATAGATCACTCAAATATTTTGCCTTACATTACTTCATTTAATCGAGTCTCACTCGTTTCTTCAATCGCATTTGAATTTTGAACCGAATTGTTTTGGTCTTCTTTTTCTTTACGAGACTTTTGTAGCATTTCAAGGATGATCCATAAAGGAATACCTTTATCCTTTAACATCTTCCATAAATCTAATTCATTAAATTTATGCTCAGGTTGTTTCATTTCTTTTTCAGATGAACGAATATCAAACTTGATAGGATCATTTACTTTCTTACTTTCAAGTTTAGTAGAAGAGATAGTATTATGCTCAAGAGTAGATGGAGTTATGTTAGTAGGTTGAGATAATGTATGAATATTTGATCCGATTTTCATGCTTTTTCCTCCTTTTCAAGCAATGAGATTAGTTTTCTTATGGTTTTTAAATCTATTTAACATGAGGAAACTATATCTAATTATAAATTCAAATAATCAGATTTACAAGTTGTATTGTAAACAGTAAATGTTTACTTGAATTAATATTTATCAACATTTGTATATGTTTTCTATATATACAACGTATATAAAATACTTTACATTATGTTTAAGTTATTAAAGCATGCTGTGAATTTTTTAAAAGAAAAATGTAAACGTTTTATTAGGGGGGGAAGTATGGGGAAGTTATTTTTAAAAATATGTTTTTTCGTATTAGTGACTGTATGTTCATTCGCAATAAAAATAACGTACGCTGAAGAGAGACAACAAAATAATTATCCTATCATATTGGTGAATGGATTTGCTGGATGGGGTAGAGAAGAAATGCTTGGCGTAAAATATTGGGGTGGTGTTCATGATATACAGGAAGATTTGAAACAAAGTGGTTATATGGTACATACCGCAGCTGTTGGACCTGTTTCTAGTAACTGGGATCGTGCATGTGAATTATATGCGCAAATTAACGGTGGTACAGTAGACTACGGTGCCGCACATGCTGAGAAACATGGACATAATCGTTTTGGTAGAACTTATAGTGGTTTTGCACCGAATTGGAGTGAAACAAATAAAGTTCATTTAGTTGGGCATAGTATGGGTGGACAAACGATTAGAACATTAGTACAGCTATTAAAAGAAGGTAGTTTTGAAGAAAAGAATTATGTGAAAAATCACCCAGACACCAAAATATCACCACTATTTGAAGGCGGAAAATCATATGTTCATAGTGTGACAACATTAGCAACCCCTCACAACGGTACAACACTTGCGGATGGTAGTCTTCTGCTGCCGTTCGTTAAAGATTTACTCATTACAGCTGCAAGCTTTGGAGGAAACAATAATTTATCGTTATATGATTTTAAATTGGATCAATGGGGTATAAAGAAGAATGCTGGAGAGTCCTTTTTCCAATATAGTAATCGTATTCTAAATAGTTCAATTTGGAAAAATACAAAAGACATTAGTCAATGGGATTTAAGTACTGATGGTGCAAAGGAGTTAAATAATTGGGTAAAGACGCAACCGGATGTGTATTACTTATCTTATAGTGGACATGCATCACAAGCAGCACCTATAACAGGTTTACATTTACCTCATATAACGATGAATAAAGTGTTGATGGGGAATGCATTTTTCTTAGGTTCTTATGCGAGATATGAAGAAAACCGTCCGTTAGTTGATACTTCTTGGTGGCAAAATGATGGTGTAGTAAATACAAATTCTATGATTGCACCATCTTCTAATGTTGCTGTAAATAATAATGAGTCATTACAGGTTGGAAAATGGAATCATATCGAAACGAAAGCGAATTGGGACCATCTCGACATGGTAGGATTAAGTGTTTCAGATACGTTAGGTTTTTCTAGCATTCAAGAATTTTATAGAACAATTGCTGAAAAGCTATCACGTTTACCGAAATAGGTAATAATAAAGCGCTCTCGATGGAATTCGAGGGCGCTTTATATTATATTGAAAGAGGGATATGGTAGAAAAATATGGGGGGATATTATGAAAGTTCAAGTTGTATTATCAGGATATGGGACAGTAGGAAGAGAGTTTATAAAATTATTAAATGAAAAATATTTATATATAAATGAATCATATGGAATAGATTTAGTGGTAAGCGCTGTATTAGGTAGAAATGTTGCAATACATAATGAGGATGGATTATCTATTCATCACTTATTAACGTACGGTGGCGGTAGCGCTGCAATTGAAGAATACATTGAACATCATCCAGAGGAACGAGCAACAACTAGCATAAGTGGAACTGTATTAGTAGAATCAACAGTTACAAACCTTAAAGATGGAAATCCAGGAAAACAATATATAAAACAAGCGATTGAGAAACATATGGATATTGTCGCAATTTCAAAAGGCGCACTCGTTACAAACTGGAGAGAACTAAATGAAGCAGCAAAAATCGCAAATGTACGAATTCGATATAGTGGTGCAACTGCGGCCGCATTACCGACACTTGATATTGGTCAATTTAGTTTAGCTGGTTGCCATATTGAAAAAATAGAAGGAATATTAAACGGGACAACAAATTATATTCTTACGAAAATGAATGAGGAAGATATTACGTTTGAAGAAGCACTGAAAGAAGCGCAAAGTAAAGGGATTGCTGAAACGAACCCAATATTAGATGTAAGTGGTTCTGATAGTGCGTGTAAATTGTTACTTTTGACAAATAGTTTAATGGGAACAGAAAATACGCTTACTGATATACATATAAAAGGAATCGAACATGTTACAAAACAACAAATTCGAAATGCTAAAGAACAAAATAAATATATTAAATTAATAGCTTCAGCATATAAGGATAAGGACGGTAAAGTGGTTCTTCATGTGGAACCGTACGAAATAGATAAAGATCATCCGCTAGCAAAAGTAAATGGGACAGAAAAAGGAATTACGTTCTTTACAGATACGATGGGGCAAGTTACTACAATTGGTGGTGCTTCCAATCCACGCGGAGCCGCAGCAGCAGCTTTAAAAGATGTAATTAACTTATACCGCAAAGATTTATCCCTTAGTAATAGGCAGTAAAATGCCTGTTACTAAGGGATAATAATCAGTGGGTGATAATCAGCCCCATTGATTAAAGTTCCACTTTATAAGACCGTACCGCCCTTTATAAAAAATACATATGTAGTGGACCTTTTGAGAATGAAATAAATATGCAAAAATGATTGCAGGGGGTAAGGAATTGTTTAAAGATTTTAAAGTTGTGAAAGATCGTCCCGTTTATATTCAATTGAAAGATTATTTGAAAAAGATGATTATGAAAGGTCATTTGCTCGGGGATCAAAAAATCCCTTCAACTAGGGAATTAAGTGAATTACTAAGTGTGAGCAGAAATACTGTACTCGCTGCTTATGCGGATTTAGAGCAAGAAGGACTCATTTATGCAGTTAAAGGTAAAGGGAATTTTGTAGCTAAGGTTGATATATCGAACACTTCGTCTGTTGAAATAGATTGGAAAAATAAACTTAATACCGTTACCTTATTAGCGGATGAATTAGATTTAATGAAACATGGTGTTCGCTGGGAAAAAGGAATGATTGTTTTTAATAGCATTGCTCCGGACGAAAAGCTATTTGATGTGGAAAATTTCAAAAGAGCTTTTCTTACTCGTATGTCCATTGAAGGGGATGTCGTATTAAACTACGGATACGCAAAAGGTTATAGACCGTTAATGAATTATCTACTTCATTATATGGAAATGAAAGGTGTAGATATTTCGAACAAAGATATTTTAATTACAAATGGATTTACAGAAGGATTAGACATCGTGCTATCCTCGTTATCAAAGAAATCAGGGCGGGTTATTTGTGAGAATCCAACTCACCATGCTGCATTGAAGCTTTTCCGTTTACATGGACTTGAAGTTCACGGAATTAATATGAATGAAGATGGCATCGATACGAACGAAGTAGAAAAAAGTTTGCGTGAAAAAGAGTTTGATTTCGCATATTTAATTCCTTCCTATCATAATCCAACCGGTATTGTTACGAGTTCGGAGAAAAGAACGGAACTGATGAGATTATTCTCAAAATATAAGGTTCCTATTATAGAAGATGGATTTAATGAAGAGCTACGTTATTCAGGTTCACATTTAGCACCATTATTAACTTTTGCTGGCGCTGGTAATAATGTAATTTATATTAGTAGCTTTTCAAAGGTACTTTTCCCTGGCTTACGTGTAGGCTGGATCATCGCAGATAAAGAGCTGATTCATCATTTAGAAAGTGTAAAAAGAGCAAGAACGATTCACACATCTACGTTAGATCAAGCTGTTCTATTTCAATATTTACATGAAGGATATTTTGAAAAATATTTAAAAAAGGCAAGATCAGTTTATAAGAAAAAATATGAGTTAGCTGTTGGGGCGTGTAATGAGTACATTCCGTTTCAAAGAATGACCGGTGATGGTGGACTTCATTTATTTATAGAGTTAGAAGAAAAAATTCATGCCCGCACACTTTTACAAAAGTGTTATGAGCAAGGGGTTACATTTTCTCCTGGAGATGTTTTTTATTCTGATGGAGGAGGAGCGACTACTTTTCGATTAGGATTTTCACGTCTGAAAGAAGAAGAAATAGTTCGTGGAATCAAAATAATCGGTGATACAATAAAAAATGAAATTTGGAGTTGAGGAAATGAGAATTGGCGTTATTATGGGTGGAGTATCCTCTGAAAAACAAGTATCAATTATGACTGGAAATGAAATGATTGCAAATTTAGATAAAAATAAATATGAAATCGTACCAATTACGTTAAATGAAAAAATAGATTTAATCGAAAAAGCGAAAGACATTGATTTTGCGCTGCTCGCATTACACGGAAAATACGGAGAAGATGGGACGGTTCAAGGCACGCTTGAAAGTTTAGGTATTCCTTATAGCGGGAGCAATATGTTATCTAGCGGTATGTGTATGGACAAAAATATTTCGAAAAAGATTTTACGCTATGAAGGTATAGAAACACCCGATTGGATTGAACTTACAAAAATGGCGGATCTAAATCTTGATGAATTAGATAAGTTAGGATTTCCGTTAGTGGTAAAACCAAACTCTGGTGGATCAAGTGTTGGGGTAAAGATTGTATATGATAAAGATGAATTAATTTCAATGCTGGAAACTGTGTTTGAATGGGATTCTGAAGTAGTAATAGAGAAGTATATAAAAGGTGATGAGATTACATGTTCAATTTTTGATGGAAAACAGTTACCTATTATTTCAATCCGACATGCAGCTGAGTTCTTTGATTACAATGCAAAATATGATGATGTTAGTACAATTGAAGAAGTTATCGAGCTTCCAGCTGAATTGAAGGAACGTGTAAACAAAGCGTCACTGGCTTGTTATAAAGCATTGAAATGCAGCGTTTATGCAAGGGTGGATATGATGGTAAAGGACGGAATTCCATATGTAATGGAGGTTAATACATTACCAGGGATGACACAAGCAAGTTTACTACCGAAAAGTGCAGATGCAGCTGGTATTCATTATAGTAAACTATTAGATATGATTATTGAAACTTCATTAAAAGTAAGAAAAGAAGAAGGGTTTTAAGTAGCAGTATCATGAATGTTTTTGACAGTAACATGAAGTATGTTATGATGAATACAATACGAAAATTAAATATTTATCCACTAGGGGGGCCTATTATAGGCTGAGATCAAACGAGAATTTGAGACTCTTAGTACCTGATCTGGTTAATACTAGCGTAGGGAAGTGGGAAGACATTACTATTTTATGAATAAATACTGTCACTTTCACTTTCTTTACGTTTGTAAAGAAAGTTTTTTTATTTTACAGATTTAATAACTGTGGGTAAATACTTAAATTTTATACTTTATTGGAGGGATTTAAATGAAATTTTCACAATCATTACGTCAAGAAGTAGATTCAATTTGGGAAGCTAGTTTTCATCACCCTTTTGTAAAACAACTTGGTGAAGGAACTTTAGATTTAGCTAGTTTTCGCTATTATGTGCTTCAAGATTCATATTATTTGAGTCACTTTGCTAGAGTACAAACTTTAGGAGCTGCAAAAGCACTGGAATTAGAAACAACAGCTCGTATGGCACACCATGCTCAAAATACATACGAGGCGGAATTATCTTTACATGAGAATTTTGCGGAGAAACTAGGGATAACACAAGAAGAAAAAGATAATTTTATCCCTGCTCCAACTGCATACGCTTATACTTCACATATGTATCGTGCTGCGTATGAAGGACATTTAGGCGATATCATTGCAGCAATTTTACCTTGCTATTGGTTGTATTATGAAATTGGTGAGCGTTTAAAAGAGTATCAGCCAGAAGAGCCAATTTATAACGAATGGATTTCTGCTTATGGATCTGATTGGTTCCGTACGCTAGTTGAAGAGCAAATTACAAGATTAGATACTATCGCTGAAAACGTAACAGAGTCTGACCGTAAGCGAATGAAACAGCATTTCATTATTAGCAGTCAATATGAATATTCATTTTGGGAAATGGCTTATACTTTAGAAAAGTGGCCAGTGAATACAGAAGTAGAAGATGTCATTGGATAATGAGTAGGGGTATTGCTATACATAGGTATGGATAATACCTATGTATATGATTTCATAAAAGAAGTATCGCAAAAAGACGCATCAATCTAAGTGCGTCTTTTTTCAATTTATAAAAATGAGCCTATGGAAAAATAACCTAAAAATAGGTATATGAACAAGGTGCATTATCTAGTGATAGGTCATATTTTGTAGGGGTACGTATTGAACTTAGTTTATAGCGCTATTTCTACTTAGATTTAACGAACAGAAATATAGGAAAGCATTGAAAAGGTTGAAGTTTATAAACGGAGGTCATGAAAATGAATAAGTTTCAACAAGAACTACAAGCGTTAAGCCTTAATGATTACCAATCTGGAAATATTGTGTATTGGGACCAGCAAAACCAATATCCATATTACTATATTGAAGATGATGCTCGTCGCTGTGGCGGTTGTGGTCGCTGTGGTGGTTGTGGCGGTCGCTGTGGTGGATTTCGTTGTGGTGGATTCCGTTGTATTGGTTGCTTCGGTTGTTTTGGTTGTGGCGGTTGTGGTGGCTGTGGTAGTTGTGGTGGTTGTTCTAATTGTTTTAGTGGTTTTAATGGTACTACTGATACAACTGGTACTATTGTAACATATGAATATTGATTAGAGAAAAAAGGAATCCATTTGTGAAGTATTATACAATTTTTATAAAAAAATTTAATCAAAACACATGTAGCATCCTTTAATTTAAAGAAACAATTTATCCCACCTTTTTATAAACATTGTGACTTTATTTCAAATCAACAATCGAATGTCTTTTTTATGTTCTATACCATTTATGCGATCTTTGACTTTCGTAAGTAAATTTATTGCACCAGAACCAAAAAGAAGGGCTTCTATCAGCCCTTTTTTCTTTTTTCATATTTCTCATATAATTAAACTTAATCATAAAAAAATCTTACCACCTTATAAATTTTTACAACTATGTAACTATTTTTATTAAATGCACCGCTCTAGTATACAAAATTAAGAACTTGAGATAAGGCGCTTTGTTTCTGTAAGATGTTTTTGTTTTACTTTATATTACGATTTATAGACCTGAAACCATTTTATTGTGATATAATTTGTTTTTGTCATTATGAATGTATATATGTTAGGAGTTTTTTATGGAAATCGGTTCTGAATTAAAAAATGGTCGCCACTCATTTTTTGATGGTGGATTATTCAGCTTTATTGGTTGGAGTATCCTTGGTGTACTTATTACAGTTTTTACCCTTGGTATTTGTTACCCTTGGGCTTTATGTATGGTTTATGGTTGGAAAATAAATCATACAGTAGTTAACGGGCACCGTATGAAATTCAATGGTTCTGCTGTAGGCTTGTTTGGTAATTGGATAAAATGGTTGCTCTTATCAATTATCACTCTAGGAATCTACTCATTCTGGGTTTTCATTAAACTTGAAGACTGGAAAGTAAAAAATACTACATTTATCAATTAAAAAACATTAGCTTTATAATACCAGTCTATAACGACTGGTATTTTTATTTATGGTATGAAAAACGAAAATATAGATAAATAGCCCATGCTCATTCAGTTAACAAATATGAATACCTCCAGAACAAAAATTCCATACATTTTGAAAGAAACCTTTTTATTTTTCGCTCTGAAGAATATCCGTTTCTTAAGTTAATGGTTTTGAAGTCATCCTTAAATGAAAATTTTCTGTCTCTACATTTAGTTATTTTGAGACTTTTCTTTTTCTTAAACTGTTGGATATGAGTACCTTCTAGTATAAATTTACCATTTAAAAAAGTGATTCTAACAACATTAGGATTGTATCATATAGCACAATGTAATTTGTGTTACATAGCAAGAAAAATAATCAAAATTTAAAGCCTGAAAAAGAAGCACCAAAGCAAATTACATTGGTGTTTCTTTTTTTGCGCTTTCGGGCACAGTGGTTCCTGCAGCACTATTATAAAAGCAATTTCGGATGTAAGGAATTTGTAAGTAATAGGTAAGGAAAAAGAGATTTTCATTGTATATGATAAAAATATAAAGTGGCGCGAAGGGGGAAAAGGGTACGACTTATATATGAAAAACAAACCAGTAACAAGAGTGTTTTAAAGAAAATAAGTAATTTCTAGAGTTAACATACATGTGAAAAAGAGAGCGAAGGCATTTTATATTGAAGTTTGTTTATAATAGTTTTTTAACCTGTTAGGGGGGATCGTAAAGTAGATTATTAATCGCCTTGAAAATATCTATGACCTTATAGTACTAGGCATGCTGTATTAAAAATTTTAATTTTGAAGGGAGAATTAATATATATGAGTACGAAAAAAAGAATGGGTAGTAAGTTATTACTTGTCAGTGCAATTTGTGCGATAACTATTCCTTCGGTTTCATATGCGGAGGAAGTAATGTCACCTAAAAATTTTGAGGATTATTCAAACTTGTTTGAGGGACGGAATAAGGACGTATTGAAAAGAAGTTTATATCCAAATACATATAATAATCCGTTTAGTCACCAAATTAAATCGACATTAAAGGAAACAAACACAAATATAAAAAAAATAGACAATATTGAAGAGGGAAATCCCGTTATATCTACTGCTTTTTCATTTGTCTGTTCTATGCATACTGAAGATTATAAATCTGCATTTGATTTAACTTCTCGATCATTACAGAAAATAGTATCTGAAAAATGGTTGAAGAACTATTGGGAAGAACTTCCTACGCAATTACAAAAAGGTTCTTTTATAGAAATTGGAGAGGTTACACAAAAAGAGACAAATTCTGTTCATACAAATGTAGAGATTAACTTAGTTTTTGAACAAATTACTGTACCTTTACTAATAAAACTAGATCCATCTGGAAAAATAGATGATTTTCAACTCAGTATGCCGTTTAGTCCTGTTACAGATCGGCCATCATATAGTAATCCTAAATCATTTGTTGATAAAGAAGTAGTAGTTGGAAGTGGTGCATTTCCATTACCAGGAACATTATCTGTTCCAAAGGGAAAGGGTCCTTTTCCAGCGGTTATTCTTGTTCATGGAGCTGGAGCAGCCGATCAGGATTCAGCAACGTATGCTTTAAAACCATTTCGTGATTTAGCTGAAGGTCTTGCCTCGAAAGGAATTGCTGTTCTTCGCTATAATAAACGAACCTATGAACGTCAGCCAGAAGAGCCAATTTATAAAGAATGGATTTCTGCATCGGGTTGGTTCCGTACTTTAGTTGAAGAGCAAATTACACGATTAGATGCAATAGCTGAAAAAGTAACAGAGGCAGACCGAAATCGAATGAAACAGCATTTTATTATTAGCAGCCAAAATGAATATTCATTTTGGGAAATGGCTTATACTTTAGAAAAGTGGCCAGTGAATACAGATGTAAAAGAAGTAATTGGATAAAAAAGGTATTGTTGAACATAGGAATGAACAATACCTTTTTTATCGTTATTTTTGTAAAGTTATTGTAAATTGCAAATACAATATACTATTTATATTGTATAATTCGAATGTATTGTATTTAATATTAGTAGGTGGTGATGTATATGTTGTGTTTTATAAAATATAGAAGATAAACAATTATTATTTTTATTTATAATGTATTATTTATATAAATGAATAACTATTAAATTATAAAGAACCGGGTTTTAATTGATTAGATTATGTAACGGTTTCTTCTAGTTTTTTGATGATCAAAGCAAATGAAGAAAGGAAGTATTCATTACATGGAAAAACTACGGTTATTAACATTTGAGAATATAGTAGAACCTCTTTTAAATGAAAGTGTATCATTTATATATTTTCCTATTGAATGGCTCGATATTGTAGAGATACATTATAAGACATTTTTATTAACGAGTAAGTTGAAACGATTGAATGAAAGGTTATATGATATGTTTTCTGATATATTATTTATTCAGCATAATCCATATGTATTAAATGAAAATACACCATGGATTGTATGTAAAGAACCTATTAGAAAAGAACAACTTGATTATATTTTCCAAAGTTGGTATGAAATTATTCATGATTGGAAACCTAATAAATTAATAGAACCACCAAAATATGAATGGCATTACGATTTAATTTCTAATGTAACAGTATTACATGATAATGAAATATATTCTAAGTGGGTGCCAGCATTAATTTCACATATTTTTTGTGAACGTCCTTTACAATTAGAAAACATACACGAAGAAGATATATATTTTTCTCCTCTAAGATCACAAAATATTTGTGAGGCTATGTCAGAGCCTATTAAAGACGAAAAAACACAAGATTATTTCGCTTATGTATATCGGTTCGAATATATAACGCGCGGAGGCGAGAATATTCCATTATTAAATGTTTCAATAGGAATTCGAAGATTTTATCAAGAATATAATCATCCAGACATTCCATTGCTATTAAGACGAAAACGGGGCATGATATTAATTTCTACACCAGAATTTGCATCGAATAATAAAAAATTACGGTTTGTAAAACTAAAAGTACAACAAGCTACAAACGGCATAAAATGGATTAAGATATTTAGAAATTTAAAAGAGGATTTTCATATAGGTGGAGAAGTTGAATTAGAGCATATTCTTCAATATCCGAAAGATTATATGCTAGGAGCAAATATTAGGGTGCTGCTTCCATACAATGAGAGAATATATAAAGTGCAAGGTACTAAAATAAAACCTGGTATAAAAGTAAAGGAAAGAGAGTATCTATTTAAAGGGTTTCAGCAAAAATTCTCTTATTTCACATTACTACCAGAATGTAAAAAGCTAGCAACAAATAATGAAAATGAATTATTCCCTTTAATTGCACCAAAAGGATTAGAGACTATAACGTTAGAAATATGGTCTGAAAAAATTTCAATGGAAGTAGAACAAGCGTTATTTGAAAGTGAAATTGTGTTAGCTCATATTGGTGAGTCATCTTATGTATTAAATGCAGATTCTCCAGTATTGTTAAAAATAGTAAGATATAATATTGAAAAAGTATTGCAAAATCCATATAAAATGCAATATTGCCAGAAATACAAAACAAACTTAGTAGAGGATGTTATGAAAGCGGTTTATGCTACTGCAGGTGAGCGCAATGATGCAACATTGGCGTTAATCGCAATGAAAAATTGTGATGGGCGTGAAAAAATTAATCCAAAGCAAATCGTTAGAGAAGGGTTTGCACGAACAAACCGTATTTCAGCATTTATTAATTTATTTATAGGCCAAAGTGTATCCCGTAAAACAATTATAAATTGTATCCTTAGTTTATTAGAACAAAAAGGATTTTTGAAACGTAGTTGGAATAAGATAAATTTACCTTGTACATATGTTAATTTATCAATTGAACGAATCTCGAAATTCGATTTCTTACCTATTATTTCACAAATAAAAGGGAAAGAAATTTCATATAAATTATACGGGAATACTGAGTGGCAAACGATTGATCGTTTATTATTAAATATAAATAAACATAATGCCTTTTTACCGCAGCCTTCAAAAAGAAATGATATGGGGATTCAATTTAAACAATTTGTTTCTGAAACACTAACGGGAATTTTACAACATGCAAAAGAGCAAAATGAGCAAGTATATTTCATTATAGATGCGAATTTAAGAAAACATTGGATAAAAGAGTTACAAAATAAAAAAATTGATATAGATACTTTCCCTGAGATTGTTCCTGATGTGCTAAAGGTTCCAAACTTAAACATTATAAGAATAAATATATCTTTTGATGTACCAAAATACGGTGAGATAGAATGTGATGATATACTGGATGGCACAAGTTTATACACAGATCAAAAAGGAATGTATTATAGCACTGGTAAATATTCGATTAATGGTAGTGAAACATTACAGCGATACATACTTGAAATATTACCGCTAGGTGTAAAACCTGTAGAAAGGAATTATATTGCCAAAATGATACATTACATGTGTTGTAATTCAAGTATGCTGTTAGAAAAGGATGTACACATGCCGTATTCCATGCATATGGCGAAAGTAGTAAAGGGCTATATGACGGATATAGATGCAAGAGAGTTTAAAGAGTTTGATGATGAACTGGATGTAGATATAATGAAAATAGAAAAGAAAGATTCAATTATTCTGCTCTAAATAATAGTAGACAAATCCTGCTCATTATATTGATCAGGATTTGTCATTTTTTCATGTAAATAAGGATATCTTTTGTCATGTATCTTTTCTTTTACGTATTTACTTTATTTACATACAGGATTAAGATGTTTTTTAGAAATAAAAAACTACATCATTTGGGAAAGTAATATGAATTGATTCAAAAGAAATTTGAAAGGAATGAGGAATTGTGAAGAAATTAGATGTGTTATTAATGCTATTGAGCGGCCTCTTTCCGGTTGCAGGAATTATAAAGCAAATCCCACTAGAACAATCTTTATATATCGGGGGCCTTTTATTTTTTACTAGTTTCGGTAGCTATTTTGCGAAAAAAATATATTCACGTATATGTAGTTGGATAGCGTATGCGCCATTTATAACACTACTGTTAGTCATTTGGCATCAGGATATTTCAACAAGTTCAATAATAGGGAATGCGAAAATCGCCGCTTGTATCGCTTTAATTCCATGTTTATTCCGTTTTCGTACATATGGACTTACTTTCGGTTTATTCTCATTATGGGCCGCTTTACTTTGGGATATTAAAGAAGTACAGTCGTTAGTCATACTTGAACGTATGTCGAGTTTAATGACAAGTCATTATTTATATCTTCTACTGTTAGTTGGAGGACTTATATTAGGTGGATTACTTGCGATGTTATTACACCGTAAAGAGAACGATACTGATAAAGAAAATATAAATCTATTTCATCAAAAAAAGAAGCGTAAAAAATTATCATTTAAGATTCCACTTCCAAAATTACCGAAGCTTAAGATGAAATTATTTAAGTTTGGTGGAAAAGTATCAAAACGAAAAACGCCAGAAAAAATACGTGAGCATAATTACGAAGAACCAACTCCAGCTGCAACTTATGAAATGACAGAGCAAATACATCAATTTAAAGAAGGTACTACTCAAGGACAAACGAGGATGGAACGTCGTAGAAATAGGTATAATGCATAAGATATTTGAGTAACCCTTTAATGATTTATCATTGAAGGGTTTTTTATGTAATTATATATAGATTGCTAATGAGAAATTTATAGCATACCTTAAAGTTAAGGACTTAAATAAAATAATGGGAGGACAAAATGCTTATTATTACATATATTTCTGTCTGTATATTATTTTTAGTTAGCTTTTTACATGTTTACTGGGCTTTCGGAGGTACGTGGGCGACAAATAGTGTCATTCCAACAAGATCTGGAGAAAAGGCATTTATACCAGGTGTAGGAATGACATTGTTCATTGCGTTATTATTAAGTATGGCGGCAATGATTTTATTACAACAAACAAATGTTGTTCATTTTGTATTTCCTAATAGTATTGTTCAATTGGGCTCTTGGATTTGTATGATTGTTTTTTTTATAAGAGTAATTGGTGAGTTTCATTATTTTGGCATCTTTAAGCGAAAAAAAGATACGCGTTTTGCTAAAATGGATACTGTTTTATATATACCACTTTGTGCATTTTTATCTTTATCGTTCTTACTAGCAATTATAACGTGAACATAAAATAGTAGCTGCCTTTTCTAAAATAAATAAACGTGAATTAGCAAGGAATAAAAGTGAGAAATCTAGTAGTAAATAAAAAGGATGTAAGCGCCTTCTTATCGAAATATAGATTATTATGAAAGGCGGTGACACTATGAAGTATGTAAAAGTCTGTATGAATGGCGGAAGTGAACACAAATTCTCGATGACTTTAGATCGGTTTGAAGAACTTATTACTACAGAGAATGGACTATTAGAAAATAAATTAGTTAGTATTGAAAATGTAATGATTAATCCTACTAATATATCTTCTGTAGTTGAAAAAATTGGTGTACCGGCTAAGTTTATGGAAGCTTAAAAATCAGTACATAAAAAACATCCATAGGGATGTTTTTTATGTGTAAATATAATAATTATACAATTAATAAATAAGCAGAATTTTTAGCAATACGTATACATTTGATGTTTAATAGATGCACAATAAAATAAGTACAAGCATATATTATGTTGTAGGACAAGACCTTCGTGTCCTACTTAATACTCAGAAAAAACCTCTATCACATGAGAGCATCCAATTGCAGGGTGCTCTTTTTTTATCCCGTGCTTTAACTTTCAATTTTAAACATATCTTTGATGTTAATAAATATTAAAAATAATATAATAGCAAAAATTAAGTTTGATAAATAGAAATCTTGATGAAATAGTAGTTCGAAGATGACATCGAAAACATATAATATGGCGATAGTAGGTAATATACAAATAAATATAAATCTCCAATTTTTTAAATAATGTTTATAAGTAGTAATCGCTTTCTCCATACATATAGCTCCTATATTTTTTATTTTCTATATAATTATACATTTAAATAAAGGGATTTACAAAGGGATATTTAGTAATTAAGAATTGTAGGAGAGATTTTGATGAAAATGTGGATTGCTGTAGCAATCTGAATAATAAATGCTTTTATTTTAAAAAAACTTTAAAAGAATGATACTAAAATGATACACTATAATATACGTTATTTATGAAATGAATAGAGGGATTTGTGTGATAGATAAAATCAAAAATGTTGTAGAAGAAATGTACGAAGATGAAGCAAAACATTTACTTCAAAGTATTCTAATTCAGTTAAATTTGTTAGAAGAAAACTATAGTGAAGATACCATTGAAAATTTAATGGATATTCCTAAACAACTAACGAGTAATACATCTTATAAAAGAAATGTAAAAGAAAGCTCACATGTTCATATTGCATTTGATGATTCAACAGCTGGATGTTTAAAACATATGCTTAGTAAAGAAGAACGATTGGAAGAGAGGGTTGTCGCTTTTTCTGAATTCTTTTCAATTGGGCCGATAAACAAGTTACATATGAATGAGGGACAACTAGCAAGACAGAAATGGTTAGTAAACAATTTAACTGCTTATGATAATTATTTTGAAGAAGAGTATTTACCAAGGTTTTTAGAAACTATGGAAGAACTACACACTATTCCTATTGAAACGCCTATTACAATTTGGAAAGCTAATAACGCACATGAACATGTAGGCCTATGTTTTGTAATGGCGCAATTAAAAGATAAGAAAAACATTCGCGTTATTAATACGTCTGAAGCAAGTAAAGAAATATTAAAAAAAGAGTATGCTATTCGTGGAACAGGAGAATTACCGCCTGACAGTTTAGCTCTATTCCAAAAAAGTTTTGCAGAATCTCCGTATTTAACTGAAGAGAAGCGAATGAGGTTTGAAGAGGAGTGGTATAGATTATCGAAAAGTACGGAGTTTCTAAGAGTTTGGAAAAAAAATGAAGTGCGTTCTGTACAAGAAGATTATTTTGATCAATTTATTATTGAATGCGCGAAAAGTATAGGTGCTGATCGAGAATTCCTAAAAGCTCCAAGAGTAATTGGTGAAGCGCTTGGTCTTGTAGAGCAGTTAGTTGGCGATACGTTTTTAGAATATCGCTTAAAGGAATTAATTAAACAAGACGTATTTGAATTTGAAGGTTCACTAAAAGAAATGCGTTTTTATAGTGTAAAGTTAAGGAAATAATAAATACATTTTATTTTTAAAAACCTCGTATTTTAAATAATACGAGGTTTTTAAATTGAATTTGGGCTATAACATAAGCTTCCTATAGAGCGCATATTACATATGAATGTTAAAGGTACTGAATGAAAAGTAGGTGATTTGTTAATATGTATAACCAGCAAAATTATCCATATGATCAAGGGATGTATTATAATCCACAAAACTACGGGTATGAATCTGTAAATGAAGTGAGAGATATGGAACAAGAAGATTATAGACCAGATGATGCGGAAGATGCTCCAACGTCACCACCACCGTCACAAGCGCCGTCGTTACCGTCTACATTTGCTTCTCCAGCTCAAGCAGGGAATATGAAATCATGGATGTGTAACTGTCTAGGAAGATGGGGATATTTACGTTTGCATCGTCCTGGACCTTTCGGAAGAGACTTATGGTTCTTCCCGACTGAAGTGAGGAGAAATGGGGTTTCAGGTTACACTTGGCAAGGTGGTCGCCGTCGTAAAGTAAGTTATCGCTATCAACAAATTAGTAATTTCATGTGTTTTGCGTAAAGAAGAGTGAGAGAGTAGAAGGATTTTACTCTCTCACTTTTTATTTTTCAATATACGAAGTAAGATTTTGAATGAAAATTTACAATTTTCGCGTTTTTATTAGAGTATAATGCATATGTTGGTTGGTTTTCAAAAACAAATGAGAGTGAGGGAATACAATGTCAATGAAAAACAAAGTTGGGCTAAGAATAGAGGATGGTATTAATTTAGCTTCAGCTCAGTTTAAAGAAGATGCGTATGAAATTTATAAAGAATCTAGAAAAGTGCAACCTATCTTATTTGTGAATAAAACTGAATTAGGTGCAGAGTGGCTTATTACAAGATATGAAGATGCTTTGCCACTATTAAAAGATAATCGCTTAAAAAAAGATCCGGCCAATGTATTTTCTCAAGATACATTGAATGTCTTTCTTACTGTTGATAATAGTGATTATTTAACGACGCACATGCTAAATTCAGATCCACCTAACCACAATCGTTTACGATCACTCGTACAAAAAGCTTTTACACCGAAGATGATCACGCAATTGGGAGGAAGAATACAGGATATTGCAGATGATTTGTTAAATGAAGTCGAGCGAAAAAGTTCATTAAATCTTGTTGATGATTACTCGTTTCCTTTACCGATTATTGTAATAAGTGAGATGCTCGGCATTCCAAAAGAAGATCAAGCAAAATTTAGAATTTGGTCTCATGCTGTCATTGCTTACCCAGAAACGCCAGAAGAAATAAAAGAAACCGAAAAGCAACTATCTGAGTTTATTACATATCTCCAATATTTAGTTGATAATAAACGAAAAGAGCCAAAAGAAGACTTGGTGAGTGCATTAATACTTGCGGAAAGTGAAGGGCATAAACTTAGCGCCCGAGAACTATATTCAATGATAATGTTACTAATTGTGGCGGGACATGAGACAACGGTAAATTTAATAACAAATACGGTATTAGCACTTCTCGAAAATCCGGATCAATTACAGTTATTAAAAGAAGATCCAAAATTAATTGATGCAGCTATTGAGGAAGGATTACGATATTATTCTCCAGTTGAGGTTACAACTTCAAGATGGGCAGATGAACCTTTTCAAATTCACGACCGAACAATCGAAAGAGGAGATATGGTTGTCATTGCATTAGCTTCTGCAAACCGTGATGAAACTGTATTTGAAAATCCGGAAGTATTCGATATTACTCGGGAGAATAATCGTCATATTGCATTTGGCCATGGTAGCCATTTCTGCTTAGGTGCTCCACTTGCTAAGTTAGAAGCAAAGATTGCTATTACTACTTTATTTAATCGAATGCCTGAACTAAAAATAAAAGGTAACCGTGAAGAAATGAAATGGCAGGGTAATTATTTAATGCGTTCTTTAGAGGAATTACCATTAACATTCTAGAATATTTATTGTAGACATGCATACATAGAAAATGATTTACATAGAGTATGTATGTGTTATTTAAATTCGAAACGGAAGGGTGAAAACATCCCAATGATCAACTAATTCTATTTGTAAGAGATCTTCGTTAAAAAACGAAATATTCTTCTGAATAGGATTAATCTGTGCATTTATAGAAAAGGGATGTATTTCGCTCTGCGAATATATAGTCTTTTTATATGATTTGTGCTGCCTCCTGTTCAGAACATGAAATAGGAGGCTTTTTTATGTCGACAAATGTAGTAACGAAACAAAACAATGGGGTATCACAAGTATTAAAAAATCGGTTTGTGCAAGGAATTCTTGCATCAGCATTGTTTTTACAAATTGGAATATGGGTTCGGAACTTTGCGGTATTACTATATGTAATGGAAATGACGAAAGGTGATGCTTTTGCTATTTCAATGATTTCGGTTGCTGAGTTTGCTCCAATTTTCATCTTTTCCTTTATAGGTGGAACCTTTGCTGATAAGTGGAAGCCAAAGAAGACAATGATATGGTGTGAAACGTTAAGTTCCATTTCAGTATTCGCTGTATTAATTACACTTATGTTTGGAACATGGAAAATCGTGTTTTTTGTCACGCTTATTTCTGCAATCCTTTCGCAGTTTTCTCAACCATCAGGTATGAAATTGTTTAAACAGCATTTATCAACGGAACAAATCCAATTAGCGATGTCTATATATCAAACAATATTTGCGATTTTTATGGTGTTAGGACCGATTCTTGGAACATTTATCTTTCATAGTTTTGGAATTTATATTTCAATTATCATAACAGGTATAGCTTTTTTACTGGCAGCAGCTGTGTTGTTATTTCTTCCGAAAGATCTTGAGAATAAAAATGAGAAAAAAGAAATCACGTTGTTACAGGAAATGCTAGACGGTATTAAATACGTAAAAAAGAAAAAAGCATTAACTTTGCTTGGGCTTTGTTTTATGGCAGCAGGACTAGGTATAGGATTGATTCAGCCATTAGGTATATTTATTGTGACTGAGCAGTTAGGGTTATCAAAAGAGAGTTTGCAATGGTTACTAACAGTAAATGGCGCGGGTATGATTGTTGGCGGCGCTTTAGCGATGGTATTTGCGAAAAATGTTGCTCCGCAAAAGATGTTAATTGTAGGAATGCTCGGTCAGGCGATCGGCATTGGTATTATTGGTTATTCGACGAATTTATGGGTGACACTTACAGCACAACTTTTTAGTGGGTTAGCTCTTCCATGTATCCAAATAGGTATTAATACGCTCATTATTCAAAACAGCGATACAGATTTTATTGGTCGTGTAAATGGCATTTTAAGTCCACTATTCACCGGTTCAATGGTAGTAACAATGAGTATTGCTGGTTCATTAAAAGAGGTATTCTCATTAAGTACGATGTATGAGGGCACAGCTTTACTATTTATAATTGGATTATTATTTATTTTACCTATATACAATTTAAAGCCAGTAATAGCGGTAGAAAGTGAAATGAATGGTAAAGGAAGTGCTGTACAACATGAATCCTAATCCAAATGTAAAATACCCAATTGAAGGAAATCAAAACGTTCATTTTATAAAAAATACAATAACGAAAGCTAATATACTTGTTGGTGACTATTCTTATTATGATGCGAAAGATGGAGAAACATTTGAAGATCGAGTATTACATCATTATGAATTTCTTGGAGATCATCTTACTATTGGAAAGTTTTGTTGTATTGCAAATGGAGTTACCTTTATTATGAACGGAGCGAATCATCGGATGGATGGATTTTCGGCATATCCATTTAATATATTTGGAAATGGGTGGGAGAAGTATACACCTAATTTGTCTGATTTACCTTACAAAGGTGATACAGTTATAGGAAATGACGTATGGATTGGTATGGATACAACGATTATGCCTGGAATAAAAATAGGGGATGGTGCAATCATTGCAGCTAAATCTGTTGTGACTAGAGACGTCGCACCATATACAATTGTTGGCGGAAACCCTGCAAATAAAATAAAGCAAAGATTTACAAATGCAATAATAGAAGAATTATTGCAAATTCAATGGTGGCATTTTGACATTGAAAAAATAACAGAAAATATAGATGCTATTGTACAAGGAAACATTGAACCATTAAGAAAACTAAAAAGGGAATAAAAAATGCATGACAAAGAGTATCATACCTCCGAATTTTGTTAATGATATTAGAACAAGGAGGTGTGATACTATGGCACAAGACGTTTTATGTGAAGTAAACAACTGTAAATTTTGGGCTAACGGCAATAAATGTAGTGCAGATGCAATTTATGTAGTAAGTAATAAAGGGAAACATGCATCAACTACGGAAGAAACAGATTGCAAAACTTTTGATCCAGAAATATAAAATTTTTGAAGGGTAGCCAAATCGTGGTTGCCCTTTTATTAATTATAGTATTGATAATAAATCTCATTTTCATTCATTGTTTTTAACTTTTCTTGTTAATTTTTATATTTTCTTCATAAGTGATGTAATCCAGAGCAATTCGTGTTCTATACGTGATTTACTAAATTCAATGACTTCTGTAATAAAAGATGAGCTAACATGTAAAGATTGAATAGCAGTAAGCTGTTTATGTAGTACGTCTTGGCGTATTGTTAAAATTTCTTTTCTACCTTCGTAATCAAGTTTTTCAAATAGGGCGATACGTACAAGGAACTCAGCGTTATTTGTCGCAAGTTTTTCAGGAAACTCTCTTAACATTTCATAAAAAATTTCTTCTCCTGTTTCAGTTATGTCGTACATATTTCGGTTTGGCTTTCCGACTTGTTTATGTATTTTTTTCGTTATAGTCTTTGAAAAAATAGAGTTATCTCCATCGTTCAATTTAGAAAAATGTATATTGGAAAATGAACAAACATTAAAATACTTACCTATTCTTTTGAAAACTAGGTAAAACGTTCAGCAAGGTGCATTGTATTGTACCTTGTTTTTTATTTCTCAATTGTAAAATTCTAGTGTGTTTTATAGTGTGGAAGTGTGTGAAAGAAGAGTAGAGGAGGATACTTATGTTAACGTGTAATGGAAGTAAAACGTTTCAAGCATTTATTAAAGGTGTAACCGATTTAATAGATAGTAATTTATCCGAAGAGCAAATGGTTTGTGCAATTGAAAAATTACTAGGAAAACTATTAGAAAAGAAAAGATGGCTTCCGTTAGAGAAACAGAAGGTGAATTCGACTCAATATGCACGACACTTGCTATATGAAGATCCTTTAAAGCGTTTTGAAGTATTAGCTCTTGTATGGAAAGATGGTCAATCTACCCCTTTACATGATCACGATGGTACATGGGGAGTAGAAGGCGTTTTTACAGGAAGAATAATGGTGCAGAACTTTATACAAACTAAGCAGCTTGAAAATTCACTTGTTTATTTAACACATACAGGAAATCTTTATTTGGGAGAAGGAAAAACAGATAAAGTCATTCCACCAGCTGATTGTCATATTCTTGAAATAGGTAAAAATGAAAGCGTTATCACTATTCATATTTACGGAAAACGTTTAGAAAAGTTTAAAATATATGTCCCAACTGAAGAAAAGAATGTGTACATGTGTGAGACGAAATATATTAGTTATAGTTCATAGTTTAAAATCAAAAGCTTTTCTTTAAAAAGAAAAGCTTTTGATTTTATTTTTAATTATTTCTTGACCTGAAACGCTTTTCATAAATTATAAATAAGGAGTACTTCACGAGATCAGTATGAAAACGATACCTATTGTTTATAATGAGCTCGTGTATTTATAGAAAGTGGTGAAGGAATAATGAAATTAATCGCAATTGATTTAGATGGAACTCTTCTTTCGGGGAATAAAATGATTAGTAAAGAGAATGCAGAAGCAATTCGAAAATGTCAGGAAGCGGGTCATGTTGTAGCAATTTGTACAGGACGTTCTATCGTCGACATTGAAAGATTGTTGTTAGAAGTTAATTTAGAGTGTCCAATTATTGCGGAAAATGGTGCACTTATATATAAAGATAATAAAATGATGAAGAGATATCCAATTCAAAATATGCAGGCACTTGAGATTGTGGACTATCTTGAAGAGAATGGCTTATATTATCAGCTTTATACTAATAAAGGTGTATATGTACCAGATTATGGAGTAGAGAGTGTACGTAATGAGATCGAATATGTGAAGAATTCAAAAGAAGATTTTGATTTGAAAGAGTTAGAAACGATTGCAGCATTATATCTTGAACATACAGCATTTCATAGTGCAGAAAGTTGTAAACCAATTGTAGAAACTGATATACATGTGCATAAGCTTTTACCATTTTCTTATGACATAGAAAAATTAAAAAAGTTAAAAGCAGCGTTTCTGCATAATACTGATTTAGCAATTACATCTTCATATTGGCATAACTTAGAGATTAATCATCGAGATGCTCAAAAAGGCAATGGATTATATACTTTAGCAGAACATCTGAATATTCCAGTCGAAAATACTGTAGCGATTGGTGATGGGCTAAACGATGTTTCCATGATGGAAAAAGCGAACATATCAATTGCAATGGGGAATGCTGTGGAAGAAATAAAAGCGATGTGTCAATACGAAACTTTATCAAATGAAGAACACGGTGTTGCACATGCTATATATAAATATGTAATGTAATATAAAAAGAAAAAAAGAATCCAAATAGATTCTTTTTTTCTTTTTATTAGGGGTAAGGTATTCTATGAGATTCATAGAAGCCTTATTACTTTATATTATATAGAATATATTGGAATAAATGTTTATATTTTTCATGTTAATTGTGAAAATTTTATGAACTTTATATTTTTTGTATTTTTATACTACTACAAGCGATATGAATAATGCTATTGTCATAGTTAAATCTATGCATGAGGGCGCGTTATCGGTTGCTTGTCAAATTAAAAAATACATAATGATTAAAGTTTCATTTTATACGTAAATTCTTCTCTTTTTTAATTGAAAAATAAAATTTGTTCGAATAATTATTCTGCAGCTATATACCTAAAGGCACATTCTTCGTATAATGGAGAAGTATAAATTTTGAATTTGTATTAATTTTACATATTGAGGTGAAAAAGGAATGAATGCGCGGCTAATGGAACTTATTGATGTGAGTACAATAGAAACCATGGCAGAACAGTTTTATAAATTAACCAACATATCACATCAACTTCTTGATGCTGAAAAAGAATGTATATTTTCTTTTGGAATAAATGAGACGAAAATATGTAAACTTCCCAAAATTGAAATCCCCATTTTTTTATACAATCAACATTTAGGATCTTTTGTAGTATGGACAAACAAAAGCGACATTTTCAATTGTCAAAAATACTTTGAAATGCTTTCAAATCTAATTATAGATGGGGCGACAAAAGTATTTCAAAGTAAAAATACAACGTTACTTTCTCGGAAAGAGGAGGAACTGCATACGATTTTACAAAACATGCCTGTTATGGTTGATGCGCTTGATTATAATGGAGATTTTGTTTTGTGGAATCGGGAGTGTGAAATTGTAACAGGTTATACCGCTGAAGAAATAATAGGAAATCCAAATGCCCTTCAATTATTGTACCCAGATCATAATTATCGTCACCAAATACAAACGAAATTTTTAACTTGTGGAAAAAATTTCAGGGATTGGGAAATGCACTTAACATGTAAAAATGGTGAAATCAAAACAATCATGTGGTCCAATATATCAGAACAGTTTCCTGTAACAGGATATAGCTACTGGGCGGTCGGAGTAGATATTACACATTTAAAAGCGATAGAAGAGCAGTTAAAACAACAAACGTCTGAATTGGAATTAATTTTTAAGGCTTTACCAGATTTATGTTTCTTAACAGAAGATGATGGCACAATTATAGATTATAAAGCAGGATCGCCTTCGAAATTTTACGTACCGGCAGAAGCTTTTATGGGAAAAAAGTTTTTCGAAGTATTACCATCTCCAGTAGCACAGCAGTTTCAGGAAGCAATTCATCAAGTGAAGGAAAAAGGAACGAATGTAATTGTTGAATATCCACTTACAATTAATGGGAGTATCGATTTTTTTGAAGCTAGATGCTTACCATTATTACATGATAAAATTATGATCATTGTACGCGATATTACAGAACGGAAAAAGACAGAAGAATTGCTAAATAAATCAGATACACTTGCAGCAATTGGTCAATTAGCAGCTGGTGTGGCTCATGAAGTGAGGAACCCATTAACTGTCATTAAAGGTTTTATACAGTTATTTCAAATTAATAAAGAAGATCAAGAAAAATATTTTGATTTAATGCTTTCTGAAATTGAAAGAATAGAAGCGATTCTTCAAGAGTTTTTATCAATTGCTAAAACAGATGAGATAAATACAGAACAAAAAAATATTTATCAAATTTATAATAACGTCGTATCGTTAATGAATACAAAGGCAATTATGACGAATATTCAAGTGGAACTATATGCAGACACAAAAGACATAAGCATTGAATGCTCAGAAAATCAATTGAAACAAGTGTTTATTAATATTTTGCAAAATTCAATCGAAGCTATGCCAGATGGCGGGAAAATTACAATTCATATTAAAGAGAGAAACGATGAAGGTGTCATTATTCATGTAATTGATGAAGGAATAGGGATACCTGAAGATAGAATTAAGAGATTAGGTGAGCCTTTTTATAGTACGAAAGAAAAAGGTACCGGTATCGGATTAATGTTAAGTTATAAAATCATTGAAAGTCATCAAGGAAATATAAGTATTATGAGTGAAGTTGGAGTCGGGACAACAGTAACGATTTACTTGCCGAAAGCTCAGAGTGAAAAATCTCTATCAAATTATGATGATAGATTCGAATCAATACGTCCAATTATTAACTCTTAAATTACTAAATCCCCAATAACCAAAAGTTAAGCTTTCGGTTATTGGGGATTTTTATATTTAATTTAGTAAACTTTACCTTTTCTTTAGATTTGTTTTAATTTCTATTAAGTTTTAAATATTATATTAATATTTGTGCAAGGTAATGTATGGAAGTTGTACGTTACTTTTAATATAGAAAACAAATATTATTTGAAATATTGTAAGGAGGAGATTTAGACGAAGTGAAAAAACGAGAGAAAACAACAGGTAGAGCAATACCGACGCGGTTAAATATTTTATTCTTTTGTGTATTTTTATTATTTTCTGCCATGATCATACAATTAGGTAAAGTACAAATTATTGATGGAGAAACGTATAAAAATGAAGTAGAGAAGAAAGAAAATGCGACCGTAAGTCTTTCTGTCCCGCGCGGAAAAATATTTGATAGAGAAGGCAATCCAGTAGTTGATAATAGATCTTTACGTACAATTACATATACAAAGATGAAAGGTGTAAAATCAGAAGATATATTAAAAACCGCAAGACAACTTGTAGACATAATTGAAATGCCGCAAGAAGATATAGCTAAGTTAACTGAGACAGATAAGAAAGATTTTTGGATGCAATTAAATCCGAAACTGGCTGAAAATCTAGTATCGAAAAAAGAAATAGATATATTTAGAGAGAAGGAAATTAGTGGCAAGAAGCTAGATAAAAAAATAGAAGAGTTAAAAAGAAAACGGGTTACAGATAAAAATCTTCAGGAATTAACAGATAAAGATATAAAGGTGTTAGCTATTAAAAGTAAGATGACTTCTGGTTATCAAATGGCTCCTCAAATTATAAAAAAAGATGTTAGTGAAAAGGAATTTACTATAATTAGTGAAGGTTTAGCGAATCTCCCAGGTGTAGACGTATCGGTTGATTGGGAGAGAGTGTATGTAAATGATGGATTATTCCGATCTGTTCTTGGAAATGTTTCTAATTCCGATGAAGGATTACCAAGTGAACGATTAGATTACTACTTGGTACGTGATTATAGCCGAAATGATAGAGTTGGAAAAAGTTATATCGAGCAGCAATATGAAGATGTACTTCATGGTACAAAAAAAGAAGTAAGAAGCGTTGCAGATAAACAAGGTAATACAATTAGAACGGAAACCGTTTCTGAGGGAAAGAGCGGTAAGAATTTAACTTTAACAATAGATATGGAATTACAGAAGAAAGTAGAAGAAAGTATTGAAAAAATATTAAAGGCATATAAAGGGTCAGAATCAATGTTGGACCGTGCTTTCGTTGTGATGATGAATCCGAAAAACGGACAAGTATTATCCATGGCTGGGAAAAGACTTGTAGAAAAAGACGGAAAAACAGAAGTTGAAGACTATGCATTAGGCACAATGACTAGTTCTTATGAGCTTGGATCAACAGTTAAAGGTGCGACAGTTTTAACTGGATTTGAAACGAAAGCTATAACACCAGGTACTTATTTTTATGATGCACCTATGAAGTTTAAAGGAACAAAGGAAAAAAAGTCTTGGAAAGAGTTTGGAAATATTGATGATTTAAGAGCGTTACAAGTCTCTTCAAACGTTTATATGTTTAATACAGCATTAAAAATTGCAGGTGTAGATTATGTGAAAAATAGTTCATTAAATATTAAACAGGAGTACTTTGATAAAATGAGGTATTATTTCAGGCAATTTGGATTAGGTGTTCCAACGGGCATCGATTTACCGAATGAAACAGCTGGACAAATTGGTAAAAAAGATAATCAACCTGGTTTCTTACTAGACTACTCAATTGGCCAGTATGACACCTATACGCCACTTCAGCTTGTACAGTATATTTCAACAATCGCAAACGGTGGATATCGAATGAAGCCACAAATTGTTCAAGAGGTAAGAGAGCAAACGTCGCAAAAAGATGAGATTGGTAAAGTGGTGCATTCAGTAGAACCAATCGTTTTAAATAAGATAGATATGAAAGAGGAATATATAAATCAAGTAAAAGAAGGATTTAGAAGGGTATTCCAAGAAGGTGATGGAACAGGAGTAAGGGCGTTCCAAAAAGCATCTTATAAGCCAGCAGGTAAAACAGGGACAGCACAGACTGTATACGGTGGAGAAAGTGATATAGGAAGAAATGAAAAAGGTGAGCGAAGAGAATGTTATAACTTAACGTTAGCAGGATATGCGCCGTATGATAATCCTGAAGTAGCATTCTCTGTAGTTGTGCCGTGGGTTATTAATGATAAATCTGGTATTAACTCTGATATTGGAAAAGAAGTTTTAGATGCTTATTTTGAATTAAAAAATAAGCGATTGACTGGAGAAACTACAAAAATAGATAGCTCTCAAGAAGATTAAAACATATGAAATGTTATAGAAACTAGAGTCGTCTTATTTAGAAATAGATTCAAAATGGATGATAGAGAAGGATGAAATCATTCTATCAACTATGCACACTTTATAAAATAAATCATATATTGATAGCATAGGACAAGCTGAAAAGCTTATTCTAACCTCACAGAACACTCCTTATCACGGTTAGGTATCTACTTATGTAGATGCCTTTTTTAATTTATTAACTGACAATTATTTATCAATATAAAGTAGTAAGTATATTAGGACTATTAGGGGAAGATTGACGGTAATAATTACAGTATGATTAATAAGAGTATTGAAATGTAAGGAGTGAGAAATAAGTGCTAAATATTTTAGTGGTTAATTTTCCAGCAGAGGGACATGTAAATCCTACATTACGTTTAGTCAAAGCTTTTACTGAACGGGGTGATCACGTACATTATATTACAACAGAACACTTTAAAAGCAGAATTGAAGATTTGGGAGCCACTGTATATACTCATCCAGATTTATTAAAGGAGATTTCCATTGATACTGAAACCTCATATGGGCTGAATTCTTTCTTTCATGTACATGTTCAAACTTCTTTATATATATTAGAAATTACAAAACAATTATGTGAGAGCATCAATTTTGATTTCGTAATTTACGATATATTTGGTGCTGGAGATTTAGTAAAGGAGTATTTACAAATTCCAGGCGTACTTTCTTCTCCTATATTTTTAATTCCCCCAGAGTTTTTGGAGACTTTACCTTTTCATCCAAATGCAGAAATACAATTCCGACCCGATGAACTTTCTAAAAAGTTACTATATCAAATGGAACATGAATTTGGAGTAAAGCCCAAAAATAATCTTCAATTTATGCATAATAAGGGAGATATTTCACTCGTGTACACAAGTCGTTATTTTCAACCTAATAGCGATTCATTCGGAGAAAATAACATTTTTATTGGGCCTAGTATTTCAAATCGTAAAACAAATGTAGAGTTTCCATTTGAATTGCTTAAAGATAAGAAAGTTATTTATATTTCAATGGGGACACTACTTGAAGGACTCGAACCATTCTTTAATACTTGTATTGATACTTTCTCAGATTTTGAAGGGATAGTCGTAATGGCAATTGGTGATCGAAATGATCGTTCTAAAATTAAAAAAGCGCCAGACCATTTTATAATTGCTTCATACGTACCCCAATCAGAAATATTAAGTGAAGCAGATGTTTTCATTACACATGGTGGTATGAATAGCGTTCACGATGCCATTTATTTTAATGTCCCATTTGTTATAATTCCACACGATAAAGACCAGCCAATGATAGCACAAAGATTAACTGAACTTGAAGCAGCACATCGATTATTGAAAGAGCATGTTAATGTGCAAACTTTAAATGAAGCGGTAACAGACGTTCTTTCAAATGAAAAGTATAAACATGGTATACGAAAACTGAATGATAGTTTTTTAGAATGTGTTGGTACTAAAGAAGCAATTACAGTTATAAAATCTCTTTTAAATAAATAGTGTGGACAATATAAAAACATAGAGGATTAACCGTTATGCTTTTATATTATTATCCTGCAAACTGCACAGCAGTATTTGCATGTAAAAAAGCGGTATCAAAAACAGGTACAGTAAGGTCGTTTTGGGAAATGAGCAATGGTATTTCAGTGCAGCCTAGCAATATACCTTCTGCGCCGTTTTGAATTAATGAGTTTGTAATTTGTAAAAGTTTTTCTTTTGATGTTTCTGAAATAATTCCTTTACTTAATTCATTTAAAATAACATGATGAATAAAATTTCTTTCCTCTTCATTTGGGATGATCGTCTCAATATTAAAATTTGTTAGACGTGATTTATAGAAGTCTTGTTCCATCGTTTGTTTCGTACCCAATAGTCCGATACGCTTTATATTCTGTTCTACCATTTCTTTAGCACTTACATCACCAATGTGAAGTAGTGGAATAGATATTGCATTTTCTACTTCTTCAGCAAATAAATGGACCGTATTGGAACACATTAATAAACAATCAGCTCCGGATTTTTCAACCTTTTTTGCAACTGTGACTAATTCGTTTTTCACTTCTTCATATTGATGATTTTGTAATAAAGTAGTTACTTCACCAAAGTCCATGCTATATAAAACAAGCTTTGCATTTTGATCATATTGAGAGAGTGTAAGTGTATTAATATGTTTATAGTATAACGATGTAGATTCCCAACTTAGTCCACCAATTAAACCGATTACTTTCATCGTACATTCCTCCCGTAACTATTTTGAATTCATTATTTCACAATTCCGATAAGAATACAATGGTTTAAACGTACCGTTAAACAAAAAATAAAAATAATTAGAAAAGTGTTGAAATTTATACTTATTAGTGCCATAATACGAATTACAAATTAATACTTATCCAGAGAGGTGGAGGGAACGGCCCTATGAAACCTCAGCAACCCCTATATAAATTTATAGGAAGGTGCTAATTCCGCAGAGGACACGATGTGTTTTTTGGAAGATAAGAGGATTCTTGAACGTGAAGAAAATGACCTCTTATGTAAGGGGTCATTTTTTGTTGTATAGAAAGGGAGTGTCGATGCATAATTCATTTTCAAAATAAATATAGAGTAATAAAAGTTGACTAATATGGGAGGGGAATTGTAATGAACAAATTATCAACAAAGTTAGTAGTAGCAATCGGAATTGGAGCAGCATTATACGGGATATTAGGACTTTGGGGATTTTCTATTGCACCAAATACATTTATTAAACCTGCATTAGCTATTTTAACCGTTTTTGGAGCGTTATTTGGTCCAGTAGCAGGACTTTTAATAGGACTTATCGGTCATACAGTAACAGATACAATCGCTGGATGGGGTATTTGGTGGGGTTGGGTTATAAGTTCAGGCATTATCGGCTTTGCAATGGGACTCATTCAAAAAAGAGTTAGCTTTAGTGTGAAAAACGGTATGTATAATAAGCGGGATATTTCTTATTTAGCCATTACTGGGTTAATTGGTATTGTCATTGCTATTATATTTGCTGGGGCATTCGATGTTATTGTGATGGGAGAACCATTTGACAAAATTGTTATACAAGTATTAGGAGCAACAATTGCTGATGTTATTGTATTTCTAGTTCTTGGATTGCCAATTACAATAGGTCTAGCTAAATCTAATAAGAAACATACACATTTAAAAATTGAAAAGTAGGGATGTTAACATGCAACCAATTATTTCTTTTGAACAATTCAGCTTTCAATATGAACATGCTGCGCAGCCTACTGTAAAAGACATTACATTTCATATATACCCTGGAGAAAAAGTACTAATTGCTGGACGAAGTGGTTCAGGGAAGTCAACTTTAGCTCATTGTATCAATGGGCTAATCCCCTTTTCTTATGGGGGGATTAGTACTGGTAATATTTTAATTGCCGGCAAAGATCCGAGGAAAGGCAGTGTTTTTGAACAGAGTAAACAGGTAGGAACAATTTTGCAAGATCAAGATGCTCAATTTATTGGTCTTACAGTAGAAGAAGATGTAGCTTTTTATTTAGAAAATGAATGTGTAAATCAAAATGAAATGAAAAAAATTGTTTCAGACTCATTAAAAAAGGTAAAGATGCATTCTTTTCATAAACAAAGTCCACATGAATTATCAGGAGGTCAAAAACAAACCGTTTCTCTAGCAGGGTTGTTAACAACGAATGCTGATATATTATTATTTGATGAACCTTTAGCGAATTTAGATCCTGTCAGTAGCTTACATACAATAGAACTTATTAAAGATATACATAAACAATATAATAAAACAATTGTAATTATTGAACATCGAATAGAAGAAATGTTAAATCTGGATTTAGATAAAATCATTTTAATGGATGAAGGGGAAATTGTTACGATAGGGACACCAGAAGAGATTTTTGCGTCAAATATATTACCATCTATCGGCTTAAGAGAGCCTATGTACATAGAAGTATTAAAGAAATTGCAGTTTGATGGTAATAATGACGTAATATACTACCCACTTGAAAATCTTCAAAGGGAAAGTGTTCGTAGCGTAATAGATGAGTGGATGGAGAAGCAAGTTTTTTGTAAAGGTACCCCTACAAAAAAAGAATTATTGAAAGTAGAGAATTTGTCATTCTCCTATTCTAATAAACAAAAAGTATTGGACAATGTAAATTTCTCAATATATGAAGGTGAAATTGTAGCACTTTTGGGCCATAATGGAGCTGGTAAATCAACATTAGCTCATAGTCTTATAGGCATAAACAAAACAAAAAATGATAGGATTGTATTTGATGAAGTAAATATCAATTCTTGGTCTATTCGTAAACGTGGTGAAGTTATATCTTATGTGATGCAAAATCCAAATCATATGATTACGCAACCTACTGTTATAGAAGAGGTTACATTTTCATTAAAATTAAAAAAGGTTTCAAATGAAGAAATTAAGCTTAGGGCGGAAGAAACATTAAAAATTTGTGGTTTGTATCCATTTCGTAATTGGCCAATTCAGGCATTAAGTTATGGACAAAAAAAGAGAGTAACGATTGCATCTGTACTAACAACAAATCCGAAACTTATCATTTTAGATGAACCGACAGCGGGACAAGATTATTATCATTATAAACAGTTTATGTCGTTTATTAAAAAACTAGCTGCAAAGGGAATATCTTTTATTTTTATCACACACGATATGAATCTCGCATTAGAATATGCAGACAGAGCAATCGTTTTACATGAAGGGGAAATTATTGCGAATAATACCTCGTCTATCGTATTAGGACATTCAGAAACGTTACAAAGAGCGAAACTTAGGGAAAGTTCATTATTCAAGTTAGTTAAATTTAGTGGGATTGCATACCCTGAAAGGTTTATAGAACTTTATTTTGAGGTTACTAGGAGGGAGGAACATGTATAGTACATACTTTCATCGTATGGATGGAGCAGTGAAATTGTTATTATTTATTTTTTGTATGACGCTTACTTTTTTGTTTCTTGATTTTCGCATATTGCTTATTGTTTTTATGATTGGCTGTATCGGACTTCTAGTTGCAAAAATTCCATTTCGTAAAATTTGTATTGTTTTTACTGTTATATTTACATTTAGTTTATTAAATTCTGTAATGATTTTATTTATTACACCAACTCATGGATCTGAATTAACCGAATCATATACTTCGTTTTTACATATCGGATATGCAACAATTACATGTGAAACATTATTTTATGCAGCTACACTTTCATTAAAATATTTTACGTTATTACCATTTACACTTATTTTTATATATACGACTGATCCAAGCAAATTTGTGAGTAGCTTAAGTAAATTTCGAATTCATTATAAGATTACATATGCAATAAATATTGCATTACGTTATATACCTGATATTCAGTCCGAATATAAAGTTATTAAACATGCGCAAGAGGCGAGAGGAGTAGCTTTTGAAAAAGGAGAAGCAAGTTTATGGATTCGTATGAAAAACCGTGTCTTAATTTTCTGGCCTTTAATTATCCATTCACTAGATAGAATCGATACAGTTTCAAATGCAATGGATTTAAGAGGATTTGGAAAGAAGAATACACGAACTTGGTTTTATACAAATAAAGCGAAAAGCGGGGATTTCATTGCTTTATTTGTAGGTGTTTTTATTTTAATTGTTGCAGTGTATTTAAAGTTACATGTATTTCAAAATTTTTGGTATCCATTTTAAAGCACTCTCAAATGAGTGCTTTTACTTATTTTTATGTAGACATGCTCAAAAAAGGGATATTTACATAATGTATAATACGAACCAGTTAAAATGATCAACTACCTATTAGTTTTCAAACCAAAAGGAGGAGAAAATATGAGTTACGGTGGTTCTTGTGGTTTTGGTGGAGGTTTCGCTTTATTAGTTGTGTTATTTATTTTATTAATTATCGTTGGATGCAGCTGCTGGGGCGGAGGGTACTAATTTCTAATTAGTCTCCACAAATGTAAACTTAAAAAACATAGAAGATACTTATGTATCGAAACAAATAAAAAAGGAGCATAATTGCTCCTTTTTTATTTGTTTTCAGATGAGTTGTTATTACATCTCGGCAATGTAATTGTCAAAGTTGTACCTTTATTAACAACGCTTCGGATTTTTAAACTACCTTGCATCGTTTCAATGATCTTAACAGCAACCATTGTACCTAAACCTGTACCTTTCGTTTTTGTACTAAAATATGGTTCACCAAATCGATTTATTTGATCTTGTGACATACCAATTCCGCTATCCTCAATTCGAATAATAACTTTATTATTACTAATAGATGAGGAGATATGTAAAGTACCACCATTAGGCATTGCTTCAATACCATTTTTTATTAAGTTTAAAAAACATTGTTGAAAGTGCTGTTTATTGCCTACAATTGTTGCCGTGGAAAAATCTTTTGTAATATGTATTGTATTCATATTGCATAATGGTAAGATCATATTAATAACTCGGTTCAACTCTTGTTCTACTGAAATATGATCTAATTTTTCTGAAGCAGGTTTGGCAAACGTTAAATAATCATCAATAATTCCTTGTGCACGATGTAACTCTTCAAGTATATGTTCAATATACTCATCTCTTGATTCTGGAGTTAAATTAGGTGTTTTTAAAAGTTGAGTAAATCCTTTTACGACAGTTAAGGGATTTCTTACTTCGTGCGATATACTAGCAGCAAGTTGGCTAACAATCTCCATTTTTTCCATTTTAATCATCTTCGATCGCATACATACTGCATCTTTTAAAACTTCATTAAAATAAATGACAAACAACATCAAAATAGTTGGTAATATTATGAAATAAATAATGTACAAATTATTCACTTCAAAATCTGATAAAGTTAATACAATTACAGTTGTAAATATTGCTAGAAAAAATGTTAAAAACATTCCATAAGCTACTTTAATTTTTCTATTATACTTATTAAATTTTGCGGATGCGAATGCTGTAACGATAAACATTGTGCCATAAACTAGTATTGTTAACATACTAAATCCATAAAATAAAAATCTTGTAATTAATAAAATAGCAAACAAAATGATACCAACAGGGAAGCCACCATAAAGTGTGCCTATTATAACTGGTATTTGTCTTAAATCATGAATACAATTTTCATCCATATAGATTGGATAGCGCATACATAAAATAAGAGGGATAATCGTACAAAGGATAATAAGTAGTTTTTTATATTTCTTTAAATAGCGTCCGCTATCATATATAAAATAAAAAATAAATATGCTACTTAAAATGTAAAGAAGATTATTTAATACGTTTTGATTAATATAAACAAAGTTCATAATATTTTCCTCGTTATTTTGAATTTCCATTTTATATGTATTATACATGATAATATGTGTTAAGCCGAATGAACCCTGATAATACAAGGTTTGTTTGGCTTATTGTTGTAAAATGCAAACATTTTGCAAACATTAGCTAACCAAAGATACTTTTACCAAAATTTTTTACTGCTTCTTCTTGCATATTCGGTAAAACATGAGAATAAATTCTAAGCGTTAATGAAATATCTGTATGACCTAATCTCTCACTGATAATTTTAGGATTAACTCCTTGTTTCAATAATAAAGTTGCGTGTGTATGTCTTAAATCATGAATTTTAATTTTTTTCACTGCTGCATTTTTTATTTGCTTATAAAATTTTATCCTGAAAGTATTTCTGTATAAAACCCCGCCAGATTTATTACAATTAATTAAGTCAAAATCTTGATAAGCAGAACCCATTCGTAATTTCTCTTTATTAATTTGAATTCGATGTTTTTTTGCTGCTTCTATTGTTTCTACAGGAACAGGGATTGTACGTTTTGATGCACTTGTTTTCGCGGTGTTTTTAATTTTATCATCACCACCAACAGTTTGATTGATAGTAACTGTATGATTTTCAAAATCAACATCCTGCCAACGTAAACCTAAAACTTCTCCAAGACGCATCCCTGTAGTAATTGCTAATAAGTAAGCAATGTGATATCGTGAGTCTTGTGAATGTAATAGAAATCTTTTTACTTCTTCCTCCGTCCAAGTCTGGATGGGGCTTTTTTCTTTTTTGGGTAACTCAACAAATTCAGCGGGATTTCTAGAAATAATATTTTGTTTTACCGCTAGATTTAAAGCTGTTTTTAGTACTCGATGCAATTGGAGTAAGGAATTATTTGAAATACCAGTATCTAGTGCTGATTTATAGCATTTTTGAATGTGCATAACATTTAATTTATGAAGTGCAATCATTCCTATGCTAGGTATAACATGGTAGGTTATATTGCTACTATAAGAAACGTAGCTATTTCTTTCTAAACTCATTCTTTTAACTTCTAACCATTGAACCAGATAGTCTTTTAAAGTAAGCTTAGATGGCTCTATAAAAGTCCCTTCATTTAACTCCGTAATCTTTTTCGCGACATCTTTTTCGGCTTCTTTTTTTGTCTTATAACCAGAAAACCACTTTTGTCTTCTTTTTCCTGTCTCTGGATCAGGACCGATATCAATAACGATACAGTACTTATTTCCTCTTTTTCGAATATGTCCTTTCACTTAATACACTCCTTCATTTTGTTTTGAATCATGTTGTATAAGTCTAGTTGTAATTTTGCTGCTATGAAAATTACATGTTTGGACATATCAGCGATAGATACATTTTACCATATATGAACAAATTCGGTTATAGGGTATGATTGTCATTTTGTCCAAGCTAAAATATTAGTTAGTAGAAGTCAAAATTGTATTTTTAGCTATGATCCTATAAATATATTGAAAAGAAGTATATTATGATAAAATGATGATATAGAAATGTTTATTTGTAAACAGAAAAGGAGATTTGTAATTATGGATACAGGAAGTCTAATTGCTTTAATATCAGCATTAGGAACTTTAGTTTCAGCGGTTTTTGTTTTTCTTACATATAAGGTGTATAAGAAATCATTGGATACTAGGCTCTATGTTATTTCAAAAATCGAAGATGAAGAGGAACAAACATATGACCATAGATTCTACTTACGTAATTATGAAGAATTTTGGGGGTTAGAATTTGGGGGAGAGGGTTTTCCACATGAAGATTTTCATCATAGTAAAAAAAAGTGGAGTCTAAATATAGAAAATAAAGGTGATTTCCCAGCGACTGATGTGAAATTAAAGTATAGAATTAATATTTATAATACTGAAATTACTTATGGAATAGATCAGGATGACGTTATAGCCCATCAAGAAGCGGTTTTTGTGTGGAGTGAAAAAGAAATAAATATTCAATATCTACCACCTGGAGGAAGTTATAGTGTACCTTTGATTTATTTAGAGGGTAAATTTCCACGGGCTACAGTAGAAATAGAATATTTTAAATGTAATGAAAATAGTTTTATAAAAAATAGAGTTGAAGTAGATTCATACGAACATCCAAGTATGTATTTACTTGCTGATTCAGTCGATCACAAAAAATTTGTTGGGATTGCTGCCTTTAAGGTGAAAAAAGACGTAGGTTAATTTTAAAACGAATTCTTTTTGTAATACTTTTTAAATTAGTATAAACTTCCTCAATATTTTCGAAAACAAAGAGAACGTTCGTTCTGTTTCGTGGTAAAATAAAGAAAAGTAAAAGACCTCACGTTATGTGAAGTCTTTTACATCGTTTTTGAGGAAACGGGCATAACGCATTAAACTTTTTACTGTTTCATCTTGTTGGGATTCTGTTAATCCGGATAAGATATCAAGTAGTGAGCGGTGTAAGTAATCAGCAGTATCCGTTGAAGTGTATCTACGGCGTTCATCTGTAAGTCCTAGCAAGAAATCAGAAGAAACATCGTAGTACTTAGCAAACTGTGCCAATGCATGCGGATCTGGTGAAGAATGGTTATTTTCATAACTACTTAACCGTTCACGCGTCATTACAAGATCATCAGCAACGTCTTGTTGGCGCAATCCTCGTTCCTCACGTAATCTTTTAAGCGTGTTTGAGAAAATCGCTAAAGTATCCATGCATAAATTTTACTTGGATTCGATTTTTCTAACTATATATGTTAGGAAAAATACCATTTTTATTATTTGTGATATAATTTATACCAATAGGTTGAGAAAATATTTCTCAACCTTGTTGTTCAATCGTTACACTAAAAATTCTAAATCTTGTGATAAACTGATTTTAAGAAATCAAATGGAACGAAAAAGACCCATAGCGCGTGTAATGGTGCTGGGAACACGTTTACACCGTTTAACCCTAATAGAAGTAGGGAAAACATTTGCCATGAGCCTTTTAGTTACGAATCTACGTAACGTATACGGCTAGTATAACACAGCTTTTGGATGTCTTTCATCATTAAGGTGCGTTTTCATGATAGGGAAGTGTGTCTTGTTCCAATAAGGGGGACAAAACATGTGGAAAGCTCTAGGTCAAATTGAAAAAGAATTATGTGTAGCTGGGATAAGAAAAAACAAACTAGCAGATCGTTGGGGTGTTAAGCCGAGTACTGTGACAAAAGTATTTAAAGGTAACACAGATATTAGTTTTGGTTTTCTATCTAAAACAATCATCCTATTAAATAAAGGCATACAGGTACAAGGGAATATGTTAAGGAATTATATCGATGTCACAAACCCGAAATCAGAGAATTTACGTGAAGCAATGGAAGACTTAGCTTTAAGAGGTAAGTTCGATCTGTTGATTGAAGTAATAAATAGTGAATTACAGTCTAAGGTGTCTGAAAATAAAGAATTTGCTAGTGTGTATCAGATTATTTATAACCGATATATGGGTGAATTGAATGCTAAACAGTACCATAAAGCACTACATAAAGAAAGCAAATCAGTGAAAACAATGGAGATGGAAGTGTTAACTGAAATTTTGTTATGTCAAGCGCAATACCAAACAGGAAATTATACGGATTTAAATGAGCGCCTGAAATCAATAGGAACTAAAATTAATAAAATTAGTAATAAATATCTTCGCGAGTGCTTTCAATTACGTTATAGAGAAGCGATTGCTGTTACTTCATTGCAAGGTGGAGAAGTGGATGAAGCAAGAAGAGTTTCTATAAAGTTAATAGATGATCTTGAGTGGGATAACTTTTTTTCTTTCCCAAAAGTAAATGCGTACTTAAAGCTAGGTGAATCGTATGTTTTCTCAGAAGGTGATTATGAGAACTCAAAATATTATTTAGAGAAAACATTACAAGTGATTGGCGATAGAAAGGTTGAAGGTATAGAGAAGAAGAAAGAAATGGTGCAACATACATTATCATTTTTAAAGATTCATCATGACAAAGAAATTAGTGATTCAGATGTTGTACATCCAAGTGAGATGGCATATTTAATGATTAAACAAGGTAATACAACGGGAGCCAGGGAATTGTTAAATCAAATAAAAAGTTCTACTGGTGAATTAACCGATATACAAACCGCATATTTAGCATTGACATATGAGGGAACTAAAAGAGAAGAGTTAATGAAACAATCTCTTCTAATGTGTCAAAAATCAGGGAATATATTTTATTCGAATTTACCGAAAATTCATTTGGGTTTAATTTGAATATTTGGTATAATTAGTATTGGAAAGAGGTGATAAGATGAAGAAATTAATTACTATTATTCCTGCACTATTATTAGCAGCTACACTAGTTGTTAACACTGATTCTGCGAAAGAAAAGCCTAGTACAAATGACTCAAAACCAGTAGTTCAACAAATGATGGTTGATCCTGGTGGTGGTTGGTAAGATACGAAATATAGGTTTACATATATATTAAAATGACATCGTCTTAATTGACGATGTCATTTGTAGTTTTAGGGGGAATTTCCTTTTTAGGTTTACGAACAAAAAAGAAATTTATGTAAAAAAATAACAAAAACGATAAGGGGATAAGAGAAGATGAAGAGTAAAGATGGGGATGTTAATCTAATAAAACAAGCGCTTTTACTTCTGCAAGAAGAAGTTAATCCAAAAGAAACATTATTATCTATTTGTTTAAGTGAACCTAAAAGAGAAAAAGCAATGTAAAAAAGACTATCTAATCTTCGGATAGTCTTTTTTCTTTAAATATTCCCTTTTGCTTTTTCGTAATTCACAAACATTTCTAGTTGTTCTAATGCTTTTTTTCGTTGTTCTTCGGGTAGATCATTTATGATTTGAAGAATTTCTTGGGCTTCTGCGGTAAGTTGCAGATCTTGGTCCGCTGTTAAATCTGGCATATCAGATAATCCTAGCAGGTAATCAGTAGTAACTTTTAAAAAATTAGCTATTTTTTGCAGTGTACGTATTCCTGGTTTCTTTTTTCCCTCAACGTAGTTATAAACAGAAACATGGCTAACACCAATCGCATCAGCTAATTGTTGTTGGGAAATCCCTCTTTTATCAAGTAGTGATTTTAACCTCTCATGATTAAACATATTCCAAGCTCCCCAATATTTATTTTATATTATTTTATAATATGCTCATTTTATTTTATATTACCTTACTGACATTATATATTAACTCTCAGTTAAGTTGAAAGAGAAAAATTTTTTGAGAAAAATTTTAAAAAAGACTTGAACTTAACTAAAGGTTAAGTTATTATGAGTGTAACAACAAAAACGGAAGAGAGGAGTTGCATATGAAAACTCTAAAGCAGCTACGTGTAGAACAAGGGTTTACATGTAAGGAAGTAGCTGAAGCCGTTGGTATTACCGAGGTCCATTATTGGTACATAGAAAATGGCAAACGCCGTCCTTATTATGACCTAATTGTAAAAATTGCTGAGTTTTTAAAAGTGAAACTAGATGCAATTAAAATTTTTTGTCCGTAACTTAACTAATAGTTAAGTAAAAGTTGGTTAAGTTAAATAGAGAGGAGCAAAACAAAATGGGATTAGATCAAATCATTAAAGAGTCAATCCGTGAAGTTATTCGTGAAGAAATTCAAGCAGCGTTAGCTTCATTCCAGCAACAAGCACAACCAAACAAAGTAATGCGAGTGAAAGAAGCGGCAGCTTACCTTAACATCGCAGTTTGCAGAATGTATGAGTTGGCAAATCATCCGCAGTTTCCGGTTATCCGAGAAGGGCGTAAATTACTCTTCTTACAAAAAGATTTGGAAGCATGGCTAGAAGCCCAAAAGGAGGAACCATACGTTGGTTGAAAGTACATTCAGCCTTTTTATCACAGCGGTGGTTATCGTGTCAGTCGTGGGTGGTGCAGCGCTTTTTAGTTCATTCGAAAAGCTTATCAACGAGAACGAACAGCTTAAGCAAGAAAATCAGCAATTAAGGAAGGTGAAAAGAATATGAGCATCACAGCATCAGTTCTACAAAAGGACATACAAAAGAAACAAACGTTAGATTCATTTTTAAAACATTGCGAACAGAAGCAAATTGAAGCATTAAGAACTCATGATGAAAAGTTATTACGTGAGTGGGTAAAGGAAGCGCGTCTGGCAAGAAGAGAACTTGCAGCACTGTATTGAGCGAAAGAAAAGCACGATGTGGAACGTGAAAGAGATCGTAAAAACATTCTTAAAGTGATTAAGCGGTTAAGGAGTCAGGGGATTAACGCGGACTTGGTTGAAAGGGCACATTACATAACTCTTTCAGAAGAAGTTGGGTAAAACCAAAACAAATCGTCCTACCCCTAGAACGGTTTGAAAAAGTATGACTTAGCATAATTATACCACATTCCATTCTTCTAAGGAGGTGAACAAGTTGCTAGAAAACCCAATGTCGATGCACAACGGATACGGTAAAGCTGATCCGCAAGAACAAATGATAGATCATCCAGTTGAGGATGCATTAGGTAAGGAAATTCTACCAGGTGATGAATTTTTAATCGCACCAGATGGTGAAGTGGTTTTAAGGGATAACATTATGAATTACATGATTACGCAGCTTGGATTTGAGAAGAAAACCGCAGGGGAATAAAAAAGAACCCACGGCAATGGGTTCCCTTTAAAAGATAAGTTATAGCTAGTATATCACGGAAAGCGAGTGAATAGAACATGCAAGCAAAAGTATTGGTAAATACACTCAATATGGACCATGATCAATGGTTGCTAGCACGTACACAAGGTATTGGCGGCTCAGATGTTTCTGCAATTGCAGGTTTAAATAAATGGAAATCAGCGGTTCAAGTGTTCCTTGAAAAAACACAAGCGATTGAAAAAGAAGATATACAAAGTGAAGCGGCATACTTCGGTAACGTTTTAGAAGAAGTAGTTGCAAAAGAATTTACAAAACGTACAGATTTAAAAGTTCAACGCAGAAATGCAATCCTACAGCATCCTGAATATCCGTGGATGTTAGCAAATGTGGATCGATTAATTGTTGGTGAGAAAATCGGACTTGAATGCAAAACGGCATCAGAATATTTAAAAAAAGAGTGGGAAGATGAAGAAGTTCCAGCTGCTTACCTCTTACAGTGTCAACATTATATGGCCGTAACTGGCTATGAAGCATGGTGGATTGCGGTACTCATTGGTGGTAACAAATTTGTTCATAAAAAAATCGAACGCGATGAGGAATTGATTCAGTACCTTATCGATATTGAAAAAGACTTCTGGCTCAACAATGTTGAGAAGAATGAGCCGCCAATGTTTGATGGTTCGGATGCATCAACAGATTTATTAAAACACTTATATCCAGAATCCATTACAGATAGCTTTGTAAGTTTAGGTAAGCAAGAAGAACTTCTCATTGAAGCTCGTGATCAAGTGGATAGAGAGATTAAAGTGTTGCAAGAGCAAAAAGCAGAGTACGAAAACAAAATCAAAGCAAAGCTTGGTACAAGTGAAGCTGGTGGAACTGAGAACTACAAAGTTTTTTGGAAGTCATACATTACAAATCGTTTTGATAGCAAGCGATTTAAAGCAGATTATCCTGATTTGTATGAGCAGTATGTTAAAGAATCTAAATCAAGAAAATTTACGGTTAAATAAGGGAGGAAATAAACAATGGCAACTAATGAAAAAGTTAAAAATCAATTAGCAGGTCGTAAAGCAAGCGCGCCAGTAACACCTGAACAAACAGTAGAAGCGTACATGAAAAAGATGGCTCCGCGTTTTGCGGAAGTATTACCAAAGCATATGAGCATGGATCGTATGAGCCGAATTGCATTAACAACGATTCGAACAAATCCAAAGTTACTTGAATGCAAAGTACCATCGCTTATGGGAGCTGTAATGCAAGCCGTACAATTAGGGCTTGAGCCAGGATTATTAGGACATTGCTACATTTTGCCATACAAGAGTGAAGCGACTTTCATTATCGGATATAAAGGCATGATTGATTTAGCGAGACGTTCTGGCCACATTCAAAGTATCTATGCACATGCGGTGTATGAAAATGATGAGTTCGAATACGAGTTAGGCTTACACCCTCAACTGAAGCACAAACCGTCATTTGGTGATCGTGGTGAGTTTATTGGAGCGTATGCAGTCGCACATTTCAAAGATGGTGGGCATCAAATGGAATTTATGCCAAAGAGTGAAATTGAAAAACGTAGAGGGCGTTCAGCTTCAGCAAATTCGAACTATAGCCCGTGGAAAACAGATTATGAGGAAATGGCGAAGAAAACAGTGGTTCGTTACATGTTTAAATACTTACCAATTAGTATTGAGGTCCAATCGCAAGCGCAACATGACGAAGTGGTGCGCAAGGATATCACGGAAGAACCGGAATTTATCGAAGCTGATTCAATTGAAGTGGAACAACCAACCGAAGGAGACGGACAAGGCGATTTCGTGATTGAAGGTGAGTAATAAATCTAAAGTGCTTCTCTCTCGCAAATTGTGGGAGAGAGCACAATCAAAAGCTGATTTGAAACAGTCAATTGCACGTTATATACACAGCAATTATCCAGGCTATCGGATAGAGAAAGTCATTAAGGAAAATGAGTCTTACATCGCGATTTGCACAAGGGGGTAGACACGATGGATTTTCAACACGAAGTATTTGACATAATTGCGACTTTTTGTGGACAGGCAAATAAAATCGTCATTAATACAACATTTGTTGATTTTGTCGATGATTTAGAAATTGGATTGTTTTTATCTCAACTTATTTATTGGTCAGATCGCACGACAAGAGCAGATGGTTATTTTTATAAGACGGATAAAGAATGGCATGAAGAAATACGAATTAGCAAATATGCAGTCCGTAAGTCGCGAAAAAAACTTGAAGAGATGGGATTGCTTAGCACGTTTGTAAAGAAAGCAAATGGAAGTCCAACTGTTCACTATAAGTTAGACAAAAAGCGTTTTTCCGAAATGTTTATTTCCTTTTTGCGAAATCAAAAAAACGGAATTTCGAAATCGCAAAATCCATCTTTCGAAACCGAAACTTCTTTAACAGATATTACTACAGATATTACAGCAGAGCCTACTACAGAGAATGTAAGTAGTAGTAACGCGTTCGCTTTTTATGAGAATAATTTCGGTCTTTTAAATTCATTCATGGCAGATAGCATAGCACATTGGATTAAAGATACGAATGAAGAACTTGTTGTGGCGGCTATGGAAATAGCATTAAAGCAACAGAAGAAATGGAACTATGCCGAAGGGATTTTAAAACAGTGGAATAACAGTAACATCCGTACATTGGATGATGTAAAGGCAGCGCAAGAAGACTTTCGTCGTAACGCAAATAAACGAACAGGAAAAGTAAAAGGTGGTGGATCGAATGGGTCAGTTAAAACAGGTAAATCAAGTGAAGAGTTCTTCGGCAAATACGATTTCTCAAAACGCTAGAAAGAAAGCAGCGGAAATGTTTCAATTTTCACCGAATCGATGCCAAAACATTTTCGTTGTAGGTAAGAAGAACATAAAAGATGTTTGTAACAAGCGTATGCTTATCGATAAAGAAACAGGCAATGAATTTTGTCCACAGTGTAAAACAGTAGAAAAGGAAGACCAGCAATTAGCAACGGAAGCACAAGAAATGCATGTGAAAGAGAAAGTTCTCAAGTTATTTAGAGGATTTGAAGATGGCAGCTTAATCAATCAAAAGTTGAAAAAGGCAACATTCCAAAATTACGTACCACCAAGCAAACAGCTTCATGAAGCAAAGGAAGCGTGTGAGCAGTATGTATTAACGTTTAACAAGAAAATCGGAAAAAACATTATGCTTGTCGGTGATTACGGAACAGGAAAGAGTCATTTAGCTGTATCGATGACAAAAGAGCTTATGAAACGCGGTATAAGTGCCTGCTTTATTACAGAAGAAAAGTTATTTACCAAGCTGAAGTCCACGTATAACCGTAAAAGCGACATGACAGAAGATGAATTGCTTACCATGCTTTCTAAAATAGAGTGCCTAGTAATCGATGATCTTGGGGCTGAAAAGGAACCGGATGATGAGGAAGAGTTAAAAAAGCATAAATGGGCGAAGAAGAAAATGTTTGAAATTATCGATAGCCGAATTGGACGGCACACGATTTATACAACAAACCATACCGTACAAGCTTTGTTTGGAATATATGACGAACGAATTTTCAGCCGTATCTTTGATGATGAAACGGAAGTTATAGAAATGAACGGTAATAATTATCGATTAAGAAGATTCGAAAAGGAGTGAAGAAAATGTGCATGACATGTAGTAACACTGGCGTAGTTCATACAGAAATTTATCCTGGAGTGGTAACAATTGAGGGTTGTACTTGTGAGGTAGCAAAGCAGCAAGAAGCAATGCAAAAAGAAAATTGGGATGCTTGGATACAAAAATTTGAAGGATGGAAAAGGGGGTTACTGCATGAGCAACGTGTCGGTTGAGAAAAAGCGCGAGTTTATAGATTTTCTTCTAAATTGCATTTTGAAAAGAGGAGAAGAAGGATTTGCACTTCTCTACACATTTAAAAAGTATTTAAGGTTTTCAAGCAGAATTCACTTTGTTGAAAACGCAAAGAAATATCCGTATGGTATTGAGATTTCAGCAGTGTTTTCAGATGGTAACATGTTTGCGTTTTATAAACCGAATCTAACTGGTACGGAAGGAATAGCTGTATATAACCATTTCAATGCGAACGATGCTCCAATTTATATTCAAATCAATTTCAAAGGTAAATACAAGGAGCCGTTATACATGGAAGTACTTGAAGATGATGAGTGCTCACTTGAAACGCATATCGACGGGGAAGATCATGATGAAATTGAAAAGTTAATAAAATACCAACTCATTAATCATGCACTAGACACAAGAAACGAAGAACTGTTCCGTAAACTGATTACGAATTAAGGGGGAGGTGGAAGGATGGTGGTCCTTTACAAATTCAAACTCACTACCATTTTCGAACAATGGCCGAATGAAGAACATGTGGTAGCCGAAACTGAAGGAAAGGCAAGATTCCTGTACTGGCAAAAGTTCAGAACAAAGTTTCTAACGATGCCGATGGTTGAATTCATGAAGTTTGTAAAGTGCGAGAACGAAGGCGTTTTTGATATTAAGCGCATGTACAGTACGGAAAAAGCTTTCAAGAAAATGCAGAATTACCGCAACCTCCATTTCGCTTACATGGGTATGCGAGTAAACGTAGCTGGCATGTGGGGTACGATCGTCGGGAACTGGAAAACTAATTTGTTCGTTTTGTTCGATGGGGGAATTGAGAAGCACAACTGCCATCCTTTTTGGGAAATTGCTTACTACGATGATGAGGGTAATGTGGTTCGAAGCTACCAGAAGGGAGAGTATGCGGTATAAGTAAAAAAGGACGAGCAGTCGTACCTGCCGTCCTTTATAGGAGAAAAATTATTCTGGATTAGAACTACGAATAACCAGAAAACGCGCTTTAAAACAGTGTTGTCAAAGATGTAATAATCTATGCAACAAAAAAGCTTAGTCGGAATTCAAAACACCAAATGGCTTGCATTGGTAACAGGCTCAAAAGTAGTATATGTAAAATAAAAAATTCCATACAAAAAGCAGACAACATTTTCGGTTGTCTGCCAGTTAGCCGAATGAGTTAGCTAATTGTGATATATTGCATTCCCATTATGAGAAGAGTGAAGCTGCTAGTTCAAATAGCTTGTTGGTATTATTTTCGATATTTTTAAAAATATACAGTAAGAATTAGAAAAGTTATGAACCAATCTGCCTCTTACTGTAAAGAGAAGGAAGTACCAGCCGTGGATTAAGCGGCTTGAAAATAGTATGTATTGATTTTTGAAAAATATTCAAGGGGTGAAGAAACATGGAATGTGCACAAAATGCTGTATATGAAATCACTTTACTGATCAGTGAAGCGAAAGGGGAAAGAAAATAATGAATATCGCAAAATTACGTGGATTACAAAAGATATTTGATAATCGGATTATTAAGCAACATGGTTTAGAAGGTCAAAACGTAGTTAGTAATTTAATCTTAGCGCTACAGGTTGAAATTGCTGCATTAGCAAACGAAACACGTTGTTTTAAACATTGGAGAAATAAGGGCCCGAGTGAAAAAGAAATCATTCAGACAGAGTTTGTGGATGGACTGCATTTTATTTTAAGTATCAGCAATCAGTTAGATGTGAAAATAGAGTTTCGTTGCGAGGACGAAACAGAAAAAACAATCGTTGGAACATTTAACAAGCTATTTTATTACGTAGGAGAAATGTGGGATACAGCACATAATTATCCAGACAGTAAACTGCAATTAGCGGATGACGTTGAAACAATTTTTAACTTGTTTATGGAATTAGGAACAAAGCACCTCGGATTTACTCATGAAGATATAGAACAAGCATACCTGGAAAAGAACAAAGTAAATCATCAACGCCAGGATGATGGATATTGAGCAAGTACAATAACAAGAAAGTTAAACTGGATAATCATATTTTCGATAGTAAAGCAGAAGCCGATTATTACTCTGGATTAAAAATACTGCAAGCTGCAGGTGAAATTACCAGCTTTGAATTACAGCCAAGATTTACATTGCAACCGGCATTTACAAAGAACGGTAAAAAATTTGTGGCAATTACATATATCGCAGACTTCATGGTTTATTTACCGAATGGTGATGTAGAAGTCGTGGACATAAAGGGTATGGTTACACAAACATTCGCAGTGAAAAAGAAGATGTTCGAATACAAGTACCCACATTTGCAACTCATCTTGCTAAAACATGTGAGGAAATACGGTGGCTTTATCACACTAGATGAGTACAACAAATTAAAACGTGAAGAGAAAAAACTAAAACAAGCAAAATAAAGGGAGCGGATCATATGTCATATATCGAATTTAAACCAACTTTAAAGAAAGTAAATCTTAAGCCGGATGGGAAGAAAGAAATCGTTTTAGAAGTAACGGATTCATCATTACGCGGTAAGTTGGATGTACTTTCAGAAATGATTGATACAAAGGTGTTTATCTCACTGGAATCCATGCAAGTTAATTTCAATGTTACTGTAAACGCGAAAACGAACGAACCACTAACACAGTATGAAGTTGATGATAAAGGTGTTGTGAAAGAAGTAAAGGCATCGTTTGAACAATTAGAAGCTGATTTCGATATTCCAGAAGAGAAAATTCCAACTCGTGAAGAGAAAGAGCAAGCAGATCGTGAAATTGTAGATGCGTTTATCATTAGTGGCCTTGCTCCAGGTTTAGATGATTTACCACATGATTTTGCTTACATCGTAAAACGAAAGCTCGAGGGAGAATCGTATCTGAAGTTAGCGAATGAGTTGAAAATTTCTAACGTGAAGCTGATTGAAATGATTGATGATTACCGTGCTCGCATTGCACCGATGGCGATTAAATGGCATGAGTGGTACGAGAATCAGCCGGATGTAGTGGAGCAGCTAATGGCAGAAGAGAAACCGAAGGAAGAAACAGAGACAAAAGAAACGGTTGTAACGGAAGAAGAAGAAGAACAAGTGCAAGAGGAAGAATCGCAATCTTCTGAAGAAATCGAAGTCACTGATGAGGATAAGCCTTTCAATGAAACATTAGAAGACTAATTTTAACAGGTTGGTAGTATGACAATTTCGTTGTACTACCTGCCTTTCAATCTCATATGGGGTGATGAATTGAGCAAAGCCGAAAAACGTCAAATCCGACTCAGGATTTTAAATATACAGGATGATCAGTGTAAAGGGTGTACGAAGGTTCCGAAATACAATGATACAAGCAAAAATCATAAAACTTCCTGGTGCGCTGAGAATTGTGAAATCGGTAAAAAACTAAAAACATTAGGCGAAAGTCTACTTGAGGGGAGAACGGAACATATGGCTGAACAAAGAAATTGGGATCAATTATGTGCAACAGCAAATAAGTTACGCGAGGCAGATTCAGTAAAGTGGACTTGGGTAAAAATCGCTAGTTATCTTGGGGTAAGTGAAAAGAACTTGTATTACCATATTTCTAAAAGACGCGAAGCGAACGGAACGTCTAATAAGCGTGTAAGCGCATTAAAGAATTCGCAGAATACAAAACCATCACCACAACCTCAAAACGTTGAAAAACCGAAATCTGAACCACCAAAATTAAAACCTGTAGTTATTGAGCAAATCGAGAAAATAGAAGCGTTAGATGTTTCTTGGAAAGAGCGATTAAATTACATTCTTGATGAAAAAGATGCACTTCAAAAAGAGTTAAGCGAAGTATCGAAACTGTACGGAGAATTAAAAGGTATAACCGAAAAACTAGAGCAAGATCTTTTCGCAGAAACAAAAGTACGCTTGGAAGCAGAAGATGCGTTTGAAAGTATGAAGCAACAGCTGCAAGCTCGCGAGGAAGATTATAACTCGTTACTTAATGAATTTAATGCGATTACGGAAAAGAATCATGAATTAGGGCATGACCTGCAAAAGATGCATATCAATGTACGCGCTGCAGAAGAAACAGCTGCCAAAGAACGTGAACATCGACTTGAGTTACAAGGTAGATCACAAGCGCTTGGTATGGCGCTCAAGGCAGTCTTGTAGGTAGATGGTATGAAGCTGACAAAAGAAGAACGAAAAGAACTCGCATACCAAATTGGTGACATTATCGAACAGAAATGCTGGCGGTGTTATTACAATCGTACATCAGACAAATGTTTCAGTATCAATGAATGTAAGGTATGCCCGACTGGTCAAGAATTACGCCAGTTGGGTAGATATTTTGATACACAACCTAAATTTGTCGGTGGTAGTTTGAATGAGAAGTTTGAGAGGGAAGTGTAGTGTTGTGAAGTTACATAACCTACAATATTCAAAAAAAAAGACCCAACCAATCCCCTTGAGTCATGAGATTGATTGGATCAACTTCTTGAAAACTCAATTATTTCTGTCTGCAGAAATTAAGCATCAAATCTAAGAATTGTTAATCCTCTAACTTCTGCTGAAGTTGAAGCATTGACATTGGTAGAAGTAATGCTAACAGTGTAATCATGGGAGTTGACAGAAGGGCTATTTGTAAATACCTCTGCTACTTTTATTGTTTGAATACCAATGTTAGTATCATCGGATAAGTGATAAGTCTGTGTGAGGAGAGTTCCATCAACGGAGCTGGATAATACGACGGTAAGGACAACTGACCATGATGGTAATGTAGGAGTTACTAAAACTTGTACAGTGAAATCAAATTTCAATTGATCACCTGCTGTTATAGTTACAGCTGTTACCTGAAGAACATTTGTTGGCGAAGCACCTAGCGGTTGCGTTCCTGTATCTGTATCACTAAATAATATTGAGCCAGGTCCCTGAGCGCCAGTGTTACCAGTAGGTCCCTGAGCACCCGTGTCGCCAGTAGGTCCTTGAGCCCCCGTGTCGCCAGTAGGTCCTTGAGCACCCGTGTTGCCAGTAGGTCCCTGAGCGCCAGTGTTACCAGTAGGTCCTTGAGCCCCCGTGTCGCCAGTAGGTCCTTGAGCACCCGTGTCGCCAGTAGGTCCTTGAGCACCCGTGTCGCCAGTAGGTCCTTGAGCACCCGTGTTGCCAGTAGGTCCTTGAGCACCCGTGTTGCCAGTAGGTCCCTGAGCACCCGTGTTGCCAGTAGGTCCTTGAGCGCCAGTGTTACCAGTAGGTCCCTGAGCACCCGTGTTGCCAGTAGGTCCTTGAGCACCCGTGTTGCCAGTAGGTCCTTGAGTACCTGTGTTGCCATGAGGTCCTTGTGAACCAGTAGGTCCTGTAGGTCCGGTAGTTCCAGAATTAGCGACAGATAGAAGGGAAACATCATCAATAAATACATCTGCACTTCCTAATTCGGAGAACTTAGCGATAACTATTGATGCTGTATTAGCTGTAGCCGGCACTGGAGAAGTAGTCCCATAAACTTCTAACCAATCTTTTTCATTGTTATCGGGGATACGATTGGAATGTATAAAAGTAACTAAGCCATCTTCCAAAAAAGTATTTCCATTATAATATTGAACATTGATAGCTATCAATGGACTAGGAAATGGTCCGGTTTTAGAAAGGGACACAAAAAGTTCGAACGTTTCATTTGGGGATACTGGAACCGCTTGAGCTATAATAGCGGTAGCTAAACCTCCAGATAATTTAGCACTGTAAACACCAGAATGACTGTTAAAGCCACTAATAGAAACAAAAGAGGGGTTGTTTACAATAAATGGAGAAAGTGTTCCCGTCTCGAATCCTCCATTTACAATGCGATTTTTAATCAAAAAATCACCTCCTTTTTTTAGATTAGTATAGATATATTCAACTTTGTTAGTTATGCTTGTACATTTGTTCAATGAAGATTTAATAATGTATATTCTATTCATGATACTTCATGAGGGATTTTGATTCTTTAGGTTAACGGTAATAGGGAAATAGATAGCGGAAATCGAAAAGTTAGCAGGAATTATTGATGTGAATGCACAGGTGATCTTTAGTTATACTTTAAGTGCAGTTTCAGCAAGAATATAGAAACAGTTTGAAAGAATGAAAGGAATTGTTAAGAAACTGAATAAAATCGTTATATGTTTAAAAGAGAATAGAGCACATGTTTATATGTGCTCTAAGATAATCATTTTAATTTCTATTCGAGTGCTTCATTAGCATCAGTTGTTTCAAATTTATCAATCCATATAAAGATTGCTTCTAAAAGAATTGTAGATAAAATCACAAAGATTTATACGGCATGTGGTGATAATTGCACTGCTGTGAAATTAAGTTTCTCTATAATATATGAAATCGCAATTAGAAAATCACTTATTTATTAAAGGAGTTAATGGGTATTTGTACGTACTGAAATCTTTATTAAAAATATCTTGTACTAATTGGATAGTTTCTTGATCATAAAAACTATAGTATGTTGGGAGGCGTGGGAATAAAGGATCGGTAATATCAGCATCTGCAAAAGTACCGCTAAAAATCGCCTTGTCCTTCTGATGATGCCATGATTTGGTTAGTATGTGTAAAGGAGAAGTTTTTAATTGATATGTTTGTTCTAGGCGTACAATTTCTTTAGAGAAATTTTCAAGGTAGATATAATCTGTAACAAACTCCTCCTCACCTGGTACATATTGCTGCATTAAATGTGGATCTACTTGTTCTAAATCTTTCATTTGCGCTTTTATGTAATAGAGAAAGATTTTAAACGAAATAGGCTTATTACAATTATCATTACCATAATAAAAACTTCGAATGGGCTTCCATGCAGGGTTTTCTATGTATGGGGGAGCGATGAGTGAAAAGAATGAACTTACAGCTCTTGTATATGGATTTCTAACTAGTTTATAAGTATCTGTTCTCTTTGTATATAAAGCCGCAGCAAGTTCAATAAAGTAGTCCGAGGAGTTTTTATATATATCATTTTCGTAATGATGGATGAAAGAATTATATTTTATAGCCGGTTTAAATAAATTAATTTGATAAAAAAACCAATGTGCAAGGGAGGTACAACCACTTTTTTGACTCCAAAATAAGATCAAAGGGAAGTTAGGATTGAAGTGGGGAACGCGTCCATAATTAATAATATTTGAAATAGACATAGTTAGCCTCCATTCAGTTATGTCAATTTTGTTTAGTGTATGAATAAAGAGCTTGGCATATGAACAAGAGAAGAGAAGTAGAATAGATTGTTTAAAATAATATAATTTTGTAATGAAAGCGTTATTTGGTAATGAAATTCAAAAAAGCATGCACAAAAATTTCATTTAATAAGTATTCAAAAATCAAAAAAGAGCACTTAAAAAAGTGCTCTCGTGACGAAATTCATTTTGTAATGACTATTTCAATTTATAAAGAAAGGAACACAGAATATTATATGTGAGTGCAGTTAATTGTGTTCGTTTTTTACAAACAAAGAGCAGCTAGCAAAAGTTAACTGCTCGATATGTTAAACATAGAAAATTTAGCATTTTCATAGTGAAACGAGTGAATTCTATTTTTAATCAAACTGGATCGCCAGGAAATTTTATTGCAGCAAACCCACGATTTCCAACTCGTGCTGATGTTATAGTTTCACTAAGTTCTCCTATATTTGCCACAATACGATAGGAGCCGGATCTGCTGGCAATATGGGGTCACCAGGGTGGTCTACCCATGTAAATGTGGAGTTAAAAGGGTAGAAAAAGCTTCCGTCACTACCGACTGAATAGTTTCCAGATACAAATGTTTCTGTTAACAACAAATTATCACGGAATAACTGATAGTTAATGTTAGCTATGTCAAAGAAACTACTTTGATCTGCTCCAATCTCAACAACGATATCTGTGCCAATTGTCGCATTTAATAGGACCCTGTCACCAATATTTTCTATAGGGACAAAGACCTCCATAATCGTTAAGTTATTTGTATTTGGTGGAAGATCTATAGATTCAAGTTCTGGTGCAAGAGGAGTAAAAGATAGTGTCGGTCCCGTAGGCCCTGTAGGGAATTGAAAAGGTCGTATAGGTGGAAGTGTAGGTCCGATTGAACCGGGATTAAGTGCAGCGGAGGATAAAAACTCGTCCAATATAATTCACCTCTGAAAAATTCGTATTACTAATAGTAAATGCAATGCTAGAGCAAAGTGAAATGGACAAGCGATTGTATATGTAAAATTTAATAAAATAGTTATTTGAAAATTAAAGAGCGCCATCCAAGGCGCTCTCGGATAAACACTGATATTGAAAAAGAATACCACATGATATCATATGTATGCTTCTAAGAGTTGTGCGGATTTAATATAAAATAGTCATTGGAATGAAATGAAGAATAACCTATGATTTAGTTATGAATATATAGTGAGCGGAGTCATGGTTGAGGTACCAGATTATGGTGATTCCTAATATAAAAAGAGAGCCACAAGACTCTCTTTAATAGTTTTTGGATTGGCAAATAAAAGGTAGATAAAAAATATAGTTAGGTAGCAAATAGAATAGTGGCAGCAGCACCACGCATTAATGCCCCACTTCCTGTTATTGTAACCCTTACTGATAATAAATCGCATTGCTCAACAAGAAAACTACCAGTACCAACTGCGCAACAATTAGTAGGAGAACCTGATCCTATTACAGTTGCTATAATACCTGTATTTATTGTTGTAGTAGCGCATGTGTCACTTACAACAATTTCAGCCGATACAGTAGCTCCTGGACTTAAATTTTCATCTCGAATACTAAAAACTATACCAGTAATTGTTGCTGTTTGTGGTATAACCACATTATTTCTTACAAAACCTGCTTGTGCAGTACCTAAACCAAAAAATTGATTATTAGCAATTGGCTGATCAGTAGCTAAATAAATTACCATCTGAGCTGCTCCAGTTGGCCCAGTTGGTCCAGTTAGCCCAGTCGGTCCAGTTAGCCCAGTTGGTCCAGTTGGCCCAGTTGGTCCAGTTGGCCCTCCTGCCGGTCCAGTCGGCCCAGTAGCTCCTGCTCCAGTTGAACCAGTCGGTCCAGTCGGTCCAGTTGGTCCAGTTGGCCCAGTCGGTCCAATTTGAGGTAGGGGGACAGGGGGGAGAAAACAATCACACGGAATGTGAAATTTCTTTTTAAATTCACTCATTTTTACACCATCCTTATCATTCATTCACCCACTTACACTCTATAACTTATGAATTGGTTAACACACAAGTATAAGAAAAAGGCCCTTGAAAATTTAAAAAAATAAAAAAATAAGCCCTTATGTCACAAATATAAACCCATTCCATAATATATAAGGAACATGGGTTCACTCCAAAAAGCTTTCAATATATAAGGGGACCGCTTCCTGAATCAATATACTTGAACCTGTTGGTCCTGTTGGTAAAGTGAATAATGAAAAATAGGTGGAGTGTTGAAGAAAATAAGTCTAATTCAACAGTAGCTCAACGTAAAATAATATTTTCTTTATTCACAACTTTACCTCCTATGATTGCTCGTCATAGGAGGTAAAGATTGCAAAAAGCAAATCATGAAGCTGGCAAGCAATTATATAAAAGCGCAAGAATTATTGAGGGGAATAAAAGAACGTATCGAAGCAAAAGGAAAATGTAAGAAGAATTGTACAATCATAGTGGTTGGATGATATACGTTGGTGAATAGATTGAAGTGGACAAGCGTTTTATTTTATAAATTAAACAAAAATTTCAATTGATAAGTATTCAAAAATCAAAAAAGAGCACTTAATAAAGTGCTCTCGTGACGAGATTCATTTTGTAACGACTATTTTATAGAGAAAGGAACACAAAATATTATATGTACGTGCAGTCAATTGAGTTCGTTTTTTATAAACAAAAGGGCAGCTAGCAAAAGCTAACTGCTCGTTCTAAAGGTGACAATCTAGATGCATGTATAGTCTGGCCAAAAAAAGGGAGAATCATTCAAGTTAGTAGAACGAACGGAGGGGAACCGTATCGTATGAATCAATTGTCATTTTTTGAAGACATCGATGAAAAGGAGATGCGTAGACTTGTGGTGAAGGAGCTGAAAAACTACAAAGCATTGTGCGTCCGGATGAAAAATCAAGAAGAACAGGCTAAAGCGGGGGGCATAGTTCTTTTTCCTAAAATGAATGGTGACGATAAGAATCATGAGATACGTTTTAAACAAATTGAACGGACGTTAAAACATGCTCTTGATGAAGATGAACGTAAGATAATTGAAATGAAGTACCTGGGGAATCGGAAGGTGAAAGATTCGTTTGTATACAACGAATTAATGATAAAGCGTGATCCGTTTTACCAGAAGAAAAAAAGTGCTATTCAGTTGATAGCTACAGCTTTGGGGATTATATAAAACAAGTTTTTGAAGCAACAGAAATGGGATTCTAGCATTTTGTGCTATTGATATAGATGAGGTTATTCTATTTTACATGTTGTATCATCTTCTTTCCCTGCCTGATGGTGGGGATATTTGTGTTTCGGAAAAAATATGAGGTAGAATTCTGTTAATATAGAAATATTTTTTATTGATTAGGATGATTAAATTTACTATTTTTCATGTTATGATAAATTCCATAGGGAGGATAAAAATCCCAATATAAAAGCCAATCGTATTACAGTACGATTGGCTTTGAAAGGAGGAGAATTATTATATTCGCCCCAATATCCATATCGGATGTTTGCCAATTAGTTCTTCTATTAATTCTTTTAATGGATAGAAGAAATAGCAAACAGTAATCTTTGAAGCTTATTTGTGTTACAGCACAAATAAGCTTTTTCCATACCTATTATATCCGATTTTATTGACTATAGTACATAAAAATAATTTGGATTTTTATTAATCGATGGATTAACAGGAAGTTTTCCATGTCAAGTTTATCAAAAATACGTATTTATTTTGTTAGATCTTTTTGCAGGTACTGGGGGTGATGAGTGACGTTTATCGAGAAAAGAGGGGACAAATTGGGGGACTGTTCTGGGGGTTTTTCAAAACAGAATCAATATTACGCTATACCTATACAGTTCTTTGAAAAAAGAATAGTGTGGGGATAGCGTAACCCCTTTATCAAAACGTTACCGGAGAACGGGCATGGGCGGTAAGAATCCGCAAAAAGGACGAAAGGACCAATTTATATATTATATATTCAGCCACGGTGCGTGAGTGTCGTGGCTTTTGTGTTTCTTATTGAGCCTGGTATATTTGCTGGGTTGATTGGTGACGCAATATAACTCTTTGTATATCTTAATTCGCGAATATATTATATAATTAATGGGATTATGATATTAGGAAGAGGGAATGATTTATGAACACACAAGCTGCAATAGAAGCTGCGAAAATCGCTGCAGATACAGCTGCACGAAATGCTTTGATTACAACGATAGTTGCGGTAATTACTTTGCTTATTACGAGTGGGATTTCAATTTGGTCAGTGATGAGAAATAGTAAAATCACTAAGGAATTGGGGGAAAAGAATCTTAAATCTGCAGAACAAAATAGATATATAGACGCAATAAGTCAAGAGAGAGTAAAATGGATAAATACTATGAGGGATAAATTTAGCGAGTACGTCAAGGTTGCACATATTCAAATGAACGATATGAGCAAATGGAAACGTGGTAAAGGTGATGTTGGTGAAGGGATTATGAGAGAAAGATTTCATGAACTTACATATATAGGTAATAATATTTATTTTTTATTAAATCCAACAGAAATTGTTAGTAAAGAAATAAGGAAATTGCAGAGAACAATTAATCGTCAATTACGTAGAGGTAATATTTCTAATTTTGATTCTAACCTGGTGAGAGAATCAGCTCGAGACTTAGGCTATTTATTTCAAGTAGTACTTAAGTCAGAATGGAAAAGAGTAAAAGAAGAGAATAAAAAAGGTGAAGAGATTGATGATGAAGAAATGGAACAAATTTACAAGAAGGTAGCTCAGAAGATAAATAATACAAAATATAATAAGTACTTTAATAAGTAAGAAAGGTAAGGTGCTCATTTAGAGTGCTTTTTCTTTTGCACAAAACAAACGAACATAATGAATAGAAAAAGCAAGAATCAAATGATTCCTGCTAGGCGAAGGGCCGTAATTAAATTAGCGATGGCAGAGATGAATCCTGGAATATCAAATTCTCGTTCTGAAATCCGTGTTCCGTTTTCTAATTCTGTTTTTTTGAATTTCATTTTCATATCCTCCTTGTATATACATAACCGCAAGATTTGCCTTACACGGGTATATACAAAATAGAAGGAGGTTCTCCACAAAAGCTGAACAAAAACAGATGTTTTTTTATAGGATTCTTTTCACGAAAAAGTATGAAACTTTTCAAAAGTAGCTATTTTTATTTTGTATAATAAATCTATAATGAATTGAAAAGGGGATGTTAAGATGAGAAAATTGGATCGTTTTACTAAACCGTACTTTGAAACCAGAGGGCAGAAAGAAAAGGGAGTATATCAAGTAATAAGAAATAAAGATGATGAAACTCTTCCTTTTGAAGAAGAGTTTAGTTCGTTAAAAGAAACGAGGATGTTCATTTATAGATACGCTCTTAATAATCCGGAATGGTTAAATATAAATGGAAATATAAGTGAGCTTAACTATAAAGATGATAGAAAGCGAAATCCATGGTATGACAATGTTATTGAACAAGTATATAAAGTGTTATATAAAGATTTCCCTAAATGGAACAAGTGATTATTAAAGTAGCGAATCCGCTGCTTTTTTATTTTATAAAGAAAAAGGAACCATAATAGGCTCCTTAATTCGATTCAGAAGTTGTGTAGTTTTTCTTGATAATATCTTTTATGTTGATAATTAAAGATATAAGAAATCCAGCAGCTAGGATACCGTTTACCCAGTAATATGTATTCCCTGATGCAAGCTTATTATAAAAGGAATCGACATTATAATATACTAATCCTGCTGAAATGACGGTAGAGATTACTAACGTACCAAAACTTTTCATGATTCTCCCTCCATGATTCTGAAATATTTGACTTTTAATACAATTATACATTTAAATAAAAAGGTTTACAAAGGGATTACCATATGGAGGAGTTAGACAAATTACCTCCTATTAATATAGAAGGTGGTAGGTGAATGGCAAGGGTTAATAATGAACTTGAAGTGTGGAATGATATAGAGGATTACGAAGGTAAATATCAAGTCAGTAGTTTAGGCAGAGTTAAAAGTTTAGATAGGATTGTTAGACATAGTGGGAATCATGAAAGGATACAGCATGGGAAGATATTAAAATTAACACTTAACTCTGTGAGTGGGTACTTGCAGGTTGGGTTGTACTTAGAAGGGAAGGTCAAGAAATGTAATGTTCATAGGTTGGTAGCAGAAACATTTATTAATAATCCTGGCAATAAACCGGAAGTTAATCATATTGACGAAAATAAAACTAACAATACAGTTAGTAATTTAGAATGGTGCACTAGAAAAGAAAATGAAAACCATGGTACTAAAAAGCAAAGGAAGACAAAGAATACTGATTATGAATCTATTCGGTTAAAGAATAGCAAAGTAGTTATTCAATATGATAGTTCAGGTAAATTGATAAAAGAATGAATAGTATTGCTGATATTAATAAGCAGCTCGGATACAGCAAAGGGAATATTTCAGAGTGCTGTAATGGAAAATTAGAAAAGGCGTATGGATATGTATGGAAGTTTAAGGGCGTGGTTTAAATAGCTAAAGAATATAGTCGGAAATTCTATAAGTCAAAAGCTTGGGAGAAGTGCAGAGAGTCGTACATTGCTACAACATTAGATGGTATGTGTGAGCATTGCAAAGAAGCACCTGGTTATATCGTTGACCATATTGTTGAGATAACATCAGAGACTATAGACAATTCAGATATCACATTGAATCATGAGAACCTACAATACTTATGTTTACCTTGCCATAACACTAAGACATTTGGTAAAGCTGTATTAATTAGAGAAGATGTAATGTTTGATGAGAATGGGGATTTGATTATGAAAGGAAGAATTTAGATGAAACTATCTAAACAAGAACAAACAGTTATTATAGGTAAGTTAATCAATCATGTTATCGGTGTGGAGTTGGCAAAGCAACACATTGAGCCACAAAAATTAGAAAAGGCTGTAGCACTGCATAATGAAATGAATGATGATATGACACCGAAGCAAGTACGAGAAGCGCTTATCAATGTACTAGATAAAGCAATAGATGAATTCCTAATTCCTAGGGCATAAGGAGTGTGAGTATAGGTGCACTTAACTAAACTTGAGAAAGCAATTACTCTTGCTACAATACTTAATGCTATTGGCGAAGAAAATATTAAATAATATGTGGAATTAGAATCATTACGACCGGTAGTAAAAGCACTTAATAAGATTAATAAAAAAACAAGACCAGAAGAAAAGAAAAAAGCAATAAAAAGTATAATTAACAAAATGATGAATGATTTTACAAAAGAAATCGAAAAGGATAATCCCCCTATTCATAAATGAAAATGCCTGTCTAAAGGGGACCGAGAGGGGAGCTTCGTGTAACACACAGGTCATTTCGCGTGACCCCCCTACCCAAAAACGAATAAAGTGAGGTGTTATTGATGGCGATAAAGAAAGAATTAACAAAAGAAGAGCGAGTTAAAAAGGAAGTAAACAGACTTAAACGGATTTATAAAGAGATGCCAAAAGATACCCTCATGGTTGTAGAGGGGTTAATTGTTGAAGCTGCAGACTTACGAGTTCGATTAGAAGATATCCGAAAAGATCTTGATGAGAATGGTTATGATGAAATGTTCTCGCAATCAGAGAATCAAGAACCATATGAAAGAGAGCGTCCGCAAGCCCGACGTTATATATCAATGAATAAAAACTACCAATCTATTATGAAACAACTTGGCGATTATGTTCCTAAAATACCAGCAAAACCCAAGGAAAATAGCGATGGGTTCGATGAGTTTGTAAACAGCCGTGATTAAGTACCCTATATCTTATAATCCAATTTTAGAATACTGGTACAAAATAAAAATTAAACAAGAAATTGTATCAGATAAAGTAAGGCGAGTTTATAAAAAACTTGTCACAGATTTAAGTAGCACAAAAACCGAATGGGAATATAACGCCAAACGTGCAAATCATGCGATAGAATTTGTTGAGAATTTTTGCAAACACAGTAAAGGTAAAATGGGTGGTAAACCATTCTTGTTAGAACTTTGGCAGAAAGCTATGACGGCTGCTTTATTTGGGTTTGTTCATAAAATAGATGGTATAAGAAAATATCGTGAATTTATGTTAATTGTTGCCCGTAAAAATGGAAAGTCAGCTTGGGGTTCTGCAATTGCCCTTTATTTAATGGTTGCTGATAATGAACCAGGACCCGAAATTGTATCGGCAGCAACTAAAAAAGATCAGGCCAAAATTATTTGGTCTGAAGCAAAGAGAATGGTGAAAAAATCACCAGTTCTTTCTAAAAGAATTCGTACGTTAGTATCTGAAATGATTTCAAATTTTAACGATGGTTCTTTCAAACCTCTTTCAAGTGATTCAAATACACTTGATGGACTTAACGTGCATTGTTCGTTAATAGATGAACTACATGCTATTGAAGATAAGAATCTTTATGATGTTATTGTTGACGGTATGACGGCTCGTGAACAACCGATATCAATTATTACAACGACTGCTGGTACAGTTCGAGAAGGTATTTTTGATATTAAGTATGAAGAAGCAGAACGCATTATCAACGGTTATGATGATCCCGACGGTTATAAAGATGAACGAGTTCTTCCTATTATCTATGAATTGGATAAACGAGAAGAATGGGTAGATGAATCGTGTTGGGCAAAGGCTAACCCTGGTTTAGGAACTATTAAAAACACTGATCAATTAAGAAGTAAAGTTGAGAAAGCAAAAGCAAATCTAATGTTGGTGAAAAATCTACTGACAAAGGATTTTAATGTGAGAGAAACTTCAAGCGAAGCTTGGCTGACGTTTGAACAACTCAACAATACAGCAACATATAACATTGAAGAATTAAATCCATCATATGCTATTTGTGGAGTCGATTTAAGTAGTACAACCGATTTAACGTCAGCATGTATAATTTTTAAATTACCAAACAATGAAACAATTTACGCTAAACATATGTATTGGTTACCCGAGGATCTATTAGAGCAGCGAACAATTGAGGATAAAATTCCATATTCAACATGGTATGATATGGGATTATTAAGAACTACTCCTGGAAATTCAATTCATTATAAATTTATAGTGGATTGGCTTGTTGAATTAAGGGAGGAATATGGTATCTATATACCTTGGATTGGGTACGACAGTTGGTCGGCGAAGTACTTTGTTGAAGACTTAAAACTTCATTTTGGGGCAGATGCTACAATACCAGTTATACAAGGGAAGAAAACACTATCTGCACCAATGAAAAAATTAGGTGCAGATTTAGATTCTAAATTAATAAATTACGGAAATAATCCATTAACAAAATGGAATCTTAGTAACGTAGCTATTGATATAGATAAGAATTTAAACATTCAGCCTTGTAAGACAAAGAATCAACGTCGCCGTATAGATGGGGCTGCAAGTTTGCTCAATGCGTATGTAATATTACAAGAAAAATGGAACGATTATCATAATATGATATAATGCAAATAAATTAGATTAGCTATCAGATTTGAAACACCTTCACTGTTAAGACAAATTAATGCTCGATAAATAAACACAATTTGGAGATGTTTTTTTATTATGTCGAAAATGGGTATATATAGGATTCTTAATTTAGTCAATAGAAAGTTCTATGTAGGGAGTAGTAACAATTTACTTAAAAGAAAAAGAGAACATTTTGGTGCTTTAAAAAAGGGTGAACATAATAACTCCTACTTACAAAGAGCTTACAATAAATATGGCGCGAATAATTTTATTTTTGAAGTTGTGGAATATATAACTGGCAGTGCAAACTTATTAGATAAAGAACAGTACTATATAGATATTTTAAAAGCTTGTGATAGAAGTGTTGGGTATAATATAAATGAAAATGCTACAGGTGGTGGACTATTCGGGGAGAATAATCCTAATTTCGGTAAGCCTATGTCAGAAGAGCAAAAAGAAAAAATTAAATTAACACTAACTGGTCATTCAGTATCCGAAGAAACAAGAAAAAAGATAAGTATTGCACATAAAGGGAAGAGGCTTAAAGAAAAACATTGGAATTATGGAAGACCACAGTCTATAGAACAACGTATGAACCATTCAAAAAAGATGGAGGGTAGATACGTTGGTTCTCAAAATCCTTTCTACGGCAAAAAACACGATGAACAATCCAAAAAGAAAATGAGTGAAAAAAGAAAAGGTGTTTACATAGGTGCTAATTGTTCAACATCTATAACTATAGTGCAATTAGAAAAAGACGGTACTTATGTAGCTAGATTTGAAAGTATTAATGAAGCTCAAAGAAAAACAGGTATTTGGGCTTCGAATATACAAAAATGCTGTCGAGGTAAGGCTAAAACAACTGGTGGTTACAGATGGATGTATTTAAAAGAATATGAAATATTAAATTCGACTAATTAGTCGAATTTTTATTATGTATAAAAGGAGGTGGGAACTTGGGATTATTTGCTAAGATATTCGGAAAGAAACAAGCCCCTACTACAACTCGTTTTGAAATGATAAACGACAATGGAGGAGGCTTTTTTTTATGGCATGGAGATATTTATCAAAGTGATATTATACGAGCCTGTATTCGTCCTAAAGCAAAGGCGGTTGGGAAGCTCATAGCTAAACACATTCGTGATAATGGTACAGAATTCAAGATTAATCCTGAACCATATATCAGATTTCTGTTAGAAGAACCAAATCCTTTAATGACAGGACAAATGTTTCAAGAAAAAATGGCTACTCAACTAGAATTGAATCACAATGCATTCGCTTATATTAAGCGTGATGATTTTGGTTATGCCACTGAGATCTATCCAATCCCTTGTACAACAGTAGAAGTAGTTGAAGGGGCATACGGAGATATCTTTTTGAAGTTCTACTTTAAGAATGGCAAACAAATGACCATACCATATGCCGATGTGATTCATTTACGTAAGGATTTTAATGATAATGACTTTTTTGGAGAACATCCTGGTAAAGCTTTGTCACAATTGATGGAAATTGTAACGACTACTGATCAAGGTATTGTTAAAGCGATTAAAAACAGCGCTGTAGTAAAGTGGATTTTAAAATTTAAATCAGTATTGAAGCAAGAAGATATCGACATGCAGGTTAAAAACTTTGTTAATAACTATTTAAATATCGCAAATGATGGCGGTGCGGCTTCATCTGATCCACGTTACGATTTAGAACAAGTTAAACCCGAAGCATTTGTTCCAGATTCAAAGCAAATGCAAGAGACCGTACAGCGTATTTATAATTTCTTCAATACAAATGAAAACATAATTCAAAGTAAATATAACGAAGATGAGTGGAACGCTTACTACGAATCAGAGATAGAGGTTTTTGCGATGCAGCTTGCTGGAGAATACACCAGGAAGCTTTTTTCGCGTAAAGAAAGAGGTTTTGGTAACAAAATTATTTTTGAATCCGCATCACTTCAATACGCTTCTATGAGTACAAAAATGAATCTTGTTCAAATGGTAGACAGAGGTTCATTAACGCCGAACGAATGGAGAGCGATTCTTTCACTTGGCCCAATTGAGGGTGGAGATAAACCAATCAGAAGGTTAGATACAGCCTTAGTTAAGGAAGGTAAGGTCACTGATGAAGGAGGTGATAATAATGAACCAAACGGAAAAAAGGGAACTACTGAGTAGTGAAATAGAAATTAGAGAAGTTGAAGGTGGACTTCGAACAATCACTGGTTATGCGGTTAAATGGGAAATGAAGTCTGTGACAATGGGGTATTGGAGGCGATTTAAAGAACAGTTTAAGCGTGGAGCTTTTACAGATTCCTTAACACAAGATGACCAATTAGCGTTATGGAGCCATGATTACTCTCAAGTTCTAGGTAGAACTAAGAATGGGACTCTTAGATTGTTTGAAGATGAGATTGGACTTCGATTCGAATTAGATTTGGCTGATACAATGCTAGGCAATGATACGTATAAAACGATTAAACGTGGTGATGTTGACGGCGTTTCTTTTGGCTTCCAAATGGTAAAAGAAGAATGGGATGAATCTGATCCAGATAATGTTGTGCGTAGTGTTACAAAAGCTAAATTAATTGAAATTAGCCCTGTGGCATTCCCGGCATATCCAGATTCTCAAGTTTCAGCCAGAAGTCATGATCCGTATAAACAATTCGTGAATGAACGTAATCAAAAAGACTTACGACAAAAACTAATTTTAAAAACTTACTTATAAGGGAGAGATTCATTTGAAAACATTACAAGAAATTTTAGCTAGAAAAGCAGAAATTCGTACTTTACTACAAGGTGATCAAGAGGTAGATCTAGCAGTACTTGAAACTGAATTACGTGAACTTGAAGAAGCACAAAAACAAATCGAAACTCGTCAACGCTTACTGAAAGAAGCTGAGGTTATTAATAACAATGCTGATACAGAAACACGTACAGTAGTTGAAACGTTTAACAATGAGCCACCACAACAAGATTTAGAGCTAGAAACATCAGAAAAACGTGGACAAGCATTGATGGAAAATCGTGCTGTTACTGTAGGAAGTGGAAATGTAGTACTTCCGAAACATACAGCTTCAGATATCCGACCTACTTTCAATGAAGTTTCTACACTGATTGATCGTGTATCTACAAAAACATTAAAAGGCGGAGAAAGTTACCAACAACCATACCTTGAAAGTTATGGTGAAGGTGATTATACAACTGAAGGTAATGATTACGCTAATGCTGAGACGAAGTTTGGATATGCTGATATTACTAAAGCTAAAATCACGGCTTACTCTGAAGATACTGAAGAGCTTCAAAAATTACCTGCAGCTGATTATGATGGCGAAGTAATGCAAGGTATCACAGTTGCGACACGCAAGAAAATCACTCGTGAAATCCTAATCGGAACAGGTGCAACGAATCGACTTATTGGTATTTTCTCGACTGCGGCAAAAGCAATCGACCCAACAACAGACTTAGAAATTTCAAAAATTGATGCTTCTACATTAGACGACATCATCTATAGCTATGGTGGCGATGAAGATGTTGAAGATGCAGCAGTATTAATTTTGAATAAAAAGGATTTAAAATCGTTTGCTAAACTTCGTACATCTGATGGTAAAAAGGTATATAACGTTGTATCAAGCGGTAACTCCGGAACAATTGATGGTGTACCATTTATTATCAATAGCGCATGTAAAGCAGTATCCGATGCAGCAACAACAGCTGGTCAATTCAATATGGCTTATGGTCCGTTATCAAACTACCAACTTACTATCTTTTCTGATATGGATGTCCAACGTTCAACTGACTTCAAATTCAAGCAAGGTATGATTGCTCATAGAGGTTCAGTATTTGCAGGTGGTAACGTAATTTCTAAAAATGGATTCTTACGTGTTAAGAAAGCGGCTACTGTTTAATAGCCGCTTTTTCATTTGAAATAAGGAGGTATTGTTATGTCTGAAAAGAAAATGCAAGAATTTAAAGTAATTACAGCGTTCCGTGATAAGTTTTCCTATGTGCATTATAGTGTTGGAGAATCATATAAAACAGATGATCAAGAAAGAGTAGAGTTCTTACAGAAAGAAGGGTTCTTAGAAACTGAACCAGTTGGTGACTATAAACCTGTTGTTCCTGAAATTGTCCATGTTGGCGGAGGATATTACGAACTCCCTAATGGAGAAAAGGTTAAAGGGAAAGAAGCAGCACTTAAAGCGTTAGAAGAACTTGAACCAGTTGGTGAATAATCATGATGCTTGAAGTAGTAAAAAAGGCATTACGTGTTTCGCATAATGCTTTAGATGATGAAATTGATGATTTGATTGAAGCGGCCCGAACTGATTTAAAGTTATCTGGTGTTTCTGGTTTCAAAACAAATGATGATACAGATCCGTTAATCAAACGAGCAATAATCATGTATGCAAAAGCTAATTTTATTCCTGATGCTAAGGAAGCAGAGCGATTTCGATTATCATATAACATGCTTAAGAATCATCTTACTTTAGCGGGTGATTATAAATGAACGATATTTTATATTTTCCAATTGTAATAACTAACAAAGATGAGTTGAACCAAGTAGAGGTTTCAGAAGATTTTACGAGGCAAGTATTTTGCGAGAAAAAAAGTATTTCTCAAGATGAGTTTTTCAAGGCTGGTCAAAATGGGTTTAAGCCAAAATGTCTATTAATTGTTTATACATTGGATTACCGTGAGGAACAAAAAGTGAAGTATTGTGAAAAAGAGTATAGCATTTACCGCACATATGAAAGGGATGACGAAAGGATCGAACTATATTGCGAGGTGAGATCTGGTGGCTAGTGTAGATGATTGGGCGAGTGAAATCGCTAGAGAATTACAAAGATATGCCCATATTGTAGAAGAAGATATGGAAGAAGCAAAAGAAAAAGTAGCTAATGATCTAGTAAGTGAACTGAAACAGAAAAGTCCTAAAAGTACACGTAAAGATACACGTAAATATGCCAAAGGGTGGAGAAAAAAGAAGGAAGGCAATGCAATTATTGTTCATAATGCATTGAAACCGCAATTAACACACCTATTAGAAAAAGGGCATGCGAAGGTTGGTGGTGGACGGGTACCAGCTAAAGTTCATATCGCTCCAGCAGAAGAAAAAGCGATAAATGAATTTACTGAACTTGTTGAAAGGGCGATCCAACAATGACATTAGGTGAATTAACAAAGATTCTTGAAGCTACAGGTTATCCTGTGGCTTATTCGAATTTCACAGCAACGCCAGGTAATCCTATACCAAGTCCGCCGTATATTTGTTTTCTTGCGGATGGCTCAGCAAACCTAATGGCAGATAACAAGGTCTATCACAAAATAAATGATGTAAATATTGAGCTTTACACAATTAGAAAAAGCTTAGTTATAGAAGCCAAACTTGAAAAAGTCCTAGACGATCATGAGATTCCTTATGAATCACCGATTGAAGGGATTATTGAATCTGAAAAAATGTATCAGAAAATATATGAAACGAGGTTGATATAAATGACTAAAGAAAATAAAGTCACGTTTGGTTTGAAGAATGTACATTATGTCCCAATTGATATACAAGGTTTTTTAGTAAAGTTTGGTACGCCGATTCCATTACCTGGTGGGGTTGAACTAACATTTGAGCCACGCGGTGATTTAATAGAATTCTATGCGGATGACATGCTTTATTACGCAGCAAGTAATAACCAAGGTTACGATGGAACATTGAACATCGCTACCATCCCGGAACAATTTGCTATTGATGCATTAGGTGAGCAGTTAGATGAAACCGATGGTGTATTAAATGAATTAGCGGATGCTAAAGGGAAACCATTTGCATTACTATTTGAATTCGATGGCGATGTAAACGCGACTCGACATGTTATGTATAACTGTGCAGCAAGTCGTCCAACAATCGCATCTAAAACAAAGACAAATTCAGCTGAACCAAATACAAATGAATTGAAGTTTGTTTCTAGTCCAATTGTTTTAGCACCTGGTGGAAGACCCATGGTTAAAACGAAAACAACATCTAAAACAACTCAAGCTATTTATGATAATTGGTACAAAGAAGTGTACGTTAAAAAACCAGCAGCACCAAAAGGAGCGTAATAGTAAATGGAAAAGACAATTACAATAGACGGAAAACAAGTCAGATTAAAAAGTACAGCGGCAACGGTTAAAAAGTATAAAGCACAATTTAGACGTGATTTATTTGCAGATATGCTTAAATTAGGAGTTATTGCACCGTCAAATCCTAAAGCTGGTGCTACTATCGATTTGGCGAATGTAGATTTTAATAAAGTAGATTTTGAGGTTGTTTATGATCTAGTTTGGTTATATGCGAAAGCAGCAAACTCAGAAATTACTGATCCAATTACATGGTTAGATGGTTTTGATGAGTTCCCTATTTCTGAGATTCTTCCAGAAATTATGGATATGATTCAAAGCACGATGGGTGCAAAAAAAAAATAAAGAAAAGTAATGGAGAGCAAGGAGCTTTCAGTGATGAAGATTTAACCACTGATACGTTCCTTGCTCTTTGTTATAAAGCGAAACTAACAAGTTGGGATTTAGAAGATATGACAATCGGTGATTGTTTTGATTACATTGCTGAATTCGCTGAAATGGAGAATCCAGACAAAGAAAAAGTTAGAAAAGCAAATCAAAAAGACTTCGATTCATTCTAAGAAAGGGGTGAAAAAATGGCAGGAAGAATTAAAGGTATTACAATTGAAATTGGCGGAAACACTCAACCGTTACAAAATGCTCTAAAAGATGTTGATAAGCAAAGTAATTCTTTGGCTAAAGAATTGAAAGATGTTGAACGGTTACTAAAGTTTGACCCTGGGAATATTGAGGCACTTTCTCAAAAACAACAGTTACTCACACAACAAATAGAAAATACAACACAGAAATTAGATAAATTAAAGGCAGCGGAACAACAAGTACAAGCTCAATTTCAAAACGGTAAAATTTCTGAAGAACAATATCGTGCTTTCAGGCGTGAAATTGAATTTACAGAAGGATCGCTTAATGGTCTGAAAAATAAACTTGGAAACATGAAAGCAGAACAAGACAATGTGGCCAGTTCTACCCGGCAATTAGAAACATTGTTTAGTGCTACAGGAAAAAGCGTTGATGATTTTGCAGGTGCATTAGGAAATCGTCTTGTGAATGCAATTCGGAATGGGACGGCTACAAGTAAGCAGTTAGAGCAAGCAATTGGAATTATTGGTCGTGAAGCATTAGGAGCAGGAACAGATATTGATAAATTACAACGTGCTCTTCGTTCTGTGGATGCCGGAAACTCAATACGACAAGTACAAAATGAATTAAGAGATTTACAACAAGAGGCTGGTAGAACAGAGAAGAAGTTTGAAGGTCTGAAAATAGGATTAGAAAATGTTATCGGTGGATTGGCAGCTGGTGGCGGAATTGCAACCGCAATTGAAAAAGCAATGGATATGTCAAAGTTACAAACAAAAATTGATATATCTTTTGATGTCCCTGAATCCTCGAAAAAATCAGTAGAAGAAGCTGTAAGAGGAATTTTAGCTTATGGAGTGGATGCCGAAGCATCTTTAGAAGGTGTCCGCAGACAATGGGCTTTAAATAAAGGCGTAAGTGATGAAGCAAATGCAGCGATCGTAAAAGGAGCAGCCGCAGTTGCACAATCCTATGAAGGTATAGATTTTACTGAGTTAATTCAAGAAGTGAATGAAATAGGAAATGAATTAGGGATTTCACAAGAAGGCGCTCTTGGTATGACAGACGCGTTACTTAAAATAGGATTTCCACCTGAACAATTAGATATCATTGCTGAATATGGAGGACAGCTTACAAGAGCGGGATATTCAGCTGAAGAAGTCCAAGCGATAATGGAGGCTGGGGTTGAAACAGGAACCTGGAATATTGATAATTTGCTAGATGGTTTGAAAGAAGGACGTATCAAAGCAGCTGAGTTCGGTCAAGGTGTCGATAAAGCTATGAAAGAATCCCTTGAAGGCACAAAAATTTCAGCGGAACAAGTTGAAAAGTGGGGGCAAGCGGTAGCTAAAGGTGGTAAAGACGGTTCGGCAGCTATGACTGAAATTGCACAAGCTTTATCAGAAGTTGAGGATGAAACAAAGCGCAATGAATTAGGCGTTAAATTTTTCGGTAGATGATAAATTGTGCCGAAGTAAAATTGCGGTATGAAGCAAAGAGGGTGCGAATCCTAATTTGAACCGAAGGCTGTACAAAGTATAGTCAGGGGCAGAGCATAGAGGGTGAAAAGATATAATCCCTCCACGAGACCGCGACACTTATTAGTGAAAACGTATGCCGAACTTACAGGAATTGAACTGTAAGAAGTAGAGGATAAAAAGCCTTTACGATAACAAAATGACAATGTATGAAGACCAAGGGCAAAACATTATTAATACTTTACTAGGTGCGAAAGAAAAGACTGTTGATTTTAAAAAGAATCAAGATCAATTAAATGATTCCGTTAAGAAAATGGATGAAAACCCAGCAGTTAAGTTTCAAAAAGCAATGCAAGATTTACAAATGGCTCTCAAACCTGTTCTAAGTGTTATAGCCGATGTTGTTGCTAAAATAGCTGACTGGATTTCTAATAATCCTAAATTAGCAGCTACATTGGCCGCTATCGCAGTAGCTATTGGAGTAATTGCAGGAGCGTTTATGGCTTTAGCGCCAATCGTTGTCGTCATATCGAGTATCGGGGCCGCAATGATGGGATGGGTAGGGTTAATCGCTGTGGTTGTAGCCGCTGTAGTTGCCTTGGGCGTTCTAATTTATCAAAATTGGGATTCTATAAGGCAATGGACCATTGATGCTTGGAATGCAATTGGAGAGTTCTTAGTAGGAATATGGGACGGGATTGTACAATGGGCAAGTGATACTTGGAATAGTATTAGTGAAACTACATTGGAAGTCTGGAACTCAATTAAGGAGTTCTTAATAGGATTATGGAATGGAATAGTTGAGTTTGTTGTAACCTGGGGCACCGCTATTTTAGAAGCGTACATTGGTATTTGGACTTCTATTTTTAATTTCTGTATGGAAATTTGGAATGGAATTGTGGAATACCTTACTTCTGTCTTACAAGGAATAGCAACCTTCTTCACTGAGGTATGGACTTCGATTTCAACATTCTTCCAAGAGACATGGAATGGATTAGTTGCCTTTTTAACTCCTATTTTACAAGGGATTGCTGATTTCTTTTCTATGATTTGGAATGGTATTTCCACAGTAATTCAAACTGTATGGAATTTTATTAGTCAATATTTACAAGCAATTTGGACGGCTATTCTATACTTTGCTACTCCAATTTTCGAATCTATACGAGAGTTTTTAGCTTCGGTATGGGATGCTATTAAGCAAAAAGCTATAGCGGTATGGGATGCACTTACAAATTTCTTAAAGACTTGTTGGAATGGAATAGTTTCAATTGCGACAACTGTATTTGATTGGATTAAAAATACAATTACAACCGTTTGGGATGCAATTAGTTCAGCAACAATGGCTGTATGGATTGCAGTGAAAAACTTCTTACAATCATGTTGGAGTGGATTAGTTGCTTTTGTAACGCCAATATTCAATTCAATAAAAGACTGGATTGTAAACACCTGGAATACGATTAGTTCCACAACAAGTGCAGTATGGAATACGATTAAAAACTATCTTTCTAGTTTATGGAACTCCATTGTTTCCATAGCAAGTTCGGTATTCAATAACATCAAACAAGCTATCTCTACTGTTTGGAATATGATAAGTAGTACAAGTAGTAGTATCTGGAATGGTATTAAATCCACGCTTTCAAACATTTGGGAAGGGATTAAATCAACCGCATCTTCTGTATGGAATGGATTGAAAGAAGCTATTATGACGCCTGTTCGTTGGGTAACAAATGCTGTTAGTGGAGCATTTGAAGGTATGAAGTCGGCAGTATTAGGTGTATGGGATGGTATTAAAAGCGGTATTCGTACAGCTATCAATGGAATCATACGTATTATCAATAAGTTCATAGATGGCTTTAACACACCAGCGGAATTATTAAATCAAATCCCTGGTGTTAGTGCACCAACTATTCCGCATGTACCAATGCTTGCTAAAGGTGGAAAACCTGTAGGTGATGGGTCATTCATTACAGGTGAAGCTGGACCAGAATTGTTTACGAAAAAAGGTAACTCAATCACAGTTACACCTTTATCATCAAAAGAAAAATCACTTGGTATTACTGGAACTATGAATCAATTAATGGGTGATATGAGCCGTATGATGGCTAGTTCTATGAGTCAATTATCAGGATTAAAAACTGTTATGAATGGTGTGTATGGAAATATGTCAAATAGTAGACAAGCTATGACTAATACGGTTGCAAACCAAGTGTTTAATTATTCTCCTGGACAAACAGGTGTAAATGGGATGCTTCCAACACAAGGTGGAGATTTGATTATTGAAGTGCCAGTTGTTTTAGAGGGACGAGATGTGGCACGTGGTACCTATCGATATACGAAAGAGTATCAAGAAAGAGAAGAACAAAGAAACTCAGCCTTTTAGGTTTGGGTTTCTTTTATTTTATAAAGAAGCGAGGTGTCAAAATGAGCTCTTTTACATTTAACAATGAACGTAAAAAATATATCCAAATTGCAAAAGGATGGAAAAGACCTACTTGGGCACCATTGAAACGGAATTTTCTAAGTGTTCCAGGATATCCAGGTGCGAGATTATTAAATACACAAACGGAAATGCGTGTTTTATCTATTCCTGTTGGAATTATTGTTCCTGATAATGGAGACTTAGAACTAATAAAAGAAGAAATTGCAAATTGGCTAATAACAGATCAACCAGTAGAGCTTGTTTTTGATGTAGAACCAAATAGAACGTATTTAGCAGTTGTGGATGATAGCTTTGACCCAGATGAATTCGTAACACTCGGAATGGGAACAATTACATTTATTTGTCCAATGCCTTATAAATTAGGTCCCACACAGAAGAAAGTATTAGCAATAGATGAGGGCGGGAACTTAAAAGCTGAATTTCGTAATAGGGGGTCTGTAGAATCTAATCCAATTATTGATATAACTGTAGGTTCACAAAGCCCTTTCTTGGATGTATGGAACGATAACGACTATTTTCGGATTGGTTATCCTGTTGGGTATAAGTCCAAAATTGTAAAAGAAGATGAGAGACTTATCAATGATGATTGCTCTAGTCTTAAGGGGTGGGAACCTTTTGGAGGACAGATAGGAAAGTTTCTTGCAAGAGGATCTATGGAAGTCGTAGGTGGAAAAGCTTTTAGAGCTTCGGATTACGGACAAAGTGAACTGAACAAATGGCATGGGCCTTTTGTGATGAGAGAAATCCCGACAATAGGTAAGAAAATTGGAGATTTCAAAATGGATATCCAGTTTGCCTTACAGTCTACGAAATATGACCAAATGGGTAAAACGATTGCTATGGTCTTGGATGCTAATTACAACATTATCTGTCAAGTGGATATGAGCGATGAATATATGAGTCATGAAATCACTTTGGCTCATTCTTCCGTTGGAACTGGAGAGAATGAGCAACTCTTATCGAACGAAACTGGATATTATATTGATACTTTCAATCAATTTAGTGGACATTTTGCTTTAGCTCGTAGAGGGAACCACTGGAGAGTTTATTGTGCGAAACATATTGTAGGAACAGAACAAGATGGAGCTTCATTTGTAATGGAATGGTATGACGTAGGTAATTGGAATCCGAATACTACCAAGGAACCGAAGTATATTGTTGTTGGTTGTGTAGCTTTTGGAGATTACAATCCGGTTAATGTTTGTCAAATCAAGGATGTTAAATTCTGGCGTATTAATACTTTAGAAATAGATGAGACTCCTTATATTTTCGATGTAGGAGACAAAATTCAAATAGATACAGAACGTTCACTTGTTACAATTAACGGTATGAATGCGATAGTACTGAAAGACATATTTAGTACATTTCCTATTGTAAAACGGGGACAGAATGAAATTATAGTACGTCCAGCCAATGTAGGAATAGCGGAGTTAACGTATAGGGAGCGATTTAGATGAGGACACCAAGTGGAACTTTACATGTTGTTGATTTTAAAAAGAGTCAAATCGTTTCAGCTATACAACCAAAAGACTATTGGGATGATAAGAGACATTGGGAAATTAAAAATAATATAGATACATTAGAGTTTAGGGTATTTGAGAATACAGACCATGCAGCGGCACTTGTACAACAAAACTTAGTGTTGAAAGAAGTGCGTGGTGGCAGAATTGTTCCTTATGTTATTACTGAAGCAGAAAAAGATTCTGATGATAAATCATTAATGGTTTATGCATCAGGGGAATGGATTCAACTTGCTAAAGCAGAAATTATTGAGCCGCAAAAAATCGAAAGTAAAACATTGAAGCAATGCATGGAAATAGCTCTAAAAGGTACGAAGTGGGAAATAGGTAAAACAGAACATGATGGATCACATTCAATGACTATTGATGAATTTACTAATCCATTGGATTTACTAAAAAAGATTGCCGCTTCATTTGAACTAGAAATCCAATATCGTGCTGAAGTTGTCGGCTCTCAAATCGTTGTTCGTTATGTGGATATGGTTAAGAAAAGAGGACGAGATACAAGAAAAGAAATCACTGTGGGTAAAGATTTGGTGGGGATTAAACGCATTGAGAACTCCCAAAATATTTGTACCGCTTTATTAGGTTACGTAAAAAAAGAAAATGGAGAGTTTATCACAATCTCAGAAATAAATAATGGTGTGCCTTATCTTGTGGATGATGCAGCTTATCAACGGTGGAATGAAAAAGGAAAACATAAATTTGCTTTCTATACTCCACAAACAGAAGAACAGGATATGTCTCCACAGAGACTTATGACTCTCATGAAAACAGAAATGAATAAGCTTGTGAATGCTTCTGTTTCTTATGAAGTTGATGCACAAAATATAGCTCGAATACCTGGGCTATCTCATGAAGAAATTAATGAAGGTGATACAATCCGTGTTAAAGATACTGGATTTACACCTAATCTTTTTTTAGAAGCTAGAGCAATTGTTGGTAATGAATCATTTAAAAATCCTATACAAGATAAATATATCTTTGGTGATTATCGTGAAATTATTGATCAAAACGATGAATTACGTAGGTTATATCAAAAAATTTTAAGTTCATTGTATGACAAGGTTCCGCAAGAGTTATTTGACCAATTAAAGGACAAGGTCACCGAACAAAATCAAGACATCATTAACGCTAAAGATAAAGCTGATCAGGCTCAAAAAGAAAGTCAGGAAGCAAAAGATTTAGCAGAAGCGACTGTTGAATATGTGGAACAAAATCTTGTGGATATCATAGAGGGTGTTAATCCACCTACAGCTAATCTTAAACCGAATAAAACATTATGGCGTGATATTAGTGGCGGTAAGCCTGGTATTTTGAAAATATGGACAGGTACGACTTGGGAACCTGTTGTTCCGGATACAGGGCCATTACAGCAAAGTATTAAAGATGTTCAAAAAGATATTGAAACTACTAAAACAGAATTAAACCAAAAGGTTCAAGATGCACAAAATCAGGCGACAGGACAATTCAACGAAGTAAAGGAAAGCTTACAAAGTGTTAGTCGCACAATTTCTGATGTACAAAACGAACAAGGTAATATTAATAAAAAAGTAACCCAAATAGAACAAACTTCAGATGGATTTAAAACTTCTATTGAATCATTAACTAAAAAAGATGGTGAAATTAGTAATAAATTAAATACAGTTGAATCAACTGTGGAAGGTACGAAAAAGACGATATCTGATGTACGGCAAACAACCGATGAATTCACCAAGAAAACAACCGAGATTGAAAAAAGTGTGGAGGGCGTTACCTCTACTGTATCAACTGTTCAAAAAGATCAAAGTACAATGCAGTCTACCTTGAACCAAGTTAAGCAAACTACAGATTCTAATTCACAAAGCATTACTACGATATCCCAGACACAAGGGAAACATGGAGAGGTTATACAACAAAACACGAGTGATATTACGCAGCTGAATAATCAAATCAAATCTAAAGTTTCTGAGACTCAAATGCAGGATTATGTTGGTGGATTAGGTAGTGTAAACATGTACTTTAACTCGGCCTTTGAGGACAGAGTAATTGATACTTCCACTGGAGATGTTACTTCTAGAACGCCAAGTCTTACGAAGTGGGTAACAAGAGGAGTCGTTACAGGTACAGCAGTTATTCCTACGAGCGCTCGAAATCACGACGGATATAATTCTGTTCAGATTCAAGCTACAGGATTAACAGCTAATAATTGGGCTGGTGTGTATCAGATGATACCTGTTACAGCAGGACAAGGAAAGATGGTGCTTTCTGCATGGGTATTAACTAACGATAAAGCAGGTTTAGACGAAGGAGCTATTTTAGAGCTTAAAATTCTCAACGGCGGGACTACTGTCAGTCAAAAATCTATAGATGTTAGATCGGTAGTTACAAATGGAGCTTGGACTTTTGTAAGTGTTACTGCTGATGTACCTACGAATGCGATTACTCAGGTACAAGCGGGAATAATGATAGTTAAGAATGGCCTTATGTGGGTATCTCAGCCACAAGTGCAACAGGGAGCAAACCCTACAACTTTTATGGAAAACCCGAAAGACTATGCTAACTATGACCAACTTGTAGGTGAGATTGCAAAGAAAGTGGCTACTTCTGATTTTAATAGCAAGGTCACTCAAATGGAGACTACAATCAATCAGCAATCTAACCGTATTGATTTAAAAGCAAAAAAAACAGATGTTTATACAAAAGTGGATGCTGACGGACGTTTTGGAAGTAAAGCAATAGTGGAATCTCATTCTTCTCAATTATCTCTAATGAGTACTGAGATTAGCTTGCGAGTTAAAGCAGGAGACATCGCTTCCACAATCAACCAAACAGCTCAATCTGTATTGATTCAGGCGAACAAGATTTATCTTGATGGCTATATTGAAGCGAAGCACTTAAAAGCTCAGACTTTACAAGGTGTTACCATCCAAACAGCACCTCAGGGATCAGGAGCGAATCACATCCGTTTAAATGCTCAGAACATGACGTTATATGGAAGTGGTCAAGCTCGTGGCTATTTTGGATTTATTAATCGTTCAGATAGTAATATTCAGTCTGCTGTAATTTTAGGAAATGACTATGCAAGTTCAGGAACCCTTAATGGTTCATTAGTGCTTGACCAAACGACAATTAACGGTTCTCAATGGACTAACTCAGTTGCTTCTATCGGAGTTGCTACTGGTAAAAGTGGAAATGACATTTTAAAGTCAAGTTATATTAATTTCTATCGTTATGACGGAGCAATGCAAATTAACTCTGTAGGCGATATGAGTTTAACTAATACAAACGGTAATATTTCTCTTACTGCTAGTTCCACAAGTGGTACTACAGGATTTATAACCTTAAGTGCTAATAAAGATATCTACTTTACCGCTAAACGTGGCTACTTTAATTTTTATACAAGTGATAACAAGTCATTCCCTACATTTATAATTAAAGATTTATACCCAAATAATCAAGGTGATGTAGATTTTCTGTTTGCTAATCAGCTTATGTTTAGAGTGGCAAGACATCCTGACTATGTCGGGGACGGACTACAGATTAAAAATGGAACAGGAACTTCTTGGGCAAACATGAAACTAGGCGTATTACGAACAATGGGGAACATTGGTTGTGATGCAGATGTATATGCAAAGAATTTTATTAATACGTCTACACGAAAAGCTAAAACGAACATAGAAGACTTGCCTTTCTCAGCACTGAAAAAAGTTAATAGTGTAAGAATTAAACAATATAATTTAATCAGTGATGTAGAAAAATACAATGCAGGTGAAATTGATGTTTTACCCGTAAACTACGGTATGATTGCGGAAGATACGGATGGAGTGTTTACAACAAGAGAGAAAGATGCAGTCTCACTTTATGGTTCTGTTTCTATTACAATGCAAGCTGCACAAGAATTAGACTGGAAAACAGATAATATACAGTTTGATATTGGAATGTTAAAACAAGAGATTGAAGCGGAAAAACTTGAGAAAGTTAACATTGAGAATCAACTTAACGAGTTAAAGGTTTTAGTAAACAGGCAAGAAGATAGGATTGCAAAGTTAGAAGAATTATTACTACAACAATTAATAAATAAGAAACCAGAGCAGCCATAAGCTGGTCTTTTTTTTATTGTCAAAAAGGGGGTGGTCAAAGTGGAAGGGTTACAAGAAGTAAGAAGTGATGTTCAAGAAATCAAGCAAGATATCAAGGACATACGTTTAGAAATTAAAAGCTTAGAAATGCGAACAACCGGTAACGAGAAAGACATTATCAATATCAACAAACAGCTGGATAAAATTAGTGCCAATACTACTTGGATCTTACGACTTATTGTAGGTGGAATTGTCGGTGGCATTCTCACTTTATTAATGAAAGGAGGTGGTATGTAATGGTGAGTTTAGCTGTAATGATTGGGATTGTAGTTGGTCTTTCGCAAATTGTAAAAACAATTGGATTACAATCAAAATACGTTCCGTTATTGAATTTAACGCTTGGCATTGTGCTAGGCGTTTTATTTTTGGACGGAGATATAAAAACAAATGTATTTCAAGGAATCATCATTGGTCTATCAGCAAGTGGATTATTTGACCACACAAAAATTATGAAAAAGGATGTTGATTCTAAATGAAAAAAACAATGAAACATATTACCTTGTTTCTTATGATTCTAGTACTTGCTGTTTCGTTTGCTACAAGCGCTTTTGCTGATAGAACACTTATTATTCCTGATTTACCGAAACAACCATACCGTAATGGTGTAGGTGCTTATGAGGGCGTTGTAGCCCATTCTACAGCAACACCAGAAGCGCCAGCTATTAATATTCAAAAATATGAGTCTCGTACATGGCGTTCAGCATTCGTACATTATGCAGTTGATTGGAATGAAACAATCCAAATTGCTTATACGAAATACATTGCTTATGGTGCAGGACCAGGAGCAAATAAACGATTTGTTCACGTAGAATTATGCGAAACAAGAGATTATGAGAAATTCAAACGTAGCTATGATAAATATGTTAAGTTATTAGCTAAAATTCTTCGTGATCGTGGATTATCTGTAGAAAAAGGATTATGGACTCACTACGATGTTACAAAATATCTTGGCGGAACTGATCATGAAGATCCACTTGATTATCTTCGTAGTCACGGCGTTTCAGAAGCTCAATTTAGAGCGGATGTACAACGAGCATACAATAATTCCGATGTGGATGTTTCTGTGCCTGAGAAGCCATCTAAACCAGCAGAAGTACCAACAGCCGTAACTGATGGTGTAGCTTATATTGAGGGATACAACGTTAACTTACGTAAAGGACCAGGTACAAGCTATTCTAAGATTCGTCAGTTAAATAAATCAGAATCATATATTGTGTGGGGCGAAAAAGATGGTTGGTTAAATCTTGGCGGTGAGCAATGGATTAAGAATGATTCATCTTACGTTAAGTTTAGTAAGAAAAGCGCAGTGGATTCTTCTATTATTGGAAAACGTGTAGTTTCTAAAGTTAATAATCTACGTTTCTATGATGCTCCATCTTGGCAGGATAAAGATGTTGCTGGTTCTGTTGATGCAGGGTTAGGATTCGCAATTGATGCGAAAGTAACTGTCAATGGATCGTCACAATATAAAGTACACAATTCAAAAGGGAATACATACTACATTACGGCTAGTGAGTCTTATGTAAATTGGTTTAGATAACGAAGAGAGCCGCCCAAAAAGGGGGCGGCTTGATCTTTATATATTCTACTGTTTTTCTTCTTTGCAATTTAGCGCTTCATCAACTATTTCTTCAGGAGATAATTGTTTAGAATTCCAAAAGATTATATCACCAAGCTTAGGGTACGGAACATTTTCCTTAAGTATGTCAATATATTCACTTATTTCATCTCTTGTTCCTTTGAAATTGCATTTTTTACAAATTTAATTAATTCCTCTTTGATTATTTTAATTTTATTAATCCTTTCATGATAATATTATTTTTTATCGCAGAACGAATCTATTCATTTTTAAAATGCACCATATCATACGGATAATAAGGAACATCTTTTAATATACTATCATCTAGTCCTAAAATTTTCATAATTGCTCCACTTTCAAAACTCCAGTAACCAAAATATAACTTTTCATGATGTTTATGGCATTCATACCACCCCATGTCATTATGCCCAACATACCATTGCTCTATCAAGTATTCCTTCATGAATTTACTAGCTTTTGTATCATCTTTACACATAATGACATTAACAAGACTTTTGAATGGTTTTTCAAATAACCAAATACTGTTTTGATAGTTCACTTCTTCATTTCTATAATGAATGATAAAATTATAGAGAAAATCATTTGTCTTATGCTTTTCTACTAACTTTACAAGAATATCAAATGTATTCTTATCAATCTCTATCATAATACCTATAGAAAGCATCCACAACATATCTTCATAAAGGTTGAAATCCCAAAATTCTTCCATTTCTTTGACTATTAATTTATAGTCGTCTACAAGGGATTCCATCGGTTCTCCCATAGAATATTTGGCTATAAAAATTTGAAATTTTAAATCATATACTTTCTTTCTCACATTAAAAATTCTATCTTCTCTCACTTCATTATTGCGTAATTTTGTTTCAAATTTATTTATTCTATTTTCCTCTTCGGCAATATACTCCAAAAAATATTCTTTGTCTTTAAATGTATCTCTTATCATTTCTATACCAACCTTCTTATTTTTTTATATTTCCTGTAATGTCTAACGTTTTGGTTATAATAGTGCCGTCTTCTCTAATATTAACTAATGTCTTATCATATCCCTCTAACAAAATATCATCAGCAACATCTTTTCCTACTGCTTTCTCTAGCCTGTTCTTTCCCTCTATCCAAGTATCGCTCATCTGTCTTCCATCTTTAGTTTTACTTAGTTTAGAAGCACTATATTTAGCTTCACCAATTATATATTTCGGAGGTGGGCCTTGATTATAATAAACTCCGTCTAGTCCTTTAACTATCTTATCATCTAGACTAGTTACTCTATCGTTACTAATTCTATCAAAACCTTTACTTTCGAAATGAACATCCATCTTCATTTCTCCATAATTACCTTTTTGTTTATTAGTTTTAAGTTTAACATTACCACTTTCTACTTCATGTATAACTTCTTTTTGCTTTGTTTTAGCTTGTTGTACAGTATTTATTGCCTTAGGGTTACTAACACTCTTACCAGCATTATTAGTCCCCTTAACTCCTCCACCAGAAGGTGAAGAAGACTGGAATTTTTGAAAAGTATCCTTACTATTTTGAATTGCATTACGCCCAACAAATACACCATGTCCAACAAGACTAACTCCAGCCGCTGTAGCAGCTGCATCAAATGTAATAGCAATTGGTGATGCTAATCCACCAGTTCCTACTGTTGCGACTAGAGTTAAAAAATTAGAGCCGCCTATGACGGTAAGACCTTCTAGAATTTCTATAATGGATGCCACTCCTGCTATAACATTACCCGTGAACCTTCCCGCTTGATAAGTTAACTTGCTTTCTAATTCATCATTATCAGGTGATTCTAGTCCAATAACGCTTTCGAAAGCCGCACTGCCAGCGCCTTGAAAAAATTCTTTCATAAATTCCCAAGTACTGATAGCTGTTTTTTCATACCATGGTCTATTGGCTTCTTGTTCTCGTAAAGCAATTGCTTTTTCAATTTGTGCTTTACTTTCTGTAATTGCTTGAATAGGCCCTGTCCACTCCATATTCAAGTCTTGTGTATTAAACGTGCCACTTGCAGGACTAAATCCTTTTCCACTTTGAACTTCGGCAAGACCAGTAGCAATACTAGCTGCTAGTTGAAGGGCCGTGCTGTAGTTATTACTGGATGTATAATTGAATTCATATAGATGCTCTAGTTTTTCTTCAAGTTTTTTTCTCATCGCAACTAAAACAGCCACAATTGCGTCTACTCCAGGCATTGGTGTAAGTACCTCTATTGCTTCTATACTTGCAATTGTTCGATTGATTTCTTGGATTTGTGCTCTTATTTCTTGTTCGATAACATCTGTTGAAGCTACTTGCGATTGAAAATCGTTTGGAAAGGCATTATTTTGACGGATTAATTCTTCACATAAGTAAATGATTCCTTGTGCTAAAGGGCGAAAGGTTTGTACAAAAAATGATTTTGCACTGCTATATGTTTGTCCTTGTAGAACAGTATCAATTGCAAAAGCGTCAATCGACTGAATAGCTTGTTCCATACCTTGAATGGTAGCGGTACATACAGCGTTCATGCTTTGAGTTTGGCTTTGTACTTCTCCCAAATACATATTTAAACTCATGCATTAAGCCTCCCTTGCTAATTGTTGTTGCTGGTAGGATAGGTCGTCTTCTAAATCACTAAGGTCTCGTCTTTCTTTAAGCAATGTTTCTTTTTGGTTTTCCAATTCGAATGTAAGTTTTCGTTCGATGTGTTGTGCTTCTTGACGCATATTCATAAAAAAATGAGATAATTCTCTATCACCGTGCCAAGTTTCTAGAATTCGGTTAAATAAACGATTACTTCGATTTCTCCATTCGTGAAAATCTGCTTCCGCGTGTTCTTGAGTTTGAATTGCAGATTGATTCCGATCCTGTTCTTTGAATACACTTTGTAATTTTTGATTCAATTGATTGATTTGTTTTTCAATATCTTGACTCATCTTTTTCCTCCTACCGTTTTACTTTTACGAAGGTGGTCATATTAGCGAAAAGTGTTGTGAAGTTCGTGATCCATTCTCTCAAACTCTTTAGCTACCGAATGAATGTTATCGACCGCTTGTTGAAAGGCGGTGGAAAATTGTTTCGTCAAATCTAAAAATTGTTGGTTCATTTCTTGTGCTTTTGAATTAACAGAAAGCGTAGTACGGGTCGCCTTTTTTATAGAGCGATTTGTTGCACTTTGGATGGTATCCGAAGCTGCTCTCATCTGCGTAGCGATTTGTTGTGCCGATTGAAAATTACTTTGAAATTGTCCCATCGTATAAACCCTTTCTATATTTCTATGAAATTATTTAAGAAGGGGAGCGTCTAGTGTATATGTCCATTGTCTACTGTTCTTTATAGGAATACTCCCGGGAAAATATTGCGAACTTAATTATAACAATAATTGTATATATTTTCCTTAAAAGATTTGCTTTTTTTAAAATTTTTGTGTTTTACAGTCTTTAGTCAGTGGGAGAGAGTTCGTAAAGAGAGAATATGCTTTGCTAGGAATCAAATGAAAGATAAAGAGATTGGTATAGTATTTATAATTGATGCAAAGGTAATTGTTGATGGTTCATCAAAATATAAAGTACACAACAGTAAAGGTAAGCCATACTATGTAACAGCAAATGAGGTCTATGTGTATGTGAAGTAAAAAGAAGCCGCCCAACAGGACGGCTTCTTTTTATTCCAAGTAATTGTTTCTTCTTCGCGTCAAATTCTTCATTTGTTAGGATACCGCTATCACGCAAGTCAGCTAGTTTTTTGATTTGATCGGCAACATCACCAGAAGCATTTATAGGTGCAGGCGAATGCTGTTCATCCATCTTTTGTTCAATTAATGCTTTGAGTTTCAGGAAATTGGGTTGTTGTTTTTTACTAAACATTATTGAATTCTCATCTTTTGTAGCGTCGAAAAGCCCACCTTTATTTTCTTTTCCTCCAGAAAAAGAAAATTGAATATAGCCATTTGTAAATATTCCAGCAGGTTTAAATTGAATAGAAGATAAGTGTTTGATTAAGATTTCTTTATCTCCCTTTAATCCTTGTGACATTTTTGCAAGCACACCTTTTCGTTTAATGACGATTTTATTCCCTTCAACTTGTAATTGTCCATTTACGCCTGTTGCTTCCATGAAATATCCCCCTTGATATGTATTGGTAAGGCAATATTGTTTATATCAAATAATTCAGATATTTTCACAAAAAGTTACTTAATAAAAAGATTTTTGTAAGAAATACTACCTCTAAGGAGGTGTGTATATGTTATATGCTTTTCTAATAGTAGCAGGTATACTTTACATTTCATGGTATGTTTATAAAAGAAGAAAAGACCATCATTTATACCAGCTCATCGCTCGCTTTAATAAAGATGAAGAGTTTAAACGTACTTTAGCAATGGGGCTTTATTATCGTTTTATGAAGCCATTAGAAAATGAAAAGTGTTCATCAGTATTCATCCGTCAAACACCGTTAGAATTTGAAGCTTTTGTGGCTGATGTAATTGAAAAATATTATGGTGGTTCTGCATTTGTAACCGTAGCTACAGGTGATTATGGTGTAGACTTTGAACATACAGTAAACGGTGAACTTTATCTGGGGCAGGTGAAGTGTTTGTGCAATGACATGTCCTATAAAGCAATTGCCCTGGTGCATAGTAATATTGCCAAAAGAGAGGCAAAAGGTGGGTATGTAGTATCAACAGGTGGCTTTTCAAAAAATGCAAAAAAATATGCTGAAGAATTGAATGTACAACTAATCGATGGATCAAGATTGGCTGAAATGTTATTGAGGGCCATCCGTTACCTCAATATGCACTAAACCCTGCTAGTAATTAACCAGCAGGGTCTTTTTCTTGTACCTCGTATAAATCATCGACCCTACAATCGAATATTTTGGCTAACTCAAATGCTTTGTCTACTGGTGGATAAGATTTACCAGTTACATAATTACTCATTTGATTCTGGCTTATATTTAATCGTTGAGCAATCCACTTTCCTTTTAATCCACTGTGTTTTAATAATTCTCCAATATTACTCTTCAAAATGATCATTATCATCACCTGTTGAATTATTCCATATTGTAAAGAGAATTACCTTCAAAATATAATTTGTAAAAAAATCATAATTAAATTTGTATAGACAGGCAAAATCCCTTCTTCTAGGTCATATACCTATATCAAGACCAAGAGGAATACCAAGTGGAATCAAGGACATCAAGAGGGGAGAGGACGCGTATGCGTTGGCAATATTCACATTTGAATGAAACGCCTTACCTGTATCCATCAAAAGAATTAAGAAGTATGTATAGAGGGGCAAGTGGTAAAAAAGAAACGAATGCAATTGTAGATCACATGACAAGACATGAGGTTTTTGAAAATCGTGAGTATAAAGGCTATTACCGTTTATCAAACGATATAATGGATGATTTATATGAAGACGAGGATGAAATGCTTGATTGGGGAGATGTCATTAATGAGTATCAACCGGTTATGACACCGAAGGGATTACAACTCATTCGAAAAGAGGGATTCAAATGACAATCGTTGGTGAAGCGGTAGTTGTATGGACGGCAACTGGCTTGTCAGTTCTTACGATGAAGGTTGCGGAGAAAATGGGCCAGAGTGTTCCACGTTGGCTTCCACGTATGACCATGTACACAACGCTCACAGGCTCGTTCTTGTATCTTCTACGTTATGTTCTTTTCGCGTTTCTATAGGGGAATACCAACATGGAATTATAGGACATTTACAGAACGTTGATATAAAGCGTGTACGGGAGTCTTCCAAAAATAAGGGATATATACCCTTATAAAGGGTATATGGGGAGTGGAGAAAATGATTGAATTATTACTCGTTCCAGCTGCAGGTTTGACAGTGGCATTATTCGGTGAAAAGTTCAAAAGTAAAAATGATGATAAACGAAAAATACAGGTGTTTTTTGAGGTAGCTGGTATTGCGATTAAAAGAAATAATGAAGAAAAATTGCAATATCCAAAGTTCCAAAAACAAATCGATGATGATCGTAGTACGACTTATGTATATACCTTACCGCTGGGCATGCCTAGTAAAATTATTCAGAAGGTAGAAGATGTGGTGAGCGAAGGATTAAGTAAGCCCGTACGGATCCAGTACGATAATTATAAATTGAACATTCGTGTATTCCATAGAGAGATACCGAAGAAGTGGAATTGGTCAACGAGATTAGTGAAGAAAGGGAAATGGTGCGTTCCAATAGGGCAGAGCTTAGAAAAACTGATTTATCATGATTTTGATAAAACACCACATATGACATTAGGTGGACTAACAAGAATGGGGAAGACGGTCTTTTTGAAAAATGTAGTCACCTCTCTTATTACAGCACAACCGAATCATACGCATTTGTATATTATCGATTTAAAAGGAGGACTAGAGTTTGGGCCATATAAAAACTTGCAGCAAGTAGAAGAAGTAGCCGAAACACCTGTGCAAGCATTCGTTGTATTGGAGAACATTTTAAAGAAGATGGAAGAGAAATTGAAATACATGAAAGAAAACAGATACACGAATGTCGTGGAAACAAACGAGAAAGAACGGTTCTTTGTAATCGTAGATGAAGGGGCTGAATTATGCCCAGATAGAAGTATGAAGGAACAGCAGAGAAAATTATTAGGGTTATGCCAACAAAGACTCTCTCATATTGCGCGTATAGGTGGAGCGCTGGGTTTTAGATTGATTTTTTGTACACAGTATCCAACTGGAGATACACTACCACGCCAAGTGAAACAAAATGCAGATGCAAAATTAGGTTTTCGGTTACCGACTCAAACCGCATCTGAAGTAGTCATTGATGAACCCGGATTAGAATCGATACAGAGTATTCCAGGGCGGGCGATTTTCAAAACAGATCGGCTCACTGAAATTCAAGTTCCTTATATTAGCGATGAAATGATGTGGAAACATCTAAAAGAATATGAGGTGGAAAAACATGAACATCCAGAGTCACATGAAAATCAACCGTCACATGGCGATACTTGCGACGATTAGAAAGCTCCAGTTCGCTACAAGAAGACACGTAATGAGTGTGCATGATATGGGTGGTATACGAAATGCAAACAGAATTATGGGCGATTTAAAGCCATATTTGAGTAAGACAATGCAAGGAAAAGAGTATGTGTACTATCTCAATAAAGAAGGGCATGCCATGTTTGGCGATGATGGAAAGGTTGTTTCGAGAGGAAAGCTTGCGCATGCATTATTACGGAATGAAGCATGGTTATATTTGTATTGTCCGGATGATTGGCAGATTGAAACGGATATACGTTATATAAAGAATAAGGAGAAAAAGAAAATAGTTCCTGATGTGAAATTTCGTGATGAAGAAAATATACTTCATGCGGTTGAGGTAGATCGCTCACAGAAAATGAAAGTGAATGAAGAGAAGTTAAAGAAATATGAAGAATTTACGCAAATTTATAAACAGAAGTATAACGGAAAAGTACCAGTGATTCATTTCTTTACAGTGACGAAATATAGAGAAAAGAAACTGGAAGAGTTGGCAGCTAAATATGATGTTTTTATGAAGGTGTATGTAATAGAAAAATTTTTAATTTAGTAAAAATAATAATTAATTAGGAAATTATATAACAAATTTATTATATAATTAAATTCTATAATGAATTTGTAAGTTGGTGAATTAATGAAGAAAAATTGGTATTTACAGATGGAACAAGTAACGATTTATATGGGGGGAGCTATAGTTGTACTTGGGTTATTAAATATTGTAGGCCAAGCAAATATTTCAGGAGCATTTGTAACAGGTATTTCATTAGCTGGACTTTGCTTAACATTATCTGATTTGCTTAATAAAACAATAAAAAATGAAAATGACCCTGTATCGGAAAAGAAAGTAGTAAAAATAGGGGCGCTACTATATTATATTGCGGCAATTTGTATAATAGCTTTTCCTAATTCCAAATTAATTGCATCCCTGCCAAAAGAAATTCTTGATTCAATGAGTACTTCAGCAAGTGTTATCGCTTTAGGGTTTGTATTTATGATGATTGGAGATAACAACAGAAGAGCGGCAGCTAATGAACAGAAGAAGCAGACTGACTTACTTACTAATTTTGAAAATGAATTGCAGAGAAGTAAGGATGAAAATTCAAAAATAATTGATGAGCTAAAAGAAACTCTTAAAGAAAAAGAGACAACAATTAAAAATCTTGAGCAAAGTTTAAATGAGTCACAAGGGAATAGAGTGTAAGTGTGAACATGTGGTCAAAAGAGAGTAGCGCATAAAACGACCACTCTCTTTTGACCACATTGACCACAATAGGAAGGTATATTTTACGCACAAAAATCCCCAAATCGGGACATAGTCAGTATAGTAAGAAGGAATGCGTGTATTATCTAAACAAAAAAGTGCTAACAAGTTTGCAAACGAACTTGCTAACACCTATACAAAATAGACATAAAATATCGCTGATATGTCATTTTAAAAAATAGACTTAACCAAGTAGACAGTACTAATATGCAATATTAATGAAAACATCTATGTTATACATGATTATAGTAGAAACTTTATGTTTTTAATAATATGGGTTATATCTTTTCAGTATTTGCTACGTTTATCCACTCTTCATAAAATACTTTAACTGATTCATATCGTTCAGCTCGGCTTTCATTTACAGCACGATACGCTATTTCATATAAATCCCTACTTGCTTCCCATTTTGTAAAGGAACGATCTTTTCCACCTCCTAAAATTTCGAAAGCCATCGCCCCCATATTAAATACATTTGTTCTTGCATCAATCATAGCGTTTAGCTCAAATTCTTCAGGAGACATAAAACGCGAGGAACCCCATAATCTTCCCATTTTATTCACGTATGGTTTTTTAGAATATAAATCAATATCACAAATCTTCGTCTCATTTGTATGGAAGTTATATAAAATACTACCGTCAAAAAAATCTATTGCTACATAGTTTTCCTTTTCGACATATGTATGGAAAGAAAACATAGAATTTAAGGATTGAATTCGCTCCAAAACAGATAAATGCTTATATTTATAATAAGGAGAGTTTGGATTTTTATATTTCTCAGGTGGCGGGAAACTCCAATGTGAATGAAGACATTCGCCATCAAACCAATCAAAAATTAAGACATATCCAAATTGAACGGGAAAATGTTCAATTAATTGTATAAGTGATTCATGCTTTAATTCTTCATATAAGGAAACTGAATTTTTTAATCTATCAATTGCATCGCCGGTCTTTCCGTTATATGCAATTGTATGTGCTCCTGCATATTTAATAAATTTCTTATGTCCATCTTTTTCTACACCAAAAGATAGATTTCCTGAATCTTGCTGGTCAAAAACCGCAAATACGGTTCCTAATTTCATAAGCCAATCAAAATTAGTATGTTTCTTTAATTGGAATGTTACTTGATTTAATTGAATTTCAACTGGAATATCTTTCATAATATACCTCACATTTATTATAATTAAGTTGTATATTTCAGTATTCGACATATTTTGTAAAAATCCTATGTTAATCACATGAAATTTTATAAATATAATAATAAACACTTATAAGAGGGTGAACAATATGGAACAACAAATCGTTATTAAACCATATCAAAAAGATTGGTATGAAGAGTATGTAATAGAAAAAGAGAAATTTATTTCATTATTTGGAGCAGAATGTATTGCTATTCAGCACATAGGGAGCACATCTGTACAAGGATTAGGAGCGAAACCTCTAATTGATATGATGATTGGCGTAACGGATTTACAAATTACTGAAAAGTGGATTGAAGATTTATTAAAGATTGGATATGAGTATGTTCCAAAAGAAACACCTAATCGACGTTTTTTTAGAAAGGGAAAATGGAGAGCTGGTACCCATCATTTGCATGTTTATATTTATAATAGTGACGAATGGAAAAACAATCTTTTATTTCGAGACTTTCTAATAAAACATGAATGGGCACGTAAAGAATATAGAGAATTAAAAGAGAAACTTGCAGCTACATATCCTTTTGATCGTGTTTCGTATACAAAGGAAAAGGCACCGTTTATTCAAAGAATTTTAGAATTGGCCAAAACTCAAAAAAATTAAAATTACAGATTCTTATCTGAAAAATTTTAAAAACCCCTTCCTACGTTATTTATAGGGAGGGATTTGTTCTTTTGTTATAACGATATACTTTATTTCTAATTATTGGAGACGGATTATTTTATTTATTTCGATATTTCTAGTATATTGAAAATATTAAGGGGGAATTAAACAATGAAAGCTATTGTACATCAATATAAAAAAGGGGTAGAAGGATTAGAATATAAATTTTCATCTGAAACAAATCCTAATGCCGGTGAAGTAAAAGTAAAGTTAAAAGCTGCAGGATTAAATCATAGGGATTTATTTATTATAAACAATAGAAAAGAAATGGAGCTGCCGTTAGTAATAGGGTCAGATGGTTCAGGAATTGTTACAGAAATCGGAGAAGGTGTTTCAAATAATTTATTAAATAGCGAGGTTATTATAAATCCTAGCATTGGATGGGAAAATATTGCCGAAGTACCAGATTTACCAGAGGTTTTAGGTGGACCGAAAAATGGAACGTTTGCTGAATATGTTATTGTGCCAGCTGAAAATGTAGTGGCAAAACCGTCATATCTTACTTGGGAAGAGTCTGGGGTTTTATCTTTATCGGCACTAACTGCATATAGAGCACTTTTTACAAAGGGTAGATTAAAGTGTGGAGAACATGTTTTAATTCCGGGGATAGGCGGCGGTGTAGCGACATTTGCCATGTTATTTGCAAAAGCAATTGGTGCAAAAGTAAGTGTTACTTCAAGGGTAGAGAGTAAAAGAAAGTTTGCCGAAACATATGGCGCAGACTTTTCTTTTAATAGTTCTGGAAATTGGGAAGAGAGTTTACGCGGAGAGAAAGTAGATTTAATAATTGATAGTATAGGTCCAGCAACATTCTTACAATATTTTGATGTATTAAAACCAAATGGGAGAATTGTTAATTTTGGTGCTAGCTCAGGAGATAAAATTGAATTACCTTTACGAGCATTATTTTATAATCAAATCGATATTATGGGGACATCTATGGGGAGCCGTGAGGAATTTAATGAAATGATTAAGTTTATAGAGAAATATAAAATTAAACCAATTATTGATAAAGTTTATTCGTTAAAAGAAGCCATTCAAGCGTTAAGCCGTATGGAACAGAGCGAACAGTTCGGTAATATCGCTCTACGTATGGAATAAAAATATGATTTAATAACCTATGTTTTTATATGGTTATGTTTTGTAATATATAAACTTATAGTTTGTGAATCATTCGATTTAAAAGGTTTTTTCCACCCTATATATTTTTAATACATGTAAATAGTTACATAATTGTCAAATGAAAAATAGTAAAATGAATAAAGTGAAAATCTAAATGTGTGTAAATGTTGTATACTGTGTAAATCAAGTAAACTTGTAACTTAATTTCAAGTAAAACAAGAAATTGTAAGGAGAGAGTAATGTGAATTACACAGTATTTCAATGGATAAACAATTTAGCAGGTACATCTGCGCTCTTAGATAAGGCAATGATTGCTATTACAAATAGCGCTGCATATGTGGCTATTCTATTCATGTTTATCTTATGGTTTCATAACGGAAAGAAAGAGAATGCGATAAGAAAACAATATACAGTGTTGTATACGACACTTTCAGTAATAATTGCATTACTAGTAAATGTTTTTATTCATGTAGTATATTATCATCCACGTCCTTTTGTAGCATATGATGTGAATCAATTAGTACCTCATGCAGAAAACTCATCCTTTGTTAGTGATCATTCTGTACTTGTATTATCGATTGCATTCATTTTTATTCTTAGAGGAGAAAAGTTAAGATATATTGCACTTTTATGGGCGGTTTTAGTTTGTATATCACGTTTGTATGTAGGTGTTCATTTTCCTTTAGATGTAATGGGTGCAGCTGTAATAACAAGTATTATAAGCAGTTTATTGTTGCAGAAAAAACGTATATTTGAACCAATCGCAAAACTTGTTTTCAAAATGTACGCACTCGCAGCGAAACGAATTCCTTTTCTAAAGAAGTATAACCATGTAGGTTAAATTTCATAACTAGCATTTTATATATTGAAAACCCTCCTTTGGAAATTGAAAGGAGGTTTTTTGTATACAAGTGAATAGATTACTTGCAAAAAGAATTTGAGTGTTATGCAGCAAGATTAAAAGAATGAATATTCTTAAATTTCACGTACTGTATTTTAAGTGTTTAAATAAATTAACAATAACCAGTTTCACATTGTTTTAAAGGAATTGATAAGAAAACTTCGAAACATATAGTATCGAAAACAAAAATTACATATTTTAAAGCGCATCTTTGCATGTATAAATTAATAAAGAAAGGAGATAAACATGCATAAACTTCAAACGAATAAAGGCGCGCGGTATTTTATGGTTACTTTTATTGTGTTATTTCTTATTATGCTTTTGCGTTTTTTCTATATTCAGGCAGTAGGAGTCCTGCATAATGTGGATGTAAAGGATCTAGCAAATGAACAACATAATAAAAATGGTGTTTTAGAAGCAAATCGTGGCACGATTTATGATCAAACTGGAAAAGTGCTAGTCCAAGATTCCACAACGTATCGTGTTGTTGTGAATTTGAAAGGGAAAGATATAGTGAAAAACAAAGATGAAACTGCTCAACGATTAGCTGATGCGCTTGAAATTGATAAAGAGGACGTATTAAAAAATTTTCATGAGGGACGTACGCAAGTTGAAATTGGAAAAGTTGGTCGGAATTTATCTAGAGAAGTGAAGGAAAAAATAAAACAATTAAAAATCCCGGGTGTATCCTTTATGTCAGAGAAAGCAAGAGTATATCCAAATGAAGATTTTGCATCCTATATACTTGGTTTTGCTAGACCAGATGATAAAGGAAATACAGAAGGAAAATTTGGACTTGAAAAAAGTCTAGATAAATATTTGCGCTCTACAAATGGGAAAATAGAATATGTGGGCACGCAAGGGGGTATTCCGCTTACGAATGATATAGGAAAAGTAGAAGCCGCTAAAAATGGAAATAATGTATACCTTACGCTTGATAAACAAATTAATGGTTTTTTAGAAGAAGCAATGAACAAGGCACAAGAACACTATGATCCTTCTATGTTAGTAGGAATCATAGCGGATCCAAAGACAGGAAAAGTTTTAGCGATGTCTAGTAAACCTAGTTTTAACCCCAATAAAGGTGATATCGAGTACTTTTTAAATGATCCAATCGCAAATGCATACGAACCCGGTTCAACAATGAAAATATTTACGTTAGCTGCTGCAATAAATGAAGGGGTATATAACGGGAAAGAATATTTCCAATCTGGAAAATATTCAGTTGGTTCATCTGATATAAAAGATCATAACGGTGGGTTTGGATGGGGATCTATTACATTTGATGAAGGCTTTGAAAGATCATCAAACGTAGCTTTTTCTATTTTAGAAGATAAGTTATTAAAACCGGATAAATTTAAGCAATATATGAATAAATTTGGATTCAACCAAAAAACTGGAATAGATTTACCTGGCGAAAGTAAAAACACATTATTATTAAATACACAAATTCAACAAGTCACAACTTCTTTCGGACAAGGTTCTACAGTAACTCCCATTCAATTAATCCAAGCAGCTACTGCTATAGCAAATGACGGAAAAATGATGCAACCATATATCGTTGACAAAGTTGTAAATCCCACAAACAAACAAGTTATTATGGAAAATCAACCGAAAGAAATTGGGAATCCGATAAAAAAAGAGACAGCGGACGAGGTAAGGAATTTAATGGAGCGTGTTATTACGTCATCAAAAGGTACTGGTACAATGTATAAAGTGGATGGTTATCCAATAGGAGGTAAGACCGGAACAGCGCAAATTCCGAATCCTGAAAATGGACGATATATGGAAGGGAAAGAAAATTATATTTTTTCATTTTTAGGTATGGCTCCGATTGATGACCCAGAGTTAATTGTATACTTAGCTATTAAACAGCCAAAGTTAAAGGGAGACGAGTATGGAGCTCAGCCGCTTGCTGAAATATTTAAACCAGTTGTGAAAAATAGCCTTGAATATTTAAAGGTGAAACCATATACAGAAAAACAAATGGCAGATGCAACGAAACGATCCCAATTAAAAGTACAAAACTATGTCAATCAATCAATGGATACAGTAGAGAATAGTGTGAAAAAAGAGAAGCTCCAACCGATAATTTTAGGCGAAGGAAAAATAATAAAACAATATCCGCAATCTGGTGAAGTAATGAGTGAAGGGGATCGTATATTTTTATTAGGGAAGAACGCAATAATGCCAAATTTACAAGGTTGGTCAATGCGTGATGTTATGTATTTCTCTAAATTATTAAAATTAGATTTAAAAACTACAGGTACGGGCTATGTAACGAGTCAGAGCATTGAAAAGGGACAAGATATACAAGAAGGCGATGCATTAATCCTAGAATTGGAACCACCGTTACAACCGCTAGCAGAGGCGAATACAAACTAATTCGGACAAAGTGAAGGGTCTATATATAATAGGCTCTTTTTTTATAGATTTAAGTAATTTCACGCACCGTAATTTTTTGGAAAAATAATAAATAAGAGAATAAACAGTGACACGTCCGTAAATATCTGATTATTTTATATTTACAGTTAAATTAATTTGTGATAATATGGAAAAAATCAAATGCAGTGAAGAGAAGAGTAAATAAAATGAATTTTTCACAGAGAGCTCTATTTAGCTGAAAAGGAGCAAAAATTCTTTATTGAACCAAGCCTCTGAGCAGCACATCGGAACCTTTTATTAGGGGATAGTGTGACGGGAGCTCCCGTTATAGAGCTATGGTATAAGCATGAAATAGAATGCAGTACCTGATAAGGTTAATATGGCGACATATTAACAAACTAGGGTGGCACCGCGATGATAAATCTCGTCCCTAAGACTAAAAGTCTTGGGGGTGGGATTTTTTTATTGATTCAAAACAATTTGGAAAGCGGGGGCCTAAAATGAAAAACTTACTTAAAGATTGGAAATATCCTTTATTACTACTGTCTGGAGTTGGTATTGCGAATTTAGGGGCATGGATTTACTTAATAGCACTGAATGTACTTGTCTATAATATGGGAGGCTCAGCCTTAGCTGTTGCTACTTTATATGTAATTAAACCATTAGCCGCTTTATTTACAAACGCATGGTCAGGAAGTATGGTTGATCGTTTAAATAAACGGAAGTTAATGATTCACCTTGATATATATCGTGCGGTATTTATCGCTATTTTACCTTTACTTCCATCACTTTGGATTGTTTATGTATTCGTATTCTTTATAAGTATGGCCAATGCAATTTATGAGCCAACTGCTATGGCGTATATGACGAAATTGGTTCCAGTTGAGCAAAGACAACGTTTCAACTCATTACGTAGTTTAATAGGATCTGGTGCATCTTTAATTGGTCCAGCGATAGCGGGCTTATTGTTAATAGCAAGTACATCGGAGTTTGCTATATATATAAATGCTATAGCATTTCTCTTATCAGGAGTAATTACATTACTGTTACCTAATCTTGATAAAAAATCCGATATTACTACGTCAAATGACAAGTTATCTTTAGCTGTACTAAAAAAAGATTGGAACATCGTTTTAAATTTCAGTAAGAAATCTTTATATATCGTTTTTGTGTACTTTTTATTTCAAGGGATGATGGTTTTAGTTGCCGCCACTGATTCACTTGAATTGTCATTTGCGAAAGAAGTTTTATTGTTAACAGATAGCGAATATGGCTTTTTAGTTAGTATCGCTGGAGCAGGGTTTATTTTAGGAGCCATAACAAATACAATTTTATCAAAACAATTAACACCTTCATTTTTAATTGGAATAGGATCATTATTCATCGCAATCGGTTATTTAATTTATGCTTTTTCAAATGAATTTTTAATAGCGACAATCGGATTCTTTATTTTATCTTTCTCTATGGCATATGCCAATACGGGATTTTATACCTTTTATCAAAATAATATACCTGTCCATATTATGGGACGGATTGGGAGTATATATGGGCTCGTTATTGCGGTCATAACCATTTTGATTACGATTCTATTCGGAGTTGCAACTCAATTTATTTCTATACAACTTGTAGTTATTATAGGATCATCAATCATGTTCCTTATAACTATCATATTGTGTGTGTTTATTTTATTGCCATCACAGTCTAAAGTGCATTCCTCTGAGTCAATCAATTCGAAATAGTTCTCTTAGTTTAAATCGTATGGTGTTCAATAGGAGGGTTCTCCCTCCTATATATGGAAATATAAGAAAGGTGAACAATATTGATAAACAAGGGTGGTTTTTGTAATGAAAACAAAAGATCAAATAGACAGCATTGTAAAAGAAATACATCGGCATATAGATTACTCTGGGGTAATTTTAGTGAAAGAAGAAAAAGGCTTAGTCTATGAAGAGGCGTTTGGTTACGCAAATCGAAATGAATGTATAAACAATACGCTACAAACAAAGTTCGGGATTGCCTCCGGTTGTAAAATATTCACTGCTATCGGTATCTGTCAACTTGTTGAAAAAGGTGTAATTACTTTTCAAACAAAGTTAAAAGAGTGTTTAAGTATTAAATTTCCAAACTTTAATGAAGATATTACAATACATCACCTTTTGACGCATAGTTCGGGTATTCCGGATTATTTCGATGAAAGTATTTTGGATAACTTTGAGGATCTTTGGAAAGAAACTCCTATGTATCTATTAAAAAGTTTAAAAGATTTTTTACCATTATTCCAAAGCAGAAGTATGATGTTTGCACCTGGAAGTAAATTTCACTACAACAATGCAGGTTTTATCATACTGGGATTAATAATCGAAGAACAGACAGGACTTAAATTTACGGAGTATATAGAAAAAAACATATTTAAACCAATTGGTATGAATGATTCTGGCTATTTTTCTTTAGATACATTACCAAGGTACACAGCTCTTGGATATATAAAAGATGAAACTAACCAAAATTGGAGAACAAACATCTACTCTATACCAATAATAGGAGGCTCTGATGGTGGTGCTTTTATTACTGCGCCAGACATGCTGAAGTTCTGGGAAGCGTTATTTAACTTTGAAATCATAAGCCGAGAATATACAAAAATACTTTTAACTCCTCATATTCAAGTAAATAATAATCAGTCTTACGGATATGGAATATGGATTGAAACAAGAGAAAACGAAATATTCAAATATCATGTAATGGGATATGATCCAGGCGTCAGTTTTCGCTCGGCCGTATATCTAGGCTTAGGAATTACAGTAGTTATTCCGTCAAATAAAGGAGCGGGTCCTGAAAAGATAATGAAAGAATTAGAAAACTCTTTTTCATAAGGTTAAAAGAGTTTATGAACGCATTAATAAATGTAAAAAAGACGTACTATTTATTTGTACGTCTTTTTTGCATAAACAATGCTTAAAACTGATGGGAAATCACATTCTATATTTTATAATTTTTATTAGCTAGTTTATTTAAAGTATGGAATGAAAAGAAGCGAATATAATTTTCAAATGTAAACAAGTAAATAGGAGGACTCTAAATGGATATTCTATTTGTTATTCTACTTGTTGTTTTTATAATGATATTAATGCAAGGTAAAGAATATAAAGTGAATATTAATCGTATTTGGTTCATTCCGACTTTGCTGTGCTTTGCGACAATCCAGTCTATTATTCATATGGGACAATTAACTATATTGAAAGTATTACTATTCGTTGTAATGCTGGGGATTGGATTGGGCCTTGGAATGATTAGGGGAAAAGTTTTAACATTTCGATTAGATAGTGAAACAGGTCATGTATTACGAAAAGGAAATTGGTTAAGTACAATTATTCTACTTGCCATTCTAGGTACGAAGGTTTTGATTAAACAAAGTATGTTTTCTAGCAGTACTCACTATACATTAATGGTTGTAACAAATACCTTTTTATGTATCACATTAGGTACTGTAATTAGTAAACGATATTATATTTGGAAAAAATATAATGAATTAATACAAAAAACATGAAAGTATTCATCCATTGTTTAACAGCGCCGTGAACGGTAATACTAAATAACATTGAACATTTATAACAAGGGATGATAATATGATATTCATTTACACAGATTTCGGCGGAACGCATTCAACTTCACTTGCTGCAGCTTATCATTTAAATAAATTACCAACGGATCGTAAGTTAACGAAAGAAGAAATTTTGAATGTAGATTACTTTAATAAATTGAAAACAGAAGATATGGGGAAAATTATTTTTCATGGAATAGACGAAAATGGTAATCCAGTATATACAATTGGATGCGGCGCATCAAAAGTTGTTGTACCTGCGATGAAACATTTAGGAGAGATTTTGCAAAAACATTATCAAAGTCATGAAAAGATTATTTTTTCTAATACATCACCAACAGTGCCTTTACCAATGACTTTCGGTGGCCTGTTTTCTAGAAGATTTCACATCGACTTCATCGGCGTACCGTTACTCGTATGGGGAGCGAAACTTTGCTGTGATAACGTACAAAGACTTGTTAGTTATACGAAAGAAGCTGGCCGATTGACAAATGATTATGTTGTAATTTTAGATAATGAAACTTTTAAATAATGCATAAAAAGAAGAAAATCGGGCAAATACTTCGGTTTTCTTCTTTTTATGGTGAAAATGACAAAAAATATTCACATTTACTATTCATCTACTATAGCCAAAACAATAAAGTCCTGTTACTATTACAGGGATATTCTCTTTTCGTAACATAAATATATAGAAAAGTCAGAAAAGAGGAATTGAATTAAGGGAGGAACAACATGAAGCGTGTTGCTTGGATTACTGATAGTACAACTGCGAGTTTTACAACAGAAGGAGATAATTTTGTTATCCCGATTGAAGTTATTATTGATGGTGTGTCGTACAAAGATTGTGAAGAAGGTGTGCGTGAGCGCGTCTATAATGCGTTAAACGAAGGTAAAACTGTCACTACATCACAGCCTAACATAGGGGAAATGGTAGAGTTATTTTCGAAATGCAAAGAAGAATATGAAGAGGGATTTGCAGTTGCTATTAGCGGAAAAGTAAGTGGAACTTATCAAAACATGAAGTTAGCTGCAGACATGGCAGGTTTCCCATTAACGGTATTGGATAGTGAAACAACAAGTTATCCAATGGATGAATTAATTAGAAAAGCGAAATCGTTATACACTGATGGTATGACGTTACAAGATATACACAAAACATTGGTAGATGAAAAAAGAAGACCTTTCCACGTATTCCCGAAAAGTTTAAAAGGCCTTTACGCAAGTGGGCGTGTAAAGGGAGTTCAATTTTTACTTGGAAGTTTATTAAGTGTTAACTTAATATTAGAAGTAAAAGGTGGAGAACTTTTACTTGAAAAGAAAGTTCGCAAAATCCAAAAATGTCGAGAATACATTAAAAATGAGCTTGAAAAAGAATTACCAAAAGTACTTCATATGTTCCATGCTAATGATAAAGATGGAGCTGAAGAATGGATTTCAGATATTAGACAAGCATTCCCTGAAATGGACTTTAAACTATATCCATTACCAATTTCATTTGCGGTTCATGCAGGTGAAGGTACAATAGCAATTAGTTATTAAGATGAAAACCCGTGAATGATTCACGGGTTTTTTATTTAATTAAATTGAAATTGGAGGCATATTACATCGCTATCAAGCAAAAAAGATCATTTTATCATTTTTGGGAGCAACCAATCCCTCAACTTGATTTGAAATTAAAAATATAAACCTTTGCCTACTGGCTGAACAGTTTCTAGCACAGTATTGACCATTTCTTCATTGATTAGGGTTCTTATAATCCACGCTGAGAGATCTTGAGCTGCAAAACAGCCTGCAGCAGTCGAAATATTTCCTTCGTTCACGAAACTTTGTTCAATAACGTCCACATCAAATTCTTTAAGCTGTTCTACTGCGGATGGATATGTAGTGGCTTTTTTACCTGTTAGCAATTTTTTAGCTCCTAGTAGTAATGAACCAGAACACATAGATCCTATTAATTGTCTTTGAGGATCTACATGAATACTATTAATATATTCTTGGTTTTTATATAAATCTTGTACACCCTTACCACTTGCAAATATTACAGCGTCAGCAGACGGAATATCAGATATGCTTTCTGTCATGGGAATACGTAAGCCAGACATGGATATATGAGTTTTTCCCGTTCCTAATAGTTGAACGTTCCAATTAGAAATACCGCCAACTAAACGTACACGATTTAATAAATCCCATGGTAGAAAAACATCTATATCAGTAAAGTTATCAAAACAGACTATTGCAATTTTCATTTTCTAATCCACCCCTTACTGTTGTTACCAGTGCCAATTAACGTTTCTAATAAAACAATCGCTTTAACATTTGATTCTAATTCCATAAGTATGTCCCCTTATTTACAAGATGAACTTCTCCTGTTTATGTTCTATATTAAGTTATAAATCCCTGTATATTCCATGCATTTGAAAGAGGTGTTAGCAATTTTTTAACTCACCCAAACATATAAATCAATTAAATCTTCTGCTTAGTTTCTACCGATTCATTCTACAAAACCAACATTTTTAGCAATAACTTCGTAAGGTATTTGGAAATGAGAATCTTTAACTTTCTCGAGCAAGTTGGTGTAATTCATCACATACAGAAATAGAAATAAAAGTGTCATCAGAATAGTAGTCCTGCTCCACTGGTTAAATAAAGGAGAGGTGATGATATCCGTTTACATGTATATTTTATTAAATAAAAGATTATACACTTACAAAATATGTGGCATTGAAATATCCTATACATACCTTAAATTCTGTTGTATAGAGAGATAAAAGGATTTTTAAAGATAAAAATAGAAATCTATATAAAAATATATATAAATGGTAGTGATATTATGAAAATCAGTAAGTTTGCAGAAGTAAATAATGTAAGTATTGATACAATTAGACATTATATGGATCTCGGCCTCATTATTCCTGAAAGAAAGGGATCGCATTATTTTTTTGATGAGTATTGTCAAATAGATTTAGAACTTATATTACATTACAAAGATCTAGGATTTAGCTTGAATGAAATTAAAGAACTATTTTTTTATAAAAATTTAGCGAAATCTATGAATTACGAAAATGATACTTTTTACCAATCTTTATTTAAATTGAAATATGACAAGATGGAACAGGAAATAGAGCTTTTGGAGAAGAGGCGGGATAAATTAAAGGAAGTGTTACAAGATTTATTATTAACAAATGAAACTTCAAATTCAATTATAGGGATAGATTTAAGCGTACTTCATTTACTTACATGTTCTAAGTGTAGCGAAAAACTAATTCTTCAAGATGGAATTATTACTAACAACCAAATTACTGAGGGGAAGCTAATTTGTAATTGTGGTGAAGAATATATTATTACTTCAGGAATTATAACTGCGGGTAAATTATTTAAAGTTAATGAGCAAACGTCACTTGAAGATACTATATCGGATTATATTCATGAAACTGATAATGCGTATTTGGAAAATATGCATAGGGAAGGGGAATGGGCGAAAAAGAAACTAGTACATTTAAATTTAAATAACAAATTAATACTGGATTTAGGATCGGGACTTGGATTCTTTTTGAGAAACATTTATGAAGAACTGCCCGAAAATTGCCTATACATTGCAGTGGATCGAGATTTAAATAAACTTTTATTTTTAAAAGATGTATTAGCGAGAAGAAATCCGAAAAGAAACATTCTCTTTATCTGTGCTGATTTTTTGAATATCCCTATTCAGAATCAGTCAGTTGATGTTGTAATTGATCATTCTGGTACGAGCAATTATAGTTTTGAGCATGAGGATTTTTTACTTCACGAATTAAATCCACTTTTTAAAACGGATTGTTATTTAGTAAGTTTATTTATTTTATTTAAAAATTTCAGCTCAAATAGCCAAATTACAAATAACTTTCGAGAAAATTTTACACTTTCAAAAGTAACGAAAGAAATCCAAAATCTACACTTTCATTCCATTGATGAAAGTACTTCAAATTATTTGACACGAGGAGGAAAGTACGAGGATTTCTTTGTTCAAGGAGAAGAAATTTATACATATTCATTTTTCGGAAAAAGATAAGGGCAATCCCGTCAAAAAAAGTCCGGTTTTATAACTGGACTTTTTTGACGATTTATATTTAGACTCTTTGCGATCAAAAGACAAAGAGAATGTTAATCTACATGTTTAGCACTCACATGACACTCTCTTGCCGATGTATGTCTAGTAAGAGAAAAGATAGCCAAACCTAAAGACAATAGAACTAGAGATCCACCAACCCAGGCCATATGAGCGACATTATGTATTTGTTTTAAGGCTATACCTCCAACTGCAGAGCCGAGCGAAATTCCTATTTGTAGAGCTGAATTATTAAAACTTTGCTGTATATCTGACGTATCTGGAGCAGTTTGAATTAAATAACTTTGTAGAGGTGGTGCAAGTCCCCAACTCAATGCAGCCCAAACTATCATAACGGGAATAAATAGGCTAATAGAAACTGTCGTGAACGGTAATATAAATAAGATTAGAGCAAATAAAGTAATAACTATTACTATACTTTTTGGAGCGCCTATTTTATCTGATAATCCACCGCCGAACGCTCCGCCACTTACTGCAGCTATACCAAACATTAAATAAAATATGCTAATCCAATAAGGGCTTAGTTGAAACTTTTCTTCTAAAAAAGGAGTAAAATAAGCATATAAAGTATAGTGTCCTGCTAACATAAACATGGTAGCTAGATGAGCAGCACCTAGTTTTGGACTACACACGGCTTTTAATTGGATAGATAAAGGAGTTCGGTTTTCCTCCCCAGGTATTTTCTCTAAAAATAATGAAATTAAGATAATAGATCCCAATGATAAAATAGCTATACATAAAAAAATAACTCTCCAGCCAAATGTGTTCGAAATTAATATGCCTAGTGGAACTCCTAAAACAAGTGAAGAGCTAATACCCATATAAATTAATCCTAATGCTTTTGCTTGGTAAGAGGGATTAACAATCTTAGCTGCAATTGTAAGGGAAAGTACGACAACTAAAGCAGTACTCATAGCAGTTAATATTCGTGCTATCATCATAAAAGTAAAGTTCGGACTAAAATAAGTAAGTATATTTCCAATTAGAAAAGTGTAAAGTGAAATAATATACAATTTTTTTCGTTCCACTTTACTTGTGAAAATCAATAATACAGGACCTGCTATAGCATAAGTAAAGGCGAAAATTGTAATTAATTGACCAGCGGAACTTAATGAAACATTAAAATCTTTAGCGATGTCTGGCAATATTCCTCCAACAATAAGCTCTACAAGCCCTACTGCTATTGTTGCTAAAGCTAATATAAATACTTTGAAATTCATTTTTTGTATTCCCTTCTCATCATTATTTACCTTAGAACAAAAAAACTCCTGACCACAAACGCTAAAAGACGCGTTTTGTAGTCAGGAGTTATTGGTTCCTGGTAGAGACCCCCAAGCCATTATACATGATTCTCATATGTAATTAATCAATGTAATAGAAGATATCATATTACTTTTTACATTTCAATAAAAAAAATTTGCATTCGTATACGTGTACCCATATAAAAGAGATAAAATGGGCTTTCTGAAACTCTAATAATTTTACCTTTCGATGGAAGTGCGATCTAAATAATTCAACTATTGCTAACTTTCACTAATGAAGATTATATAAATAACAAACGTAAGTATTAAACGGGTATATCAAGTAAAAAAGCGACATCCTTTCTGTAGAATTAATTTTAGAAAAGGGTGGCGTTTTTTATATGTATATTTTTGTATCTAATCAATTACAACTATTTGCTTAAGCAATTCTAAGCTATTTATCTTCAAATCATTGACGGTAGATGAGATTAGTTTAATGGGCATGGGGTTAACCCCATCTTTTTTTATTTCTTTGTATTAATTTTTAAACACAATGTATTGATATTGGGTTAACCCAATAACTTACACTTAATGTAATACAAAGAAAAGTGGGGGGAATTGTTATGGGAAGTTTACGATTGCATATAGAAAATAAAAAAAGAAACCAAGAACTAAGAAATATTTGTTTATATTCAATTGCAAAAACAGTATCAATATTCGGTAGCTCTATGTATAGTTTCGCGCTAGGATTATATGTTTTACAAATAACTGGATCTGCGTTAAATTTCGCGATTACGCTCATATTAGGAACGATTCCAATGATTGTTATGAACCCATTTGCCGGTGTAATTGCTGATAAAGTTAATAAAAAGCTTCCTATAGCAATGGTAGTGTCCGGGCTATTATTAAATTATATCCCAGCCTACATCATTCCAATTGTAGGTGGAATCTTATATTTAATAGTAATTAAAGTTTCATCAAATCGTTTCACGTTAGAAGTTCATTCGAAAGATTATAGTGCTTCGTAGAATCCAATAGAACTTTTTATAGCTTTAATTATTACCGCTTTACGATTAACAGCTATGATGTTTATATGGTTGCCTAGAGGGATTGCATGGCAAGAAGTCATTATGAACAGTATTGCTTTTGGAATAAATTATGTAGGTTTTCCAATCTTAATGATTACTAGTAATCAGGATTCAAACTTAACAGTTCTTATTATAGGCTGGACATTGTTTTTAGGAGGAAGTATATTAAACACAGTTTCAGAGTTACTTAGAAAATCTTTTAAAGACAATCCTATAAATCAAGGTAAGCTATATACAGGCGGTTTATTTAAATATGCGATTCATATTAATTATCTTGGAGATTGCATTTGGGTGCTTGGTTTAGCGTTAATCTCTAACAATCTTTATAGTTTGTTTATTCCTATAGGCCTATTCTTAGTATTTGTTTTTGACTATATTCCAAAATCTGATGTTTACTTACAAAACAAGTACGGGGAACAATTTACAGTGTATAAACAGAAAACCAAAAAACTAATACCGTTTATTTGGTAAATCCGTTTCATAAATTATAAAAAGCGCAGGATCATTATCCTGCGCTTTTTTATCGTAATTCAGCTGTTTTTCTAATAACAATCTTATCAATATCATCTTCTTCATCACCGATAAATAAACCGCGTTCTTTTAAATACGCCTCAAAATATAAATCTGCTTCTGCACGTTCATCATATGGTTTTACAGATAGAACGAAACCTAATTTATTTTGTTCCTCTAAATGAGAAGTGGAGATGTAGGCCGGTACATTGTGGCGTAAAAAGAGTTCTTTAACCGGAATAATCATATCTTTCATTAATTTCGTTAACATACCCATTTCAAACTCGAAATTAAAACGATCTATGCTACATAAATCAGCGAATACTACACCGATAAAACCTGTATTAAATACTTCTTGATATTCTACTTCTTCGTTACCGTAAAAATTCTTTTCGATTAAATAATTTATAAAGTAAGAAACACCGTCACTTTGTTCAAATGGTTTCGTTGAAAGAACAAAGCCGATTTTCTTTTGTTTATGTAAATACACACATGACATGTATGCTGAAATGTTATGTTCTTTAAATAGAGAACTTGTTGCTCCAGAGAGGCCATCAAGTACGTGATGAACAATTTGAAGTTTTTTACGAGCGAAATAATAGGATTTCTTTTGTAACTCCAATGTATCAATAAAGACAGAGCCGATAAAGCCTGTATTTGAAATAATAGGTGTTTGCTTTTTTCTTCCTCTGCGCTTTGCTTGAGCCATTGTGAAAATCATCCCTTCATGTACAATTAAAATAAAAAAGAACGCTTGTTCGTATATGTATATTTTACTATTAAAACGCTCTAAAGTAAAGGGTTTTTGATGAAAAAATAACAAAAAAGACACCTATTAAAGGTGCCTTAAACGCTGTAGGGAAGAGGGTTCATCCCAACTATTTATATTATGATACAGAAACGATCTCTTCTGTATCTTCTACATCTAAATGACAGTCCATAGTACGAACATCTTGATCTTCATGACTTCCGAAATAAATAGTAATTTTCATATGTATCGCTCCTTTATTCTAGGAATACCTAAAATAATTACTAGTAATGTTACTGTTTATTATATACCACTTTTTTCATTCCGACAACGTTATATCATTTTTAATTCTTTTAGGGTGAATAGAGTGATGTATAGAGCTATTTTTATAGAAATAGGCACATTTCATATATGTTATATTTAATACGGAACGATTCGAATACGAATTATTATGAAAGGAGAAAATGAATGAATTATAAACAGTTATTAATAGATAACTTCACATATAAAACGTCATATATTTCGCGGCAAGTACATGGAATGAATGTAAAAGAAACGAAGGATTATGTTGCTGTCGACTGTGGTTTACCTGCAGATACATTTAATATCATTACTTTATTAAACAATGATTTAACGGAAGGTATTGAGAAATTATATAAAGTGGTAAACAACTATAATCAAAAGAAATTTCCAATGAGTGTTTGGTTTTGGAATGATAGGTATGAACAGATTATAAAAAGCGAATTAATAAAACTTGGCTTAAAAGAAGCAGAACAAAATATCGCGATGGTAGCAGACTTAAAAACAATTCATCCAACAATAAACATGCCAGAAGGTTTTACGATACAAAAAGCATCTTCGCCAGGACAAATTAAAAATTTTGGGGAAACGTTAGCTAATCTATTTGGTACATCAGAGGAAGGTACACATGTACAAGCATTCTACAATGAAACTGCTTCTTTCGATTTATGGAATAGTGAGAATATGAAACTATATTTAGGGATTTTTAAAAATGAAGTCGTATCTGTTGGTTCAATAGTATGTACAAAAGATAGTATTGGTATTTATGATATAGCAACTAAAGAAGAAATGAGAGGGCAAGGATTTGGCTCTACTATGTTTAATTACTTGCTGCAAGAAGCAAAAGAATTGAAGGTTGCTCAATGCGTATTACAAGCTTCACCTGATGGAATTAATATTTATAAAAAGGCTGGCTTTCAATCTGTTGGACAAATGACTGTTTTTGAAAATCGACATTTATTTGAATAAATTATCCAAGCCAAATTAATTTCATGTAGGAGTTAATACATCATTATGAAAAGAAAATATATAGTTACAATCATTTGCACCTTTATAGTAATAGGTACTTTTGTTTTTCATAAAGCAAATGAACTTAAGTACACGAAAGCTATTAATCAATTAAATCATATAAAAAACATTGCACATAGAGGCGCTTCTGCGTATGCGCCGGAACATACAATAGCAGCGTATAAATTAGGGCAACAATTGAGAGGAGATTATATAGAAATTGATCTCCAAATGACAAAAGACGGACATTTAGTAGCTATGCATGATGAAACAGTAAACCGCACTACAAACGGTACGGGGCTAGTTAAGGAACATACATTAGAAGAAATAAAGCAACTTAATGCAGGTTCTTTTTTTAATGAAAAGCATCCAAGTTTAGCGAAGAAAGAATTTGAAGATGCTAAAGTTCCAACACTAGAAGAAATTATTGAAACGTTCGGGCAAAGCGCTAATTATTACATTGAAACAAAATTGCCAGATGAATATCCTGGTATGGAAGAAAAGCTATTAGAAATTATAAAGCACTACGAAATAAGTGATAAAATTATTATTCAATCATTTAGTGAAGAAAGTCTGCAAAAGATTCATGGTTTAGATGTTAATATACCGCTAGTACAATTACTACCTTACAAAAAGGCAGCTCATTTAACTGAATTAGAGATAAAAAAGTATAAAACATACTGTATCGGTCTTGGGATGAACTATAAATATATTGATTCAGCTTATGTAAAGAGTATAAAGAAAAATGGATTAGAAGTTCATCCATTTACTGTAGATAATGAAACAGATATGAAAAAGTTAATTTTATGGGGAGTTGACGGGATGTTTACGAATTACCCAGATCGTTTACATTCATTATTACAGCCTTAAACTATAATGGTGTAATTATCACTGAATCAATAATACAAGTACCCACAAGTATACAAAGATAGTTTGTCATCCAAATGGTAACATCATTGAATACATAGAGCCGATATTGAAATGCAATCCGAAAAAGAATCCAATATTTTTATTGGATTCTTTTTATTTAGCTCTAAGTGACGAACTTAAAGCAATATGAATTTGAATTTGTTAATAAAATATTACATTGAGTATGAATTTTGTAATTACCATCAGAAAGTAACGAAATTGTAATGAATTTTAACTACGCTTTTTATATTTTTTTGATACACTGGCTACGAGAGGAATACCGATTAATGTAGGTAAAAACCAAAACCATATAGGCGGTAATAAATTAATTATGGGAATATGAATACCGACGTTTACTAAAAGTGCGGTAACGGCACCTATATAAGAGCCTAACATACCTCTAATATGGTGGTGAAGCCAATTTTTCCAACGTTTTTTTCGTGCGAGGTATCCATATATCGCAAATGAATAAGAGAAAATTGCTACATAAAATAAATATGCGATTTTATCCCAATTTATAATGGATAATATAATTGCAGTAACGGTGATAACAACATAGGATGCATGATATATTTCACCCCATTCCGTATGTTTTCCTTTTTTCTTTTGAGCAACCATCGCTACAATACCGCTGATTAAGCATATTGTTCCAAATAATATGTGGATGGTTAAAAGAATGTGAAAAATGCTCATAATAATTCCTCCTTTTTTATTTTTATAGTATTGCAGTATAGGAGGAAAGTTGAAACATATTGTTTGTTCGTCTTAATATATTGAAGTATTGGTACTCCTAGTACAAGTTTCAACTGATAAATTTTTCTTGAATTTAATAATACACGTATTACGCGAAATGAAGGAGAGACTTCCATGTTTACATCAATTACATATTTACAATCTGGGAATGAGAAGCAACAAAAAGTGTATGATGTTTTGAATAAACTTAACATTATGGAGGATTTAACTTTGTATAGTCCGGTTCTTTGCGGAACAATTCCTATTAGAATTGATACTCTTCAATCTGACTTAGATATAGTAATGGAAGTACATAACTTTGATGTTTTTGAACAGGAAATGAGATCTTTATACGGTTCTTATAAAGGATTCAAAATAAAAAAGAAAAAAATTAAAACTACAGAATCGATAAAGGTAAATTTTGAATTTGAAGGTTTTAAATTTGAATTATTTGCTCAGCCTAAGCCAGTGCGTAACCAAAATGCATATAGACATATGATAGTAGAGCACATGTTATTAATGCAGCATCCCCATATAAGGGAAGAAATTCTTCACTTAAAAGAGAACGGTTTAAAAACAGAACCTGCTTTTGCTCAAGTATTAAATATTGACGGAGATCCTTATGACGAACTTATTTTATTGGGACAGGAAATGAGATTGTGGTAAATATGATATACAAAAACTCCTCTATAAATAAAAGAGGAGTTTTTGTTATGGCATTAGCTTACGAATTAATTCACTCAGTAATTTAATCCCGTTAGTCATTTGCTCCGAAGAAGCATATCCATATGATAAACGAATGTACCGATCTGATTCTTCTTCATATATACGTCCTGGGTTTAAAAGAATTCCTTTTGATAGCGCCTCTGAAAATAATTTCTTCATCGGAATGCTAGGTACAATCTTTAGCCATATAAATAATCCGCCACTAGGAATATCCCACGATGCAATATCTGCCCAGTACTTATTTAAAGCTCGTATCATGATTTGTCTTCGTTCTTTTAGTTTAATTCTTACGTTTGCAACATGTTCTTCATAAAAACCTTTATTTATCCATTCAGCAGCAACTCTTTGGGATAATGAGCTTGATCCATAGTCTGTTTGCATTTTTATATCTGACAATCTATCAATTACAGGTTCTGGTCCAATAATCCATCCAATTCTAAGTCCAGGAGTAAGTGTTTTAGAGAGACTACCAACATATAATATATGTCCATGTTTATCTATCGACATTAAAGGAGCTGGAGGTGGTTCATCAATCCATAACTCGCGGTAAATATCATCTTCAATAATAGGTAACTGTTCTTTTTCACATATTTTTAATATTTCTTTTCTTCGTTCTTGAGACATTAATATCCCTGTTGGATTTTGAAAACAAGGGATAGAATATAAAATATTTTTCTTTTGACTATATTTAATTCGTTTTAAAAATTCGTTAGGTAAAATACCGTGATGATCCATAGATATACCAGATAGATTTATATTTGCTGATTGAAATACATGAAGTGAATATAAGTAAGAAGGCTGTTCAAGTAAAACGGTTGATTCTCTATGCAAAAGACCAATTGATATTAATTGGAGTGCTTGTAATGCACCAGAGACGATTAATATAGAACTGGCTGATGTATGTATTCCGAATGATTTTACGTATTTACTAATTGCTTCACGTAACGGTAAAAAACCTTTTTGTTCTTCGTATCCAAAATACTCTAATTCCTCACATACGCTTTTCATAATCGTCTGCATAGTTTCTAGCGGGAAAAGTTGAGGCGCAAGTTCACCTTTACTAAGATGGATAAGTTTTTTATTTGCTTCTGCTTCATTGATTTCTCGTACTATTAACTTGCTAGGTTTATGAATACCGGCCTTTACATATTCACTCCAATCAGGCGGGGGATTCGTCGCTAATAATGACCATGTATTATTTGTTACAATTGTTCCTGCTCCAATTTTCCCTTGAATCAATCCATCTGCCATAAGTTCATCTAGCGCAGTTATTACAGTACTTCGATTTACATGAAATAATTTGGCTAACTGCCGTTGACTAGGAATCTTACTTCCAATAGGCCATTCACCGTTTTCAATTTTTTCTTTCATATAGTCTACTATCTGCCGATATTTAGGCAGTTTTTTATTAGTTGTCATAAAAAAACTCCTCGTTCACTTTATAAATGCCAAGTGGTTGGTTTTTACGATAAGTAACTGGTTGAAGACATTGTATCAACTATTAAATATGATGAAAGAAATAATTGGTAATTATAAAGTGGTTGGTTTGAAGGGGGAGAAAAACATGAATTATAAAAAATGGGATTTTCGGATTATTTGTGCTCATGCTTTTACGATTTTAATATGGGGGACTGCCTTTCCGGCAATTCGTATGGGGCTTGAATCTTACACACCTGAGCATCTTACTTTACTACGTTTATTAATCGCTTCATTTATACTTCTGTTGTTTTCTTTTATTTACAAGTTACGGCTACCGGATTTAAAGGATATCCCAGCAATTTTTATGTTCGGTGCTTTAGGATTCACTTTTTATCACATTGCATTAAACTACGGCGAAAAAACAGTAAATGCTGGATCTGCAAGTTTAATTGTTTCAGTCACACCTATAGTAACGGCTATTTTTGCATCTGTTTTTTTGAATGAAAAAATGAAAATAAATGGTTGGATCGGTGGTGTAATTAGTTTTATAGGAATTGCTTTCATATCATTTAGTCAAGGAGATGCTATTCAATTGAATAGTGGAGGATTATTTATATTATTAGCAGCGATTTCAGAAAGCTTATTTTTCGTTTTCCAAACTTCTTACTTAAAAAAGTATGGTTTCTTGCCATTTACCATATATACAATTTTGTCTAGTACTGTATGTATGCTTATTTTCTTACCCGGAGTTTATCAAGAAATACTAACAGCTCCTCTTGAAGTGAATATGAGTGTTATATTTTTAGGTTTATTTCCAACAGTACTCCCATATATCGCATTGGCATATATCATATCTCATTCTGGTGCTGCTGAGGCAACAAGTTCTCTATATTTAACGCCAGTAACTGCATGTTTTGTTGCTTGGATATGGTTAGGAGAAGTGCCAACTTTTGTTTCGATAATTGGCGGAGGGATTACTATACTTGGAATTGTGATTGCTCATATACCAGTATTAAGAAAAGAAAAACATAGGAATTTAGCAAATAATCAATCCGTATAATGTAATTCAATAATAATTTTATGATACTTTTTTATGTAATTTCCTTCTTATGTTGATAAATATAATATTTTGTATTTCAGTTAAATATTGTATGTTACATTTTATGTAGTAAGCATTTTAAAAGGAGATGACAACATAATGAATGGAAAAAGAAAAATTTTCACATGTATTTCTATTATAGGAATTGGACTAGCTAGTTTTTCTAATTCTAGTTTCGCAGCAAATGTAATGGACAATTCAGTACAAACTTCTATTCCCATAGTCAATCAACAAGTAGCTGCTGTAAAAGAAATGAAACCATTTCCCCAGCAAGTTAATTATGCAGGTGTTATAAAACCAAATCATGTTACACAGGAAAGTTTAAATGCTTCTGTAAGAAGTTACTACGATAATTGGAAAAAGAAATATTTGAAAAATGATTTATCTTCTTTACCTGGTGGTTATTACGTAAAAGGAGAGATTACGGGTGATGCTGATGGGTTTAAGCCACTTGGAACTTCAGAAGGTCAAGGGTATGGGATGATAATTACAGTATTAATGGCTGGTTATGATTCGAATGCTCAAAAAATCTATGACGGTTTATTTAAAACAGCAAGAACTTTTAAAAGCTCTCAAAATCCTAATTTAATGGGATGGGTTGTCGCAGATAGTAAAAAAGCACAAGGTCATTTTAATTCTGCTACTGATGGGGATTTAGATATTGCGTATTCTCTTCTTCTTGCTCATAAGCAGTGGGGATCACATGGAACGGTTAATTATTTGAAAGAAGCACAAGACATGATTACAAAAGGTATTAAAGCTAGTAATGTTACAAATAATAACCGACTAAATTTGGGAGATTGGGATTCTAAAAATTCACTTGATACGAGACCATCTGATTGGATGATGTCACACCTTAGAGCATTTTATGAATTTACAGGTGATAAAACTTGGCTTACTGTTATTAATAATTTGTACGATGTTTATACGCAATTTAGTAATAAGTACTCTCAAAATACAGGACTTATTTCAGATTTCGTTGTAAAAAACCCACCACAACCCGCACCTAAAGACTTCTTAGATGAGTCAGAATATACAAATGCATATTATTACAATGCTAGTCGGGTACCATTGAGAATTGTAATGGACTATGCGATGTACGGCGAGAAAAGAAGTAAAGTCATTTCTGATAAAGTCTCTTCATGGATTCAAAATAAAACGAATGGAAATCCTTCTAAAATTGTGGATGGTTATCAATTAAACGGATCCAATATTGGTAGTTATCCAACTGCTGTATTTGTTTCACCGTTTATTGCTGCAAGTATAACGGATAGTAATAATCAAAAGTGGGTAAATAGCGGTTGGGATTGGATGAAGAATAAGAGAGAAAGCTATTTTAGTGATAGTTATAATTTATTAACTATGTTATTCATTACAGGAAATTGGTGGAAACCTGTACCTGAAGATAAAAAGACACAAAATCAAATAAATGATGCAATTTATGAAGGATACGATAATTAATTAAATTTGAGAATGGTTACTTAAGAAAGGAATTAGCATACGCTAGTTCCTTTTTAATATTTTGTAAAACATTATCCGTTCTAAAATTTGCATAGATATACTTGCTTTTTTCATATACATAGTTATTAATGACTCAATTTTTTATGAGGGGAGGGTATTTCTTGGAAAAAGTATTATTTTTCGGAGACCCAGGTATTGATGACTCGTTTGCCATTATGTTTGGTTTACTGCATCCCGAAATTGAAATTGTCGGTATTGTAACCGGATACGGAAATGTTGAGCATATACATGCTGCACATAATGCAGCGTATATTTTACAGTTAGCAAATAGACAAGACATTCCTGTCATTAGTGGTGCAACAAAACCACTTACAGAAGAAATTACTACGTACTACCCTGAAATTCACGGAGCAGAAGGATTAGGGCCCATCCATGTTCCAGAAAGCGTATTATCTATTCCAATATACAATTTTGGAAGTATTGCTGCGATTCTTGTAAAGTACGGGAAAGATTTAACAATTGTCGATGTAGGAAGATCTACCTCGTTAGCGATTGCTTTTAATTTATGGAATAATTTAATGCTGAATGTAAAAGGAATATATTTCATGGGTGGTGTTTTTTTAGAAGTAGGAAACGTTACGCCATTAGCAGAGGCAAACGTGTATGGAGATCCTATAGCAAGTAAAATTATTTTTCAGCAAGCAAAGAATTTATTTATATTCCCTTTAAATGTAACAAATAAAGCTGTGTTAACTCCAAATGTATTTAACTATATCCAAGCTAATTCAAAAAATCCATTTCATACGATAATGAAACCGATGTATGATTACTATTTATCTGCATACCAAAAACTTAATCTATCTATCGAAGGGCCTTTGCTACATGATGTGGTTGCTATAAGTGGATTAGTTAACCCAAGTTTTTTTAAATTTGCGCTTCGTACAGTGAATGTAGATACATACGGAGATACGAAAGGACAAACATTCGCTGATTTTCGCCCTAGCTCTATATCTAAAGGTTCCCGTATAGCGTTAGAAATTGATGAACAACAATTCATTCAAGATTTTATAAAAATCATGTTATAAGTTGTTGTCGAAAAAGGGATATATTTCACTACGTTGAATATATAAATACATTCTCTTTATAAAGGAGCTTACAATATTGAATGTCCAGTTAAAGGTTGTCACGAGAGAGAGTTGGGAAGATGTATTAAAATTACAAGTTAAAGAAGAGCAAAAAAAAATTGTTCCGGCTGTAGCAGTTTCACTAGCTAAAGTGTATATAAAACCAGATGGTGACAATGTAGAGTACATACCATTTGCGATATACGACGGTGATCTAATGGTTGGATTTATTATGCATGCCGTTGTAAGAGAGACAACTGATATGTATTGGATAAATGGATTTATTATCGATCAAAAGCAGCAAGGAAATGGTTATGGAAAAGCGGCGTTACAGGGAAGCATCTATTTAATAAAAAACACATTTAAGGCGTGTAAAGAAATAAGGTTAACAGTACATAAAGATAATATCTCTGCAAAGAAACTATATGAACGTTACGGTTTTCAACCATTGGGACATGAATACGATGGGGAGCAAGTATATCGTTTGTTCGTTTAAGTATTACGAAGTAAAGATGTGAAATGAAGGATGAAATTAAATAACTGGGAGGAATAGCAATTGAAAAATAAATTTCACCATATTGTACGAGCTGTTATGATAAAGGATAAAAAATTGTTAGTGGCTGAATATATTGGCCATCATTATTTTTTACCAGGTGGTCATGTTGAAGTTGGCGAATCAGCTGAGAATGCATTAATAAGAGAACTACGAGAAGAACTCGGAGTAAACTGTAGTATAAAAAACTTTTTAGGAGTCATAGAAAACCAATGGGAAGACCGAGAAGTTATTCATCATGAAATCAATCACATTTTTGAAGTAGATTCGCAAGAGTTACATATTGATTTCATACCAAAATCTAAAGAATCTCATTTAGCGTTTCACTGGATAGATTATAATCAAGAAGTTTTACATACGTATAAAATCATGCCAGAGCCTTCAGTTAAAGAGTTACTAGAAAGAAAATTAAGTGATGAACTAGTAAACTGTTGGATTAGCAATTTTTAAACATCTCTATTAATAATAAATACGTCCACCGAAAGGAGATTAAGAAAATAGGCTAAAAAACAAGGTACATCACCTAGTGTAAGTTCATATTTTGTTGATGTACGCATTTAGTCTATAGTCTGATTTCTACTTTGTTTGCAAAAATAGATAAACTGTAACATTTGGACGGAATTTATTTGTATAAATGGAGGGTTTCGTAATGAATGGATTTCAACAAGAACTACAATCGTTAAACCTTAATGATTTTCAATCTGGTAATGTTGTGTATTGGGATCAACTACAACAAAATCAATATCCATACTATTACATTCAAGATGATGCACGTCGTTGTGGCGGATGTGGAGGCTGTGGTGGACGCTGTGGTGGATGTGGCGGCGGAAGATGCGGAGGTTGTGCAGGACGTTGCGGCGGATGCGTAGGTTGCGCTGGATGTTTCAGCTGCTTTAATTGCTGGAACTGGTGGATCATTTAAGTATAGAACATCAATAATATTTCATATGAAAGAAAGGTGTAAATACTATTTTATACTTTTCTTTCATGTTGTAATTTTTTATTCATGTTAAGGGGGATTTATTTGTATACATACGATAAATTGATTTCTTGGGTTGAGAATATAAAAGAAGAAAATCATAGTTCTGCAACAGCACTGTGCATTATAAAAGATAATCAAATTGTACTAGAGCATTATAGTGGCCATCATTCAAATATATCTACAAGTAAAAAAATAACAGCATCTTCACAATTCAACGTTGCTTCTGCGAGAAAAAGTTATTTAGGATTAATGGTAGCATATGCGCTTTTCGAGGGGAAAATAAACTCTATTGATGACGAGGCGATAAAGTACTTTAATGATTTCGACCCTGTATTACTTGGTAAAACAACGATAAGACATTTAGTAACCCATTCGCACGGTTTAGGAGAAACGAATGACGGGACAATTTTTCGTGAATTTGAATCTGGACAATCATGGGCGTATAGAGATATTAATGTAAGAATGATAACACGTCTTATTTATCAGCTATATAACAAAAGTTTTCCTGAATTGTTAAAGGAGCGTGTATTCGATCTAGTTAACTTCCAAGAAACAGGTTGGAGAATTCAAGAGCATGAAAACTTAGTTAAAGTTGTGGATAATCCAAATGAAGACGCAATTAGTGAAATTGGTACGGTAGATGATGGTAGTGAAAAAAATCTGTTTGTCTCAGCTAGAGAATTTGCTTATTGGGGCAATCTTCATTTAAATCAAGGTATGATAAACGGTAAACAAATTGTTCCAAAAGAAGTTATAAAAATTGCTACGAGTTTGCAGAGTCCCACATTTATAAACAAGGAATTACCACAAAACGGATTGTTTTGGTTCGTTCAAAATGAACCTGCACTTTTAAGTGAGCTTGGTGAACGTGTTCCAAAAGGAGCGTATCAAATATTAGGAATTACTGGACCGACTCTTTTAGTAATACCAGAATATAATGTAGTTGTTGCGAAAATGTACAATAAAAGATGCAACTACGGTGGTGATAATTATTTATATTATTTACGTGAATTTAGCAATTTAGTCGCTGATACATTTCGTAACGGTAATAGGGCATAATTACTCCTATAATGAAAAGGAGTGAAAGAAAATGAAAGATAAAATGAATAAAAACAAAAAACAAAATATTAAAGATGTGAATACAGAACAAAAAACAAAATATTAAAGATGTGAATACAGAACAAAATGCAATTTATAGCGATCCTAAAGATGCTGCTAATATGCAAACGGTACCGCAGCCGAAGGATTTTGATGAAATCGAATATTAATTTTTATCCATCCGACTATATGATGAATGAAAAATACATCTTAAGTCCCATCACATGACAGAAGTCTTTTGATATCATATATACATAAGCATTTGAAAATGTCTTATCTTAACAAAGCTTTCTTTAAGTAAATCTAATATAACCTACAAAAAGACACTTCATTATGGAGTGTCTTTTTGTGTACATGAACTGAATTACCATTTTCCGTACAGTATTTTGTAATTTATGATGGTTATACTAACTGTGAAAATTCATGTCAAGATAAAAGAAGGGGACAGTTAGTATGAAACAAACTTCTATAAATCCGTTACTAATTGTTCTAGGTACAATCATTGTTCAAATTGGCCTTGGAACAATTTATACATGGAGTTTATTTAATCAACCCCTTGTTAGTAAGTTTGGATGGAACCTCAATTCCGTAGCGATAACTTTCTCCATAACAAGTTTTTCATTATCATTCTCAACCTTATTTGCAGGAAAGTTGCAGCAAAAGTTAGGACTTCGTAAACTCATCGCTACTGCAGGGATTGTTCTGGGACTCGGTTTAATACTTAGTTCACAAGTTTCTTCCTTACCATTACTATATTTATTAGCTGGTGTTGTTGTTGGTTATGCAGATGGAACTGCTTATATTACATCACTATCTAATTTAATTAAATGGTTTCCAAATCGAAAAGGACTTATTTCTGGCATATCTGTTTCGGCATATGGAATGGGCAGCTTAATTTTCAGATATATAAACGGAAGTCTTATCGATAGTCTTGGTGTATCACAAGCATTTTTATATTGGGGGATTATCGTCCTACTTTTAGTATTAACCGGATCGTTCTTCTTACGTGAAGCAATTGTAAGTAATACTGTAACTGAGACATTACACAATGACTATACTCCTCGTGAAATGATGCGAACGAAACAAGTATATCTCTTGTTTTTCATGTTATTTACATCGTGTATGGGTGGACTATATTTAATCGGTATGGTAAAAGATATCGGAGTACAGCTCGTTGGACTTAGTGCAGCTACTGCTGCTAACGCCGTTGCAATGATTGCAATTTTTAATACGGTAGGTAGAATAGTTCTTGGAACGTTATCAGATAAAATTGGCCGAATGAAAATTGTTTCTGCAACGTTTATAATAATTGGATTGTCAGTCTTTACTTTAAGTTTCATTCCTCTAAATTACGGCATTTATTTCGCTTGCGTAGCAAGTGTTGCCTTCTGCTTTGGTGGTAACATTACAATATTCCCGGCCATTGTCGGAGATTTCTTCGGCTTAAAAAATCATAGTACAAATTACGGAATTGTTTACCAAGGTTTCGGATTTGGTGCGCTTGCAGGAGCATTCATCGGAGCACTACTTGGTGGGTTTCAACCAACCTTTATTATAATTGGTGTGCTATCTGTTATCTCTTTCGTTATTTCAATATTAATTCGTCCACCAAAAGCAGAAAAGAAAAAAGAAACAAAACATTTATATCGGAAAATAGCTTAATTCTGGAAAAGAGTCCTAATAAAGGGCTCTTTTTATATTACAAAATATTTGATTTCCCCTTTTTAATAAATGTGTAGGAAGAAAAGAGTTACTTAATTCAAAATGAAATGATTTGAAAAGTAATAAAGTGATTTATTTCTCAACGAACTAAGTAGCAGATTAGTAAAATATTCATATTGTTTTATAAAGGTACTGAAATCATGTTATAAAACTACATTAACCACCTTTGTTATTAGATATGCAATTCATTTGTATACCATTATTTTATTATAAAGGTAGTTGGCTTATATTGATTACAACCATAATTTCTTCTTTTATGGCATTCACTGCAACAAATATTGATGACATTTTCATACTCCTTGTTTTATTTTCACAAGTAAAGACAGGAGTAATTAAGAAAGAAGGTAGGACTGTCCGAGAAAAAACTAAGATGAAAGAACTTTATATTGTTATTGGACAATATTTAGGATTTAGTGTGATTACTTTTCTAAGTATCATTGGTTCTTTAAGCTCTTTTTTCATTCCAGTTTCGTGGATCGGATTATTAGGATTCGTACCAATTTATATGGGAGTGAAAGGAATATTGTCACTTCGTTCTTATAAAAGGAATGAAGTCATTGATAACGTTTCTGGTTCAATATTTAAAGTAGCTTTGATAACGTTAGCTAATGGGGCTGACAATATTTCGATTTATATACCAATGTTCGCTAGTCAAAATCTTAAAACAAATATTGTTACATTAGTTATATTTTTTACCATGATAGCAATATGGTGTTTTATTAGCTACACATTGTTAAGAGCTCCTATTTTAGCTAAAGTACTTGAGAGAAATTGTCATATTATCGTTCCAATAGTTCTAATTGGTTTTGGAGTATTCATTCTTTTCCGCAGTGATACAATTCAATTATTCTACTAAGGTGTGAACTTACGGAAGTTTTAATTAATAAGAATCGAACGACGTAAATATTTTCGATAATTACATTCCTTTAGATTAATTCGATTCTATACAATGCATAAAAGTCTTATTACAGATAAAATGTAGTAGGGCTTTTCTTTATTTTAGTGAAATGAAACAGTGCCCTACGACTATTAAGTTAGACAGGATATTACGATTATTAAATTGAATAGATACTTTAAAAGGAGCGCGATAATTAAAATGAAAATAGTAAAACAATGGGTCCAAGAAGATAGTGATTACATAAGAGAAAAAGTAATTGAATATAACCAAAAACATATTTCGGAAGAAGAGAAAAAGCCTTCAGAAAAAATTAGTTTTATCGTGAGAAATGAAAAGGAAGAAATTGTAGGTGGAATAACTGCAATTACATTTTGGCACCACGTACATGTCGATTTCCTTTGGGTTTCTGATGAGTATAGACACGAAGGCTACGGAAGCAAGTTATTAAAACTTATTGAAGAATTTGCAATTGAAAATGAGTGTAGGCTAATCAATTTAGATACTTTTAGCTTTCAAGCTCCTGATTTTTATAAAAAGCATGGATATAAAGTGATTGGAGTAAGTGAAGAACACCCTAAAGGGCACAATCGATACTATTTAGAAAAAAGGTTATAAAGTAGATAGAATCCCAAACTGAATCAATCAAAGCATAAAGAGCGTACGTTGAATATTTACTTTCAAAATACGTTCTTTTTTATTTAGTAATGAAGGTTTATCGATTATTACTTTTACTAAGAGCAGATAAATGAACTACTCTATTAACTTTTTTATATTTTAAAACGATTAAATGGTAGAATGTAACAAAGGCAGAAAATTCTCGTTATTAAAGGTGGACTTAGATGAAAAAAGTAAATGTTACATATGCACTTTTATACGATAATACAAACGAAAAGATCTTAATGGTAAAAAACAAAGGAAAGAACGGTTCTTATTACACGCTACCAGGTGGCGCAGTTAAATTGGGAGAAACGTTAGAAGAGGCAGTAACTCGGGAAGTGAAAGAAGAAACAGGGTTACATATAACTGTAAACGGTATTTGTTCTATCAGCGAAGCTTTTTTCGAAGAGAGAGGTCACCATGCAATTTTCTTTAATTTTTTAGGCGAAATAATTGGCGGAGAGACATATATATCAAGGCCAAAAGAAATTGAAGAGATTACTTGGATGGAATTACATAGAGCAGCACCGCATTTACGTATACCAGAACACTTATTAAATACATTACAAAGGAAAGAAACAGTACCTTACTTCTTTAACGGAACAATCATTCATCAATCTTCATAAAATTATCATTTCATGTAAGGCGGGGAAAAAATGGAGTTTATCGTTAATCATAAACATTTCACTCAAGCACTTTCAGAAGTAAGTAAAGCTATATCTACCAAAGCTATAATCCCTATACTATCCGGTATAAAAATAATTGCAGATCAATCTGGAATTACTTTAATCGCAAGTAATTCAAATATTTTCATCGAAAAATTCATCCCTAGTTCTAACGAAGACGACCAAATTACAACTATATTAAAAGTAGGGTCTATTGTAGTACCTGCAAAATATTTCATTGAAATTATAAAGAAAATGCCAAGCAATGTAACAATAAAAAGTAAGGATGAGCAAATCATTGCGATACAGTCAGAAGAAATTACATTAAACTTAAATGGACTTCCAACATATGAGTTTCCGAATGTACCACTTATAGACGATCATGCAAAAGTACAAGTAGAAACGGAACAATTGATTGAAGTGTTTAAACAAACAGCCTTTGCAGTAGCTAAAAATGAATCTAGACCTGTTCTTACTGGTGTTCATTTAGAGTTAGATTATACTAAGTTAATTTGCGTAGCAACTGATTCACATAGACTTGCTATACGCGAAACGAAAATATCTACAGATGTGAAAGCAAGTTGTATCGTACCAAGTGCAACTATTAGTGAACTGCTAAAATTAATGAATAGTAATTCAGAATTCGTATACATCTATCTTTCAGAAAGTCACATTATTTTTACATTCGGTACAACTACATTATATTCAAGATTAATTGAAGGAAAATATCCTAATATATCTAGTTTAATTCCAAATGAATTTCAAACAGTCATTAACGTAGATAGAAAAAGGATTTTACAAGGTGTAGATCGATCCAGCTTATTAGCAAGTGAATGGGCAAATAACAATGTTAACTTAGAAATCATAGACGAATCCACAATTAAAATTTCTTCTAATGCTTCTCAGATTGGAAAAATATCCGAGACTCAACAGATAGATACGATTCAAGGTGAAAAACAATTAAACATATCTTTTGATGGACGATTTATGATAGATGCTTTAAAGGCAATAAAAGAAGAAACGGTTACTTTAAGTTTCAGCGGTTCTATGAGACCGATATTAATTGAAGCAGGGAAACTATCTGCAGCAGTACATCTTATATCTCCAGTAAGAGCCTATTAATAGCAAAGAAAGGAATCACATTATGTACAAGCACACTTTATGTTTTATAAAGAAAAATGAAGAGATACTTATGTTAAATAGAGAATATGACCCTGTAAAAGGATTGTGGAATGGGGTAGGGGGAAAGATAGAAAAGGGAGAAACACCTTTAGAGAATGCGATTCGTGAAATTAAAGAAGAGACTAATATAGAAGTTAAACATGAACAAATTCAATTTAAAGGTATTATTAAATGGGAGGACTCTTCATATTCTGGCGGTATGTATGCTTATTTAATAGAGCTACATAATGAATTTACATATCACACTCCAAAAAAAGTATCAGAAGGAATTTTAGATTGGAAAGAGATTTCTTGGATTCTAAGTGACTATAATTACGGCGTAGGAGAGATGATACCTAAATTTTTACCTGATTTACTCCACAATGAATTAATATTAGAGCACAATTTTGTTTTATCTAATCATAAATTAATAGATTATAGGAATGAAGAATTGGCTAAGCAGGATAGCTCTATAGATAATATAGTTTAATTATAAAAAGCAGGAATTGTAATCTATAATACACAGCAAAATAATTAAAACTTAAATGATTCGAAGAGTAGCTAAGGAGAAAATTAATATGAGGATGAGTGTGATGAAGAAGAAAATAATTATTTTACTCATAGCTGTAGTTCTAATTACTTTTGCTTTTTATCAATACAACAAAAAAGATAGTGTAGTAAAAAATGATAAGTTGTATGTAGAATACTTTAAAGGTAAAAATGATTCAAACAAAATACAATCTGCTATTAATAAAGCAGAGGCTAGTACAATTAAAACAGTATTGCTTGAGGATAAGAAGTATAAAATTACGTCACCAATCGTAGTGAAAAAAGGTGTAAAATTATTATTCGGTTATGGAACACAGTTTGTTGTTGAAGGTAATTTTAGAGTTCTAGAATTAGAAAGAAATGCTTCTATCGAAGGAGCTTATATAGCTATAGACGATCCTAAATTTAATTCTGAAGTTATATATTTAGACGGCAAAAATAAGTATTATAACACTTGGCACAAAACACAAATAAAAGATATAAATATTATTAATTGGACAGAAACAAATAAAGGTACTGGAATTTCTTTGTATTCTGGTGGGAAAGAAAATGAAATTTCATTTATTAACTTTGAAAATATAAAAGTTGTAGGAATGGAAACTGGGCTGAAATTAGTAGCAAAGAAACCGCAATCTGGTTATGCTTGGATAAATGCCAACCGTTTTATGAACTTCTCACTTGAAGATTGTGTAAATATGATTTATATGGATAGTAATGTAACTACACCAAATGAAATTAGTGGGAACCAATTTACAAATCTACAAATACAACCATCAAGTAAAACGAAAAATATAGTAAGAGTAAGTGGACAGCATAACGAGTTCAATGGAATGGTGTGGGATTTACAGAAAATCAATCACGAAAACGAACTCATTGAACTAACTGATAAAAGTATGAATACGGTTATTAATATTACCTCTGTACAAACAAATAGAGTTTTAGATAGCGGTAAAGCAAATATAGTGAAGTAAGTTTAAATACAGAAAAAGAGCGAATTCCTTAAAAAAGGGTTCGCTCTTTTTTATTTATAGTTAAAATTCCCTCCACCAAGCTGATGAAGGATAGTCTGTAGATTTTAACGTAATAGATTCACCCATTTGTGGCGTTGCAATATTAACTCCTAAACGCTTTGCTTCTTTTGTCACACGTTCAATAGGGTCACTCCATTCATGTAATGATAATGTAAAAGCACCCCAATGAATCGGAAGAAGTAGTTCTCCTTTAACGTCAATATGTGCTTGTACCGTCTCTTCTGGCAACATATGAATAGCAGACCACCTTGTATCGTATTGCCCACATTCCATTAAAGTAAGATCGAACGGACCGTACTTATCACCAATTTCCTTAAAGTGAGGAGCATAACCGCTATCACCACTAAAGAAAACTTTAGTTTCTTGACCAAGAATAAGCCATGAACACCATAACGAACAATCTCTATCGGTCATACTCCGTCCAGAGAAATGCCTTGCAGGTGCACAAACTAACTTTATATTATCAAACGCAATTTCGTCCCACCAATTATGTTCACTAATTTTGCTAGGTGAAACACCCCATTTAATTAAATATTGCGCAACTCCAGTTGGAACGTAAAAGTGCTTTGTACGATCTTTTAACTGCATAATACTCTTGTAATTCAAATGGTCATAGTGATTATGAGAAATGATAATCGCATCAATTTCTTGAAGGTCTTCACGTTCTATAGAAAAAGAACCACTATAACGTTTACTAGTAAACACAGGAAATGGGGAAGAGGCATCTCCAAACATCGGGTCTAATAACAATGTTTTACCTTCTATTTTTAAAAGAGCAGCAGAGTGCCCAAACCATGAAACACTCTCTAAAGACTTATTATTTTTATCTGATAAAACAATAGGTAAATTCTTTACAGGACGCAGCTTTGCTTTCATTTTAAAGTAATCATTCAATAAACCTATAATATCTTTCAGTTTAAAACTTACATCAGTATGAATTTGATTCATATATTTCTTTTTCATTCGTTCTCCTTTTTACGTTTAACAATATACGTATGTTGTTATTGTAGCTAATTGTAGTTTAAACGAAATTATATTACCTTTCATCTTAAATGCATTACATTTCATAAATTCGTCAAATTCATTATTCTTATATATAAAATGTAAATCAAACAGCAGCAGATGAAACTAATTTAATCATTTATCTAAAGAATCTTATAGTCTTTTACTGTATAGTGGAGTGTTATTAGATTTTGGACAAATAAATTACATTGAAGGAAACTATTTAAAAAAGAAGCGACCTTTAAGAAATAAGAAACGATATTATTATGCAATTCAAGAACAAGAACTAACAGATATAGAGGCTTTCGGGATGTATGGTAATACGTATTTAGATTTAGGAGAAGTTCAAATTGGTCTATATGGAAATTCTCGATATTCAACATTAAATTTAATTACAGCAGATAACGAAACATTTGAAGAATATTTTCAAAACACTAATACTGATATTAATTATAAGAAAAAGCAATTAGTAAAAGGTTTCGTAGCAGCAGATAGACAAATAGATTTACATTTAAATATAGTTTACGAAAAATTAGGCTTATATCAAAATTCACAACCTGTTATTCCTGTATTTAAATCAACAGACTTATCTATACTTAACGAAATTGCGAACACAATCAGTAAAGATTTGGTCTTATTGTTTAAAGAAAACGATAAATCTTTAAAAGGATATTTTGTAAGCAGCAGATACTCAAAAGAAATAACTTATGAAGAGTTTTTTATCTGGTGGTATCACTTTTTCTATACAAAAGTAACTGAAGAATTAATAACAAAAGGTGTGATTTCAGAATTACAATTTAATGATGTAGTAAAATTAACATTTTTCTTAACAGATATTTCTCAAATGGCCATTGTTAGAGATATACGAGATCAATACATTGATACTAAAAATCCACCAGCCAGTTCAGCTGTAGAAGTTAGAAAGTTAATTAACGATAACTTATTAATCGAAATCGAAGCAATTGCTGTAGCAAACTAATTTTAAAAACTTATTCGTCATCATATCAATACAATTCGTTTACTGCGTTCATTTTAAACGAATTGTATTTTTTATTATCTATAATATCATTAATATCTAGAGACGTTATCATTAACAACAACAAATCATTACATAATTGACCACACAGAATGAACCCCGTGCAAAGGGGAACCTAACAAGAAAAAACTAACATATAATAAGTTTATTACTTTTATCTAGTTAACATAATATATATTATAGGAAGTTATAGAACCAAAGCAATTACAGGTATCAAAAACCAAGTAAACTATACTTAATGAGACGAAGCAGAGATTTTTAGTGAGATTCACATAAAATCGTACCTAAACGAATTTCTACAGTTTTTATCATTCTTTTTGTTATAAATCCATCACAGCAAATTCAAATCAATAATCCGTTAAGAATTATCGAATCAAAATCATTTTTGATTGGCAAGAAATTTTTATACAAAAAAATATTTCTATACAAAATATAAATTAGTAATATTATTTTATGTTTTACTTAATGAATTTATTGCTATTTGCACACGTTTTACAACTTTACATTATTTGTTGTTGTTTTTGTTATTTACGCTTGACTTTCATTACACTCATTGTTCTTTATTCTAGTTAACATAACGTTTATTTTTAACATAAAAAAATCTCCCTCACCTTTAGGAAGATTTTTTAGCTTGCTAGTATTTCATTTATATATTTTTAATAACAATCCCAATTGTAAATAACATTGGAAAAATCTAGATTTAATAAATCTTCTTTCTTTATAAAGAAATTAGCAACACCAGAATCTCCCCACATAATATTTAATGAATCATCTGTATCAATTTGCAACAATAACATGTCATGTTGCTGGTATTTTACTTCCCATTCCCTTGGATCTGTCTGTGTGAAAAATGGATAACCACCAATTTTATGCCCTTGATCTTTACATAAATCATCATACAGTTCGCCTAATTCTGTATGATTTTCTTCATCAACAATTTCTTCCCAATCAATTTCCTCGCTAAACATCTTTTCAAATCGATAATCCCTTGATGTTACGGGTTGATAACCCAATTCAAACTTTAATTTCGCTGCTTCAGGTATGATAAAGTCCTCTAATTCTGAAGTGTTTAAATAACTAAAATCAGTAATAACCTTATTTAAATCTTCTATAACTGTAGAATGATAAATAATTCGAAAGTCTTTTTGGATTGTTGGATGATCAAAATCTGCTCCATAAAGTTCATCTTCAGCACTTACGAAAAACTGTAACATTCCCTTTTGAGGCATATATTCAACATGCGGCATTTCTTCAAAGTTTAACTGCGCAAGTAACATCATAGGTTGTCCATTTGAATCTTTAGGATGCTCTTGATCTATAGGTAAATACGGATAACCACCAAACTTACTATCAAAAAGCGTTGTCTCTGCTTTCGCTCCAGACACTTTAATATACGGCTTCACACTTTCTTCTAAAATACTACGATACTGCTCTAGTTCTTTCGGAATTTGAAGTTGATACGTATTCTTCATTACATTTGCCTCCCTTTAATAATGAATTGAAAATGCCTTACTTAATTATATAGCAAGAGATAGCTGCATTGAAAATCGTTAAATATCCGTTTTCATCCTCGTTTTTTGCGCACTTGGTGGACAAAGTAAATTATGTTCTAAAACTTTTTTATTAATAGTTCGAATTAAATCAGCTGCTTCTGCAGTATTTGTATTTTCTTTTAGTCTCTCTTTTAAATCATCAATTTCTTTTGAAAGCTCAATCCACCTAGGTAAAACATGATTATTCTTTAGCGTTCTATACAGTTGCTTTTCAGGATTGTAAGAAAGATCATTATCAAGATTAAGAGGCTTCCCTTTACCGGGTAAATTATCAAAAGACCCTTTCTTTTCTGCTTCTTTAACGATAGAACTAATATGGTCCTCATACGTAAAGGACCAAACTTTCTCATCTTTTACTAATATCTCTTGCTTTTTTAGTTTTTTATCTAGTTCTTCTTGATTCATAGACTCTCTCTCCTTTTTAATTTAGGGTGTCGTTTTTGTAAGTTTTAATGCTTTCAATCCATCAAACAACTTTTCTCGCCACCAAACACCGTCATGTCCGCCTTGAAACTCTTCATAAGTAATTTGGTATCCTTTTTCTTTTAAAGCTTTATACAGGCGTCTATTAGCCGTTAAAAGAGGTTTGTTTTCAAGTTCTCCTGCTGCAATATAAAAATGAGGTTGAGTCGCATTTAAATCTATAGATGAAATTTGATTTTCAATCCAAGGAATTTGATTTTCATAACCATCCTTTTTCCAATGCACGGATCCAGACATTGACAACACGTTTCCGAAAACATGTGGATTTTGAAGCGCTGCATAAAAAGCTGCTAAGCCACCAAGACTGAAACCAGCAATTGTTGTATGATTCTTTTCTTGATATACGTGATACCTAGCTTTAATCCACGGAAGTAGTTCCTCCGTTAAAAATGTATTCATTATATCGTTATAAGTTAGCTCTTCTAGTCGATCAACAGAATCTATTGCAACAGCAATACAAGATGGGATTTCTTTTTCGTATATTAAATAATTAAGTGTTTTTGCGATTGAAAGGTTATTAATGAATGAATTCCCATCAAACACAATGAGAAGTTCTTGAAGGTGTGAAGTGTGAGAATAGTCATGAGGCGTATAAATATGAATTTTACGTGTGTTATTTAAAATCGTACTATGAAAAGAATATGTTTCAATTTTTCCGGATAGATAATGGTTTGAAGGAAAACGACTGCTATACTGTATTTCCATCCCTATACTTAACACTGATGCTTTATTAGCGCCTTCTCCAAATGTATTTCCATTAAATCGGTCTAGTTGGTACTGTTCACTACGCTTTATCCAATCATTTTCGAAAAAATCGTTTACTGAAAAATAGTAAGTTGAAATAAAACTCTTATCCGTCCTAAACGTTTCATACCATATATCTGTCTGTAACAACCTTTTTAATTGATTTACAGACAGATCCCAACCAGGAAAACTACCGAATACATAAACATTTTCAGTTTTTTGGTCTCCTAACCATATATACGTTATAAGTTTATACTTATTATCTACAGGACATTGTTCTATTAGTGGCGTATTATTCGACTTTATTTCATGTAAAAAAGTATAAAAAGCTGTCTCATTTCCATTCTTTAATTGATTATTAAGCTCCTCTAACTTAGGACTAATTATTGAAGTCACCCATCTTCCTCCTTTGTATTTCTTTTCACTAGATTGCTTTTATAAAAATTAGGATTAGGATGATATGTATTTAGATGAGTTATTTATTAGAAAGTTTATCAATTGCCTGAATAGAAAGTTCCAATGCTTTTATCCGTCTTGTTAAAAGTGTTCTTTGCGGACTACCAACTTTAGACTTATCATAAGCCCTCTCAATTGATGGAAGTAAACCAACAAGGACATTACGAGCTTCTGCTAACTCTTCTTGACTATACTGGTGACTTTCTTGATTCCAAACGTTTTCTAGTACTGCTAACCCTACACAAACGGCTTTAAGTCGTTTTTTCACTAATGTAGTATTTGCACCTTTTTGAGTCATTTGTGATAGTGCATTTTCAAGTTTACGAATAGTCGATCGTAAAGATTTTATTGATTCTGATTTACCTATATTTGATACGTTTTCCATTTTACTGTTGTTCCTCCTGGCTTAACTTATTTAATACTGGATATAATAAGTACTTGATTTCACTCGAAATATTTTATCATAAATAACTAACGATATTCGAGTTGGACAATCCATTATAGGAAAACAATCGCTAAATGCCTCTCCTCCCTTACTTCATTCTATAAGTACTTCTTTCTGCACATTAAAATTCCTATATAAGCAAGGTATAAATATTGTCTTTTTTATGAACAAAAAACGCACAAGCAGCATAACTTGTACGTTTTAATTTTTATTCAGTAAGATAATATAGTAATAGTTTTCGCGCTTTCTCATAATTCATGAAATCTCTATACAAAACGGGATACTTCACAATTTCTGTTTCTATAGAACGATATTGCGGAAACCATTCAAAAAACGATTTCCTTAACCACTTTATTTGCTGAAACGTAATGTTCTGTTCGTTTCCATTTAGTACAGAACTTAAAGTACCTGCTTTATGCATCCAATACTGATTAAAATCAGCATTTATACAGTCATCATCTGTAAATTTACTTTTTAAGTCTCGTTGCAATTTTCCTGTAGCACGATACGGAAACGGTTTATGCAGCGGACTATGCTTTTTCTGCAATTCATTAAAAATAACCATTTTACCTAATAGCAACTTTCCACCCCTTTATTTCTCTATCCAACGTAATAAATTTTCATAATGATATTGAGCATCTGTATAGCCAAGATTATATAAATTGACAAGTTTTTCTTTATTTCTTTCTATTCCACTTATAGGAAGCTGTACGCTAGGCTGAATGACATAAAAGTTGTCTTTTTGTTCTATATGATTCATATAAGATATCGTCTCATTATAGAAACGATAATGTTCTACTAAAGACTCTGCGATATTCGGATATTTTCTATATAAAATTTTAGCTAGTCCGGATAATTTATTTCGCTGCTTCTCATATCCTTCTGGCTTTGTCATAATCACGACGTTCTTTTGATAACCATCAGTTTGGGCTTTTAAAACCGGTATAGGATCTATAATCCCTCCATCTAGCAATTTTCGATTATCATATTCTACAGCAGGTGCTATAAACGGGACAGAGCTTGATGCACGAATGATTTTTAAAATATCATTTCCATGTTCTATTTTATTGTAATAAACTGCTTTTCCCGAATCGCAATCAGTCGTTCCTATGACAAACTGTTCACTTGAGTTTAAGAAAGTTTGAAAATCAAATGGAACAACTTTATTAGGGACTTCATCAAATAAAAATTCCATTCCGAATAATTCACGTTTTTGAATCAAATTTCGATAAGATATATATCGGTGATCTGACACTAGCTCTGTATTTACTTTTTTATTCCTCCCTTTTTGACGTGATAAATAAGTTGCGCCCATACATGCACCAGCGGATACGCCAACTACATACGGAAAGAATAAGTTCTTTTCCATAAAATATTCGAGTACTCCTGCAGTATATAGACCTTTCATTCCTCCGCCCTCTAATACTAAACCTATATTTTTCATGCTATATCCCTCTGCTTCTTTTTTCTTACTTACATGTTAGCACAAGATTTTAAGATGAGGTTATATAAATGAATTGCAATAATAACCAGAAACTACTAAAGTAATGTCATAATTTCTTAGTAAATAGCATGGTACAATATAAGTAACACAATCCACAAATAACGGAGGAGGAATTTCCTATGGGTTTATTTAGCGGTATTTTAGGAAATGCATCAAATGCGAGTACAGAAAGTGTAGAACGTGATTTAGAGAAGATTATGTTAGACGATGAGAAAGTTGAACATGCTTATAAATTAATTCGTGATTTAATCGTATTTACAAATCGTCGTCTTATTTTAGTAGATAAACAAGGGATATCAGGTAAAAAAACAGAGTATCATTCTATTCCTTATAAAAGTATTACACAATTTAGCATTGAAACAGCTGGGCATTTTGATTTAGATGCTGAGCTTAAAATTTGGGTATCTAGTTTGAGTACGCCAATTACGAAGGAATTTAAAGGTGACGATAGTGTTTTAAGCATTCAAAAAGCGTTAGTAACATATACGACAAAATAACGCCTTTCTGTATGTTTATTCATTATCAAAATTACTAACCCGAGTATTTTGGAAGAATATTCATTGTTTTTGTATATTTAATCTAAAGTAACATAAAAAGGTAAAGCGTATTTCAAATGCTTTACCTTTCTTTTTTGTAATAAATAAGTGTAGTTTTATCATTTAATTTCTTTATTACTTCTGTTCTTTTATACCCCATCTTTTCGTATAGAAAACAATTTCTTTCTTCTTCTAAAATCGTAGCAAGTTCAAAGCTTCGTGTTTCTGGAAACATCTCTTCAATTAAAATAAGTACCTTCTGAGCGATTCCTTTCCCTTGATAGATTGGATGAATGAACATTGGACTGATCCAAAGTTTATAAGGTCTTTCTATTTGGGATATACATATCGCTCCAACAAGGTTCGAATCTATTATCATCTTATAAAAGTTACTGCCGGGATTATTTATCCTTAAAATAGTTTTTTCAATAGATTCATTTGCTGGATTTGTTTCATAGTCTTTATATTTATTTAATAAAGGGCTAAAAGAGTCTATTTGCATTTGAAATAATACTGCTGCATCATTTTCTGTCGCCTTCTCTAATGTAATCTCCATGTTACCAATTTAGTCGCTTTCTTAATGAAGTTATATGCGCTGTATGATGACGTCCATGCCATGCATATAGTCCAATTGCAGCAGCAAGTTTTGTTTCACCAGTATCTGGATGGTTAAATGTCTTTTCTAAATCTTGTAGTTCTAGAGAATATAAAAGGTTAACCCATCTTTTATGTAACGAATCTAACATTACTAGTGAAACGTCTACTGGTAATTTAGAATCAGGTAGTTCTGCCCACTTCTCTTCTTTATATGGTTTAATAGTTGGATTCTTTTCTGTTAGTGCTAATTTAAAGCGTATGTAGCTATTCATATGGCTATCAACAACGTGATGAACTACTTGACGAACCGTCCATCCACCAACTCGATATGGTGTGTCTAACTGCTTCTGATCTAAATCTTTAATTGCTTTTGCTAGTTCATTAGGTAAATCTTCAATTTCTTGAATCCATGTATCAATCATTTCTTCAGTTATAGGACGTTTGTATGTAAATTGCCCAATTGGATAACGTAAATCATTCATGTATAAGTCCCCCTTATTATAAGCGCGAAGTATTTCTCCATATATAATGTACAAACTTCACATGTTCCCCGTTTAATTCTACAGAATTTGTATCTGCTTCGTCTTGATAAGAAGAAAACCCGCTTTTTTCTAATATAATTTGTGATGCGAGATTATTAGTAGTTGTTTTAGCATGAACTTCCGTGATTTCATTATTTTTCGCTATGTCTAAAACTAATTTTACAGCTGCTGTTGCAACCCCTTTTTTAGTAAACTTTTCTCCGACTCGATACCCTAATGAACTGCTTCGAGTTTCCGTATCTATATCTACTAAATTTATTCGTCCTACAATTTCTTTTTCTTCATTACGAATTAAATAAAAATAAGAATCTCCATCCGCTTGTTCTATTAATAAATCGTCTAGTAACTTTTGAAAATATTCAAAATCAAAATATTGAGAGCCACGATTTGGTACCATTGTTTCAAAAAAAGATTTATTCGTAAGTTCAAACGTAAATAAATCTTTAGCATCGTGTTTCATTAATTGTTCTATGTATATTTTCATCTCAACTACTCCTTCTATATCTACTAACTGTTATATATTCTTTTTTAATCAACTATTTTCCTTCTATTTCTTTCGCTTCAGTAATACAGCAAGTAGCACTTTCGGATGAAATAGGTGAAATGGATTACGAATTAAATTCATCACTCTTACTAATCGAATATAAACGTCAGAGTCAGTTGCAGATAGTTGATATATTTGTTTCGTATACCATAGCTGAAATTTTTGCTTTATCGTTAATTCTCTTTTTAGCTGAGGATGACGTGATATTTCCGTTGTAGTCATTTCCCAAGGGGTTTGTATGATATGAGCAGTCTCTTTATAAAACTGCTTTGTAAATGCTTTATCAAGCTTTTGTTTCCTTTGTAAAAGTAACTGCAATTGGTGAGCTTCCATAGCTGCAACTGAAACGCCTTGACCGAAAACAGGATCGAAACGACAATGTGCATCCCCAACTACTAACAATCTTTCGGGTAGATGATTCACTAAATCAAATCGCCTACGTACTTGATATGGAATTTTGTACGTTTTGATATTTGAAATTGCCTCAGCTTTATTTAGAAAATCTGTCACATTAGAAATTGATAGGTTTTCAGCAAAATTATAAAATTCATCATCTGTTTGTGGTGCTTTCTCATTTGCATATCCGCTGAAAGTAACAAAATAACGATTATCCTCAATCGTTTGAATAAGTACGCCATAAGGATTGTCAGGGAAGCTTGGAGACATTAGCATATTACAGCAGTCTAATTTCTCATTTTCTTTAAGTTTAAACATTCTAGTTGCGTAAAATAAATCAATACGCACTTTCTCTTCTTGCACTTCAATATTGTATTCACGTAACCAAGCTATACTTTTTGAACCAAATCCACTCGCATCAACAACAATCTCTGCTTGAATTTCTTCTTGCGTGCCCGTCTCTAAGCATTTAGCTTTTACTCCACATACTTTGTTAAGCTTTCCATCTACTAATAAACCATCAACTAATGTTCCAAATTTAGTGGTAACATTTGAAATATCATCAATTCGTTTTTGAATATGCCATTCAAGCAAAAACCTACTTTGTTGAATCATATGTACTTCTCCTATGAATGGTTGTTTCCATAAACCAAATTGATGCCATTTTAAGTCACGAGTAAAGTTATTTATGATACTACCCGCTTCAATTAATTCATTAGTGCTATTAGGAAACAATTCCTCAATCGCTTTTTCTCCACCTTTCAATAACACATGAGGATGATTACTTTGTGGAACTCTTTTTCTTGAAGACTTTCCATCCCAGCTTTCACCAGCTTCTATAATGATTACTTCTTTAAAAGTAGATGATAATGCTTTTGCTGCGAATTTCCCTGCTATACTTCCGCCAATAACGATAGCCTTATTAAACATATTTTCCCCCTTAATGAAAAAAGACCCTGCCTTGTATGAATGAAACAGTATCTGTTACTAAATTAAAACACATGAGTAAATTGCAACGTTAATATTAAAATACCTAATCCCCATACGTAATACGCGAATACTTTTAATGAGTGACGTTTTAAATATTGAATCATCCATGAAACGGCTATATAACCGAAAAACGCCGCTGATAACGTTCCAACAATTAAAGATGTACTAGAAATAGATTCTGCTTTCCCTTGATAAACATCTGCTAATTGCAAAATGATAGCGCCAACAATGGCTGGTGTTGATAATAAAAAAGAAAAGTAAGCAGCAGTTTCCCGGTCTAACTTCCTCCATAATGCAGCAACGATTGTCATACCAGAACGAGAAATTGCTGGAAAAATAGCAGCCGCTTGAAAGGAACCGATAATTAATGCATCTTTATATGTAATGTCATCCATTTTTTTACGACCATTTTTTTGTTTATCGGCCATATATAGAAATAAACCTGTCACTAAAAACTCCCAACCAATCGTAATACCTGTTTTTGAAATATCCTCAAAAAAGTCTTTGAATAACAATCCAATTACAACTGCGGGTATCGTCCCAACAATAAGTAGTAGCATTAGTTTTGAAAATGGATTTTTAATTAAATATATAAATTCTTTTTTGTAATAAATAAACACTGCAAGCAAAGTTCCAATGTGCAGCATCGTATCTAAAAACAATCCTGCTTCATCTAATTGAAACAAATGCCTTCCTAAATAAAGATGACCTGTACTACTTATCGGTAAAAACTCTGTTAAACCTTGTATGATCCCTAATATAAAAGCTTCTAACCAATTCATGATGGTCCCCTTTCTCATTTGCTTGTACCAATATATGAAGGTTGAATTTTCGATATGAAAAAAACTATATTTCTCTATGAATTTACTTTCATTTTATGGATATATATGTAAAAATAAGTGAGGAGGGTTACTATGTGGCAACATACGAAATTCGGTAATGTATTACTGTGGGCAGGACCTATCCTTGTGTTTATAGGGTTATGTATGACAAATGTTATTTCTGATATTCCTTTCTTTGAGGGAAAGCATAAATCAATTGGCATTGTACTTATATGTATAGGTGTATGCTGTTTTGTTGTTGCTAATCATTTAAAAAAAGGAGAAAAATATGAAGACTAAATTTAAATAAAAAACAATCCCAGTATATGCGCTAGGATTGTTTTTTTTTGTTACTTATTTATAGAACACTTTATCAACGTTATATTTTGCTTTGTATTCATTAATGATATATGTTTCGTAAATTTCTCTTTCTGTTGGATCTTCTACGATACATGCATCAATGCGGTATACTTCATCACGGTGATTTTTAATTGGTGAAACATTGTCTTCAAAATGCTTTTTAATACGTTGTCTAATTTTACGAGCTTTACCTACGAAAAGAAGTTCGTCATTAATATTGTAAAACATAAAAATGCCGCCTTTATCTCTAGGGAACAAGTGGAAATCGATAAAACCGTTAATTGGAGTAATTATTGGCTCGTCTCCTTTAATAACTTGTTTACGTTCAGTAATTGAAACATCAGCTTCAGGAATATTAATTTTAATCAAGTTCATTCACGTCCTCTTTTATTATAAAGATAAATAATAGCATACATATGTAAGAAAAGCTACGTTCAGAGGCATATTTCATTTTATAATTCAAATATTATAGGAGTATCATGTAAACTCTTCTTCCAAATCATATGATCACTTGATTCTCCCCAATAATCCTTTAATACATAACTAGGCTCTCCAAACTTATTCGTCCATATACTTTGTGCTTTTTTGTATCCACTGTCTAAACAGTATTCAGTTATTCCTCTGCTAAGTAACGTAATATACATTGCATTAAGTAATAACTTGCCTATGCCATTTCGTTGATATTCAGGTAGTACAAATACTGTTCCTATTTCATATAAATCTTTAAATACACCACCTGTACAACTATTAATCAATGTACTCGCTGGACCGATTTCAATTGTTCCAATGATTTTATCGTTACTTGTATCAACTGCTAATAAAAAGTAACAATTTTCTCCGTTACTCTCCAAATCATTTTTCAAATACTGTTTTTTCGTTTTAATTTCATTTTCTAAGTCATCTAATAACTGTGATAACCCTTCATTTTTAAATGTATCAGTAATAACAAGACGAAAAAACATATTTAGTTCATCTAAATCATCCGAATTTGGCCTTCTAACTTTAACGTTATACACGACTTAAATCTCCAATCTTTAAAAATATATGAGAAATTGTTAAGACCATACTTTATATACTCTATTCAACATTATTCTACAAATGCCTGCATAGATCCAGCAGTATAGAAAGCTCAAAATAAATATTGATAGAATAATTTTTATATCCAAAGTTGTATGAACAGTAGGACCTAATACAGGAAATCGAAAGATATCAAGAACGACCATAATTCCTATAAGTAAACATATCGCCGAAAAGGAAACAATCCAAATCCTTCTCTTGAATTGTATAAAGGATACTCCTAACACTATACCTAATAAACCTGTAGTAAAAGGAAAGACAATTAGTTCGCTTGGCTCAATAATAAATAATAGGAGAATAGTAAGAATGTAAGAAAGTATTCCCGTGCGAGTAGAATAACAAATAGCGAAAAATATAGGCAGCGTCGCAAAAGGACTAATAAATAAGCCGATACCAGGGATTAAGTTCCCGGCAGATTGAAAAATAGCAGCAAGTGAACCGAGTAACGCTGTAATGACTAACCTCTTTGCTGGCGTCCTCTTTCTTTTATGAACAAAATTCGCATCATGCGCGATCATCAGTTGATACCAATAGTTGCTAAAGTGATTCATCAAAATCCCCCTAAAGATATCTAATTATGCAATGGACGATTATATAATGAATGATTCTGAGAGTGTGTATCATATTAAGGAACGATTTCAAAAATAGTACCTTTGTTAAAGTCAGTTACTTTCATAGAACCGTAAACTCCTAAATATAATCTAGTCTGATCTAAATTTGTTCCTAAACTCATATAATAAGCTGCCTGCTCACCGAAATCATAATGGGTTTCAATAACATGAAAGTCAGTATTTTTACCATGCGTATCAGCTCTAGAATAAGCTAACGCACCCTTTACTGGAGACTGAGATTCTTCTTTCTTAGCAAGATCAGTAAACACGATACTACCCGTTAAACTAGGGATTGCAGTTCCCATATATGGTTGAACTCCTGTAAGTGAAGTTCCTCCAAATTTATCTGGTCTGGAATCTTTATGAAAATAACTGATTAGAGGCTGGATACGCTTCGCGGTTGTTTCTATTGTTTCATTATAATAAGCCATTGTTCTCTCGTCTAAAGTAGGATTCTCAGAACAGTGCCTTATAAAAGAAGTAGGTAATTCTCCTTCCCACCCTCTCCAGCCAAAATTAATAAATTCATATTGCTCGGGAGTATCTCTCATTAAATGGGTTTGAACAAGTTCGGTAACTGGTATTGGTTTGTATTGAACAAATGAAAAAATAGACTCTACTATATCTTGCCCGACGTTTCCGGCATATTTGATATATTGATTATAAAACCTTTGAAATGAAATACCTGTTATATTACGTACGCCTTTTGCAATTACTGTAAGAGTTTCTTGAATAGATAGAGGAAGTTCATTAAAACGTGTAACTACTGGAGGATTGTTTATGAATGTATTTTTACTTACATCGATTTCAATTATTTTACCCGCTACTTCTAAATCATCCTGGCTTAAATTAAATGGATCATAGCCCGAACCGCCATCTCCATTAGTAAAAACAAGTTTTCCAGTCTCAGGTGAAAAGTTTAAGCTATTTACGCCGTTATGATTAAAAAATGGTCTTCTTATATTAAGTAAAGTTCTTCGTTTTTGAAGTTTACCATTTGATTGTAAAATCCATTCTTCAACTGTATCAATATGATCATATTGAGTATCTCTATTTGTCCACTTTAAATTTAAAGTTTTCGGGTCACAAGGATTCGGTTTAAATTGTTCTGAAAGCGCACCTGGTCCTTGAGTGCCGGCTACTGAATAATGAAGATAAAATAAGCCGTTATGATTAAATTGCGGATGAAACGCCAGTCCGAGCAACCCGCGTTCATCATAACCGCTACTAGAAACACCTTCTTCAAATGTGCCTAATTTAATAATTCGGTGACGAATATTTAAAAATGTCTTTATATCTCCGTCTCCTATGTAAAAAACCTCTCCTAATTGGGTTGCGATAAATAGTCTTTCGGTCGATTCACCTGGAAGTCTAGTTGTTTTTATTACAGTTGGTAAATTTATGTTATGAACGATGGGCCGTAAACGAACCTTAACGTTTGTCAATTAACTTTACACCCCTTTTATTCTTTTTAATGGAAGAATATGATTAGAGTAGTTCAATTAGTATTAAAACTATAGATGTGAAGTCGTAATATCTCTGTTCGTACAAGTCTGTTTTCTGCTTAGCATCAATTAACTTATATTCCTTTTTATTACATTTATCGGTATAATATAAGTAGAAAATATAAATTAGGGGGACAATCCATGGCAATCTTACTACAAATCATCGTACCACTTATATGTGCAATATACTTATTTACCCTCTATCGTAATAGTACTATTGGAAAAGCCACTTTTCTCTTAGCAGTCATAATAGGCATTTTCGGTATAGAAAATATTTTTCAATATGCTAGTTTAACAGATCATGTTGTTTATCCATATTGGGGGAGTTTGAAGGCCGTAATCTTTATTTTATCAGTTGTGTTTTTATTCAAAAGAACACCCACTCCATATAATAATTAACAATTATTCATGTTTATTTAAAGCTTATTTTCGGGAAGAGGTTATGCAATGAGAGCGCCATATCAAGTATTAATATTTCCTTATATAATAACTGATGATTCTATTCAATATGCTATTTTTAACCGAAGTGATTATGGTTATTGGCAAGGAATAGCTGGTGGTGGAGAAGATGGTGAGACTCCAATTGAATCAGCAAAACGGGAATCATTTGAAGAGGCTGGTATTTTAAGAAAATATCCCTATATAAAATTAGATTCTGTGTCTTCACTACCTGTAGAGGACGTAGTTGGGGAGTTTCTTTGGGGAGAAGATGTTTATGTAATAAAAGAGTTTTCTTTTGGAGTTAAAGTTCCTACAAAAAATATTTCATTATCCAAAGAACACTTCAATTATAAATGGTTATGCTTTGAAGAAGCAGTAATGCTGTTGAAATGGGATAGTAACAAAACAGCGTTGTGGGAATTAAACAAGAGGTTATTAAAACAATTACAGTATTAGCTAACAAAGCCGTTAGTTAAATAAGAATTAAACACCTTCAAAAACTTTGCTACACTTCATATGCAGCAAGGTTTTTAATTTTTCTAATTCCCAATTAGGTGTAAGTATAGAAAAAATATGAGACATACTAAATAACTAACTATAAATTTTTTTCATTTTCATCTCCCCTATAATTCATGATGCTATCTACATTGTATGACAGTTGCCCTTACCCTAATATAGATAAAATGTAATACGTATATCATATTCATATGAGGTTAACATAACACATCATTAGCGGACATTGTTTATGTATAAAAATCATCTTACCAGTATTTTGCGAAAACAATATTCTATTTCGCTATTTTCATATAGAATATTGTTATCTGATCAAACTATAAAGAGACTGATATAGTCAGTTGTTTAAAATTTAGTTGTTTCACAGTTTCTTTGTATTATGAAACAAACTCACATTTCAAGGTATTTCGATTTACTATAATATATTTCCCTGTTGATTTATTTATTACTTGAGACACTTCCTTGGTATGTGTTACCTCAAACCAATCATTTTGTATATCCACCAATAATTTTATTTCCACATCACTTTTCCCGTATTTTAAACCACTATAAGATACTTTCGTCATTGTGATCGTCCCTTTCTTAATGATTAATATGTGTCATTCAATCTCTTTTTATATTACTTATTTCTATAATACTATACATTATTGAGATGCATAGTATTATAGAAATAATACAATTATCGAGGCATTAAATTCCTTTATTTTTTTGCATTAAACCCTAATAAATTATTCAAAGGTAACTTAATCATTATGTCGTTTGTTAACTTCAATCGTAATGAAATCTGGCAAATAGCTGGGAGTACATCCTTTTGCTACTATTACATCTTTGTAAAGACCTGTTTTCTCACCAAGTTTAATACAACGTGCACGATTCTTTTCATCATAAACGCCTATCCAGCCTGCGGTGAAGTTCATAGCCCATTGAACTTCCGGTTCTTCCTGCGTAATATTAGCTTCTAATGTAGATAGCAAGTCTGCGGTGTTATTAGGCGGTGTTTGTCCAGTCCATCTCAATCGCCCTTGATAATACCAAAAAGCTCGCCTTTGAAGAGCAGAAGGACTATTTTCCCATGACTCCATCAATGCAATTTTCTGCTTGTCTTTGGTGAGCTGATTAGCCATTAACCAATCCATTAAGTTATTTCGCTCATCAAAAGTGTGAGTCTGCATATCCTTATCAAGCTTATTTAGCACATCTTGTGAAAGAAGTTTTTTGTCCATAATTAAGATTGCTAATAGCCTGGGCAAAAACTCTTCGGTTGACCAAAGTTCCATAGCTAGTTCGTGATCTTTTTTAATGTCCTTCGCGATTTTTCGTAAGTCGCCTAGCTTAGTTTTACTATTGATCTGAGATAGAATGTTTTCTGCTTTTGAAGAGCGTTTTATTTCTGTATCTTTTTTTTCATTCATTTTATACAACTCCTTTATTAAAGCACTGTTTCATTATAAGTCTTATTGCAAACGTTTTTCCATTTTTCGGGAAAATCGTCTCCTTAATTTGATGACGATGTATGGTGCCCCCTAATAATTAAGAAAAAGCTGATTTTATATATGGAAATAAATATAAGTCTATGACCTATTTTTACACGTATCTCGGCTGTACCCAATTATATTATCTCGCCCACTTTTTCATCTAAATATTTCAAAGACTCTTCCATTTTATCTTTTTTATATAAATTTCGCGATTAAAATCAATTGTCTTCAATTAACATAACCATCTTATCTGTAGTCAACGATGCATAATTTTTTTATGGGAGTAATTAAAAATATTAGCTTGATGGGTATGTCGTGCTACCCCAAATAAAAAAGATTAGGAGCGAATCCTAATCTTTTTTATTATTCAATTGCACCCGCAACGTCATAATCGTTTAAATCTAATTCAATTGTTTGTCCGAGTGCTAGTTTAGCTAACTCTGACCCTAAATATGGACCGGCAGTTAAACCTGAAGCACCTAATCCGTTCGCAATGAGAATACCTTCAAAGTTAGGCAGTGGTCCAATAACAGGTAAGAATCCTGGTGTAAATGGTCTAAATCCAACTCTCGTTTCAAGCATAGTACCATCTTCTAAACCAGGCGCAACTGTTAATGCTTTATGAAATACTTCATGTAAACCACCTGCTGTTACACGATGATCGAAGCCAGTTTCGTTTTCATGGGTAGCTCCAATTACGACATGACCATTGTCAAATGTTAAAATGTATTGATCGTTTGGCGGCATAACAACTGGCATATTTTCTGTTGCTGTATTTTCAATTTGTAAATGAACAATTTGTCCTTTTTGGAATGTAACTAAGAAATTAATTCCTAATGGATTCAAGATTTCATTCGCCCATGCGCCTGCAGTTACAATTACCTTTTCTGCTACAATTGTTTCGTCGTTTACTGTAACTCCAGTAATACGATTCCCTTCACGAACTAATATAGCATCTCCTTTTATAAACGTAGCACCATGTTTTTTCGCAGCACTTATTAATGCGTTACGTAATGATCTTCCGTTTACTCGTGCAGCGCCACTAATATGAACAGAACTGTATTCTTCTGATAATGCTGGGAATAATTTTTTCGTTTCTTCAGCTGATAAACGTGTAATTTCTCCAATCTCTGGTGCATCTTCACGTCGTTTATAAGCGCGTTCTTCCATTTGATCTAGTTTTTTCTCGTCAGTATGTAAACTAATTGCACCTACACGGTTGTAACCTGTATCCGTTTCACCGTCTTCTTCTAATTGTTGGATTAACGAAGAATAGTAACGTGCACCGCCTTTAACGATTTTATACCATGCTTTATTACGACGCTGTGAAAGCCAAGGACATACAATACCAGCCGCTGCATCAGTTGCTTGACCTAATTGTTGGCGATCCACGATAGTAACGTTCGCACCTGCTTTAGCAAGATGATAAGCAGTAGACGCTCCTAAAATCCCAGCTCCAACTACAATATACGATTTCATTTCAAACACCTTTTCTCTTTTGCTAATTATTTAAATATAAGAACATACTTTAGTATACTGAAAGGAATTCTTTTTTCAATGTGCTAAGTGTAATTAATTGTTGCATCATTGTGACTTTCCTTATCGTTATTGTTTCTTCTTACGGAATAATTCAATTGTTTTATAGCCTTGTGAAAGGATTTCAATCATTTTCTCAAGACGTTTATCGCGTGTTTTTTCTTGTTTTACAGAAAACAAATTACGTGCCCAATCTTTTTGATATCCAGGTGTTAAACTTTGATAAAACGTAAGTTCATTTGGATGATTAGCCAATAATGCTTCAACATCTTTAATACGATCTGCATAATCGGCAACACATTGACTCATAGTAGGCGTTTTCTTCTCTTTTTTCTTTTCACGCTTTAAGCCTACAACAGTAAAGACATCGTCCATACTTACCATTCGTGCAAATTTAATATCACTCTGTCCTACATACCCATCTTCGCCAACGCTTAATGCAGGAAACATCTCATCACGGTGAATAAACGTACTGTAACGAGAATTACCTTTTTTCGGATATGCGAAGAATATGTAGCCTTTTTCAATTAGTAATTCTTCATTATTAATAATATAATTCGTTTGTTTCACCATCTCATCAAGTGTTTCTACAAAAATAAAAATAGCATCGTGTTCTTTTGAAAATGCAGTTTCTTTCCCTGTAAAAATGTCATAATCACTAGGTTCATGAATTACGACCATATTTGTATACTTATTAAGTTTCAATTTATCAATAATTGACATGAAAATCTTCCTTTACATTCAAAATTCATTGTACATACTTTTTCATACCGTTCTAGTGTATTATATCTATTAAGAAAATTAAACTTTAATAGTTATTTTAAATCAAAATTAATATAATAGCCGGTTCTGAATAAGAACCGGCTAGTTGTTTTATCATAACTCAATTGCAAATAAAGTATATAAAAGCTCTATATATTGATCTTCTGTAATTTCACGTTTCGTTTTTTCACCATGAATCATTTCAGTTAAACTTGTATTCGTTAAAGAGACATGGCCAGAGTCTGTTAATTTGACCGCAATGGGTCCTTTATTGAAAATAGATTTCTCATCTTCTATTACTCTTTTTTGAACATCATTCACTACTGCCTCATCAATCATACGATTATAAAAAGCATGGCAAACTTTCCACTCACCGTTAATATCTTTTCTTTCTAGAACGTAATTCCCTTTACTCGTATCTTTTCGTCTCACTCGATACGTACCATTTTTAGAAGAAACAGACTTGCCAGTAAAAGGTACAGGGACTAGAGGTACTAATGAAGCAATACCTACATCAATTAAGTATCGTTCGTTAGCATAATTTAAAATAATCGTTATATGTCCATCCTCAAGCGCCCATGCGTTTATATCATTTTTATATACAGTACCAAGGGCAAGTTGTACATCATAACCACAATCTTTTAAAAAGTAGTAAAAAAGAGTATTTAATTCATAACAAAGTCCGCCGCGGGATGTAGTTGAAATTTTATTCTGTAAATTTTCCATAGTAATTGTATTTGCATTACGTGCTATAACATCTAAATTCTCAAATGGTATAGTGTGCGCAAATGCAAAGAGAATTGTATTTAATTCTTCAAACTTCATTTCAGCACGGTTTGCAAGCTTCAATCTTGTAAAAAGCTTATGTTGTAGACTTGTCATAGGCAGCACCCCTTAAATTTTATAAGTTACTATAGTATATGCTAATTGTAAATTTGATGGGGTACTGAAACAATGTACATTTCGTTTAACTGTACCGGTACAAAAAGTCTAACTCACAAGATTACTTAAAAAAAGAAGCTACAAATACAAATTTAATAGTTTATCTATAGGTAAATTATTATGATCGCTTAAATCAACAAAATATTGAAGTTGCCATATTTGGCTCTTTTTAGCTTGGTTGCTAACAGGGGTATCCCAAATTGGATAAACTCTCATAGCCATCTTCCCTTTTTGACTTTGCGTTTTTAATATTTTTTCTTTAAGAAGAATTTCTTTAGGGAAAATAAATTGCCCTAGTTTATTATCATTTATACAAGTGATAACTAATAGTTCAGGAGCAGCGTTATAAGAAAAAGCTTGATTTTGCATATTGTCATCTTTCTCCCAAAAAGAAACAAATTGACCAATTTTATTAGGCGTAATTTTTGATACTCTAAAACGGATAGTTTTGTTATTTAAGTGAAATAAACATCCTACATATTCTGCGTTTTGCTTTTCTTCTTTTAGATTCGTAAGCATTAAATTGTTAGGTTTGTAAACTAAATTGTTTAAATTTCGGATTGTATCATTAAAATTGTACAAGAAAACTCCCCCTTTATTCATCTCTTAGTTTACCACAAACATCAGTTCTTATATGTTGTAAATAATAAGCGACATGAAAAAGAGGGAGATTTTACTATGGTATTATTAATGCTTCAATGTACTTAGTTTTTCAATTGCTTGTTGTTCAGTTGCTAAGTAAAAAATGTCTTTCCCTTTATTACATTCATAAATAAAATCCTTTAAGCTTTTACTCGTATACATAGAGAAATCTCCAATAATAGCAATCTTTACCTTGTAGTTTATAAACTTTTGAAGAATATCACCCGCAAGGCGTGTTTTTAAGTCAAAGAACTTTTCACTTATTAATGATTTGTCGATAATAATATGTTTCGCATCTACTTCATATTGAACTGTTGCCATAAGATCCAACGCAGTTTGAACATCGGATATTAGTACTTTATCATTTTTTATGACCGCAATATTTATTCCATCGATAACTAATTTCTTTATTTCCATAGTCCCACCCCTTTATTACTTACACAGTATGAGTAAATTTGTATCGCAGCTCTTCATTTTAATCATAGTTCAAATTAGATACAGCGAACAAAATAGCCTCTTTTTATTTCAAATATAGATTATTTATAGTACTAATACGGTCAATGAAATTATTAAATATCGAGATTGGTTTTACTTGTTATAAAAATATTGTGGTTTAACATAACTCAACAAACTATCCAAAGTATTAATCTCGGCATACGGTTGTATTTCGGCAGTGTTCTTGATTATCTGAGGGTTAAACCATACGCCCTTTATATTTGCATTTTGACAACCAGCAATATCCTTTTCTAAGTCATCCCCAACAAATAAAGTATTTTCTGGTTGTACATTTAGCTTGTTTAATGCTAGTTCGAATATACGTTTATCAGGTTTACTAAGTCCCACTTCTTCAGAGATAATGATAGTATCAAAGTAATTGTTTAAATTCGTGTTAATTATTTTAGCTTTTTGTCTATGCGTTGAGCCATTTGTTATAATTCCAATTTTAAAGTGCCTCTTTATATGATTTAAGAAATGAATAGTATTTTGGTCTATTGAAAAACATTTAGGGAAATTTTCATTCCAAAAATCTTGGATATAATTGTGTGGCAATCTATATTTCGGCGCGAATTCATTAAATAATGATTCTAAAACTATCGTTTTATCACTAATGCCGTATTCCCTTTTATCGTATTCTTTGAATTTCTGTAACATATTGTTTTTGACTGTATCACTAACATCCTCATAACACTTTTCTAAAACAAATAAAAACAATTTATCTACTGCCTTATCCCTATCAAGTAACGTATCATCTAAATCAAACAGCATCGCTTTATAACCCATCAAATAATTTCACAACCTTTCTCACATGATTTAATAATCCCTTGTTCGCACCTTAGGCCTTTACTAAATTAGCAAAAAAACTAAAAATTTTGTGGCGTACGCTCTAGAATTTCGCTGGCTTCTTTTATATTTAAATTCATCTCCCTTTCTCCTTCTAGTAAAGTATCGAAAGTATATTTTCAAACAGTTAAAAAAAACTACATACAATTTACATTATTATACATTGTTTTTTTAAAAATATTAATCGTTCAGCTTTTTATATGATAAGTTTTTTCAAGCAGACAAATATTTCTCCATAAAAAAGGAATATGGGTAATAATACTTTTTTATGGAGAATACACAATCTTGAAAATGGAGTTAATACGTTAAACGTCCTATGAAGTTTCCTACTGTATCTCCACATAAACTACAGATAGTACGGCTATAATGACTACCAGAGGTGATATTATGAAAAACTATCATATCCTCGTGGTTGAGGACGATCAAGAAATTCAGGAATTAATTAAACAATTTTTAATGACACAACAGTATACAGTGGTAGTTGCTTCAGATGGACTAGAGGGTATGACACAATTTAATAAGCAATCCTTTGATTTAGTTCTTCTAGATGTAATGATGCCCAATCTTAATGGATTTGAAGTTGCTAAAATGATTCGAAGTCAGTCAAACATACCAATTATTATGCTAACTGCGTTAGAAGAAGAGGAAGATCAAATGAAAGGGTTCGATCTTGGGATTGATGATTATATAACAAAACCCTTTTCGTTTCATGTTTTGATTAGACGAGTCGAAGCTGTACTTAGAAGAAGTTATGATAAAAATGTAAATAATTATTTGGTATTTAAAGAAGTGCGCATTGATGTTGATGCATATAGAGTATATGTAAATGATGTTGAAATTTTGTTAACGACAAAAGAGTTCGAAATTCTACAACTACTATTTCAAAATGAAAGAAAAGTACTTACAAGAGAAAATATCGTAGAAAAAGTTTGGGGATACGATTATTTTGGAGAAACACGAATAATAGATACACATATTAAAAATCTACGTAAAAAACTAGCTATCCCCTATATTAAAACAATAAAGGGTATTGGTTATAAAATTGATGAATAGAATTGTAAAAATCATGAAGATGAAGCAAATTACTTATAAACTCTTTATGACTACATCTCTCATTTTGTTATCCTTTGCAGTGTTGATTTATTTAACTTTATATTTCTTTCTCCCTACGTTTTATGAGCAATACAAAACAGATCAACTTCAAACAGGGATAAAAGAAATAATTGATAAATCCAAAGATCTTACGTTTCAAGATGCGATACCACTTTTTGATGAATACGCAAAAAAAAATAACGCGATGCTTTCGCTTCAAAATAAAGAAGGAATAATTATTTACTCGCCTTCATTTTCTTTTATTCAAAGTGGTACACAAACAACAGTAGTTACTAAAGCAGCACGATTTGAGAATGCAGGTACCATTAGCAATTCATATAATGTTACGGAACCAATTCAATTCCAAGATGGTAGTTTAACGCTTGTAGTGTTCGCAACATTTCAACCGATTGATGAAGCTTCGCAAGTATTAGCGCGCTTTCTCCCCTATATTAGTATCATTGTGATCGTAATTGGTATAGGGAGTGCTTATTTCTATTCCAGGTTTATTACAAAGCCACTTATTTATATTAATGAGGGTGCACAAAAGATGGCAAATTTAGATTTCTCCGAAAAAATTGAGGTTCGCTCCACAGATGAGTTAGGAGAATTATCTAATAGTTTGAATGACATGTCTATTAACTTACAACAAGCTATGTTTGATTTAAAAAAAGCAAATGAACAATTAAAAAATGATATTGAAAAAGAAAGAGAAATAGAAACAAAACGCAGAGAGTTTTTTGCGATTGTAGCACATGAATTAAAGTCCCCTCTTACTGTAATGAAAGGATACTTAGAAGGGATGATATACAATATTGGTCCTTATCAAAATCGTGATCAATATTTAAAGAAAAATCATCAAATTATTGAAAGTATGGAACAATTAGTTCGTGAAATTTTAAGTATGTCAAAGTTAGAACAACACACTTTTAAACTAAAAATAGAAGAAGTTAATCTTTCAAAGTTAATAGGTACAATCACAAAAGATCTCGAATTTTTCGCTTCTCAAAAAAGCATCCAAATAATAAAAGAAATTGACTCTGACCTTTCTGTTTATACAGATCGTGTACTTTTTGAAAAAGCATGTAAAAATATTATCCATAATGCAGTTATGTATTCACCACATAATGAAAAAGTCTATATAAAGTTAAGTAAGGACTCTAAACAAGATCAAATTAAAATGCAAATTATAAATACAGGTATCAATATTAAAGATGAAGATATACAACAAATTTTCAAACCATTTTATCGAATTGAAAAATCAAGGAATCGAAATACTGGCGGAAGTGGTTTGGGGCTATATATTGTTAAACAAATTCTTGAAACGCTAAATATAAAGTATTCTATAAAAAATATGGAACATAGTGTGGAATTTTGCATGAAAATTCCATTATCAAAACAAAAAACAAACAAACTCCCCTCTTAGTGGGACGAGTTTGTTTGTTTTTTGTAGTAAGTATAAACTTATTAGGGTTCAATAATTACTAAATTTTAATTGTTGTATATTTGTAGATTGCTTTTGTTAACTGTTGTAGAGCACCTTCATGTTCCATTGTCCCAAGGGTTAGTGTGTACCTATCTCCCCACGCTTCTTGTAGTAGTTCACTCACTCTCGCGTGGGTAAGAATGCCTAAAAACCTTTCATCTTCCCCTACAATCGCAATATCAAGCATTTAATCGTAAAGAAAATTTGGTAGAACGAAGCATTTTCTTTGATAAATTCCGCCGTATCGATTTAAAGGAAGGGATATTTTATTAATATAATCAATTTTTATTGTACAATTGTTCTTACGATATGAAAATACAGTGTAAAGATGAACCTGATAAATCATATACTTGTAGAATTTAAAAAGAGATTAAAACAAATCAATTTTCTGTATTTCAAAACAGTAATGTTCGGGCTGATATGGGCGAAAAACATCAAGGCTCTAATCATTTAAAGTTTAAACTGTATAAAAGTTAGAGTAAATGACGAAGGAAAAGACAGCTTTGCATTGTGCTGCACATTCAAGAGTTAATTCTTACGTAGGGAGTGCTTATATGAAAAGCATAAAAAATGTAATATTACTAGTAGTATATTTCATATTTTTAAGTGGTTGTAATCAAGAAAATGAATCTGAGGTACAAGAATATATAAAAGAAAAACACGGAATCGATATTGTGGTAACAGATTGGAGCTCGATAAATGAAAATAATGGTGGTAATACTTATCATACTGTGCAAGAAAAAAACAACAAAAATTTCAAATTTCGAGTAAAGGTACAAGGCCTCCTCTATTCATATATAGTAGGTGATGAATACAAATATGAAAAAAAAACATATGAGGCATATCAGAAATTCCAACCAACTCTAGAAGAAATGAAAAAGTTAGGGTACGTGGAAAATGAAAATGAAAATGTTCTGCAATATATGTTGGATAATCAAAATCCAGAAGAAGGAAGCCCAACAGATGAGTTGCTATTAACTTTGCAAATGAGTAACGAGATTGACTTTAGCCAATTGGATTCCGTAGAATTAGATCGTTTATATGCCCTATTTCAACTGATTCAGAAGAATAATAAAAAGATAACAGAACTAGAAATTAAAGATCATACTGGTAGATCTTTAGGTGGACCTTTTAAAAATGTACAAAGAGTAACAACAAAAGAAGAACTGTTACAAACAATGAAATCCACAATGAAAGACCCAATAAACGAATACTGGAAAAATTGGATTAGAACGCAGACCAAAGTAGAAGAAAAATTACATGAAATGCAAAACGATCGATTTTCAATTGAAGGTATTACGTATTCAAGTTCGGATGATGAAAAATATCGAAAATATATAGTGACTTTAGTTATTAATACCACCAATACTATATTTGAAAATAATCCCCCTTTAATTGAGGATTTAATCAAAGTAACCACAATCCTTAAAGAAGAACTAAATACGAAAAACTTTGACATCAATTTAAAAAATAAGTCTGGAACAAGAAATACAAATTGGTTATCATCAAAAGAAATTAAAGAAGCAAATAACATCGAAGATCTTGTAAATGAGAAGTATCCTGCGAATTAAATGTAAATTCCTATTCATGTTTGTTATTTAATGTGAAATCAAGCTCTTTCGATTTATTATGAAAACTTACAAAATACTTAAAAACCCCCAACAAACCTTTAGCTGTATAGAGAAAATGAGAAATAGGGTCCTATTCATATGGGACTCTATTTGTATATCAAACTTATTTAGGTGTTTACACATACGCATTGTAAATTCATTGTTGTTTCTATTTAATGTGAAATCAAACTTTCAGATTAATTTGGAACTCTTTTATGATAAACTATATGTAATGATTAAATATAAAGGATGATTCGTATGCAAATAAGACCAAAGGTAAGTGAATATAACTCCTATTATGCAACGTATACCAACTTGGTATCAGACGGAAATATCATACATATTCTAGAACAACAAATGAAGAAAACGAATCTTTTATTAAAGAAAATTTCTAATAGTGAGGGACTTTTCCGGTATGCTCCTACTAAATGGAGTATAAAAGAAGTAATCGGTCATATAGCAGATACAGAACGTATTATGGCGTATCGTTTGCTATCTATTGCTCGAGGCGAGACAGCAGAACTTCCAGGCTATAATGATGATATGTATGTTCTTAGAGCTGCTTTTGATAAGCAATCTATGCAAGATCTTCTTGAGAATTTAATAGTTGTTCGCCAATCTACCGTGTATTTACTTAGAAGCTTAGATAAAGAAGCTTGGTCACAAAGAGGAAATGCGAATAATTCTGAAGTTACAGTTCGTGCATTAGCATACATCATTGCTGGTCATGAGCTTCATCATCTTCAAATTATAAAAGAACGCTATCTTGGTTCTAATGCATATCCAGCAAGTTAATACTTGAAGAAACATAGTCTTATTTATGTAGGGCTCTTTTTGAATATTTATAAAATTCACCACATAATATTAAGTTATCCCCTTTTATTCTGTACATAATTTTCTTCATGCTGATATACTATAAACACAATAGTTCTGGAAAGGTTATGATGTTATGTATGAACAACAAAATAATAGAGATAGAGATCAAAAAATGATGTTTTCTATGCAGGGAGTTCCCTCAAATAAAATTAACATGAATCAATTACCTAAATGGATTAGAATTTTTGGCTATTGTGCGTTTGGTTGGATAATAGTATTTAGTTTAATTATGATTGTAGGTTTAATTCTGCAATAACTATACAGATACACAGTTAAACGGGACAGCATTTAGATTATATATCTAGGTAACGTCCCGTTTTTTATGTGTGATTATCCCATGATATAAGTAACCAATTATAAGAAAAAGAACTTGTAGAATATCCTACAAGTTCTTTTTCTTATATTATTAAAACGGGAACAACAAACTATTTTAACATTCAGTACAGGGAGACCATTTTGATTATGGCTTGATTTTATTATAAATCAAATATAAGCTTTTGAAAGGGCTACATTTTGAAAATTATGTGAATTGAACAGCTACGATGTTTATATTAGATTTCATTTACGACCAACTTCTTCTTACTTAAATACACTGCACGATCTGATTTTTTAGCAACTTCCTGTGAGTGCGTCACAACAATAATGCATTTATTCTCTTTATGTGCAAGTTCTTGAAACAGTTCTATTATATCCATTGTGGTTTCCTCGTCGAGGTTTCCTGTCGGCTCATCTGCAATCAGTAAATCAACATTACAAGATAGTGCTCGAGCAATTGCTACACGCTGTTGTTGCCCACCACTTAGTTGCAAGACGTTTCGTTTCGCTTCTACTTCTGTGAGTCCTACTTTCTCTAATAATTCTAACGCCCTTACCGTCTTATTTTTCACTTTGACACCTGTAATTTCCATCGCTGTTAGGACATTTTGAAGAGCCGTCATATAAGTAATCAAATTATAAGATTGGAAAATTACAGATACATTTTGATTACGGTATCTATCCAAACCAATTTTTCGAATATCTTTGCCATTATACAGTACATAACCATTTTTAGGGACATCCAGTCCACAACCTAAGCTTAGAGTTGTAGTTTTACCAGATCCAGATGGTCCTAAAATCGTGTAGAAATGCCCTTTTTGAAAAGAAAAGTTGACATTGTCTAGTATTGCTACATTTTTCCCATTACTTTCATAATAATAATCCAAATTTTTAAATTGTAAAATCGTTTCCATATGAAGCCTCCTTATTCATCTTTTAAAAGAATTTGTTTTGGATTTAAACGTAGAATAGATAATGCCGGAAGAAGCGTTGCTATTATAGCAATAGCTAATCCAATCCCCCCCATTTTCCCTACATCTTCTCCTGTTACACTTACATCAATTTTATCAATTGGATCCTCTTTTTGATTTTGTAGCGTACCACCAGGTCCAGACATCATTACAGTACTATTTCGCGTGGTGTCCGTTTCTTCGCTTGCTGTAGCAATTTCACTCGAAAGTAAATTATCCCCGATATATTGAGAAACCTTAGCTCCTGTTGTTATGGATAATCCAAATGCTAAAATAGCGACACATACTACTTCTACTACGAACTGCGCCATCAGTTTCCATTTTTTCTCTCCAATAGATAACAGAATTCCCATTTCCTTACGACGTCCTTTAATTGATAGCATAATGATTAACCCTAATATAATCGCACCTGCAATTGATACAATATAAATAATCATTTGAGAAGTAGAAGAAATATTTTCGATAGGACCAATCATTTGTTTGTACAATGAATCATGTGCATCTAATTTATAATAATTAAAATCAATATTAGATTTTTTTGCTTCTTTTTTAAATGCATCAATATATTGTGGATCATTCAAGAAATACACGACTTGAACACTACTTATACCTTGGTCTACTTCTAATTTTTTCATAGTTGAATGCGGCATATATAGTTTATTAGCTGGATCCATAATAGGAGGAGCCTGTTGACCCATTGCTTGCTCATTCGTTTCGTAAATACCGATAATTTCAATCTCGAGGGTTTCCTTCTTATCCCCTGATTGCACTTTAACTTTGTCTCCTACTTTCAAATTGTTTAATTCCGCTAATCGTTTTTCCATTAAAGCTACATTCTGATCCTTCATTTGCTCTGTAATTGGTTTTCCATCAATGATTTTACTTTTTCCGTTTTTAAAGCTTTCTTGTAATGCAGTCTTGCGGACCCCCTCAATCATAAAAGAAGCATTCATATCTATTTCTGTACCAGAGCTTGAACCGCCTCGCACAGCCGCCATTCCCACTTTACCTTTTCCTTCTTCTCCTTCTGAAGCTCCTACTAGTTTAAGTCCATCAGAAATACCAAAAGTGTTAGCTATGTAATTATAGTCTTTTACATACTTGGAATTCGCTAATTGATCTGTTTCTTTTGTTTTAAGCTTCGGTGGATTAGGCATCTCTCCAGTTTCTCGAGCTTGTTGACCTAATTTGTCAAAATCAAGACTTAAAGTAACATCTGCACCTAGTTTTTTTCTTGCTGCATCCGCAGCTTTTTTTGATGCATTTTGGATCGTGAACCCTGAAAGAACCAAATTTGTAACAATCAGAAATACTGCCATCAAAATTAATGATGTTCCTATCCTTTTTTTCATACTGAGAATTGCGCGTTTCATAAAATTCATTTTCTCTTACCTCCTTGATAACTTGTATTCTATATAGATTATCTAGAGTTTAAATGGAGTTAATCGGTAGTTTATCTAGAGATATAAGGAGTTTATGTGTAGTTATTCATTGGCTTAGTCAAGAAAAACTGAAAAACCCAAAAAAAACAATCCAAAATGTAATCAGTTTTGAATATTGGTAAGAAGTTTATCTATTTAAAGGACTTATAGAAAAAGAGAAAATTAAGCTTAATTTAATGTATGTAACATGAAAAAATATTTATTGTGTAATTTCTATGCAATAAACATAGAGAACCATATCTGAATATCTATATATGCTTCTCAAAGAAATCATGTCATTTTAAAAGGTGCACCTTTCAATAAAAATATAAGCAAGTTAATGTTCTCTTATATGGAGTAGTACCACATGCCCATCAACCTATACCTCCAAAACAAAAAAATAAGCTATTTTGAATGGTTGGATAGAGTTGAAGAGACTTATATTTAACTATGGGTTCTCTATACATCACTATCAATCTAATATTTTGCACTATCGATAAAACGAAAAAGACATTATCCTTTCTGTAGAATTATAGGAAGGATAATGTCTTTTTTATACTTGTATATTCAAAATCCCTTTGAATTATTTTTGGATGGTAAAACATGTTTCTCTACTCTTTCATATAGAGTAAGCAATTGATTGATAATAGAAAATTTCGGTATTAACCAATAAGAAAACAATGCTGAAACACATCCTATTAAAGCTCCTATTGCAACATCAAAAGGATAATGAACCCCTACCCAAATACGGGAAATCGCTACACAAAATGCAAGTATAAGCCATAACCATCCAGTTTTTTTACGAACAAGCCAAAACGAAAAACAAATCGAAAAAAAGAGTATCGTATGGTCACTAGGAAATGAATTATCTACAGCATGTTCGACAAGTTTATTCACATCAGGCAATACTGCAAACGGTTGATAATTCAGATGAAATTTCCCCGCTATTTTTCCAATCACCTCAGCAATTACAAAAGCAACCATCGCTTGAATAATCAACACCCTACTTTTTCTGACCCCGTTAAACCAATAAGCTAAAATAATTAAAGCAAAAATATATACCATATATTCTGCCAAAAATACCATGGTTGAGTTTAGAAATGAATATTGTTTACCTAAATCATTAATTGCTCGAAAAATATCAATATTGAATTGAGAAAAAGACATTTCAAATCCCTCCTTTTTAGTAAGGTGTTTTACCGATTGCCATACACCTTCATTGCATGAATAGTTTTGATATTTGTACTCATCTAAAAATATCAACCTCTTATGAAATCGCTTTCTTCTTTTTTACTTTAATAAAAAAAGACAAAGGAAAACATCGAACTTTCTTACAAACATTCGAGCATTCTTACAGTTTTGTCATTTTTCATGTTTACTGAAGAATCTAAAGTGGCGTTTAATCCTGATACTTATTATACTGGTAAGAGCCCTGATACAGCGGTGTATGGTGGTTCAGGAACATTCACATAATCGCACCTGCAATCGATACAATATAAATAATCATTTGTGAAGTTGAGGAGATATTTTCGATAAGACCAATCATAAAATTCATTTTTTCTTACCTCCTTGATAGCTTAGTTATCTAGAGTTTATATGGGGCTAATCGGTAGTTTATCTAGAGATATAAGGAGTTTATATGTAGTTAGTTAAAGTCCAATTGCAAAGTTTTGTATCATCAATACTGATGAGGAAATTGTGAAAGCATATTGCGGAGAGAATGCAATTAAACATGTAGCTGGAAATAAAGATGATTCAGCGGATGAACTTCATACAGTTATTAAAGAAGCTACTAATAAAGTAAGACATAACTCTTATACAATTCCAAAATTAATCAACCTTCATTTAAGGAATACAAATGTATGAATTCTTACCGAGTATGAATTCGAACAGGTATCATTTGCAATATGTCATTAAAATAAAAAAGATCATCACTTGGTTTAGTTAGAAAACTAAGTGTACATAAATACAACGACATGAAAACACTTTGTTCCTAAATCCACTACTTATATTATTGGTTGCGTGAAACTCCTTCTTGAGAAAGGTTTTTATTTCTGAATATTCCGTTGACTGTTGTAACATATCCAATTTACAATTTAATTATGGTGTTCTTTCACAATTAAACTACTTAGAATACACTTCATTTATTTGAAAATAATTACAAATAGAGGTGCTAAAATGAAAAATAGAGTAAATCCAGAATTATTACAAGGGTTAGAGATGTTTCCAGATCTCGATTTACGTCCGGAAAACTTGCAATCAATTAGAGAAGGAATAGCTCAAATGAGACCACCTACCGTTGTTGATGACTCCCTTTCGTTAACAGATGAAGTCATTGTTGGACCAGATGCTAATCCTTTAACATTAAGAATTTATCGTCCAAAATCAAATCATGAACCTTTACCTGTCTTATTATGGATACATGGTGGAGGTTATATCTTAGGGTCTATAGACGATAACGATGATACTTGTATGAGGTTTGCAAAAGAAGCTAACTGTGTGGTCGTGTCTGTAGACTACCGCTTAGCACCTGAACACCCTTACCCAGCACCAATTGAGGATTGTTATGCAGCTTTAAAATGGATTGCTGATAATGCAGAGTTATTAAACATTGATTCGAATCGAATTGGGGTTGCAGGAGTAAGCGCTGGAGGTGGACTAACAGCAGCATTATCATTATTAGCCCGAGATCGAAAATACCCTTCGATTTGTTTACAAATGCCACTCTATCCAATGATTGATGACCGAAATAATACACCTTCGGCCAATGAAATTAAAGAGGGATTTGTTTGGAATCAAAAGGCAAATGAAGCTGGTTGGAAAATGTATTTAGGAGAAATGTATGGAACGGATCAAATCCCTGCCTATGCAGCACCTTCTCGAGCTGAGGATTATAGTGGCTTACCATATACCTACACATTTGTTGGTCAATTGGATCCATTCCGCAGTGAAACATTAACCTATGTAAGCAATCTAGCGCAAGCTGGTGTTGATGTCGAATTTCATTTATATCCAAATGCCTATCACTGGTTTGAAGGATTGAATCCAAATGCCGAGGTATCTATTTACGCTGTGAACGAAATAGTACAAGCAATAAAAACTGGTTTCAAAAGAGTATCTAAGGTTGAAGCTTAATCCCTTTACAAGAGAAACATTCATGAATAGTTTACATTGGTGAGTATTTATTTAAATATAATAGCCGATTCTTTTAAATCGGCTATTATTACGTAAAACTTACCTAATATATCAAGGCTGAGAAACAGATATAAGATGTTTAGACGAATTGTTTATTTCCTCTGCCACTGCTTTTATGCTCATCATGATTTGAAGCATTTCTTCTATTGTTGTCCTTGGATTGATAGAGCAAATTCGAATTACTACTTTTTCTTTTAATTTAGTCGTACTTAGCATAGCAAATCCTCTTTGATTAATTTCTTCCACCAATTTTTTGTTTATTTCATGAATTGTATCTGTAGACGTTAGACCACAAGGAATGTAACGAAAAGTAACAATACCTAATTGAGCAGGTGTTACTACTTCCCAATCTTTTTCTTTCCTTAAAAACTCTTCAACTTGTTCAGCCAACATAATACCATGATCTATTGCCTCACGAAAAGCTGTGATTCCAAATGCTTTAAAAGAAAGCCATACCTTTAATGCTCTAAATCTACGAGAAAGTTCAATTCCGCGCTCCCCAAAATTCACTTTTTCTTCTAAATTAGTTTCCGTATCCTTAATATACTCTGGGATCATACGGAACGTTTTACTTAAATATTGGCTATTTCGAATGAGTACACAACCAACATCATAAGGCTGAAAAAGCCATTTATGCGGGTCTAACGTCAAAGAATCAGCACGATGAATTCCTCTTAACAACTCCCTTCCTTTTTCACTGAGAATTGCTGCAGCCCCATAAGCCCCATCCGCGTGTAGCCATACATCTTCATCACCACATAGATCAGCCAATTCATCGAGAGAGTCCACCGCTCCGCAATTCGTTGTCCCTGCATTGGCAATAACACAGAATGGTTTTTTCCCTTTTAATCGATCTTCTTTTATTTGCTTTTTTAAAGTACTAACTGAAATTCTTAGCTTTTCATCTGTTTCAATTCGGCAAATTTGATGATGTTTAAACCCTAATACTTTAAGTGCTCGATCTACAGAAAAATGAGTTTGGTTAGAGAAATACACAACCGCATTTTCTATGTCATTATTCAACTTGACCTGTCTCGCTACAGTAAGTGCAGTCAAATTAGCCATGGAACCGCCACTGACAAATAGTCCTTCTGCTGAATCAGGGAATCCTAGCATTGATTTTAACCAGTTGATTGTCGTTAATTCAATTTGTTCAGCACCTGCACCTACTATCCAAGCTGTAGGAAATACATTAAATCCACTTGCTAAAAAATCTGCTACTACACCAACATAATTATTAGGACCGGGCACAAAAGCCATAAAATGAGGATGATCCACATGAGTAATTTGATTAAACACATTGTTATTAAGGAAATGAAGTAACTCTTTTGGATTGGATCCGTTTTCCGGAATCGTTTCAATTAGCTTGTCTCTAAAAATATTACTATCAATCGTTTCCGAAACTGGTTTACTTTTTAAATGATTCATATGATCAACAATTAAGTCAACCGCTTGATATCCTAACTGACGCATCTCTTCAGCTGATAACTGCAGGTTTTTTGTCATTTGGTTTACCCCTATTCTATTTAAAAAGGCGAGTTCTTGCTCGCCTTTTCATTTTTTATAATTTGTAATCACCAATTGCTTGTATTGGATTTTGAAGAATCATGTTGATTAATCCATGGATGTGATTTAATATTTCCTGTATTTTCTCTGCTTCATATACGGTTTGATCAAATCCAAACTTTATTGTAAGTTTTTCCTCAGGGAAGCACATAATTCCATACTTTACATGTGGCTCATCAACAACTTCGTAATCCGTGATAGCAAAATGTCTGTTTTCATTTGAAGAAAAGATTGCTGGATTAGTTGGATAGTTTTCAAAAACCCAAAGATGGTCAGTCAACTCAGTTTTTAATTCACTTTGCTTTTGTATATCAACAAATGAATAGTATGCATACTCATTACATTTTAATGTTTCTAGTTGAACTTTTTGCAGGAAGTCCACAAAAGACTGCGTTTCTGTCCATGCTAATCGGATAGGCAAAACATTTGTGAACAGACCGAACATATTTTCAATTCCTTCTACTTCGGGAGGTCTGACTGATACTAGATTAGGCAATACTACTTCTCTCGTTCCGTTGAATTTGCCAAGTAATATTCCCCATACAGCTAGTAGGGCTGTATTCATAGTTATATTGTTTTTAGTTACAAATGTCTGTAACTGATTAGTCAAATCCTTGTCTAATGTTAAATCCATAAAAGTGAAGTTTAACCTTTCACTTTTAGATGGGACTTTCTTTTTAGGAATACTAATTTTCTGATTGTATCCTGATAAATAATCCCTCCAAAAATGACGTGCTTTCTCATGATCTCGTGCTACAGTCCAATCTATGAATGTCTCAAAAGGTTTCACCATAGGTAACTCTGCCGTAGTTCCCGCATTTATTGTTTCATAGAGCTGGAATAATTCGTCTATCAAAATGCTGACGCTCCAACCATCACATAATAGATGATGGGAACTCCAAACCACCTTATGCTCGTTATTTCCTAGCTGGAATATACAGAGACGGGTCATGAGTTCATCTTTTTTGAATCCTTGACTTAAATTTTCATTCATCCACTGGTCTAGGAATTCTTGCTGTTCTTGTTTCGTCATCTCAATCAAGTTTTTTATCTCTGAAATCATTTGAACATCGTGTAAAACAGCTTGCCAAGGTTGTGCTTGTTCATCTTGCACAATTATCGTCCTTAAAGAATCATGACGATCAACTAATTGTTGGAAACACTGAATAAAGAGATTAATATCCAGCTCCCCCTCAAGTGCCCAAATTGTTTGTTCGAAATATGCATTTGTATCAGGTTCAGTCGCAGCATGTTCATAAATAACTTCCTGGAAAGGTGCCAATGGGTAAATACGTTCTATTTTTATTTCTGGCATTTTTTCTTGTATTTTGATAAGTGTATGTTGATTAAGTTGTTTATTTTTAACATTTAGTGATGTAACTTTATTATCGTTCGTTTTGTTTACATCACTTGTTTGCAAATTTGGAAGATGATCAAGCTTTTTAACAAATTGAACCATGTCTCCTAATATAGGAAATGAAAATAAATTTTTTGGCTCTAGCTCAAATCCTTGTCTATACAGTCTGACGGAAACTTGAATCGCTTTTATCGAATCTCCACCTAAGACAAAGAAATGATCATTTACTCCAATCCGATCTACTTTGAGTACTTCTTGCCAAACACTAGTTAATATTTTTTCCATTTCAGTTTTTGGAGCAATAAATACTTCATTTGTTTGTTTCTCCGGAGTAGGGAGCGCTTTTCTATCTAATTTCCCGTTTGGAGTCAAGGGCAATTGTTCCAAATAAACAAAATAAGAAGGAATCATGTAATCTGGCAAGTGATCTCGCAAATGCTTTCGTAGTTCTGTTGTGCTAATATTTTGCTCAGTTACCACATATGCGACTAAAAATTTTATACCATACTCATCTGTCTGATCAATCACTACTGCATGTTCGACTTGTTTGTAAGTGAGAAGACAATGGGCGATTTCTTCTAACTCTACTCGATATCCTTGAATTTTAACTTGATAATCTTGGCGGCCTAAAAATTCAATATATCCCTCAGGATGCATTTTCCCACAGTCTCCTGTCTTGTAAATAAGACCAAAATCAGAATGTGATACAAATGCTTCATTTGTTTTCTGTTCATCATTTAAATATCCTTTAGCAAGGCCCACTCCCCCAATATATAAATCTCCAATTACACCAACAGGGCACATTTTCTTTTCATAGTTCAACACATAATACGTTTGGTTTGCCAAAGGTACCCCATATGGAATACTCTTCCAATTTGATTCCACCTGTTTGACCGGATAATAAATTGACCAAATCGATGCTTCTGTTGCTCCTCCGAGTGAAACTACTTCCGCAATCGGAAAATGTCGTTTTATTTTTTCTGGTAAAGAAAGTGGAATCCAATCTCCACTATGTAAAACTAAACGCAAGGAAGAATGTTCAAAATGAGAACCTACTTGATCTAATGCCAAATCCATAATTGCAGGTACTGTATTCCAAATTGTAATTCCTCTACGTTCGACAGTACGGATTAATTCTTGCATGTCTCTTGGGTCACGAATCATTACCAACATTGCACCTGTGCTTAACGTTCCGAAAATATCGTATACAGATAAGTCAAAACACATAGAAGAAATACCAATAATACGATCATCTTCATTTACCTGATATTTTTGATTAATATCTTGAATGGTATTTGTAACCGCTTGGTGAGTAATAATTACTCCTTTCGGTTTTCCTGTACTTCCTGAAGTGTAGATAATATAGGCAAGATCTTCCGGACCAGCAATAGCAGGCATATCTTCTGTTGTATATAATGACAAGTGGTTTTCTGCATAAAGACTAGATTCTAATAAAAGTTTGCATGAGCTATTTTCTAAAATATATGTTTGGCGATCTGAAGGATGGTCGGGATCAATTGGAACATAAGCGGCACCTGCTTTTAAAATACCTATCATATTAGCAATTGTGTCAACTCGTCTTAGTGCTAAAAGACCAACTTTGTCACCTAGACCAATTCCTTGTTCTTTTAAAAAGTGCGCAACTTGATTGGAGCGCTTATGAAGCTCCAAGTATGTTAAGTAGTCCTGTTCAAAAACTACTGCTACTTCATCCGGTGTACGTTTTACTTGGTCTGTAAATAATTGATATAAAGTAGTCGACGGTATTTTTTCTGTTGTCTCATTGTATTGCTCAATTAAAGCATGGTCTGACTCTTTCATCTGCAAAGATGTTACGTCACTTTGTTTCACTAATTGTTCCAATAAGTCAACAAATTGGTGAAACATCGCTTCTATCACATCAACATCAAACAATTCTTCAACATAGTTCCAGCTAATTAATAACTCTCCATTTTTTTCAATTACCACATTATCCAAATACACTTGTGGAGTCCGAGCATGAATATGGCGAAGTGAACCAAGCTGTTCCCAAGCAAAAGCCCCCGCACCTGCTAGCATCGAGGTGAAAACAATTGGCATAACTGCTTTTGGCGTCATTTGATGATATCGAGTAAAATCTCGAATGAAATTAACTCCATCGTAATGGCGATGTTCGAGACCATCTAATAAAGTAGATTGCGTTTCTTTTACTCTAGTAAAGAAAGATTGATCTGGATTCACATCAACATCCAACAAGATGAGTGAAGTGAAATCTCCCACAATTTGCTCTACTTCTTCATGAACAGGATAACGGTTAAATACAGTCAAATTAATTGCCAATCGACGTTGATTACTCCAATATGCCAATACATCACCATATATTGTACAAAGCAGAGCCGAAGGAGTTACTTCTTTCTCTTGTGCTAACTTTCGTAGCTTTTTCCATATTTCATTGTCCAGGATCTTAGTAAGTGATTGGAACTTAGGAGTAGCAATCTCTGCTGGATCCTTTTTTAACAGCAAAGAAGGCGCAAACGGAAAGTCAGGAAGCTTACTTGTCCAATAATCTTTTGCTGTTTTATATTCTGTACTTTGTTCCAGTTCATCATAGATAAACATGTAATCTTGAAAATCAAAAGATAGAGGTTCTAACCTTTGCTCTGGTTTATAATAATAATGAAACAAATCCTGTCCAACGATGTTCATGCTTGCTCCGTCCATTAATAAAGCATCGTATCGAAAACATAATAAATACGTGTCTTCTTTTAAAAGAAAGGCTTTTAATTCAAACAAAGGCCATTGCCCTAAAGGAAATACATGATTAGTCATTCGAGAACGTTCTTCTTGTAAGCGAGCATTTTGATTCCTATCATCTAAATCTATGAGGCTCACTATTTCAATCTCGTAATCAGGAACGCTTTTTAATATTTGCTGTTCTCCCTCTGGTAAAATTACAGCTCGTAACATCGGATGACGTTGAATTACCTTTTGAAAACTTTTTGAAAGACGATTAATATTCAATTCTGTTTCATATTCAAAATAAGTTTGAGGTGAAATACCACTTAATTCAAACTGTGAATTCCTTCCTAACATGTACGCTGTCTGAACCTCTGTTAAGGGAAATGGCTTAGACAAATCTTTAACATGGGTTGGTCTATTTTCAAAGTTTTCCGTTTTATGCTCTAACTTTACACAATTACTAAGTTGAGCAATCGTGGGATGCTTAAAAAAATCTGTTGTACTTATTTTTAAGCAGTCTTTTCTTAATAAATTAATTACCTGAAGTGCTTTAATCGATTCTCCTTTTAAAGCAAAAAAATTATCATGAATACCGATTCCCTCAATCTCCATAACTTTTTCCCATGCATGCACCAATTTTTGTTCAATTTCATTGCGCGGGGCAACGTATGGAATTGATACATAATCTGTTTGTGTTATCTCTAATAACCTTTTCCTATCAACTTTCCCATTTGGATTCAACGGAATCTCTTCCACCTGAATCATTTTTTCAGGAATCATAAACTCAGGTAATTTATCACTTAAATATTTTCTGATTTCATCAAAAGAGACCTTATTATCCGATACATAGTACGCAGCTAATAATTTCCTATTTCCATATACTTGATCAACAACGATAGCTTGGTTTATTTCTGGATATTCCCTTAACTGGCTTTCGATTTCTCTTAATTCAATCCGATATCCCCGAATTTTTACTTGATGATCCATTCGACCTAGATATTCAAGTTCTCCATTAGGCAACCAACGAACGAGATCACCCGTATGATACATCATTTCTCCTGCTGTAAAAGGACTCGGTACAAACTTTTCATCTGTCAGTTTAGATTTCCCAAGATACCCTCGTGCTACCGCCACGCCACCAATGCAGAGTTCACCCGGAATTCCAAATGGTTTTAATTGACCATACTTATTCAATATATAGGAATGATAATTCGGGTTGGGACTTCCAATCGTAACTTCTTTGGCAGAGCTCAAATCCTTTACTGTTGCACAAATGGTTGTTTCTGTAGGACCATAAATATTTAAAATTGTCGCTTCACTGATGCATCGAATTTTTTCAACCAAATCAATGGAAAATGCTTCTCCTGCTAACAAAATAGATTTTAAATCTTTTAGAAAATTTGCCCCTTCTGGATCACTCAAAATCACTTCCATTCGCGATGGCGTTGATTCCCATAAATCCACCTTATGTTCTTTGACCAAATAAGCTAATTCTTTTGTTGCGAACTGATCCTCTGTAGCAATAACTACTTTCGAACCTTGTGTTAAAGGCAGACATATTTCTAACAAGGAGATATCAAAAGATACACTAGCAAGAAACAAGAATGACTGATTATCTTTTACTTTTTCTCTCATTACACTTAAAAAATGGACAAGAGATTTCTGTTCTACCATTACCCCTTTTGGATTCCCTGTCGATCCTGATGTGTAAATAACATAAGCCAAATCATTAGGATTATGTTCTCGTACTAAATTACTTTCTTCACCTTGGAAAAGATATTCTTTATCAAGATACAGTACTTCACCCGCAAATTGTGGCAATGCTTCCTCAGTTCGCTTACTAAGTAAACATTTTGCTTGACTGTCTTGTAACATATATTCAATTCGTTCAGTTGGGTAGTTAGGATCGATAGGTAAGTAAGCTGCTCCTGCTTTTAAAATCCCCACCATGCCAATGATCATTTCCAATGAACGATCTACCATAACCCCAATAATACTTTCTTTCGAAACACCTTTACTTTGAAGAATAGAAGCCAATTGATTTGATTTCCTATTCAATTCTCTATATGTCAAAGATTGATCATTACAAACAACAGCAATTTGATCTGGGGTTTTTAACACTTGCTCCTCAAATAAATCTTGAAATGATTGAGACAATTCTATGTCCGCCTGTCCTTGATTCAATTCTTCTAGCAACTCTTTCTCTTCTTCTGAAATGATACAAATATCTTTCACAGCCAAATTCGAATTTGTTGACACTTGCTTTAAAACATAAAGATATGAATTTGCAAACTGTTGCAAAGAAGAGAATGAATGAGACTTGAAAGAAATTTGAATTTCAAATTCATTATGTATTTCATTCCATTTTCTTTGTATCCAGATGGCTAAATTATTCTCTGCATATTCTTCTAGCGAATTTTCGTTATGTAATCCTTCCATCCCAATAACAATTTGAAAAGGAGTTAAATTGTGTTTAACTAATAATTCAGAGAGCGGATACTCCTGATTTTCATACCCGAATAAAGTCGTTTGTTCAATCTGATTTACTACTTGTTTAAAGCTATGATGCGGATGGATTTCACTTCCTAAAGGAATCAATTTATTAAGATTCTCGCTTTGTTCAATATTCTTTTCAATTACAGGAATACCAATAGTAATCCTTTCTTGATCTGTATAGTGTGCCAAACAAATCCTTAACGCGGCCTGTAACCAGCTAAATAATAATAAATCTTGAGACTTAATTATTTTTTGTATACTTTTACTAAACTCTACATTCATTATGACTTGAACGTGCTCGCAAGGATTTTCTTTATTTAGTTGGTAACCTCTATTAAATACAGAAAAATCGAGAACCTCGGAAGATAACTGCTCCTTCCAAAACGCCTCTACCCCTTTATTTTCATGAATCGAACTTCGATCTTTAATGTGCATTTTTATCTTTATCCCCCTAATATTCATTTCATCTATTCGTTAATCTTCAGACCAATTTCAAGCCCATGGAGAAATACTTGATGATTATCCAAACATAAAAACTGCTGAATCTCTTCAAATTTCATATGACCAATTGAACAAACGCCTAAATTCAATGTCTCAGCCACCATATTTAAGGTAGCAGTGATAATACCAGACTCAATACAAGCAAATAAATATCCATCTGAACCGTATTTCGGGATGGAAGCGTTCGCATTATAAACCAAATAAACTGAAAAGGCAGACTGAGTAAATAAATCTTGGTTAATTAACTCATGATCACTTTTGATTACTTGATCAATATTATTTACAATCACAAGACAGTTTTTTGATGGGTTATAATAATAAAACCCAGCTTTCATACCTTCTATACGTTTTGGTTTTATATAAACAAAGATATCAATAGGGTAGAGTCCGCCTGCACTTGCGTAATGATAGTATATATTTTCTTTCCTAACCTGTTTTAGAGTTGATATGAATTGGGAAAATTCTAAAAAACTAATATGTTTTTTCATATCAAATTGGCGACAAGACCTACGTTCCTTGATTATAGTGGGTAGATCATTTGTTGTTTCAAGTTGAATTTCGGTTGACCGCACAGCATGGTGCGTTCGATTCAATTGTTCACTCATATACTTATCTAAATCTTCTTTAGAAAAGCGCATCTGGTTGCTATATGGATTCGGAAAAATCTTTTCTTGTGTGGAAAAGACTTCTCTTGGGGGTAATATGTTACTTACTAACACACGTTTTTTTATCATAAGCTCTATTGTTTTTTGTGTCTCTTCTACATTTCCTAACGAAAAGTGCTCTACTAGTTCACTAATTTTCACACCTTTTTGAGTCAAAAAATAAAACTCAGGAAACCACTCAGACAGAACGCCTGTAAATCTTGTTTCCCCTATCAAAATTTGATTATGCAATTTCTCCCAATGCTTAATAGGAGACCAGAAATAAATTTGCTCGCTCATATAACCCTCCATAAATGTTTCACTTATTTTTAAAATACAATTTTCTAATCTACAAAAATAATCTTTAGATTCTGCCCCTTGTCTCATAGTGATTATAAATACATGTACTTCAACGAAGCTTGAGAATAATAAAATAACTTTTTCTTCATTAAATTTTTTTATTTCATCATAAAAAATGATTTTTTATTAGACATTTCACATCCTTTCCCATAGTAATCCTATAAGGTATAAACCATTTAGAACATTGAGAATTTTCATGTATTTCCAATGTGAAATTATTGTAATGGATTGGAAAGCAGATGGATATAGTTATTAAACACAATAATATTGAGAAAGTTTTATTTATTATATCGATAAAATTTTCTGATACGATTTATTACAAATAGATTAAGAAAAGAGTTTTAAATTTCCCTTTAGAAGTTAGTGTAAAAATATAACATACTATTGCATGCAAGTAAGTTACTTACATATCGTATTTAAAATAGAGAAAAGACACCTTGAATGGTATCTTTTCTCTATTTTAATTCCATATACTTTTTACGCCTTTACTATCTTTAAACGATTTGTAGGAATTAATACAACTCGAACCTCTAGTCCGTTATATGTTCGAATATGTAATGAAAATTATATAAATTAAGAATGTATTTCAGATAATTTTATAAATAAACGCAAAGACATCTTCTCTCCCAACTGTTACAATACCAATAATCTCTTGCCTATTTCTTTTATTAAATTGTAATATAATTACAGTATGTGAAATTATATTACATTAACTTTAAAAGCGAAGTGAAAACAACCTTCACTTCGCTTTTTTATTTGCAATCCTTATTCAATTTGCTTAATTCAGTATATATTTCCACATTATTTACTTTTATTTAATCGGTTTCTCCGTTTTTAAAACTAATGAACTTAACGCAGGAACTTTAATTTTATTATCATGGACAACGTAAAGTGTTTTACTGCCTGCCTGTTTACCGTCTACTAATACTTTCCAAGGACCTTTCGATGGAAGCGTTATTTCAACGATTTCTCTATTTGCATTGTGAGCCACCATAAAGTATTCGTTTTTATTACCATTTCCCTTTATTGAATAAGCCACAACATTTTTGGGAGTATCCATAAAAGCTATATGTTTTTTTATTTGTTCTGCAGATGTCATTCGAAAAGCTGAGTACTTTTTGCGTAAATCTATTAAACCCTTCATATATTCTACCTCATTATTAAATGCTGCACGGCGCAACCAGTCCATTTGGTTAATTGAATCAGGAGATTTATAACTGTTATGATCACCATATTTCGTGCGCATAAACTCTTGTCCTGCGTGTAAGAATGGAATACCTTGTGATGTTAATAAAATCGAAGAAGACAATTTGTGCATTTGTTTTCGCACTTCTTCACTGTCATCTGGATTAGTCAATTCAAGTTTGTCCCATAATGTATGATTATCATGTGCTTCCACATAAGTTAGCACCTGCTCCGGATCTTTATAAGTAGACGAATTTGTATCATAGTAAATGCCTGCCGTAATCCCTTTTTTAATGCGGTCTTCCATGTTGTCCTTTCCATTTACAAATCCATTTTCCTTCTCCTCAAATACACTACCTTTCAATCCATCACGTATATTATCGTTAAAATGAGCAATCCCTTTCATTTTCTCCGCATTTTTTTGATTTGCTTTCAACTCAGCTGCAAGAGGTGTATTTAAATCCCAACCTTCTCCATGCAGTATAATAGAAGGATCAATTTGATTAACAGCATTACGTATTTCATTCATTGTTTCATAATCATGGATACCCATTAAATCAAAACGGAATCCGTCTAAATTATATTCTTTTGCCCAGTATGTGACCGAATCCACCATAAATTTTCTCATCATTTTTCGTTCTGAAGCTGTATCATTTCCTACTCCAGTTCCATTTGCAAATGTTCCATCTTCATTGTAACGGTAATAATAACCTGGAACTAACTTATGAAAATTAGATTCAGCAGCATTATACATATGGTTATATACTACATCCATTACAACACGAAGATTATTATCATGCAGTGTTTGAATCATTTGCTTTAATTCAGTTATTCGAACAGTTGGCTCATATGGATTTGTAGAATAGGATCCTTCTGGAACGTTGAAATTTTTCGGATCATATCCCCAGTTATATTGTGGTTCGTTTAAATTCTCTTCATTTACTGATGCATAATCAAATATCGGTAAAAGCTGCACGTGCGTAACACCAAGATCTTTCATATGATCAAGGCCTGTTTTCACACCTTCAGGACCTCTTGTTCCTTTTTCTGTTACCCCTAAATATTTTCCTTTCTGTTTAATACCGCTTTCGGGCTGAATAGAAAGATCACGTACATGCAATTCATAAATAATAGCATCTTCCGAATTTTTAAATTTCGGCTTTTTGTTTGCCTTCCATTTTTTCGGATTTGTTTCTTCTATATCAACAATTGCACCTTTATCTCCATTTACAGAAGCAGCGTGTGCATACGGATCAACTGCTTCAGTCCACTTATCACCAATTTTCACCTTATACGTATAATAGAGCCCTTTTTGGTTCCCTTTAAGTTCTGCTTTCCAAGTTCCTTTTTCACCTTGTTGCATGTTTATTTCAGTACCTATTTTATCGTTCCACTTTTTATATGTAACTAACTTCGCTTCACTCGCAGTAGGAGCCCATACACGGAACTTCGTATGCTGAGGCGTATATATATTCCCTAAATCGTTACCACTATAATAAAATAATTTATCAAACTCTTCGTTACGAATGACTTTACCGATTTCAGTATTCGTATCAGCAACGTTTTCTATTTTAACTTTGTATGTCTGTTTTAAATCAATTTTCTGTTCTGTAATTATTTTTACCTTATTAGTAATATCTCCACTGTTTATATCATAAGGACTAATATCCTTAATTTTAATGCCTTCAATTTCAATATTCCGTTCTTTAATATGAAACGGGACATTAGTCGTTACAGTAATTTCATTAAAACTATCAATAGTTGCTTTTTGAATTGATAGATCCGAAGAAGGCTTAGAATTATATACTTTTTCATCACCAGAAAGAATCCATACTTCAGCACGACCGTCCTTTATATTTTCAATCCAACGATCGCCACCATCTTTTTCCCACTCATTCGTACGAATGATAAATCCTACACGATCATAGTCATCATCTATATTAATCTTAGCGTACTTTCCAAATTCATCTTCACCAGTAAATTCATATGATTTACCATTCGCATTTTCTCCCCATAACCAAAGGTTCCAATCCTTTGTATTTCCAGACTGTTCTTTGTAATGAATGATAACTTCAGTTGTTTTCGAATTTGAAACTGCCTTTACACTTTGAAAAGAGAAAACAGAGGATAACATAACGATTATAGTAAGTAATAAAACTGATTTGTTAATTAATCTTTTTATCATTTGCACCACATACACCCTTTCTTTAAATAGTACGCACGATTTAATATGTTCGTACTAAATTACACTACTTAAATTAATCTAGAAATCTCTTTTATTTCACCCCCCATATTGGCAATTTTTACATATGGATTTCCATGATCTTTTTAATGCGAAAACGTTTGCATTAATGTTTAAAAAAATAGATTTTTTTATGTCTACATATATTTGTAAATACTAAAAGATCAGGGAAATCATTTTAAAGCAATCGTTTGTTATCGCTTTCATTTTATAGCACTTTCTATTAAGAGGTCAATATATTATTAATTTTCTGTTTTTATATACTTTAAACCTTATATATGTGTCGTAACTTCATAAAGATAGACAACCTAATTATTGCTTATTAAGTGTATTTTCAATCATACATTGCTGTATAAAAAACAGCTACTATCTTTAAAATGACAGTAGCTGTTTTTCATAACGTAATAATATATGAATGAAAACTATATTTCTAACTTACTTAATTTTCGCTGCATCAAATGCCTTTTGAACTGCTTGAACTTCAGCAGTATTTGCTCCATATTTATTAGTTGCCACTCGAATACATGCTGATCTCAATTCTTTAAAATTAGAAGTCATGTTTAACTCATCTGTATTTGCATAATAGAAGATATCAAACATTTTATCTTCACCAATCCCTTTAACAGTTACACCGTTATGAGTTCCACCTTTTGCAATGAGATATGCAATTTTATTAATAATACTTGAATTAAAATGAACGCCACCTTGATCCCATCCATTAAAATCGTTAAATTCACTGTAATCATCTGGATAAGGTACTCCAAGTGAAGATGGAACAGAAGCCGGGTTTTCCATATCACGGAAAACAGATCCAGTTTGTTCTCCCATCGTCCAGTTAAAGCTTCCATTATTTACGTATTTCTCAATAGATGTTCCCATAATATCAGATAGCGCCTCATTAATCGCACCAGATTCACCGTAATATTCAAGATTAGATTCGCTAGAAGTAACTGCATGTGTAAATTCATGGCCAGCTACGTCGTAAGCTTTAACGATAGGATCTCCGTATACAAGCATACTTCCATTATTCGCACTTAATGCATTCTGCCAATTTTTCGGATCATTCGTATCTCCAGAATCCCAAGCATGTACAACTGAAACTACCTTTTGTCCCTTATTATCAAAGCTATTACGCTTGTATTTATCTTTATAAAAATCAAATACTTTTGTTGCTAAGTAATGAGCACTTACTGCTTTTGGATCGTTAAATGTTGTCGAAGTACTAGTTGCTAATGTACCAGGATAATAGCTTTCTTCTTTAGTAATGTCTCTATAATTCACATCATATGTTTCAATTCCTTGCCCTCTTGTATAATCAGCAAGAGCATATTTGCCATTACTTTGTTGAGAGATTCCAAATGTACGTGATATACCTAAATCATCTTTTCCTGTTCCAGTTAATGATGTAAGATTGCTTTTTTTACTTTTCTTTAATGCTCCAACTAGTTTTTCACTTGCTTTTAAGTTAGATTCTTGTAACATATTTTTTAACATATCACCATTTTGTGCATTTACTAAATAAGTTCCGGAAACATATTTTGGTGTTGCAGCTTCAAATGTAACCTGGTATGCATTGCTAGCTTGTCCATTATTTTCATCAACAAAAATAACTTCTTTAACTTCTGGCTCAGAAATAAAATTGATATCGTTCCCGTACTTCGTATAAATATATTGTTTTGCTTCATCTTTTGATAGATTAATAGGTTTTTTCAATTCTTCTTGTTTTAAATTTTGCGCGCTATCGCCTGAAACACTTTTAATAACACCGTTATTATCTACGTGTGCAGTTAATTGATGGCCATATACTTCTTTTCCTTCGTATGTTTGCTGTATACGTACAAGTGTAGTTCCATCATATGAACCACGTTTTTGAAGAACTTTATAATCTACTCCTGTTTCTCCATTGACTTGCTTTGGAGAAAGGGCTTGTTCTGTTTTCTCCTTAAGAGCATCTTTTACTACATTCTCTGGTGCCTTTTGTGACGGTTGTGTAAGTTCACCTGAACGGAACGATTCTTCCTGAATTTGAACTTGTAGTTGATCTGTTTCCTCAGCATGACCTACTCCGTATGGTGCTACAGCTGTTAAAGCTAAGCCTGTTGTTAATGCTACCTTAGTTAATGTCTTTTTGTTTTTCATTTTTTCACCTCGTATAATTTTTGAAATAGAAAGCTTGTACAAAGTATACTGTCTATTCCTGTCGGAAAAAAGAGAAAATACACAATTTATGTAACATTATGCAAAATTACATATATGTGGTCGATGATATAAATAAAGAACGACACATATATGTATATTAATTTCAATAAAACAGAGCTCTTTTAGGCGCTCATCCAATTGGTTAGTTGTTAATTATCTATATTCATTCTAATCAAAGTACCCTTACATCTAAATAACAACATAAAAACCCACTCTTTACTATTTTAAGAGTAGGTTTAATGCTATTAAAATAACAATTATTATAGGACATCTTATAATTTATATTACTTATTTAAACTTATATTTCGGACATGAAGTTGATTTAGGATAAAGATGGATCAAATGAATACTAATGACCTTGATAAACAAGAAAAAGAAAGTGCGTGTTTTGTTTTATGATATATATAGTATATAAATACTTTAGTGAGGCAGCGCATCTACAATTTAGATTTTTTAATATAATGTTTTTATGTATATAGCTACATGGATTGTAACATCATGAGATAGCTGAAGTCTCATATGAGTTTCAGGCTTTTTTATTTTGTCAAAAATATCTTTAATTTGTCTCCCATTTAAATATAGTAAAGGACACATCTTTTGCATGTTATTAGCTCAAGGTATGTTCTTTTAAAGCATATTATAAATATGCATAGTAAGAAATAAAACCAAAATTATTCAAATAAAAAATCCCCCGGATTTGTTTAATGATCCAGGGGACTTTTTATCGTTGATTCTTTATATTTCCATACCAATCACAAACTTTTTTTAGGTTAATGGTATGTCCAAGTTTAATAGTTTTTTGCACGAAAGCTATCTATTTTATATTTATTTAATTATCCTACTAAGTTTTTTGTAAAATTCACCTTTTCTTTTTACATGATTAAACTGATTTGGATTAATATTAGCTTTTTGTGAGAGTGCTACAATCTCTTCTTTTGTAATTGAATCTTTAGTATTTATAGATGCTATATTTGTATATTTTCCATCTTCAGTTTTTGGAATTTCTAAAATCCCTTTATTTACAAGATCCACTACAGCCTTATGCTCTGAAGAATGTGTATTCACGCCAGTAATTTTCCAATTATGCATAACTTTTGGTGTGTATACACCATTCTTTACCTCTTTTAAATATGTAATAGCAAGGTTACGAATGGTTCCACCAGTTTCCCCGAATGCATTCTCTTGTTTAGATGACCAAATTTGTTCAAACTTACGCCCCTCTAAAGCTCCACCTTTTGCCTGAAGAGCCTCCATTCTATATGCATTCATTCCTAGTGTCATAACATCGTTCGTTTTGATTGGTTTATTTGTACGAATAGAACGTAAATTTGTAATTCTACTTCCATATGGTTTTGTTAAGTCAATTTCATATTTTACGCCTCCAAAGAAATCATTCGTACTGTATTTAGAAGCACGACGGGTTTTATCAAAGCTAACTGTTACATCTCCGGCACGAGATGAGTTAAAGTACCCTGCCGCCCATTCCATATAGTCTTTTAAGTCTTTCCCAGTTACCTTATATACCGTAATTTCTCCCAAAGCATATTGATAATTATACGCAATATCTTTTTTCTTAATAGGACCTACATCCAAACGGGCATTATCGTTATCAATTTGATGGGCTACTACATCTGCTTTGCTGTAGTAGAGCATGACTTCATGAAAGAAATCCGATAAAGGTGTCTCTTGAATCTGCACACCTGGAATACCTTTTATTTCATTTTCAGGAACAAGGTTTCTACCCTTTAATTGAGCGACTACAACATTTGCATCTCCCCTCGCATACTCGTGAAAAGGTGTGAGTGTGTCTTCAAGTGTAGGATCAGATACTACTGTTGTTCCATCAGTATTTTTTACAGGTATAGCGGTAGCAGTTTTATCTTTTAGAACCAGCTTTCCATCTTGCTTTGTAAAATTAAGGTCAATACGTGAGATATGTGTTCCATATTTATCTGGTTCTGTAATAATGACACCATTTACAACTTCTTTTTTAACAAGCTTATGCATATGAGCTGCAAAAATAGCGCTTAGTTCCGGACAAGCATTCGCAATATCTTGAACACCAGTACCAGGGATTCCATTCTCATTTTCTAGTCCCATATGCATAACACCTACCATTACATCTACTTTACCTTCTAACTCTTTAATGGCCTTCCTTGTCTCTTCTACTGGATTTTTCACTACCAATCCATCCAAATGATCTGTCCCTTTTTCAAAATCACTAATCATTGGTGTATTCATACCAATAATCCCGACTTTAATTCCACCTTTTTCAACAATTGTATATGCAGGAAGAAAACGCTCTCCATTTTCCTTGTAAATATTTCCTGCTAACGTCTTTCCCTTATATTGCTCACTAACTTTTTTCAATGTATCTAATCCAAAGTTAAATTCATGATTTCCAAATGCCCAAGCATCATATCCCATTGCATTCATCGCTACCATCATTGGCGATTGTGGCTGATCATTGAATAATTCTACTGAGTTTCCTTGGATTGTATCCCCAGCATCTACTAATATGGTATTGGGATTTTCTTGACGCACCTTCTTTATAACCGTATAAAGCTGTGTTAAACTTCCGCTCGTATTTGCACCATCGAGCGCATAATCCCAGGGCATAAATCTACCATGAATATCTGCAGTACCTAACAATGTAATATTAACATCAGATTCCTCAGCCTTAGAAATAGCTGGTTTGGCTGTTACTGCTGTTACAATAAGCATAAGAATAATAAAATAGCATACATAGTTCTTCCATTTCATTTTTTGCATAATAACAATATTTCTCCCCTTTTTGTACTGCTATAAAGTAGCTTGAACTTTAAAAATGTAACTTATTATTCGGAAAAATTCAACTGCAAAAGATAATTTTGGAGGTGGTTCTGCTGTGAAAATATAGAGAATAAAATGCATATCCCCCCTAGCAGAATAGTATTTACTTCTTCCTCTAACGTGTGAAGAGCGCTAAACCAACGGTAGATGTATATGTACTGTCAAAATTATGGACATATAACTCATTTCCAGAAATCATTATAACTTAAAGATATAGTATGTAATGCTAATTACATTTTCGGATTTCATTGCTAATTTATTTCCTTCTAAATGAAAATGCTGAGATCACTTCCAAAAATAATAACCCCGTTCTTCATTTAAGACGGGGTTACACTTATACAGCAATTCGGATTCGTTTTTTTGAATGTTCGTTTCCTATTCAAGAGTAAGATCTGCTAGTTTCGTATTTTCTTCTGCTTATTGGTTGCTTTCAACTAAATTCATCATAATTTTAATTAAGACTTGTATTTTATCACTCAAACCCTTGATGCTATCTTAAATCGCTCAATAAATAGATAATAATTTTTACTTTTCAACTTCACAAAGCAATTTGACCTCTTTGATTTGTTCTATATGACGCTGTTCATGCAAATAGATTAATTCTATCCACTGATCAAGAAGTAATTCTCCAAGAGCTGGATGCATCACTGATTTTTTTGCCAATTTAGATTCATCTTCTATTGTACTCAGAAAACGCATTAATTCTTTTCTAGAGTCGTTTAACAAATCAACCATTTGCAGCACTTCAAATGGTTCTATACTTGGTTCAATCATTTCTGGTGCTATAAATTTTATCGATCTATCTAATACAATAGTATGAATTTCTTTACGCTCATTTTGGAAACTATCCATCTTTTTTAATCCTGACGAAATAACCGTTATAACTCTCTCATCTAATAAAACTAAGTGATGACAAACTTGTGCTATACTCCATTTATCCTTATCTGGTTTTCTATTAAATTGAGCATCACTTAACAAAGTAATTTCCTCAAATAATTGATTTCTCGTTTTATAAAACTTGTCCTTTACAAATGTGTTCATGTGAATTCTCCTTTCATTAGAACCTATATACTTAGATTCCTGCGTTAGAAATATTCTCTATAGAAGAAAGATTTTCCTTCACTACTATTTCAATCAAATCTTTTCTTGCTTTAATAGTTTCTCTAATTCACGACAAAATATATGAGTTTTCTCAACATCCTTGAAGATTTCCTTGAGGTTATCATGTGCTACAGCTACACCATAATACTTTCCACGGAATCCTTTCAATACAACTACATAAAACGTTCCTAATTATCAATCTAGCATTAAATAAATGTAAAAAATGCCCCTATTCATTCATTTTTCATGCGTATGTATGTACATTTGTTAATTTATTCGATATATTATGTGTATTGAATAATTACGAAAAGCTTATTGGTCGCTAAAAAACACCTTATATTTTTATATCCGAGAAAACTACAAAATGTATAAAATTCCATTTGTCAAATGAATTTAATGCGGAAGGAGGTTTGTGGTTACTTCATCGGGATATAATAATCAGTTTTGAACTGATAAAAATATAGGAGGCGACATAATGTTTCGTACGATTTCAAATTTCATGAGAGTAGCTGAGATAAGAAACAAAATTCTTTTTACACTAGCGATGCTAATTGTTTTTCGAATTGGCACGTTTATTCCAGTTCCTCATACTAACGCAGAGGTATTAAAAGTACAAGATCAAGCTAACGTTTTAGGTATGCTAAACGTATTTGGCGGAGGAGCACTGCAACACTTCTCAATCTTCGCTGTAGGTATTACACCATATATTACAGCTTCCATCATAGTACAATTACTACAAATGGACGTTATACCTAAATTTTCGGAATGGGCAAAGCAAGGAGAAATGGGCCGTAAGAAATCAGCTCAATTCACTCGATACTTTACAATCATTCTCGCCTTCATACAAGCCATTGGGATGTCTTATGGCTTTAATAATATAGCAGGTGGACAATTAATAACAGATCAAAGCTGGACTACATACTTATTTATTGCGACAGTTTTAACTGCAGGTACTGCATTTTTACTTTGGTTAGGTGAACAAATTACCGCTAATGGAGTAGGTAATGGTATTTCGATGATTATCTTCGCAGGACTTGTTGCGGCGATTCCAAATGTTGCGAATCAAATTTATTTGCAACAATTTCAAAATGCAGGCGATCAATTATTCATGCACATCATAAAGATGGTCTTAATTGGTCTCGTAATTTTAGCGATAGTTGTTGGCGTTATTTACATTCAACAAGCTGTGCGTAAAATACCGATTCAATATGCAAAAGCTGTTTCAGGAAACAATCAATATCAAGGAGCAAAAAACACTCATTTACCTCTTAAAGTAAATAGTGCTGGTGTAATTCCAGTTATCTTTGCTTCCGCATTTTTAATGACGCCGCGTACAATTGCGCAGCTCTTCCCTGATTCAAGCGTATCGCAATGGTTAGTTGCAAATCTTGATTTCGCACATCCAATTGGAATGACGCTTTATGTCGGTCTGATCGTTGCTTTTACATACTTCTACGCATTTATTCAAGTAAACCCTGAACAAATGGCTGAGAATTTGAAAAAGCAAAATGGCTATGTGCCTGGTATTCGTCCTGGTAAATCCACAGAACAATATGTAACTAAAATTTTATACCGTTTAACATTTATCGGTGCAATTTTCTTAGGGGCAATTTCAATTTTACCGCTCGTATTCACGAAAATTGCTACATTACCACCTTCTGCACAAATCGGTGGTACAAGCTTACTTATCATCGTCGGTGTAGCACTTGAAACAATGAAGACTTTAGAAAGTCAGCTTGTAAAACGTCATTATAAAGGGTTTATCAATAAAGCGAATTAAGTAAAAAACACAGTTGGTTATTTTTCCAACTGTGTTTTTAATTCTACTACCTCTAATTTTCCCACTAATGTATCAATCACTTTTTCTAAGTTCACTATTTTTTCTTCTAATGCTTGAATGCGTTTTTCGCTATCCTCTACATTATTATATTTTAACTCATCATTGGACGATTTGAACTGCTCCCATAATTCGAAAATAGTATTTTCAGTAGGTGATTTTGATTTTTCACCACTACTGGTTGCATCTTTATTTGATTCTAATTCAAATTGAAGTTCATATGTATTTCCAGTTAACTCTTTAGCTATTTCCGCAATTAAATCTTTATAAGACTTTTCAACCCATCCTTGTTGGAATTCGTTTTCAAAATAAATGATTAATGAATTTTCATTTATTCTGGCTGTCGTTTCTTTAACCCATGTTTCATATGAAGGTCTTGAAATTATTAATTGCATTTTACCTTTTATTTCATTCCAAATTGTATTGGGTTCTTCTTGTCCGGAAGTGAGTGGATTATTTTGCATATGATGAATATGTGTGATAGAAGTGGTTTTTGATTCTATTTCAAACCATATTTGATATTCTTCATTAGTAATTTTCTGTACGGTACTTGAAATTATATTTTTATACTCACCTTCAAGCAAATCACGATGAAACGCATCCTCACAAAAGATTATTAATGTATTATCTTCTATAGTAGCATTTGTATTTCTAACCCAGGTTATAAATGTTTTCTCTGCTAATTTTGGCCTTAACGCTTTCTTTACTTCATCCCAGCTATTTAGCTTTTTTTTTGGAACATCTTTCAACTTTGATGGTTCGTCATTACATAGATCAAACTGAATTTCAAACGTCGTATTAAACATTTCTCTTAATGTATGAAATACTAATTCTTTGTAGTGAGATTCTAACCAGTCACGAGCAAATTCATTTGGACAATAAATTGTTAATATATCATCCTCTAAATAAACAGTAGTATTAGTAAACCAAGTTTCATATGATGGTTTTGAAATTTGCGGTCGAATTTTTTCCTTTACTTCAGTCCAATTCATTTTCATAATAACTCCCCTCTTTTTACAGTTCTCTTTCATATAGCTTAATAATATTACGCCTTTCCAATAAATAAAGTCAATCCGTATCATGAATAAAATTCAAGCAGCCCTGTTATATACAGGGCTGCTTCTTTATACAACTACATTTCCTTCTCAAATAATTTCCCTTGTTTGAAATAGCTCCGGAGTGTGGATCGATTAGCTAAAAATACACCAACCAAAATAAAACAAGCACCTATTCCCATTGTAGGGTTTAAAGGTTCTCCTAATATGATATATCCTACTATAATAGCAATTAGCGGTGATACATATAACCACGTTGACGGGAATACAGGGTTTGTTTTTGATAAGAGCCAATAATATAATCCGTGCCCACCAATTGATCCGATAAAGATAAGATATAAAATAGGCCACTGTACACTCCATGAAGCTAATACAGATACATTCGGTTGTTCTACTATGACGGATATGATTAGTAATAAAACTCCTCCGTAAAACATTTGAATACCATTAATGAGAAATGGTGAAACACTTTGTAAATCCGAAAGTATTTCTTTTGAGCGAATAGAGCCTATTCCGTAAAATAACTCTCCTATTATTAAAACAAAACAAGCGATACTCCATATGAGACTTATTTCTTGGTGCGTTCCTGGTAAAGAAACAAAAATAACACCTATTAGTGCAATAATTAATGCTACGAGTTGCTCTTTTTGTAATTTTTCCTTATTTCTCTTTGCCTGTAATAATAAAATCATCATCGGCCCCGTAGCAGAAAGTACAGCAGCTAATCCTGAAGAAATATATTGTTCCGCCCAGTACAATGTAGCGAATGTCATAAACGTTAAGCAAAAACCAGCATATATAATACGTTTTGAAAATACATGTGGCATAATTTCTTTTCGCTTTAACTTAAATATAATTATCAGAATTACGCCTGCTAAAAAGAAACGAATTCCTGCTGAAAATAATGGGGGCGCTCCTGCTTCAATTCCCATTTTTATCGTTAAAAATGTTGTTCCGAAAATAATACATACTAAAATATAATTGAAAATGACCATTTTTCTTCCTCCTTTTTACTCTTAACATGAGTATAGAAGGTATGGTGTATAACAGTGTATCTATGTATATAACAGTTACTTAAAATTGTAGTTGATTCTCTTTATATTTTTCGCTTTAATAAAATAAAAACGAAAAAGGTGAAACCATGAAGATTGTCCTTCGTAAAGAATCCAACATACCGTATTACCAACAAATATATATGCAAATCGTTGAAAGAGTACTAAGTGGCATGCTTGCGCATGGTGACCCCCTTCCATCTTTACGCTCTATGGCCGAAGATTTGCAGATTAGCCTATTAACTGTTCGTAAGGCATATAAGCAATTAGAAAAGAAAGAATATATACGCATTGAGCAAGGAAAAGGTGCTTATATACATAAACATGTAAAGAAAGATTTCAAACCAATTCCGTACAAATGGCAACAAACGAAAACGATTAATGTTATGCGATCTCAATATGCAATGAATCAGCACCGAAAATATTACGATTTTTCACAAGCAATTTTATATCCTCGTTTATTGCCAAATCCATTCTTAGCAGACGAAATGCATAAAATACTTAATAAAGACCAGATGATCCTAGCAACTTATGGGCCAGTACAGGGTGATTATGAACTGCGAGTTGAAATAGCAAATTACTTAAGTGAACACCAAAATTTAGTGACCGATCCATCTCAATTATTAATTACAAGCGGAGCACAACAAGGAATTGATTTAATTGCTCAAACATTATTAAAACCTGGTGATATTGTATTAGTGGAAAGTCCTTGTTACAGTTCTGCACTTGATATTTTCATCAATAAAGGCGCTAAAATTATACCAGTTTCTCTTGATAATCATGGAGTTCGATCCGACTTAATCGATGATATTTGTCAAAGTAAAAATCCCGTATTATTGTATACGAATCCAACTTTCCAGAACCCGACAGGTACAGTAATGAGTAATGAAAGGCGAATGGAACTTATAGAATTAGCAGAGCTATATGAGTTTTTTATAATTGAAGATGATTCTTTCGGAGAAATATATTTTGAGGGTGCTACTATTCCCCCTCCTATCAAAAATTTTGATACGAACGGTCATGTAATATATATAAAAGGATTTAGTAAAACGTTAGCACCAGGATTGCGTATCGCATCTCTTATTGCCGATGGGCCTATTTTTGAATGGTTATATGCTGTAAAAGGTTCAATGGATATCGGTAGTCCTTTATTAACGCAAAAAGCACTCCTTCCTTTTTTACGTGCAGAACGTATGAAAAATCATTTAGAAAAATTACGTACGGCTCTACAAATTAGACGTGATATAACGATTGATATGTTATCACCACTTAAAGAATTACGATTTGAAATACCAAATGGTGGCTTTAATTTATGGATTACACTTCCTGATTCGATAGATTCCTTTACCTTATTACAAAAAGCAAATGAAGTAGATGTCTCTTTTTTACCAGGAACAGCTTGTCTATTAAATACCGATATAAGTAATAATCAATTACGGATTAGCTACTCAATGTTAAATGAAAAAGATATGTTGATTGGTTTAGAGAAATTACATGATACAATACGAAATTGTATATTATTGAAATAACATTACATGTCCAATAATAAATACTATCCCAAAATAAAAATGTGAATTTTGGGATAGTATTTATTTCTAAGTTTTTTCCTGGTTCAACTTCACTTTCTCTACAAGCCACTATATTCATTATCCTCCGACTTTCATTACAATTTTACCTCTAACATGTTGACCTTCACTCAAAATATGAGCTTCTCTAACCCCCTCTTCATTAAACGGCACAACTTTACTTATAATTGGTTTTATTTTTCCGTGTACAATTAATTTTGATAATGCTTCTAATTGCTTTCCGTTTGGTTTTAGCCATAAAAACCCTGATTTTATCCCTTTTACTTTTTGAATTGGCTCATGAACAATCGAAACTAACACACCACCAGCTTTTATAATTTGAAAGCTTTTCTTTTGTACTTCACCACCTATTGTATCTAATACAATATCGAAATCTGATAGTAATTCTTCAAATTTATCTTTTTTATAATCAATAACGAGATCTGCTCCTAAAGACTTTAAAAACTCTTCATTCTTACTACTTGCAGTTGTTGCAACAAAAGCTCCAAATGATTTTGCGATTTGGATTGCCAAACTTCCAACTCCACCAGCTCCAGCATGAATGAGTACTCGGTCATGTTCTTTTATTTTTGCGTAATCTACAAGACTTTGCCACGCTGTAAGTCCTACCAGAGGAATAGAAGCTGCCTCTTCATAACTTAGATTAGTAGGCATATAGGATACTAAATCCGATTTTACTGTAATGAATTCAGCATAAGAGCCCTTCCCTATATTTTCAGGTTTCGTAAATACTTTATCTCCTACTTTGAAGCACTCTACCTCTTCCCCAACTTCTTCAATAACCCCAGCTACATCTAACCCTAAAATAATTGGAAATGAAAATCGTAACTGTTCTTGTAAGTCTCCTTTTCTTATTTTCCAATCAACAGGATTAATAGATGTTGCGAGAATGCGTATTAATACCTCGTTATCTTTAACAACCGGTTTTAAAACTTGTCTTTCTTTTAATTCTTCAACATTACCATATTGATCTATAACAATTGCTTTCATTTCCATTCCTCCTTGCTATTTATTTTAATAACATACAAATATTTCTCAAAATTTTTTGCCTTGAATGGCTATATACTTATTTTTAGGGGTTATTGCACTATTAATTCCAAAACGAAACTTACATACACCTTAGAATCACTCAACATTGTATTTTTAATGAAATTCAAAAGAAATGGGGAAAACTCTATGACTGAAAAGATATTTAAAATAAACGGGATTGATATATGTACAGAAAGCTTTGGGAACCCTAAAAACCCAGCTATTTTATTAATTATGGGCGCTACGTGTTCAATGGTTTATTGGGATGAAGAGTTTTGTGAACAGTTGGCTAACACGGGGAAATTTGTTATTCGTTTTGATAACCGTGATGTGGGATGCTCTGTTACATATGAGCCTGGAACTTCCAATTATACAGTTACAAATATGGCTGAAGATGCAATTGGGGTACTCGATGCTTATCATATTGATAAAGCACATCTATTTGGTATGTCATTAGGTGGTATGATCGCTCAAATTGCTGCTGTAAAACATCCCGAAAGAATTTTAACGTTAACATTATTAGCTACAAGTGTGATAGGCTCTGACGATAACACGCGCGATTTACCTCCGATGGACGAAAGAATTTTAACACATCACGCAAATGGCACGCATTTAGATTGGACAAATGAAAATGTTGTAGCAGAATATTTAGTTTCCGGATCTCGCCTTTTATGTGGATCCAAACGAACATTTGATGAAAAAAGAGTCTATAATCAAGTAAAACAAGAAATAGAACGAGCAAATAATCTATTAAGTATGTTTAATCACGCTTTACTTCAAGGGGATGATGCTTATGAAGGTGTGCTTCACTCCATACAAGCACCTACATTAGTTATTCACGGAACAGACGATACAGCACTCCCTTTTGAACATGGTCTCGCACTTATTGATGAAATTCCTAACTCATTGCTATTAACCCTTGAAGGCGCAGGACATGAAAATCATCCTGATGACTGGGAAGACATACTTCATGCAGTTACTGAACATACATCTAAAATATAGATAAATAACGAATAGAAGGGGCACACCACAATTTGTGCCCCTTCTATTCGTTACATGTAAAAAAGCCCATCACTGTATCCGTATGTATAGTGATGGGCAATACTTATTTTTTCTATGTTTAAAAAAACGGACAATCTAATTGATCAACAGATTCCCATGATTTTTTTTTAATATTATCGGTGGATTTATTAGCTTCTAGTGGTACATTTTTAAAAGGATTTACTTCGACCTTTAATAAGGAAGATGGCTCTACGTATAATGAGAAAACATGGCTACTTGGTATAGCTTTTGACACATCAATATCTCCTACTTGTTTAAAGAGTTGCTGCGCTGCAAAGAAAAAGAAATTGGTTGGATTTGATTGTTTATTTAGCCATGCAATCATTTCAGGTGATACTGACTTATGAATATTGATTTTTACTCGATCACCACGTTTATATCGCCTAGATCGCATACTTCCACCAACTAACTTATCGTTAAGTTTGTAAATCCTAACTCTTTTTGCTTATGCTCTCTATATTTTGGTGAACAAGTGTAGACTAATAATCCACGTGCATTTGTAAATAATGGATTATCTACAAAGATTACATTTGTTAGTCGTCCTTTTTGTTTTAAAATCATTTTTAAACTGTTTTTAATAATTACTGCGCCCCCGCCATAAATAAATACGTATGGATCGTCTTTCATGTCATCAATTTTATTTATAATATCCGTTGCGACACGCGCTGCTAATCCTAATAATGCTGGTTGTGATTCCTCAACTAATAATGCATTTCTCGGATGCTTATCATTTAAATAAATTTGGTTAAACTCTGTAATACTATCAATCGTCTTTGTTGGATACTTCCGGTTCCATCTTGTAATAATTTGTAGTAACGTTTCTTTCACACCATATGATAAGCCCTTACTTAGTTGTGGTCTAAAGTTCACACCTAGTGAAACTACTTCTTCTGTCGTCCCTGCACCAATATCAAAAGACAATAAAGTTTTATCAACAAAATCAACTTCTGAAACTTGATTTTGTTCACATTCAATTTTATGTTTCACAACATTTCCTTCTTCATCATATACAATGCCCCACGTACCAGAAGCGCCTTCAGGCAGGCATTTACAATATTCGATTGAAATATTAATTGTCACATCACGTCCGTTTGGATAATGGAACACAACCTTATGATTGCCCATATAACGCTTCGCATTTTCCGCAGCTATTTCTTGTGTAATAAGCTGCATAGGAAGAGCAACAGATAAATCATAACGAATATTAATATGACTAGAAGTTGGACTTTGACGCATAGCACTCACCGCTAAACCAGATAGAATTGTAATAACCATTAACTCATCAGTTGACTTATTTGATTTCTTCTCAACCTCAGTACCTTTTAATTGATCTTGAATGACTTTTTCACCTACGATATACCGCACATTATTTAACATTAGCGATGGAGAACTAATGGTCACGTCAATGTGATTTTCTAATTCGGATAATGAAACATCACTCTCATCTAACAATCCTGTAGGCTCTCCTATATATAAAGAATATATACTCGGAATAAAAATAGGGTCTTGCCCTTTCACCATTAACTTCAAACCGTTATTTCCTGCATCAGCACCAGCTTTTAATAGAATAGACATAACTACCCCCTAAATTAATCTGACATCCCTTCCAAATATATGCGAGCCCATTCTTTTACATTCAAATGTAATGTAATTTTTTATTAATCGTAAAAACAAAATATCATATTATTACACCTTTCATGTAAAAAACATTTGACATAAAGGTTTTTCAATTTTATACTATGGGTGTAAAGAGTTTTTTACAACTATGGAGTTGCCGTTTCTAATATGAATCGCAAAAATTTCATTTTACTAACAATCACTTTATCGTTACTTGGAGTACTTATACATGGAGTCTATAAATACATCTCTGAAGGTGCGATTTTAGGTGGAACAATCTTCGCAAGCGCAATAATAATTAGCTACCTCATCAATCATATGACTTGGGGAGATCCAAACGGAGTATCGGAAGAAAGCAAAGATGGAATGGGACAGCAAATCCAATATAAAAGTTTTAAAATTTCTTATTTTGCACTTATATGCCTTATGTTTTTTATTTTAATATTATCAGAAGGATTTGCATTCCTATTACTCGATAAAATAAAGAATCTTCCTCTTTTTATCGCACTTTGTTCTTCATTCTTTATTTATCCTATCGTCGAACTTATAGTCGCAAAACAATATAAATAAAAAGATGAGATTTTGTAAAGTAATAATAATGTTATTTAATTTTGATTAAAAAATATAAGAGCCTCGCTACAAATCATATTGTAGTAAGGCTCTTTAAAGTTGTTTAATTTCTAACTATTTAAATGAGTTTGTAGACAAATTATTGAGATTCTTCTTCTAGAAAATTAAAATCACCATCAATAAGATTCTGTAAATACTCATCAAAGCTGTTTGCAATCACTTCATATTCATCAGGGTCGTGCAAAAAACGAATGATTTGACCACATATACCTTCATCAGAAGGGTTAAAATCAATATAGAGTCTTGATGTTCCACCATTGTTCATACAGTCTGAAAAATGAATATAAGTGCCAGGGAGAAGTCCTTTTGGATTTATCTTAGAATCAACAGCATCCTCGTCATCTTGGTATTCTAAAAGATAGGATACGTCTTCTTCTTCTTTTGAACTTTCGAGCATCTGCTGTGTAGAAAGCAAATAATATGGATACTCTTCAACATCTGAGCCTAAAATACATACCGCAACTTCGTTTTCTCCATATTTCCGCCAATATGTACCATCAATATTTTCAAGAAAAGAGATTAGTGATTCTGGACAATTTGGATATTCTGACCTTAATGTATCAATATCCTCTTTTGTAGCACCGCACGCTTTATTTAGTATTTCGAGATCATCTGTTGATAATGCTGCTCTCAAGCCGTTTAAAAATTTGTTTACCAAATCCATTATTTCGTCCTCCCAATAATAAAATATAAAATTTTTTTATTAGGCTATATACCTAACATAAATAAGATTTGACTTTTAATTGTTTTCGCATCTAATTTAATTTGTACCATTACGCCTTATTCCTTCTCGATTAAAGTATTGTTCTAGTAACTCTTTACCTGTTTTGATTGTAGTATAGTACTCTCCACCATACAGTTTCCCTTCTGATGGATTGTGAAAATCTTCGTATTTCTTGAAGTCTTCATTTTCTTCAAATGATTTCTTTGCAAGTTCCATGTCTGTTGTTTCAATTGCACCAAATACCCTACCTATATCATAAACGTCCTCTTCATCAAAACTCTCTTCTAAAAGATAGTGTTTATCTTCTTCTATAGACGTTATCTTACCTTTTGTAAGTGAGTATAGGTGCTTCGTTTCTTCTACTTGTACCATGATAAAAATCCAACCAACTCTTACAACCGTACATGGTGCTAAACCCTCTAATGTAAGTGCAACTACCTTTTGGTCTTTCACAAATTTCCCCATCTTACCTACCCCTTAATTTGTTTATTTTATACTATAACTATAGTCTCTGAAACATTTATCACCCCTAAGTAATACGTCCCTAAGAGTTTGTTTCTGTAGATGTTAGTATATTGTCAATCGTATTCCAATATACTTTACCGTATTTCTTTACATACCTTCAACTATCACTTTTAATTTATTCACAGTCCGCCAATTTCTTACTGTAGCTGGTGTATGTAACTTCTGAAACTGGTTCATTAATTTAGAATTTCGAATGCTATTTTTGAAAAATAAATACACAACTTTTTCATGAATATAGCAATCTTCAGTCTCATTTTTTTGCATAAGCAGCTGATCTTTTTCTTTTTCAGAAAGTTCATTTGCTAAGAAAGCAACATGTATACTTTCACCTTCTAGCAATGAATCGGCTTCATAAGGACAACTTTTTATAATATTTATAAATTCCTCATGTATTCTTAACATGACTGGAACATCATACCCAAAAGTGATTTTAATTTCAGATTGTATTCTTTCCTTTAGAAATTTTATATCTTCATCATATTCAAACACGATATTACCGCTTTGAATATATGTTTTTACTTGTTTTAACCCTATTGATTCAAACATTTGTTTTAAATCAGCCATTTGGATTACCTTATGTCCGCCTACATTGATTCCTCTTAGTAATGCAATATAAATTGTCATATCATTTCTCCTCGTTTAAATGTGTTTCAAAGTTGATGTAAAGTTATTTAATATAACCTATAAGAACCTTGCTACATTTTATTGTAGTAAGGTTCTTGGTGTTTAATTTCATTTAACGAAAGCACCTGTTTGTTGAATAAAAAGTGCTTTCGTTATAGAGCCGTTGACTTTTTAAACAAAGGTATGTACCCTCCACTAGGCCCATAAGCAACTCCAATTTCTTTCCATCCATATTTTTCATAATATCCGTTAAGATCTGAAGTAAGATAAAGAAATTGATACCCTCTCTTTGCAGCTTCTAGCAGTCCATGATTCAACAATTTTGCTCCTATAGAGTTGCCCCTAAATTTTTCATCTACAAACAAACACGCTAGCCACGGGCTCAAATCTTGACGACTATTTAAATCATTGCGAATTAATGCATACGTTCCGACAATCTTATCATCTACTTTTGCAATGTAAAAACTTGGTATGTCATTTGGATCAGTTAAAGCATTAGTCATACAATCTTCATAAAATGCACGCCCACCTGCCTCCCCCCATTCTTTCCAAAAAACATCTATTGCCTTATTAAATAAGTCATCCTTCTTTAGTAATTGAATAATTTCCATAAAGCTACGCCCCCAAAAAGTATTATTTAATGATTGTAGAACTTACTAAATTTAAAGTTTTTCAAGTATCTTTATTTTTTATGTAACTAGCTATAATTTCTTTACTCTTAAATATAGCCTTTTCATATATATTCTCTTATCGTTCTAAATAAAAAAACTTACTATCTTGTTTTTCAAGAGTAAGTTTTTCTTCTCATTATTTTATGATAGGTAAATGCATTATAATTTGTTGACCAATTGGTCCCATTCTTCTAAAGCCTTTATCTTGGAAGCCGACTTTTTCATATAAATTTTGTGCCGGAATATTTTTTTCATTCACAGCAAGTACAACCTCATTTTTTATCGGGAAATAACGTTTTACAAACTCTTGTAATAATGCCAATGATTTTTTAGCATATCCCTTTCTTTGCCTATTGTGATTTATAGAAAACGAAGTTAAAAGTAAAGCATCTTGATTGTCTGTGAATTCCTGTACTCTATCCCCAGTTTGCAATGCAAAAAGACCAACAGGTACCCCGTTGTAATCTAAAATAACAATCACATTTTTTGTTCGATCACTTTTTGCTTTCTCCAATAATTCACCTGGGTCTGATGTAAATTGAACTTGTTCACTTGGTAAAGTAAATGTTTGTATAACTTCTTTATATTTCTCCTTATACGGAACTAATTGAATTTCCCCTGTATGTATGTTCATGCGAAACTCTCCCATTTTTCAACTTATTAACTTAAACCTTGCTGCTCTTTTGAATGCACTTTTCCATCTAAAAAGGTAATTTCAACTAATGAAGTTGGATCGCTTCCCTTCCAAGCAAAAATTTGTTTAATTTGTGTAGAATCTTCTACACCTTCTTCTATAAGTAAATTACCATCAAAACCAATTACATCTTTCACTTCTGTATAAGTCATTCCTTCATTTATGTTCGAGAAATGATTTATATTGATAGAATCTTTCTGCTGCCTTTCCATCACAGTAGAAGAAGTCGCTGTTTGTTTTTTCACTTCTTTCTTCTGTTCACACGCTGTCATACTGAAACCTAAGCATAAACTACATACTATTAATGCGCTTTTTTTCATCATAACAGTTGTCCCTCCCATCATAATTAAACCATATATTCCCTTAAAAATAAACTGAATATTAAATATTATGTTGGAAAATCCCCGCACATTTTAGTACGGGGTTAGTTTTATTTATTCAAATGATTATTTGATTGGTCATTCTGTTCTTTTCTTAGTTCTTGTTCTTCATCTTTTGGTAATTGTTTATCATTATCTTTAATTGGATTCGTTTCTCGATTTTCAATCATGTCATTTGGAACTTGTGGCATTACTCGGCCAACAATTGCTGCTAACTCATCAAGTATACCTTCACCTGTTTTTCCTTTTTTAATTTGCTTTCCAATTTGTTTCAGTCGTTCATACGTATCAACATCCGCTACAACGACTGCATTAGCACCATCCGGATCGTTTTTTAAACTTTCTGCTACAGAGTATTTAATGGACTCAACACGAGTTCGATCGAGTTTCGCTTTTACATCAATACCTACAATAGCATATTTGCCGACTACTACGGCTGTTGCATCATTTACACCTGGCACACTTGCGGCTAAAGATGCTAAATGATCCGCTGCTTTTTCATTTGGCTTATTTGGTTTGTTCGTATAATTAATATTTTTCGTCGAAACATTTTTTTGCTCTGGTTTTTCGTTTGGATTGTCCTTTTTTCCAATACTGCATCCAGTTATAAACAAGCAAAGCATCAACATATATATTAGAATCTTCATTATTCTCACCACTTTACTATTAAAGTTTAATCATAAATTTTTTCAACAGCTTGCATTTTCTTCACTTTTTCCTCTGCTCCGCTATTTGCATTAATGAAAATTTGGTACGTATCTTTCCCTAAAGTACCTATAAATTCATAGCAAAGTACTTCATTATGCAAATCATTTACAACTACAGCTTTACGTTCTTCCATAACTTTAACATCTGGATTGATTTTCTTTCTTGCTTCTGCTGCAGTTAGCTTTGCTGAGGGAATTGTTCGTTTTTGGTGTGATGCTAAATATTCTTTTGCTGAAAAACCAACGATAGAACCATCATCTAAAGCAATTTTCATTTGGATTGCTTCTGGATAAATTCGTATACCATTCTCATTTACTACATACGTAAATACACCAACATTATCATATTGCGAGCTATCAAAAATCTCCATATTATTAAATTTATGGTCCTTTAAAAATGTCAAACCTTTATTTCCTGCATCGTTTAAACTAATTTTCTGTTCTTTAATTTCTCGATTATTCATTACCCAAATTGGATATCCGCCTTTGCCGGTAATATCCATATAAAACTCATTATTCGTTGCTTTATCTTTAATTTTCACACTATAGAAAGATTCTTTCGCACCTTTTCCGCTTTTCTCAACATCTACTTTTTCATTTCCTTTTAAATTCAAAAATGATTTTGCGATTTTCGCCGCTTCATCTTTAGAAATTGCTTTCCCTTCTGCTTCAAATCCGCCTTTTTTATTTGTTTGTGCACTAGTAAAGGTCGGTCCGAAGTTTGTAGATGAATACGATGTTACGTTTTTCTCTACTGTTTTTAATCCGTCAATAATTGTATTGTCTGCAGGATCACGATTTGATGCGAGTGCCATCTCAACATCCATCCAGCGTAAATTATTCTTCAAAACTAGATGTTGTACTTTTCGTAACTCATCTTGTATATTTCCTGCATTTGAATATAAAGTTTCCAACGTTTTGTATTCTTGATCATTTAACGGTTCTTTTTCTAAATCACGAATGGCTGCACGATAACTAAAATCGCCGATATTTGCTAAAAATTCTTCCGTTTTATTAAAAGGCATTAATGTTAAAGGAAGTTGTCCTACATCCGAACGAGCTTCAGATGTTAAACGCCATACATCTGCTAATGCAGGTGATAAAGATGCACGTGAATTCATCGCAAGCGTTGTTCCAATTTTATCGTGCAATAAATCAACTTCGTATGCTAAATCATGAAACGCACGTTGATAACTATTTTCCGCTCGAATTAATACAGCATTCTTCTCTTGGTGCTCTTTATAGCCCCAGTATCCCGTTCCAACTACACCGACTGTTAATAATACGATTATAATACCTCGTAACATAGTTCCACCTCCGCTCTATTTACAGAAAATATGTTTCCCAATCTTTTTAATTTGTGGACGAGTCCAAATCCATTTACTCGTTGCAGTATCTGGATTGAAATAATACAATGCATTTCCTGTTGGATCCCATCCATTAATTGCATCTAATACAGCTTTTTTCGCTGTTTCATTTGGCGTTAAATATATTTGTCCGTCTGCTACCGCTGTAAATGCTCTTGGCTCAAAGATGACACCCGAAACGGTATTTGGGAACGATGCACTTGTAACCCGATTTAAAATAACTGCAGCTACTGCAACTTGCCCTAAGTACGGTTCACCACGAGATTCTCCATATACTGCGTTTGCCATAAGCTGAATGTCATTTTGAGAATAACCATTTGGAACATTTGTCCCTTTATTTTGAGATGGTTTATTTTCTTGTGCAGTACCACCACTATTTCCTTTATTCGTTGTCGTTCCTTTATTAGCAGTTGACTTATCATACTTCGTTGCTTTTACTAGCATTTGCTTCGTTTTAGCTCCAGCTAAACCATCAACAGGTAATCCGAATTTCTCTTGAAAATTTCGAAGTGCCCAGTATGTACCCCATCCGAAAACACCATCCACTTTTCCCGTATAAAATCCGTTATATTTCAAACGAGATTGCAGTTCAATGACATCTTCGCCAGATGCTCCTCTTTGAATGACTTGATTAGAAAAAGCTTCAACATTTTTTAGTTGTATACTACTTACCATCAAAGATAGTCCTATGAACGCAAGTAAAATTGCTATTTTAAAAATAGCTTTTTGACGCATGGTTTTCCCTCCTTAATTACGGAAATGATTTCTTGGTTATGTTTTGTAAAAGCTTCACTTTTATGTAAAGAAGACAAAAAAATCCAAACTCATATCGTTGAAAAAATATGTAAACAATATAAAAAAAGATAAAAGGAGTTCATCATGAAGAAATTGTTAAAGCGTATCGTACTCGTCATTCTGTTCATAACAACATGTTCAAATATATATATCGGTCCATCAATTGTTCATGCGCAGCCACCGTATGCCAAATGGGGTAAACTTGCTGTAGAAAAGACGAAAGAACAATACCCAAAAGCGGAGATTATTGATTACCTTCATATAGGTAGAAAACCGAAAACCGTTCAAATAACGGTTGAAAAATTTAAATTGTGGCTACGTGAAGATGGAAAAGAATATGGTGTTTTTGTTGATGTAGAATTTGAAACGAAGACAGATAAATTTATAAAAATGTCATTTCAGAAGACGAGTAGATAAAATGAAAGAACCCCCACTATTAAAATGTTAACAGTGGGGGTTCTTTCATTTCTAAAATTCTTTCCTAAAATCTCGATTCCCTAAAAATCTTACCAATATACAAATAGCACTAATTACAATCGCTATCCCTATACTGTATAAAAGCACTCTACCATATCCGCCTATTCTCGGATCTAAAAACGGATAAGGATACCAATTCACAATCGTGCCACGTATTAAGCTGTACACAACGTAAAAGAACGGGAATAAGAGCCAACTTGCAGCTTGTTTCCAAGTGATTTTCTTACTAGGTGGATTTATAATCAAATCTAAAAGCATGGCAATTGGCATGATATAATGTAGCACCGTATTTACCCATGGTATTGCGGTTTGAAGTGATTCTTCTAATCCTCTTAATAGCAAAAAATAAATGAGTCCTGTCGTAAGTATATATACAGTTGCGGCACCACGAAGTATACTAAACTGCTCTGACCGGCCAAATGTAGCTGTTCCAATGCTACTTAAAAGGAGAATACATGCAACTAAGATGTTACTTTCGATCGTAAAGAAACTAAAAAAGTTAACTGGATTGAACGGTTTCACTTGTGCCCTTATTATAAATTGCGTAATAATGGCGCTACATGCTAGAAGACTTAAACATAGTCTAAATAAAGATAATGTTTTTACACTTCTCATACATTCTCTCCTCTTCTTATATCAACTTATCATTCTCTTGTACATGTTCAATAAATAATTTCAATGGAACGAGTCCACGTTTTGGCATATGACTACTTATTACAGCAACAAGCTCTAATTGAGGTATGATAACGATGTATTGTCCGCCGTACCCCATAGCAAAGTACATACAATACGGTATGTGAAATCTTTCGTTATTCAATACCCACCAGTGATATCCATATGCCCCGACATGTTTATACGTTTCAAATAGAGGTGTACTTGATTCTTCTAACCATTTCGATGATACAATTTCATTCCCCTGCCAATATCCATTCTGCAAACATAAAATTCCGAGCTTTAATAAATCTTTAGATTTCATTTTCATACCGAAACCACCGACATGTATGCCTTGAGGATCTTGTTGCCACTCATATTCGGTAATTTCTAACGAATCAAATAAATATCTTTTGGCAAATTGTTCTGTCGACATTCCAGCAGCTTCTTGAATAATATAACTAAGCAAATGCGAAGACCCTGAGTTATAATTCATTTTTGTAGCGGGTTCTTCAATTATTGTTTTTTCTAATATGTATTGCACCCAGTTTTCCGATTCTACAAAATCATTTGGGAACACTACTCCATTTCCGAACTCTTTCCAATCTTCACCTGTAGTCATCGTTAATAGATGATAAATTGTTAATTCGTTTTTTTCTTCTGGTATATTTGGAATCCATTTTGTAATTGGTGTATGTATATCATTTATATATCCTTTATCGATTGCAATACCTATTAATATGGATACAATACTTTTTGTAATCGAATTTATTTTATATAAATTACTTGAACATTCTATCGTTTTATAATATTCATTGGTTAGCTCACCTTTTTGATAAACGAGAAATGTATTTACTTTTTTCTTTTCAAATTTATTTTCTAGTTGCTTGAAATCCAAAACTTTACCTCCAATTAAATCATTACCTTATTTATTATATCTTGTAGCTTTAATTAAAACATAAATGTGTTCAAATAAAAAACAAACCTGCCAGTAATAAACTGACAGGTTTGTTTTTTATAATTTCGTACGAACATTCCAAAGCTCTGGGAAGAAACATTGATCAAGTACCCTTTTCAAATAAGATACACCAGAAGATCCACCTGTTCCCATTTTATGACCAATAATGCGTTCTACCGTTTTCATATGACGGAAACGCCATTGTTGTAGCCAGTCTTCAATATCGATTAATTTTTCAGCAAGCTGATATAAATCCCAATATTTCTTCACATCTGCATACACTTCTATCCATGCTGCTTCTACTGTTGCGTCTTCTTCATAAGGCTGCGTAATATCACGATTTAACACATCTTTATGAATAGGGAATCCTTCTTTTACAAGAGCTTGAATTGCCACATCATACAAACTTGGTGCATGTAGTGCTGTATGAAGTCGAGCGTGTAATTCTGGATCCTTTTCATAAATTTTTAATGCGTGCGGTGTTTTATAGCCAAGTGCATACTCAATCATACGATATTGATACGATTGAAACCCTGAGGCTTGACCGAGTGAATCACGAAACTCAATATATTCAGATGGTGTTAATGTCGCAAGAATATCCCAAGATTGAATGATTTGCGACTGAATTTTTGATACACGTGCTAACATTTTAAAAGCTGGTTGTAATTTATCTTGTTTAATAGATTCAATCGCTGCATTTAACTCATGTAAAATTAATTTCATCCAAAGCTCGCTTGCTTGGTGAATCACGATGAATAACATTTCATCATGATGATCTGATAATCTCTTTTGAGAAGATAGTAAACTATCTAATTGTAAATACTCCCCGTACGTCATATTCTCTTTAAAGTCCGTATGAATTCCTTTTTCCATAATTACCTTTTCGTTTTCTTTCATATTAGCCAAACGCCCCTTATATATATTTCTACTTATATTGGTCTAATAACTGCTCGAACTGGACTTCCATCTGCATCTGTTAAGGCAAGTGGTAATGCGATTAATTCATAATCACCGTCTGCTACATGATCTAGTACGACATTTTCTAAAATGTGTATGCCATGTTTAAACAATTGATGGTGCGCTGCTAATTCTTTATCATCTAATGGATCAACTGATGGTACATCAACCCCAATTAAACGAATTCCCTTTTCAGAAAGAAATGGTGCGATATCAGCACGTAAATGCGGGATTACAACTGGGAATTCATTAGCTTTACCATGTGAAGATGTGCGTAACAACAAGCGTTCTACGCCTTCTAAATGAAAGTTTTCTAATTCCTTTTTCCCAATGCTTTCAAGATTAGAAACATCAATGATCCGTGCTGGACCGACATAAACTTGAACATCTAATTCTATTACTTTCTTTCCATCATTATCAAAATGAAACGGTGCGTCAATATGAGTACCTGTATGAATACTCATCGTTAACTTTCCGACATTTACTGAACCACTTTCTTCTTTTGACCATGAAACTTCATACGAGAACGGTGTATCTCCTGGCCAAGTGGCAATATCATTATTTAGCCGTTGTGAAATATCAATCCACTCTGATGATTTCATGTTTATGCCACAACCTCTCGCTTATTTTCAAACTGCTTATATTCTTCATCTTTCATGATTTTCTTTAAAATTTGAACAGAATGCCATACTTCTTCGTATGTATTATATAAAGCAACTGGCGCAAGTCTTACTCCATTAGGCGCACGGAAATCAGGGATAACTCCATTTGCTTTTAGCGCTTTACATATGCGTGCTGCTTCTGCATGCTCTAAATAAATATGCCCGCCTCGTTTTTCATCCTCTAATGGATTTCCAATTATAAATCCGAAATCTTTTAATTCATGATCAATTAAATCCAGCATGTATCTTGTAATATGTAGCGATTTTTCACGTAAACGTTCTATACCAGCATCTTTAAATATTTCAAGAGAACCAATTAAAGGTGCAGTACTTAATACGTGCGGTGTACCAATTTGATAAGCACCTGCATGATCAGCAGCTGTTAATGTATGTTCCATATCGAACTGCTTATCTTTTCTAGAACTAAACCACCCTGATAATCCAGGGAGTCTATTAAAATGCTTTTTATTTACATAAAGCCCCGCAACTCCACCAGGTCCTGCATTTAAATATTTATAATTACACCAAATTGCGAAATCAACATCCCATTCTTTGAAATGATGCGGAATAGAACCGATTGAATGACATAAATCGAATCCGATATGAATACCACGCTTATGTGCTTCCGCTGTTAAACGTTTCATATCAAGAATTTGGCCACTTCTATATAGTACAGAAGGTAATAAAATTAACGCGATATCATCTGTCATTGCGTGAATAATATCATCTTCAGAAAGTGTTCTACGATCTCGGCTTTTCACTCGTACTAAATGCTCATCTGGATCTAATCCTTTTAAACGAATTTGACTTTGAAGTGCATATATATCTGACGGGAATGTTAATTCATCCGCAAGAATTTTTGTACGTATTCCTTTCGGCTCATAAAATGTCGCAATAACTTGGTGTATATTCGTCGTTGTGGAACCGGTTACAATAACTTCTTCCGGTAAAGCTCCAATAAGAGGCGCTGTCAATTCACCTAATTTCTCCGAAAGGAAAAACCACGGATGCTCTCCTTCAGTCCAGCCGTCAATTCCATACTCCTTCCATGAATCGAGCAACGTAAGTAACGATTTCTCTGCTCTTTTTGAAAGTAGTCCTAATGAGTTTCCATCTAAATATATTGTTCCTTCTTTTTTATAGAATTCAGTTTGAAAATCTTTCAGTTCATCATGTTTATCACATTCAAGCGCATATTCATAAGTTGATTGAAATGGTTCTTTATACATGGTGTCACCTTCTTTTAATTTTCTTTTTATTCTAACTAATTGAAATATATCACCATAGTTGATATAACGTCAATGATATTATGTCAGTTGACTTTATATATGAATTTCTTTTACAATACAGTTATATTTTCAGATATTTCAGTATAAAGAGGTGATTCTTTGAAAAACAATACTCTTTCATCAAGAAAACACCGCTCCATAGAGACAAAGAAGAAACTATTACACGCTGGTTACACTATTTTTATACATAACGGATTTCAAAAAACGACAATTACACAAATTATTAAACATGCAGAAACCGGTTATGGAACGGCATATGTATACTTTAAAAACAAAGATGATCTCCTCATCGTTTTAATGGAAGATGTTATGATTCAATTTTATGATATTGCTGAGCGCTCCTTTTCGCCTCAAACGAAAAAAGAAGCACATAAAATGATTCAAAATCAAGTTAGAGCATTCCTACAACTAGCAGAAAAAGAACGAGCTATATTGCAAGTTGTTCAAGAAGCTATAGGATTATCAAAAGAGATACGTCAAAAGTGGGACGAGATACGGGAACGCTTTATAAACAATATTGCGCAGGATATTACATACTCTCAAGAAGGTGGATTAGCACATCCTGAATTAAATAAAGAAATTGTAGCTCGTGCTTGGTTCGCGATGAATGAGATGTTTCTTTGGACAATTGTGAAAAATGATAAAAAGATCGACTTAGAAGAGGTTGTACATACGTTAACTGAGATGTATACGACCGGATTATATAAATAGCACACCTTCAATAAGTAAGGTGTGCTATTTTACATCTATAAAAATATTTTATCTGGGTACGGTAATGCTAATGGTGGCTTTTCAGATAAAGAGAAATATTTTAGTTTTAAAGATTCACCATCTAACGATTTTAGCTCGCCACTAATAACTTCACACTCAAACACAACAACTAAATATTCTACTTCATCGCCATTCGGATATATATGACGGTACTCTCCTCCTCCAAATACCCCTTTTTGTTTTTTCACTTGCACTTTCAATCCTGTTTCTTCCCAAACTTCCCGAACTACTGCTTCTTCTGGAGTTTCCCCAAGTTCAATTGCTCCAGCTGGCAAACTCCAGTATTCCCCGCCAGGATATTGAAACAAAATATCTCCTTGCCCATTTTTTATAACAGCAGCTACACTCGGCATAAAAATTAGTTCATGACCTAATTGCTCCCGGATCTTTTTATAATATAGCGACATAGACATATAATTCTCTCCCACTCTATTAATAACTGTATTTTCCGATATTTATTGTATAATATTCTTAATGCTAACTTCTATATTGAAAGGAAAAGAATATGCCGTCAGAAAAACTAGTAAACAAATTTCTATCATTTAATGATAATGTTTTAAAACAATATTTCCAAGGTAAGAAAAGCGAACATAGTCTTACCTCTTCTGAACTTGCTTATTGGATAACAGAAAAATTTTGTATTGATAAAGAAATGTACCAAACAGCAACTACTATTTTTAATGAGAAAACTTCAAAAAAATAAGCTGTTACTCAACATATTAAGTAACAGCTTATTTTAAATATTTCATTAACGATACAGCAATACAAAATAGCGTTGTAAGTAAAAGTAACAGCCCCATATTCTTATTCTCTTTTTCATCCTTCTTAACAATTTATATCCCCATACCAGCTAGCATAAAACATAACAATAATTGCAAAATAAGCATACTTTGCTTCGAATCATCATTCCAACTGTAAATAGAATAGCCCATTACAATAATAGCGAGTATGAATGTGGTGATTCTAATCATAAGAACACCCCCTATTTAATTCTATTGTTTTAACCTACTTACAATTCCAACAATAAACTTATACTCATCTCTACTTTTTCTTACTTTCTTAAACCCTTCTTTCGTATCAAAAATAAAACACGTTTTCCGAAACCAAATCCGTACATATAAAGACTCAAAGTAAATAGGTTTTATAATTCCTCTTTCCTCAAATTCAGTTCCATCTTTATTTTCAGTTTCTGTTCGAACGAACCACCTATTTCCGATGCCGATTTCAATATACTTCACATAAGTTCCCCTTTCGGAAATTAATTTTCAACTATTCAATTATTTCCCCGGTAAGCGCACATTCCGACAGAACATGAGCTCACAAAGAAAAAGTAGATTACAAAAATCTACTTTATAGCTTATATTTTTGCATTCGCTTATAGAATGTACTTCGAGGTACATCTAAAAGTTTTGCAGCTAATGAAACATTTCCATTCGTCTTTTCTAGCGCTTCAACCATACTATCACGCTGTATTTTTTCACGGAAATTTAATGTATGTTCTGTTTGATTTTCTGTTTGCAATGCAAGTTGATGTTGATTTCCCATCATTGTTTGTAATAAAAAAGAGATTTGTTTTTCGCATATTTCCCGTCCTTGCGACAAAATGTAAATACGTTCTAACACATTTAATAACTCTCGAATATTTCCGGGCCATGTATGCTGTGAAAATTGATTACAAATACTCGTCGGAAATACAACATTCCAATTCTTTCGTTCACAAAAATGTTGTATGAAGTACGGAATATCCTCTTTTCTTTCTATTAACGATGGAACATATAGCGGATACACATGTAAACGATAATATAAATCTTGACGGAACTTGCCTTCCTCAACTAATCGCAGTAAATCTTTATGTGTCGCAGTAATAATACGAATGTTTACCGGTACCTCTTTTGAACTACCAATTGGGGTTACTGTTCGTTCTTGTAAAACACGCAATAATGCTACTTGCATCTCTGGCGGTACTTCACCAATTTCATCTAAAAATATTGTCCCTCCGTCTGCTTGTTCGAATTTCCCTTTATACCCTTGGCGCCGCGCACCTGTAAACGCTCCTTCAGCATAACCGAACAATTCACTTTCCATTAATTCTTTCGGCAATGAACCGCAGTTAACAGCTATAAAAGGACCATTTTTTCTTGGACTATTTTCATGAATCGCTCTCGCTACATATTCTTTCCCTACACCTGTTTCACCACAAACGTATACACTAGCGTCAGTTGGAGATACTAGCTTAATTTCTTCTAAAGTATGTTGAAATGCATTGCTTGTCCCAATAACTCCAGGGAAAGTAATTCCGTTTATATATGGAGAAGTAGAAAATACATTTCCTTGTTTATTTTCCTTTACATAAATACATTTCCCGATCATTCTATCATTACTATATACTGGTACTTCTAATTTAGATTTCAATCCATTTTGCATTAAATCTTCAAGTTTCATTCGTGACCAATTAGAAACTCGTTCTCGAACCTTCTTGCTTGCAGAAACGATAACATCACGATGATTACAAATAACAACTTGTTCATCGCTGTCAATTACATCTAAAAAACGATGGATTAAGTGTAGTTCGTTTTGATGCACTCGAATGCTACATTCACGTTCAATCGCATGTGCAATCGAAGTTACCATTCCGAGCATATATGGATGTGAAAATTCAATTGGACAGGAGAAATCTAAAACTCCAATTAATTTCCCATCATCATTATGAATGGGAGCGGCCGCACAACTCCAGCTATGAGATGCAACAGAATAATGCTCTGTACCACTTATCATAATAGCCTCTTCAATCTGTAACGCGGTTCCTATCGCATTTGTACCAACAGCTGCTTCCGTCCATTTCACACCTTCAATGAAATTAATATGTTTTGCTCGTTTCAACGTTTGTTGATTTCCACTTAACGATAGAACGTAACCATCAGGATCAATTAATAATGCCATCATTTGCAGTTCATCAATGGTTTTTCTCATATTTTGTATTTGAGGTATTGCTATATCAAGGAAGATTTCACTCTTTTTCTTTTGATTCTGAAAAATATTAGAAGACAAAATTTTCTGACCTTTATTCATATGAGGATTCACATTGGCCTGTTTACATCGATACCATGACTCTGAAATTCTTTCGTTTATACGGTTCGAATCCAGGACACCTTCATCAACAAACTTTTTCCATGTATGTAAGTAAAACGGTGAAGCTAACATTGTATCATCTCCCTATTTATTGTTTTGGAGATCTGTAAAAACATACTTTTATTATAAAACTGAATAAAAGCGTTTTCAATAAAACTAGAAAGATGACACAAACATGTTAATAATTAGCATATATTAATGAACTTCTTTATTCTTTTTTAGTAAAACTATATTTTGTATAATGGACGCAAAGAAAATACATAGCCAAAACCACTTTTGTGGATTGCCGTCTATGAAGAAGACTATTACAGCTATGGAAAATAAAATGCTGGACGCTAAACTAAAATATAATTTTGTTTTCATTTTCATTATCCCTCACTCCTCTATCGCTTTACAGTACATACTAACTCTTCATTTTTTAACTCTACTATGTACTTCTGTAAAACATATTCTCTTCCGCCATGTTTTTCATACCAATCATGTATTCTTTTAACATGCTTCTCGTCACTTCTAATTTTCGATTCAATTTCTTTATACTGTTCATAATTATCATATTCCCATATGGCGAATATTTCAGTTGTACCATCATTATTATCTTTCATCCAGCGGCCAATTAGCCTGGAACCATGCTTTAATTGATTGGGTAAGTTCGTGTTAGTAAAATGCTCATTAAATATTTCTATAAATTCATTCTTTACCATATAGCACTTTCTTCTGTAAAACATTCCACTACACCTCTTTTATGAATCTTCCCATTACAACCGTATTATAATACTTCCCATCCGACAGCTTTTTGTCATTTTTCAAAATACCTTCTACTTCAAAACCTAATTTTTTATAAAGTTGAATAGCTTTTTCATTTGTCTCTAGCACTTGCAATGATATCTTTTTCACTTCATTTTCATCAGCCCACTGAATAGATTGTTGCAAGAGACTCTTGCCCATTCCATATCCCCAAAACTCTCTTAAAATACAAACACCAAATTCTACTTTATGAGTTAATCTCTTCAAATTTGATCCTTCACATCTTGAAAATCCCACGATTCGCTTGTCCACTTCTGCAACTAAAAAGAGATTTTTCGTCTCTTCACTATCTGTTTTTATTATTTTTTGAAAACCTATCTTATCTATAAATCCCTCTCCAGCTTCTCTATCCATATTTTCAGTTTCGCCATCGATCTGAGCTCTAATTTCCGATAACTGCTCAGCATCCGTTGCAGCTGCAGAACGAATTGTATAAGTTAATCCATTTATATGAAACTTCTGTCCTCTTATTATCATTTCAAACTCCCTTTTAAATGCAGTCTATTGATGCTATTATAATTTCTTTACCTCGTTTCTCAAATTCTTGAATCGTTTCTTTACTTGCCTCTTCATCAGTTATTATAAGGTCAATTTCTATTAGTGATTCTCCTTTTATAAAGCAGTCTATTCCGAGTTTATTATGAGGAGCTAAACAAATGTTTCTTCTAGCAATTTTACTTACTGTTTTTCCAAAATAAGCAACTTCCGGCGTTGCAGTACTTATACCATTCAATGAAATACCACCACCTGTAGAGAAATACAGATCAATAGATAATCTACTGATCAATTCTGAGGCAAGTGTATCTGTCATATTTCCTGATGGTTTCACCTTTCCACCAATTAAGTACGTATCAATGTTCTTATATTCCCGTAACTTACTAGCAATTTCTAAAGCATTCGTAATCACTGTAAATGATGTTTCAGGTAAATACTTTAACATGGCATAATGAATTGAAGCCCCGCCAATAAAAACGGAATCTCCTTCTTGTATATAGGATGCAGCAACTTTCGCAATCGTATCTTCCTCTATTGAACTATCACGATAACGTTTCGATGGTTCAGTAGCTAAGTTTCTCACTCGCGTAAGTTCAACTGCACCTCCGTGCGTTCTTTTTAACAAACCATCCTTCTCCATAATAGACAAATCTCTTCTTATCGAATCAATAGACATATCGAAACTTTCCGCAAGATCCTTAGCAATTACCCTTCCATCTTTCTTAAGTAACTCTAAAATTTTCTCTCTACGCTCTTCAGTAAACATGTACCCACCGCCGTTATTGAAGATTCTGAAATCTCATCCTTATTTTAATTATATGTATGTCTCTTCCGTTTTACAATATTTTCAATTCTTATTCACTCCGTTTTATTCAGCTTTTTCCCTCTTTCTATTCCGTTAACTTCAGAACGAAATAAATGCATATTTGCATATTCCACAAACACACTTCCATTTAACTTCCTATTGATGTAAAATTATTCCTATGTTTTACTTTTTAACACAGAAAGGAATTATTATGAAATCTATAATTAAAGTAACTTGTACCGCATTATTATTTACAGGACTAATGGCAGGATGTAATGGGAATACTGCACCAAAACAAGAAAAGAGCGCTCTTGAAAAGGATTCAATGCACTATGGGGAAATATATAAAAATGAATACTATAGAGCAACTGTTGAAAATGCTAAATTCGAAAAAATAGACAAAGAGTGGCGTCTCACAGCTCGGGTTACTATAAATAATGCTCGTGCTGACGGACAAACGATAGATCTTTCAGAAATAAAATATTTCATAAAAGATGAAAAAACGAGTGAAAAATACGAAGGTGAAGTTATACAAAATGAAAATGCTAAAAAGGTTCCTTCTGAGTTTTCTTTAACTACCGACATTGTATTTAATATGAAAGCTTCTCCAAAAGATTTAAATACCATGTATTTATACATAGATAGCAAAGCTGCGCCGTTAATAGATACTTATTGGAAACTTGATAATTTAGCATCTAAATAAAAAAAAGTCTTATAAGACTTTTTTTTGTTTATAAAGTTATAAAGTTTACTAGTTACCTATCTCAAGCAATACGTCTTTTGCACAAATCGTCACTTCTTCAAATGGGCAATCAAATAAAACACCCAATTCGAAACCTTCATTAATAAGATCTATTTCATGACATAACCACCAAGCACCTTCAAAATGTTCCGGAATAGAACATTTCGTTACGCCTATAAAAGTTACTTCCAGTTTATCAAATTCACTTAAAGTACCACTGCAATCTAAAGTTATTATTAGCTTATCTTCTGACCTTCTTTCTACTGATTTGACTACACTGTCATGTAGTGAGTATTCATGTAGTTGAACGACATTCTGCGCAAGCTTTTCTTTTATAGTATTATAATTATCTAAATACGTTTGTTCTAAATCATTCATTTTTTTCTCATAATCTACTGTCCACTCAAGCATAAGTTTCTTTAATTTTTCCGATGGGTATTCTGAATTAATTGTATTTTCATGAATGTATGGATGTAATGACTTAGGTAGAAACTTTAATAGATCTTCTTTCTTTTCTTCCACGTCTTCTCTTAAACTTTGCTTGTAATCCATTCCTATCTTTTCTCTCTCTCGCAACAACTCTTCCCATTCTTCTACTGTTTCTGGGAAAATTAAAAATCCAGATACTTGCATTTCTTTATACCAATCTTTATTGAAATACTTCAATCCCTTCCCTCCTAAAACATTTTAACATCCAACAAAAGTGATATATCTATTTATTATATCATTCCAATAACTATTTTTTCTAAAGAAAAAATGCAAAACTGTAAATATTCCGCCTTTTATTTCTAAAACTTCAGAATATTTACAAAAATAAAAAATTAGAATACATTTTAGTTGTACAAGATTCACCTGTACAAAAATCTAAACAAAAAGGGATGGTTATATGTTGAAGAAATTAGTAGCAGGGACATTAGTAGCAGGTTTTGTATTAACTGGCGGACTAGGCGTAGCAAGTGCTGAGGAAAAAGGTAATACAATTAAATCATTTGATTATTTAAAAGTTGATGAAAAGAATGTTAATTCATTCACAAAATTAAGCGATCAATCAAAAAAAGACATCCAAATTACTATGGTACTACCTAAGCAAAATGAAAATGGAGATTGGTTAGCTTATGGCTTTACTAGCAGAGAAACATTGAATGCTTTTATTGAAAAGGATAAAAAGGCACTTAAAAATCAAATTAACCCTTTAGGTAGTGGTGCTGGTAGTACCGATTTTTATGAGCATCAAAATAAAGGTGGACAGTATATTTATTGGAGCAGCGGCTTTAAAAACTTACCTTCTAGCTGGAACGACAGAATTTCTTCTGTAAGTACAGCTTCACCTTCTGCAAGTTATTCAACAACGCTATGGGAACATTCTTCAACTCAAGGATATGGAAAAGGTGTCTCCTTTAGACACTCTGATTGGTATGGTCAAACTGCAAATTTAGCTGCTGATTGGAACGACATTACTTCAGCTATTGAAATAAAATAATAATTGTATATTTACTAATTGAAAAAATCCAACCCACTATTTTCTTATTAATGTAGAGAATAGTGGGTTATTATATTTCTATTTAAGCATGCACAGCATGTCCTACCGCCTGCAATAATGCTTCATGGATTGCTTCAGATAAAGTTGGATGTGCTGCAATATAATCTCTCATTATATCAGCGGTTACTTCTGTATGAATCATCACCGTTCCTTGTCCGATTAGTTCGGTTGCACGAGGACCGATAATAGAAATTCCTACAATTTCTTGATATTTAGGTTCCACAATAACTTTTACTTTCCCCGTTTGTTCTCCAATAATAAGCGCTTTTCCGTTCGCTGTAAAAGGAAATTCTCCAATTAGTATATCCCCAAATTGCTCTCTTGCTCCTTTTTCTGTTAAACCGATACTAGCAATTTCTGGAGCTGTATAAATACAGCGAGGTACAGCATGATAGTTTACTTTCACATCTTCTCCGCTCGCGTGTAATGCTGCTGTCGTTCCTTCATGGAAGGCAACGTGAGCAAGCTGTATTCCACCAATCACATCACCCGCTGCGTAAATATGTGATCTGTTTGTTTGCATATGTTCATTCACAGAAATTCCTTTATTTGAAAATTGAATGCCTGCTTTTTCTAAATCTAATTGTTGTACACGTGGTTTTCGGCCAACAGAAACGAGAACAAATTCCGGATTGGCTTCTTGGATACTTCCTTCATATTCAAATGAAGCCTGCTTCTTATAATTATTTAATCCTTTTAAAGCAGCTCCTGTAAATATTTTCACGTCATCTTTTTCTAGTTTCTCTCTTAAAATATTTGCGATATCTTCATCTTCACCAGGTAATAATTGCGGTGCCATTTCAACAATCGTAACTTTTGTTCCAAGGCGACTATAAATACTTGCAAACTCGCAACCTATTACACCACCGCCAACGATTAATAATGATTTCGGTATATTTTCTAGGGACATTGCATGACTACTATTTAAAATCCACTTCCCATCAAATGGAGCAAAAGGTAATTCAGTCGGTTCTGAACCTGCCGCTATAATGAACTGTTCTCCATCTACTACATCTTCTTTATTACCGTTTGTAACTCGCACACGGTGATCCGTTTCAAATTTCGCTTTACCTTGTATAACTTTTATTTTATTTTTTTTCATTAAATATTGTATTCCTTGGACGAGCTGCGTTACGATTTGTGATTTCCTCACCTGTATTTGCTTCCAATCAATTGATATACTTCCATTGTTAAGTGTAATTCCATAATTATTCGCTTTTCTCACAATGTCATGCACTTCCGCACTTTCTAACAATGATTTTGTAGGCATGCAACCAACATTTAAACAAGTCCCACCAAGATCAGCTTCATCAATAAGAGTGACATCTTTTCCATTTTGAGCCGCAGTAATTGCTGCTACATAACCAGCAGGTCCGCCTCCAATAACGACTAATTTACTCATTCTCTCACCTTCTCTTTATAAAAGAATTGTTACAGGTTCTTCTAAATAACGTTTAATTGTGCGTAAAAATGCAGCTGCTGGTGCACCATCTAATACACGATGATCGAATGTTAAACTTAAAGGTAATATACTTCCTTTTCTTAATTTTTTCCCTTTATATACTGGAACATGTTCCATTGCCCCAACACCTAAAATACCAGTTTCAGGCGTATTTAATACTGGTGTGAAATATTCAATACCGAAGCTACCTAAATTACTAATTGTAAAGGTTGTTCCTTGCATATCATCACTACTTAAACTACCTTCTCTTGCTTTTTGTGCAACGTTTTTAATTTCTTTAGATAACTCTACTAAAGATAAATTATTAGCAAAGCGAATAGCCGGAACGACTAATCCTTTTTCTAACGCGACTGCCATGCCTAAATGAACATGTTCAAATTGATGAATTGCATCATCTATATAAGCGCTATTCATTTCTTTATGCTCTCTAAGTGCTAATACAACAGCACGAGAAACGAAATCTGTAATGGTTAGTTTGTTATCGTATCGTTTTTGTACAACTTCCGCTATGTCTTTATGTAAAGCAACTAAATCTGTTACATCTACTTTCATTGTTAATGTTAATTGCGCACTATTTTGTAAACTTGCATACATACGTTTTGCAATTGCTTTCCGCATACCAGTAACAGGAATGACTTTACTTTCTTCTTGTTCAAGTACTTCTGGAATTGCAACTCTTTCTTCAAGCGCCTTTAATACGTCTACCTTTGTAATTCTTCCGCCAGGTCCTGTACCAACTAATGCCTTGATATCCAGATTTTCAGACTTTGCAATTTTCTTCGCTACAGGTGAAATTTTGATTCTTTGCTTCGCCACATCTATCGCATATGGTTCTGGATGTTGGACCTTTTTAGGCTCTAGATTCGGTGTTTTTTCTACTACAACTTGTGTACTTTCATTTACTTCTACTTTTTCGTTCGGTTTACCGATATAGCAAATTACAGTACCCGGCGGCACTCCCTCATCTTCACTTACAGCTATATCCAGAACAGTTCCATCCGCCGGTGCTTCTATTTCAGTTTCGATTTTTTCCGAGTTAATACTAGCAATTAGTTCACCTTTTTCTACATTATCACCTGCTTTAATATTCCAGCTCGTAATAATACCTTCTTTCATCGCCATACCTAACTTTGGCATTACAACTTCTACAGCCATAGTTCTCTCTCCCTTCTAATCGTTTCATTACACATGTAATAAAGATTGGTCTCCGATCATTTCTGATACAGTTTCAATTACTTTCTCCGGTGTTGGTAAATATAACTTTTCAAGTGGTGGCGAGAACGGAACTGGTGTATGTGGAGCTGTAATTCGTTTAATAGGTGCATCTAACAAATCGAATCCTTTATCCGCTACAATTGCTGCAATATCCGTTGCGATACTACATCTTGGATTTGCTTCGTCAATAACAATTAGGCGATTCGTTTTTTCAACAGATGCTAAAATCGTATCTTCATCCAGTGGTGATAAAGAACGTGGATCAATTACTTCTACTTCAAGCCCCTTTTTCGATAATTGCTTTGCAGCTGCAAGTGCTGTATGAACTTGTTTTCCAATTGCGACGATTGTTACATCAGAACCTTCACGCTTAATATCTGCTTTCCCTAAAGGAATTGTATAGTACCCTTCTGGTACTTCGCCTTTCATATTGTAAAGTGTTTTATCTTCAAAGAAGATTACTGGATCATCATCTTCAATTGCCGCTAATAATAAGCCTTTTGCGTCATAAGGAGTGGAAGGTACGACAACTTTTATACCTGGAATGCTCGTAAATAACGCATATAAACTTTGTGAATGCTGTGCCGCTGCGCTAAAACCAGCACCATGCATCGTACGTACTGTAACTGGCACTTTCGCTTTACCACCGAACATGTAGCGGAACTTTGCGCCTTGGTTTAACACTTGATCAAGACAACTACCGATAAAATCATTAAACATTAATTCAGCAATCGGACGTAATCCTGTTGCAGCCGCTGCCATCGCCGCTCCCATATAACCAGCTTCAGAAATTGGAGTATCTAAAATACGATTCCGGCCAAATTCTTGTACAAGTCCTTTCGTAACACCGAGTACACCGCCCCATGCTTCATCATCTTGCAAATGATCAACTTGTGCACCGCCTGCAACGTCTTCTCCTATCAAAATTACATTTTTATCACGACGCATTGAAATTTTCATCGCTTCATTAATTGCAGTTGACATACTTACTGTTCTAGTCATTATTTTTCACCCTCCTCTTATTTGTAAGAAACGTATACATCTTTTAATAATTCTTCATCCTCTGGATATGGACTATTTTCACTAAATTCAATCGATCTTTGCACTGCTTCATCTACTGCCTTTTCCATATCGACAAGTTCAGATTCAGTTAATAAAGCTTCATGAATTAAATGCTTACGGAAATTCACAATCGCATCTTTTTCATTTAAATGTTCTTCTTTTTCTTCTGAAGTTTTATATGTTTGCGCTTCACCTTCGAAATGACCGTAATTACGATAGGTCATACATTCAATTATTGTTGGACCACCGCCATTACGTGCGCGCTCCACCGCTTCTTTTGCTGCTTTATATACTGCAAGTAGATCTTTTCCATCCACTTGAACACCCGGAATATTGTAAGCTTTCGCTCGATCTGCAATGGAATCACAACTTGACGCATATTCAAATGTCGTTGCTTCACCGTACCCGTTATTTTCGGCGATAAAAATAACTGGTAACTTCCAAATCGCTGCTAAGTTAACCCCTTCGTGAAATGTCCCTTCATTATTTGCTCCGTCACCAAAGAAGCAAACACTCACATCTTTCGTTCCTTTATATTTAGCTGTTAATGCTGAGCCGCAAGCAAGTGGAAAACCTCCGCCTACAATTCCATTTGCACCAAGCATTCCTTTATTTAAATCGGCAATATGCATGGAACCGCCTTTACCTTTACATAACCCTGTCACTTTCCCGAAAAGTTCAGCCATCATCCCGTTTAAATCACAGCCTTTTGCGATACAATGTCCATGTCCTCTATGCGTACTTGTAATACTGTCACGATCTGTTAAGTGGGCACATACACCAACTGCTACCGCTTCTTCACCTGCGTATAAATGAACGAAACCTGGCAGAACGCCTTGGGCGAATAATTCATGCACCTTATCTTCAAACTTACGAATCTCTAACATTTTTTCATACATCCAACGAGCTTGTTCTTTCGTAATTTCATTCCCTTTACTTTCAGTTGTTTTTAACATGTTCAGCCCTCCTATTTTCTTGTTCATCTTTTATATTGCAAGTACTGTGCCAAATTCTAATCCTTGATTTCATTTGTTTTCTCATTTCTTTCATAATAAAAAAGTGGACAAAATGAGACATATGTCTCGTTTTGTCCACTTTTGTTCACCTAATTTGAGAATTATTATCTTATTCATTCTCAAAACTCTTCTGTAACTTCCGGATGTAAATAATTTGACCAATATGATAAGCGTTATGAGTTGTTACATTCGCTAATATTTCCCACCACTTTGCAGAAACAGGAAATCCAACTACATCACTTTCAACCTTCTCTTCATTTATAAGCTTTTGCCATTGTAACAGTTTCTCTAGTAGTTTTTCTCTCAACTCATCGAAGGTTTGATTATTTGAAAGCATAAAACTTTTGTTATTATCACCAATAGCGGGCACGGCATCCACATTCGATTCTTTGTACCTAGTTTGCCACGTTGAATTCCAATACAGTAAATGTTGTACAATTTCAGCTATACTATTACTCTCTTCATTCGGTTTCCAAAAAGCTTCTCTCTCAGGTAGGTCTTTCACTGCATCTGAAAATGGAATATACCAACTAGGATCGTTTGCATTCGCCAATAATTGATCTGCTAATACATCTTTCACATGTACCACTTTACGTCCCTCCTTTAAAAAGATTCATTTCAAGACAATACTCACTTCTCTAAATACGCTGAGTTTGTAAGATTTCCTCTTTTTAAACGCAATCCCATACATATACATATAAAGAAACCGAACGCACCTAATCCATAAGCAGCTGTATAACCACTTGTTCCAATAATCCAGCCTGCAAGTCCTGGTCCAATCATTTGACCAACTGCATAAAAAACAGATATAAAACTAATTGCCATTGATACATACTTTTGGGATACTTGCTTTGATGCTGCAACTTGTATTAATAAAAGGATACCACCGAGGCTTGAACCCCAAATTATTGCCGATACGATAAAACCCATTATGTTTCCAAAAAGGATTGGTGCCACATCACCTATTACAGCTAAAATAAGTGCAATACATAACGTTTTCTTTATGCCAATCCGATCTGAAATCAATCCCCAGATAGGAGCTCCTACTATTGAAAACATACCGGCAATTGCATAAATGGTTCCTGACATTGCTGCCGAAATACCACTATCAATCATAAAACTAGTTTGATATAAATTCGGAATTAAGTAAACAATTCCCACAATAAAATACATCCATGCAATAACATATAGTTCTTTTGTTTTCCATAAAAACGATTTATGATTCCCTTTTTTCCTCATCTTCGGTTACATCAGGATTTTTCAAAATAATTGAAGTGATACATACTACGATACATGTAATAACCCCAAACAAAAACCATACACCACGCCAACTGTACTCAGGAAATGTACGTACTACATAAGGAACAATTATCCCACTAAATAACATACCTATGCCAGCACCGCTTAATAACAGCCCCATTACAGTTCCTCTTTTGTCCGGAAACCATCCTACCGTTATTGACATGAGTGGTGTATATACTAAAGCACTACCAGCTCCAGCACATAGCATACAAATAGCGACTAGCCAAAATGAATAAACAAAGGCTAATCCCAATAAGCTTACAACAACAAGCCAACTCCCTATTAATAAAACGGATTTTGCGCCAAAACGGATAGTAAATATTCCAGATGTTCCTACAGTTAATAAATAGCCTAAAAAAAGTATTGTTCCTAACATACCTGATTGAGCTGTAAATAAATGAAGTCCCTCTTGCATAAATGGCAATATAATTCCATATGCCATACGTGCAAAACCGGTTGTTGTTATAATAAGAAACATCCCTGTTAATACAAATAGCCAAAAATGACTTTCATTCCGCTCTTTCATTTAAATTCCTCCATAAAAAATTATTTCCAATTGGATGTTGTTTGTAATTATAATGACCATTACAAAAAGCAACTACCAAATAACGGAGGAATTTACGGTATAGCGGATTATTCCTGTTTTACGTTAATAAATACGTAAAAGTTTTGATGGATTCATTCCATACTTTTTACGAAATAACTCTGAAAAATGACTGACATTATTGTACCCAACTGCAAATGCCGTTTCGGTCACATTACTATTTCCCGAACGTAGTAAATCTATCGCATGTTCCATACGTTTTTCTCGTAAATATGCAAACGTGGACATCCCAAATAATTCTTTAAATCCAATTTTTAATTTATAATCATTTATTCCTACTATTTTAGCCAATTCTAATAATGATGGGGGTGATTCCATTCGTTGAAGTAAAATTTCTTCAGCCTGTTTTATTTTATTCAAATCCTTTTTTGATAATTGACTCCTTTTATTTGCGTCACAATCATTAAGCAACACTCTCCCAAAATGTATAGAAAGCAATTCGAGCGCTTTACTTTCTAATTCTAGTTGACTAATACGATCCTTTTGGGGATGCTCTATCATACTCTTAATAAGATTAGATGTTATAGAATCAATTGGATTTTGAAACTTTTTAAAAGATTGATTTCCTAATATAGAATGAAAATCAAGACTTTTTTCAATAGCATTATTCATCATGAAATGATTAAATAATTGTACAGGAATCCCAATTGCCAATGAATATAGAGGCCTTTCTTTTTCATATTCAAATAACACATCAAAATCATTCATAAAATATAAATAGCTATTGCCAGACATTAATTCATACGATGTATGACCAATTTGCACTTCCCCAGATCCTTGTAAACAAAAATTAAGTTCCACCATTGCTGCATCAGATGCAAACTGAATGCGATAATTATTATGAAATTGATAATTTGAAAACACAATTTCCATTCCAGAAAACGAGGTCCATCTTCGCACATCACCCTTACCTATTGTTTTTGGCACATTCATATATCTTTCTTCTACAACTTGTAACCCATGAAAATATTTATGAAAAATATCATGAAAACCGTTAGTCTCCATGAAATCCACACTCCTTTTATGTGAAAACTAAATTTAATTGATAACCATTTTCAATTATAACAAATATCTTTATACATTAAATAGCTTTTCCCTTTATAACTCGTTATGATAAAAGAAAAAGAAAGCGAGCGACCAATGAATAAAAAAATCGCGATTATTACAGGCGCATCAAGTGGATTCGGACTATTAACGACACTTGAACTAGCAAAAAAAGACTATATTGTCATTGCTACAATGCGAAACCTTGAAAAACAAGTAAACTTACTATCTCATGCTACCAAACTCAATTTACAACAAAATATAAGAGTTCAACAATTAGATGTAACAGATCAAAGTTCTATACATAACTTCCAATTATTTTTAAAAGAAATAAACAGAGTAGATCTTCTCATTAATAATGCAGGATATGCAAATGGGGGCTTTGTAGAAGAAATTCCAGTAGAGGAATACCGTAAACAATTTGAAACGAACCTTTTTGGTGCTATTTCAATCACTCAACTTGTTTTACCTTATATGAGAGAACAAAAAAGTGGAAAAATCATAAATATAAGCAGCATTAGTGGTCAAGTTGGATTCCCTGGTCTATCCCCTTACGTTTCTTCAAAATATGCGTTAGAAGGCTGGAGTGAATCACTTCGTTTAGAAGTAAAACCGTTCGGAATAGATGTTGCTTTAATTGAACCTGGTTCTTATAACACAAATATTTGGGAAGTTAGTAAACAACTAGCTACAAACCAATCTGATACACCTTCTCCTTACAAAGAATATATGGATAAAATACAAAAACATATTAATAGCGGCAGTGATACATTTGGTAATCCGATAGATGTTGCTAATAAAATTGTAGAAATTGCTGAATCTAAGCGTACGAAATTACGATATCCGATTGGAAAAGGTGTAAAATTTATGATCTTTGCGAAGAAGATTCTTCCTTGGAGATTGTGGGAATACCTTGTTTTGAGAAGCTTTAAGAAAATGTAGTTTACTTTTTTGATAAACATTTTGAAAGAGGTGCTAATCAAATGTTAGGTTTACCGTTTGGAAAAGTGTTTTTAGTTCCATGGACTGAAGAATGGCAAATTGAGTTTATGAAAGAAAAACAACTCATTGAAGAACAAATTGGCAAACATATTTTAGCGATACACCATATTGGTAGTACCTCTATTCCACATTTAAGTGCAAAGCCAATTATTGATATTGCAATCGAATTAGAAAATTATACGGACGGTTTAAAATGTATAAACAAGTTAGAACTACTAAACTATAAATACAGAAAAGATGTACTGCCTGAACGATACTATTTTAATAAAGGAGAGCCAAGAACTCATCAAATTCATATGTATGAACAAGGAAACACATATTTAATAGAACAATTACAATTCAGAGATTACTTAATTGACAACAAAACTTCTCGTATACAGTATGAACAGTTAAAGGTTCAACTTTCACAAGCTAATCCTAATGATAAACATCAATATGCAGAGGATAAAACAAATTTCGTTACATCCATTTTAGCTAAAATAAATGATAAATTTAAATAAGAAACCATTTACTACTCAATGGTTTCTTATTTATTAGTTAACTCTTGATTTATACCATCAATTATAAAATCTGCAAATTCATGTGGTTTATGACTTTCTACATACATATCTTCAGCAACCATCCAATTGTTTTCCCACATATCACGTGCTGTTTCGCCATCTCTAGCAATCCCTCTTTTTATACGTGTTTCACGAGGACAATTCACCCATATTTTCAAATCATACATCTCCGCCAGTTCCTGACGTGCTGCATATACACCTTCTATAATAACAATTCCGATTGCAGGGACAGTATGAGTTTCTGCTAAAGAATCCGTTTCCCAATCGTAACGTTTATAACATCCTTCAATGCCATTACTAATCGGATCTAAAACTTCTTGTAAAAGGCGTTTCCAATCAAAATCTGCACCAATCGATTTATTCATAGGATGTTCATTTATAATTTGTGAGGATGTTAAATAAAAATCATCCATATGAACAATTGTTACAGTTGAAAACTTACTTTTTATTTTATTAGCTAACGTACTTTTTCCTGCGCCGCCACAACCATCAATACCTATTATTAGTAGTGATTGCTCTACAGACTTCACTCGAATTTGTTCTAATATTTTATTTAACCCCAAACTATTTCATCCCCTCGTTTTATATCTATAGACTTACTTTTACGCTGAAATCGGATCGAAGTAAAGTAGCAATGAAATCATAACTACAAATGCAAGTAAACCGATTGTTGAAAGGATGTATTCTTTCGATTCTCTATCAAATTTCCACTCCATCCATGCGCGTAACGTCCATAACGTTGCAAAAAAAATGAAAAAGGCATACCCTATGTTTGCATTTTCATCGCTATTAACATAAATCATACTACTTACAAAATAAATAATAAACAATACAATTTCCAATTTTACATGCAAGCTATTTACATACTTATATCCAAAGAAACCTCTCTTCTCCATATTCAACTTTCTTCTTAAAAACTGCTCTAAAAAATATCCGCCTATAGCAATTCCTATAATTATTATCCAAACAGAAGAATTCCACATGTTCAATCCCCTCCTATTACTACGTTGCATTATTTAAAATAAAGCGGATTACATGACAGTTATCCTTTTGTGAATAACTTACAATCCCTTCAGGGCATGTTGGCTTCGTTTTTAATTCTTCTATACTTTTCCATATTAATATAATATCCACATGTTCTTTATGTCTTATTTCATTGGTAATTATCGCTTCAACAGTTCCCCAATGTAGCAATGTACAGTGATGTCCTTTTTCATTCTTCCACTCAAAAATATGCTCACTTACAATTGCTAACTTTTGAACATCAACTTTTAAATCATATTCTTCCATCAACTCCCGCATTATTGCTTCTTGTGCCATCTCGCCAAATTCAATAGAACCTCCTGGAAAACGATAAAATGTTTCTCTTAAATCACATTGTACAAGTACTTTAGAATGATCTTCATTTAAAATCATTACTTCAGCACGTAATCGAGGACTTTTCATTTCTTCTCTGCCTATAATTGCTCATTTTATGATATTGCCATAGTGTCTTAATCAATACGTATTAAATAAGGAAATATAGAATTATCCCCGTTATCAATAGTGATACAACTCCGCCTAAGGACATCAAAAACTCCCTTGATTCTCTATCATATTTCCATTCCATATATGATTCGAAACTATACAACGTAATTAAAAAGAGAAAGGGTAGGAAGCCCATGTATAGAGGGTTCGAAAGAGAAGAGCATATAATTATAACTACTATATACGAAAAAATAATAATCCTGTTTCCCCATTTATGCAGCTTATTTACATATTTATTATTCCATCCTTTTTGTTTCGGTATATTTAGCCTTTTTCTCACTATATTTTCTAAAACAAATAAGAATATGATCCATAAAACTAATACAATTACTTTCACATGCATTAGAGAGATCACCTCCTTTATCTTATCGTCTGGATTTTCTCCGGCTGATCACTCGGATACGTAGTACTCATTTTGTTCTCTACGTCCCAACTAATAATAGTCGCACTATCTCTCCCTAATTGCTGATGAACGTGTTCTAAAACATTATGAACATTTTCTTTTAGTTCTACATTACTTCCGTTCATATCGTTATACAGATTCAATGGTGTTTCATAATGACGTTCCCCGCATTCTAATACTCCATCTGTAACCATTACAATTCGATTCTTTCCAGCACGTAATTCACGAATTCCTGTTGAATAGCAAGGGACTGGTAAAGTGAAAGTGTTTACATTTCCGATCCATTCGTAAAAATGACGTTGATTTAATGCATATTGTCCTAACTTATGTAACTCTTCATGAAATACATAAATGAGGCAATCGCCAATAGATAACCACCATATATAATTTTCTTTTCTTACACATATTAAGCAAGCTGTTTCACCTTTAATGCTTTGGCACTTTTCCTTAAATGAAGAGGATTGAAAAATTGTAAGTAGATGATTTTCAACAGATCGAAATACTGTATCAATCGATTCATTCATCATTACTTTTATATTTTCATATTCCTTTTGGATTGTATTTACTACTAAATCAACACTTTCCGCACTATTATGTCCATCTAAAATAGCTGCAAATTCCCAATCACCATTTGACCAAACTAACGCACCATCTTCATTCTTTTTTGCTCCAGCACTTATATTCCCGCCATATGCACCGAGTGCGATATCACCATATTGTTTTACTGAAACTTCGTCTAAACACATCTTCTTATTTCCAACCCATGAATATTGTCTATTATTTGTTGTATGCATATTCACTCACCATATACTTTCGTATTCTTTCGCATAGTTTTTTGATTTTCTCTGCGTCACCATATGGCGCACCAGTCCATTTCGCTACTTCAGTTGGTGACCAAAACTCTTTGGGTGTATTTGGATAACGCGGTATGATGTGCATATGCATATGTGGTACACCATTCCCTGAAACAAAAGTGTAAATATGTTCTGCACCTTCACTTTCTTTTAGCGCTTTACTTACTCTACTTGTTATAAGTCCGAACGCTTTTGCTTCTTCATCTGCTAGTTCGGCAAGGCCAGGTACATGTCTTTTTATATCTATCATTACATAACCAAGGTATATTTCTTCACTATCCCAGTGGACATGTCCTACGTAAACGAGTTCATCTTCGTAAATAGCTCCACCTGGAACTATTATGTTTCCTCTATGTTTTTCGCAAATAAAGCAGTTTTGTTCTACTTGATTGTTTGTTGACATATCCATCACCAGCCTTTTTATTTATAATATCATAAAAAAAGGAAAAACAGGATTTATATTCCGAAAATTCATTCTTTTAACGAAGCGATTTTTCAAATAAATTTACAACTCACTATTTCTTCAAAAACGCAATCCCAATTACAATTCCAATCACAATTCCGATTACTAAATTATTAGTAAAGAACCCTTGAAACACACCAATTACAACCCCTATACCGACACCTATCGCCAATGCATTATTTCTTTTTTTATTTTTAGCCAAAATTGCATCGCCTCCCATCGTTTCTCCCTAAATAACATACACTTACTTGAATGTATTAATATATTCACTATCTCACTTGAATATTTCCCCAAAATATACTTTAACTTCATATATAACATTTTCCATTTTCTGTACATAATCCTTTTATCATAATAAAATTTCAAGTAACCACTAATTATACATAGGCATTTACTATAAGAAAGCTTCGTAATTTATTGAAGGAGGAAAGATTTAAATGCATCCTCACTGGAATCCAAATATAAATCAACAATATGTGTATTCCCCCCATCCCGTAAGAAATACACTGCATCATGATTCACAATATATGATGCAGCGTATCGCAAGTCTTGAAAGTCAATTAGCGAAATTAATCTCATTAATCGAAGAGAATAATCATTTAATTAAATCAATGGAACAACAACAAAACCATGTTTATGCACCAGCTGGCGGTTCTGTTATCGTTCGTATGTAATTTTTTGAACAAAAAAACACACTTTGTATGATAAAGTGTGTTTTTCTTTTATCTTCTTTTTTGATGAAATCCTTGTGTAATACGGTCTAATATAATCGCAATGACAACAATAGCTAGTCCGGCTTCAAATCCCATTCCGATATTAACTTGTGTTACAGAGCGGTATACATCAACTCCAAGACCTGGTGCTCCTACAAGAGATGCTGTTACTACCATAGATAAAGAAAGCATAATGCTTTGGTTCACACCAGCCATGATCGTTCCAGTTGCAAGTGGTAATTGTACTTTAAATAATTTTTGTGATGCGGTAGAGCCAAACGCATTCGCTGCTTCAATTAAATCTTCTGGAACTTGTCTAATTCCTAAGTCAGTAAAACGAATTGTCGGTGGCATTGCAAAGATTACTGATGCGATAATCCCAGGTACAACACCTACTCCAAAAAATGTAATCGCAGGAATAAGATATACGAAAGCCGGCATTGTTTGCATAAAATCTAATGTCGGTTTTAAAAATTTTGAAAAACGTTCATTTTGAGAAGCTAAAATTCCGATTGGGATTCCTACAATGATTGAAATAATAACAGACGTAAGTACAAGTGCTAATGTTTGCATCGTCTGTGCCCAGTAGTTAATATTTAAAATAAATAATAAACCGATGAGTGTAAAAACAATTAAAGATACTTTTCTCGTTGTGTACCAAATGAGGAAACAAAGGATAATAATCATCAATATAGCTGGTATTATTGTTAAAAAATTAGCGAGTAAATCAACGAATCCACCGATAATATAAGAGAATCCTCGGAATAAGCCTTCAAGGTGCTCATATAAACTTGCAACAAATGAATCGACCCATTCCCCTAATGGAATACGTGGTATACTACTCATCGTCTTTCACCTCTTCCTCAATATTACCTGCAAGAGCTTGAATGACACTTTCGCGTTTAATAATTCCTCTTAGCCTTTTCTTCTCATCAATTACGGGTAACGGATATTTCATCTCCGCCATTTTTGCATATGTTTCTTCCAGTAAAGTATCTAAATACACGTGCGGAATATCGTTAAGTAATAAATCAGCAATTGGCCATTGTTTTTGAACGGCTTTACTCGCATCATCCGCAGTTAATATACCTAAAAATTCATATTTTTTATTTACAACATATACAGTTGAAACACCTGCATTCCTCATAATTTGAAGTGCTACACGCGGTCCACGATCAATTAGTAAAGTCTCTGGTCGTTTTAATATAGATTCCGCCGTAATTACTTTTCCTAAATTTACGTCCGCAACAAATTTCTCAACAAATTCATTGGCAGGGCTCATCATAATTTCTTCCGGCGTTCCAATTTGAACAATCTCTCCATCTTTCATTAACGCAATCCGATCACCAATTCGAAGCGCTTCATCTAAATCATGTGTAATAAATATAATTGTTTTCTCCATTTTATCTTGTAGCTCTAACAATTCATCTTGCATTTCTTTGCGAATCAGTGGATCTAAAGCACTAAATGACTCATCCATTAACAATACATCTGGATTATTTGTTAATGCCCTTGCAATTCCAACACGCTGCTGCATACCGCCACTAAGTTGACTAGGATAATTATCTTTATGATGATCAAGTCCTACTAACTGTAGCGATTCTAATGCTTTATTCTCCCGTTCCTCTACTTGAACTCCTTGTATCTCTAACCCGTACGCAACATTTTGTATCACTGTACGATGTGGAAATAAAGCGAACTTTTGAAACACCATACTCATCTTCGTTCTTCTCACTCTTCGCAACTCTTCTTTTCCCATAGTTGCGATATCTTCACCATCTATGTATATATGCCCTGCTGTTGGTTTAATTAATTGGTTTAACATCCGAACTAACGTAGATTTCCCACTACCAGACAAACCCATAATAACGAAAATCTCTCCAGTATATACTTCAAAGGTTGCCTTTTTTACACCAACGTTCATTCCTGTCTCTTTCAAAATTTCCGATTTGCTTTTTCCTTCTTTTAATAAAGACAGCGCTCTTTGCGGGTGTTTCCCAAATACTTTTGTTACGTTTTCAACACGCACCTTTGTATTATCCATGTCACTACTCCTTTTCTACCCATCTATTCATATAGTGTTGCGATTTTGCAAAGAAATATTACATAAAAATGACATTCATAAGATTTCTTTAAAATTCTCGTTTCCGTTCATAATAAGAATGCTTACTTATACATTTATTTAAAAAGGCAAACGTTTCTTAGGAGGGTTTCGATGAAAAAGAAAATATGGCTTATATGCCTTGCATTATTTATTACTATGATTTTCTCTTCATGTAATGCAACAAATGCAAATTCGAAAGGGAAAATTAAACTTGGTGTAACAAGTTGGAAAGAAAACATTGCAACGGCAAACATGTGGAAAGTTCTATTAGAACAAAAAGGCTACAAAGTTGAGCTCATGTATTTAGAAAAAGCTGCAATTTGGACTGGCGTTGCTCGCGGTGATGTGGATGCGAATTTAGAAGTATGGCTACCTGTTACGGATAAACCGCTAAATGCTCGTTATAAAGATGATATTGTCTTAAAATCAAAATGGTATGAAGGTACTGGACTTGGCCTTGTCGTCCCTTCTTATGTGAAAAACATAAACAGTATCGAAGATTTAAATGCTCATAAAGATGAACTAGATAATAAAATTGTCGGTATCGAACCCGGTAGTAGTCTTATGAATTTAACGAATAAAGCGATGAAGGAATATGATATAAAATTAAAACTTGTCCAATCCTCAGAAGCTGCGATGATGAGTGAACTAAAGAAAGCATATACGAAAAAGAAACCAATCGCTGTTACGCTTTGGAATCCACATTGGGGCTTTTCAGAATTTGACTTAAAATATTTAAAAGACCCTAAGAAAGTATATGGTGAAAAAGATGACATTTATTACTCTGTTCGTAAAGGTTTCGAAAAAGATCACCCGGATGTTATAAAATACTTTGATAAATGGAAAATGAATGATGAGCAGCTTGGTACATTAATGGTCATGTTAAATAAAACGAAAGACCCTGAAGAAGCGGCGCGCAAATGGATTGAAAAGAATCAAGCGCTAGTTGATGAATGGGTAAAAGATTAATAAAACAGGCTAGAGGATATGCTATTCCTCTAGCCTGTTTTATCTTATTTTTTCGTAACAACATCATCTACAATCCCATATTCTTTCGCTTCTTCAGCAGTCATAAAATAATCTCTTTCTGTATCATGTGCTACTCTTTCAATTGATTGCCCCGTTTTTTCTGCAATCATTTTATTAATATCACGCTTTAACTTTAGTATTCTTTTCGCTGTTATTTCAATTTCTGTTGCCTGGCCTTGCGCACCACCAAGTGGCTGATGAATCATAATTTCACTGTTAGGGAGCGCAAACCGTTTTCCTTTTGCACCTGATAATAATAACAATGCACCAAATGATGCTGCAAATCCCATGCATAGCGTTTGTACATCTGGTTTAATGAGATTCATCGTATCTAATATGGCAAAACCCGCTGTTGTTGAACCACCTGGGCTATTGATGTATAAATATATATCTTTCTCTGCATCTTCCGCTTCTAAAAATAATAATTGAGCTACGACACTACTCGCTACTTGATCATTTATTTCTGAACCGATAATAATAATGCGATCTTTTAATAACCTTGAATATATATCATAGGAACGTTCTCCTAATTTCGTTTGTTCTACTACATATGGAATTGCATTCATTTTAAATCCCTCCAATAATTGTTATGCCGCACAAAGCATACAACTGTAAGAAGAAGGGTTTTTCGCATAAAACAATAAGACTGGCTGTATAGATGGTAACTTAGTAAAATCTATTGTCGGAAGGAGTTTCGTTAATAATTCTGGTCTCTCCTCACGAATAGACGTTACTACAACTTCAATATCATCTGTGAATTCGACAATCTCTATCCCTTCTTCGCTTACAGTTTTCAGCCTATTTCTACTCCGAAATAAAGAAGCTTTCACTGCACCTTCTGATACGGAACATACTTTAGCAATATCAGCTATACTATATTGAAACACATCTTTTAATAGTAAAATTGCGGATTGCTGTACATTTAATGACGATAATACTTTCCCTACCATTTCATGCAAATCTGCAATGTTCTCTTGTGGGGCATCAAAAATAATTTGTTCCTTTATTTTTTCATGAACTGATTTTGATTTCATCTGGTCTATCCAGCGATTTCTAGCTATTTTATATACAAGCGTCATACAAATATCTTTATTACTATATTTTTGAAGAACTTTACAAACTGTTTCTTGGGCAAGATCTTCGCCGTCCCATTTATTTTTCGTTAAAAATGTACAATACCTTTTCAATTCTCCATATTGCTCAATTAAAAAGTTCATATTTGAATGATTCATATCGATATGATTCTTTAAAATATGAGTTACTTTTGTGCACAAAATAACCACTCCTTTTCAGCGCTTACTTAATTAACGATTCAACAAATAAAAAAGTTACGGGCATATAAAAAAATTATGTTTATGTTCAATAATTCGCGGTCATAAATATGTTATGTACAATTTTACGTGAGGAGGAACAAATTTGCCAAAATTAACAATTGAAGGTGCGGGAACTTTTGATGTGAAAGAAGGAACAAAGTTAGTATTAGCGATTGAAGATAACGGTGTACATATTCTCCATCGTTGCGGTGGTAAAGCACGTTGCACTACTTGTAGAGTTGAAATTATAGCGGGTGATTTCTGTGAAGCGAGCACAAATGAAAAAAATGCGATTACAGAAAAAGGAATTGAAGATCACTTACGTTTATCATGCCAAATGCACGTACATAAAGATATAGTCATTCGTCCTATACTTACAGTAGAAAATTCAGGTCTTGATGCAGGCCCACGTCCAGCAGAATGATATGCTGAATTTCAAACAGCTCGCTGGTGAATATGCTGCTAACTTTGTAAAAGATGGGATGAAAGTTGGACTTGGTACAGGTTCTACTGTATATTGGGCGATACAAAAATTAGGTGAGCGTATAAAAGAAGGCTTATCATTTCAAGCTGTACCAACGTCAAAAGAAACGGAAGTATTAGCTAAACAACTAAACATCTCTCTAATTTCGTTAAACGACGTACAAAGTCTTGATCTTACAATTGATGGAGCGGATGAAATTGATGCTAATTTACAGCTTATAAAAGGTGGTGGTGGCGCATTACTTCGCGAGAAAATTGTTGCCACTTCCTCCAAAGAACTAATTATTATTGCTGATGAATCGAAACTTGTAACACATTTAGGTACTTTCCCATTACCTGTTGAAATTATACCTTTTTCATGGAAACAAACCGAAAGGAAAATTCAATCTTTAGGTTGTCAAACAACGTTACGTTTAAAAAATAATGAAACGTTTATTACCGATAACAATAACATGATTATTGATTGTATATTCCCTTATAACATAACTAATCCTACCAATTTACACACTCAATTAAAAATGATTACAGGTGTAGTTGAAACAGGGTTGTTTGTTAATATGACTAGTAAGGCGATTATTGGAACAAAAAACGGGATAAAGGAACTATAATGAAAGCTGACTCTTACAGTCAGCTTTTTATATTTTCTCTTAATGGCGTATCATTATGATATACTATGAAAACAAAAGCACACCACAATAGAAAGGGCTGAACAATTTGCACTCCAAACTCATAACAGAACTTACAGATTTAGAAACTGCCTTTCATATTCGAAAAGAAGTATTTGTAAAAGAACAAAATGTCCCTCTTGAAGATGAATTCGATACATTCGATGAAATCGGTGAGGAATGTAAACATATTTTAGTTTTTTATAACGAGCTTCCTGTAGGTACAGGTCGTATACGATTTGTTGACGGCGCAGGAAAATTAGAGCGAATTTGTATTTTAAAAGACTATCGTAAATATGGATTAGGTAAAGTCATCATTCAAACGTTAGAAGAAATTGCTCGTAATGAACAAGCTACAAAAGTGAAATTACACGGGCAAACACAAGCTGAAGGATTTTATAGGAAATTAGGCTATGAAACTTCTTCTGATATATTTATGGAAGATGGTATTCCACATATACTTATGATGAAAGTGTTATCATAACAGAAAGGTGACTATATTGTTTATTCATATAGTCACCTTTCTGTATCTTATTCACTTGAAAGCAAAGAACCTATCATACATAGTCTTAAAACAACCTTAATGAATTGGTGTTCTCTAGTTTTCTATTCGCACTATATTCTGTTTGCTTTCACTTTAAAAAGATTATTTTATTAAACTCACTATGAATTGTTCTCTACTATCTCTTCTCTTTCTTCTCTTATTTGACCGATTAATGAAACTACAGAACCAACTGCTTGAATCCAGCTCCCCATAATCACTATAATCTGTCCATCCTCCTCATTTCCTTCCGAAATTTCTTCCACTTTATCCCGACTAGTTTTCAATTCATCTATTCCACCAATTGCCTGTAATGAATTTCCAGTCGCTTGTAACACATTCCCGGCAATGTTATACGATTCATCTATATCGGAACTATCCTCTAATTCCCCACCTATTGATGTAATACCACCTAATGCTTGTATCCAAATTCCTGCAATCACTACTTTTTTTGTGTATTATCTTCAAATTCTATAATGAGTCCTGTTAAAACCGTTATATTACCAATTGATTGGATTTCATTACCGATTTTTTCAAGAGATATTTCCCCTTGTCCATCAGCTTCCAGGCCGTTCCCTGTTGCCTGTAATACATTCCCCCATACGTTTAAATCTCTTCTTAATTCGTCGTTCAATTTTTTAAAAGGTGTACTACCAATCGCAGCAATAATTGTCCCTACTGCAACAAACCAAGCACCAACTATCTCCTTAATCGGATCATCCATTTTCAATCTATCCCGTCATTAATTTACTACTTACAGGATATGAATTTATGCATCTCCATGTTAATAGCCTACTACTCTCCATTTGAATAAAACTCGATATTTCGTCAATACTATAAATACATCAAGTGTGACATCTCTGTTTGGAGCAGTTAGCTTTTGCTAATCGCTCTTTTATTTCGTTCTTGCTTCTCGAAGAATTCTTTAAATACGTTTCCCCATACGTACACATTCTGTATTCCCCCTTGAATACAATACATAACTCAATATAATATCTATGTATCTAGATTACTACCCCTGTATCGATTAGTTAAAGTTGGCTAACCGCTTCATTATTTGCAATGAAATTAAATTTCTGAATTTTTTTAAAATCCATCTCGATATTCATAATTCCAAACATCTAAAATCAAAAAATATAATTGTATCATCACAGGAAAATTTTCCGAATAACTTTTTTGTTAAAAAGTTTTCACCTTAAAATTAGACAAGCATATGTTATTGAATGGAGATTCTCCATTCATAAGATTCTTACCTTTCTTATCTAGAGCACACTTCAATGTGTGCTTATTTTTAGTTAGAAACTACAACATCCTCAAATATATTTCTTTTTTTACAAAAGCGGATATTATTCTTTTGTACAAGCACTCTTTCTTTTTAATTAATAATATATATTAATATTCCAAAGAAAGGAGAGCAAAATATTTATGGCTAATTATTTTTATAAAGATGGTAAAAAATATTATAAAAATCAATCGCATTCGAACGATCAAAAAAATAACTGTTTTATTGAAACTCATACGATAACTGGTTCTGCAGAAAATGCAAATGGAAATATACCTTTATCTATTTTCCTTGAAACCACCGCGCCACAAACTGTATTTGAGGATTTCACAAACAATCATAATAAAACATTAATTCAGTTATTCGTTGTCGGGATGAGTGCACCCGTTCAAGTAACTATTCTAACAAGAAAATCTAGCCGCCCAATTACTGCAACATTACAACCTGTTCAAACAAAAATATTTCAAGTTAAAGATTTTCAAAGTCTTACTTTTACCAAACAGGAAGGTCCTACTAGTATAGTTAGTTTATTTGTGCAAAAAACATTTTGTATTTGCTGTAACGATAATAAGGATTCATGTGATGAATATTATCAAGATTGTAATTAATAGATTAACGCAGCAAAAGAAACCGTTTTATACAGGGTTCTTTTTATTTCGCTCCATACATTTTCAAAAACATTTTAGAATCATACACTATGATTTTTCTTTAAATCTCTCCTTTCCCCGTTATTTTATGAAAATAACACTTTAGTTTAATTACGGGACTTATCATCATTTAATGAAGGAAAGTAAAATTTAGAAAAAAAGACGACGTATTCAACGTCGTCTTTTTTATAAACAGAAAAGTGAATTCTCAAAATTTCCTTTTGCATCAAAGCCCATCATCTCTTAGTTCATACCTAGGTAAAGCTTACACTGTTTTCCATAATGATAAGGCATAAATCCAGTTTGGATCCCCATTTCCTTGATAGCTCTGGACTGCTTCATATACTTTTCCTTCGTGTAGAACTCTATCTCCCTTTTCATATGCTTTCTTTGCATCCCAACCTTCATATGAAGCGCTCTCAGTTTTTGTAGTAATTGTGAATATATCACTCTGTACAGATTCATTTCCAACTACATCAACAGCTTTCACTACATATTTATAAGTAGTATTAGAGAGTAAATTTTTATCCATATAAGAAGTCGTATTAGATGTTGCAATCTTTTTCATTGATCCTTCTGTTTCTCTATAAATATCATAACGGTCTACACCAATATTATCGTCAGATGGACTCCACATTAAATCTACACTTGATGCTGTCGTTCCCATACTATGTAATCCTTTTGGTTGTGTTGGTGCTTCTGTATCAGGAGCCTCAACTTTTGTTTTTACTGAAAGCGCTGCACTTTCTTTCGAGACATTTCCAGCTACGTCAATTGCTTTTACAGTATAAGAGTATTCTGTACTTGGTTGTAATTTTTTATCAATAAAATGAGTTCCTGGTACTGTATCAATCATCACTCCGTTACGGAAGATTTGATACCCTTTTACCCCTATATTATCCGTAGAAGCGTTCCACGTTAGTTCTATACTATTCGCTGTTACGTTTTGTGTCTGAATTCCATTTGGACTACTTGGAGCTTCTATATCTGGTTTCACATCATTGATAAGATTAACATCGGTTACATTATAGAATGCATTTGCTGTATCAGCTACATCCCATACTGCTAAAATCACATGGTATCCACTTCTATCAGTAGGTACATTAATTTTGTGAGTTAAATGATTTGAGGCTGCAGAACCATCATGTTGTACAGTTCCAATTGGTTCAAAATCTGCTCTTGTGAGCGCTTTATTTGGATTCCATCCTTTTTTTGTAATATAGTAATGCCATTTGCTCGTTAAGTGCGGTGCTGTATACTTCCAAGTAAAAGAATTTTCCCCGCCTGTGATTGTATTTTTAAACCAACGATTTGCAGTTTGTTGATCTAAAATACCACCAAATTTTCCACCTGCAGAAGCGATTTGTCCATCAAGTGGGCCACCTTGCGGGAATCCTTTTGGTGCTTCTAAGCTTTGTGGTTCATACATAACACTTCCGCAGTTTACATTTAGTGCACCATAAGTTGGACTACATAAAGCAGATCGACTACCAGGCTTTTCAACAAAACCATGCGCGTATGCGTTTTGAGGAATAAGTGTCGTGCCAATAATTCCGGCTGTTAATGCAACAGCTCCTAGACTTTTTTTGTTCATTTTCATGTTTTGTAGTTGTTTTAAAAATCGATTATTCATGTTCCTGTCCCCTTCTTGTTATACTTCGTAGTGTAATGTGGGCTTTGATGTAAAAGAATAACAAGAGACAATCTTGTATCGATGTATGTGTTATTTATTCATACACCATAGTGAGAATATATTTCGTTTCTTGTGAAATATTTCACTTAATGAATATATCATGACATAGAAATCACTAAAATATGTGCAGAAGTTGTGCAGAAACTGTGAAAGCATTACTAATACGTAAAACTATCGCCTAAATTTATAATGCAGATATTTAACCTTTCAAAACAATCGATTCTTCGCTTCATATAACAGAAGAGTGCCTATATCCTTTCATATAGACACTCTTCTCATGTATAATTTTCTAATTATTACTGGCCTGCAAATGTAGTAATTTCATCAACAGCTTGCTTATATCCACCTGCTTTTTGGAAAGACTCCTTCAAATTCAAAGCTGCTTCTTTAAATGAAGGATTATTTAATACGATTTCTACACTTTCACGTAGTTGTTCCTCAGTTAATTCCTTCATAGACAACTTAATCCCAGCTCCGAGATTCTCCACTTGCTTTGCGATTACTGGTTGATCTGCACTTTGCGGAATTACAATGAGTGGAATCCCGTTATATAATCCTTCATGTGTACTGTTCATCCCGCCATGTGTAATAAATAACTTTGCATATGCGAGTAGTTTCGTTTGTGGTACATAGTTTTTCACAATGAAGTTTTTAGGAATATTACCTAAATCACTTATTTTCGTTTTATTACCAATAGACATCACAATTGTATGATCACTATTCTCGAACGCCTTCATACAAAGTTTATAAAAATCAAGCGCTTCATTGAAAACAGTACCTAATGAAATGAAAATCGGGCTTTTTTCTTCAAGTGTAGTAATATCAAACTCTTTATTTTTTACTTGTGTAGAGATGGATGGACCTACAAATTTAAAAGTTTCATCAAACATATCTCCAAAAGGTTGGAATTCCTTTATTGTATACACAATAGTAAGTGGCGCTGGATTACAGAAAACTTCATACTGTGAGTTTATTTCAACACCATATTTTTCTGTAATTCCCTTCGTTAAGCTTTCAAAATCATTATGTATCTTATCCTGAACTTCCACTGGGATATTTTTAGACAAGTGGTCTAACATTTGTTCAAATGATTTTTCATCCTGTGCAAACGATGTACAGGAATTTATTGCTGGAAGCTTTAAAATTTGAGCAATTATATGTCCACAACCAAACATTGAATCATGAATGATGTAATCAAAATGTTCCCCTTCAATTTGTTCAAGAACATTTGGTATAATAACCTCTGCCGTATGTAAAAGACCATTTATTCTCTCTGATAAATAATTTCGACCACCAGAAAGAAAAGCTTTTAAAAACTTTTGCTCGTCAATTGTTCGTACAGTAGCACCCGTTCTCTCAATACGATCTCTAAAAGATTCAATTGAAAAATAAACTACCGCTTCCCCGCGTGAAACTAATTCTTCTACAACTTGCAACGTTGGATTTATATGTCCTTCTGATCCAGCATTAATGAATAAAACACGTGCCACTTTAAACACTCCTTAATTTAAATCTTGTCTATGTTGCCATTAGTATTATAGGTATTTTGTCTTATTCTTCTAAATGGACCTAGCAAGCCTAAACCCAAGGTCATCTATATGAAATGTAGGATGACTACGGCGACGACAAGTCGCACCGCAACCTCTAGCTGCTTCAGCCCAGCTACCGCCGCGGAAAATTCGGTATGATCCGTACACTTGTTCATCATATAAATCATAGCACCATTCCCAAACGTTTCCTAACATATCGTAAAGTCCCCATGCATTCGGTTCTTTTTTTCCGACCTCATGAATATATCCACTTGAATTTTCATTGTACCAAGCAATCTCTTTCAGTTCTCCATATATGTATCCCGTAGTTCCTGCCTTACACGCATATTGCCACTCTGCTTCAAAAGGTAATCGGTAGCCATTTGAATCTAAATTACAACTAACAATTAGACCATCTTCACTAATAGAATAATATTCTTTTAATCCCGCTTTTTTGGAAAGTAAATTACAAAATATAATGGCATCATTCCATGAAATATTTACAACTGGTTTATTACTATTTTCATTACCATTTAGTGCACGATTCATAATAGCATAATATAATTCCGCTGTTACAACATACTTTGCAAGAAGAAACGGTTTAACTTGAACTTGCCATTGTTTTTTTATTCGATCATCTCTTAATTCTACTTTTCCTGCTGGAATTTTCACCATATTAGAATCAACCGGGCCAATGAATCTATTCAATCCTATTCCCCCATGTTACTTCTTTTTATAGTCTAACTATCTATGGTATCGTACTTCTCTAAAAATAGTCTTACTTCATTTGAAGATTTTAAAATAATAACCTCTTTTTCCTTACTCAATTGATTTAGCCTTTTTAAAATTGAGGGTCGTTTCGTTTTAGGATATTGCCATATCCATTTGAAAAATTGCAAATCAAATCTTTCTTCACATCCAGCCCCCATATCCGGTCTTGTTTTATTCCGATATTGTACAACCCTTTTAAAAGCACGATAAACACATATTGTTCTATGAATATCAAGAAAGATAATTGTATCAGCTGCATTAATTCTTATGTCCATTGTTCCGCCATAATTCCCATCAATAATCCAATTTTCCCCTTTAACTAATTCATTTTGAACCGTTCTTTGCTCCTCTTTCGGTACACCTTCCCAATTCGGTTTCCAAAATAACGCATCAAGATGATGTACTTTAATATTTAATTTATTCCCTAACTGTTTTGCTAATGTAGATTTTCCTGAACCACCAGAACCTATTAATATTATTCTTTTCATAAATACCCCTTCTTACATCTTTTATTTCTTCCGTAACATAAACTCACAAAACATTCCAATCCCAACACCAATTGTATAAGCAACTAAATCACTCCACAAAAATCCGTAACCTAATACGAATCCACCTAAGGTTGTTGCACGAATGCTATCTATCCATTCGGCATGGTACAATTGGCTCAATTCAATCCCATAACAAAACAGCAAGCTTATAAAAGCCAATTTATACGTGTACATTTTAGGAAATAAAAATCCGAATCCAGTAAAAATCATACATGCCCATAAAGCATCTCCTAAGTAGTCATTTAATAGATGAGGTAACGTAAATGCAAATTTTCTGGAACATAGACCTAAAATAATTACAACTATAGTACACAATGCATATAATAATCTATTTCTTTTCATATTCATCTCAATATCCCCTAATATGTAATTTAAAACTGTAAATAGCTAGTAAAATATAATTATTTTACTAGCTATTTTTTAATGGCTTTCATAATAAGAAAATGTGGGTTTGTATTTAGATAATGATATGATTTTTCGTTTACTTCTCTCATTTTTTCAACTGGCCTCGGTTCCTCCATTTTATCTAACACAAAATAATTTGTTGTTTCATTAATTATATCTTGGAGTGATCTTCTAAAAAAGCTAACTTCTATTGTAATATTTGGTTTAGTCCACGTATCTACTAATAATTGTTTTTCGAAATAATTTTCACTAGTAAACTTCGTAAAATCCATAAAAGGATGATGAATGGAGTATATAAATTCGCCACCTGGCTTCAATACTCGATGAAACTCCTGAAATACTTTATTCCAATTTTCTAAGTAATGAAGCGTTAACGAACTTACAATAACATCAAAAGTATTATCTTCAAATGGTAATACTTCTTGCAAATCATGACAAAGAAACGTTGCTTTATTACTCGTACTTTCCTTTGCAGCTTTTACCATTTCAGAACTTACGTCAATTGCAGTAACATTTGCTCCCCTTTCTACAAATTGAGTAGTATACCACCCAGCTGCACATCCAGCATCTAATATACTCTTCCCTTCTAAATTCTTTGGAATCATCTCCATCATCGCTGGTCTTTCATAATAACTGTTATATTGATTTGCCAAGTCTAGATTTTCTTTATATGTACTCGCTAATTTATCATATGTACTTTTGATTGTGTCTTTCAAATCATCCACCCCTTATACATACTAATCTAATAACTCTTGCTGCTTTTTCTTTGAAAATGATTGTAGAACTAAATTATATGACCAATTAATCATCTTATTAATTTGCTCTTGCTCTACACCTTTATGTATATACACTGTATTCCAATGTTTTTTATTCATATGATACCCCGGAGTGATTGCTTCTAGATACTCTTCTCTTAATCTTAGTGCAAGTTCTGGATCACATTTTAATGTAATCGCAGCTTTTTCTCCTTCTTCATGGTTTATTATCGCAAATATTTTATTATTAAGCCTCATACATGTTGCATTCCAACCATCAGGAGAATCTTCAGTCGCTTTTCTTTTTGATAAACAATATGTTCTAGTTGCATCCATTCTAATTGACACCTCTTATTCTTTCACGATTTGATTACGGTGCATTACAATTTGTTTTGTCGCATGAAATTGCTGCTCACCATAAAACTTTATTAATTTCTCTCCGCAAAATAGACTAACAATATGAACATGAGATATTTCTTGAAGTAATATTGTTAGCATTTTCTCTCCAATGCCTTTATTTCTTACACTTTCATGTACAACAACATCTTCTATGTACGCTCGAAAAACACCATCAGAAACAACCCTGGCAAATCCGATTAATTCATTTTCTTCCCATACCCCAATCGCTATACTATTCTTTAACATTTTTTGAATATCGATTTCTTTTCTTTCTGGCCACCAACCGACAGAGTCATAAAGTTTTCTTATTTTTTCTACGTAGATTGGTTGTTCATGTTGCAATTTATACGTGTACATTTTCTTTCCCCTATCAAATTGCTCATTATATTTATTTTGTCTTACCTTACTTCAATATAAAACTATAGAATCCAACCTATTATAAAAAACCTTTATAAAATTAATTTATAATACCGATTTTACAATTGCAATATAAACATTCCCTCTCTCATCCTTTCCTATTTCTTCTATATTAAAAATAGCACATAATATATTAAGTTGACTAATGATAAAAGCCGCCCAATAGGACGGCTTTTATCTTCATTTAACTTCATACCACCAACCTTTTCGATCAAGCCAACCTTTCATACCGTTTAATTGCGCATCACTAGTTGGATCCGAAATAAAATACGTTAAGCCATCCGATTGTAAAATGAAGGTAGCAGTCATTTTAACTGATGTTAAAGCTTTCATAGCTTCAGGAGCCTCATATGGTGAGAAAGCACCTGATTGAATGATGTTTTGTTTAGAAACTTGTGCTTGTACATTCTCTTGTTTTGGTACTGATTCAGTAAACCAGGAAAGTGGTTTATTTCCTATTAATTGATTTAAATCACATTTGCCGATACCTGGTACATTACCTGTCTCAGTGTATTGCCAAATATCACAAGGATATGCTGGTTTATTACCGCCATACCTAGGAATCCATAAAAAATCACTTTTTACGTTCGCCATACCGAAAGGCTCATATACATGATGCCCAACATATAAGCCAACTTTCTTAGCACCTAATCGGCGTAACTCGTCGATAAAAGCTTGTGTACCAGCTCTCATATCATCCATTGTTTTCACTTCTACGTCAGCAGCCCAAACTGTAGCACTCTTATCACCGCGATTCCAAAAATCTTGCGCTTCCTTCTTCGCATCAGCAATTGAAATAAAGCGACAGAATCCATAGTTACCAAATGGAATATTTCTAGTTTTCATTGCTTGGACATAATTTTTATATAAAGGATCTACATAATTTGATCCATCTTGTACCCTAGCGATTACGAAATCTAGTTGTGGAGCGGCTACATCCCAGTTAATGTTACCGTTCCATTTTGAAATATCTACAATGTAACCCATTGCTAAACACCTCCTTTATTAGTATTATATTCAGAGCTCGTCTTATTGCTCTTCCTCTCCTAAAAATTCAATAGTATTTGCTAGTACATATAGTAAATACGACAAGTGTCTTCTACAAAGACAGTAACTTATTTCCATTAAAAAAGAAAATCATAGCTATACGAATCGTACTATTTGTCCCCATAATTACATCAGCTTGAGTAGTTGCTTTAAAATTAAAATAGCATCACCTTGTTTGGTGATGCTTTTAAAATCAATTTTTCTTCTAGAGCACGAATACTATTACTATAACCGCTTCTCTAAAAAGTGTTGACTATGTCCTTTAGGATGATCTTCAACAACACCATATTCTCGGTAGCCGTGCTTTTTATAAAAATCGGGTGCTTGAAAACTAAATGAATCTAATAATATTAATCTACACCCTTTTTCCTTCGCGATGTCTTCGATTTTATGTAACAGTTGACTGCCATAACCATCATGACGAACTGTTTCATCAACCCATAAAAAATCTATATGAAGATGATAAAAATACATCGTTCCTGTTACCCCACCAAATATTTTTCCATCCTCATCTTTTACTACGAAACTTACTTGCTCCATCGACTGTTTTGCTTCATCTTTTAAAATCGACATGTTATATTGAATTACTTTATTTTTTATGTATTCTCCTTCAGTTCGAGTACCACTTTCTATATGTTTCATATATTTCTTCCTTTCAACTTAGTAAGCTACCTTTAATTTTTACTTTTCCTTTTTATAATACTAATAAATACGAATCCACCATAAGTAACAAAGCATGAAAAACCAATTATCCCTGGTACAGATACATAGCCTATTCTTATATAACTTATAACAGCAAAACTAACGATAGACAATAAAATAGATGGCCAAAATATAAGTGCTGTTTTTCTTCGTCTCTGTTTCGATGTACTTGCTTTCTCTTCAGAAACACGTGTGCCAAAAAGCAATACAATACAAATGAGGATTGCTGCAAAGTAAATCGTATCCAATGACAGATTATGATCATAAATCGCGATTCCAACTTCAATAGCGATAATTGTTAAAATTAATATGATAATTGTTGAAGTTTTTAAGTTTTTTTTCAATCGCTCACCCCTAGCATGCCTTCACTATACTTTTTGTATATATTCATACCTTTTTTTATATAGTTTTATCATCTTCTCAAAATTCGATATAGAATATAAAAAAACCTTTTTTATTACATGTTATTTATCCATACAATAAAAAAGATAGCATGAAATTTTCCCATACTATCTTTCTAAAATACATAATTCGCATAACGCAAACATTTACTCTTCCGTAGGCTTTTTAGGACCATTAAGCTCCAATTGATAAAAAGCTAAATCTAACCACCTGTTAAACTTATAACCAGCCTTCTTAATTGTCCCCGCATGAACAAATCCATAGTTTTCATGTAAGACAATGCTTTTCTCATTTTCTGCATCAATTCCAGCAATTAAGGTCATATATTCCCTTTCTTTTGCAACTGTAATCAATGCTTTCATTAAAGAAGTTCCTATCCCATTTTTTCTATATTCCTTATGAACATACACAGAATGCTCAATTGAATATTTATAGGCAGGCCAAGCTCTAAACGGGCCAAATGTCGCAAATCCTACTATTTTATTATCTAATTCACATACTAAAATCGGATAGCCGTTAGCCTTTTTTTGTTCATACCAATCTATTCTATTTTCAAGGGTTACAGGTTTATACGTATAGACGGCTGTTGTATTCAATATAGCATCATTATAAATATCTAACATGTATGTTACATCTTGTTTCCTTGCTTCCCTTATCATTGCTTTCTTCCTTTCATAAAGTATATCTTCTTTCCTTTCACTACTACATACGAATACGAGCTTTTCGGAAACCATCAAATATATTTAATACCGCAGATAAAATATAAATGATAATACCTCCACCAATTAACCACTTTTTAAATTCCTCTGGAGAAGTAGTAAACACATTTGCCACATACGTAATAAATCCTTCGTTAAATAAATGCGGATTTACTACAATTACAATGAATACTATTGTTCCAGCTATTTGAAGTATAGCATTCCCAAGTGCCAACTTTTTCGTCCATTGTCCTTGTACTAACTTATAAAGAGATATACCTATTTCAAACACGATCATAATTAAAACGATTGGCCAATACTGAAGTAACACATCTTGATTAAAAGTTGGCGCGACAAACTTCAGTCCGCTTTCTGTACCATGATATACACCTACAAGATGATTCGCATAAAAGTAAAGTGTGGCCCATATTGCAGTCCACATCAAACCTCCAAACACTTCAAACTTTGAGATCGCCTTTTTCTTCGGGATATACGAAATATTTTTCAAATCATCTGGCGTCCATTTTTTTAAACTTGTTGTTAATGGTTGTGGGTCCTTTTCTTTATCCGTTCTTTCTATAACAGCAAATACAAGTGTCAACCAGAAAAATACATGGAGGCCTACTTCGATAATTTCCCCAATTCCTTTACCTATCAAATTTAAAATAACATTTAATACCGCTTGCTCACCATTATATCCTACAAAATTTTCTGCAACCATTGCAATGAGTGCGATTACAGCTGCAATTGGTATAATCATTTTTAATAACGTCGTATATACATCAAAATAACGTGGTCCAATTAAATGCATCGGTCTATCCAAATATCCATTAGCCAATGAAACGGGACTTCCTAATTTTTCAAGAACTCTTTTTTCGTCGTTTTCACTATAATCATCAGGTAACATATCCTCGATTGTTGACCGTAATTCAAGAATAATATCTTCACGATTTTTTTCAGGTAATCTCTTCGCTACTTCTTCTACATAAATATCAATCAAATTCATTTTTGTCCTCCTCCTTTAATAGGTTATAAAGCTCTTTCGAATCCTTTATCCATTCTTTCTTCAGCTGCAAAAATATATCTAATCCGTATTCACTTAAAACGTAATACTTACGAGGTCTACTCTCCGTTTTATCCCAACTACTCGTTACTAGCTCCTGCTTTTCTAATCGGCGAAGTAGTGGATATAAAGTACTTTGATCGATTATAATCCCTGATTGTTCCAATAATTGGACAAGTGAATACCCATACTGCGGTGTTCTTAACTGGCTTAAAACCGCTAATGTTAATGTACCTCTTCTTAGTTCAGTAATTAACGAATTTAATAAAGCATCCATTCACTCACCTCATTTCCATTACTATATGTCATACAGTATGTGTTTTATACTATGTATCGTACAGTATTAATGTGCTAAAAACAATACGTATTTACAAAAAATAGATAATAAAAAAACACAAACTATATAATTTGTGCTTTTCTTGTTAGTTTAAACGGCTATTACAATCATAATTTTGTACCTCTTGTAATATAAACTCTCCTTTTTCTTTAGTAAATGGGGTAACATCTACAATTGCCTCAATATTAATTACTCCATATACATGCGGATATTCTTGACCGTTAGAAGCGAGTTCATATTTTATTTCTGCTTTTATTAAGGATGGATCAATTGTCAGTAATAACACATCTTCTTCATGACTAAAATGTTTTTCAGCAACTTCTAAAGCCTGTTTTAAAAATGAGCAATGAATAAATCCCTCTTCTTTTAGTGAAGTTTCATTAATTTCTCCATTTATCTTTGTAATCATAGTTATTTTCTCTCCATGTCTTTATATAGAAAAACAAGAGGTTCTTTTTTTGTTACTAGAAAAGCCTCTTGTTTTTCATATTTATTTTATTCCTTTAATTAAAGGCGATGCTTTCCCGCTATGAAAAATCCATAAATCATGAAGCGACCTTGTACATCCGACATATAGTAACTTCGCATCGTGTTTTGTATTTTTGTAATGCACTTCATCAACGTCGATGAGAAGTACCGCATCAAATTCTAGCCCTTTTGCCAAGTATACAGGTACTACTGAAATACCACCTTCATATTTACTTTGATCTGCTTCAATGACGTTTACAGCTAATCCTGCATTTGTTAATTTCTTATATATATCGCGACATTCATCGTCTGTTCTTCCTATTACCGCAATTGTTTTCACATCTTCATTTTGTAGATGTTTTAACGTCTTCATAATCTCATTAAATTGATCCTCTACATGGATTATTTTAACCTCTTCACCACTACGAAAAACTGGTGTTGCGAGTCCAACTGGAATCTCTGCATTTTTAATTATTTCGTTCGCAAATTCAATAATTTCTTTTGTAGAACGATAACTTCTTGTCAGTTCATAATAACCTGTTTCTTGGAATACTTCCTTAAAAGCATCCCAATCTTCAATCCCTTGATAATCATAAATTGCTTGAGATAAATCACCTAATATAGTAAAAGAATTACCTAGTGTAATTTCTTTTAATACATACACTTGGAATGGTGAAAAATCTTGCGCTTCATCAATAACGACGTGATGGAATTTCTGTCCGATTTCAATACCTGTTATACGGTGATGTATGTAAATTAAAGCTGGTAAATCTTCTACATACACTTCTTTTTTACGACAACTCTTTTCAGTTTCTTTCACAAGTTCTTCAGGCAATACTTCGAGTATTTCTTTACTTTTCAATATTGAACTATATAGTGAAAGTGGGCTCATTTTCGGCCAAAACTTCATATAGGTGTTCAATCTCTTTGTCGCTTCTTTTTTTAATAATTTCTTCTCGTTTGTTTCTCCATACTTTTTCAGTTCAATTTCAATCCAGCGCTTCATTCGGCCGACTAATCTTTCTCTTCTTTTCTTTAATGGATAGTGTTTATATTCAACTTGCATCCATTTTTTTATGTCTTCTACTGGAATAATAGCTTTGTCCCATGCCTCAAAATCACTTGTTGGTATTAATTCTTTTTCAAATTGAACCATTCTCTCTTCAATAAAGGACTTAAATTCCAGCGTGCCTTTCAATTTACCGAGCATAACCTTTTCTTCATCACGATTAATAGAAAATGCTTCTTTCAATTTTTCTTCTGTCTGCTTCAGTTTCACCGAATCATCTAACATGCGTAATGCCCAATCCGGAAATGTTGTTTGACTAATATTCCCTACACCTAATTCAGGAAGTACACTCGAAATATAGTCCAAAAACAGACTATTCGGAGCGAATACAATCATTCTCTCAGCTTCTAGCTGCTCACGATATTCATAAATTAAAAAAGCAAGGCGATGTAAAGCGATTGTTGTTTTTCCGCTCCCTGCAACCCCTTGAATTAATAATGGTAAGTTTCTTTCCGCACGAATAATATCGTTTTGCTCTGATTGTATCGTCGAAACAATATCCTTTAGTTTATTATCTTTATTCTCACCTAATCGATATAGAAGAAAATCATCGGCATGCGATACATCTTCATTTCCTTTCACGTATGTATCAACAACACGTTCTAGTTCTCTTCTTCGGATCGAGATGTTCCGCTTTAAATACACATCACCTTCTACTAATCCGTCTGGTGATTGATAAAACGCTAATTCATCACCGCCGGTAAATGAATAAAACATACTTGCGACAGGTGCCCGCCAATCAATTACAATTGGTTTCATTGTGTCTTTATGTGAAACACCTACTTTACCGATGTAAATCGGCATAACTTCTTCCTTGCCATCCTCTTGAAAGTCTAGTCTCCCAAAGTATGGCTCATGCACACCAATACGTAAGTTTTGTCTATTAGACTCCCTCATACTTTCTAGAATTTGTTCTTTAAAATCATCTCCATAATAAACCGGAATGTTTTCGAGCTGTTCTAATTGATCATCCATCGTACTTAATGTATCTTTCATCCTTTGTAACTCTTCTTCAAAAATGTTGTTCATTTGATGATTCCCTCCTGTCCGTTCTAATTTTTCAGTCGAAATACAATTGTATTAAAAATCCATTTATAAAGTCAATAGTTTCAGTAAGAATTTTCCAAAATAAAGAAGAGTAGAGATTAATCTCTACTCTTCTTTATTTTAATTCGGTACGCCAAACATTCATTTAAAGTTGCTAATTCTTTATATTTTCGTTTTTCAAAATCATATGCTCCTCCTGGGAAGACTCCTACAATACTTAAACCAGCTTCAGCACATAGATTGCTAATCTCATCTACCGTATAACAACGTAAAGACTGTGTAACTATATCATTTGGATTATTAGGATGCCACCAATGATCTAACATTCTTTCATTTATACTATCATATTCATATTTTCGCATAGCTGCACTTAAGGTCATTTCTTGCCCACTTGCTTTTTCCCAATATAAAGGTTGATAAATATCAATAAGTGCACACCCATCATCTTTCAACCAACTATGGATGCGTTTTAATAAAAATAATTGTTCTGCATCCGTTCCTACACCAAATCCGTCCAAATAAGTAACGACATCAAACTTTTCTTCAAAATTAATTTTATAAAAGTCAGCACAGTGAATAACAATATCATTAGTAGAATGTTCTTTCGCAAACATAACTAATTCTCGTACTAGCTCAACTGTAGTCATCTTTACATTCAAATTAGACATCGCTCTTGCAAATCCACCATTTCCTGCTCCTAGTTCTAACATCGACTGAAATGGATATCCAACTTGTTCTTTAACTTCTTTCGCAACTTCCTGTAACCAATTTTCATTATTTACATCATAGCTTAGTAGTTCAAATTGTTTTTTATAAAATTCTTTTACATTTAATTCGTTCATTAATATTCTCCTCCTGTATATTATTTTTCTGCTACAGGTGGGAAACTAAATTTCTGATACCCATGAAAAATCCTCCTTTTGATTTCCCTTCATTTACATTTTATCAAAATAATCAGAATTTTGAAATTGTCAATTTAAAAAACAGATAATGGATGTTCCCACTATCTGCTTCTACGGCTGCCTTTATTGTCCTTGTTGATACTTCACCCAATCACCAGAAATGATAACTTTCTTTAGCATTTTTTTATCTTGAGCAACATACACAAATGCACGTATTTCTCTATCACCTAAATAAACCGTTTCGGTGATTCGGTCATATAAATCACTTTCTGCATTACCTGTATATTCTTCAAGTTCATCTAATTTTTGCAGAACAACCTCATTTACTTCATAAACTTCTCCGTATACTTTGTCCTCATTTGAACAAATCATTGCCGGATACCCTTCGTTTGTATCAAATAATTTACCATACGTCCATGCTCCGTCTGCGATGCATATTGCACCTTGCATAAAATGAGCATTCGTTTGCTCTTTTCTTAATGTGCCATACACGAAAACGTGATGCATATATCCCTATCCCCTTTATATCTATCTACTTTCTAAATTGTAAATATGCACGAATCATAAAGTAACTCACTTCATTTGGAAGTTGTTCCTTAATTGATTTCAGACCACCCTCTGCATTTTGCACGGCAGTTTCAATCAGTGATTCATATTCTGCAGGAACAAAACTGTTCCAGTCTATTCCCATTCCATCTTCAAAAGAGCGAATTAAATGATTTTCAATTGTTTGTCTTGATAAGCCACGTTCTTTCGCAATTTCATCTAGATCAATGCCTTGTTTATACATTTCATACGTTTCTAAATGAGAATTTGCTGAAGCTTTCCCTGACTTTTTCCGCTCTGTCACCACTTCTGTTTTAACTGTTTCAGCATAGTTTGGATTGTCCTTAATAAAGTGCTGAACTGCTTGTAAGAAATGAGAACCATACTTCGCAAGTTTATGTTCGCCGATCCCTTTCACAGTTAAAAGTTCAGAGTCACTTTGCGGCATTTTTGCACACATATCTTTCAACGTTTGATCAGAGAAAATAACGAATGGAGGTACACCTTCTCCTTGCGCAATTTCTTTACGTACTTCGCGAAGCACTTCAAATAAAGGATGATCTTGAACAATTTGTCTTGTCTCTACTCGTTCTTTACGTAAAACATTCTCTTTACCCAATAATACTTCTTTCCCTTTTTCTGTTACTTTTAATGTTGGATACGTACCATGTTCAACTGCAATTAACTCATCTGAAATTAGAAACTCAATAAATTCACTAACTTCTTTTACGCTACGATTTGATAGTAACCCGTATGTTGGTAAAGTATGAAAATTGAATTCAATAACTTTCTTATTTTTCGAACCAGTTAAAACTTGTGCAATCATTTGTTTTCCAAATCGTTGGTTCGTTCTAATCATGCAAGATAGAACCATTTGTGATTCTCTCGTCACATCGATACTTTCGCGGTCGTCCGTACAATTACCGCAGCGACCACAATCTTCTTTCGGTTCTTCTCCAAAGTATTGCAAAATAAATGATTGTAAACATTGTTCTGAATGACAGTAATCAGTCATATTTTGCAGTTTTTCAAGTTCATTTGAAAATCGAGATTCACCTGTCGATTGATCAATTAAAAAGCGCTGTACTTGCACATCTTGAGAAGAATATAACAATATACATGCACTATCTAATCCATCACGGCCAGCACGTCCTGCTTCTTGGTAATAACTTTCCATGTTTTTTGGCAGTTGATAATGGATAACGTAACGAATATTCGATTTATCAATCCCCATCCCGAATGCAGATGTCGCTACCATTACACTCACTTCATCACGTAAAAAGAGTTCTTGCTGCTCATTTCGATCGTTATCACTCATACCAGCATGGTATTTTGATACCGAAACTCCCGCTTTCATTAAATCTTCATACAACTGATCAACTACTTTTCTAGTAGCTGCATAAATAATCCCAGATTCCTTTTGATTTTGACGAATATAATCCGCTAAATATGCATTACGATCTTGTCCTTTAATAACAGAAAATGATAAGTTCTCGCGCTCAAACGTTGTCATAATCGTATTTTCTTGATTAATTCCAAGCGTGTTGCAAATATCTTCACGAACTTGTGGTGTTGCCGTCGCAGTTAATGCTAATACGAGCGGCTTTTCTGGAAGATAATCTACTATGCGATGTATATGTAAATAACTCGGACGGAAATCATGTCCCCACTGTGAAATACAGTGCGCCTCATCAATTGCAATCATCGGGATTTTCATATCGATAAGTTGGTCAACAAACTCCATTGAATCAAGACGCTCAGGCGCTACATAAAGTAACTTATAATGTCCTTGTTTCGCTAATTGAATGCGTTGATTCGCTTCTGTAATTGAAATAGAACTATTAATATAAGTAGCTGAAATACCGTTTTGTACTAATGTATCTACTTGGTCTTTCATAAGTGAAATCAAAGGTGAAATAACTAATGTCGTTCCTTCGAATACTAATGCGGGAATTTGATAACAAATTGACTTACCACCACCTGTAGGCATAATACAAACCGTATCTTTCCCATCTAATACATTTTTAATTGTTTCATCTTGTCCTCTTCGGAATGACGAATAACCGAAATAAGACGCTAAAAGTTCTTGTGCTTTTGTAAACAAAAAAGAGTCACCTGCTTTTCTATATCTTTCATCTATTCCTATTATATCATCACTTATGCGTCATGAAAGTGATGAATACATGACTAACAGCTTGCTTTTTCATTTTTTTATGCTTTTCTACGTTTTAAAGGTTGTTTAGCAACGGTGTTTTAATGGCTATTTATATTTATGAATTTTAAAACATAAATAAAGCACATATAAAATGAATTACAAAATAAATATACATTTTATTACTCTTCCTTGAATACTACTAATCTTATACATATGAATTCAGGAGGTTACTATATGAAGCAGCAGAATATTAGTTCCATCAAGCAGAAAACAGTACCGAACCAACTCCAATTCTCGAATCATGATGCGTGGAAATATGAATCGTATTATAAATACCAGCCATTATTTTCTTATAAAAAGCTTTTTCATTTTCTTTCTCAACTTTTTAAACGTTAATACGTGTGCGAAATATATCCATTCACAAAACTTTTCTCAATATAAACCTTATAGACTTAATACAATACAGTTGATATCATATGACATATTCTGTTGGATAAAACCCCTTAATTTGACCTGCTTATATAAGCAGGTCTTTTTTAATTATTATATATTTCATTACGCTTTTAGATGCTTGCAATTCTTTTCTCCATTTTATAACCATACTCCACTCACAACAAATGATAATAATAACAAGAAGTAAAATATAAGTTCTAAGCGTTTATTGAAGTAATTCTTTTTTTCTCAATACACAAAACGAATTTCACTTGTTACTATAAAAGTACTCTAGATGAGTTTTTGCTCATCAACATTATCTAGTTAAAGGGATCTGCTGCGGGAAGCGGATCCCTTTGACTTTATTAAAGATCCACTTTCATTTGGACACATTTACCAGGTTTTTTTAATAGAATTTTATGATAACATTAATTAGTCGAGTCCGACATCTCGGCAATACCCTTTTGAGGCTCTGCAACTTCCCTTGCAGAGCCTTGTTTATTATCGTATTCATTTTATTTATATATACCACAATAAAATTCTTCATCTTTTTCCATATCAATTTCAGAAATTAATCTAGGACACGTAACTAAAAATAAATTCCCATCATACTTTGAGTTATACATGTTCAAAGGAGTGTTACCGTTTATGTATTCTTATTGGCAATCGTATTACTCCCCCTATCATAACCCTTATGTACACTTTGATACATCTGTACGTAATTACCGAATTAGTAAAAATGAAAACTTTTTAAAAGGTTATATGCGTTCTTTATGGGAACAACACGTCGTTTGGACGAGATTAGCTATTATAAGTATTGTCTTTAATTTACCAGACGTTAACGTTACAGTTGGGCGTCTTCTTCAAAATGCAACACATATGGGACTATCTCTTGAACCATTCTATGGTGAGGATGCTGTAAAAAAATATAGTTCACTAATTAAAGACCACTTAGTCATTGCAGCGGATCTAGTTAAAGCCGCAAAAGCTGGTGATCAAAATACAGCTGCCGCTATAGAGAAAAAATGGTACGCTAATGGTGATGAAATTGTGGCGTTTCTTACTAGCATCAACCCATATATAGAAAAAGAAGAATTCAGAAAAATGTTTTATGAACATTTAGCACTTACGAAAGCAGAAGCGCTTGCCTTCCTAAATAAAGATTTTGAAGCAAGCGTAAAACTATATGATAAAATTGAAAAAGAAGCATTAGAAATGGCTGATATGATAACAAACGCAATCGTAAAGCAATTTCCTCAAGTGTTTCAATAATAATAAGCCGATTTGAAAACACAAATCGGCTTATTAAACTTTGTATCAATGAAATTTCACCTCTCCTCTTTACATTTAACGTATATCGATATATTTTATTAATATCCGTTTTTTATAGGAGGAAATCTTTTGATTAACGCCATTGGTCTCGTATTTATCCTCACAAATAAACACGAGAAAAAGAAGAAAGTTTATCTAAATGAAAAATTTGCATTAATAGACATTATTGATTCTAAGGAAGTAATTGATGATGACAGTAACTCACTAGTTGAACTAACATGTAAATACAGTATATATTTAGATGAAAAATATTACTGTAAATCTCTCGATGATTATACTGGGCAAGTATTTCCGTTCTTGAGCGCTAAAATAGGAAAAGGTCTTCTCAGAAATTTAAATTACTATTTCTCATACGTTGATGCCTATGATAAAAAACCACCTGTTAAAGAAATTAGACCACTTATGAAACAAGTAACGAACAGATAGCGAAAAATACTTAAAAAGAAAGCATCTAACTTCAGATGCTTTCTTTTTTGAATCTAGAATAGAACTCGTTAAGTTCTATCCTTCTTCTAAAAGTATGTATCTAGGCATACTTTTAATTAAAAACAATGGAGGATTTAACTGAATGAAATACTCAGAAACGATTGTTAGTAAACGGCTTCGAACACTTAAAATATTTAGTATGTTTATTATGCTAGTTTTAATCGGATGGCTTGGATATACAAAATTACTTTATGAGAATGGATTTCTTCAAGAAAAGAAAAATTCTGTTGAAGTAATGAATACTAGCATTACAGGTGAAATTGAACAAAGTTTCCATGTAAACTTACAAGGTTACCGTAAAATAGACGTTGATACTATTATAGATGCAAGTAAAACCGATCCGAGCGAACTATCATTAATCGAGCTAATTAATACATCTTGTTCGCGAGATTGCATAAGTGAACCATTGACATATGTGGACGAAAACAATGGATATATCTTTTATAAGGAATCTACCGGAACTAATGTAGCTATCAAGATTAAAAAACAAGACACGTGGGAAATTGTAAAAAAATCTGTTCAAGATGGAATATAACCATAAAAAATTAAAGAGTACTTAGCGTACTCTTTTTTATTATTAATACCCTTCATGTTTACAATGACATTTCGGTTTCTCTTTACAATTGCATTTTTCACAATCACACTTCGGTTTCTCCTTGCAGCAACACTCGTCACAATCGCATTTCGGTTTCTCTTTGCAACGACATTCGTGACAATCCCTGCATTTACATCCACATCTTCCGAACATTAAATCATCCCAAAATGAACGCCTGCAACTACAATGATTCCCCATAAATATTCCTCCTAAATAGAATTCATCATATTCTATGATTAAAAGTAGAAAGAGGTTTGTTTACTAGTCTATATTCTAGATTTATATGTATAGTTATAAATGTTATACTTTTCTATTAGTTGTACCTAATATATTTAAAGAGATTACTACAAAGAAAAAAGCCCAATATTTGGGCTTTAAATTAATATGTATTTTCTATCTCCTTGCTCACAATATATATAACTAAAAAGCTCATACAACAAGTTGGCTATAGTTCCCTTCCTTCCCCCACAGCCCCTTTCAACCTCTGTAACATATATCCAATTCCTTTACATCCTGCTAACGGATACGTAAGGTTTTCTTCTGGATATAATTGTGTCACTACTTTCTTATGCTTCTTGCCTGCAAGTAAAACAATTTCATCAAACTGAAGCAAGTCTTTTTCAATCATCTGTTGTTTTAATTGTTCCATGCTAATAATTTCATCACTCTTTGAATCGAAGGCAAGATCATAGTTTTCTAATACAATATCATTTGGTCTTAAAAATCCATGCTTCGCCGATAATATAACCCAATTCTTGAAAAACATAGTTGCATACGCCTGACATGCTTTTCCGAATGGACTAATATATACATCTTTTGCCTCCATCGGTCCGTAATCTGGATACTTATCCCAAATCTTCTTTTTTCCGCATGGAATTATGCATAACCTTTTCATCGTTATTTCTTACCTCACTTCTAACTTTTTAAATATAAAAATATAGAATTCCCTACTTCTTCATACTCAGCTTCTATATCTCCAATCCCTACTACGTTCCAACCATTATTTGTTTCTATTGGCTTTTCATTCATTATAATATGAACTTGTTTCATATTTTTAAAATCTTCTTCAAAAGATGCTAAAACAGGTTGATTTATCATATATGTTTTATTATGTATACTTACACTTAAAAAGGTTTTATGTAACGCTTTATTTTTGTTTAATTTTACATTCATTGGATTAAACGAATTTAATTTTATATTCCCTACAATATACAAATGATATCCTTTTTCCTTATAAAATTGTTTAAAATCCTTGTCTCTTTCGTTTTGAACAAAATGAAGGATTTGCTGTGTTTCTTTACTTATTGCAATTTCTTTATTAAAACTCAAATCCACATTTATATTTTGTTTTAAAAAAGCATATAACGATTTATCACTATTAAAGAAGTTCGTTCTCCATTCAGGATGGATTTCATCTAATAATAAACATAAAAGCATTCCTGAGCTATAGCAGCTCTTCCTAATGTTATAATTAGCTTCATATGCATCTAAAATAAATCCGCTATATTTTCGTATTGTTTCGCTTTCATCCTTTTCGCATACTGCATTGTAAGCGTTCATTTCAACATACCAAGCAGGCCCCTCTATACTTTCAACCATACACTCATAAGTGATAAACTCTTCTTTTATAAAACGAGCTCTTTGTTCTCTTAATTCGATAAATTGCTTAATATAATTATTTTTCTCAGCTTGTGACTTACAGTGCACAGCATTATATAAACAAAATCGTTCTTTATTTCGCAATTCTATATTTTCTTCTATTATAGGATATTGAAATCCTAAAGATTCATTTGGAAATCTACTTTCTTTATTCAAATATTGATAGCAATGAAAAAGTTCGTGCACCACAACTGCAAGTAAACTTTCATAATCTCTATGCCTATTCATATTCACGATGGCAGTCGGATAATCTTTTAATAGGATAAATGTATCAGCCTTAAATTGTTCGTCCCGCTTTAAAACGGCATACTCACCATCATCTTTCAAAAATAATGGATGATGAAATACATACACATGCTCATCATTATATAATGCAAATGCAGCCCTATTAAAACCAGGCCATAGCGTATTCAATAATTCTATACTTACATCTTTCTTTATTCGATTTAATATATTGTTCATTATATGTAACACCCCTATATCATTCTACATACACCTATTCTATTCCACTTAATAACAACCCTTTTATTTACATAAATGTTAGAAAAACATATATCTTTTCTCAAACTATAATGTATTATACAAATATACATGTAATAATTTTATGAAAAGGAGGTGAACAAATGAAAAATATAATCCCTGCACTAGTACTCTATATTATTGTTTGCATAATCGCTATGATTGCTCCAGCATCTGAAGGTTATAATCATATTGGCTGGAAGTTGCTTGTTGGGCAAGCGTATGCCATACCTATTTTCATCATTGCGGCTATTATTACATTTTATATAAACAAGAAAAAATCTACGAACAAACAGTTATAAGGATAGCAAATGCTATCCTTATTTTAATTCATTAATTAGATCAAAAATTACACTCGCAGTACTTTCTATCCTTTCTTCCGAAAAGTCAAACGTGATACCTGTTTTTTCATATATTTCTTGTATGGATAAATTCCAATCTGCACTCGCGCCTTCTTTAAAGAAAGCAATCGCTTTTTCTGGGTCTTCTCGATAAATTTGAAACAATTGCATTGCTCCTATTTGTGCAATTGCATATTCAATTTTATAAAAAGGAAACTGAATAAAATGAAATGATTCTAACCAACTTGAACTAATTTCATCTTCTAATCCAGCAATATCGACTGATGAATATTGATACCTTTCGCATAGTTCCATATATTTCTTATCACGTTCTCCTGGAGTATGGTTTGGATTTGAATACAGCCAGTGCTGAAATACATCTCCTGCAATTGACGACATTAACAGTGAGAAAGCACGATATAATTGTACGCGCTGTACTTCTTTATATTCATCCTCTTGCTTATAAAAGATATCCAGCTTATCCATTACTAGCAACTCAAGACTGAGAGAATAAAGCTCAGCCACTTCTTCGCGAAGATATTTTTCTTGCATACTACTATCATTGTTAAATTGTTTATAAAAATGAAAGGCATGCCCTACTTCATGTATGAGTGCATTAATTGCATAAAATGATGGACTAAAATTAGAATATACAAAAACCTCTTTACTATGAGGCAAGGTAAAACAAGCGGCTCCTGGCGCTTTATTTTCACGTTCTTCTACGTCAATGAATCCAGCTTTCCTTATATGAATAAATTTCTCATAAAAATATAAATCTGTCTTCCGAAATATTTCTTCCACCCCATTCAATAAATCAATGGCATTTTGAAACGGGGTTTTTGGTAAATTACTTGGAGTAAGATCCCAAGGGCGATATTTTTTTACACCGAGATTCTTTTTAGAAAGACTTCCTAACTGTTCCCATATTGGTACAACATACTTTTCTATAGATTCATGAAGCTTATAACACTCTTCAATACAATAATCTCTATTTTTTTGCTTAAAAGCATATTCACTATAATTATTAAATCCTGCATGTAAAGCGATCTCATTCCGCAATTGTATGAGTTCATTCATAATACAATCTATTTCTATTTTCACTATACTTCTTGCTTCACATAAAGCATACCAAGCTTTTTCACGAATAGTTCTATTGGGGTTATCTAGCTTTGCTTTTACGTATGCATACGTCTTTTGCTCGCCTTCCCAATTAATAGATATGTTAGACATTATTTCTCTATACTTCGCAATAAGCTCTTGCTCTTTAATGGTAAGAGCAATGTTCTTGTCATTAAACATTTTACTTTTTATCAATCTTGCTTTTTTCATAAAACTGTATTTCTGCTCATCTAATAAGTCGGAAAACGGAGACTCTATAAATTTCTGGTCAAATTTTGCATTGTATCTTTTTAAAAGTGGTTGAATTGTATTTTGATTATACATATGTAAATTACGTTTATTTCTATCATTTGTATCTCTATACGTGGCGATTAAACTACTTGTTATCTCCTCTTCTATTTCAGCGGTTACACTCTGTTCATCCAAAAGCCAATTCTCTAATTCTGAAACAGCAGTAATATTTCGCTCTAAAAGTGACTGTAATTTACTCTCCAAATCATTAAGCATACACAATCCTCCCGTTTTAAAATTTTAATTTTCTGTTTTTTAGAGATAGAAAAGGACAAGTAGCCAATCTGACTACTTGTCCTTGCTGTTTATCTGTACTCAATAAAATTAAGCTTGGAATGCTTCTGTTAATACTGGTACGATTTGTTTTTTACGAGATACAACACCTTTTAATGTAGCAGTGTTGTTTTCTAGAGATACGTTGTATGCTTTCTCAACAACGTTTGCTGCTTTACCGATCGCAAGACCGACAGAATCGTTAGTTAAGATATCAGTTACAACGAATAAGAATAGGTCTAAACCTTTTTCTTCTACTACTGCAGAGATAACTTTTTCAAGTTCCGCTTGGTGTACAAGAACGTCGTTTGTATCAACAGCGTTTACTTGTGCGATTTCAACTTTCGCATTACCCATTTGGAATTCTTTAGCGTCAAGAGAGATTAATTGCTCCATTGTTTTTCCGCTTAAGTCAGCACCAGCTTTTAACATTTCTAAGCCGTAGCTATCAGCATCTACACCAGCGATTTCCGCTAATTCACGAGCTGCTGCTACGTCTTGCTCTGTGCAAGTTGGAGATTTGAATAGTAAAGAATCTGAAATGATTGCAGATAACATTAAACCTGCAACTTCTTTACGAATTGTAACGCCATTTTCTTTGTACATTTTGTTTAAGATTGTAGCTGTACAACCAACTGGCTCACAACGGTAGTAAATAGGATCGCTTGTTTCAAAGTTAGCAATACGGTGATGGTCAATAACTTCTAACACACGAACAGATTCGATATCGTTAGCACTTTGTTGACGCTCGTTATGATCAACTAAAATAACGTTGTCCACTTCGCTTGCAACTGTCTCAACAAAACGCGGTCCTTCTACTTTAAAATGGTCTAACGCAAATTGAGTTTCACCGCTGATTTCGCCTAAACGTACAGGCTCAGCATTCATTCCTAATTCTTTTTTCAATTCTGCATAAGCAATTGCAGAACAAATTGCATCTGTATCTGGGTTTTTATGCCCGAAAACTAGTACTTTTTCCATGTTTTCCACCTCTTCATGAAAAGGATATCTTAAAGAAGCAAATATGACAATATTTAAAGCCCATTTTTTTATAAATAATTGCACTTTCTTCTATATTTTTCATCGTTTTTCGGAAAAAAGATCATCTAAAATGAATTAGATGATCAAAATGTATTTTTTATTTAAAATAGTGTAGGAGCCTGCACTACATGATTTAGCGCGAAATTCGATGTCAAACCGTTATTTACGAGGTTAACATCTATAACTTGATAAAATGCATTCCCAGTATCTGCAATTTCCCAAACAGCTAAAATAAGGTGATATCCATTTCTATCAGTAGGTACATTTGCTTCATGTGTTACTGAAGTTCCTGGTCTAGTTCCTCCATCATTTTTCACATAGAATGGCACTAAATCTAAATCAGACCTTGTTAACGGCTTATTTGGATTCCAATCTTTTTTCGTAATATAGTATTTCCATTCTTTCGTACTATGAGGTGCCGTTAGTTTCCACTTAAATGTATTCGTCCCGCCGTTTAACGTAACTTTCTTCCACCTATCAACTGTTTGAACGTCTAAAGCAGGAAAATGGCCTGCTCCTGCTATTTGTCCATCAGAAGGTCCTAATTGCGGGAATCCACCTATTCCTTCTACACTTTGTGGTTCATATTGAACTGGACCGCAATTTACATTTCCCCCTTGCTTACATAAATAAGAGCGGCTCGCTGGTGATTCTACATAACCATGAGCTGAAGCCTTTTCTGAAAAACCGAAAGTTAACAATCCCGTAAGTAATATGCTACCACTTAACATAACTTTCTTCACTTTCTGTAAACCTTTCGTTTTCATCCCGACATCCCCTTTCGCATAATAAAGCGAAAACAACTATAGTTGCCTAGTCATCTCCTCTACATTCATTATAAGATGAGAGACTATACAAACATAACCCTCTAAAAACTTTCTCAAATTCAATTAGTACATTAAATAAATTTTATTGATACATTCAAATAACACCGCTAGAGAAATATAGGCGGTGTTAAATATACTCAATTAAACTATTCGTTTATAAATAAATTACGAAATTGGCAAAGTTAGTCTAGTTATCAAATAGCCCTCTCCCTCTCAGATTTGCGGAAACTGGCTCCTTTCCTACCTCTCGTGCCCATATAGATAACTGGCCGATATGGTGGATTTCGTGGATAATGACATGACGTATTAACTCTCCATGTGTACATTCAATGACTCGGCGCCTAATTGGTGCGTCTCTTGAGCTAATTGGCTCTTCATTGAAGTCAGCTTTTGAAAGTTTTCGAGAATCCATTTCATTTGTCCAAGAGGTCACAAATGGCTTCACTTTCCCGTGGTATTGAGCTGAAAGATTTTTCACTTTTTGTAAGCTAGCATACTCTTCAAACGATGGCTCCTCAGGCACTAATTCACCACGCAACCCTAAGATCCACATATATTCCACATCTACAATGTGAAATAGAGTATGTAGTATACTGCCGAACCCACCGACCCGTTTCTTTACCAGTTCTTCGGCCGAGATGTCTTCGCACCATGTAAACCAATCATTACGAACTTGCCAGTTATATTGAAACAGTTTCAACATCACAGCAACCTCCATCTTTTAGATTAACATTTACTATTCACCAAAAGACTTCAAAATTCCTATGTGAAACTACCACCCACTTAGTATCACTTACGAGCTTACCCCGAAGTGGGGACTTCTCGGTTCATCGCTACTTTTAATAGCTAACGAATTTGTCCTAGGGCAGACAGCCGAGGTAACACGCTTGAGGAAGGAGACTTCTTTTGGATAATACATTAAATAATAATTCTAAAAAACCTGTTATCCCCCCTACAAACTAGCCCTTTAATTGAACGCTCCAGATGAAGTTACAAGGTTTTATTAAACATTGTTTTAAATTATCAATATTTTTTATAAATCAACACACAAACATAATAACAAATGTGTCGTTTGAAATTTTTTCCCTTTTCAAATAAAAAACTAAATCATTTTATAATAAATTACCGTTGCATCTAACTCACCATTCGGAGAAATTGCATACCCTGGTATTTTTCCGGATTCTTGATAGTCTAATAACTTGTACAATCTATTCGAAGGATCTCCTTCTCTAGTATCTAACACTAAAAGAGACCTGTTTTCTTGCTTTGCTCTTTCCTCTGCTTTTTGCATAAGTAAACGTCCAATGCCATTACGTCTAAAGTTTGGATGAGTCATTAACTTACAAATTTCAGCTCTATGAATCCCATTAGGTTTTGTAGCTAGATGTAATTGAATACTCCCTGCCACTTCATTATTTATTTTAGCGACATATAAAATCACTTCGGGTGTTAAAACAGTTTCCCAATACTTCTCTGATTCTTTCTGTTCCAGTGGAGGTAAAAAACCAATTGACGCCCCACCATTTACAACCGTTTTCAAAAGATTCGAAAGCTCCTCCACGTCATCTTTTATTTGCTTAATCTCTTCAATTACTAAATTTTGCATTACTAATCCCCCTTTTGTTTCATTGTACCAATTTTTAAAGAAGGAATAACGGAATACGAAAATGAAATATATATTTAGATAAAACATACTTATAGAATGTATGGAAAGTGGAGGGATTAACAATTAACAAAATTGGATTTGACTTAATAAATCATAAGGATGACTTTGATCTTGGATATGAAGATATAGAGGCGATATCTAAGAGATGTAAGTTTTCTAACTGCTCTCATACAAATGAAACACATTGTGCAATTAAAAAAGCTATTTCCGATGGAATTCTTACAGAAGAAATAATGAATAGTTATTATCGAGATAAGAATGAATTCGAATATGTATGTAAACAAAAGAACAAAACAAAAGCTATTGACTATATGAAACAATTGAAACTTTTTCAGAAAACTTAAAACTAAATAAATAGTTGTGATTTCACATTCCCACTAAATTTTAAATTCTTACTTTAATACATCACATACTAGGTAATTTTTATACTCAAATTTAATCTCACGTAAAAGAACGTTTTAAACATAAAGTTTAAAACGTTCTTTTATATTCAATGCTTTTGATTTTTCAGTTCACTTAAACACTCTTGTACTAATGTTACTGCTTGACTCATTGCAGCTCCGCCAGCAAATGCTGCTGATACGCCACATGCTTCCAGAATCTCTTTATCTGAACACCCTTGATCAAGACAACCTTTTGTATGATAAACGGTACAATATTCATCTTGAGTTGCTAGACTAATTCCTAATGCGATAAGTTGTTTTTCCCTTTTTGTTAAAGACCCCTCTTGAAAACAAGCTTGCGTGAATGCATTATATGTTTCAGCAATTTCAGGAATTTGGTTTGTAAAACTACCGATACCCTCCTTATAATGATGTAGAACGTCATTTACTGAACTATGTTGTTCGTGTTCCATCTTATTATTACCCCCATTCCAATTATGTGTACCTATTGTAGTATGTGATGAAAAGAAGGCAATATACCTCGTTAAATAGAACGAATATTCAGTTTATTTATACTAAAATTTCAAGCTATCATCCACTACTGTTTGTTCTTTATAATTTTTCCTTTCAAGTTCTTTACTTCTTTCTTCCCAAAATGTTAAACCTTCAATTCCCACATTTTTAGGATCAAACACGGGATCTTTCCCTTCTTTTTTCTGCGCTTCATAATCTTTTAACACTTTTAATGCAATTTTACTTAATAGTAGAATCGCGATTAAGTTTAACCATGCCATACTACCGATTCCTAAATCTCCAAGATTCCATAAAAGCGACGCTGATTCAACGCTACCGATGTAAACCATAATTAAAAATCCAATTTTTAATACTGGTTTTAACCAGCTATATTTAAGCTCACGATCTAAATAAGTAAGTGTCGTTTCAGCGATATAATAGTAAGCGAGTAAAGTTGTAAATGCGAAGAAGAAAATTGCGATTGAAATGAATAATGGACCAAATCCCGTTATAACAGTTTCAACTGCTTGTTGTGTATAGATTGGACCAGCATCAACATCCCCTATATTCTTTACAATAGCGCTTTTCCCTTCAGGTATAACATTATACATACCTGTTATTAAAATCATAAGAGCTGTCGCTGTACATACGACAATTGTATCAATGTATACAGAAAATGCTTGAACTAACCCTTGTTTTGCTGGGTGAGATACTTCAGCCGCAGCGGAGCTATACGTCGCTTCTCCAACACCAGCTACATTTGAAAATACAGCGCGCTTTACACCCCATGCAATTGCTGCACCGACGATTCCACCAAACATTTCATTTACACCAAAAGCACTAGAGAAAATTAAAGCAAACATACTTGGAATTTCCGTTACATTCGCAATTAATACGATACATGTAACAATTACATATCCAATTGCCATAAATGGAACAAGCATTTGTGAAACGCCTGCAATTCTCTTTACGCCACCAAAAATGATTGATGCTAATAATATAACTAATAATATTCCAGTTATATATTTGCTAATGCCATTAGAGTTTTCAAATCCAATTGCGATACTACTAGACTGAATTCCTGGTAATAAAACGCCATATGAAAGTGTTACAACAACCGCTACAATGACTGCAAACCATTTCATTTTCAGGCCTTTTTCAATGAAATATGGTGTACCACCGCGGTATTCATTTCCGACTTTACTTTTATATACTTGAGATAATGTTGATTCAACAAATGCACTCGCTGCTCCTAAAAGAGCCATTACCCACATCCAAAACACGGCTCCTGGTCCCCCAAAAGCGATAGCTGTCGCCACCCCTGCGATATTACCTATTCCAACCCTACCTGATAAGGCTAAACAAAATGCTTGAAAGGATGAAATTCCCGTCTCCGAGCTCTTCCCTTCAAATAATAGTTTAATCATCTCTTTAAAATAACGAATTTGCAGAAAACGAGTGGCAATTGTAAAATACACACCTGCTCCTAATGCAAAAACAACTAACCCAATACTCCATACTTGCCCTACTAACCACTCTACTAATTGCTCCATCCAAATCCCCCTTATCATTCTTTTAAAAGCTATTTTATATATAAGAAAACGGACAACTATTATTAAAGCTTCCAGTTGTCCGTATCTCTATTCATTAACAGTTAGACTCTCTATTACTTTATATTTACCCAAACACTCTTCACTTCTGTATAGTTATCAAGCGCATATGAACCTAACTCACGACCGATACCAGATTGTTTAAAGCCACCAAATGGTGCAGCTGCATTTTCTAAATTATAATCATTAATCCATACTGTTCCTGCTTTTAATTTATTAGCAACTTGATGTCCAGTTTTAATATTTTGTGTCCATACGCCCGCAGCGAGTCCGTATGAAGAGCGATTTGCTCTTTCGATGACCTCTTCTGTTGAATCAAATGGAAGTACTACAACAACTGGTCCAAAAATTTCTTCTTTCACAATTGTCATATCATCAGTAACATTTGTGAATACCGTCGGCTGTACAAAATAACCTTTTTCAAATGCACGTTCACCACCAGCAGCAACAGTAGCGCCTTCTGCTTTTCCTTGTTCAATGTAATGTAGCACACGCTCTTGTTGCTTTTTAGATACAAGTGGACCCATTTCCGTTTCCTTCTCCATACCTGCTCCAAGTTTCACGTTATTCGCCATTTTCACTAGTTCATTTACGACTGTTTCGTAATGTTTTCGGTGAACGAACACGCGAGAACCGGCACTACAATTTTGGCCGTGATTATACATAATGCCTTGGAATGCGCCGTTAATCGCTTCTTCTAAATCAGCGTCCTCTAGAATGATATTTGGTGATTTACCACCAAGTTCTAACGTTACATGTTTAACTGTTTCTGCAGATTGACGCATAATATATTTCCCTGTAACTGTTGAACCTGTGAAGGCTACTTTATCAATATCATGATGGTTTACGATTGCAGCTCCTGCTTCAGGGCCAAAACCTGGAACAAAGTTTACAACACCGTTTGGAAAACCTGCTTCTTTAAAGAGCTTCGCTGTATATAATAACGATAAAGGCGTTTGCTCTGCTGGTTTTAATACGATCGTACATCCTGTTGCTAGTGCAGCTCCCATTTTCCAAGAAGACATAACGAGTGGAAAATTCCATGGGATAATTTGACCTACAACGCCAACGGGTTCATGGCGTGTGTAATTTAAGTAATCTTTTGAAATCGGAATTGTTTGCCCGATAATTTTTGTAGCCCATCCCGCATAATAGCGATAATTTTCTACAGTCGCTGCAATATCATCATCCAGTGCTACTTGATATGGCTTCCCATTATCTAAAGCTTCTAATTGCGCTAATTCTTCTCCATGCTCTTCAATTAAGTCTGCTAATTTATAAATAAGGTGCGCTCTTTCAGCGGTAGTCATCTCTGCCCAAGGCCCTGATTCAAATGCAGATCTTGCCGCTTTTACTGCGACATCAATATCCTCTTCTTGCGCTTCGCATACGATAGCTAGAACATCTTCTGTTGCTGGATTGTATGTTCCAAATGTCTTCCCGCTAATGGAAGGTACAAATTCACCATTAATAAACATTTTAATTTCTTCATTTAAAAACGCTTTTACTTTTGGTCTCAACTCAATGTTTGTCGTTAACATATATGATTTCCTCCTTATTTAAACAGCTGCATGAGCTGCAATTTTTGAAATAATCATTTGAAGTTTTTGATCTTCTTCTTTAGTTAATCCGAGTCTCGGATAACGAGAAGGTCCCCCGGCTTGCCCGTGTAATTCCATTGAGCGTTTAACGATTTGTACATATTTTCCTGATCCTTCAAGAAACTCGCAAAGAGGTAAAATAGCATCGTTTATTTCCCAAGCTTTTTCTAATTCACCATTTTGGAAATGCTCATACATTTTCGTAACAAGTCCCGGTACGATATTACCTGCTACTGAAACCCATCCCGTTGCACCTACTAAATAAGATTCCATAACTAAATCTTCAGATCCACAGAATACTTGAAAAGCACCTTCGCCTTGTCGTACTAAATCTCTTGCTTTACGAATATCTCCGCTAGATTCTTTAATATGTGTAACATTTTCACATTCTTTTCCAATACGTAGCATGAGCTCTGTACTCATATTAATACCAGATGTAAACGGATTATTGTATAACATAATTGGTATATTTACAGCGTTTGAGATTTCTTTAAAATGAAAATAAATTTCCTCTTCTTTCGGCTTACAATAGTACGAGTTAATAATTAATGCGCAATCCGCTCCGTGTGCTTCTGCATGTTTCGTATATTCAATCGTTTCTTTCGTCGTTTCTGCTGCAGTTCCTACAATAACTGGAATACGGTCATCAACTTCTTTTAATACTTTTTCTACCATTTTAAATCGTTCTTCTTTTGATAAACTAACAAACTCTCCTGTACTTCCATTAATAATAATGCCAGCTACCTTTTGATCGATAAAATAGTTTACGTTTTGTTTTACACCGTTCCAATTAATTTCTTGAAACTCATCCATCGGTGTGATTAATACTGGAAATGCTCCTTTAATGTTTTTCATATTTATCTCTCCCTTTACTATTTTATTTTAATAAAAATCCTGTCGGAAACGGATCTGTAGAGTCTAATAGAAACGTCTGCATTCCTGTAATAAACCCTCTACTTTCAAAGCGAAAAATGTATCCTTGTTCTTCTTTCTTCACTTGTTCCACTGTTATAAAGCTATTAAAAATACTTTCATTTTTAAAAGCTTTATCCGCTATATAATCATTTTTAAATAATGTATGAACATAAGATACAATAGTAGAAACAAAACCAGGCGAACGTACTATAAAGTTATCTTCATGAAATGTAATCGACTTTATATGGTTCTTTTCTGTTTGCATAGATTCTACTAAAATAAGTCTTTTTATTAATGACTGTTTTTGTATAGCTTGAAGTGTAACTTCGCCCCATTTTTTTAATTTAGAGATATTTTCAAAACTGATTTCTGGTGAATATGCATCCTTTTCTACAACTGCATATACTTTATCTGCCTGAATGAGAGAGTAACTTATATTACCCACTTGTAAATTTTTCTCAATCATATAACATAGTTTACTTTCAAACGAAACTGATACAACTTCATCATTCTCTACATACGCATGGATTGAAAATATACCAGATAGCGTTTCGATTTTGTATTGGTTCGTCTCTCTCTTTTTTAAATACCCGCTTTCTAGTAACGTCGTTATGACTGCGACAATGCCTCCATAATGAAGCGGAATGGATCCTTCATGATTAAAAAATAATACAGCGGCATCGACTTCCATATGAATAGAAGGAACGACAATACATCCATTTAATCCGATAAAACCACGTGGCTCATTTAATAAAAGCTTCATTTCTTCTGCTAATTCACCTGAAAATTGTTCGTTTAATTGCTCTAAACTGTAGTAGTATTTGCATGGTACATCTTTCATTACACGAAATGCTTCACCATTTACATGTACGTCTACTGCTGTATACATTTTTTGAATGTTCATTTTACATCCTCCGTTTCATGTTCCATCGGCGGAATTAGCAAAAAGCCCTCTTTCAGTGGGTCCTTTTCATTATAAAAAAATCTATGCATCCCCATAAGCCAAGCTGAACCTGTAATTTTCGTTACGACAGCTTCAATATTTTCTACAGATGTTGTATTTATGACGCACCCTTTAAATAAAGAGCCCACGATACTCTCATGAATAAACTCTTCATCCACTTTAATTTTTTGATTTGTGTATAATACAGCTAACTTCGCTGATGTTCCTGTACCACATGGAGAACGATCAATTCCTCCTGGCGGAACGACAACTGTATTTTTCACATGAGCACTTTCATGAGTAGGATCTGTATAAAATTCAATATGGGTTAACCCTCTAATAAACGAATACTGCGGATGTATGATTTCAAATTCCTCATTAATGATATTTCTAATATGAATTGCCTTATCGATAATTGTAGATGCGTTTTCTGGTACTAACTCTAAACCTACTGACTTCGCATCGATAATGGCATAAAAATTCCCTCCATACGCAATATCTGCTTCTACAGTTCCAATTCCTTCGACTTGTACAGTAATATGTTTCAGTAAAAAAGCTGGTATGTTACAGAAAGAGACTTCTTTCGCTTTTCCATCTTGAACAAAGATATCAACTTCAACTAAGCCGGCTGGTGTATCTAACTTTAACGAAGTAATCGGTTCAACTACCGGAATTAAACCTGATTCAATTAAAGCTGTACATACACCAATTGTATCGTGACCACACATCGGTAAATATCCACCTGTTTCTATGTAAATAACACCAATATCTGCTTCAGAATGACATGGATCTGTTAATAATGCTCCTGACATTACATCATGACCACGTGGTTCATTCATTAACAATTTGCGAATCCAGTCATACTCCTTTTTCATATGTAACATCTTCTCTGCCATCGTCTCTCCAATTAACTTAGGAAGTCCACTAATCAATGTTCTCGTTGGATTCCCGCCCGTATGTGTATCAATCGTCGTAAAGACTCTTTGTGACCTCATCCGTTTAACACCCTTTCTGTAAAACGACTCAAACGAAGTGGTTCAATAGGAATAATTGTTTCTTTTTCATTTAATAATTCTTCAATCACTTTCCCAGTAACAGCTGCAAGGCTAATGCCATCTCCTTCATGCCCTGCCGCTATAAAGTAATTCGGGATATGTTCCACACGTGAAATGATCGGTAAATTGTCTTCTGTCCACGGGCGTAATCCAGCATATGAACGAATCACCATCATATCCGCCATTTTCGGATAAAAGCGAATTGCTCTATTCGCAATACATTTAATAACCTCGTTATTTATCCTCGTATGCATCCCTACAAACTCTCTACTACTACCAATTAAAAAATTTTGACTCTCTGTCGGCTCAAATACAAGAGCTACCCCATATTTTTCAGTTAAAGCATCCACTTTTCGTTTTCCGCCAAATTTAGAAATTAAATAACCAAATTCCATTACTTTTCGACAGCCAACGTGTTGTTGCCTTGAAGCTACAATAATATGCCCTTTTCTCGGTTCAATTGGGACATTTACATCTAACATTTGTCCGATTTTTGGAGCCCATACACCGGCTGCGTTCACCACTTGCTTCGCAGTAAACGTCTCATTTGTCGTTTCTACAATAAAGGAACCGTCTATATCTCTTTTCATTTCTTTTACTTCCGTATGATTAAAAGCTTTCGTACCAAATTTCTTCGATTCTGCAAGAAGTGAGAAAGCAAGAAGATATGGATTTACAGTTGAATCCGTTGCGCATTCTAACCCGCCTAATAAATCATCTGCAAAAAATGGCGATTCTTCTCTTATATCGTGTCTATCAAGCATTCGAAACGGTAATCCAGCTTCCTTTTGACGATTCACCCATTGCTGTGCAGCTTCCATTTCTTCGTCTGACTCACATACGAGAATGCTTCCTGGCGCTCTATATTCAAATGAGTGCTCCAACTCTTCACTTAATTCTGTTACTAATTTTTGACTAACTAAAGACATTTGACTATCAAAGCCTGGATCTTTATCAATAGCCAAAATATTCCCGTCACACCGTGAAGACGTTCCACTGACAAATTCCCCTTTTTCAATGATTGTTACGTCTCTTCCGTATTTTGAAGTGTAATAAGCGATAGAACAACCTATAATTCCACCACCTATTATTAAAACGTCACAGTGCCTCACGTAGCACCCCTCCCTTCTTTTATTCCCTCACTTTCTTTTATGCAATTGACATGCCAACTCTACTTACATACACTTTTTATAAAAAATATTTTTATTTGTAAAAATATTTTAAATTTATCGTAAATAGGTGTATTATTTTTTTATCACTGTCAAAATTTTTATACATAACAGGAGGACAATATGGCATTCTCATTTCCTACAATAAAAGAATTTCTAAAAACTTTATCAATTGATCGTACATACAACATGCAACATATTGAACAAGTTAACGGAAAATTTTATTACCACCCTTCTACTACAGAAAAATATAACTGCACAGTTATATATGAAGATGACTCATTCACCGCTTTAATTGACGCGTTTTCTAATGAAATGGCCGTTATCGTAATGAACGAAAATAAAGAGCCTATATGTTGTATAATGGCTCAGCAAATTATTCCATTCCTTGTTAAGACTTACAATGAACTACAATCTTTTTATAACACCGTAATACAAACAACGGATTCTTCTGTTACAGTTATCGATGATAAAGAATGTGTTCGCACTTGGACAGATGGCGCCGAAAAGATTTTTTCAGTCAACCATACTGAAATTATTGGACAACCTATCACTCGTTTTTTTGACTATAAAGATTTGGAAATCTTGCAATCATTACATGACGGAAAAAGCATAATCGCTCAATTCCATCAGCCCCGTCCAGATTTGTTCGTATTAATAAATTCAAACCCAGTGTATTGTAACGATGAAATTATAGGAGCGGTCGTTTCAGAAACAGATGTTACAAATCAAGTTGCTTTAAACGAAAAACTATTTAATATGTCACATGAAATGCACCGTTTAGAACAAGAGGTTGCAAAGTACAAAGATGAATCCGACCCTTTCCTTGCGATGAATGGAAAAAGCCCTGTTATACAAAGAACGATACAATTAGCTAGAAAAGTTTGTTCGGTGAAATCAACTGTTTTAATACTCGGCGAAAGTGGTGTTGGAAAAGAAGTATTTGCAAAAGCGATACATGAAGCAAGCGAGGCAGCAAAGGCACCTTTCATTTCAATTAACTGCGGCGCCATTCCAGAAGCGTTATTTGAAAGTGAATTATTCGGGTATGAACGCGGGGCGTTTTCTGGTGCAAGTAGTAAAGGGAAAAAAGGGAAAATAGAGCTCGCACAAGGCGGTACATTATTTCTTGATGAAATAGGAGAAATGCCACTTGATATGCAAGTAAAACTGTTGCGTGTACTACAAGAACGAAAATATTACCGAGTTGGTGGAGAAAAAGAGATCAATATTGACTTCCGTATTATCGCTGCTACAAATCGTGATTTACAAGAAGAAATGAGAAAAGGTACGTTTCGAGAGGATTTATACTATCGCCTAAATGTAGTTAGCTTGCATATTCCACCGCTGCGTGAAAGACGCGAAGATATTATTGAATTAACATATTCTTTCTTAAACGATTTTTCAATCAACTATAACAGACCAATTCGTGACTTGCCTTCAAGCATTATGCATGAACTGCTTCATTACAATTGGCCAGGTAATATTCGCGAGCTCCGAAACGTTGTTGAAAGACTTGTCGTATTTGCAACTGACGGTATTATAAAACAAGAATATTTACCATTTCATACAACTGAAACGTTAGACAATCATACGGCTCATTCCCTATTACTCAGCAACAATCATACAATTCTCTCTTTGCAAGAAGAGATGGATGAACATGAGAAAAAAGTCATTGAGAGGGCATTACGTATTTTGAATGGGAATAAATTAGAATGCGCAAAACAGCTTGGTGTTACGAGGGCCACTTTATATAACCGCCTAAAAAAACTCGGATTACAATAAACATTCCTTCTCTACTATGGCATAGTTTTTGCATAATAATTTGTGCAAACCGAACTAGAGGAGGAATACATATGACGAATAAAGATCACTTAATTGTTTGTCGATGTGAAGAAGTTACATACGGACAACTTCAATCGACAATTGCTGAATATAAATGCTCGGCAAGAGAATTAAAACTAAGAACACGTGCTGGCATGGGATTTTGCGGTGGCCGCACATGTAGAATGATGATAGATCGAATGATTGAAAGTGCAAATCCCGACGTAAACACTAATGAAATGCCATTAAAATATCAACCACCAGTTCGCGCAGTTACCTTTGGAGCGGTAGGTGAAAATCAATGAATAGAATTACACATCACCCTATTTTAGGAAGTTTAAATAGTAGTAAGCGCATCACTTTCCAATTTAACGGGCAACAATATGAAGCCTATGAACATGAAACCATTGCGGCGGCTTTACTTGCAAACGGAATAAGAACTTTAAGAGTGCATGAAGATAGCGGGACGCCACGAGGTATTTACTGTAATATTGGACATTGTTCTGAATGCCGCGTCACAGTAAACAATCAAACGAACGTACGAGCATGCTTAACTGTTGTAGAAAAAGATATGGTAGTTGATAGTGGTAAACAGCATCCAAATATCGTGAGAGAGATGGTGAAAAAGCGATGAATGATGTCATTATTATCGGAGCTGGACCAGCAGGTTTGTCAGCCTCCATCTCTTGTGCTCACTTTGGACTAAATGTACTTGTTATTGATGAATTTATGAAGCCTGGCGGAAGGTTGCTCGGACAATTACATCAAGAACCTACTGGAGAATGGTGGAACGGAATAAAAGAATCAAAACGCCTTCACGAAGAAGCAAAATCACTTTCAGTTGATATTCGATGCGGCATTTCCGTCTATAATTTAGATAAAGATGAAAGTTCTTGGTTCGTACATACGAATATCGGTACGTTAAAAGCACCGTTCGTTTTACTTGCTACTGGCGCTGCTGAATACTCCATTCCCCTTCCTGGTTGGACACTTCCAGGAGTCATGTCAATCGGGGCAGCCCAAGTAATGACAAATGTACATCGCGTTCAAGTTGGGCGAAAAGGAGTAATCATTGGTGCTAACATTTTGTCCTTCGCTATTTTAAATGAATTACAATTAGCAGGTATTAAAGTGGAACATATCGTACTTCCTGAAAAAAGTGAATTAAGTCAAAAGGCTGGTGAACCAGAAGAAGTTTTAAACTCTCTATTACATGCTGCACACCTTGCCCCTTCGCCTTTATTACGTATAGGTAGTCGATTGATGAAATATAATTGGGCGAAACAAGCTGGATTAAACTTCTATCCAAATAACGGTATGAAAATAAATGGCACACCACTTCACCTTCGAAAAGCAGCTCTTGAAATTATCGGTACAGATCAAGTTGAAGGTGTACGCGTTGCTACTATTGATACGAAAGGAAACATCATAACTGGATCGGAACAAATATATGAGGCAGACTTCGTTTGTATTGCCGGTGGCTTATACCCTCTTGCTGAGCTAGCCGCTTTAGCTGGTTGTCCTTTCCGTTACATTCCGGAATTAGGCGGGCACGTTCCTCTCCATTCCGAAACGATGGAAACCCCTCTTACCGGTTTATTTGTAGCCGGCAATATAACTGGCATTGAAAGCGGAAAAATCGCTATGGCACAAGGAACTGTTGCTGGATATTCAATCGTAAAACAAGCAAATACAAAATCCCATTCGGTTGAACAACACTTGCAACAGGCGATCCAACATGTACATACCGTACGACAACAAGCTGCCATTCAATTTAACCCGATGATTGATGTCGGTAGACGGAAAATGAATGAAATTTGGCGTGATTATTCCCAAGCATATGCACATACTAAAAAGAGCTGCTGAGATTACTCTCAACAGCTCTTTTTTCTACTCATTTGAGTTATTAAACTTTGCTAATGCGTAAATGCCTTCTTCATCGTCTAATTCAAGTTGTAACCTTGCTGCAAATGAATTGACATTATATTCTCTATCAAGCAATAAGCGTAGTGCTTCGATTAAGTTCGCTTGAATTAAAATTTGTTTGCGACCATTTACCTCTACTTCAGCAGAGAAACCATAGTCATCGTCATACATTAATTCAACTAAAACTTCTTCTGGACCAACTTGTCTTTTTTCAGCGATATATACGCAAAGTGCATTTATTAATTCTTGTTCAGAAATTTTTATTGTTTCCATGCTACTTCATCTGCCTTTTTCTTACGTTGATCTTTGAAGTATTTAAATGCACGAACTGCTAACATTACGATACCAGCCATTACTAACATATTTACCATAAACGCTAATACAGAACCAAGAGCTCCCATATTTGCAAATAAGCTACCCATTAGTAAACCACCAAGACCACCTAGTAATAAACCTTTCATAAAGCTTCCTTTATTACTTTTTGGTGCTGTGTTTGTTGCTTTGTTTTTTGAATCTGTTGTTGTTTTTTGTGAATTCACGTTAGTATCTTTTTTGTTCAAATCAACTTTTGACTTTTGACCAGAACTTGGTGTGTATGATTTTTTACCAGATTTGTAACTCTTCGCTGCTGCGTGATCTACAAACATGAAGCTACTAGCTCCAAAGATAACCATGAATGCTGTCATGACTGCTACAAGTTTTTTCAACATATTATATCCATTCTCCTTTTATATAGATATATGTGAAATCTACCTTTCTAGTAAATTCAGAATGATAGATTTGTTTTTAAAAACATTTTAAAGGTTCTTATGAACTTATTATATGAACTTTTGTCGAAATATGCAAGCATTATTTACTTACAACAGTTTGGTGACAAAGGAAAAATTAAGCAAAACAGAATTGACTTTAAATGAAACAAAACATATTATAGGTTCATAAGAACTTTTTAATATTTTTGGAGGTGAAAAGATGGAAACATTTCATCTCACACGAAACGAAATGGCTACCCTTCTTCTATCTTTAAGAGGATGGAATACGAAAAAGCCTCTCGGTATTTTACAAGAAGCGTGGGCAAAGTCACATAAAAAAGATATTGAAAGCGGACAAAGCGTAACTGCTTTTATTACTACCGCACTTTCACCTATTTTTGAAAAACTGATTAAAATTGATGATACAGACGTCGGTTTTTCATTAAATGAAATAGTTGCGCTTGGAAATCAGATTGAAAATACAAGTTTCTCAGTAACGGCCATGCAAAACTGGGTAAAACGAGATATTAAAGAAATGATTGGCTCCCCTCAAAAAGGGAAAAAATATTCAATTGAACAAGCAGCCTTACTATTCATTGTCGAAGATTTAAAAACAGCACTTGATTTTGAATCCATTCGTAAGCTATTACGCCTTATCGTAAATGACCCAGCCGATCGAAGTGATGACTTAATCAATCCTGTTCATTTATATGGAGCATACTCTTCCCTATTTGAAGAACTCAATCAAGGGAATTGCTTACAACTAAATGCAACAGATACAGTTCATACAATTGAAAACATCGTAAAAGAAAAAGCTGATAAAATCGCAAGCAAGTTCGATCAGGTTAACAACGAACAACGTGAAGCAATTCGTAACGCTATTATTATTGCGACACTTTCTGTACATACCGCTTATGTACAAATGTTAGCGAAACGTTACGTAACAGCAACTTTATTTTTACAAAATTTAGAAGTGAAACCGTAAAAAATAGGAGCAGAAATGCTTCTATTTTTTTATAATGAAAACAAGTATCCACCTGTCCTAATATATAACAGGTGGATACTTGTTTTTCTAGGTATTAATTATGAAAAATCATAAGCGCCTATTATTAATTCAAAAATGATTATTTCATTCTATTAAATTCCGAAAAAATTTTCTCGATAAATTTAATTCCTTCATCTTTGTAACTCTTTACAAATTTCGATTTGAGCTTTTGAGCTATTAGCAAAACTTAACCAATCCTGTCTCACATTACTAATGTTTTCAGTTACCAAAAGTTCAATGATATCTAGATGTGAAACATTCGTTGTTATCGGTTTATTTATACCATTAACTTTGGCACCTGACATATACTTAGCAATCTCAGGGTTTAATGCGAAAGCAAAATCAATTACAGTAGAACCTTGCGGTAAGTTCACGGAATCTAACTTAGGAGTAAATGCTACAATGTTATCTTGGAATAGTTCATATGATACTAAATCATAAAATTCAATCGCATCTTGAGTTACTAGATCATTTGTCTTAATAAAATGATCCATCAATTTATGAATTATATTTTGCATATCCTTATCAGTTATACTTTTTGTAAGAATATGAAATACCCCTTTATCTCGTATCTCCTGATTTATTTTTGTTTCAATACATATCATTATTTCATGGTTATTGATTACCACTTTGGTCTTTAAGTATTTGTTTAATACATCACTTTCAATTGCTATATTATCTTCAAATTGATATGGAATTGGTTTGTATAGCTGATGTATAATTCCTAATATTTTATAACAGTCTAAATTATTTGAGGCCGTGATAATTATTTTTGACACTGCTGTAATGTCTTGAATATCTTGGAGACGAGAATAAGCTGTATAAATAGGGCTTACTTCATAGTCAACTTCAAATATTAAAGATGTATTTAAAAAAGTATTTATATCTTGCATTATATTTTGAGACAAATCCTCTAACAACTTAACATACTTTTGTAAAAGAATTTTCATTCCCTTATATTTAGAATAATTAAGATAAAAAAAGCCTAAATCTTCTAACTCGTGTTGAATATGAAATATCCCTAGCCTTTTACAAATCGGAGCGAAAATTTTGAGTGTTTCATTTGCATAAGGAATTTGTTTCTTTACAGCTTTCACCTGTAAAGTTCTCATGTTATGTAGACGATCTATCACTTTAATAATAGCTACTCTTATATCTCCTTGCGTAGCTAACAATAATTTCTTTAAGTTTATTGCTTCATACTCTTCTTTATTAGGGATTTGTTTTTTATCAATTTTAGTTAACCCTTCTACAATATCAGCCACTTTTTTACCGAATATATCACGTATATACTCAATTGTATAATCTGTATCCTCCACCACATCATGTAATAATGCTGCAACTAAAGTTATAATATCTGCCTTACAATCTAACAAAATTTCTGTAACTGCAAATGGATGAGTAATATACGGCTCACCTGAAACGCGAAATTGTCCTTCATGAGCTTTCTCGGAAACTAATATAGCTTTATGTAGTTGTTCTAATTCTGCTTTATGTAGATATGAGGCCTTTTCTAATAATTCCTTTTTCATATTTTCACCTTCATCATGTTAATTTTCTATAAAAATTTTATTAACATTATAATTCGTTTTTTGAAAGTGAAGTACCTGTCTAAGTGATAAGAGAATATTTATTATCTCTTCATGAAAACTGGGCTTATATCCTTTACTAAACTACTAATGCAAGACATAAAAGAATTGAAATAGCAATCCCCTATATAAATAAGGTATAATCTACATATAGTGAACCTTTTACATTGTTAAATAAAGGGACATTTATTCAAAAATACATAAACTAGAAGGTGCAACAATGGTAAGTAGTTTTATTCATTCAGTATTAACGTTTTTTGAAGGATTAGGTTATTGGGGCATTATGCTTGGTCTAATGATTGAGATTATTCCAAGTGAAATCGTCCTTGCTTATGCGGGATTCTTAGTATTCAATGGTAGTATCTCATTTGTAGGCGCCGTTGCATTCGGTACAATTGGCGGCGTTATTGCTCAAATCTTTATTTATTGGCTTGGACGATACGGTGGACGACCTATATTAGAACGATACGGAAAATATATTTTCATTCATAAAAAACATATAGATGCAGCTGAAGATTGGTTTAACCGTTACGGGACTGGTGTAATTTTCACTGCACGCTTTATTCCAGTAGTACGTCATGCGATTTCAATTCCTGCTGGTATTACAAAAATGCCATTATTACGTTTCACTACATTAACAGCACTTGCAATCATCCCTTGGTCTATCATTTTCATTTATTTAGGTGAAAAACTAGGTCAAAATTGGGAGAATATTAATGATATTGCTGGGCCATATGTGAAATCATTCGCAATTGGCGGTGTCATACTCGTTCTTTTATACTTCATCATTAAAAAATGGACAAAAAAACGTAAAAATCTTGCTTAAGATAATAAATAAAAACCGCTATACATTCATTACGAACTATAGCGGTTTTTTATGTTTAAATTGACTAATCTGTAGAAATTACAAGAAAACCCTTCAGTTTAACATTTACATGGATAAGCAACAATTCACTCGTCCATTTCGTATATTATCTCAAAAAGGAGTGATTCCCCTATGCATTGGCAACAAAAAATACAATACTTAATCGGACGCCCTATCGGCATTTCTTTCATGAACGGGCAAGGAACTTCTGGTGTATTATGTTCAGTACATGATGGTCAATTATATGTGTATGAATACCTTTATCAAGCTCAATTCGCAATGAAGCATTATGATTTTAGACAAATTCAAGATATACATGCCTTTCCGAATTGCCCACATCAAAATCCTCTGTACTAAAAAAAGGAACAGCTTATAGCCGTTCCTTTTTCTCCACACTTATTTTTCAGTATAAAAGTTATGCACTGCTTCATCAAAGTAAATCCAGCCTTTCCAACCTAAATGAATTGTATCTTTTAAGAAATACTTATCATATTCATGGCCAGAAAAATCAACTACTGGGTATCCTGCTTTCTCAACTTGTTCCCGAACTTTTTTATAATACACTTCGCGGCGTTCTTTAGGGAAACCAGCGTAATCATACCACGGTCCATTTACAGGTACAGAAATGAATAGTGGCTTAACATTTTTCTCTTTAAATATATTTAAAACAATTTGTAAGTCATCATATTCTGGTGATTCTTCATATGATTCATTTGCTCTAAAGTTTTTTAAACCTTTTAATTTTTTCTTCAAATTATGTTTATAGTAATACGGATTTTCAATTCCGAATGTGTTTGTAGTAGATTCCAATTTCCCTTCTTCTTCTGCATGTTTACGTGCATCTACCCAAGATATTGAACGTAGTCCCATATTAGTTTTTTCTTTCATCGGTTCAATCTTAAATAAAGAGTTAAATAAATCTCTATGATCTAATATATTTCGATGCATATAAGCAAGTGGTTTAACTAAACCTGCTTTTATGTTATGTTTCGTATCATTATATACAATACCTTCTAATGAATGCTTTAATATATCATCTTTTTGAACAACTTTATAGTCTAATAGTCGTTTCGCAATTTGCTTCTTCATTTCAGCATTTATTTCATCATTTAAAATAAAATGATATGCTTGTTGCTTAGAGAAATTGTTCGTAAAATCCCCTTGTGATACCCCAGTCTTTGTAAACCATTGTGGTGATAGAACAAAGACTACTTTTTTACCTTCTAACTCATCCATTGTAGACGTCATATTTAATATATGAGCTAAACTTTGCGTACCGCCAATCCCCATTAAATATGGTGTAAAACCTGCGGGATTTACTTTAAAGTAATTAGACGGATGATATGCATCCATTCGTAAAAATTCAGATGAACCATACATCGGTAAATACTGCGAATTCTCTAACATTTTTTGCTGTAAGAAAACACTTTGCAATTTTTCTTTTTGTAAGGAAGTTGCCGCATCTTCTACCTTCTTATCACTAATAAGTGATACTAAACTTTTCGATGGGATGAGTATGATAATGAAAAAAAACACACACGCTAAAATTATGGGACCAAAAGCATGCTTCATTTTCATCGTCTCTTCCTCTTTCTATCGCTATTAAATTGTAACCCTTGTTTTTGACACGCCATCATTTCTCTCCTTTTTCTCTATACATGTTCCATTCTATTTATCTATTATATACATGTATGTATTTCTTTCCTTGTTCTATTAAGTCCTATATAAATAACACAAGAAAATGTTTCCATAGAAACACGTTAATTATACAAGATTCTACATAAATTTCACACTGGAATTTTACTAATAATTTTATTTTTAAGACATGAAAAAATATATAAAATGTCTCTACATTTGAAACTGTACAAAAAAACAGACTATCACATACGTGAAGTCTGTTTTTCTATACTTTTATTTTTGTACATCTGCCCATTTTAAACTTGTAGCTGGACCGAATTGATGTACATATAAATCTTTCACATATGGCTTTTGTAAGTATGATAATCCGCGCTGGAATACCGGTGCAATTACTGCATCATCCAGTAACGTTTTCTCAGCATCTTGCATTGCTTTCCAACGAGCTTTTTCATCATTACCTAATTCTGTTTTAATCTTCTTAATTAACGCATCATATTCTGGGTTTGCATATTCTGTATTGTTCACACTACTTCCAGAAAGGAATACTTCTAAGTATGTCATTGGATCTGGATAATCCGGTAACCAGCGTGATAATGACATTTCATATTCTTTCTTCTTCTCTAGCGCTAGCTTTTGCGTATGTGGTTGTAATTTTACATTTACCTTTAAGCCTGGTAAGTTTTTCTCTAGCTGTTCTTTAATGTACTCTCCTACTTTCTTAAAGTTTTCCAAATCATAGTTTAATAACTCAAGCGTTACTTCATTTGTACCAGTCTCTTGCTTCGCCTTTTCCCAATATTCTTTCGCCTGTTTTACATCAGTTTTATTAAACTCACCTGCTGTACTTCTAAAATCTTTTTTATCTGGACCTTTTAAAAATCCTTTTGGTACGTAATAGTTAGCAGCAACCGAACCATCATTTAAAAATGAATTCGCAAGTCCTTTCTTATCAAACACTGTACTTAGCGCAAGACGTGCATTTTTATTTTTAAGAATCGGTACATTTTCATTGAATCGGAAGAAGTACATAACCGGATCTGTATATTGTTTTAGCTCTTTATTATTTTTATATTTATCGACGAATTCTGTAGAAATGACAGCTCTATCAACTTTATCTGTTTCATATAAATTTACCGCAGTTGAAATTTCTTTAACAATTTGATAGTTTACTTCATCTAGCTTCACTTCTTTTCTATCCCAATACTTATCGTTTTTCTTCATTGTAAAGCTTGCTTCATGCTTCCACTCTGATAATGTAAATGGCCCGTTATACACCGCTTTATTTGCTTCTAATCCGTACTTATCGCCCTGCTCTTTCGCATATTTTTCGTTAATTGGATAGAAGGACGGTAAAATAAGTAATTTCGTAAAATACGGCACTGGATGTTCTAGTTCTACAACGAATGTTTTATCATCCGTCGCTTTCACTCCTAATTCCTCTAACCCTAATTGTTTCTTATTTATTTTCTCCGCATTTTTCACATCGTACGCAATGTATGCATATTGAGAAGCAGTATCCGGATTAATAAGCTGCTTCCAAGCGTATACGTAATCTTGTGCTGTTACTGGATCTCCGTTAGACCATTTCGCTTCACGCAAGTGGAATGTATATGTTTTTCCATCTTTACTTACTTCATATTTTTGTGCTCCAGCCTCAATCACTTCATCATTTTTCGATAAACGAAATAATCCTTCCATTACGTTATTTAAAACGTTAAATGATACTGCATCTGTTACTTTCCCTGAATTTAATGAAGGAATTTCACCAGTTTCTAGTAACTGTAATACTTTCTTCTCATCTTTCGGCTTTGTCGTTGTTTTTTCTTTTGCGCATCCTACTAAAAATGAAGAAACTAATAGAGTACTAACTAATGAGTAACGAACAACTTTTTTCATTTGAAAACCCCCTCTATTTTTTAAGGTAAGTAACGACGAGCACCAGCGTATTCTTCTATATATCCTGGTGTATTTAGCGGTATAATCTCTACAGATCTTTCAGCTCTTGGTGAGTGAATCATATTTCCGTCACCAATATACATAGCAACATGGTGAACACTACCTTTTCCTTGATCATGTGCAAAGAAGATTAAATCGCCTTTTTGTAAATTTTCTTTATCAATTGCAATTCCATTTCTCGATTGCGGACCAGAATCTCGCGGAATAGTAATACCGTGCGATTTATAAATCGTATGTGTAAATCCAGAACAATCAAATCCAAAACCACTCGTACCAGCCCATATATACGGTAATCCTAAAAACATTTTTCCAGTGTTTATTAAATCATCAGCCGCCGGAGTTGGAATATCATTTTGAGAACGGTAAACCGTTCCATCATTTTTTCGTAGCCAAGCTTTCTGTCCGTTTGGTAACAACACGCGGTACGAAATTGTATCTTCACTAAGTAGCGGCAGTCGCGTATTATAACTCACTTCAAGCGATTTATGTTTTTCAGAAGGATTAATATACAAAATAGCTGTCGGTTTCGTTACTAATACGAAAGGTTCATTTGTTTTATCTGCAAATTCTTGATTATATGTTAATTGTTTTTCAGGCATCCATCCCGGGTAACCTTCTTCGTTTCGTGGTGTTGGTTGACCATGGACTAACACTTTCACCCAGTCGCCTTTTTTATCAACAACCGTTACTTCTTGACCTAATAGTGCTTGCGTTTCTAATTTATTTGCATCTGTTAACCAAAGTTTCTCGTCAAGCGTCATCGATTTCGTCCACTTCCATAAATCAACTGGATTTGTAGCGCTCGGTACATCTATTGGCCGTAATGAATCAGGCGCAGTCCAAAGTGTTGCGGCAGATACATCGATAAACGCTTTACTATCTTTCTTCTCTTCAGCATTTGCTGATGTAAACGATGAAAATATAAATAAAGTTGTTAAAAATGCAGTTCCTACTTTTTTCATACATATCCCCCTTAAAAGATAGTTTACTAGTCTCTTCTCCTAAGATTTACTATTCACTGTCGATTGAAGGTTTACCTTTGACCCTGAATACGTCATTCCTTCCGGTTCTTCCATTAACCAAAGCGGTGCATCAAGATCGAAGTAATGAATATTAGGATGGGCAGCTGCTAAATGGGCTACAGCGCTAACAGAAAGTGAAGATTCCATCATACTTCCGACCATACATTTTACGCCAGCTGTTTCGGCAATATCGGCAATACGCCACGCTTCACGTATGCCACCACATTTCATTAATTTAATATTAATTAAGTCTGCATATCCTCCTTGAATGATTTTCAATGCATCACGCGCTGAAAATATGCTTTCATCTGCCATAATGGGCGTTTGTACATGATCTTTGACATACTTTAACCCATCCCAATCTTTCGCATGAACAGGTTGTTCAATAAACTCGATATTTAAATTACGATTTTCCATCTCTTTAATGATCGTAACCGCTTCTTTTCGGTTCCACCCTTGATTTGCATCTAATCGTAACGTCGTATTTTTTGGTATACTATTTCGAATTGCTTCAATACGTTCTAAATCTAAATGAGCAGATTTTCCCACTTTAATTTTTAAAGTTTGAAATCCTTTTTCTACATGTTGCTTTGCCTCTTTCGCCATAATAAAAGGCTCATCTACACTCACCGTAATATCTGTATAAATTTCTTTCTTCCCGCCTAATAATGCGTAAAGTGGAACGTTTTGGTGTTGACAATACACATCATATAAAGCGATATCTACCGCCGCTTTCGCACTTGGGTTTCCAATACAACTCATTTGAATGTGCTGCAGTAACTGCTGAAATTGAATGATATCTTGACCAATTAAACAGGAACGCATCGGTCCTAAAATTGCTTCTTCAATCCCGTTAGCGAAATCCCCCGTAATAACTGGTGTTGCGGTTGCAGCACCCTTCCCAACAATTCCTTCATCTGTATAAATATATACATCTATACTTTCTATTTCGGTTACGGTACGAAGCGCCGTTTTAAACGGTGTATGAAGATTTACACGTCTACGATTTACTTTTACATCGGTAATTTTCATATTGCTCATCCTTTCGTTGTCTGACAAAGTGGAACCTTAATCCCCAAAAAATAATTAATTTTTTGGGAGCAATAAATCTCCTCTTTCGCTTACTTTTCATGTAGGAAGTTAATGTGAAATAAAAAAATCCAGCCATAAGAAGATTCTTATGGCTGGATTTTGTCTAGGAATGGGTAGACAAAGCAGCGATTTGATTATATTTTTTCTGTGCATCTTTTAATGCTACAAGTAGTGCTTTTTGAGACGAACCGAAGTATCTATTTTTTATTTCAGTTACCAATAGTGGATCATTAATATTTTTATGTAGAAACAAATATTTAACGAATTGAGATGTTAACGCAATTGTCGCTGAGCAATCTGCATCTACAATTTCCCCTGTCTCCTTAACAAGTACAAACGCTACAAAATAACTTTTGAACTTTTCGGTAATAGGATTATTTTGAGGTGCTTTCGCATCCCCTACGATATAAATTGTATTTGAAGCGTACACAGCTACCTTCCTTTCTAATACGGGATAACGGTTTTCTTAATAGTCGTATGAGTGATAAACTCAACGTTGATTAAAAAATGTATCCGCTTACCTTGTATTATAATACAATTGACAGAATTTTAACAACATTTATTTCGGTGTATATTCCATAATTATAAAAACAGCTCAAACTCTTCATTTTTACAATATGTGATTGTTACTTGTACCATGCCATTCATACATGAAAAAACAGCTAGCAATCGCTAACTGCTCTATTACACTACTTCGGCAACACAAATATAGTTTCATTTGACTTAGAAAATTGATATTCTTTTCTCGCAAACTTCAAAATTTCTTCCTCATCGTCTGTTAAATTTTCTATGTTAGTCTTTAAAGAATCCTGATCTTTCTTTAAAGAGACCAATTGTTTTTTTTGATTCGTTATTGTATCTTTTTTTTCTACGATTATTTCTTGTTGTTTCGTTAAAATAAATTGAACGTACAAAGTAGTCGCCGCAATAAATATAAACATGAATATAAATCTTCTTAGTTTTTTCTTATTAATTGCTCGCTTCTCATTAGGCTGTGATAGTTGCTCTTCTATATTAGGAACATTTATTCGCTTGAGTTTCCTCATTATGAAATCCCCCTAACACATATATTTTCACTACCCTCGGCATAATCCCTTACTAACTTTAATTCTATTCTTATAAAATAAGCTCCTTCACAAAAATATCTCACAAATTAACCAATTAAAGATAGCATTCGACGACATTTCCATATTTACTTTGAATTTTTTTATGTATGCTGCCATAAAATAGTAGTTTCTGTTATTCTTTTTCTACTATTGTAGAAGAGTTTTTTTACATACGAAATTTCTCCTCGTTTTAACATGCTTACAAGGAGAAAAAAGCTGCATTTTCGTACATTCGATACTATCGTTTCAGAACTAAGATTTGGAGCATAAATTATCTGTAATGGAACTTACCTATATACATTCAATATAATAAAAAAAGCCCAAATCGGGCTTTTTAATTTTGTAAGTCAATATCATATTCCATGCTTTTTGCTGTTTCCTCAGCAATCTCCACACCTAACAAATTTTTTACAATGTGAAATGACATGTTAATACCAGCTGAAATACCTGCAGATGTAATAATGTGTCCTTCATCTACAAATTTCACATTCTCCATAACTTCTACATTCGGAAAATCACCTTTGAAAGTTTGAATACTAGCCCAATGCGTTGTTGCTTTTAAGCCTTCCAATAAACCGGCTTTCGCAAGTAATAGCGCACCCGTACAAACTGAAGTCATTAGCTTTACTTCCTTCATTTGCTGACGAACCCAATTTATTATAATATCATTTTGCACTTCATTTTCCCTAACACCTTTACCACCTGAAATGATTAAAATATCAATTGGTGGTAAATCTTCAATACTATAATCCGGTTTTACCTTTAATCCATTTCTTGCTGTAAGCATTTCTCCATTTTGGCTAACTGTATAAACAGTAAATGGTTTTTCTTCATCCGCTTCGGTTACAGAAAAAACTTCAAATGGCCCAGCAAAGTCTAACACTTCTACCTCGTTAAATAAAAATATGCCTACACTCCATTTATTTATCATACGTTCACTTCCTGTTTTTAATGTTTTAAAAGGTGCTCGTATCCTTTTTCTAATGCAATATCATATGCTATTCTCTCATCTTTCAAAATATTTAAGTATACTCTTCTATATGTTCTATTAATTACTATATTTTCCTGTCAAAACGACAGTTTACATAATAATATTATATCTTCAATTTCCATCTTTTGTTTTAAATATTAAAATTTTCTGTTAAAATAGCGGTAATTATGTTTAATAAGGAGGAGAAATTATGTTACAAATAATACCTTTAAATAGTGAGGACTATGATTTAATTACATCTGCTGAAAAAGTAATTGAAAAAAACTATAAATATGGCCGTCATCATATCGGTTCCGCTGTACGTACTAAAACAGGTAATATTTATGCAGCAGTGCATGTTGAAGCGAATGTTGGAAGAATTACAGTGTGTGGTGAAGCTATGGCGATTGGAAAATCTATTTCAGAAGGCGATCATGAATTTGATACCATTGTAGCAGTTGCTCACCCACACCCTCATGAAGACATAGAAAAATGTTGGGTTGTTGCTCCGTGTGGTATGTGTCGAGAATTAATAAGTGATTACGGAAAAAATACAAACGTTATACTTTCTTATAATGGTGAACTTGTAAAATGTAACGTAATGGAATTATTACCTGAAAAGTACACAAGTGAAGTAGAATAATCATTCCTGTTTTCCATTCATCAAATAATATTATTCCAATAAAAAAACAATCCATTTTTAAAATGGATTGTTTTTTTATTTCTTTTTTATGCAGTTTATTTTATTTTTCTATTCTTATTACTGATAGGATTATCATTAATAAAAATGAAATTCAAATATTTAAGTACGCATCGGGCGCGTTTTTCATTTGAAAATTAAAATTCTATTTCTCCTTACATTCGAAAAATATCAATATAAATTCTCTAAAATAAGCAGTCTTATCATACTAATCTATAACAATTCTGTCTTCTTCCTTTACCTGTTTCCTTTAACACATATGATTTTAAAACAAGCGCTGTTAATGAATCCGTTAATGTTTTATATGATAAATTAGATAACGCTAATAGATCGTTCGTATATAACATTCTATGCTTCTCTAATAATAATAGTACTAATCGTTCAGACGGTTTTAATGCCTCATCACTTTCTAGTATAAAGTCTATATTTTTCATTTCTCTAATTGTTACTCCTTATATAAAAAAATACTTGCACGACTAATTTAATATAAAAATAATACACAACAAGATTTGAAGTATATTAAAATAACATCTTTTCGAAACACTATTATACTATAACATAGAAAAAGCATTTCCCGAAATAGGAAATGCTTTTTTATATTGCTTTTATGTTTCTTCCAAACTTATATTATAATTCGAATTCTTATCCGTACAATTCCCTTCCAATTTTCGCTAGTCATCCCGATGTATTTGTAATAAATCAAGTTCCTCTAAAATGATTTAAAGAAATAAAAACGGTTAGTCTATCATGCTCTAAACATGAATGACGAACCGTTTTCCAGCTTCTTCTCAATTAACGCGTTCTACCTTAAATATTTCTTGCGATATGCGGTTTACTGTAATGACTTGTTCCACCGCCGCCTACTACTACTTTACCGCCTTTTTCAAATATTAATAATTTACTTGAACCATCTCCAAGAAGGACAATTACTTCAGCATTATTACTTGTCGCTACATAAATTACATAACCACTTTTTGATATACATGTTTCCCAATTTGCATCAAATTCTGATCTTAATACACGATTTGAATACACTTGATTTTCAATTCTTCCTTGTGCTTCCTTTTCCAAATTTATCCCCCTACTCCTCTAAAATATCATTTATAGAAAAATAACAGTTCCATTGAAAAGAGCGACTGTCTTTAATATAAATAGTATATGTAGTTAGTAGAAGAATGCTTGGACAATGAAAACGTAATAACATATAGGTACTATACAATTGAAACAAGACAATCGATACTATATCGACTGCCTTGTTATCATAGATAGTTCTTTATTTTTCGTTTCGCATAGCTTCAAAAGTAAACATTTGATTTGCATTTGACGGTTCATTTTCATAAACATAGTCAGCCGAACAAGTAATGTTAGAGAAACCTATACTTTCTAACAGAATTTTAAACTCGTCTATTCCATACCAGCGCACCGCAAAGCGTTGCAGTTCTGATTGTACTAACTGTCCCTTACTCCATTTTTCATATTTTAAATATGATAGAGTAACTTGGTTCAACCAATCTATTTCAATTGATTTATTTTCTAATGTAATTCCGTCTCCGCTTGGCAAAGAAAAGGTCGATGTATGAACCTCTCCAGTCTTCCAGTCATGCGGAAGCATAATATCTACGATTAAACGCCCGCCTGGATTAAGATGTTCATAAAAACATTTCAATGCGTTTATAGAATCCGCACGATTTTCAATTAAACAAAAGGATCCAGTAGGAATGATAATTGCCTCATATTTATGCGGCAGTGAAAATTGTTGTAAACTTCCTTCATACAAATGAGGATGTAAGCCTCTCTCATTACATCGTATACGGCACGATTCTAGCATTTCAGGTGAATAGTCAATCCCATCCACTTTAAAACCAGCTTCAAGAAGTGGGATGATAACACGCCCTGATCCTACTGCCGCTTCGAGAATTCTTCCTCTACCATTTTTTAAACGTTCTTGGTAATACTCAATATCACCATTTAAAGAATACCCGACAGGCTTTGTGTAATCATAAAGTTCCGTGCAAAGTGTACTATAAAAACTAAACATTTATTTTCTCCTCCGTTTTATACGTACGGAAGATTTTAACTCAATTAATCTTCCTGTACCTTTATTTTTAATAAAAATTCGAAAGAGCTGACTGTCATAATATATCGCTCGCTTTCCATACAATATAATTATATTGTATAATATTCCATTCAAAATGAACATACGAAAATTCAGAATTATATTGAAAAGAGGATATGATGAATTCATTAATTGGATTTATTTTTCTTCTTATCACTTTTAATACACTGATTTTCTTTATAGCAAAGAAATATAAACGGATATGGAAAATAGCCAGTGGTATTTTCATACTTTCTTCTCCTGTTGTTTTCTTCGCCACTTTGCACGTAATTGGTGAAAAAGTAGGAGATGGATTCACTGGAGGTTTTGCTGGGCTTACCTTTAGTGGTCTATTGATCATGAATGCAATTTTTTTATTTGTTGTAAGCATTTTTGTATCTACTAATAAAAATTCATAATAAACTCCCCATTTCAAAGTTTAAAGAGCTTACTATGCAGTAAGCTCTTTATTCATAACTATTTATTTCACAATCGGCAATGTTACTTCACTTAATTTTACTGTAAGCTTTGTGCCCGCTTTCGGTCTAATTGTATAATCATAGTCACTAGCGATTAAAATGACCCCTATTTGATGCCCCGCTTTAAATACATAATCATCAGGCTGCATATCCCATGTAAATGTATAATCTTTGCCCGGTTGAATCGCTGTTGAATTTTCTATACTCTTTAAGTTTTGTGGATCCATCCAGCCTCTCGTTACAATTTCCGGCTTTGCTCCACCATAATCAACAAGTAAAGCAGTTAAATTTGATACAGATCGATCAATATTTCCTGTAATTGAAATCTTTGGTGTACCGCTTATACGCGTATCTTTTTGAAGTACAGGCATTGTATACACTAATCGATTGGCTACTTCTAATTCTGGGTTTGCTATTAATTGATTTGATTTCATTTTTGCGTCATCTACGAATGAGAAAACTTTATTTGCAGAGCCCATACTTAATGGAAAATTAACTGCTTTGTTACTTAAATACATACGAACTTTTGACGGTACAGCTGCTGGATCCGGCCAATTTTTTATTTTATCCCAAGTTTTATTTTCACGTTGAACATCAACCATTGGTTCATTCATAATTCCATTTTCAATTCCATACAACCAATAATCGAGCCATTTATTTTGTGTTCTTTGCCAGTCATTCGTTGATGTTCCACCATGTCCACCTTGATGTAACCACATTTTACGAGGAACATTATTTTCTCCAAGTGCATCCCACCATTGCGCGAACTGCTTCGTCTTTACATTCCAATCATTTAAACCATGAACAACAAATACGCTTGCTTTTACATTTTTAGCACCTTTTACATAATTACGTTTATCCCAAAAATCATTATAATTACCAGTTTTTCGGTCTTGTCCAGCTGTTAACTCTTTTATTACTTGTCCGCAAACTTCAGGGTTTTCTCTTGTTAGTACTGCTTCGGCCATATTATCTGTATCTTCTCCTTGGTATCCACCTGGCGCAATGACTGCACCATTTGCACGATAATAATCATACCAACTACTAATCGCTGCGATTGGAATAATTGTTTTTAACCCTTCAACACCAGTCGTCGCAACAGCATTTGGTAACGTACCATTATAAGATACTCCTGTCATCCCTACATTTCCTGTTGACCAATTAGCCTTAACTTCCTCACCATTTTCTGTATATGCTTTCGCACGCCCATTTACCCAATCAATGACAGATTTCGTCCCTAATATTTCTTGCTCATCCCCAGTAGTTGGACATCCGTCTGATTTTCCAGTTCCTATACTTTCACCTAAAATGACTGCATAGCCTCTTGGCACATAATAATTTCCGTATGAACCAAGATTAACAGCTCCATACGGTTTCCCTTCATACGCATACAATTCTTCATCTACATTATATACAGGAACATCTTTTAAGCCAGATCGATATGGACTCATTTCATAAATAACGGGAACTTTCACATTCGAATCAGTTTTTGGACGCATAACTTTTACTGATACACGATCCTTTTTTCCATCTCGATCACTATCAACTTCCGTCTCTACAAATAGATTTTCGATAATTGCTTCATCAAGCGAGTAAATCGGTTTTGTCATCCCATTTTCTAATTCGATCTTCGTATTTGATTGTACTGATTGTACCCCTTCTGAAACTTTCCCATTTAACTTCACATCATTCTCATTTATGTAGTTTGTTTCTTTATTGTCTGCATACGCAGTCATACTAGAAACTCCTGATGTGACTGATAAAGATAAGATTGTTGATAATGTAATTGCTATTTTCTTTTTCCCCATACTTTTTCCTCCCCATATATGTCTCCTTTTACTATACAACAAAATCACAGAAAATTCAGTTTATATCCCATGCAATAACTTGAAAAATTTGTAGAACACTCTTCAAACGAGCTTTCGAGGTTATATATTCTGATTTACTGCTCTCATATTATCATAAAAAAACATCGTCTAATAATAGACGATGTTTTTTATAGTTTCGAATTAGTCATTCTTCATATTAATATAAAATCTTATATCTCCCTCTATTGTAGAGACTCCATAATCAAAACCATGTCTTTCTAAAATACTTTTCACTATCGCTAAACCTAGTCCTGTACCAGAATGATCTTTACTACGAGAAGATTCTAGGACGTAAAAAGGTTCCCAAATTTTATCGATATCTTTCATTTGTTCAGCATTCATACCATTTTGAATTTGAAAATATATATTTTTATGTCGATCTTCTAAAGTAATTTTTATATTTTGATTTGCTGTATATTTTATCGCATTAGATATTAAATTTTGAAAGACCATTTTCATTTTATTTACATCAGCATTAACAACTGCATCGCTAACATTATAGTTCACTTGCAAATTGATTTCTTTCGATTCCAGTTCAATCTTATGCTTATCTAATATACTTTGGACTAGTGATTTAATATCGAATTCTTCTTTTTCTAAAACATCTCTTTCTAGTTTAGAAAATCGTAATAACTCTTCAATTAGGTTTGAGATGTGATCAGTTTGTTTTATGATTGTATCTATGTATGTACCATCATCTAAACCATCTTTTATTCCCATAGAATATGCTTTCACTAATGCGATTGGAGTTTTTAATTCATGCGTCACATCACCCATAAATCGTTTTAAATGTTCATTTCGATCTGTTAAATCTTCATGGGCTTCATTTAGTTTTTCACTCATGATATTAATACTATTAGCTAAGTCCCCTATTTCATCATTTGTTTTCACTTTCGCTCGTTCAAATTTCAAATTTGAAATATCTTCTGCAACATTACTTAATTCTTTCAATGGTCTGGTGATTGTTGTTGAAAGTATCCATACAAGTACGATAATGAGAAAAATCGTAATGCCAAAAATGTAAAAATAAAATGAATTTAACGTTTTTATTACGTCATTAGAATGTGCGATCGAAACTCCTACTAAAATCAACATATCGTCTTTGGCAATGTATTTCACAAAAAAACTAGATTTAATCTTTTCTTGATCATATATTTTATTCGCTTGCCCAAAGTTCTTTACTTTCATTACTTCTTCTTTTGTAATCCAAAGTTTATTAAGGGCAACCCTTTTCCTTGTAAGTTGCATACGTAACTCATCATTAATTTGATCTTCCGAATTGTTAATTGATGTATACGCAATCGTAACATTTCCTTTATTTTCAATACTAGTAATTGCTTCATCCAGTTGTTTGCTCGGTATGGACTGTATTTGTGCTGTAATACCTTCTAAACTTTCTCGTGTTTTGTAAATATTATATTTCGGTAAAAGATAGTTAATTAATAATAAAGAGATTGTAAAAATAAGAATAACAGTTAAAGAAATGCTGAGAAATAGCTTTTTTCCAAGTTTATTCACTCTGCTCCTCCAAACTATATCCTAAACCACGATGCGTCTTTATAATATTTTCTCCTACTTTTTTACGTAATCTTCTTACATGTGTATCAACAGTTCGCTCTTCTCCAAAATAGTCAAATCCCCATACGATATCTAACAATTTTTTACGAGTTAAAATCATGCCTTTATGATTTAAAAAACACTTTATTAATTCTAGCTCTGTTTTTGTAATATCTAACTCTTTGTCATTTTTATAAACTTTATTTTTAGTGAAGTCTATTTTCAAATCTTGAACTTGAATGACATCATTATGCTGTATAAGCTTTTTCGCTCTAGTTATTAATATACCTGGATGAAATGGTTTTTTTACGTACTCATCTGCACCACTTTGAAGCGCCGCTAATTCGTCTTCGCTTTCACTTTTCGCCGTAAGCATTAATACTTTAACGCTTGAGTTCCTTTTTATTTCCTGACAAACAGTAATACCACTATGTTTCGGCATCATCCAGTCTAAAATAGCTAAATCAATTTTTTCATCATAAAATATTTGAAGTGCTTCTTCTCCATCTTTCGCTAATAAAACTTCGAAGCCTTCTTTCTCGAAATAAGCTTTTAAAATCCTTAACATATCTTGTTCATCATCTGCTATTAATACTTTCATACATTATCCTCCATTGCTATTAAACAAAAACCAATTGTATTATACAACTTCTTTGTTACATAAATGTGACAGAAAAATATTTAAACTTTTTAAGGGTATAGTAAAGACGAGGTGTTGTACTATGATTAAAAAAATTGGGTTCATTACTCTTCTTTGTTTCTTATTATCAACAAATGTGTTCGCAAATACAAATCAACAAATTGAAGTGTTTGATTGTCAAAAAGAAATGGTCGTTCAAAAACAATCTTTAGATCCAGCTATTCAAAAAGAAGCTGTTCAATATGCTAAATCGATTACTGGCCCATTCAAAAACTTAAACGTCGTTCCAAAAGATGGTCACATGATAAAAATCCCTTTATCTAAACCAGTTTCTATTACAAATCAATGGTTACATACAACAATTGATGAAGTACTTATTCTTCTCCCGCTTAATCAAAAGCCTTATATTATGCTTTACGATGATGAAAACAATCCGCATTTTTATTATGTGAAAGGTGATCCGAAGGGATTATTGAAACAAATGAATGTTAAATTATAATGTAAGAAAGATCCCACAAATATCATTTGCGGGATCTTTTATTTATCAGTTAGCAACTACATTTTCATTTAAAAAATGAATAACCTGTCTTTTATGATGGTTATCATGATCTATAAATTCTTTAATTATATATATAAGAGAATACGGCGTTCCAGTATGAGGACAGTGTGATACCCCATTGGCTGTTAAAGGTTTCTTTAGATTTTCATCAGGCAGTAATTTAAGTTCTTTTACGAGTAACTCTCTTTTAGCTTTTGCTTCTTCAAGAAGTTTCACCTTAGATATACCTGATTTAGCATAATTAGATGCTAGTTTATTATATGTATCAAAATCAGGGAACTCCATTCCCTGTCCATTTCTCACTGATGATAATGTCTCACGTAAAAGATAGTCATCCCAATTCATAATATGTGATATGATCTCGCTAATAGTCCATTTCCCCTCTGATATTGGAGCCACCCACAATTCCTTTTTCATACCTTTCAATGTATTTAACCAAATTGAATATTCATTAAAATCATTAATAATCTTATTCTCCCCCATTATCCAATTCCCCATTCTAATAATAGATTCTAATAAATTATACCATCACTCTATACAAAAAACGAACAAAAGTTCTGTTAGAGGGATAAATATTAATTCACTACATCCTTTTATGTAAGTTCAAATAATGGCTCGCTCCCACAAATTTTATCCCTTTCACAAATCCACTCGAAGTATAAAATTTGTCCCCCTGTACTGTATCTGTATTTAAAACAACTATATTAAAATGTTTTTTCGCATCGCTTATAATTCTCACTAATAATAACCTCCCTAATCCTTTCCTTCGGTATTCTTTTACAATATAAAATCTCCTTACCCTACCAATCTTATTATTTTCTGAGTATGGGTCTTCGTTTAATCCTCCTATTCCAATTAACTTTTCCCCTTGAAAAATACCATATAAACATTCTCCAGTTTTATTAAATATGTTTATTTTATTTTCATATTCACTTTTTAGTTTTATTAAGAAATTAAATCCTTCTTCTTTGCTTTCTTGAACAAGATAATCGTGTTCGTATATCATTAAATCTTCAATTTGTTGAATATGCTTTTCTTTCAAGTGATTTCCCCCTTAATTTGAAAATACATAAAAATGCTCTAGAATCATTTATTCTGAGCATTTTTATGATTGTTACCTTATTCAACTCGTAGCGTGCGTATTCTTCACTTCAGACAATATTCCCTTTAACTCCATTAAATCATCTATTACTATATCTGCCTGAGCAAGTTCATCTTCTTGTGCAAAATCAAAATTACATCCAATCGCAATCAAGCCATTATCTTTAGCTGCGTTTATATCAGATAAACGGTCCCCAACTACCGCTGCTTCTTTTATCTCATATTTGTTCAAAATACTTTTTACTAAGTCACTTTTATTAAGAGAGTTTATTTGTTCAATACTAAATGTTTCAGTAACCCACTGGTCTAAAGAATAATAATATACGATCGCTCGTAAATATTCAGTTAAACCATTACTAGCAATATATATTGAACAATTATTTTTTTTTATGTATGTAAAAACTTCTTTTACGTTCGGATATAAAGCACCTTTTCCGCTCTTAATGTTTTCAATTAATCTTTCTAAAAAATATGCATCAGTTTGTTCTCTTACTTCAAGAGAATGATTCGGTAATAAAGCTTCCCAAACTTTCGGTAAAGGCACACCCATAATTTCACGGTATTTATCAATAGGCGTTACCGTATCCCATAATTGTAGTGATCTTAAGTGATCAAATGTATCATCTAACGATAATTCTAAAATTTTATCTGTTTGAAATAACGTTCCGTCCATATCAAAAATTAATGCATGTAACATTCCATTCTCTCCTTTTGAACTATAAGTATTACTCGATATATTTTTCAGCATCTCCACGATAATTTCTGAACAATAATTTGCGGCAGTTTTCGCGAAGTCATCATAGGAAACTTGCGCTTCATCGTCTGCACTGTCAGAAATACATCGTATAACGAGAAACGGTATATCATTTATGTAGGCAACATGTCCAATTGCTGCACCTTCCATTTCTGTACAAAGCGGTGCATATTCGTCTATTAATTTCGCTTTTAGTTTTGAGTCTTCAACAAAACATTCACCGCTGACGATTCTTCCTTCATGAATCTCCATATGTAAACTACTACTATTGCATGCTGTACTTGCTAACTCTATTAATTTCTTACTTGCGATAAATTCTTCTTGGAACGGGAATAAGTTTTTCATTTGAGTTTTACTTACATCATGATGGGTAACATCCGTTGAAATAACGATATCACCAACTTTTACATCTGGATGTAACCCACCAGCAACACCCGTATTGATGATAGCATCTACATCAAATTTATGAATTAATATTTGCGTACATGCGGCTGCATTTACTTTTCCTACACCACATCTTGTAATAATCACTTCAGTTCCCATGAATTCGCCAATGTAAAAAGGCATTCCCGCAATCGTCTGTTCCTCTTGTATAGCTAGTTTTTCTAAAAGTAAGTCTATTTCAATTTGCATTGCTCCGATAATGCCGATTCTGTTCATGAATGTAGTCTCCTTTTTTCTTATAAATCTGCCAATATATTATGTAAGGCACCGTAATTTTCAGCTATCCAATTCATTTCATCCGCAAAGCGTGAAGGTGGTACACTATGCTGATCCATGTTGGCATGAATCCACCATGTACTCTCCATATACCAAAGCATTTGAATTGTCCGAACAATACTCCCTACTGGAAAGTCTAATTTATTACGGTATCCCGCTAAAAATGATGCAACTAGACTCTTATTTAATACTCCATCATGTAAGGCACAAGATATAATCGCACGCCCAATATCCAACTCTACATAATCATAATCCATACGATCAAAATCTAGAATTGCTGAGACTTCATTGTTATGGAATAAGAAATTATCTACCCATAGATCACGGTGCACCCATCCTCTTTTACTACTATAAAATTGACCTATATTTACTAATTGTGTTGCTTCTTGCTGTAATTTTATATGGTAGAGAATATGTTCTTTTCCTAGCTGTTCTGCTTCTCTCCTTTTATCTTCCCAATGTTTCAACCTTTCCTCTTTAGTAGGCGGAACAAATTTAGGTTTTTCTCCTTCTATTAAAGAGCCATCATTTAACAAATCATGCATTTGACCTATTGTCTTACCAAGAGAGTAGATTTCCTTTTCATTCAATTTTCCTGGTGAAATTAGATTACCTTCTTTATGTTCTAAAACTATAAATCTTTCATTATTTTTTGATGTATGCATTACATTATTTTTATAAGTTAGGAGCTTTGGACAACTTACACCATTATTATGTAATCTTTGCTGTTGTTGTAATGCTTGTAGTAAAATTTCTGGGTTATACATTTTGTATCGTTCTTTATTATATTGCTTTAATACAAAAGATCCTGCATCCGTTTCGAGTTTCCACTTTAAATTTAGCCAACCACGATGAATAGGTATTGCATTTCGAATTTTAAACTTAAATAAAAATTCACACTCCACCTTCAGCTCTTGAAAAATCATTGCAGCTTTTTTATTACATAATGGATCAATCATCTTACTTATCCTTCCTTTACGTGGCGTTCCTTACATCAATTGCAAATATTCATCAACATCTTTAGAAATTTGTCTAAAAGCTTTATTCCAGAACGAATAGCTTGTTATATCTATTTCAAAATGTTTTTTCATAAGCTCTTCCACTGAAGCTTTTCCTGTTTCTCGTAAAAACTCCTTATATTTCGAATGAAAAGTACTTTTACTTTCTTGAGCTATTTCTAATAAACTAAAACTAGCTAAATAGCCAAATGTGTATGGATAATTATAAAAAGGAAAATCTGCTATATAAAACTGAACATATTTCATCCAAACAAACGGCTGATATTCTAATAATGCATTCCCGTATGCTTTTTCTTGCGCTACTATAGATAATTTCTCGATTTCATCAGCACTTAAAGGACCTTCTTTACATTTTTCATAAAAATTCTTCTCAAATTCAAATGATGCTCGAATTGCCATTACATAATTAAAACAGTTTCTTATTTTCCAACTAAGCAATGACTTTTTCATATCTATACTATCTGTTGTTTGAATTAGATAGTTTATAAGCACGGTTTCAAAGAATATAGACGCCGATTCAGCCGTACTCATTGGCAAATAATCATCTAAAAAAGAAGTAGATTGCTCAAAACTCATATTATAAAAGTGCCAAGCATGTCCTAGTTCGTGTGCAAGTACTCTTACACTATCAATACTTCCGTCATAACGCATAGAGATCCGTGATTCTTTTTCACCGAAGAAAGGAGCACAAAAGCCACCTGGTGGTTTATTCTCTCTCGGTTCCGCATCTACCCATCCATTCTCTATTGCATTCCGTGCAAATTCTGCTAATTCTTTATCTATATTTTCAAACGCATCGTATATGCTTTGAAGTGCTACTGAAAAAGGGATATTAACCTCATTATTTTCTTTTACTGTCATAAGTTCATGCCATGTAATTGAAGATTCCCCCTTCTTATACACGTTTAAAGCACTTACTAATGTATCAAGATTTTCTTCTGTCGCATTCCACATTTGTAATAATACAGTTTCAGAAATACCATTCGCATGTAGAGATTGAGTTAAAATCACTCTATCTTCTAATTCATTACTCTTTGTATTGCGTAATCTCCCTAATTGATTTAAGACAGTAGCGAAGATTTCTTTTTCCTTATGTAAGGCACTTGTTAATAACTCGAATACTTCTAATCTTTCCTTTTCATTATCACTATTCATTGCAATATTATTTGCTTGGCCAAATGATAAGTGCTTATTATCGTGCTCTATTTCTATTTTATTCCTTAATTGTATGTACATATTTTCCCATGCGTTAAGTTCATCTTTTATTAACCTAGTATTAATATTATCGGAAGTTTCCACTTCACTTTTTTGTATTACTTGCTGCACTTCTCTTTTCAGATTTTTTACTGTAGCAGTCAATATGGTAAGATCAGATGAAACACTTTCTTCAGCTGATCGGCAATACAAAAAGTATTCTGCTTTTTCAATAGCTTGTATAAGTTTTGAAAGAATCGCTACATCTTTTGTCGCATAATATTGTTCTTTCAGCCCCAATATTGGAGTTAAAATATTCTCAATCGGATACAATCGATCTAAATCCCACTTAGCAATTTCATTCACTTTTATAGCCGCCTCCTATTTTTACAAATAGTTACAGATGTTTCTCCCCACACAATTATAAACGAAATGTAAAAATTTTAATATCTTTAAATATTTCGATTTATACAAACACATTCTTATTTATATTCTTTTCTTCTGCTACTGAAACGCACATAACATAAACATATTAATGCTACGGCTACTGGAATCAGTATTACTCCTCCAATAAAAGGATAAACTACTATACAACATGTAAAAGCTACTATAGAAAAAATTTTACCTAACCTATTCTTTATTAATTTCATTCCAGAAGCAGTACCTACTATGTATGTAACAATCCCTAACGAATTCGGTATTAAAACAATTTTATCTATACTAATATGGAAAACGAAACTTATTAACAAACCTATTATTGCAATACAACCTACAACTTTTACTGCATTTGTTGGTGTTTCTCTTTTTTTATTAATATGTGCTAAATAGCGCGGTGCAACTTCTTCTTTTCCTAGTGAATAACCTAGGCGCCCCATACTTGCGATAAATGCATTTGTCGTCCCTAAACAAATGATAAAAGCTACAAATCCAATTATCCATGAAAATTTGCCGCCTAATGTTTGCTTGATTACAAGCACGAGAGCTGTCGTATTATCAGTATTTATATGATAAGATTTCGTTCCAATTACTGATAATGCAATACCAATATATAAAACTCCAATAATAACGATCGCAAATCCCGTAGATAAAATAATATTTCTTTTTCTAGGTGTTTTAAATTCTGGAGCCAAACTTGCAATGGCTTCCCAGCCGAAAAAAGACCAAAAAATTAATAAAGATGCATCTAAAATCGGATTTATTTCTTGCATAGAAATATGTACATTTATATTTTTCATTTCAATATAAGGTAGTGCACTAATAATTGTTACGATTAAAATAAAGAACGTTAATACACCAATACATATTTGAAACAATCCACTCATTTTTAACCCGTATAAATTGAAACCTATTGAAATACTTAAAATAATAAACGCTATAACATAAGAAAAATATGATGATAAAGCAAACACTTTCACTATATACATTCCACCAGTCATTGAGACAACGATTTGCCCAACGCTACCCGCAATAAAAAAACACCAACCTATAATAGCACCAATATTTTTACCGAAAGCTTTTTCTGAAAAAGTAGCAATTCCACCCGTATTTGGATGCTCAATCGATAAAAAAGCGAATGTGAATGCAAGTGGAATACTAAGGGATATCATAACAAGCCAAGAAACAATCGCATTCCCTTCTGCTATACTCGCTGTCATACCAGGTAATATAAGAATTCCCGATCCTAAAACCGCTCCGACGTATAAGGCTGTTCCCCTTTTAATAGAAATAGTTTCATTAAAATGATTAGACATTACAAGCACCTCCATTTATATTTTAATTATAGAGAGTTATCAGTCTATTCAATATGCAAAAGTGTATGTAATTTAACTTAAGGTTTTATATTATGTATTTGTTTAAGAAATTTACTTTCAATTTTGCAAAGGAGTATAATTCATGGATAAAATTGACAAGAAAATAACCCTATTGCTACAAGAAGATGCCAGAATGACAATTACAGAAATGACTGAGCACTTACACCTCAGCCGCCCTAGTGTTACCGAAAGACTAAAGAGATTACAAGATGCAGGAATAATTGAGAAATATACCGCACGGATATCATTAGATGCAGTTGGAAAATCAATTCAAGCATTTTTAAGAATTGAAAATCTAAAGATTCCTTGTAAAAAATTTGAGGAGAAAATCTACGAAGAATATAGAATACTCGAATGTCATCGAGTAACAGGTGAAAGTAGCTATTACTTAAAAGTAGCAGTTCACTCTATGAAGGAATTAGAGGAATTAATTGATATCGTTATTCCGTTTGGCACGGTGAAAACTTCGATGATATTATCTTCACCGATACCATATAGACCGATTATTACAGATTAATAAGAAAAAAGGATTGATCAAAAGACCAATCCTTTACTCTACCTCATTTAAGAAGAACAATGTTAACGCACCAGGTCCTGTATGCGCACCGATTGCTGCTCCAATTGTATTTACAATAAATACTTCACAACCAAATCTTTCCGTAATTAATGTTTTTAAAGCCTCAGCTGTTTCTAAGTCATCACCGTGAGTCATAGCGATTGTTTGACCTTTAAGGTCTTTTCCGCGCTCTTCCATAATATCTACAATTCGGCCAAGTACTTTCTTTTTCCCTCGTACTTTTTCAAGTGGTACAAGCTTTCCTTCTTCCACGTTTAAGATTGGCTTAATATTTAGTAAACCACCGATAAAACCAGCTACTTTACTTAAACGTCCACCTTTCACAAGGTACTGTAAATCAGCTACAGTGAAGATGTGCTCCATATGGTTCATTAGAAAATCAACACGTTTTAAAATATCTTCCTTTGATGCGCCGTCTTTTGCCATTTTAGCAGCTTCTAATACGACAAGCCCTTGACCAAGCGAAGCACATTTCGTATCGATAATTTCTAAATCTAAATCAGCATATGTTTCTTTCACTTCTTCTTTAATAACAACTGAAGATTGATATGTACCAGACAGTTCAGATGAAAAAGCTAAATATATACAAGGATTACCTTCTTTTGCATAAGAAATAAATTTTTCTTGGAAAGTTTCAAGTGAAGGCAATGACGTTCTATAAACAGCGCCTTCTCTCATGTTTTGCAATAATGTAACTGACTCTAATGTAACTCCATCTAAATACTCTGTTTCTGCTTCATCATAAACACGGAGTGGAATTAAATCAATATCATATGCTTGCAGCAATTCTACCGGTAAATCCGCCGCACTATCCGTAATGATTTTAACACCCATTTTTAAACCTCTATTCTGTTATAAATATAAAAAATATAAAATAAAAATAGTACTTTTAAATTATATACGTAAAACTTAAATGAAGAAAGGAAAAGACTTTATATTGTATGCACTATTCTTCAAAACTTGAACTGTTATTAAAAATCATTCCATTTTAACCATTTTTTTATTGTTATTTTTTCTATAACACAAATAATTTTATGGGAATTTTACATAATTGCATTTAAATTATTTAATTTAGGATAATCTTTTCAAATTTATACTGTTTAAAATTTAAAAGCTAAATCCAATAAAGTAGTGCTTTGTTTTACTGAAAAGAGGTTGCGGAAACAACCGCCTATTTATTTGGAATAAAATAAAACTTTTATATAAAGGGTCCATAATTAAATACACTTAACTTCATATGATATATTGCATCCTTTCTTTTTAGAATGAGTAGTCATTACTGAAGGGCACTTTTCGAAGTGCTCTTATATTTAAATCCCTCTTCCTTTTCCCCTATTTCAAGAGGAGTTTTTGACTAAATCTTAATACGATTTGTATCACTCAGGCTGGCAATTACCACATTTCCTTAATAGTTTCAATTAATACAGTAGCTGCTAATTAAAATAACTCTATGATCTCTATACGCATAAACTAATTTTCATTTTGACTATGTAACACTAAATTCACAAGATTATTATCCTCTGTTTGGTGAAGCCATCATTTCAATACCAGTAAACCCATACCTTCAACTAATAACTTAAATAAATGTGCTATATCAAGGTTCTTTTGATATAGCATCTTATGTTTTATATAATGAAGATAGCGCTAATATTCCGAAGGAGGATGTATATGAGTATTCAATTGGCCACATATAACGATTTAGAATGGATTAATAATCAATATGATTCAATAGGATTTGTACGAAGTGATTTAAAAAGTGATAAAGTTGCAATTATTACATACAACAACGAGTATGCAGGTGTGGGTCGATTAGTCCAAATAGATGAAGATACTATAGAAATGGGCGGGATTTTTATTCTTCCTAAATTTAGAGGTCTACAATTAGCTAAGAAGCTCGTGTCATTCTTAATACAAACTGCGAAAACATTAGAAATACAAAACGTATATTGTCTTCCTTTTGAAGAACTCGAGAGTTTTTATAAAACATACGGCTTTACTGATGTTGATACAACGAAAGAAATTGTCCATCCAATTATTCTAAAAAAATATAATTTGTGTTTAGAAAATTATGATAAACATGTATTACTATTTAAATTGTGAGTCCTGTAAAAAAGAAGTGAATACACTTTATTTTACACATCAGTTTATAACAAGTAATTATCAATGTTTTTTATTAAATTCTTAAATTAAACCACATATAATCCAAATTTTATATCTGTTTTTAATAAGTGTTAGTAAGTTTGTTTTCAAACATGTTAGCACTTATTTTTTCATAGACCTAAATAGATTCATATAATAAAGTAACTATCCCCGTTAGCAAAAATTAGTATTCATAAATATTACACTGAATTTATTGAGGAAAAACCATTTGTAGCATTTAGAGAATATATTCATTTTTATTTCATTCGTACTTGTACTTCCTGTTCTTGTATTACTTGAACGACTAATTCCAGTACAATATTTTGCATTAATTGATACACATTATTATGAAATGTACTTTGTTCTGATATGTATTCAATACATTGATAAATATAGCCTTCTACAAATAAGCTCCCTTTTTCAACTGTAAATGTATTTTGTCCATTTTTTATTACTTTTGGCACTAAGAATTCAGTTTTTGTCAAAACAATCTCCTGTTCCACCTCTTTTATTCCTATGACTTTTTCTTTAAATACAACTTTTTCTCGTAAAATAATTTCACCTTTATATTTTCCTATTTCTATTGGTAGCTTGGCGGTTATAACATTATTTATTTCTCCTTCATTTTCACCCTCTAATACTATGCTATGTATTGGGGTCCATGAAGATGTCTCTACCTTTTTCTCTTCAATATTCCCTATAACTTTTTTATTATATAATTCCATAAGCACTCTCTTTTCATGAAGATTAAAAGAAACTATTTCACAATAAGCCTCCGAATGATACTGTTGTACTGTAGTTAATAACTTAGAATCTAATTCACGCTTACCTACATCTTTTTCATTTTGAAAAACAAACGCTTCTTGATTTTTTATGTTTATTTTCGGAAATATTTTAAAACTAGACACTTCAGAAATAATAGAAAATGGTGTTTTCACTACCATTGAACGCACTGAAGATTCTAATTGTGATTCAGATGTTGCATTTTCTTTCTTTACTTCAGATACTTCTTCTTCTTTCTTTACTTCAGATACTTCTTCTTCTTTCTTTACTTCAGATACTTCTTCTTCTTTCTTTACTTCAGATACTTCTTCTTCTTTCTTTACTTCAGATACT
>NZ_JBYTDP010000001.1:47262-126357 GCF_058791555.1 Bacillus sp. EB106-07-01-XG149 | reverse complement strand
CTTCCTCTTCTTTCTTTACTATTCTTTCTCGTGAATTATCTTGTTTATTCAGATCTTTATACTTGTGAATTTCATCCCATAGCACCTTACCAATCCATGGCTTATTCATCACCATCCCCCCATCTAATAAAATTCAGGAAAATATGTTATTTTACACGTATTCATTTTCATCATTATATATGTTTTATAATAATAAAAAAGACATTGTCTTTTTATCAAAGACAATGCTTTTTTAGTTTTATACTTGTACTTGTTGTACTTGTAAAACTTTTAAAGTAAGATCTAGTACAATTTTTTCACGAAGAGTATCAAATGGTTCATTTAGGTCTGTTGGACAAGGCGAAAAGTCTAATTCGAAAAATTGAGCGCTAACTAACTCGCAATATGGTTGTTCGTTATAAAAAACTGTATTTTCGAAGAAGTATTTGTCTAAACGTGGTAAATCACCATTTTTAGGATTAATAAAGTGAGAAGTAGTATCTGAGGAAGCAGCTACTATAGCTAATGATAGAAAATCAGCTTCTGTTAAATCTGCAAAACCAGAAAATGGAACATTTGCAATACGGTCATATAGCACTCCATTACACTCATCATTTGCATACTCAATATTTTTTCGAATATATCCTTGTACAAATAATTTTGCTCTTGTAACTCTTCGGTAAGGTGTACCTGGTACTGGTTCGAATGCTACAGGAACTAACTTACATTGTGTTAAAAATGCATTTTTTAAGATACGTTTAATTTCAACTGCTGGAGGATCTAATGAAATATCAGATTCTACAACAATTTGAATCGTTCTTTCTGCTAATACAACTGGTATTTTTACAATTGGTGCTCCTGGAGTAGTAATTGGTGTTGCAGGTGCATCACTTAATGGTGTTTGAGTTTGTCCTGCTACCTGACATGGTACATTAATTGGGCATTGTTCACTCATATTTTATAATCTCCTTTATAAAAAAATTAGAGTTTTTTAACTCTCTTTACTGTATATGTATTTTTTCTATTAATGCGTGGGTTTGTATCATAGTCACTTTTATCATTTGCAAATACACACAGTTTAATATAATTAGTTTTTATGAATATTTACCTATTAAAAAAATTCTTAACTATTATCGCGGAAAAACACCATAATATGTTGATTAAGTTCAATAGTAAAAAGGATATCCATATTTTCGAAGAAACTTTCAAAAATCTATTCTTAAATTTATTAAGACAAATAAAATTAATTTTGTTAATTTCTTCATTCCATAATATCTATGCAACAGCAAATTAATATTGGATGCACCTTATTGTTAAAAAATAAAAACCGACTTTTTCAAGTCGATTTTTATACCCAATTTGTAATTTTAAAAAAGAGTAATTAACACGAATTTTATAGGATTTTCTAGACTTTTTCTGTTGTACAATTGTACAAATTCATTCATTTACCTATTATCCACAAAATAAGCATCATACGCCTTATCAAAAACATATCCTAGCTTTTCTGCTAGTTTAGCAGACGTAGTATTCGCTGCATCCCAATTTGGATATATTCTTTTTTCTAGACAGTCCAAGATTAGCGCTGCACTAACTATAGTCGCCAACCCTTTTCTTCTATGATTGTGATCAGTCGCCACTTCAATTTCAATGCCATTATCATAAATACTATACGATGATGCACCACATACAACTTCATCTTTATATAAAACGCTTTAACCTATACCTCGGTTTATATAATCTTCCACCGTTTGAAATTGACTTGTAAAATCTTCAGAGACCTTATGTAATGTGGGAATATTTACGATATGTTCATCTATTTTTCGTAACTCGTATCCTTTTGGAAGCGCTGATATAAAAGATTGTAATTTTGAATGATTAAAAACTTCCGCATTCCGTTTGAACTTATAGCGTAAAAACTTATCTATTTTTCTTTCGTAACATGTTTCTAAACGCTTTTTCCACTCTTCACTATTTACGATTACTAACATTCTATCAGGAATGTTACGTACTAATTCTTCAGTTTCTTTCGCATTCGAATCACCAGCGTAAAATGTAAAGATCCCTACCGTAACTTGCGCTACTGTTGGATTTTCAAGATTATTTACCCAAGCAGTACCCATATGTCCTTGTAAATAAGAAAGTAAAACAACGTTATTGAAATCCTCGAACATAGTAACTAATTTTTCTCTCGTATGTATACTCGCTTCATATATCATGTACATTCCCGCTTTCTTTGGAATCAGTTTAACTCTACTTTTCATATATAAACAAAAGTTTATTAAACTATATATAATCGTAAAATATTCGTAAATATAAAATTATTATAACATCTAATGAATAGTAAGCGACTGTCCTGTATAAAGGTTAACAGTAAATATACTTAATAATAATTTGCAATCTACATGTAACCGATTATCATCTTTTATTATGTAATACCCCTCAATACTCGTTTGAGGGTTCATTTAAATACGTATGTTATAACTCATTCTTATAAATATATGATTCTGTTCCTCCATTCTTATATACTTTAGTCAATTTAACAACTGACTTGTACGTATTATTGTCATTCGTCACCATCTTTTTCATCTCTTCTATTTCAGCATTACCAGTTCCACTCTCAATTTTCAAACAATTCGAAATATTGAGGTACCCACTCGATGCGAAAAGAATAATATACGTAAGATCAGGGAAATTAATGAACAGTATTCCAAACTTTAAAGGATTCGTAGCCGTATCAGATAAAACTAATTGAAAGTTTAATAGTTCTGGCACTTGAACAAAATCTTTAGAAACAATCGCTTCACCTATTATAGTAATTTGCTTTACGACATTCCCCATCTCATCTATAAATTCAGTACAACTAGGTGCATCAATTGTTTTTGCTTGTAGTGATAAATTCAATTCTGGATTGTAAAAGTCAAAAAAGAGTGTACTACCCTCTGTTAAACATTGCGGACAAACATTTCCAAGTAAACTAAAATCCTCTTCAATAAATTTAACTTTCGTTTTACAACTACAAACTTTTCCTATTCGAATTGCATCAATCCTAGAGCAATCTACAAAAATAACCTCATTGTCCTCTTGTACGAAGGATACGATACCATTCCTCTTATTAAATGAAAGAAAATAAGATACAACAATTTCGTTTCCGGCGATTACAATACTCTCAACTTTTGTAAAAGGCTCTAGACTTCGCAAAAATTCACAAATACTATTTTGGCAGCATTGATAATTTCGTTTCGGCTCACAACCCACTTACACTCCATCCCTTTCCTATATGTTTTATCTAATACATATAATATGAACGGAGCATAAAAAAGCTTGGACAATATAACTTTAACTCAGGAATATAGGTACTTACTTATCACATTAATAATGAAATTACGCCAATAATGAGTAATAACACATAAATTTCCCTATAAATACATATAACAATTTCATCTTTCATGAAAAAAACGTTATAATAAGGTGTAGCCTCTACGATTACGTTATAAAGGAGAATAAAACAATGGCTAAAATTAAAGTATACCAAGCAAAAGAAGAAAATATGGATGCAGTAAAGAACATCATTGATGTTGAGGAACAAAACCCAACTGCTGAAAACTTACAAAATCTATATGCATGTGTATTAGAAACAGAAGATATGGCATTGCCTGAATCATACATTGAAGAAGATATCTTAATTGATTCTATGGAAGTTATGGTTAACGCTTCTCAAAACAAACTAAGAGACTTAGGTGCATACGATGTAATCGAAGTTCAAAACAAAGGTAAGAAGACACAAATTTTATTATTAGCAGACGAAGAATACGAAATTATCGAAGGCTAATCTAAATCCGTACATACGAAAAAGCTCCTTTCCAATTGGAAAGGAGCTTTTTCATTACGCTTTTGATGTTTCACTCTTTTTATTCGTTTGTTTTTTCTTAATTACCATACGCTCATTTCCCATAAAGAAAATAAATATGAATGCTAGACCTGCTGGTACCAATGCCCACATAAATGTTTGAACAATGGAGCTAGAAAGAGCATCAATAATTTTATCTAATATTTGCGGCGGGATTTGAGATCTTGCCGATTCTGATAGAATAGCTCTTGAATCTCCTAAAGCGTTTGTATTCATTCCTCCGCTCATACCTTTAAAAGCTTCTTCTAATTGATCTTGGAAACCTGTTCTTTGAATCATTCCGAAGATTGTAATACCAAGTGTCATTCCTAGTGAACGAATGAAATTACTCGTTGAAGTTGCAGAACCACGCTGCTCCATACCGAAGTTGTGAATAGCTGCCATACTTAGTACAGAGAATGAGAAACCTACTCCAAATCCAATAATAATCATATAAACCGTTAATAATATACGACTTGTTTCTGGCGTTAATGTGCTTAATAAGAATAGTCCAATTAGCATAATAACAGCAGAAATAATCATAATGTTTCGGTAGCTAAGCTTCGTCGTTAAAAATCCACCTAATTGAGCTGTTACGACTGATCCTAACATCATCGGTAAAAGTAATAATCCTGAGTTTGTTGCGCTACCACCGTATACACCTTGAATGAATAACGGTATGTATACAGTTGCTGACATGAACGCAGCACCGTAACATAATGCAATAATGGTACTCATTCCGAATAAACGTTGTTTAAACATTTCAAATGAAATGATCGGTTCTTCTACTTTACGTTCAATAAAAATAAATGCAATAATTAAAATAGCGAATCCGCCAAATAAACTTAAAATAAAGTTAGAATCCCAATCATACTTTTGTCCACCTAGTTCTAAAGCAAACATTAGCGAAACTACTGCACCAACTAAAGTAATTGCGCCAAACCAATCAATTTTTTGCTTTCTATGAACTCGTGATTCTTTATAAAAGAATGTAATAAAAATAAGTGCTAAAACGCCAAGCGGTAAGTTAATGTAAAATACCCAGTGCCAGCTTATGTAATCTGTAATATACGCACCAAGCAACGGACCAAAAATACTTGATAAACCAAATACTGCTCCGAATAATCCACCCATTTTCCCGCGCTTTTCAGGAGGGAAAATATCAAAAACGATAGTAAACGCGATCGGCACTAATGCCCCGCCGCCAATACCTTGAATGGCACGATAAATACCTAACTGTGTAATATTTTCAGCAGTACCACAAAGTGCCGAACCAATCATAAAGACGATTAAACCGAAAATAAAGAATCTCTTTCTACCATACATATCTGATAGTTTTCCGAATATCGGCATACCTGCCATTTCTGCGACCATATAGGCAGAAACGACCCATACAAAATTTTCAAGGCCTCCTAAGTCACCAACAATCGTTCCCATCGCCGTTACGACAATGGTATTATCCATTGATGCCATTAAAATACCTAGCAATAAGCCCGCCACAACAAAGCCGAGCTTATTATTCTTCTCAACCATAACCTTGCTCTCCCTCGTACTACTTATATTTGTTTATGTTCTTTTACGACTGCATTACCTTTTTGGTTAAAACTAGTATGATATTCTACAACACTAATTTCACATCCTGGACCAATGGTAACGTTGTTTCCTCTTACAACTTCAGCAATCGTATGCTCTAAATAAATTTCATCTCCTTCAATGATAGACGTTTGGAGGCTTCCAGCATGACTTGTAAATGGAATAAATCTCGCTTTTTTATGAACGGTAATCTTCTTACCACCAATCTCTCTCACTTTACTTCCTTCATAACGAAGTGAAATATCAATATTTTCAGCATTAAGTAATCCATCACTTTCAAGGCCACCAGTTAGTGATAGTTCTTCAACTTCAATATCTCCTTTCACATTTAAAGCGCCTTTCACATCTACGAAATCACCAGTAAACTTCCCTTTAACTTCTATCATACCTCTTACTTTCGTTTTTTCAATATGGGCATCACTATTCATTTGTGTATTTCCGTATACTTTTACATATTCAGCAGTTACATTTCCTTGTACTTCACTATCTCCATACACGACATAATTTTTCACTTTCATATTACCGCGCACTTCACTCGTTCCGTACGTTTTAAATTCATTACAGCTCATATCATTAGAAATCGTTCCTTCACCGCGAATCTTCACTTTGTTATAATCCCCGCCTGCTGAACTACCAGAACCATTGACAGTAAGACTATGTTGATGTTCCATATTACTTTCTCCCTTCCATTAAATCTGCTTCATTTCTTTTACATTTGCGCTTTTATCAACAGTAAGAACACCCGTATATTCGATCAGTTCAATCTCACAGTTCGCTCCTACTGTAACATTGTTTCCTCTTACCGTTTTTATGTGAGCATAATCAATATCGATATTGTCACCTTCTAATAGTTCAGCCTCTAATTGCATACCAAATACTGATTTAAACAGTCTACTAAAAGTACTTAGTCTATGTTTTACTTTAATCGTTTGACCACCAATTTCTTTTGCTCGACATGTACCGTGAATATTAATATTTATTTCATCGGCGCTTAATAATCCACCAATTGTAAATTGTCCTTCTGAAGAAAAAGTATCCACTTCACAATTCCCATCAATCGTTGCTTGACCGTTGATTTTAAATTTTTCACCAGTTACATTTCCACCTACTGTACCTTTTCCTGCAATTTTTAAACTGTTCGCCTTCACATCTTGCGTAATTGTTGCTTTCCCATCAATTCGCATCGTTTCCGCAATAACTGTACCATCGACTTTACCCGATCCACTAATTCTTGCATTGCTACTTTTCAAATTTCCAGTAACAGCACCGTAACCGTTACATTCAAATTGATCACATTCAACATTTCCATTAACAGTCCCTTTTCCATTTAATTGCACTTTAAGAAACTCGCCGCCATTCGATGAACCGTAACCATTTATAATCAAATTATCTGTACGCATACTTTCTCCTCCACTACAACAGTTTCGTTTTTAATGCTTCGGTATATTTCATAATCGCTTCGCGTAAAACTATTTTGGTACCTTTTTCAAAAATTAAATCGTCCACGTTTGAAACTAAGAAACATGTAGAAATCCCTAACTTTCGGACGATGATTAAGTCACAAGCTTTATGCTTAATCGCCTCATAATTTTCACGTAAAACTTGCAAGACCATTTTTCCTTCTTCTAAACTAATCTCTCCCGATTGTAGTAATTCTTCTAACATATACACATAAAGAATATCTACAAATTGAAACTCTGTTGTTTTATTCGTTTGTTCTATGAAGAATTGTAAAACTGGCTCTGATGCAATTCCTTTACGTAAGACGTCTTCCTTTGTTAAAAGGATTTCTCTTACACTCGGTGAAAACATATTTGCTAGTTCATCAAGTGATAAATCTTCTTTCATCGTTTGGATTTTATCAATACGCTCTAATATCTTTTCTTTCGGAAAAAATGTCTCTTGACCCGTGAATGTTGACTTTCGTACAAACCAATCTTCCGGTATTAAATTTTTTCTTTTCCACCTATATAACTGTCCGTATGAAATACCAGTTAGTTCTAATAAATCTTTTTTTGAAATTAAATCTGTACTCAACTGTATAACACTCCTTCCTGATAACAATGTAACATAACACTGTTACGCTGTAAATAGACTTTTATCGTAAGTAGCGTAACAATGTGTAAAACAAACCTGTTTCACACACGAAAAAAAGGCTCTTACACATCATTTAAAACGTGTAAAAACCCTTATATATCAAAATGTAAACCATATTTCATAAAAATCAATCCACCCTTGTGAATTAATCATTATATTTTGTACTTTTTCGTGAGAAGTTACTTGTTGTTTGTTGCGGTATAAAGGAATAATATGAATTTGACGTAACAAAGTGTTCTCAATATCGCGTAACAATGTAACTCTTTTTTCTACTCGTTCTTGTTTAAAATACGGGGACAACATTTTATGAAAGTTCATGCTGCTTTGCCCATGAATAAAGCTATTTTTTGTAAGAAACATATATAGCAGACTATCTTCAATACGTTCACTAATAGTTGCACTATCATGCATCATATCAGCCTTTTGTATCGTACTGATTTCCAATAACTCTTCAACTTCAAGAAATTTATTTTCTACACGAATCCCATACTTCGCACACTCTTTCTGAATCCATTGTGCATCTTCTACGTGATCTTGTCCTGTAAATGTGTAGAGTTGTAGCACTTCATAATGATACGTACTCCTTTTAATTAAACTAGCTATATCTTCCTCAATCTCTACTATGCTTTCATTTGCTAATATTAGTTTCTTTGCCACTTCTCCACGTTCGCCGCAGAGCTCTTGAACAATTTTATCGCCATGAATAATTTTATAAAGCGCCTTTCGAAACAACTCATCTTGCATTGGCCCTTCTTTTACAAGATTGCACGTTACATATGTCACGTTCGATTCAAGCCGAGACAACTCTTTATTGGGCTTTTCTTTATCTTTATACTGCGTCTTTACTAATACATCATACGTATTTACATTTTGCTCTACATTCATTAGTTCAATTCGGTCAAGAAAAGGTCTTTCACGATAATATAAATCATGCACTTCTAATACAAATAACTGTGCATTTTTCTCACGTAATATAAAAGGACCTGTACCAATAAAGCTTCCTTTTTCATCTTCATGTACGATAGAACACTGTTCTGCACTTAGCATATGTAAAAACATCCTATTTTCCGTATGTAATTGAATTTCAACAACAAATTCATCCACTGCATGGACATTTTTAACATGTTGCAACATCCATGCGTGTGGGTTGTTTTCCGCTTTCATAAATCGATTCAACGAATGTATAACATCATGTGCGGTAAGTCGTTTTCTATTATGAAGATGAACGCCTTTTCTTAAATAAAATGTCCAAACCTTTTCAGCAACATTATATTGCCAGTGAAAAGCAAGTCTTTGCTCTATACAATTTGTTTCCTCATTCACATATACGAGTGTATCAAAAATATGTTTAACCATATGACATTCTGAGCGCATCGTAGCGTAAACCGGATCCAAAGCGATGTCTAAATTCATTTGTACTTGCAACCGAAGTACATCTTTTCTTCCTTCAGGTGTCCTTTCTATTTTATGACCAAATATGGAATCTATCCAAGCTTCATACTCTTTCTTTACTAATGGAAATTGTGAGTTGTAGCGTTCCACAAATGAGATTCCACTTTTCACATCCCCTTTTTTCGTTAGTTCTTTTCCTCTGTCTAAAATTAATATCATCGGTTGCTTTTGAAATATTAATTTAGAGCGATTCCCTCTCCCCCGTCCTGGAAACCAAGCGATCCAATTTAACTCTTCTAATTTTTTTATTATTAATTTACTATTACGCTCCGTACAAAATAATGTTTCTGCTATCATTTGTACGGTAACTTCTAATTGTTCTCCTTCTTGTCTCCCTTTACCATAGGCACACCATAGTGCGATATATTGATCTAAAATAAACATCATAATCCCCCTAAAAGGTGAAAAATAACCCCTTTTGTTTCTACCCTTTTTCCACCTCTCCTTTCATCTTATCATTTCAATATAGAAAGGAGGAATTAATATTGAACAATCTCATACTACGTTATAATAAACCCATTATTATTAGACTGTGCGGCGAATTATTAACTCGAACGACTGAATCTATGTTAGCTCTCATTATGATTATTTACGTTAATAAAATGTTAAACGGTAATATAATAATAACTATGCTCATTTTCGGACTACAACCTCTCTCAGACATTGTATTTACACTTATTGCTGGAGGAGTGACGGATAAATATGGGCGAAAGAAAATTATGTTACTCGGCTTATTGCTACAAGGCGTTGCAATCGGCGGCTTCGTCTTTGCTCAATCTGTTTTTATATTTGCTTTGCTTTACGTCATAAATGGGGTTGGCCGTTCCTTATATATTCCCGCTCAACGTGCACAAATTGCTGATTTAACAAAACAAAAACAACAAGCAGAAATTTTTGCTCTTTTGCATACGATGGCTGCAATTGGTTCCGTAATCGGTCCAATAATTGGTGCTATCTTTTATCATACTCACCCTGAATATTTATTTATAATGCAAAGCATTACACTTATGGTATATGCAGTAGTTGTATGGACGCAGCTTCCAGAAACCGCTCCAGTATTTACAAAGCCAAAGCAAAAAGTTGAAGTATCATCTTCAAAACAATTTGTAAGCAAGCATTACGCCGTTTTAGGACTTATGATTACTACACTCCCTATTAGCTTTTTTTATGCTCAAACTGAGACAAATTATCGCATTTTCGCTAAAGATATATTTCCAGATTTCGTATTAATGCTCGCTTTTATTTCAACATGCAAGGCTATAATGGAAATCTTCCTGCAAGTTTTCCTTGTGAAATGGTCTGAACGATTTTCTATGGCGAAAATTATTCTTATTTCTTACACCTGCTATACAATAGCTGCAATTGGCTACGGGATTTCAGCAACAATCACATCACTATTCTTCACATTACTCTTTTTAGTCATTGGGGAAAGTATCGCCTTAAACCATTTACTTCGATTCGTTTCAGAAATCGCTCCTACAGATAAGCGTGGATTGTATTTTTCAATTTACGGGTTACATTGGGATATATCTCGTACGTGCGGTCCTGTACTTGGTGCGGTTTTATTAAGTAAACTAAACGGTAGCATGCTATTTTATATTTGCGCTTGTTTCTTAATAATGGGAGGGATTATTCAAGCACTGTTTATTCATAATGTAGAACGTAATAAAATAAATAAAGACGTTTCGGAGCATACCCCTCATATTTTATAGGATGCTTTCTTTATAAAAAGAAGGATGTCACAAAAGTCTCGAGACTTTTGTGACACCCTTTTTTATTACCCTGCCATTTTATTAATACTATCTTCTGGTGAAAATACCGAAATATGATTTACCTTACCAGTCGATTTTGGAATAATGAATTTTAACTCAAACTGATTGTTTACTTTATATACGTATATTTTATCTTCCCCATTTACTTTAACTGAAGCTGGTTTTCCTAATGCTTTCTCTATTTCTTGTAATGTAATTGATTTTAACTCTGCATGATAGGAGCGTACATCAAAAACTTGTGACCCTTTATTAAAACCGAAGGAAACATTTTTATTTGTAAAGGTAGCGTACATTCCGTTGCCTGCTTGTTCCGTTTTATCTGCTTTACCCCAATCTTTTTCTATTTCTTCAATATCACCTGTATGTGCTGCGAACGGGACATTAGGTACTTTTCCTTCTTTCGCTAGTTCAAACAAATCTTTAATGTGGTTAATTGATTTTTGATTTATAACTGTATCTTGCGTGCTTGAATCTGTCTTTGGTTTTGCTGATCCTTCATTATTTGATTTTGCTTCAGGCTCTTTCTTTTCTTCAGAAGAATTATTTTGTTCGTTTTTACTATTTTCCGAGGTTGGGTTTGTTTCCTTTTTTTCGTCTGTCCCTTTACATGCTACTAATGCAAATATGCATGTAAAAGCGAGAAATAACATAGCTATCTTTACATACACTTTCATACATTTCGGCCCCCTATTATAATCTTATTCCTTTCGATAACCAATCCATGACACCGCTTTTCAAATTGTGTTTGTTCCAAAAAGTAAATGCTTCACTCTCTCCCAATGCTTGTACAACATATTCTACAAAAGCTGTTCCTAAAAAATAACCGATTCGGTTGTATCCAAAATACTGTCCTCCAGATAACCGAAACCACTCTTTCTCTTTTTCAAACGTCCATCCTTCTATATAATCTTCCAAAAAACGATTCTTTATTTGTTCTTCATTTTCTATATAGCATTGTAACCAACGTTCGCCATCATTGTTATATGAGTAGTACACTGATTCATTTAAACCTCTTATAATTTGCTTTGATAAATATGTTGCAACGCCTTCACGATACAAATTAACTGACCCGTCAGTCCAATCGGCTTTACCCCAATCCATTCCATCATTGTGTAACATAACATTATGATATATATGTCCTATTTCGTGAGCGACAATAACACGAAGATGATTTACATCTGGAGATAATTTTTCTGCCGCAAAAAATATGTCTCCAATAATTTCCCTTTCTACAAATGCATTAGAGCCAAACCCTCCAACAAATAGATGAAAATTCATATTTACATCAAAGTTATATTTATAATGATATTCATTCGTTATCTCTTGAATAATAGTCGGTAATATTTCTGCAATGATACGAATTTCTTCTATTTTTGCGGGATATCGTTTAATGGCATTAGAAACTCGTTCTCTCGTATGTGGACAATGATACTTAAAGTATTCTTCAAATATCTCTGGATGCGAAGTAAAGTATTGGTTGAGGACTACTACTTCTACATCGTTACTTTCCCACAATTTTAAAAAACTTGGAATCGTATTATTTATCATTTTTTCCATCTCCTTACATATCCCTTCTCGCCATTTACACTGCAATCCTTCCTGAAACGTAGAAAAAGCAACAAAGAAAGATGAGTCTTCTTTGTTGCTTTTTCTGTTTAATCAAACCATTTATCACCATCAGAAATCCATTTACCATTATGCAAATCATAACATTCATCATAATAATAAAAAAAGCTGTCCAAAAAGGACAGCTTTACATATGTATTTTTACACTTCGATTGACTTACCATCTTCAACAATATGATAAAGTAAGTGAGCTAAATGATGAATTGGGCCATACTCTTCCTCTTCCTCATCTGTTTCACCGTGGAATTCAAGATCATTTAAGTATAGTGCTAAAAATTGATAGTATAGTTTTAAATCAAATCCGTAGCACGCAGTTGGCTCTTCATGATCCCCTTCGTATTGTAACATTAAGTATTGATCATTACCTTCTGCATCTTCTGCGTCAAAGAATACGAAGAATCCAACGTTTGTATCTAAATCAAATAGATGACGAGTACCTTTTTCTGTTGCTTTATTGAAGTCCTCTTCACTTAATTTAAGTACTGTTGTCGCTTTAGCATTATCTTCTTGATGGAAATTTACTGTAAATGTTTTCAATGCTGACACCTCCTGATTGTATAATACTAGCATAACATATAAAAAGGACTGCTTACAAATGTAAACAGTCCGTACATTCATTTCCGCATTGCTCGTAATAAAAAGCTTACGATGAAAATTAAAATAATCGCACCGATTAAAGCTGGAATAATTGCAAACCCGCCTATTACAGGGCCAAAACTACCAAGTAATTTCGTACCAATCCAAGAACCGATAATACCAGCAATAATATTGCCTATTACGCCACCTGGTACGTCTCTTCCAGTAATTAAGCTTGCAAACCATCCTAATAAACCACCAACGATTAAAGACCAAATCATATGATAACCTCCTTTATATTTTACAGATCAAAATATAATTAGAAACAATTGCTTACCATTAGTTATGTTACATTTCCCATAAGTTATTCATACAGCTTAACTATTTGATTATTTCAAAATAATGAACGACCTGTTATTTCGACGTATGGTTGATACCCTTCGTATTTCACATATTAGGGACAGTCAGGCTTTAATATTGTCCGCATAAACTCTTCTTTAAAAGCTGGATAGTTAAAACCAACTGCAATTTTTTGAATAGGCCTATTATCAAACGTTGTCGGCTCAGCTATTTTTCTAAAGTCTGCCACACTTTGTCCTCTTGTTACGTCATTTGTCGTACTAATCCAAACTGCAGATTTTTTGTATTCAAAAATATCATCATTTATAAATGAAATGAACGGAAGTAAATCGTGAATCGGACTTCCAGCAATACCCGGGTATTCTTTTTTATAAAAGTTCTCATAATAAAAATCGATCATTGGTTTAATAAGCTTCGCTTGCCCTGTTCCTTCTTTATTAATAATATCCACCATTTCAGGAGTAATGAGGGCTGCTTGCGTTACATTTAACGGATAAATAGTCGCATTCTTTGCGTACTTCATGACAATATTCGCGGCGATTGGATCCCCATAAAAATTAGCTTCTGATACAGGAGTAACGTTACCAGGAAATAAAAAAGCACCGCCCATAATATAATACGAACATACCTTATCCATTACATTTGGATATAATAAAAATAGCGTTGCCAATGTTGTTAAACGCCCTGTCGCTACGATAATAATATCTTCTGGACAAGGTTCAATTAATTTAATTAGTCCACAAAAATTTTCCCGTTTACAAATCCTCATATCAGGTGGAATAATTGGCCCTAAACCGTGATCTCCATGTATTTCAGGAAAGAACAAAGGTTCTTCAGCTGTCATCGGTCTTGCTGCACCCTCAATGATTTTTACTTCTGTAGCATAGTATCTTTCTAAAAAATACACATTTTCCGTTACAATTTCTCGCGATACATTCCCATATTCAGCAACAATACCTATAATATCCAATTGACATGTTTTATTTGCATAAATTAACGCCACCGCATCGTCAATACCAAAGTCTCCAAAAAAGATGATTTTCTTATTAACTATCCTCACCCCTCTTCAACATAATCTACTATTATTATTATGTAAAAAAGACAAGGCTGTGAAACGGTGCAAACTAAAAAAGCCGCCTATTTATTGGCGACTTCAATCTTTTTATAAGATAAATATGCTAGTACATTTTTACTTGAATCGTATTTTGGATTATTTCCTTTTCTCGGTTCTCTCATATGTGTTTTTTCAAATCCAGGAATATCTGGCATTTTCTCCATAAATTCAAGCATTTCTTCTTCAGTTCCTTCAATACGTACGCGAATCATTATTATATTTCCTCAATTCTCATTTTCTCTGTACTAAGTATAACGTACTTTGAAAAGACTGCAAGAAATTTATCTTTTTAATGTCGCGCTTTTTTTGCATACAAACCATGCCATTTCAGTATAAAACGAATTTATTTTATTATTTTCAATTTGAATATTAAAGAATTCTTGCATTTCAACTGGTGTTTTCATCATACATTCTGTTAATTTCATACGTTTCTGCAAAGGTACATTCATCATATCGCACCACCAGTCAAATTCAAATTTCTTGTCAAAAGTAAGGCATGATTGCATTTGCAAACCGTTTTTTTCTAACATGGTAATCCATTCTGTTTTTTTCAGCGCTCGTTCATGACTCGGATCTCGCTTTTTTTCTATAAAATTATAAAATGTATCAAATTCATTATTTTCCGGTGAAACATTATCTATCAAAATAAACAATCCATTATGTTCTAACGTACGATTTACTTCATAAATAAACTGAGCTGGATTCGTAAAATGATGTGCTGCAATTCGGCATGTAATCGTATCAAAAGAACTATCGGCAAACGGTAAACTTTCAGCGTTTCCAGCGACAAAAGATACATTTTCATATCCATTACTTATAATAAAGTTTTTTGCATTCTCTAACATTTTTTCTGTTAAGTCTAAGGCAACTACTTCTTTAAACAATGGAGCTAATACATTCGCAACATGTCCACCGCCAGTAGCAATATCAAGAAGACGATTATTATGACGAGACTCTACTTGTTGAACTACATATTGTAAATCCGGTCCTTTTGCATGAATTTTACTTTTTACATACTTTTCCGCATTATTACCAAACTGTTGTTTTACAAGCTCTTCTTTACTCATTTTATCATCTTCTTTCTATTGTTACTTACATATAAGATTCATGTAATAATTAAAGTTCTCTTTATGTATTTTCAAATCCTCTTTTCAGCTTACTTCTTATCATGCTGTCCTATCATCGATATAATATAAATGTTACGTTTTATTACTAAACAAAAAAGGCTACGGGAACTTGTCCCCTAACCTGACTAAATATTTATTACATTTTTACTTTTTCATATACATCTATATAATATAAATCCTCTTTCAACTTCATAATAACGTCTACTTCGTTATAAGTAGCCTCACGAGCATGTAAACCAAATTGATCCATACCAATCCATATCCATCCAGGTGTATGATGTAAAACATCTATGTTAAAATAATCTAATTTTATAAGCTCCGATTTTATAAATTTATCTTTATTAGCGATTTGTTTATCTATTAAACCATATTCTTTTCCATTTTCAAGTAGCGATATAATTTTCCCTAAAATCGGATGTTCACGTATAATAAAATGATATTCCCTTTCGTCTACATTCGCCATAATTAAACGAGAATCAGATCCTAAATTAGACATCTTTATTTATTCACCTCCTTTATGAGTTTCACAAACATAATAACAAATGAATATTCAAATAATATTAATATAATGTAAAAAATAAAAAAGCTGACTCCCTTTTAGAAATCAGCCTTTATATTTGGATCATCTGTATACTTTTACAAACTATTATAATGTTTCTTTTTCCTCATCATTCCCGGAAACTAAATTCCCAATAGCATCAGCTGTTACTTCTACTACAAATTCACAAATACCTGCTACAACTTCTCCAATCACTTCATCCATCTTTTTACCCCCTTATTTTATGTAACTTATTTGTAGTATAGAAGAGATTGGTTATTTTTAACTATCGGAAAACGTGACAACAACATTACAGTTTTGTAAGCTTTTTCATTTTATTTAGCTTCTATCCTTTGAAACTCCAAGTATGATTCACAAGCATATAGGCCATCATAATATTAGGTAAGTTCCAATTATGCTAGAGGAGGCGTGTAAAATATACTACGTAAAATTAATTAAAGGTCAATCATTCTATGCTTTTGATCATCGTTTCTTAATGTCTGAAGAAGAACAGGTTTCCGAGAAAGTTTATAATTACTTACGTCGTAATGAATTTTTCGAAGTACGTAAAGAAGAATATTCGGCCTGATGTATTAAAAGCATCAAGAAAAATATCATTTAATAGTGATATTTTCTTGATGCTTTTATTTTATTTATCCTTAATTTCACTGAATATGTAATCATTGATTTTATACATTTTGACTTACTTGTTTCATCTATTAACACATCAAATTTTTGACAAATCAAAAAGATTGAAATCCACTCATGAAACACGTAATATAGACTCTGACTCTAAAAAAGTTCGTTAAAAATAATATATAAAATAAGGAGGTTTTATATACGAGTTTTTCATTTTAAAAGACGGAGAGGTTTTACATTATGTGGCGTAATAAAAATGTTTGGATTGTGTTAATTGGGGAGTTTATTGCTGGTCTAGGGCTATGGCTTGGTATTCTTGGCAACCTTGAATTTATGCAAAAATATGTCCCTTCTGATTTCATGAAATCAGTTATATTATTTATCGGACTATTAGCTGGTGTACTAGTTGGTCCTATGGCTGGTCGGATTATCGATCAGTATGAAAAGAAAAAAGTTCTTCTTTATGCTGGGTTCGGTCGCGTTATTAGTGTTATTTTTATGTTTTTCGCTATCCAATTTGAAAGCATTGCCTTCATGATTGCATTTATGGTTGCTCTTCAAATTTCTGCAGCATTTTACTTCCCTGCATTACAATCTGTAATTCCACTCATCGTACGTGAGCATGAGTTATTACAGATGAACGGTGTACATATGAATGTAGGTACAATCGCTCGTATTGCAGGTACTTCACTAGGTGGAATTCTTTTAGTTGTAATGAGTTTACAGTATATGTATGCCTTCTCAATGGCAGCGTACGCTTTATTATTCCTCTCAACTTTCTTCCTACAATTCGAAGATAAGAAATCAACAACACGAAGTAAACAAGCTGCAAAAGATAATAGTTTTATGGAAGTTTTTCGTATTTTAAAAGGAATTCCTATTGCTTTTACAGCACTTATATTAAGTATTATCCCTCTATTATTTATAGCTGGATTTAATTTAATGGTAATTAACATTAGTGAAATGCAACATGATCCAACGATTAAAGGCTTTATATATACAATTGAAGGTGTCGCATTTATGTTAGGGGCCTTCGTTATTAAACGTTTATCTGACCATTTCAAACCTGAAAAATTATTATATTTCTTCGCTGTTTGTACCGCTTTTGCACACCTTTCCTTGTTCTTTAGCGATATAAAATGGATGTCTCTTACATCATTTGGTTTATTTGGTTTTAGTGTTGGTTGCTTCTTCCCTATTATGTCGACAATTTTCCAAACGAAAGTGGAAAAAAGCTATCATGGTCGTCTCTTCTCATTCCGTAATATGTTTGAGAGAGTTATGTTCCAAATTGTCTTACTCGGCACAGGCTTCTTCTTAGATACGATTGGATTGCAATATATGGTTCTCATTTTCGGTGTGATTTCATTATTAATTATTTTCATTTCATTATCTAAACAGAAACAATATGAAAAACAACCTTCGCAATCTGCGAATTTATAACATAAACAAAGACGCATGGATCATATTTGATTAATCCATGCGTCTTTGTTATATAAAGCCTTATTTATTACGCTTATTATAATTATTTAAAGGAGTACCCTCTTTCGCTTTCGAATACAGTATACTAACATGATATATACAGGAGGTGCGAAATTGTCTGATGGTATGCAGTTATTTAGTATCTTTATTTTTGTATTAGCTCTGTTTAGCATCATAAACTTTTTAGCAATTTCCTTATCTGGACATAACCTTAAAAGAAGAATTATCGCAGGTTTCATTTTTTTACTACTAACTCCTATTGTTTTTTTTGCTACCGTAGCATTTGCTTCTATATTCGATAAAGCTGGATTTGGCGCAGGTGGGATAGCCTTCATTGTTGCAATTATATATATTTTAAATGGAATAATGATCCTACTTTCCTCATTATTTTTCCTCAAAAGAGACATAACATAGGCTACAGTACTCGGCATGAATCTGGCTTTACACTAGATTCATGCTTTTTCAATTCTCCTTAAATTTTTATATGAAATTAAATAATTCTTTATAAAAATTTAAACTTTATTTATTACAATATTCGTATCGTATTCGCACGTTTATTAAAAATGAAAAGAAAGGAGTACAAAATGAATAAGGTTTTATTAATTATTCCAATATTCATCGTTCTACTGAGTGGCTGTAGCAATAATGATATATACGGTTCTTGGGAAGTCGTTGACAACAAAAATGGTCTTTGCCCTGCATCTTATAAATTTGAAACAGTTGTAAAAGAAGAAAAGAAAGAAAAAATTGTTCAATATTTAGTGGAGATGCAAACATCAAAGGAAAAAGAAGATTTATACAAAGGCTCATTTGTAAAGAATTCTAATGTATATCACATTGATTATGGTAACTCATTTACATCGGATCAAACTTTAAAAGTTGTCGATGGCAAATTAAATGTATACTTTTATGCAGTGGAAAAGTTATGTACATATAAAAAGAAATGATTACACTTCATATAAGACGCAGAAAATATTTTCTGCGTTATTTTTAATTTACAAAACCTCCCCAAAAACATTTTCCTCTTTTAAATCTTTAAATTTAAATGTAGTATTATATAATAACAATATTTTAATGCGAGGTGCTTTTTTTGAGTAGTTTAAGTTCATTAATTGTCTCAACAATCTGTTCCATTATCCTAATCCTATGGAGTGCACTTTCATTTTATGAAAGATTCACGACGGGAAATTCATACTATTGGCTTAGTGGTATATTAGGCCTCGTTTTCGTGTTATTTTTCATCCAAAATATGCGGGATATACTTAATAAAAACTATAAAACATCCTAAACCGTATAGAAAGATATAATAAACAGTTCAGTTAACCAATCCTTATTTACAACGCCCTTTCAAAAAAGACTAATCCTCCCTCTAAATTTGTCAATCGTTTTAATTTTCATAAAAAAATGATAAAATGTAAACATGTGTTTTCAGAATAATTAAAAATGCAGAAAGAAAACACTGTTTTTAGGAGGGGTTTTGATGACTTACACGTTAGCAACTAGAATGAAAGCATTCCAATCTTCTATATTTAGTGAATTAGGGGCCTATAAAAAAGAAAAAATTGCAGCAGGTCACAAAATGATTGATTTAAGTATCGGGAATCCTGATATGCCACCTGCTGACTTCGTAAGAGAAGAAATGGTACATACAGCAAGTGAAAAAGAAAGCTATGGATACACATTAAGTGGTATTCAAGAATTTCACGAAGCTGTAACTAAATATTACAACAACACTCATAACGTTAAATTAAATGCCGATAAAGAAGTTTTATTATTAATGGGTTCACAGGACGGACTCGTTCACTTACCTATGGTTTATGCAAATCCGGGAGATATTATATTAGTTCCGGATCCAGGATATACAGCTTATGAAACTGGAATTCAAATGGCTGGTGCAACATCTTACTACATGCCATTAAAGAAAGAAAAGGAATTCTTACCTAACTTAGAGTTAATTCCTGCAGAAATTGCCGATAAAGCAAAGATGATGATTTTAAACTTCCCAGGGAATCCCGTTCCAGCAATGGCTCATGCAGATTTCTTTAAAGAGGTAATCGCATTTGCGAAAAAGCATAACATTATTGTTGTCCATGATTTTGCTTATGCTGAATTTTATTTTGATGGCAATAAACCAATTAGCTTCCTCTCTGTACCTGGTGCTAAAGAAGTTGGAGTAGAAATCAACTCTTTATCAAAAAGTTATAGTTTAGCAGGTAGCCGTATTGGATATATGATTGGAAACGAAGAAATTGTTCGTGCACTTACTCAATTTAAATCAAATACAGATTATGGTGTGTTTTTACCAATTCAAAAAGCGGCATCAGCGGCACTAAGAAATGGCGCTGCGTTTTGTGAGAAAAATCGCGGTATTTATCAAGAACGTAGAGATACTTTAGTTGATGGATTCCGAACATTTGGTTGGAATGTTGATAAACCAGCTGGTAGTATGTTCGTCTGGGCCGAAATTCCGAAAGGCTGGACTTCGATAAATTTCGCTTATGCATTAATGGATCGTGCGAATGTCGTTGTTACACCAGGTCATGCATTTGGACCTCATGGAGAAGGCTTTGTACGTATTGCACTTGTTCAAGATAAAGAAGTGTTACAACAAGTTGTTGAAAACATTAGAAATAGCGGTATTTTTTCTCTTGAAAAAGTAAATGAATTAGTTAAAAATTAATGATAACTCCCCTGCTTAACTGTAGCAGGGGTATTATTTATTGGAGGTACTTTCATATGCATATTAAAGACACTCTTCCTCATCGTTATCCTTTTTTAATGATTGATAAAGTAACAAATGTAAAACATGGTGAATCTGTTACGGGATATAAACTCATTTCAAATAATGAGTGGTTTATAAATGATAATCAAAAACATATACCTCATATGTTAATTGTAGAAGCACTTGCTCAGCTTAGTGCATTTGTACATACAAGTGACTCTGAAGGTCTAGGCTTCCTCTCCTCATTAGATGGGGTTGTGTTCCATGGAAAAGCATATCCCGGTGATAAACTTGATTTACATTATGAGCTTACTCGCAATCGTCGAGGTTTTATTCTCGGTAAAGGTACTGCAACTATTAACGATCAGCCGATTGTAACTATAGAAAAGCTATTAATATATCAAGCAAAATAGAGACGATGTAATTCTACGGGGATCTATCTCCTACAAATTTGTTTCACTAACATGAACAGAGTAAATAAATTACTTGGTTAGGGGCAGGAAAATGGAAAGCACTATCGGTATCGATGCCGGAGGAACATTAACGAAAATTGCTTATTTGAACGAACAAAAGCAATTAGCTTTTGAAAAATTTTATTCAAATGAACAAGATAAAATAATAGACTGGCTTAAGAAAAAAACTCATATAAAACAAATATGTATAACAGGTGGTAAAGCAAAAAAAATACAGCAACTACTTTCAGATTCATATAAAATAGTAGAACTAAACGAATTTGAAGCTACTCATGTAGGTGTCCGATACATATTAAAAAAAGAAAAATATGATGTAAACAACTTTATTTTAACAAATATCGGTACAGGTACTTCCATTCATTACGTTTATAATGACAAATATATTCGAGCTGGTGGAACTGGTGTTGGCGGTGGTACTATTATGGGGCTTTCAAGATTGTTAACAAATATAGATCATTTTGAAGATGTGATTCCTTTAACAAAATTAGGTTCTAGAAAAGAACTAGATATTACGGTTGGTGATATTTATGGTGGCATTCTCTCCCCTATTGATAATAGCTTAACTGCAAGCAATTTCGGAAAAGCTACCAAAACAGATTCAAATTTTAGTAGTGCTGATATACTAGCAACTGTGCAAGGGCTTGTTGGTGAAGTCGTTACTGCATTAAGCCTTCAATTCGCCGAAACAAAAAACATTGACCATATTATTTATATTGGTTCGACTCTATGTAATAACGTACACCTTCAAAATATTATTAGTAACTACACAAAATATCAAAATAAAACACCAATCTTTTTACAAGATGGTGGTAATAGTGGTGCGATTGGTGCTTTACTTCATGTTACGAATAAAAAAAGCTGACTTTTGTCAGCTTTTTTGCAACGGTACTTCAAATTCAATAATTGATTCCCCGTTTTCTCCAATTCGCTCTACACTAATTCTATCAATTACACATTGTAACTTTTCAGGGAAACTATGAATATCCTTAGCTACTTCAGCAGCTAACTCAGTACTTTCTTTTCTCCCGACTGTTACATGCGGTATGTACGGAATATCTTCTTTCAAAAATTGTAATAAAGCGCCTGTATACAGCATATCATGAAGTTCTTCTATTTGTTTTTGTCCCTTTTCAACTCGTAAAAATAAATATTCTCTTTCACTCTTAATTTGATTCGCAAATTCAATTTCTATCTCCTGTATCCCTTTTGATAATTTTAAAATATGTAATTTCAGCTCATCATTTAAAGTCGAGCTTTCAAATGGGAATACAATTGTAATATGCGGTGGGATTAAACCGAATAAAGGATCATGTTGTTTCCTAATATCCTCTATTTCATTAATAGACATGTCGTTTAGAAAAAGTAAAATTGTACGCATTTTTATATTCATCATATTGTATGATAGCTTGCACTTCAACAAATGATTTCAATTACATATAAAAAGAAAAAACTTCTCAAAAGAAAAGTTTTTTCTTATAAAGCATGATTACTATTTTCCCGCCAAACTTTCCTAAACTTTATATAACAAGCAATTCTCCACGGAATAATATACGATACTGCAACAACATAAAATAATAAACCAATCGTTTGCTGATCTAAGTCAACAATATATTGTCTTGAACCATATCTCAAAACGACAAGTGCAATAAAAGTAATTAAAAAAGCTGCACTTTTTTTCGTATAAATATTCCCATCATCTCTCCGCTCATAATTTGTTAATACTATAAGCGGCACAGCGAAAAGTACACCAATGAATCCCGCTATAACTACTTGTAATATAGCTGGATGTACGGGACCTAAAAACCATACAATACCTGGTGTTAAAAATAGGAATGGCCATAAAATACGTTTTCCCGATCCCTTTATTGGCTTATGCATGGAGCGATAACGACGCCAAAATATTAGTAGTGCAATACATAAAAAGACTGTTATTAATGAAGAAGTATCTCCCATTTACTTTTCCTTCTCTCTAAAATAATAATCTATTACTATTTTAAACCGTTCGTTCAAATGATACTTTACGAATAAATATACTACTAGTTATGATATAAAGAATAGTTAATCCGATTGAAATAACAGTAAAATAAGGAATGTCGATTAAAGATGCATCGTTTGTAAAAATTAAACCTGTTATCCCCGCTTCTCCATAAAGTACACTATTCATTGATAAGAAAAGTGTCCCACCAATCATAAGACCGATCCACTTAAATCTTTGCTTAAACACGACTACTAGTTGAAAGAAACATGCTGTCGTAACATAAAATAAAAATTGTAAAATAAATTGTTGTACCAATTGCTCCCCAAAGTTAACATTTACTACGTTATATTTTAAATCTTGTAAAAGCATAACTTGAAGAAATGAAAATAATGCAGATTGAAGTACAATATAACAAATTGCTCCGATAAAATATTGTGTTCTCGTTACACCGAATGAAACCGCTAAACGAAACAGCTCATCTTGTATGATGAAAACACTCCCTACTATAAATAACATAATTGCTATTGAAGGGTTATTTATAATTTCAGGTAAATAACCAATGTTCGCTCCATTTAAATGAGCAGCATTTAAAGCCCCTTTTATTAATAAAGCTACAATCCAAAATATTATAATTGCTTTATAATGAAAATTTATATGTAACTTCAACTGCTTCATTAACATCGTCATTTCACTTCACCACCCGTTATATGTATAAATAGTTTTTGTAATGTAATTCTATCAATTAGTAACCCTTCTTTTTCAAGAGAGTAATAATCTTCATTAGAAAGTTCTTCCCATATAACAGCAATCCCCTTATTTCCATAAACTTCTCGATTTATTACTTTTTTATTAATCGAAAATTCATCTACTTTATCTTTTTTCCCTGAAATAATATGAGCTTTTTGCAATAAATCTTCCACCGATGATTGAACAACAAGTGCGCCTACTTTTATGATGATTACATCTTCAATAACATGAGTAACTTCTTCTACTAAATGAGTTGATAATATAATTGTTCGTGGATATTCACCGTAATCTTCTAGTAGTAAATTATAAAATAACTCACGATGTGCTGCGTCTAAACCTGTAGTTGGTTCATCAAAAATAGTAATTGGTGCTCTACTTGCTAATCCTTGAATAATTCCTACGACTGTTTGCATACCATGGGATAGTTTATGGTATTTCTCTGTCATATTCAGCTGAAATTTATCTGCCAGTTCTTCAGCATAAGCTCCATCCCAATTTTTATAAAACATGCTACACATCTTAAAAAATTCTTTTACTTTATAACTTAAATGAGCCTCTTCTTTTACTCTAACAAAACAAATATTTTGCATCGCTTTACTATTTTCAAATACATTTTCACCAAATACAGATACGCTTCCACTACTCGAAATAATTTGTCCTGCTAGTAAGTTTAATAAAGTCGTTTTCCCTGCTCCGTTCCTTCCAAGCAAACCATATATTTTATGCTCTTCCAATGAAATCGTTACTTCATTTACAGCTATTTTCTTTTTATATTTTTTCGTTAACTCTAACGTTTCAAGTGCAATCATCCCTCTTTCCCCTCCTTCGTAATTTTTTGAATCATATCCATCAATTCATCTTTTGATATTTCTAGCACTTTCGCTTCTTCCCACACTTTAGGTAAATATTCGGTCATAAAAGTGTTTTGTCTTTTTTTTAGTACAACTTTCTTCGCTCCCTTTGCAACAAACATCCCGATCCCTCTCTTTTTATATAAAATCCCTTCATCCACTAATACATTTACCCCTTTAGCTGCAGTAGCTGGATTTATTTGTAACATCTTCGCAAATTGATTTGTTGATGGAACTTGTTCTTCTTCAAGCAATATGTCTTTTAAAATATCAGATTCAATGGTTTCTGCAATTTGTATGTATATTAATTTATTTTGCTCTAGAGTAGGTTTCACAATTTCACCACCTTAGGTTCATAGGTTCATTACTTATGTAATTAACCATATCACATTAAATTATTTATTTCCATAAATTTCTTTTACAAAAAAGAGAGCCATTCTTAAACGAATGACTCTCTTTCTAAAATAAGAAATTTTGTATACTAACTCCATCTTTGTCCCTCCAATTATTTCGACTACTTTATTGGATATTTAACAAATAAAGATTTTCGGAAATCTTTATCATTCACAAACCTATTAATTTTTTTGTTATTATCATTAAGGAACTTTAATACTTTCCTTTTATTCCACATATCATCTTCTTTTGGAAAATCATCAAATTTTTCATACAGGACTGATAGTATTTCTTCTCTTTTTATCGTGAAATTTTTATTTTCGACTTGAAACTCGTAAGTTTTCGCATTTGGTACTAAAATCGCTAGATAAATAACGTTAAAGAGAAAATTCTTCTCCATCGTGTCCTTACCATCAAAACAATACGTCTCAACCATGTCTTCTGTAAGGTTTCCATTTCCTTTTGCGCCATAGTTCACCTTTATGCTTTCATTCTCCAAACTTATACTTTGAAATGTTTCACCACCGGGTAAATGATTCACAATTGCTACTACATCTGAGTTATTACCAACGTATGTCCCAGCATATTTCTTAAAATCACTAGGTTCAACATCGGATATTTCTTTTATTCTTTCTCTGCTAGAACAAGCAGTAATAAATAAAAAAATTGTTAGCATAACAACCATATTACGTTGCATATATTTCATTTAGCATCCCCCATTTTTATCAATATTTCGTTAATTACAATACTTCTTCTTAAAACCCTTTAAAACATACGCATTTTAATCAAAATTAAAAATTTTCAATTTTTGTGTTTACAATTATCCATTAATTGTATATACTTACTAACGTAAGAAAAATATTCTAAAAGGAGGTCGAAGGAAATGATGAAATTACAATTACATGCTTTAACTTTAGCGTTAACTGCACCTTTGTTTTTCGGACAATTAAATATGAATTCGACCACCCTAATGGAGAATTGAAAATCGTACATTATTTCGATTAATTCATAAATTCGCCACAGGAGGTCATATACTTTCCTGTGGCTTTTTCACGCCCTGCCATAGGAGAACTATATCTTCCTGTGGCTTTTTTGTGCGATTTTTTAGCCTCTTATATTATTTTTTAAAGAAAGGAGCAACATTCGATGACTATTAGCGTATTGTTTTTAAGTATTACGATTCAAAGAAATACAATTTCCAAAGATGAAATTTTTCATAACGAGCAAATTGAAAAAGCTATGAATGATGTTAAGGAGCGCCAAACGCTTTATTGTGATCACCTGTAATTCCTTTTCGAAAGGAGGAATTCATTTATGACTTTTCATATTTTCTTTTTTACAACTGTACTTCAGAAAAACACTTTATCTGAAGATGCAATCATTCGTAAACAACAATTAAAACAACTAACTGATAAAATGACTGACATTAAAAGTTCATACTATACGCAAATGTATTAAAAATATATTTTAAAGGAGCAATACCTTCATGAAATTTAAAGCATTCTTTTTAACAATCACCATTCAAAAACGTAAGCTTTCACAGAATGAGATTTTGCGTGAGCAACACATTCAAACTATTATGGACGAAGTGAAAGAGCACCAAGCTTCTTATTACAGCCGTCTTTTCTAAATAACTTTTAAAGGAGCATTATCCTAATGAAATTTAAAGCATTCTTTTTAACGATTACCATTCAAAAGCGTAAGCTTTCACAGCAAGAAATTTTGCGTGAGCAACACATTCAAACTATTATGGGCGAAGTGAAAGAGCGTCAAGCCTCTTATTATAGCCGTCTTTTCTAAATAACTTTTAAAGGGGAAAAAACAAATGAAATTTAAAGTATTCTTTTTAACGATCACCATTCAAAAAACTAAGTTCTCAGACAGTGAGATATTGCATGACCATCAAATTAATAAAGCTATGGAAGATGTAAAAGAACGTCAAAGTCATTACTGTAGCCATCTATAATTCCTTTCGAAAGGAGGAATGTACCATGAAGTTTCACCTATTCTTTTTAACAATTACAATTCAGAAAAAGAACCTTTCTGAAGCTGAATTAAAACAAAAAGAACAATATAAAGAGATTATGGACGAAATTCGAGATCGTAGAAGCAAGTACTACTCTCATCTATAATCCTTTAAAAATATAAAATTTGAAAGGGGTCGATTATGATGTTGCTAGCACGCTGTAAGGAAATGATTTGGATAGTTCAGAGGGATTCCACATAGTTTTATAGACATACTATCACACAAGTATATCGTTATATTTGATGTGTAATAAATATATAATAAAATTACACCCGTACACTTTTAATATTGAGTAATAAACAAAAGATACACCACTTAAAAAGTGGTGTATCTTTCTCAACTTATACTATTTTCGATTACTTCGTTTCGTCTTAAACAATCTCACTAAGTTCGATACAACTGTTTTTGTTACTGCATAAACTGGTACTGCCAAAATCATTCCGATAATTCCCGCAAAGTTACCTACCCCTAAAATTAAAATAATAATTGTTAACGGATGGATATTTAATTTCGAACTCATAATACGCGGTGAAATGATGTTACTTTCAAACTGTTGTACAATTGTTACGATAATAATTACGTACAACGCTTGCATCGGAGATACGAACAGACCTACAATAACAGCTGGTGCTGCACCGATAAATGGACCTAAGTTAGGAATGATATTTGTAAATGCTGCTATAATTCCTAAAACGAAAGCGTACGGTAAATCGATAATTAAATAACCGATAAAAGTAAAAGCACCTACAAATATACAAACGAGCGCTTGCCCTTGAATATATGCAGATAATGTTTCGTTCGTTTCCTTAATGATACGAAGTCCTTCTTCACGGTAAGACTCAGGTAATAGACTAACTGCTTTCCCTGGAAACGCATGTCCATCTTTAAACATATAAAATAAAATAAACGGTACTGTGAAGATAACTAATGCAACGTTTGTGATAATACCAAATAAAGCCGTTGCACTCGACGTAATCGTGTTTGGTATATCCTTTAAGTATTCAATCGCATTTTTCTCAATTGTTTCAATGGAAACGTAGTTTTGTGTAGATAACCATTCAAATAATCTGTGATGGGATAAATCTTGTATGTATAGTTTTCCCTCTTTAATATAACCGGGCATATTTTTTACTAAATCCATTAACTGTTGTGAGATCGTTGGAACAACTACCCCAACTCCAACTGCAGTTAATGTTATAATAAAAAGATATAACAGTAAAATCGCTAAATTTCTAGGTACTTTTTTATTCTCCAAAAAGACTAACAATGGGTTAAATATGAAGTATAAAAATAACGCGATTAAGATTGGGAAAAACAACGTTGATATGAAGATACCAATCGGTTGAAATAGAAACGATATTTTTGTGCAAATAAATATGATCGCTACAACCATTAGCACTTCTAATGTCCAAAAGTGCACTTTCGATTTCAAAAAAACGTCCTCCTTTAAACTAGCACTTCTCTTCATTGTACCAAAATAAGCAAGAATTTCACATAATATTTTCCTTTACAATATTCCAAAATACCAATAAATACACTACAATGAGATTACATACAAATTTGCAGGTAAAGGTGATAAAAATGACACAATGCATCATATGCAGAAAAGATACGAAAGAACTTAGTGAACAATATGTCATCCCCGAAATATTATGTGGATATTATTTCACAAACTCAATTTGTGATACTTGCCATGAACAAATGACAACAAATATTGATCGTCCCTTAATTCGGCATAAATTAAGTCAATTTAAGATTGAGCAAATGAAAAAACAAATTGATTCCCCGCTCTATACGAATGAACATGGTGAGGAACTTGCGGCTGCTGAGACAGATGTTGTTGAAGTAAGTGATGAAATACTTTATTCCAATGCATTAATTATGAAACTATGTAAAAAGCACGATATTTCACTACATAATGAAATTTGGAAAGAAGAACGTGTAACGAAAGTAGCTAGCTCTATTCAACGTGAATTACTTTTAGATAACCGTAAATACAAAATGAGTGTATTAAAAATGGCTTATACTTTCGCTGTACAAGCTGTTGATGGCTATTTTGAAGATCCAGATGCGATTGATATTTCTAACATTCTATCAAATGGCGATTTTATGGAATTAAAAGAAAAAAGTATAGTTCGCGATTTAAGTAAAAGTTCTTTATGGAATACATTAAATACAAATAGTGAGAACCATTACTTTATTTTATTAAGTGATAAAGATGGCCTGTTCTGTTTCATTCGTCTATTTGATATATTTGACGTTGTCGTTCATTTATCAGAAAAGAGATATGAACTTTCATCTCCAATTGTCGGCGTAAATGATGTAAATAGGCAGGAATTTTATGTCCAAACTTTAAAACAGTATATGGATGGGCTATTTAAAGAAAAAAAACCTTCTATTTAATCGAAATCAGAACATACGGTCTCCTTTCTTGACGAAAAGACACTGTGTTATAATAAGTATGAAAAGAACAATACAATCACATAAACCAATTATTAATTGTAAATAAATAAAAAAGACCAGTGTGCGGCTACACACTAGTCCACGTAACTTAGCAGATTGGATTGTTCATTTATCCTATTTGTTTCTTACAAACAAAACAACCCACATTCTATTGGCATAGGTGGGTTGTTATTTTTTGAGCTTGTCTATTAAAACGACGACGAACGTTAACAATGCAACGAGAAACAGTCCACCCTGCAGTAGCAACGCTATTTCACTCACGTATTATCACCCCCCTCCTATTCGGAGAAGTGATAATTGAACAACCAACCGTACCTTAAGTTACTATTTAATTTTACCATATTTTCTAATAGTTTACGATGAAAACCCGCAAGTGAAATACTTGCGAGTTTTTTTATCCCGTATTAACAGGCAGTAAACAAAATGAAGCAAAACATAGGTGAAACTGCCTGTAAAAGCCCGATTGGTTCAACTTTATTTCTCACTATTTTTTTAAAGCATATGCATCAGCTATCATTTCACCAACAATTTTATTTTCTTGTTTCTTCTCGTCTTTCAATAAAGGAAATAACAGTTCTGCCACTTCATATGCCTCTTCTAAATGGGGGTATCCTGATAATACAAACGTATCAATTCCTAACGCTTCATATTCTTTTATTCTTTCTGCTACTGTATGCGGATCTCCAACAAGCGCAGTACCAGCACCACCTCTTACAAGCCCAATTCCAGCCCATAAGTTAGGACTTATCTCTAACGACTCTCTCGTACCTTTATTTAAATGTGTCATTCTTTTTTGTCCGACTGAATCATATCTTGCAAATGTTTTTTGAGCGAGCTCAATTGTTTCATTATCTACATATTGAATTAACCTTTCAGCCTCTTTCCATGCTTCTTCTTCTGTCTCTCTTACAATTACGTGTAGTCTAATACCAAATCGTACGTTACGCCCCTTCTCTTCCGCAAGTTTTCTTACTTCTTCTATTTTCTCTTTCACTTGCTCTGGTGGCTCTCCCCACGTTAAATATACATCACTATGCTCAGCTGCAACCTCTTTACCTGCAGCGGACGATCCGCCAAAATAAATTGGTGGATACGGTGTTTGAACCGGAGGAAATACAACTTTACTATCCGTAACTTTAATATGTTTTCCTTCTAAAGAGATTGTTCCACCTTGTAATACTGACTTCCAAACCTTTAAAAATTCATCTGCTACTTCATATCTTTCATCATGTTCAAGATACAATCCATCACCTTGCAATTCAACAGGATCTCCTCCAGCTACTACATTAATAAGTAATCTCCCATCTGAAATTCTATCAAATGTAGATGCCATCCTCGCTGCAACTGTCGGTGACATTAGTCCTGGTCTAACTGCTACTAAAAATTTTAATTTCTCTGTCTCAGCTACAAGTGCCGATGCTAATACCCATGGATCTTCACACCCTTGACCAGTTGGAAGTAATACACCCGAATATCCTAAATAATCAGCTGCAGCTGCAACTTGTTTATAATAACCATACTCAGCTGCTCTTCCTCTTTTTGTCGTTCCTAAATATCGACCATCTCCATAAGCCGGAATAAACCATAATAATTCCATACCTTTACACACCCCTTATTTATTTTGAAACGTATACTAACATACTCTATATAAATTACCCCTAATAATTTACCCCGCTATTTGCGGGCAGTAAGATCCCCACCTTAAAATTCAGCGAAAGCAAAGAAGTTAGGTGGGGGATGACCCTTCCCACTGATTAAAGTTTCACTTTATATGTTAATTCCCTGTCTCTCCTTTAAAATTATCTCGCCATCTTAAAAACTTCACTTCTAGTAAACGTACGAGTGAATCAGAAAACTTTCCAACGAATGCAAAAATAATAATGCCGACAAATACGATATCTGTATTTGAAAATTGCCTTGCATCCATAATCATATAGCCAATACCTTCTGTAGACCCCATAAGTTCTGCTACTACTAAACTCACCCATGCAACTCCTAAAGATAACCTTGCTCCGAGTAATAGGTTCGGCAATGCGGCAGGTAAAATTAATTTTGTAATTAATTTTCTTTTACTAAACTCTAACACTCTGGCAACATCGAATAACTTTGAATCTACACCTCGTATCCCTAAAAACGCGTTTACGTATAGAGGAAAAAATGCACCGTCCGCAATTAATAATACTTTCGATGTTTCACCAAAACCGAACCATAATACGAAAAGTGGCGCAACTGCTAAATGAGGTACAGTTCTTAACATTTGTACAGATGGATCTAAATATTGCTCACTTCTCGTTGAAAATCCAACAATCGTTCCTAAAATAATTCCTAAACTCCCGCCAATAAAGAAACCAGCCGCAGCCCTGAATACACTGATACTTAAATGACCGAATAACTCTCCTGTTTTTATAAGTTCTTGAAAAGCTAGAAATATATCTAATGGCGTTGGTAATACTGTTTTAGAAACTAGATCGAATACGCCGGCTAATTGCCAAATTATTAATACGATAACTGGTATAGTAATCGCTCTTACTAGCACTTTTACATTCGTCTTTCGCACTTTCTTTACATTGTTTTTGCCAATCGTTATACCCGTTGGTTTCATAACAGCTTTCGTATTCTCCAATTTACAAAACCTCTTTTCATTTCGCCTTTAATGCTTTTTCTACGAAAGAATTATCTACAACTTTATCTGTTTTAATTTCGTTCTTTATTGAACCGAGTTTATATTGAAAATCCGCTGTTTTTTGCTGTTCAGCTATTATTTCTTTCGTTACCGGAACTAAAATTGGTTTGTCGTGATCAAACACTTCTTTTACAATTTCTGCATCTATCTTCTTTGCAGAAGTATATATTTTTATCGCTTCATCTAAGTTTGACTCTTGCCATACACGTGCTTTTTCATAAACTTTAAGGAATTTCTCAACTAATTCTGGATGCTCCTTCGCGAATTTTGTTCTCGCAATTAAAAACTCTGGTGAAGAAACATTTAATCGTTCACCATCTGCAATAATCTTTGCCCCTTTATTTAACGTATGTAGTGAAATAAACGGATCCCAAATGGCCCATGCATCTACTGATCCGGATTCAAATGCCGGCTGCGCTTCATCTGGTTGCAGTTGAATGACATTTACATCTTTCGCATTTATACCTTCTTTTTCTAATGCTCGATATAATAAATTAAATGCGCTACTTCCTTTTGCTACTGCAATTTTTTTACCTTTTAAATCTTTTACACTCGTAATCTTGCTATCTTTTTGTACAAGAATTCCAGTCCCTTTCCTCGCATAACTTGTATTAGCAATTTCGGTAAATTCAATCCCAGCTGCTTGCGCTGAAATAACTGGGGAGTTCCCGACTTCACCAAAGTCTAATCGATTTGATGCGATCGCTTCAAAATAGGGAGGTCCGCTTTGAAACTCTGTCCATTTCACCTTAACCCCTTCTTTTTTAAACTCCTCTTCAAACCATCCTTTTTTCTGTGCTAATAATAGCGGGCTTAATCCTTGCTGTATACCAATTTGTACTGTTACATCTTCCTTCTTACTACTTGCTGTGCTTTTTTCACATCCAAATAAAAATAAAGAAATAGCTACTGCAAAAGAAAGAACTTTAATTTTTTTATACATATACTCACTCTTTCCCTATATACTTGTTTGAATTAATCCCCCGTGTTCAAACTGCTGTAATACTTTCTTTCGAATTTCTTGGAATGACTCCGAAGTTTTACTACGCGGATAAGATAAATTATTTTCAATCACTTTATGTATTTTTCCAGGCTTTGCACTCATGATGACAATTCGGTTCGAAAGATATATTGCTTCGTCTATATCATGTGTAACGAATATCATTGTCGTTTTCTTCTGTTCCCAAATGTTCAACAGTACTTCTTGCAAATGACTTCTAGTAAAAGCATCAAGTGCCCCAAATGATTCATCAAGTAATAATACATTCGGATCTCTTAATAAGGCTCTCGCAATCGCAACACGTTGTGACATCCCGCCTGAAATTTCTTTCGGATAAGATTTTTCAAAACCGTCTAATCGAACGATTTCAACCCATTCCTTTACCTTATCTTTCACATACTTATCTTTTAATGACAAATCAGCTGCAATATTTTCTTCCACTGTTAGCCATGGAAACAATCGATGCTCTTGAAATATAAATCCTTGCTTCTTACTCGGTTTTGTTATACGCTCCCCGTCAATAATGATTTCTCCCTCAAAATCGCTGTCTAAACCTGCAATAATTTTTAATAGTGTACTTTTTCCGCAACCACTCGGACCAATTACTGTAACAAAATCCCCTTTCTCTAATTGAAAATTAATATTCTCTAATACTTGAACCGTAGCAGTTTGTTTCGAAAAATATTTTGATACTCCATCAATTGAAACAGTCACTTCTTCGCCTCCTTGAAATGATTCATCTAAATGAACAGATTCAGTATTTATGCAATAAAAAAACCAAAGGCATTTTATCAATAGATAAAATGCCTTTGGTTTCTCCAATCAGCAATACGTAATAGAATTAAGTACATATTATACAAATATTTCCGATAAGTCAACTGGGTTTTATTAAAAAATACATATGATTCGTTTGAACATCCTTATTGTTATTTATTTAAAAATTATTTTTTATGGTTCTTAATCCACTGTAACCAATAAGAAAACTCACATGCCAAATGCATTTGATGCGATTTAATAAGGCTATTAGGACAAAGTGCCGGAAACTCTACAACTAGACTTACTTCTATACCAGTATCTGTATCTTTGAATTGATGTCGAACTCCACCAATAGTAGTACCGTCTTTCATACGTGCAACACCTGGTGATTGATATTGATAAGACTTATCTCGAGGTGTCTTCAATCCCGTTTCGTCACCAAAAACAATAAAAAATTGAACTGGAAATGGAGAATTACCAGTAGTTTCGATAACCTCTAATTCATTTTCCCCAAAGGGTCTTAGTACGTAGTGATCTGGACAGGCTGATAAATTCACTTGATCATTTTCATCTGATTGTTCAAGCATAAAACTATCAATTCCATTTATCGCTTCTTCTGCTGTAATCCCATCTAAATAGATACTTGTTTTTGAAAATTTTCGTCTATCACCAGATAAAACAGTACAAATACGCATACCCATTTCACTTAATTTCAGTTTAATTTTCAACTTATCATACATTTCATTGTATGAATGATTTAACTTTAGTTCCGTTAGTTTTTTTTTCATAACGTCTGTATCATTTAATTCCGGTTCTTTATGTCCTAATGTATTTAAAACTTTTTTAATACGTTCTCTTTTCCACTTTGTAAGTTGTTCATTCGAAATATTGTTTCCATCAATAATAATTTTCATATACATTCTCCTTCGATTTGATCGTATCGTAGTGTATTTAATACTAAATTAATCATTTCTTGCTTCGTGTCTAGATTCAAATTCACCTCTGAATGAGCAATACTGCTAAGACCGTATAAAATAAATCCTGATGCTAATAATGAGTTATTAGTATTAAAAATCCCAGTTTTCACCCCTTCTTCGATTACTTGTCGAATTAATGGCTGCATTCGCGTAAATAATTTCTGTTCCAGTTGAAAATGTTGTTCCGTCTGAAACGAACTCACATTTTTATAGGGTGCTAATTTTTCGATAAATGTCCAAAATATATTTAGAGAATCTTTCAGCTTTTGCATGACAGACCGTTCATTAGAAATAAGTATTTCTTCAATTAACTCCATATTTTTCACAATAAAATCATTTAATACTTCATCAACAAAATTCTCTTTAGACTTGAAGTAATAATAAAATAAGCCCGTTGCTACACCTGCTTGATTCACAACATCTTTTATGCCAAATCCTTTCATACCATTTTTCATATATAGTTCAAAACCAATATCCATCAACTCTTGCCTTCTAACATCTGGTTCTTTTGATATTCTTTTCATAGGTCATCTCCTACTATCTTTTACCTTCGACTGAATCTGATTCAATCATAAACGACTGAACTATATTCAGTCAATATTAGTTTCCACAAAAAAAGAGTAATCTCAAGAAATATACATCTAACCTTAGACTTATCAAAAAGTTAGATCATATAACTTAAGACTACTCAATTTCATTAAACACATATTTTCTTTTCAAATCGCTTTAGTTTAACCACACCATTTCTGTCTCTACAATCATTTGAGGAAGCGTCTTTTGAATTATTTCCTCTAATACATTAAGAGCTTCATTCACATAACCACCCTCAAAACCCTCTAAAGGCTCAGGTAACTCATCCTCATCTAAAATAAAATATTCTCCACTTGGAAGTACCAATATATCAATAATTAAGTCTTCAAATGACACTAATTCGTCTGTTATTTGCGTATTTTTTACAACATTAAAATAAGAGCCTAAATACATTCCATTTTTATCTCTCCATATGTATAAATTGTACGGACGATTTTCCCAGTAGTATGCAATGGTGTAACTTCCTTTTGGGATTGTTAAACTCGCACGATGTGCAGTCATTGTAAATGAATACTGAACCTCATGAAATAACACGATACTTTGCAACTGCTTTTCAAGTAATAAGCAAGTGTGATCTACTACGGTCGAGTCATACCGAATTTTTCTTTCTATAATTTCACTTTTTGGTGTTAGTAATTTATTCATTCTTTGTTTCCCCTTATGCTATTTCTAATCTTAATTATATCCATTTATATAGTGATAAAGAAGTGTTTGGTCTCCAAATACACAATAAAAACTCCCTCTTATTTTAGAAGGAGTTTTTCACTGTCCATGTTTCATATTTTTTCACTTCTAATGGAAGCTCATTCGTTTTCAACCACTTCACTGCACTACATACAAGTGGAGATGAATTGTCTTCTGTAATGCTTTCTATAGAAACCCATCTCGCTCCTAAAGAATCTTGACCTTCAAATTGTTTTGGTACTATGATTTTCCCTGCACTCTTTTCAACATCATACAAAACTGCAATATGGTGTACATGTGTATAATCTTTAAACTTTGAAGGGTATTGAAAATCAACCGTACCTACTTGCTTTATAACCTTTACTTCTAATCCAGTTTCTTCTTTACATTCCCTATGGAGTGCCGATAACAACGACTCCTCTTCATTAAAGCTCCCACCAGGTAGATCATATCTGTTCTTATATGGACCTTTTGATTTATCAATTACTAATATATTATTATTTTCGATACAAATACCATACACACCAAGCGCACGATAAAAATTAGTAGCATTATTCATGGTTCAATTTCTCCACCATCACATCATAAAATTTTCGTTCCTCATCAACATTTAAGTAAACACGACTTACTGTTTTAGAAAATCCATATAATAATTGTGCTTTCATTGGCTCTTTGAGTATTATTTCAAATGTTGGAGGTTCCTTTATAAATTCCATCACCGTTGCGTCAAGAACCTCTTTCTCTTTTTTTAAAAGTTCTCCTTTATAAAACGTAATCTTATCAATTTGTGTAAACGGTATAATGATTTTCTTCCCTAATCCAATTTGAATAATTACCTGTTCTTCCGTAACAATAATTGGATTTTTACGCATTGCTTGAATTTCAGCTAAAAAATAAAACATTGCATATACATTTAAAATAAGTAACACCCATGCTACAACTGGATTCCATTGATGAAGCAAATAATGAAAACCAATACTTTCTATTAAGGTTGCATGGATAATCATAATATATACACCTATTGCACCAGTCTTTTTGTGATATGAGTATACAGATTTACCTTCCGGTACTGTTGCACGCCACGATAAAAATGCATAATAGATTAACTTACACTCTGTTACAATGATATCTACTAATTTATTTCTTTTCATAGTAGCATCAAACGCTGCATCAATCGCATAAGAAAATGAAGAATATTCTCTTCTATATTCTTTATATCGTTTGATTGTTTCAGGAAGCACTTTAACGATTTTATAGAGAAGGAATAATTCTAGACCTACAAAAGCAATTTCTCCAGCAACTATAATATAAGAAACGTTTGAAAAAGCTTGTAAATAGTTACTTGGAATAATAAATCTCGCAAATATATATCCAGCTATTACGACAGGAAATATATACGTTAGCGAGTATCTTTTTCGAATAATAAAGAAATATGTAATAAGCGGAATTACAAACATACAATCTAACAAAGAACCAAGCACTACTTCTTTCGGAGCGGCTGGTACAATCGGAAGGGCATACAATAAATAGTTTGATAACAAGATGAAAGATACGAGTCCAATCCAAATACCTTTTCGCCTTCGCGATAGTGAGTCATTCATACGTTCACTCCTCTATTTAAAAACCTCGTTTAAATGATCTTTATAAAATGTAATGGCACGTTCAAATTCTTTAACTTCGTCTACTTTTATAACCGTTTCAAGTAATAATTTCATCGCGGATTCATGATTGTTAACGTTATATTTTGCTAATGACAAAAATACTTTCATCACGGCATTATCCGGAAACTGCTGCAAACCTGTTTCTAAAACAGTAATTGCTTTGTCATACTCACCTATACAACGATATGTACTGCCAAGACCGATATATGCACCGCAAAGTGACTCCCCATCAAGACCATTTGCAATTGCCTGTTCATAATACGGCACAGCGTCTGTTTCAAGTCCCATTACATCATGTATCCAGGCACATTGAAAAAGCACTTCTGCATCCCGCGTAAAATTGGTTAACCCCATAAGTATCTCTCTAGATTGCGCATATTTCTTTTCATTTCTTAGTTTAATCGCTTGCTTTAATAAATGTTCCATAGAATCCACTCCTCACCAATTATTTTATGTATCCATCTTGAATGGTTAACATTTGTGTAAAAGTAAAATTCCCATAAATTAAAGTTTCGCTTACCTATATATACTATGCGGATTCACTCTTATCCAAATACTTAAAATTATAAAGCAGTAATGTGATTACATAGTACTTCTAACCTTTTGACAATTTCTTTCGCCGTTTCATCTTTCCCATTACATAACTTCCCTTTACCGTCCTGTCCAATTACGTAGTGCACCGCTCCGCGTGAATATAAAGAATGTGGTGAATTTGCAATCATTACATTTGCCTTAGATTCTTTCATTCTATTTTTCGCTCTTTCAAACAATTCTTCTTCATTTACATCACTTTCAAGTTTAAAGCCAACGAGTACGGTTTCTGGATCCCACTCTTTTATTTGCTTTAATACTTTTGGAGCCTTTTGAAAATGAATAATTGGCGCTATATCACTTGAAATTTTCCCATTCATATCAAGAACATTACCATCTTGATCACAAATTTTCTCTACAACCCAATCTGATCCAGCCGCTGCCATAATGACCGCATCGACCTTTTCATGCGTAATGATACTTTTCATTTTATCTTGTAAATCAACAATTCCTTCAAACGGGTGTAATTCTAATTGATTGTTTACATCGTTCGGTTTCTCAGCGAAATAACCGTGTAAATATATAACATGTGCTCCTTTACTTATAAATTCTTCCGCGATTATTCTACCAATTGTTCCTTTTGCCATATTCGTATGACCACGCACTTGGTCCCATTTTTCTAAACAACCACCACTCGTAATTAATACCTTTTTCCCCTTCATTGTAACCATCCCTTACTGATTTTTCTTACGAAACCATTCTGTTCCAAAGTCAACGATATCTCGTTGCTTCATAAGACGGCACGTTGCATTTCCTATTTTCCCATTTGTTACAGTTCCTTTTCGCTCAAACTCTACACCGATTTCTACAAACTTATCAGAATCGTAACCCATATCAACAAACTCTTTCCATACTCTTGCACCATTCTCTATAATTGGTGCCCCTACTTTTATTAACTCACATGCACCAGTACGTACTTCAGATAAATGTACAGACGTATTGGAATCATATCCAACACCAATTAATAATATATATCCGTCTAAATCATATATTTTTCTTAATGGAGATTCCTCTCCTAAACTCATTGATAGCGACTGATTCATCGTTATTTCTTCTGCATGTTTTCCCCATGCAGCAAAACTTCCTAATGGATGGTTGCTACGTACTACATTCGGATATGTACGAAAACATTCAACTACTTTTCCCATTGCCCTTGTTGGTGTGATATGTGGCTCAAACGCCGGGACGTTATCTCGAATAATTTGCCACCATTCTTCAGGTACAGGTGGTCTTGACCAATGTTTCGGATCAGATAAATCCGAAGATTGAGTTGGCATAATAATTGTTCCCTCTTCCGTAATAACTTTCATTAACGCCTCTACTACCGCAACGGCTCCGCCAGATACCCAGCCAATAGAACTGAGCGAAGAATGCACAATAACCGTCATTCCTTTTTCTAACCCTAATTCTCTTAAATCATTTGTAATGGTTTTGATTGTATTTGGCAATTGTGTATTTGCCACTATGTCATTCATTTTCACGATTGTTCCCCCATTTTTTAAAACTACTACATACATATATTATCATATTTTTCTTAATTTTTAACTTAATCATTTCTGTCACTACAAAAAAAGGTTATATATTCACATGCATAATAATCAAATAACAAAAGCAGATAAATAAAAAAACTTTATTCTCTTTTCTACTATTTGAACTAATTTACTTAATTGCATACGTTTTTTCAGTATGAAGAAAAATAAAAGTAATACGTCAAAACAATACAAACACTATATATAAACGAAAGAGCCCATCACAACTGATAAGCTCTTCCATTTTATTTACCCTTCAATTGTAACCCCTGTAAACATCGATAAGTTTCCCGTTATTTTCTCGCCTACACGTAAAAATAACCCTGCGGCTCTCCCGCTAATACAGTGTGAACCAATTAATAGTTTACCAGTATACGGACCATCCCATGTGTCAATTGTATAGTCAGGCATTTCTATGTATTGCTGATATATTTTCCGTTGTTCAAAGTAATACTCCGTTTTATCTTCAGCTAATAGTTCATCATTTTCGTATATAGATACCCCTCCGCCTTCACGGCCGTATAAAGGTTTAGAAACATATGATACATTTCTGTCTATAAACGGTTTATTTGTAAAATATGTTGGTAAGAAGTAGTTCTGAATGATTTCTCGCTCTTCTTTCTCAAAGAAATCGCCCTCTTCGAACAGTTTCCAAATTAATGCGAGTACACTTTTATTTTGCATAAGAAAAGCAGCAGGTGGATTAATAATTTTCACTCTTCCTTGCGCTATATGATCTAAAAGCTGAAGTCCAATTCTTTTCCCATTTTTATCGGTATCTGACACTAAATATTCAATTGGATATAGTCTATATAAATAATGGATTCGTTCACCATTTGGTGTATATATACCATCATCTGCAACGACGATATCTTGTATTCCTATATAGTCCGTTGATTGATCTAAGCAATAGCTTCTTAAAAATTGAACTGTTTGATGATCTTCATCGTGCCAATCATAACTAGTAAAATATATCGTCTCTTCAGGACCTATATTATAGTCATGTTTAATTTGTTCCCACGCCTGCACAATATGCTCTTCTATATGATTTGGGTGATTCACGTCGTGATAACGGCATAACACTTCATTTGCGACAGACGGCTCCAAATAACCTGTTGGTGTGTCGCAATTTACTTCTATTAACTTTATATCTTCACCATTTACGATAAAGTCAAACCTTGTAAAATATGAAAACAAACCAATATGTTTCATTCTCGCAATTTCCCACGTTTCAGCTGGAAATCCTAGTTTTTGAAAATCTTCTGTCGTATTGACAATATATTGATACGTTCTATATAACACGTACATAACTTCCTCTGTCGCTTTTGAAATAGCAGTATAAGTTTTTACTGGCATGCGATACATACCTGTTGCCATATATTGATTCCATTCTTCATTTTCTAATAGACTCGGCCATGTAAAGCCATTCCGACCAGCCTCTTCCGCAAGTGAAAACCATACTTTCATATACTCTTTCTGCTCTTGTTCTGTATACATGATCCTATTATCCTTTCGTATTACGATCCGGCTGGCGCTTTTGCGTTTCCAATTCCACTTGAACCAGAATTCACTTTCGGCGTTTGAGTCGTAGATGATTTCGGCGTATTTGTATCCGGCGTCACTTTATTTGATGTACTCGGCTGTTGTTTGTTTAAATCTACTTTATTGGAAGAATTATTGTTGTTACTGTTAGTTCCACCGTAGTATCCACCACCACCGCTGCCACCAGTTCTACTTTGGTCTTTTTCACGATATGGAATAATATTATTTGCATACGGTTTCTTCATTACATTGGGTTTTGCTGTATAATTCATATTTGAAGTTCTGCTTGCTAATAAATACCCTGCTACGAATGGCAGTATCGGTAAATGTGAGTTTTCATTATACGATGAAAACGATGGATTAATTTCCTTGCATAACTCATCATTTTCTACATTTTCATTGGTAGGAGTTTTATCATCACAATGTAAAGCTTCTTGTTCATTGCCTTGCTTTGCACCATCTGTTTTAACAGCGGTACTTTCTTTCTGTGCAGTTTCTTCTTCATAATCACCACACCCAGTTAATAAAAATGATGATACTCCTATTGATGCAGCAACTTTTATAAATTTACTTTTATCCATTCTCATGTGTTATACACCTAATTTCTTTTATCTATATTTTTCCAGATAACTTTATTATATAATGTATATGTTAATTTTTTCAAACTAAAGCCTATATGCACATTTGCATATTTTATACTTTTTATTCCATGAATAAAAACAAACTATCATTAGATTATAATTTTATTTATAGACTATAATAAATTGAAAGACGACCTAATACCCGGGTCGTCTTTCAATTGTTTTATTTTTATATATTAAACGTCTCAATAAAATCTCTAATGGTCCATTCAGATTGTTTTTCTCCATTATTGTAGCTAATATGACAGACAATATCCAAATACTTATAGCTATCAATGCAGCAAGAGCGTTACTTACATACCCACCTAAATCAAATGCTACAGGTGATAAAAGTATAACAAGCAGTGCCTCATTCAAAACAAAAAATGTTAATGAGCGCTTTCCCAAAGCAATTAATGAAAGGCTAAAGTACCCTAGATTTTTCAATCTACTCCCTATTATACCGAAACCCGTTGCATATGCTAACCCTCCAACAATTCCAGTTAAAATATGGATTCCATTTATCATTCCAGCTGTAAATACACTTGGATACCATATAGTCCCTATAAAAGATAGAGGCAAAGCACCTATTAAGGAAATTGCTAATCCTATAATTGTTATAAAATATAATTTTTTTAAATGTTGCTCTGGTTTTATTAATAACTGATATCTAGCAATCCACAAACCAAGAATTACCGAAGGAAGAATTGGGAACATAAAATGGATGAGAACAGGTATAACAGGAAAGAAAAGTAATCGTAACATTATAGTACTTAGATACGTGTCTTTTGCTGAAACATCTGGTGAAAAACCGTAATCGCCTATTGCTTGCATATTAAATCCCCATATTATTGGAATAAAAATGATATACAATATAGTGATAATCGTAAATGTTCGAATTAATGTTTTCATTTTACACTTTAATAGCGGGCTAACAAGAAGCCCCGCTACACCATAGGCCATAAGAATATCTTGCCCTCCAATTAAGACTGCTAACACAACCCCAAACAGTATTAAATACCAAGAGCGTCTTCTTACTCTTTTTACAGCATGATTTTCATTTTTCCCTTTTGATATTTGCCCTTCGAGTGCTAGAACCAAACCGTAGCCTAATAATACGGCAAACATCGCTCTTGCACGGTTATCAATTATGAATATACCAAAAAGGTTTACAATTTGATCAAAGAAACTTCCGCTTTCCACCCTATGCATAATTCCAGGATCTGCAGCATACAAGTAAAGCGGTGCATGGGCAAGTACGATTAATAGTAACATAGTACCTCTTGCTAAATCTAATGAGACTGCACGCTTCTTCTCAATTGCTCCATTATTTATTGATTTACTCATATTTTACTTCCTTCCTTAGCATCAACTAACCTTTCTTACATTTTTGTCAAAAACTAATAACTAGTTGCTATTAAAATTAGAAAAAATAAAGTGAAACTTTAATCAGTGGAGCTTTTGTTCATTCACGCACTGATTATTATCCCCGTACCAATTGGCGTTTACGGGCTTCAGGGCTTCCACCTAGCTTCCTTACTCCAGCCGAATTTTGAGGTGGGAGTTTTACTGTCCACAAATAACGGGATACATATAAAACGAACTATTTCTTCAAATCCTATTCCGGATATTATATTCTAAGATGATTTTAATATGTTTTATTTTTAAAATACAAATGAAATCTTTCAATCCCCGGATATCTTTCTCCTAAACTTTTAACCTGAAAACCAATTTTTTTATAAAATTCTACTGCCTCATTGTCTGTCTCTGCTTCTATATAAGTTAATTGAAGCATTTTTACTACTTCTTTTATCATTTGCAACGCAATTCCTTTATTACGATATTGTGGAGCGACTGCTATATGACATATTCTCGCTTTATTTGCTCCGATTATTTCAATACCTATACAAGCCTCTTCTTCATATCTGTACAAAGTCCCTTTATTACTTTCATAATATAAAACTGCTTTCTTTAAGCTAGTTTCACTTGGCCCGACTGCATACTGTAACACATTTAAAATTGGATTTTTCTCAATTTGTTCCACGCGTTGCAAATTCATCTCTTCATCCCTTTCTATGAAAAAAAATTAGCTCTTTATATAAAGAGCTAATCTCACTATGCCGTTATTTTTTCTTCTTTTTTCACAACGACCGCTACATAACTATGTAGTATCATTCCGACAATAACAAAACTCATTCCGATCCAAGATAAAGATGACGGAATTGGCGCAGATAGCAAGATGAGCTCTCCTACTAGCGCAAATAAAACTTCACCGGACTGTGTTGCTTCCACTGTTGCTAGTTTTTGTGGATCATCTTTTACAAGATCTGTCGCAAAGAAGAATAGTACTGTCGCGATTAAACCAGAACTAACTGCTACAATAAAACATTGGAAAACTTGGCTACTTGACGGTAATCCGCCTGTTGATACTTCATAACCAGATAGTAAAAACCAAAATGGTAAACTTGCTAATGTCATACCGAGAACTCGCTGGAATACATCTAATTCGCCTTTACAAACTTGCATCATTTTTCGATTTCCAAGAGGATACGCAAACGCTGCAATAAGTACAGGAACTACACATAAAACGGTTTCTCGAATTCCTAATGAAGAAGCATGTTCTACTTGCATGAGTACAACACCGCATAAAATAACCCCAGACATAACTAATTCCTTCATTGGAAGTTTTTTATGTAATGGATCTACTGCAAAAAATGGTGTTAACAAAATTCCTGCGACAATCGTAATTTGCCATGTTGATGCAACAAGCCAACCGGGTCCAAAAGCTCCGGCAAAACTAAGTGGTGCATAGAAGAGACCAAATCCAACGATACTCCACACTAACCATTCTTTCGGATTATTTTTCATATATTGAAAGAGTTGCTTTAAGTTCCCTCTATACATGACAATAAGTAAAAGCATTGGAACCATAAAGTAGTACCGTAATGAAGCACTCCAAATCCAGCTTCCACCTTCTAAGTCCATCGCCCGGTTTAAAACAAAGGTAAAGGCAAAGAAGAATGATGCCAATATCCCTACTGCAATAGCTTTCATTATAAAACCCCTTGTTTAGTTTCTTCTTATACTATACAACAAATTAAATATAATTAAAATTCGAAATCTTTATCTCGCATCTATTCTAGCTCTATATAGTTTTCTTAACTGACTAATATGAGCTTGATGGTACCGATTATGATCGGCTATATGCCATATTCCCCACCTTATAGTCGCAGTTTCTCCCTTCTCATAAAAAATTTCCCTTGTTAAATCATTTTCTGTTAGTTTCATACACTCCTCATAAAACATATGTTGCACCGCTTCATAATCTTGCATTAATTCTTGTAATTTATACTTTCTTAAACTAGGCAATCCTCCCATTTCATTCAACATTGGTCCATATTTATTTTCAAGTGTCGGTGGAACTTCCTCTCCTTTTAAACGGTACACCCAGTGTAAATCGACTATTGCTAAATGCTGAAGTAGTTGCCCAATACTGTTTTCATTATTTTCTGACCTTTTGAAGGACAGTTCTTTCACATCAGTACCTTCTACTAACTTTTGCAATCGTTTAAATGTATCAGTAACCGTCGCATACAAAATCGCTACTTGCGGGTTCATATTTTTTTCTAAATGGAGATCTTTCATACTAAACTCCCTCTATTAAAAGAACAAGACCATATGTTCATCATCACTATACACACCATTCATCTTTATAGCTCTCTTTTCAATCCCATACGTTTTAAAGCCCATTGATTCATACAATTTTTTTGCTGGTTCGTTTGTAGATACAACACCTAAGTTCAATTGTTCTAAGCTCATCTCTCTTGCTCTTTCAATTGCCTTACGTATTAACTCACGTGCAAGACCACTTCTTCGATTGCTTGCATCTACATACATCGCAACGATATGCCCTTTATGTTTATACGCCTCTTTTTCTTCAGTTAGTAAAGTGACAACTCCAACTAATTGATGATCCCCATTAAAAGCACCGAATGTACAACTAGTAGTAGCTGTTAAATTACCTTCCACTCGCTTAATAGGATTTTCCTGGCGAATCGCCTCTTCATAAGTTGTTACAAATGCCTCTGGGTTTACTTGTAATGCTTGTAAACGTAAATCCCAATATTTTTTCGCATCTTCTTTCGTAAGTAATCGAATCATATTTCTCCAGCTCCTTTTAGTTAACATAATATTTTTATAAACTACCATTTAAAGATTCGTATTCTTCTCTTAACATACTATAACGATAACGATGAATGAACTTCCCTTGACGTAATCGATCATTTCTCATTAATCCTTCACAAATAAAACCAGCCTTTTCATAACTCTTTCTAGCTTGAAAATTATCTTCATCTACACGTAGCCAAACTTTTTCTAATTCAAATTCAATGAATGCTAGATGTAACATACTATATAAAGCTGCTAATCCATATCCTTTACCCCAATACTCTTTATTACCAATCGCGATTCCCAGTTCTGCATTTTTATTTGTTTTATCAAAGTTTTTAAGATCTACCCACCCAATATGTATGCCGTTTTCTGTAGTGATAGCTCTTTGTTCATAACCATTTTTTCGATTTATACATGCTTCAATCCACTTTTTCGTATCTTCACGAGTGAAGGGTGGATATTGATCCGGTACAACTAAATGATTTGTCACTTCTTTATCTAATGACCATTGATATCGCTCTTCTACATCATCTAGTGTAAGTTCTCTTAATTGAACATATGGTACATTCATTGCGTTATCTCCTTTTTATTTTCCTATAGAAAACCCTTCAAACATTCTTCCTCCGTACTGTTCTAGCGTTTTTTCTACAAAAATAATTAATTTTCTTTTCTCTCCCGTTGTATAAAAATGATCGAACGCTGCTACAAATTGATCTGCGTACTGTTCATCATACCTTCTAAGTACCCTTATAAACCATTTTGAATTTCCAAGCCATTTACCATTTACTCTTAATACATATTCATGTAATAAATCAGCTAATAAATTTGCGATAAACAATTCTTCTTCTCTTTTTGATGCACCAATAAAATCGTCCAAAGTATCCGTAATAAAATACCGTTTCTGCTTCATCATTTCTTCCGTCCATTTAGCTGGCCCTTTATTTAGTAAATCATTTGCTTCTCTTTTTAATTTCTCAACAATTTCATTTTCCCCTTTCAATACAATACCCTCTGAAACTAATTGTGGTAACGAAGGTCTCCCTCGGTCACAATCCATTTTAAAAAAGGTTTTACACGTTTCAAAATTATGTACAAACACTTCAACAGGCCATCCATTACTATAGAAAGATTCTCTATAACAAGACGTTAAATTTTGATCAACTATAACAATGTCCAGATCAGATGTTTTTGTCGCTTCTCCTCGTACAACGCTTCCTCCCAGTAAAGCTACATCACAATTCGGAAATTGTGATGTAATTATGCTTTGTGCCGCTTCCATTGGTTTCATAACCGTTCCCCTTTTCTTATTTCACTTTCTTTTTTTCAGCTCTTTCTCTCGCTTTTTTTATATACGGCTCTGCGTCTGGTGTTTTGCATGATGTTGCCCCGTGATCAACTTGTACTTTTCCAATTTCACGTGCAATTACAATCGCCTTTCCCTCTAAGTCTTCATTACGAATTCCTATCGCGATTAAAGCACTATTCATCGCTTCTTTTTTTCTATTTTTTTCATTATGTATATTTGTTTTAACCTCTTCTAAATACGGAGAGAAGAAATCATCATGTAACGTTTTATTTTTAATCGCTATATTTGCTAATAAAGACCAGCCAGCTCTTCCAATCCATTCATCATCAGACTTTGTCCATTCTTCCATTCTTTCTATCGCGATTGGCGAAGTACAAATAGCCGTCATCAAAACGTCCATTAAACAATAATAATCAACTTCCTGTACCCATTTATTTAGCTGTTCTGTCGTAACTTTCTTTGGATCTAAAATCATTGTTGCTAAAGTCATTGCATCCATATTTTTTGTTTTCCATAATGAAATTGCTAAATCATGATCTTTTTTTATCTTCTTTTTTAACAATTTTAAATTGGCAAAACTAACTCCGAATAGTGGCTCTTTCGCTCCGTGGTTTTTATACGTTTTACGATTTTGTTCTGTTCCATATTCCTCTAGTTGCTGCATTACTTCTTCAAGTAACATATGCCCACCTCTTTATCTTTTATGTTGACTTCATATATGTATGTACGATATATTCTACATTACTTTTTGGTTTTCCTATATTTATTTTTAAAAATACGGTATGTGAAATTTTAAAGTTTCTACAGATAACTAAAACAACCACTAAAAACCTGTACATTTTACATATACAGGTTTTCATTTCTTCAATTTCTCATATTGTAAGAAATAGAATATGATAGAACTTTTGTTTGATTTTCTCTATAATTGTTGTAAGCTCTTTACATCTGACCACTCTTCTATAGACCCGGCGTCCGGAAAAACTGTAACTACATTAAAATTCGCGCCTTTTTCTTTTCCAATTTGTTTAGCAGCTAATAAATTCGCTGCCGCAGACGTTCCTATTTTCATACCAGTTTCATTATAAAAACGTGCCATTTCATACAAGGTTTCTTTATATGAATATGTCCATTGTTTTTCTATCAAATTGTCTTCCTGTTCTATGAAATGTTGTTTCCTTCCTAGGCCGAACCCACCTGATCCAGCATATTTCTTTAAATCATTTGGTGGTTGTTCGGAACCATAAGGCAATTCAGCAGGCATTACTAAATGTAGCTCAGCTTTTTTTGTATAATTCTTTACTGCTTTATAGACCCCCATTATAGTTCCACCAGTACCAGCAGATGCTACCCATGCGTGTATTGGTTTTCCATTCATTTGTGTAATAATTTCTCGTCCTGTTCCTTCTATATGACTTAATAGATTTGCATTATTATAATGTTGGAATAAAAAGTATAACTCTGGTTTTTGTTTGCTAATCTCAATTGTCTTTTCAATTACTGCGTAAAAACCCATACATTTATCAACTAAAATCACGTTAGCTCCATAATGTTTAAGTTCATTTAGTAGTGATTTACCAGTTCCAGAACTTAAAACTAACGTGCATTGAACTCCTAAACAATAACAAATATAGCCAATTGATCTCGCTAAGCTTCCACCGCTATACTCTAAAATAGGTTGTTTTTTGTCCGCTTCTTGTAAATATTTATTAATCATTCCAAGTGCGGCTCTATCCTTAATCGATCCTGTAGGGTTGTGCCATTCACATTTAGCATAAACAGAAAGATCCTTCGTTTCTTCGCATTCTAATTTAATGAGAGGTGTATTCCCAACATTTTTAGCGAACTCATTAAAATGCTTTAATGTCATACTTCTATTCCTCCTACATAAATCATATTTATTTTTAGCTAAAATACTTTCTACATTTTCATAACTCTCTTGGCTAAATCTTTTTATATAAAAATCCCTACAAATGCTGTAGGGATTTATGACTAAATCATTTTGTTACACTACATTACATACGAAAAGAGCTTCTTTATTCAAATGCGTTCATAAGCACAATTCTCCAACCATCTGGATCCTCTATTGTTGTCCCTTTCTCTATCCAATACGGATTTTCTGGTTTCACCTCATGATAGCCCATATTACTTAATCGATTCACTATTTTTTCAATTTCATCTTTATTAGGCATATAAAATACTAGTAAATTATCTTTTGTCGGTGCCGGACATGGACTTCCATTAACGTGCGTTGTAAACTCTAAATGATACTCGGCATCCGGTACTCCAAACATAACCCCATCATATCCTTCATGATTATGAAATTCTCCTATACGCTTTAACCCTAACCCCTTCTCATAAAAACCTATAACTTCTTCAAATTTATCTGTTGGTCTTGCAATTCTAAATTGAACCCAATTCTTCATGCAAATCTCCTCCTTTTCATTTTCCAAAGCTTTATAGTAATTATTATAAGTTACATATATTCCCTTTCATATCCCTCATTAGTGTGAGAACTACCTAAGTTGAAAGACCTATTAGTTTATAAATAGTAGGACTTTAGTATTAAATTCATATAAAAGTAGTTATATAAATATTGAGATGAAATAAATAGTTCTTCCTTATATTTTATTACGTATGAAAAAGTTCTCCTTGCAGGGCCTTTATATACCGATCAGCAGATCTTTGTACAGCCTTATTCGCATCTTCCACCACACCATGAAATGCATTATATAGTCGACTAAACTGGATATCTTTTACTTTCTCTGCCATATCTCTAACTTTATTCGCTGGTAATGGGATGAGATTTGGATAACTATACATAAAACTCACCCATTTTTGATCGGAAACTACTTGTATAATATCACCTGATAACAAAATTCCTTTCCCTTCGTTACCTTCTTTCCAATGCATAACAGTCCCGCCCTTAAAATGGCCTCCTAAGCGATGCAATGTAAGTTCTTCCGATAATATCAGATGTTCCCCAGACCAAAATTTAATTTGTTTACTCGGGCGAACCACCCACTCTTTATCATCTTCATGAATATAGATAGGTACATTGAATGTTTCCGCCCATTTTACTTGTGTAGAGTAATAATGTGGATGAGAAAGTGCTATTGCTTGAATACCACCTAAATCATATATACTCTTAATCGTTTTATCATCTAAATAGCTAATGCAATCCCACATAACATGTAGAGTTTTACTTTGTATTAAAAATGCTGTTTGTCCAATTGCAAATTTAGGTTTTGTAGTAATGCTATACAAACCACTTTCTTCTTTTATTATTTCATTTTTGTATAAATTGCTATTTTGCATAGTTTCTAATGTTGTCCATGACTGCCCAATTAGATTCACATATTGCCTTTCCTCATTGCAAATATTACAACGAGAAGGTGCTTCTTCATTTTCGGGATACTGTACTCCACATGTAGTGCAAATATAATTAACCATATTCCCACTCCCTTTTTAAATTTAATTGTTCTTATACCAATATTTTAATAGAAAACAAAAATATTCGAATCAATAATTGGAATGAAAATGAAGTAATACGAAAGTATGATTAGCCCCCTTCCTTTTAACACTTTAGTCTAATTTCTTTAATTTTTATTTGCTGCTTCCAAGAAAATAGAGTTTTAATTATATTAAAACTTTCTAATATACTTAAACCTTTAATCGTTAAAAGAAAGAGCAAATCTTCATAAAATAAATGAAGCAATTGAAAGATTTTGTTACAACTTTATCACTATAATACTTACTAATACACATCAGGGGGATAGTAGATTTAAATTAAGGAGAGAGTATAATAAAAATTGTAATTATACTGTACGAAGTATGTAATACAGAAAGCAGTAGCAACATAAAGTTTGTTGATAAAACTATCGGGTGAATTTAATTTGATGATTGAAGAGTTTGTAAAGATAAATGAATATTGATTTCAAGCTTCATTTTAGGGGAAATAAACATCACAAACTACATGAATTAAAAAGTAGCCTTGAGACAAAATTTATATCCATGAAATATTTAAATGCATATGCAATTTTATACAACCACTTTTTTATAAAGTAAGAAAAGTGGTTGTATATTTTAGAAAATATTCTTCGTTACAAAATCACGTTACATATTTCATTAAACTACAACTACTCATTTTCTTTTTTCTTCTTTTGTTCCTCAGATGGCTCTTCTGTTGGATCTGGTTCTTGTTCATCCTTTTTGTTTAACTCATTATTTTTTTCTTTAGCAGGATCTTGTTTTTCATTTTTTTCCTCCTGTCTTTGTTCAGAAGGTTCCTCCGTTGGATCTGGCTCCTTTTCGTCTTTTGGAGCTGGATTACAGCCAATTAATAATCCTACTGTAAATATGCTTGTCATAAATATTGAAAGCATTTTTTTATAATTCAATTAAAGCACCTCCTAAAATTAATATCCCTTGTATTGTTTCCAACTCATAATTAAAATTATCCAATTATTTGTGACGTTTCTTTCGAAATGATACCCCTTTAAAATCTTGCATACTTTTGACCAAACTTTTTTACTCTTGTAAAAAAGTTTTTTTGCAATTACCGCCCTATAATTGCTAATATAGTAGAGTAGAACTTTTATAGAGAGAAGGAAAATTATGCACAATGGAATTCGAATGACAACTTTAGTAAAAAGGGCTATGTTGATTTGCGCGGGGGTATTATTTACATACGAAGCGGCTTTAGGATCAGCACATACTGCTCTAGCAAGTACAGAGGATGAAGCAAAATCTGTTCAACTTGTAAGTGAAATTCAATCATCTCTTGCACCGAAAGAAGCTCCAAAACAATATAATGGGCAAGTTAGAAAAGTAGCTTACTTAACATTTGATGACGGTCCTGGAAAATACACAGCTGAGCTTTTAGATATGTTAAAGAAAGAAAATGCAAAAGCAACATTTTTCCTAATTGGTTCAAACGTAAAAGCTTTCCCTGATCTTGTAAAACGTGAAGATGCTGAAGGCCACTACGTTGGGATGCACAGTATGACTCATAACTACAAGAAACTTTACACAGAAGGTCGTTATGTAGATGAAATGAAGGAAGATCAAGGCTTAATCGCTGGTGTTCTAGGTAAATCACCAGTATTAACTCGTCCATCTTACGGCTCAATGCCAGGATTAAACGAAGCTCTTCGCAACAAAGTTGTCGAAAACGGATTAAAAGTTTGGGATTGGACAATTGATTCTTTAGACTGGACATACAGTAAAATGCCTGTTGATGCTGCATCAGCTAAAATTGTGCAAAACGTTGTAAATGGAGCTAACAAGCCAACAGAAGTTATTCTAATGCACGATATTCATCCACAATCCGTTAAAGCAGTACCTGGAATTATTAAAGGGTTGAAAGAAAAAGGATATGAATTAGAAAGTTATAGTGAGAACGAACACTTCCCATTAAACTTCTGGCACGATAACCGTATGTAATAAAAAAGACTTGATTTCCTCTAGTAGGTTATTGAGTCTTTTTTTATCGTTTTTGAAATTTCTTCTCGTATATTCGATTCCCCCCTCTTCCTTTATATCAATAGAAAATATAAATCACATTAATTTAATTTAGTATCATCACATGCTATACTGTAACCTACATTACATAAGTAGGTGTCACATGATCGTATATACAGTTCAAAATGAAGCAGCGTGGAAACAATTTAAGAATCTTGGTTATTTAGAAGGAAGTAAAGAATACATCGATCCTGATTTTATATATTCATACGATTGAATGGTACGTGTAGCTAAAAAAAGATTACCCTACTACGAAGGTAACTATCCTATTTGGGTATGGGAAGAAAATAATTATCCAAACCGAAATCAGATAGCTTGGGGTAGAGAAAATTCAAAAATGGTAATTTTAACACTTGATGTGCCGAATGAATGGGTGCTATGGAGCTATTTTGACTATTGGTGCTGCGCTATGACTGATGAATCAATATATTTACATACAAAAAATAAGTGTACATTAGATGAATGGTATACCTATATGGATAAAGAATACGGGATAATATTCGATTTCGACTATTTATTATCACATCCTGATTGGTGTCTAGGCAAAGAGGATTCATTAGAAAAACAAGGTGTCATTGGTAGAATTCCCCTTTCCTTCGTGAAAAAAGTACGACGTTTTCGTGCTAAGGAAGATAAGTCTATTAATACAATCAGAAGTGATAAATGGGATAACAGAAAAGAAAGCCGTATTAATAAGATGAATCGAAAATTAAAAAAGAAAAAAGATAAGCAAAAAAAACTACAAAAGCGACTTATACGGAATTAAAACACATATACATATCAAAAGACAGTCAAAAAATAGGATTGAATATACAAATTCAATCCTATTTTTTATATTATCAACACTTTAGCACATATTACTCTTAAGGAGTGATGTGTATATGGATTTTCTTTCAGCCGAATATTTATCAGCATTACTTGCCATCATTGTAATTGATTTAGTGTTAGCCGGTGATAATGCCATAGTAATTGGATTAGCAGCAAGGCGATTACCGAAAGATCAACAAAAGAAAGTTATTATATGGGGAACTATCGGGGCAATCGCGATTAGAGCCCTCGCTACTTTAGTTGTCGTTTGGTTGTTAAAAATACCAGGGCTACTTCTAATTGGTGGTGTACTCCTTATATGGATCGCTTACAAATTAATTGCTGAAGGTAAAGATCATGATATTAAAGCAGAAGAAGGATTTTGGTCTGCTATAAAAACCATTATTATAGCTGATGCGTTAATGGGAATTGATAATGTTCTCGCTGTTGCCGGAGCTGCGCATGGCAATTTTTCTTTAGTCATCATCGGGCTATTAGTGTCCATTCCAGTAGTAGTATGGGGTAGTACATTAATTTTAAAATGGGTGGACCGATTCCCTGTCATCATTACAATTGGAGCAGCTGTTTTAGCTTATACTGCCGCGAAAATGATTGTAGATGAAAAATGGTTCGCTGGATTTTTCGAAAGTAATCCTTTCATAAAATGGGTATTTATCATTATTATCATTGCCGGTGTAGTATTCTTTGGAAAGATGAAACAAAAAACGAAAGATAATTCTATATAATGCCAACGTTATATGTACAAACAAAAGCGCTACTCAAATGAGTAGCGCTTTTTAATATTTATTTCGTTTCTCCGTCTTCAGTCGTCTTTACCTTCGTTTTATTTTTATCACGATGGTTATAGTTGTACTTCGAACGATCGACCGGTGTAAATCCTTCCGGTGTATAGAATCGTAATAAGTCACCGTTAACAACTTGGTCAGAGTATTTCAGTGATTTTTGAACCATTTGTTCATTTTGTTTTATTTCGTCTGTTAATTCTACAGATTCACCAGTAGCTGTATCATAGTATTTTCCATTCAGTGCAGTAACTGTTGGACTTACGAAGTTACCGTTACGGAATGGAACGACTTGTTTATGCTCTGGTGATAATAAATCTGATCCGAACTGGACATAATTTTTCGTATCTGTACCTAGTAAGTGTAATAGTGTCGGAAGAACATCAATTTCTCCGCCGTATTGATGTTGTACGCCACCCTTCATTCCTGGAACACGAATGATTAATGGTACACGTTGCAGTTGTGCATTTTCAAATGAGTTCATTTCTTTACCCATTATTTGAGACATTGCTGCGCCATGATTATCAGAAATACCGTAATGATCACCGTACATAACGATAATTGAGTTATCGTATAAACCAGATTGTTTCAAGTAATCCAAGAATCCTTTTACAGACTCATCTAAATAACGTGCTGTTTGGAAATACGTATCTACTGAAGAGTCACCTGTTTTAGCTGGTTCAATCGTCGCTTCCTCTTTATCAATTGGATAAGGGAAATGGTTTGATAGCGTAATGAACTTCGTATAGAACGGTTGTTTCAATGTTTGTAATAATGGTATAGATTCGTTAAAGAACGGTTTATCTTTTAATCCATAGTTTACTACATCTTTTTCGTTCATATCGTAGTATGACGCATCAAAGAATTTATTAAAACCAAATGATTTATAAATATCGTCACGGTTCCAGAACGTTTTATAGTTACCGTGGAACACTGCTGATGTGTATCCTTGTTGACCTAAAATAGCTGGTGCTGATTGAAACGTGTTATGAGCTTTATTTGTAAAAACAGATCCTTGTGGTAATCCAAACATTGAGTTTTCTAGCATGAACTCCGCATCAGATGTTTTACCTTGTCCTGTTTGATGGAAGAAGTTATCAAAGTATAACGTATTCGCATCTTTTGTAAATGAGTTTAAGAACGGTGTAACTTCTTGCCCATTTAATTTATAATCAATTAAAAAGTTTTGGAATGATTCTAAATGAATATAAATTACGTTCATTCCTTTTCCTTTACCAAAGTACTCAGGATTTGGACTTGCATATGTTGATGCAAGATAATTTCTAACCTCTGTCATATTATCTCCATCAGCTAACGCTCGTTCTGTTGATGCTTTCGCACTTTGAATGCCATCATAAATCGTATAGTTGTATGCCCCTAAATATTTCACAATATAATTACGGTCAAATGTTCTTGTTAATAATTCAGGACGATCAGATTCTGCAAGACCTAAGTTAATACTGAATAATAAAATACCTGCTACAAATACTAGTGATAATTTATGTTTCGCAACACGAATTGGTTTTGGACTTGCAAATTTTGTTGCGACTAAAGCAATTAAAATGATTGTATCTAAAAAATATAGTGGATCATAGACGTGTAGCAATGCAAAAATACTACCACCTAAATCTCCAAAGTTATTCGTTTGTGTTAATGTCGGGAACGTAATAAAGTCACTGAAAAAGCGATAATATACTACGTTTGCGTATAACAGTATAGACATTAACAAATTAATAACAATTAACCAAATGTAAGCACGTTTCCCCTTTGCGAATAATGCGAGCCCTAAAAATAAAACTGCTGAGCTTAACGGGTTGAAAAACAGTAAAAACTTTTGGATTGTGTTGGATATCCCTAAATTAAATTCTGTCACATATGCTGCGTATGTTTTTAACCAGAATAAAATAATGGCAAACACGAAAAATCCAAAGTGATTGCTTAACACTCGCTTACTCTTTAATAGTAATTGTTTCATCTCTCCACCTCTTTTGATCATCCAAGGCTTATTTTTTTATAAGTCTGTCTTTATTCAATTTTTTATCTTCAAATAGATTTTGTTTGTTTAACTAAATGAAGAATATTAGTAATTATAATTTGAAGCTAGTATTTATTCAACTATTTCTTTCTAGACATTTTGACCTTGGTTTCTATTTAATAAAATAAATTTGTAACATTTTCTGTTTTCTCCCAAGTCTCATCCACTAATTATGACTCCACATACTATAAACCTTTATTCACTGCTTCGCAAATAAATATGTCTCCAGTTCTGGAACATTAATGTAATATAATGAAATTCACAATAGATAGCATTTGTTTTTTTCGGTGTATATTAAATATCTTAATGTATTTCAAGTTTATTCATACTTCAGCCATTCCTCTATATGTAACTTCAAAATGTCTTTCCTTCTCTAAAGTTATTTTTGAATAATTATTCATAATTCATAAAATCAAAGATTATAAAAAAACCTCGCTTTCATAAAGAGAGCGAGGTTTTTCATCATTTATTATTGACCTTTGTACATTGCTTCTACTTGTTTTTGAAGTTCTTCATTTTCTAAGAACTCATCGTAAGTAGCCTCTTTATCGATTACACCGTTTGGCGTTACTTCGATAATGCGGTTTGCAATTGTTTGTACGAACTGATGGTCATGAGATGTGAATAACATTGTACCTTTAAATGCGATTAAACCGTTGTTTAATGCAGTGATAGACTCAAGGTCTAAGTGGTTCGTTGGATCGTCAAGTGTGATTACATTCGCACCACTTAACATCATTTTAGATAGCATACAACGAACTTTTTCGCCTCCAGATAATACAGAAACGTTCTTCTTAACTTCTTCACCTGAGAATAACATACGGCCTAAGAAACCACGTAAGAAGCTTTCTGACTCATCTTGTGGAGAGAATTGGCGTAACCAATCAACTAAGTTGGAGTCACTGTTCTCAAAGTATTTAGAGTTATCTCTTGGGAAGTAAGATTGAGATGTTGTAACGCCCCATTTGAATGAACCGCTATCTGGCTCCATTTCACCCATAAGGATTTTGAATAATGTTGTCATCGCAATATCGTTACGACCGATAAATGCAACTTTATCACCTTTATTTAAAGTAAAGTACACATTATCTAACACTTTTTCACCATCAATTGTTTTAGAAAGACCTTCAACAGTTAATAAGTCATTTCCTATTTCACGCTCAGGTGTAAAGCCAACAAATGGGTAACGACGTGATGATGGTCTAATATCATCTAATGTAATTTTATCTAATAATTTTTTACGAGAAGTTGCTTGTTTCGCTTTAGATGCGTTTGAGCTAAAGCGTGCAATAAAGTTTTGTAACTCTTTTACTTTCTCTTCTTTTTTCTTATTAGCATCTTGTGTTAATTTTAAAGCTAATTGACTTGACTCATACCAGAAGTCATAGTTACCAACATAAAGTTGAATTTTACCGAAATCAAGATCAGCCATGTGCGTACAAACTTTATTTAAGAAGTGACGGTCATGGGATACAACGATTACTGTATTTTCAAAGTTCATTAAGAAGTTTTCTAACCATTGAATCGCTTTTAAGTCCAAGTGGTTGGTAGGCTCATCTAGTAATAGAATGTCAGGTTTACCAAATAATGCTTGAGCAAGTAATACTTTTACTTTCTCTGCACCAGTTAATTCTGACAATTTCTTATCATGAACATCTTCACCAATACCTAAACCTTTAAGAAGGATTGCAGCTTCTGATTCTGCTTCCCAACCGTTAAGCTCAGCGAACTCACCTTCAAGTTCAGCAGCACGCATACCATCTTCATCACTAAAGTCTTCTTTCATGTAAATGGCATTTTTCTCTTGCATTACTTTGTAAAGTTGCGTGTGACCCATAATTACTGTTTCTAATACTGGGAACTCTTCATATTCGAAGTGATTCTGTTTTAATACTGCTAGACGCTCACCTGGCGTAATATGTATATCACCTGTTGATTGTTCAATTTCTCCAGATAAAATCTTTAGAAATGTTGATTTACCCGCACCGTTTGCTCCGATTAAACCGTAGCAGTTACCTGGCGTGAATTTTATGTTAACATCTTCAAATAATTTGCGATCCGCGAAACGCAAACTAACGTTACTTACTGTAATCATTTGTGTCCTCCTACTAATACCGCTTATTTCAGCGTTTTCTCACCGATTGTCTTAAAAAATCGCATATTACGACTCAATTATTGTAGACTATAGCTATTATATAGTAGAAGATGGATGAATAGCAACGGTTGATTGCTATTCATCCCTTTTCTACCTTGAATAAAAAGAAAGAAGACCTAGAAAAAGTTAAGAAATATTACGATGAATTAGGAAATTCTACTCCTATGTTATTCTCGCATACACATGCAAAAGGCAATTTTCTTTTACAAATGAATGGAGATATGAAAGATGAAGAATTTGCAAAATATAAAGACGTGATGGACAAGTTTATTAAATAAGAAGAATCCCCTTTTAAAAAGGGATTCTTTTATTTTCTTTTACTTAATTTTTTCGTATAATGCTTCATTTTACTCGTTAACCCTATTAATGCAGGTAACAATATTGGCATCACAATGATAGCTAATAGTAACAGTGCAACACCAACAACGGATGCTACTTGTATAAGTGTCAATACACCTGAAGGGATTAATGCAGCAAATGTTCCGCCTAAAATAAGTGCCGCTGATAATACAACTCCTCCTATGTGACGAGATGCATTTACAATTTTCGTTGCTGGGTCCCCTTCTAGTTCATTGTATCGCATCATTACGAAAATGCTATAATCCACACCTAAAGCGACAATCATAATAAAACTAAAGAATGGTACATTCCAGCTTAATGACTCTACGTTTAATACGTGTGTACTAATTTGTTCACTTATGCCAAGTGATGCAAAATAGGCTAATATTAAAGATCCAATAATAAAGATTGTATTTAAAAATGACCGTGTAATAGCGAGTAATACAATCGCAATGCCAATTAACATAATTGTAGCTGTACGTAAGAAGTCTTGACCTGTTACTTCTTTTAAATCAACGTTTCTAGCTGTTGTACCTCCGATTGCTTTTTTCGCCGAATTTAATTCTGTACCATTTAGCGTACCGTCTATCGTTTTATTAATTTCCTCAATAATTGGCATCGCTTCTTTGGAATACGGATTTACGTCTAAAATGATTGTCATTTTAGCAGTCTTTCTATCTTGTGACATGTACGTATTCAATGCTTTTTGGAAATCTTCCCCCTCTAAAACTTCTTTTGGTATATAAAATTTCGCAGAGCTTTTTGATTCATTTAGTTCCCCTAAATATTTCTGAGCATCTCCTAGGCCGTTACTTACCTTTTCAAGCCCTTCTGTACTTTTAGATAATCCTGATTGTAATTGCCCCATCTGTTCTTGCAAGTCTTTCAGCCCGGTTAATAACTGGCCTTGCCCATCATTTATTTTTGTTAATCCGGTTTGTAACTCAGATGACTTGTTCGCAATTTGTTTTGAGCCTGAAGCACCTTCATTTAATCCATTTTTAAGATCAGCTGCTCCTTTTTGTAACTTAGTAACTCCATCGCTCATTTCTTTTAAGCCGTTATCCACTTTCGATAACGATTGATTTGCTTCTTTAAATGAACCCATTGCTGCTTTATGTTGCGTTGCTAATTGGTTTAATTCATTTGAAAGCCCACCTAATTGTTTTTGAGCCTCTTTAGCAATTCCTATCGTCTGCAGTATGTTCGGATCATTTGCTAATTCTGGTTTCGTTTGAATGAAATTGGTCATTAACATTTCAATTTGTTCGTAACCTTTTTTCGCCCCATCAATCGCTTGAGAAATACTTCCGAAGTATTGATCGTAAGAACTTAAACCTTTTTCTAACTGCGCATAGCCAGCATGAAGTTGTGAAGTTGCATTAGATAATACACTAATATTTTCATTTACTGAAGTTAACCCACTCTCAATTTGCTGCGCACCTTGTGCTCCGTCATTTATACCATTTGAAAGTTGATTTAAAGCTGTTCCTAATGCTGTTACACCATTTTTCGCTTTCGTTGTTCCATCAATTAATTTTTGAACGTTTGCAAGACTATTTGAATCTTTACTACCCATTTTATCTTTTGCAGTAGTTAATCCATCATTAATTTCCTTTATACCACCATTCGCATCTCCTAAACCTGTATTCAGTTCTCCCGCTTGTTTATTTATATATAGTTCTTTTATCCTTTCACCGGTTGGACGCGTCGGTGAATATACTTCTGAAACACCTTTCACTTTCAAAATCTTATCAGTTAGTTCGTCTAAAGTTTGCAACGAACTCGCCTCATTTAACTTGTTATCTGATTGAATGACTAACGTACTTGGTGAAGAAAAACCTGGTGGAAAATGCTCTTCTATTACGTTAATCCCCATTTTCGACTCATATTTATTATCTACTTCAAATAAATCATTGTAATTTAGTGTGTTAGAGTATTTCATTACGAAAGGAATCGATATCACAAATACGATGATTAAAGCTGCGAATGGTCTTACTACTGAGTTTTTCGCAAGAAATCCCCATAAACGACTATCCTCATGCCCCTTAAATGTTTTAACTGGATAAAACATTCCTTTTCCTAAAAGCACCATAAAAAATGGATTTAACGTAGTTAATACGAGTAATAATACTGCGACACCAATTGCTACCGCTGAAGTAGATTGATATAATTTAAAACTCGCTAAAGCAAGAGATGCAAAACCAATTAGTACTGCTATTCCGCTATATAAAACGGTTTTCCCTGCTGATTTGAAAGTTTCTTTCGTAGCTAAAAATGCATTTTCTTGTTTACTTAATTCTTCTTTAAATCTTGTATATAATAAAATGTTATAGTCTGTTCCAACCCCAAACAGGACAACGACTACAAACACTTGTGTAAAGTTAGAAAACGGAAAATTAAATTGATCTACTAAATGGGCAATAATCCCCATTGAAACTAAATATGATACACCAACAGTAAGAAGGGAAACAATTGGAACAATTGGTGAACGAAATACAATGATTAATACAACTAGAATGAAAATGATAGAAATAACTTCCGTCTTCTTCACTCCCTCTTGGGAGGAAGTAAGAAAATCACCCGCTATTAAATCACTTCCTGTTAAGTACGTTTTAACACCCTTCGTTTGCACTTTTTTATGAAGTCCATTCGTAACTTTTGATATTTCACCATTTTTTTTATCTACAGAGATTTGCGTTAAAATGGTTGTATTGTCTTTAGATATCAACTGTTTTTCCAAATCTTTATTATCTAAATGTGAAACAACTTCCTTAATTCCTAATTGCTCTTTTTCATTTTGTAAAGCATGGATTGTTTTTACGATCTCCTCTTTTTGCTCAGTTGTTAAAGCTGTTTTACTTCCACTATTAAAAACAGCTATAATTTCATACTTTTCAGTCCCGTCTTTATCCATCTCTTTTATCATCTTGTCAGCAATACTACTTTGTTCTGTATTAGGAATCGTAATGTGCCCTTTTTCTTTCACTAATTTATCCATATTAGGCATCGTTACGATCATTGCAATAGTAATAACTATCCATAATAGAAAAGATAAACTTTTCCAATTTTTCAGCTTACTCATTTTAATCATCTCCCATTTTGAAAATTAAAAGGGAATGAATATTCATTCCTATCCTTTTAAAAATACTTTTTCGGAATGAACGTTCATTCCTCTCGTTCTATTACATTATTTTTTTAACTTTATTAAACTACCTTTTCCGGAATGAATGTTCATTCCTATTGTTACACAAATATCCTCTCCTACTCTCATGTTTTAAATCTATTCAGGAATGAATATTCATTCCTATACTTATTAGCTATAGAATCAAATGATTCTAATAGCGTTCCAAGAACTTTCTTCCAATTCTTTTACTAATTCTTTTGAGTATTCTAATTGCCCTGTTGCAATTACCTTCGTTAGTTTTTCTAGCGGTTGATATACAATAATAATTAAAGCAACTGGAGGCAATGGACGAAGAAAACCTTTTGCGATTCCATCTTCAATAATATTCATAAAGAAGCCTATAAAATCTTCAAATATTTTCTTACTTTGTTCATCAAGAAAATAACTATCACAGTGAGAATTTGTAAATAAAAAAGCATCCACATTGTTTCTCGCAAATTCAAATAAACGGTTGTACGTATGACTAAACTGTTCACGAATATTTGCTTCAACAGGAAAATCCGTTTTTATCATTTCAGAAAGCTCTAACATACTTTTTGAAAATAATGAGTTAACAAGTGCCTCTTTATTTTCAAAATAGCGATAAATAGTACCCGCACCGACTTTTGCCTTTTCAGCGATCATTGGAATTGTCGTACCATCGTAACCACGCTCTGCGAAAAGTTTCATCGCAGCATCAAAAATATCCTCTTGTTTGTTTTTAGCCATTTTTTCCACCTCTATTTTCAGGAATGAAAATTCATTCCGTTTTTAATTATAAATTACATGGATTAAAAGTCAAGTGCGTGACCAGTATCGGTTCGGTTTTTAATCCCTTGTTTGTGAAAAAATTATATCAGCGATTTTCAAGATATATCGATTTACCGACAAAAACTGACAGTATAATTTGAAGCCGTCCCAAAATTTTATTTGGGACAGCTCAATTTCCTATTTATAACTTAAAAGAAATCATAAATAAATGCTTTACGTACTGGAACTATATTCTCAAACGCTCGTATTTCCTCTTCACTTCCGCTAATTAATTCTAGTTCATTAAGTTGTAACGGACGTTTGTATCCAAACATTATTGTAGATAATGCATTTATATCTAGACTAATTCCTTTATCCTTTATTTCTTCTTCTATAATTGTTATTTCATGATTTGCAAGCCTCACTGTAACGTTATTCCACGGTGCAAATGAATCTGTAATATGTAAAATCACTTCTTGCTGTGCATTGTTCCAATTCAACTCATATTGTTTTAAGAACTGCTCCACATCTACAATTCTGCCCATAAAATATGGCTTTATTTCTGCTTTCACGCGTGGCTCTTGCAGTGTATATAATAACGGTTCTTTTTCACTTACTGTCATTTCAAGTTCTTTAATCATAGAATCATGCTGACAAATAAAGTTCCACAGACCATTTCGCGCTTCATTATGCAGTGAAACAAATTCTTCTACTGTCATTTTATAGTTTTCTATTTTATATAGCATGTAGCCAGCTGCCATTTTATTTTTATCGGAATAAATCGCTAATGTTAAATCATCATAAACAGCTTGTAACCACCATTTTTCATCGCGAACTAGCATACCGGAAAAACGTTCTGCAAATGTTTCATAAATCTTTTCGACCTCTTCTGGGTGATTTTCTTTATTGAAACGTTTCACAGTACCATTTACTTGTTGTTTCATAACTAAATCACTCTTTGACATATGACATACAAAGAGATTCGCACAAAGTTCCCAGCCGTATTTACGGTAAAATGAAACAGCAAATGGATGTAGCATTGATACTGTATATCCGTCATTTCTCATCGTTTGAAGTGAGTGTTGAAGCAATTCTTTTACATACCCGCCTCTTCTATACTCTGGATACGTCGCTACCCCTGCAACGCCTCCCATTTTAAATTTCTCTTTGCCTATGTATATATGAAACGGAATAAGATGCAGTTTTGCTGCTAAATCTTTACCTTCCATAATACCGTATATTTCATGACTTTCTTTCATCTTTGTAAGTTGTTGCTGCAATCGTTCCTCATCAACTTTATATTGAAAAGCGTATTCCGATAAGCGTAATGCTTCTCTAAATCTATCTTCTTTTAATCGTATAACGTTCATATATTTCTCCTCCATTCCTTGTTTGAATTGTACCACAATTCTCAATATTCCAGCGCGGTGAATGAAATTATATAGACTTAACGACAAGAATCCAATATAAAAAGCAGATACATCCCGTATCTGCTTTTTATTACTTTATTTTGCTAACTTTTGAAGTTCTTCGAAGAATGTAGGATATGATACGCCTACTGCTTCTGCGTCTTCAATTGTTGTTTTTCCTTCTGCTAGACAGCCGGCAATTGCAAGCATCATTCCAATGCGGTGATCACCGTAACTATTTACTGTATTGCCTTTTAGTGCTGATTTCCCGTAAATAATCATGCCGTCATCAGTTGCTTCTATGCGAGCTCCTAGTTTCGTTAACTCCGCAACGACTGTATCGATACGGTTCGTTTCTTTTACTTTTAATTCGTGCGCATCTTTAATTACTGTAATTCCTTCTGCTTGCGTTGCCGCTAAGGCGATAACAGGAATTTCATCGATTAATCTTGGGATAATATCTCCGCCAATTTCGATTCCTTTTAATGAAGATGTTTCAATTGTAATATTTGCAGCTGGTTCTGATGCTCCTTCGTTAATTGGCTCTACAGTGAACGTAGCACCCATTTTCTCTAAAACATCAATGATCCCTGTACGAGTTGGATTCATCCCTACATTTTGTAATACTAGTTTACTATTTGGAATGGTTGCGCCCGCTACTAAGAAGAATGCTGCTGACGATACGTCACCTGGCACTTGAACGTCTGTTGCTGTTAACTTTTGTCCACCTGCAAGTTTCACTGTTTTTCCCTCACGAATTACTTTAACTCCAAAGGCTTCAAGCATTCTTTCCGTATGATCGCGTGAAATATGTGGTTCTGTAACAGCTGTTACACCTTCTGCTCGAAGTCCTGCAAGTAAAATAGCTGACTTTACTTGCGCACTTGCTACAGGTGAAGTGTATTCAATTGCTTTTAAATCTCCACCACGTATTGTTAACGGTGTAAACGTCCCTTCTTCGCGGCCATCAATGTTTGCACCCATTTGTTTTAATGGATTTGTAACACGTTTCATCGGTCTTTTTGCGATAGATGCATCACCTTGTACGCAAGAGAAAAATGGTGTATTTGCCAAAATTCCTGACATTAAACGTATTGTTGTACCAGAATTGCCAACATCTAATACAGCTTTCGGTTCTTGTAAGCCTTCTAATCCTTTACCAACTACAGTGACTTCATCACCGTTTTGCACGATTTCTACTCCCATTTCTTTAAAGCAAGAAATTGTACTTAAACAGTCTGCACCGGGCAAGAAACCTTTAATCGTTGTTTTTCCTTCTGCAATCGCGCCGAACATGACAGCGCGGTGTGAAATGGATTTATCTCCTGGAATTGTAATAATACCATTTAATCCGTTATTAACAGGTTCTATTGTTCTTTCCTTCATGTTTTCACCTTCTCATTTAAATTGTTTCATAAGTTTGGTATTTTTCTTCTCCAAGCGCTAGCTTTGCTTTCATACGATCTTCTTCTCTTTGGAAGCTAATACGTAATACCCCAAGCAACCCTTCACGCGCTTCTAATATTTGCAAGTTCGTAATACTAATTTCTTCGCGTGCCAAAATACTCGTAATATGAGCCAATGCCCCTACTTTATCTAAAACATCGACGTATAAGTCGTGATAGGCAGGAATTGCCCCTCTCTTTCGTACTGGTAAAGAGTCACGGTATTCTTTCGCGTCTGCAAAATAGGTTTGAATCTCGCCTGCATCTCCAGTAGAAACTGTATCATATAAATCTTCCATTTCAGAGATCCACTCTTTTAATAATACCATTAAATGCTCGCGATTTTGCTTAACAATATCACTCCACATTTTTGGGCTACTAGATGCGATACGTGTAATGTCTTTAAACCCTCCCGCAGCTAGTTGATGAATGAGCGGATTATCTCCTGCATGTTTCTCCACTTGCTTTACTAATCCAGCTGCGATAAGATGCGGAAAATGACTAACGATCCCTGTTACATAATCATGTTCCTCTGTATTTAGAACGAGAAAATGAGATCCTGTTCCTTGTAACCAACGCTTTAGTTCTTCCACATGTTCATTTGGCACATGATTCATCGGCGTTAAAATATAAAATGCATTTTCAAATAAATGTGCTTTTGCACTTTCAACTCCCGTTTTATGAGAACCTGCCATCGGATGTCCACCAATGAAAGAAACTTCCTTTGAAAATAAAGCTTCCGCTTCATTCATGATCGTCCCTTTTGTACTACCAACATCTGTTACAATAACATCTTCCCGTAAATGAAATGACGCTAATTTGTGTAATAACTTCTTCGTTTCTTCAACTGGAGAAGCAAACACAATTAAATGTGCCTCTTCACATGCATGCTGTAAATCTACTGCTACTTCATCTACTACGTGTAATTCTTTTGCACGCTCTACTTGTTCTTGAAATATATCATAACCTGTTATCGTTACATCGTGCTCTTTCTTAATTGCTAATGCAAGAGAGCCTCCTATTAAACCTGTTCCAATTAATACTACCTTTTTACGCATTTGCCTCATCTCGAGACTTTCTTTTTTTATTTTCAAAGTGTTGTTTTAACACTGAAATCACTCCTTCATTTTGCTCCCTTGTTCCGACTGTAATACGGACACCATTCGGGAACGGACGTATAATAAACCCTGCGTGTGCACAAGCTTCATAAATCTCTCCAGCATTCTCAACTGGCAAGAAGATGAAATTGGTTTGCGATGGATAAAATGGAATTTCATTTTCCTTACAAAAGCTCTCGTATTGTTGTAATCCCTCTGTATTCACACGAACTATTTCTTCAATAAACTCATTATCACCAAAAGCAATCGTCGCTGCTTTTTGCGCTAATGAAGATACGTTAAATGGCAAACGTACGACATTTAATTTATCGATTAACTCTTCTTGTCCAATCGCATATCCAACGCGGAAAGAAGCTAATCCGTACGCTTTAGAAAATGTTCTAAGTACAAGAATATTTTTATGTTTTTCTAAAAGCGGTAATGTCTCCGGGAAATCTTTTGCTGTTACGTATTCATAGTACGCTTCATCAATGACAATTAACGTATTTTCACTAATACCTTCAATAAATTGAGTCAAATTTCGATCATTCACATATGTGCCTGTCGGGTTGTTCGGATTACAAATCCATACGATTTTCGTATTATTATTTATTGCTGACGAAATTTCGTCTAAATCGTATACACCGTTATTTAAAGGGATTTCTTTCACTTCACAACCTTCAATAATTGCATGATGACGGTACTGCGGGAATGTTGCACCAGCCGTTACGATGTTATCTCCTGCTTTAAGTACTGCACGGCTTATTATTTGAATGACTTCGTCTAAACCACTACCGCAAAGTATTTGTTCCATTTGGACATGTAACTTATCTGCAATTGTTTGACGGAGCGTTGTAGCACCTCCGTCAGGATATAAAGCATGTTCCAACCACGATTTTTGCAACTCATCTAAAACACGTGGTGAGCAGCCGAATGGATTTTCATTTGATGCTAATTTCACAAATGAATGATCTCCGTACACTTCTTTCATTTGTTCAGGTGATTTACCTGGTTTATATGGTTGTAATGATGATAGCTGATCTTTTACTTGCATGTTAAAACCACCTTTTTATTAAAATTCTTTTGCGTATTTGTTATGTTGCGTAATGTTTTGCTGAATTAAATCCATACGATCTTTTCCGAATTGTTCGACTAGTGCATGTGCAAGTTCCCATGCTACAACAGATTCAGCTACTACACCTGCTGCTGGTACTGCACAACTATCAGATCTTTCAATACTCGCTTGGAATGCTTCTTTCGTATCAATGTCAACACTTGCTAACGGTTTATATAATGTAGGTATTGGCTTCATAACACCTCTTACGACAATTGGCATTCCTGTTGTCATACCGCCTTCTAAACCACCGGCATTATTCGTTTTTCTCGTGTATCCATTTTCTTCATCCCATAATATTTCATCGTGCACTTTACTTCCTGGCTGTCTTGCTGCTTCAAAACCAACGCCAATTTCAGCACCTTTAAATGCATTAATACTCATAATTGCACCAGCAAGTTTTGCATCTAATTTACGATCGTAATGAACGTAACTACCAACGCCAATTGGCATACCTTCTGCAATGACTTCAACAATACCGCCGATTGAATCCCCACTACTTTTAGCGTTATCTATCGCATCCATCATCTCTTGTTCTACTTCTTTATCTAAACATCGAACTGGTGAATTTTCAGTAATCGTTTGAATTTCTTCTATTGGTAAGTTTGAAATTCGTTTCGCTTGTACCCCACCAATTTCAAGAACATGCCCTGCAATTTCTACGCCTAATTCTTTCAAAATTTGTTTCGCAACTGCACCAGCAGCTACACGAACTGTTGTTTCTCTTGCAGATGAGCGCTCTAGTACGTTTCTTATATCACGATGTCCATATTTAATTGCGCCGTTTAAATCCGCATGTCCTGGACGTGGTTTTGTAATTGTACGTTTCATATCTTTACTTTCTTTTTCCGAAATTGGCTCTGCACCCATTACTTTCGTCCAATGTTTGAAATCATCATTTTTAACGATTAACGTTATTGGTGAGCCAAGTGTCATCCCATGACGAACACCACTTACAATTTCAACTGTATCAGTTTCTATTTGCATGCGTCTTCCGCGTCCGTGCCCTTTTTGTCTTCTTAATAATTCTTTATTAATATGTTCCGCTGTTAATGTTAAACCTGCTGGTACACCTTCTAAAATAACTGTTAACTGCGGTCCATGTGATTCTCCAGCTGTAATGTATCTCATTTCTCTTGCCCCTTTACTATTTTTTTGTACAAAAAAGTCCCTACTGAGCGCTCAGTAGGGACGATGTTTATCGCGGTACCACCCTAGTTGTAGACAACTATCGTCTACCTCTCTTCTTCTGTAACGATCGTTTGACCGTCTTTCCCTCCAAAAGTTGGCGGAAAAGATGCTCCAAGGCTGTAATTCATGCTTATCTTTGTACTGATTCACACCGACCATCAGCTCTCTTTAACAGTGAGATAAGCACTACTGTTTCCTCTTCAGCGCATATATGATATGGAATTAAGATAATTTATTTTTGAAACCTTTTAACTCATCCATGAATCTATGGAATTCTGGAATATCCATTTGTTGTGCAGAATCTGATAATGCAACCGCTGGGTCTGGGTGTACTTCAGCCATTACTGCATCTGCGCCAATTGCAAGTGCTGCTTTCGCTGTTGGTAATAATAAATCTCTGCGTCCAGTTGAATGCGTTACGTCAACGATTACTGGTAAATGTGTTTCTTTCTTTAAAATCGGTACTGCTGAAATGTCTAATGTGTTACGTGTCGCTCTTTCGTATGTGCGGATACCACGCTCACATAGAATAATTTGGTCGTTACCTTGTGCAATGATGTACTCAGCTGCGTTAATAAACTCATCAATTGTTGCTGCTAATCCACGTTTTAGTAATACTGGTTTGTTAACTTTACCTACAGCTCGTAATAAATCGAAGTTTTGCATGTTACGTGCGCCAACTTGAATGACATCAACGTAGTCTAGCGCCATTTCAACATCGTTCGGATTTAAGATTTCACTAATGATCGCTAAGTCGAACTCATCTGCTACTTGGCGTAAAATTTGTAATCCTTCTACTCCTAAACCTTGGAAATCGTATGGAGATGTTCTCGGTTTGAAAGCACCACCGCGCATTAATTTTAGACCTTGGTCTTTCATCGCTTGCCCTACTTGGCGAACTTGCTCTAAGCTTTCTACCGCACAAGGTCCCATGATGAACGTTTGTGTTCCGTTTCCAATCAATTCACCTTTTACATTAACGATTGTATTTTCTTGTTTCTTTTTACGTGATACTAGTAATGCTTTACGGTTATCATCTTCTTGTAATTCTAAGCTAGCTTTGAAGATTGTTTTGAAAATATGTTGGACAGTTGACGTTTCGAATGGTCCTTCGTTATGCTCTGCGATCATATCAAGTACTTCACGCTCACGTACTGGATCAAAACGTTTCGTACCTTGTACTTGCTTTTGCTCTCCAATTTTTTGAACGATTTCACCACGTTTGTTTAAAAGGTGTAATAGTTGTAAGTTAATTTCATCTACCTGTTTACGTAATTGATCTAATTCATGATTTGCCATTTGGAAATCCTCCTCTAATGTTTTAAAAGTATAGTAAGAGAATGAAAAATTCTCTATTTTCTGAACTGATAAATTATACAAAATTTTAGTGGAATCGATACCTCTTCTTATTTTAAACGAATACTTACTATAAGGACACTATCTACTAGTTAAAAACCCACTTTTTTGTACAAAAAATCCCTACTGATCCAATCAGTAGGGACGATATTTATCGCGGTACCACCCTAGTTGTAGACTTCTTTCGTCTACCTCTCTTCATTGTTAACGATCATCTGACCGTCTTTCCCTTCATAAAGACATTACTATCTTTACTACGAAAAAGATGCTCTAGGACTGTAATTCGCTCTTGTTTTTGTACTGGTTCACACCAACCACCAGCTCTCTGTTACAGGGAAACAACAACTACTGCTTTTCCTTTCAACGCATATATATTTAATTTTCAAGTTAGACCACTAAAATACAAAAAGTCCCTACTGAATAAATCAGTAGGGACGATATTTATCGCGGTACCACCCTAGTTGTAGACTAACTTTCCGTCTACCTCTCTTCACTGTTAACGATCAATTGACCGCTTTTTCTTCATAAAGACAATACTATCTTTACTACGAAAAAGATGCTCCAAGACTGTAATTCATGATTATCCCTGTACTGGTTCACACCAACCACCAGCTCTCTGTTACAGTAAGACTAACCACTACTGTGATCTCTTCATTGCACTTTGTTTATTCAAATGTTTTTGAAATTGAATAAGTATGATTCGTATTATAGAACGCTTTTCAAAACACTGTCAACAACTTTTTATATTTTTTTTAAAATTCCACTTCCGTCCTACATTTCTTCTTGTAAATTCTCCATAACAATTCCGATGCGAATTATCTCATTATCTATTGCATTTAATACATATTTTTCTACTCCATACTGGATTAATATTTCTTTTATTTGAATAATTTCAGTTTCAAGTAAATCAGCTTCCTGAAGCGTTTGTAGTAAAGTGAAAAATACATTTGCATACAATTCTTTATACATTTTTATACTCTCTGTCTTTTCAAGTATTTCATTAAACAACTGTTTTAACTCCGTTTGATTCCCTTTTCCAAGCACATCTGAAAATGTTTTTATTATAGATAATCCTCTTTCTACTATTTCATCCATAAATAAAATAATACGCAAAAGCATTACATATTCTCTAGCTGTGATTTCAGCCATTTTCGGTCGCTCCCGCAAAAATACACTGAGCCAAGATGCCCAAAATTTTTGTTGTTCTTTTGCACTTAGCGTTTTTACGTAATAGCATAAAAACTGCATAAATTTAATTTTATTTTCTTCATTTTCTTGTATAAGTAACGGGTATAACCAATCTGTTTTTTGCTCCCAATACAGTACACATTTAATAAATACAAAACTAAGCCATTTCAAGAAAGCTTCCCTCGTATGCGGATGTAATACTTCCAAATGTTCTACCGCATACTTAATAAATCGCTTCATCTCTGTAAATAAAGGTAAATTGATTTGCGTGTAACATAAGCCTGCCCATGCATATTTCGTAATCTCATTTTCCTGCTTTAAATCTAAGTACGGTAACAAATATTTTCGGCACCATTGCTTCTCAATATGATAAAGAAATGTAATATCTGCTACTAAACGAGCTAACATAAAATTTGTCCGTTCTGTACTAACTCTTACTTGTTCTTCAAATAAAAATAAATATTCATACACGTTACGATCGTATAAATGATCATATGATAACAGTTTTAATAATACAGCTGTCATTTTCCCAACTGGATGCTGGATCGATTCATTGTAAAAATCTTGTTTTCCAAGCTTAAAATCTGTATCGCTTTTCATTACTTGAGGGAATACCGAAAAAGCAAACCGTTTCACATTGCGTATACTATTTTCCTCTAACTCTTCTAATCGATTACTAATTTCATATAGAAAGCTACTAATTAACCAATGAAAAGCAGTATTTCTAACAAATTTCTGCAATAGCGGAATAACTTTTTGGATTTGTTCATTTGTCAATCCTCGGTTATTTCGCCACTCTCTAATACAAACAAACCATACTTCATTACTTATTTCGTGCATACCAACTAATTGATAGGCAAATGAAATACTCCATTCTGTATTCAACTTACATGCTTTCGATAACATCTCTAAAAAATGGCGTTGTTCAAAAACACCATCTTGAGAAAATTGACGAACTTGCTTCATAATTTCATCGTCTTTCAACTGCAATAATCCATCAGCAGTTACATTACAAGTAATACTTTGTTCTGCCGTCTCTTTCTTTTGTACACTATATCGATCAGAATGAAAGTGAGGATGTTTTTGCTTCATTAACTCATAACCTTTTGCTGTAGATGGACTATTCGAATCACAAGTGAATAATAAATCTAAAACTAAACAAGCATCAAATGCTCTCTCCTCTGCAAGGTCCTTCAATACAATTTGAATAACCTCTTCCTTTGTTTTTTCTAAAGAGAGTGCGAAATGATTTTTTATAAGTTGAAAAACTTCGTGTTTATACGTGACATCTAAAAGAAGTCCTTCCTGTAACAACCATTTCATTTTGGCATCGGCACTAACGAATATATTTTTATTCATCGCATCAATTGCAATTCGGTTCTGAAGCATGCTGTTTGCTTCTATCATTTCTGTAATATAATAATTTGCTTTTTTTTCATTATTTTCACACAAATAGGCTAAACACTCTTTTACAATTTGAATTAAAAATGCAAGATCATTTTGCTGAAACTCTTTTTCAACATTTTCCTTATCCTTTTTTTTCAGTGCCGTTTGTCGTAGTGATAACATTCGCATCTTCTCTATTCCCATCATCATAATTGGTACGGCGTAATAGGAAATATGAGGTTTCATCTTCTCATTCCAAATTTGCTCCACATAAGAAAATGTAGAAACTGGTAAACGACTCGATTCCTCAAGTTCTATTGATTCTTGTGTATCATTTCCCCATTTTCTCTCCCGCTTTAACTTAAGCTTTCCATCCAAAATAAACGTTAGTAATAATAAAGCAATCTCTTTATGCTCAGGAAAAGAACATTTTTGGAGTAAGTAAGAAATTTTTTCAATTGATTTACTATCTTTTTCAGCTGTTTCTAGTAAAAGAAGTGTCCATCTTGCAAACAACAACGGGTCCATTTTAATTTTCGTTTCGTTTAAGTAGCTACAAATTGTTCTCCATAATAACAGAGATAGTTTAGAATGATTTTTAAAAATTAATTGAAATAATTCTTTTTGATGACTAAAAAGAAATTGTTCCACCAACCATTCTGCAAGTAATTCATCTACCTCATTATCGTTTGATGTAACTAAAAATAAATTTTGTAATGTCCCTTCTGCTTCAAGCCATTCCACCCATTCATAATCATGAGCAAATTCAACAAAGTAGCGGACTGTTTCAATTTTTTTTATGGATTGTTTTATGTATGATAATTGTTCCTGCTCTACTGACGGTGGAACTGTTACTATGTCACGAATCCGCATTCGTTTTGTAATATAATTATCTCCCATTAATTCCGCCCATCGCTTCACTGCTTTAACAAGAGATTGATGATTATTACCTTTATTCGGGTATACAATCGGCCGTATTCCTAAATGCTCCCAATGGTACGTATTTTCCCCTTGCGCAACAAATGCATAACGCCTTGTACTTGGTGGTAAACCAGTTGCTAAATATTTCATTACTGGGTCATTATGGCTATATCCAACGAATAAAACGGTATAATTCGAGAATAAATCAACTAAAAATCTTCTTGCCCATCCTTCCGTCAAGTAAGCCCTTCCAAAATCACCATCTGTTAATATTAATGCTTCTTTCTCTTGTTCTATATTGCCATGTATGTAGGCGAGTCCTTTAAACGCTCTACCTGTAGGTAACGCAGGTGCGTAATATACGTTTAATTCTCTATTCATTTCTTTCATCGCAGTTGTAAAATGCCGATCAAAATTTGTCGTTACAATGCGGACTTCCGTATCTAAAGGAAACAATCTCGGAATCGCATAATGAAGAGGATTCGGCTTTGATTTTTCAATATGAACTAAATCTCTTGCAACTTGATGTATATCTTTTGTTTTCGCAATTTTACCAAGATAATAATCATGAGGTTCTGTTATTTCACGCGTTTCTACATATAACGTTTTCGCAATCTCATCAACTAGATCATCAAAATTCGGTAAGTTTGATTTCCCTTTCATAGAAACTCCCGCTCCAACAAATAGTACTAACTTTCCTTGTTCAAGATGATCAATTAACTCCTCTGGAATTTCTACTTCTGAAGTAATCCACATCATGGATTCCCCCTTACCTAAAAATGTCATATACTCTCATTTTACTATAACATTTTTTCTTTGTTTTTTTAATATTTAGACAAAAATCGAACGTGAAAAAGTTTTATGTAAATATATTTGTTACAATGTATGAACTCCTAAATTTATTGTAAAACTATGTATAAATCGGAGGTGTAAATATTGAATGGTTTTACTGTAGTTCTTATTAAGTTTATATCGTGCATTATCGCATTTAGTATCGGACTCGCTTTATTTTTCCCTGCAACGTTCGTCCAAATTATTTCATTTAGTCTCTTTGTTACAATCGTATCCTATATGTTCGTCGATAAAATCATATTAAACCGAATAGGCAATACCGGTGCCATTATGTCGGATTTCTTACTAACGTATTTAAGCGTATGGATTTTCGGTAATATTTTATTAGACAATTACATGCAAATTGCATGGGGTAGTTTCCTTTCCGCTACTGTCTTTACATTATCTGAAGTAATCGTTCATCGCTTTTCTAACTCACACACAAGGCACAACAATGATAACATTCATATTAATCGCCGCTTTGCATATGGTACGGAATTTGCTGAAGAACAGAATGTATTGGATAAAGATAAGAATAAGAAGAAATGACATTTTGATGCAGGAGCGCCCTTTTTAATTATGTGGTGCTCCTTTATTTTGTTTTCATTATGGTACGTGAAATTATATGAACGATTTTTCAAATATATCGACGTTTCGACAAAGAATATCGACTTACCAGCAATATTTGAAACTATTTCTTACAATAAAAAAACTGCCTCTTATTTAGAGGCAGTCACTTTCAAATCTTTTAACAGAACAACATTAGCAAACGCTCCAAACACTACATTATGATGCTTTACAATGTCTTCAGCACGTGACACTTCTGTATTAAACGTACTATGTGCATCACTCACTAACGTTACTTTATACCCTTCACTAAACGCTCTTCGCGTTGTCGTGTCCACACAGTACTCTGTTTGCATCCCTGAAATAATAACGTGTTCAATTCCTTTTTCTTGTAATACTTCATTTAAGTTCGTCTTATGGAATGAATCTGGCGTCGTCTTTTCAATGATACTGTCCCCTTCTTGCGGGGCAACTGCCTCATGCACTTTCCAACCAGCTGTACCTTTTTCTAACGGATGATCTTTTGGCCCATTATGTTGTACATAAATAACTGGAATATCATTTGAACGACATTCCCCAATAAGCTCTTGCAATATTTCTAAAAACTTTTCCCCATTATGTACTGGTATTCCTGCTGTATACATACCTGCTTGCACATCAATTACTATTAAAGCTTTTTTCATTTCGCGCAGCTCCCTTTGTTTGTATTCTATCATCCAACAATCTTCTAATTTCCCCTCATGCAGCTCATGTTCCTTTAATATCTTCGCTTTTTTAAAGCCGCATTTTTCATAACATTTTATCGCACGTTCATTATTTACTTTCGGATCCATTGCGATTGCTTCTGCTCCCGTGTTCTCCATAATATATGTAATTGCTGCCTGAACGATTTTCGTTCCAATTCCTTTTCCCCAATAAGTCGGCTCTCCGATAAATTGATCCATTCCCCATACATTTTGTGATTCTTCATAGCCATATAATGTTTTCCACTCAGAATCAATTGGGTACATTTGTATGTAACCAATTGGAACGGCATCAAACTCTATTAAACATCTTTTTTCATGACTATTTGGATTATGTATAAAATGATTCAGTACCATTTCTACAGATTGCGGATTATCTCGTCCTTCGTAATACCGCAAGACTTCTGGGTCTGTTAACCATTTTGAAATAGTTGTTGCATCCTCTTCTATTACGTACCTAACTGATACATTATCTTTTTGAAATAGCATATAGTACCTCTTTTTAATTATTTATATTTTTCCTTTTTTAAAATCTTTCATTGCACCTATTAGTGCGTATGGTAACAATGTAACCGCAAAAAGAGCAGTAAACAAATTAAAATGAGGGATTTCATATGGAGTGAACCATTCCGTAAAAAATTTGGAATGTAAAATTCTACTTAAAAATTCCCCACTTGGTTTAAAATTTGGTGCCCATCCAGTAACCTCACAAATAATAAACAACAATTGAACAATAATAAATGCCCCTAGATAGCGAAACCATGTCCGTTTCAAAATCGGCTGCGCCTTATTTAATTTATGTTCCATCTAGCTCCCACCTTTTTACTTCCATCCTATTAATTATACAATTTTCACGGTTTATTTGTTAAAATTTTCTATATAATCATTCGTGCTGGGGGAATACATTATGTCTAATCCTATCCTTAAATCATCATTAATCATTCTTAGAGGAAACTCCGCAAGTGGTAAAACAACAATCGCAAAGCAACTACAAGAACATTTCGGAAAAGGTACACTTTTAGTATCACAAGATGTTGTACGTAGAGATATGCTTAGGGTACATGATACGATGGGTAATTTATCACATGATTTACTATTTGAAATTACAAAATACGGAAAAGGAAAATGTGAATTTGTTATTTTAGAAGGCATTTTAAACAGTCGTAGATACGGTGAAATGTTGAAAGAATTAATACATATTTTTGAAGGAAACGTCTATACATATTACTTTGATTTATCGTTAAAAGAAACGATTCGACGACATACTACAAGGGACAAACGGCATGAATTTGGTGAGGATTCCCTACAAAAATGGTATAATCCGCACGATACAATTGAAGTTACTAGAGAAACTATTTTTACAGATAACTTCACGCAAAAAGATATATTTAATGCGATTCTTACTAATGTTGCGATCAAAAAACAAGACTAACATAATATGTTAGTCTTATTTTCTTTATGCACTTTGTATTTTACTTTCACAAAAATAAAAGCCAGTCTCAATAAAGAGAACTGACTTCTATCTAGATAACTATATCGATTAAAGAATTTTAACTTTAACAGTTTGTCTTCCCCAATTCATAGCTTTACTTTTTGAACCCATTAAAACATCAATACGATTTCCTTTAATAGCACTTCCAGTATCACCAGCAATTGCTTCGCCATAACCTTCTACCCATACTTTAGATCCTAATGGGATTACTTTCGGATCTACTGCGATAATTCTCATATTCGGATTAGCCGTTAAATCATGCCCCATCGCAGTTAAAACGCGTCCACCATATGTACCATTTTCACTTGGATCCGCAGTATATGCAGTCGCTACTACCGTTAATTCACGCTTAGCAGCCTGCGTGTTATTTTTAGACTCTTCTTTTGCTTTTGCTACTTCTCTTGCTTTCGCTTCTTCCTTAGCCTTGGCTATTTCTCTTGCTTTTGCCTCTTCCTTAGCCCTTGCTATCTCTTGGGCTTTTGCTTCTTCCTTAGCCTTCGCTATTTCTTGGGCTTTCTCTTCTTCTTTAGCCTTCGCTATTTCTTGGGCTTTCTCTTCTTCCTTAGCCTTCGCTATTTCTTGGGCTTTCTCTTCTTCTTTAGGCTTTACTACTTCTTGTACTTTCACTTCTTCCTTAGGCTTTACTACTTCTTGTACTTTCACTTCTTCCTTAGGCTTTACTACTTCTTGTACTTTCACTTCTTCCTTAGGCTTTACTACTTCTTGTACTTTCACTTCTTCCTTAGGCTTTACTACTTCTTGTACTTTCACTTCTT
>NZ_JBYTDP010000001.1:0-47163 GCF_058791555.1 Bacillus sp. EB106-07-01-XG149 | reverse complement strand
TCCTTAGGCTTTACTATCTTTTGTGTTTTAACTTCTTCTTTAGCTTTAACCGTTTTTTGTACTTTCGCTACTTTCTTCGTTTTCTCTTCAGCTTTTTTTTCAACTGGGGCTGTACTTGATAGGAAAGAAACATTTGCATAGGCTGTTTTTCCTTTATACTCAAATTGCAGCCATCCGTCTTTTACTTGATGCGTTGATTCAATAACATCATCTTTTTTCAGTCTGCCAAGAATTTCTGATTCTGTATTCGCATCAGAACGAACATTTAACAAATTCGCTGTTACATGATACACATCTTTTGTAAACTCCGAACTAACAAACACTTCTTTACCGTTTAAATCAATTTTGGACCATCCATCTTCGGTATTTATTACTTTTAACTCTTGTCCCTCCTTTACTTTTTCGACAACTTTTGATTCCGTAGTCGGTTTTTCACGTACATTGAGTACATCTGCTGTTACGATCGTTTCTGCGATAGCAGTTGTGGTAAAAGCCCCCAATCCAAAAACAGTTGCTGTTGCTGCGCCAATTACTTTTTTCATATTAGCCTCCATTACGTTTTTTGTATTCTATGAAAAATTTCCATAAAATCAGGAAATTTCACAGTGTATCAAAACATTTGCAACAGTATATTATTACCGCTTAATATACTGTTTTTAAAACTTCCTACTTCAATATTATCAAATTCTCAATTCTAATTCTATACATTATCAATCTCCTCATCTTTTATAAACTTTTCATACTAAATAGTTGTCGCAATTCCCGCCAAAAATAAACTTACAATTGCTAAAAATTTTGTTCCGACTATAGCCCCTCTTAAATGAAACTTATAATCTTTATAACCCTTCATCCCTTCTGTACTAGGAATAACAACAAATCTCGGGGTAATCCAGCAAAAGATTAGCCAATCAATTATAAACAAATCTACTAAATTGAAAATCATTAAAATACCAAAAGTATGTAAATAGGCATCAACATATAATAATTTTTCATGTTTATGTAGTATATATGTAGAAACGACAGGCGTACCGAAAAGAATAGCATTATATGCAATATTAAAGTAGATTGTTTGCTTCTTTTCATAAATCGATTTTGGAAAAACTACCTTTTGAATATCTTTCGGATATTCAGTTAAAGAAAGACGGGGATTATAATATAAAGATCCTAAAATCATTACGGATAGTACAATAGACATAATGACACCAACGTACATCATTTGCTCAAATGGATTCATATGCTTCATTCACCCTTTTCTGCATTCACTCCATAGTGCACGCACTTAATTACACATTGTATGTACGTTACTAACCAAAAATTAATAATTACCTTTAATAATCTTTTATAATTGAAATTATGATTTACGTGTCATTAAACTTTTCTGAAGAACATTAAAAATTAGTTTGGAGAAGTTATTATGAAGAAACTATATTTTAATAAATTTGAACCAACAGATTTCAATTTATATTTCCAGCTCGTTTCAAATGAAGAAGTAATGGCGCAAATTACCGAACGCGCTATTCCGTTAGATGAAGCAAAAAATGACTTTACAAAGCTGCTAAAGTGCAATGAAAAACATCAACTATTCGGCTCTTATAAAGTATATGATTCTATTACAAATGAATATATTGGTCTTGGACATGTTACTGTAAACGAGGATAATATTAAAGAAGCTGAAATTGGTTATATGATTTTGCCAGAGCATTGGGGAAAAAGATATGGTAGCAGGATTGCAAAGGAATTAATGAATATTGCGAAACAGACAGATGTAAACGTACTAAAAGCAATAATCGATCCAAACAATATCCCTTCTCGCAAAATTTTAATAAATATAGGTTTTACATCTGAGAAAGTTTGTGAGATTGATGGATTGCCTGGGGAGATTTTGAGTAAATGCATATAACTATAATAAGGCCGTGCTCTATATGACGCACAGCCTTTTTCTTTATTGGAATAATCCTCTTCTTTTCTTCTCTATTAAGACTCTTCCCATATTAAAAATAAATGCGATAAAAAATATAATAGCCCCCATTAAAAATGCTAAATTATAACTACGAATAATTCCTTTCTTATATTCCTCCTTTAGTTGCTTGTAAATTTTTCGCTCTCCATCAGTTTTTAAGATGATTTGCTGTTTTTTATTTATCGCTTGCAATACTTGCCCCCTTTCTAAATTTGACAAATCACTTTTTTTAATCACAGTCACTACTTCCCTATTTATCTTCTCTTTTTCAACTAACAATTGATGATTCAGAAACATCACCAGTACCGCTACCCCGACAATACTTCCAACTGTTCTAGAAATATTACATATACTTGCAGCAACGCCTGAATTTTCAATCGGCACACTTAAAACTGCCGTTGTTGTATACGGTGCTAATGTGCAGCCAGTTCCAATCCCAACAATCATTAATCGCCAAATATAATCCCATGTTGTAAAGTTGGAATCTATTTGACTAAATAAATATGATGCTATGATAAATGCTAGTAGTCCTATACTACCTATTAATGAACTCCCCCGCTTTGCAGCAATTGATGTTACTATTGCTGTAACAAACATTGAAACAATCGCTAGCGTGCTAATTATTAAACCTGACTGTAATTCAGACATACCTTCTACTTGAACGAAATAAAAAGCAAGTATAAACAAAAAGTTCATTAATCCCATTCCAACAAAAAATAAAGAAAAATTTGAGATTGAAAACTCTTTATTTGTGAATAACTTTAATGGCAACATTGGATTTTCACTTTTCTTTTCAATGATAAAAAATAATATAAAACCTATGAGTGAGAGCATAAAAAGAAGTATTAAGCTTATCATGCTTAAATGATTTGTATTTATTTGTATGAGTGCATATACAAGTAAGCATAGTGCAGATGCAGAAGTAAACATACCTGCCCAATCTATTTTAGGGCTTGCAGCATGATCATAGGATTCCTTAATACAAAGAATCACGAAGATGAAAGATAATATACCAACTGGAACATTAATAAAAAACACCCAGCTCCAATTCAATTTGTCAGTTAAAACACCTCCAAGTGAAGGGCCAATTGCTGCTGCTAATCCCCCAAAAGCGCCCATGATGCCCCCTATCATACCTTGTTTCTCTTTCGGTACTAAATTAAGACCTAAAGGCATAGCAACTGGTACGATAACTGCAGCGCAAATTCCTTGTATTACCCTAAAGACAACTAGTGCCTGAAAAGAAGTAGCAATTCCACACAAGAGTGAGCTAGAAGAAAACCCAAATAAACCAATAATATACAGCTTCTTGCGACCAAACTGGTCCGCAAGACGTGCTGCAATTAACAAACACGATACAAAGGCAACATTATAACTATTAGCAACCCAAGAAATAGTATCAATTGAAGTATGAAATGTCTTTGTCATTTCTGGTAATGCGATATTCACAATATTTGAATCTAAAATTGCCATAAAAAAACCTGCAATTAAAGCTGTTAATGCAAATGTATTCCTCATTTCTGCCACCCTTATTCGCATTCTTTATTTAATATCCCATTCATAAATAAATTTACACACGTCTCTATATACTCTTCTAACTGAATTTCTTCTTCCGATATACTTACATTCATAATGTATAAAAACAGTTGTCCATAAAACATATTCGCTATAAGACGGCAATTACAAGCGGAAATGTGTCGCTTCTCTTCAAGTTGCTTTAAATATCTTTCTAAATGATCCACTAAATGTGAATTCAATTCATGTAGTAATGCTTTCATTTCACTATTTTGTCTTGATTCTATTAACGCAGCCCAAATGTAATTTAACTTTGGCAAATTGGTTTGAATATATGTTTCTGCTACTTTCGTAAGGTCCTTATGTAAATCACCAGTAAATTGCTCTTCTATTTCCTCTAACAAAGCCACTGGTGTCGTCCGTAAAATAATACTCTCTCTAAAAAGATTTTCCTTATTTTTGAAATTACGGAATATCGTTAACTCGCTTACCCCCGCTTTTTCTGCCACTTCACGAATTGTTGTCGCTGTATACCCCTTTTCCCCAAATAATAACGTAGCAGCTTCCATAACTTTTTCTCGTGCTGTTAATTTCCCCATCTTTATTCCTCCATTCAATATGTAAGTAAGTAATTACTAACATATTATCACAAAAGAAAAATGAAAGTAACTAGTTACTTTCATTTTTTCTGGAATTTCATTACATCTTCAACTACTACTAGAAATATCCCCTCAAATTCTTCTATGGATAAAAAACGTTTGCAAAAGCTTTTCACAGCTAATATTAATGTTGACAATCTAGAGCCCACTATAATTATTTTCTTATAGTTGGGAATGAAATTGCTACTCGAGGGTATATTTCAAGTATTTTTATAAGGATAAATAAATCAGTAAACTACCTTACTTTACATTGTGATACACCTGTTATCAAAGGGAAAAAATAGGTTCTGTTGCAATGGATGTGAAGAAATGCATCGTTGCAACAAGTAAATTTACCGACTTTATTATTTTAACAGGGAAGCCCTACTCATCTTAACCAAGTAAAGTTGGGGATATTTCAATCTCAATCTACAATTTAAGTTTTTTATGAAATTCATTGAAAACATACAAGTAACCATCGTCTCATAGAAAGTTGACTGTTTCTGGTTACCATTATTCATTATCTAAAAGAATGATTGCGTTATTAATAACATTTCCTACTATACAATAGAAAACATCATATACACTCCAACAACGAAGAATACGGCAAGTGTCTTTATTATCGTAATACCGAAAATCTCTTTATAAGCTTCCCGGTGCGTTAATCCTGTAACTGCAAGTAAAGTTATAACTGCTCCGTTATGAGGTAAAGTATCCATACCTCCTGCCGCCATTGCAATTACACGATGCAGCACATCTAACGGAATATCAAAGTTCACTGCCGCTTCAATATATTTTTCTGCCATTAAACCTAATGTAATACTCATTCCACCCGAGCCTGATCCCGTCAGTCCGCACAATATATTCGTCATGACCGCTCCACTAATTAAAGGATTTGAGAAAGTCCCCGTTAAATAGTTTTGAATCATGACAAATCCAGGTAAAGCTGCTATAACGGCACCAAACCCATATTCAGCTGCGGTATTCATGGCAGCTAAGATTGAACCACTTACGCCCACGCTTGTAATAGATTGAAAATGTTCTTTTACTGCTTGGAAATTTAATAAAATAGCAGACAATATACCGATAAGTAGTGCCATTTCCACAGACCAAATCCCCACGACTTGTCCCATATCAATTGTTCCGTACTCCTTCAAACCTATAGATGCAAAATCAAATCCCTTTGTATACCAAACAGGGATGAATGCTGTAAAGACTTTATTCATTACGCCAACCAGCATAAGCGGAAGGAAAGCTATCCAGTAACTAACTGGAATTACATCGCTTGAAGCAATCGGATTTTGCACCAATTGTGCACTAGTTGTGGCAGCCATCTCAGAAGTAGCACCGCCTTTTCCGAAGTACCCCTCTCCCTTAGCAGCAGCCTTCTTCCTACACCTTTCCAAATACAACATACCACATATGAAGATAAACAGTGCTCCGATAATTCCTAATGTAGGAGCGGCATAAATATCTGTTTTAAAGAACGTAGTTGGAATAACATTTTGGATTTGAGGCGATCCAGGAAGTGAATCCATCGAAAACGTAAATGCGCTGAATGCGATTGTCGCTGGAATGAGACGTTTCGGAATATTTGCCTCGCGAAATAATTGCGCCGCAAATGGATAAATCGCAAATACTGCCACAAATAAACTGACACCACTGTATGTAAGAATCGCTCCCATTAATACGATGGAAAGAATTGCTCTTTTCACGCCTATAAAATGGATAATAATTTTCGCGATTTTTTCTGCTATTCCAGTGATTTCTACCACTTTACCGAATATCGCTCCAAGCAAAAATACAGGAAAATATAATTTTATAAATCCGACCATTTTCGCCATAAAAACATTAGAAAAGAACGGTAAAACATTCGCTGGTTCTGTTAAAAATACAGCGAGCAACGCACATAACGGAGCGAATAAAATGACTGAGAATCCTCGGTAAGCTACAAAAATGAGTAAGCCAAGCGATAACAATACAATCAATAAATCCATAACCCCAATCCCCCTCCATAATATGGATTTTTCAACTTTGTATCCTTTTCTGTTTGTATATATTGTGGTAATGCCTGTCAGAGCAGGCATTACTTTTTGCATATTATAGTTATAGCTTTTTATTTATGATGAAAGATTGGTGCCCTCTTTTCTATAAAAGCCTCCACTCCCTCTTTTACATCACTCGTTTGAAACACATGTCCAAAATTTTCAGCTTCTATTTTTAATCCGTCCTCAAGAGAAGAAGTTATCCCTTTATCGATAGATTGCTTCATCAAAGATAATGCAGGAAGAGAAAACCGAGCTATTTTCAATGCTAGTTCCTTCGCCTTATTCAGCGATTCGCCACGCGGAACAACATGATTCACCAAACCAACTCTCCATGCTACTTCAGCAGTGAGTGGTTCACCAGTAAACATCATTTCCTTTGCACTTGCAGTTCCGATTAATCGAGGTAAACGTTGCGTTCCTCCCGCACCTGGAAACAAGCCTAATTTTACTTCCGGAAGCCCGATTTGGGTGTGTTCTTCAATAATCCGTAAATCACACGATAAAGCTAATTCACACCCGCCCCCAAGCGCTAGTCCGTTAATAGCAGCAATTACAGGCTTCGGCAATCTTTCAATTTTATTTAACGGGTTCTGAAGCCACAATGATTTTTCCTCCGCGTATTCACTTCCTTTCCCAATCCATTCCGGAAACGACTTAATGTCCCCTCCTGCAACAAAGGCCTTTCCACCAGCGCCAGTTAGAAGTACAACAATTACTTCATCGTCCCGTTCAATTTCATCGACCGCTACCGTCAGTTGCTCTACCACAGCACCGCTTAGTACATTTACAGGAGGATTATCAATGATAATCGTTGCGATTCCATTTTCTTTGGACCATGTAACAACTCGCTTATTTTCCAATCCATTCCCTTCTTTCTAATATGATATGAGGTAAAATCAGCACATCAACTCGTTCTTTTAATTACATAACCGACCCGTTCACGATCCCAAGCACCGCCGATTCCTTCCTCCTGCAGCTTGAATTTTTGAATCCGTTCCGTCGCGGTTTTTGGGAAAGTTTCACTGAACTGAACATATCTAGGTACCATAAAGTAAGCCATACGTTCTTGACACCAATCTATAATCTCTTCATGGGACATCGTTTCATCTTTCTTTACAATCACATATAATTTGACATCCTCTTCTCCCACTTCTGACGGGACACCGATGGCCGCTGATTCAAGTATTTTTGGATGATTATTCACAACTTTTTCGATTTCCCAAGAGGAGATATTTTCACCACGCCTCCTGATACACTGTTTGATTCGATCGCAAAAGTATAGATAACCTTCCTCATCTAGATAACCTCGATCTCCTGTATGGAACCATCCTTCCTTCATTGCCTCCTCTGTTTTATCAAGCATTTTATAATAACCTTCCATGAATGCTTGTCTCTGTAAGGAACGAATAAAAATCTCTCCAATTTCACCAGTCCGTACCTCATTTCCATCTTCATTGACAATCTTCGTCTCTACGTAAGAATATGGTTTTCCTATAGAAGGTGGCTTGTTGGAATGAATTGGATTCGTTACACAAAAACCAGTCGTTTCCGTTAATCCGTAACCTTCCACAATCCGGACGCCAAATCGCTCCTCAAACGGCTTCCAAAACTCCTTAGGCGTAGCAGCGCAAGCCGTCACCCTTACTAAATTGTCATTATCGTTTTCCTTTTCTGGCTGCTTGTAAAGAATAGGAATCATAGATCCTAAAGAATTAAAAATGGTTGCGCCATGACTGCGAATTTCACTCCAAAATCTAGAAGCACTAAACCGTTTACCAAGAGCGATCGTCGCATTAGAAGAAATAGCCCCAAGTACTGTATGAGCCTGGGCGTTTATATGAAATAACGGAAGCGCTGTAAATAAGACATCTTTTGAACTTGCACCAACCATATAGTTGGCAAATGACTGCGCAGAATTTACATAGGCAGAATGACTTAACATGACTCCTTTAGGTAATCCAGTTGTTCCAGAGGTATATAGGATACTGTTAATAGAAGTGGAAGAAACAAATTCGTTTGGAAGGTGATGGTTATTTGTATGTAGTACATCTTTCAATTCGATTACTGACCGCTCCTTACCATCGCCTTTAATGAACACGCTTTCATTTCTTCCGTAAGCAACAATTTGAATGTCCCTTTGTATACATGACAAACAAGAAGCAATTTGAGGAACAAACTCCTTATCAACAATAATTAACTTACAATCAGAATGGGCTACAATATACTGCAAGCCTTCTCCTTTTAAATGCACATTCAGAGGTACCGCAATTGCTCCCATGAAAGATAAAGCAAACCAAACATCCAGATATTCAGGAGTGTTATGAAGCATAATACAAACCTTGTCTCCTTTTTGAATACCGAGCTCACAAAATCCTGCTATGGCTCTTGCAATTCGATGATAAAGCTCCTCATATGTAATCCTTTGTTCTTCAAATTGTAAATACACTTTACTAGGTGTTTTTTCGATACTTTGCATAATAAAATGCGGTAAACTTTGATTTTTCAACATTGAATTCCATCCCCTTCCTGCTAAAATCCTTTTTATTTATATAGCAAGAAGCATGCCAAAAATCGACTCATTCCCTATTCACTTATTCCTTCGTACTCTCCCTTACTTGTCTAATTTCACATGTCGCATTTACGCTACAAATATTAGCAACCATGTCGCATATATAAGAAAATGTCGCAAAAGAGAGACAATATTTATTGCTACAAACAAAAAAAGGGCCTGTTTGCCCTTTGCTTTCCTTCATGACATTTCATATTTTTCTATTTTTCTATATAAGCTGGCCCGATGAATTCCTAAAAGCTCGGCTGCCCCTTTTATATTTCCAGCTGTTTTTTCCAAAGCTCTCGTAATTGCACGTTTTTCAGCAGCTTCCACTTCCGCCTGCAGTAAATAACTCACCTCATGCTTATCTTGGTCCATTGTAAATGTTTCATGATTTAACTCTTCTTCCAAATCTTTTTTCCGTAAATAGGCAGGAAGATGATGCACTTGAATAATCATTTCTTCTATAACATTCATCGCTCGTTCTAACACATTCTCTAGCTCTCTAATATTCCCTGGCCAATCATGTTCCATGAATATGTCTCTTACTCTCTTATCCAATGAAAGAACATTACTACCTAGCTCACCATTCAATTTCTTAATTAAAAATTCCGTTATATGTATCATATCTTCTTTTCTCTCTCGCAACGGAGGAATATCAATCTCAAACACATTCAACCTATAATATAAATCCTCCCTAAATTCCCCTCTTTGCACCATTTCACGGAGATTTCGATGTGTCGCCGCAATGAAACGGACATCAACCTTTTGAATTTTCGTACCTCCAATTCTTTCAATCTCTTTCTCTTGCAATACACGAAGTAACTTCACCTGCATATCCAAAGACATATCACCAATTTCATCTAAAAACAACGTTCCCTTATCGGCTAATTCAATCTTCCCAGGCTTACCGCCTTTTTTCGCTCCTGTAAAAGCCCCTTCTTCGTATCCAAACAATTCAGCCTCCAAAAGCTCCCTTGGAATCGCAGCACAATTCAAACGAATAAATGTACCATTTGCACGTGGACTTGCACGATGTACCGCATGCGCAAAGAGCTCTTTTCCTGTACCACTTTCTCCTCTTATCAAAACGGTAGACCGACTTTTAGAAACCTTTAAAGCCATCATTTTGACTTCTTTCATTTTTTCACTCTCTCCTATAATGCTTTGAAAGGAAAGTCGCCCTTCTTGCAGCCGCTGTAATTCAGTTTGATAGTAAGATAGCTTTGATTCCATTTCACTAATTTGGTCTCCCAAAGCTTTAAACTGCTGTATATCATGAAACATAATTTTACCAATTGCTCCAATAATCTTACCTTCCTTTATGATAGGTATGCGCGTTGCGATTATATTCCGATTACTTATACGCTGGATATGCCCAATTTCCATCTGTCCCGTCTTTACGATAATATGCATCCTCGTATTCTCAACAACCTCCGTACAATGCTTTCCAATCGCTTTCTTCGGATCATCAATCCCTAAAAATTGTGCATAAGAACCACTTAAAAAATTAACAATTCCTTGTTCATTTACCCCTAGAATGCACTCAGACAGTAAATGTAAGGCACTTTCATATCGACTTATGATGCTTTCCAAAGACTGTATACTTTTCCCCTTACTTTCCAGAATGGCAATTGATCCGTATTCTGTCTCATTCTGATATACACGGGATTCATTCACAATTAAAACTTGGTTTCCACTCCTGCATTCATACCTGTACAAACTATCACTTTGATTCACTACTAACTTCTTCCGATCAGGAATAATCGTTGATATATGCTGACCTATTATTTCATTTTCTTTTTTATGTAACATGCTACAGAATAGTTTGTTGCTATATGTGATGATTCCATCATGACTTATAACAGCAATTCCATTATTCATTACCTGAAGAGCCTGACTAGTTACCTGCAAATTCATTCGTTCATCCATATGCATTTGGAAGCCCCCCTATCCAATTGTGCTCATTCTCGCATGTATTATATATTCATTTTAAATATTTACTTTCCCTTGGTTTTTCCGTTTGAAGTTATAAATTCTTAAACTAGTAATATAGCTCATTAACCAGTGGCTTCTTTTTTTGGCACTAGCAAGAGTTTTATAATCTACTTTCTTTAGCTTCTTTTGAGAGAAGATTATTTCATGGGCTATTTGCAACATGCAGCAAGGACATGTTTAACACTTACATTGGATACATAAAGCAAGTTTAATAAAAATAAAAAACAGTTGACGGATTACCTTCTGTCAACTGTTTTTATTACGAATATTGGTGACGAAACCCGTAATTGTTAGGTTTCCTTTAGCATAAAGTTCGGTCTCCAATTTTCCAACTAAACCATCTCCCATGCCCTTCTGTTTCCCCAACCGTTTCACGATATTCGTTTCCGTTAATATAATAATCAATATGAAGGTCCCGGTCCCACATGTTGTTATACAGGTGGAATACATCACGTTTTGCACCGATTTCTTTCACTTGTTTTTCTAATTTATGTTTTACTTGTTCAGGTATTTGATTTGCGACGTGTGTATGGAAAATACAGATTACAGCATTTTCACTTATTTGTTCAATAATAGATGGCAATAGCTCCACACCGTCTCCTTCTATTAATTGAACAGATTCATTTTTCACTAAAGATGCTGCTTGGTCAAACATTTCAAGTCTTTCTTTATGTTCTGGCCAAATGAGTGCACGTAGCCATAAATAATCTTCATCACTATGTAAATCATTTACATGTAAATCTAGTCCTATTCTTTCTGCGACAGATGGACTTTCTTTTAGAAAATGAGGCACATTCTCTCCTCTTATTTCAGAAATTAAATGTACATTTGAATTTATATTTCCGTATGTTTCATCTGTTCCGTACGAATAGCTATATTGGTCCCAGAACAGTTGTAACCCAGAACTTGTCCCAATTTCAATTAACGCTAATGGCTTTTTCACTTTATTAAATATGTAACAGAAACTTGGGTATAAGTACGCACATCGCCTTACTTCATTCGTTTGAACAAGTTTTGTTTGTAACAAAGTAATGATTTCTTCTCGGAACGTTTTACAGAAATCTTTAAATTGATCAAAAGCTTGATCTAAATTTGTATTCGTATTTTCAACTAAACTACTATAATACGTTTTTAAATGATGTTCTTTCCCTGCTAGTAATAAATAATGTACGGCGCCTAATAATAAGTTTGGGACTGGTTGGCCTACTTGAGCGTAGGAAGATAGTGTAAGTACTTCCTCATCTTCAGCAATTTTTATTGATAAGTATTCATATAAGTCACTTGACCCTTTACATTCCTTTATTGAAAAATTTCGAAATAAGTTTGCGATTTGTTCTTGTGTACGCATTGGTATCCCTCCTTTTCATTTTACAGAATAATCATACTATTAACAGGAGTAAAATTCCATAAAAAGGTATCCTTTCTACCCATTCTACGATACGTAAGCTTTTTCGAGATAATTTCAAACTGTAATTTTTTTCTATTTATCACCTTAAAAGAGCTTGTTAAATAAGATTTTTGGCGAATAAAACGTTAAATAGTTTAAAATTATCAGATAACACTAGATATTTTAGTCTATTAATTATTATAATAGAGTATGAGATGGTTATATAATTGAGACAAAAAAGGTATACACCTAGGTGGGGCCTAGGCGGTGTTTTCAATTTACGGCTTAGATATAAAAAAACACCTACTCTTTTTTGCCAATATAGGGGATGGAGAGATTATCATGAGCAACATGCAGCAAAAAACAGACGTTATCTTAATTGGTGCAGGAATTATGAGTGCAACGTTAGGCTCATTACTAAAAGAATTAGCACCTGAATGGGAAATTAAAGTTTTTGAAAAACTCGCAAGTGCCGGGGAAGAAAGCTCTAATGAATGGAATAATGCAGGTACAGGGCATTCTGCGCTATGCGAACTGAACTATACTTCCGAAAAATCTGACGGATCTATAGATATTAGTAAGGCTGTAAAAGTGAATGAGCAATTCCAGCTTTCAAGACAATTTTGGGCATATCTTGTAAAAAGCAAATTAATTCGTAATCCACAAGATTTTATTATGCCTCTACCTCATATGAGTTTAGTACAAGGCGAAAAAAATGTTGAGTTTCTAAAAAACCGTTTTGAAGCGCTTTCAAAAAATCCACTGTTTCAAGGAATGGAATTTTCCGATGCTCCTGAAACATTAAAAAAATGGCTTCCACTCATTATGGAAGGACGTACACCTAACGAACCAATGGCTGCAACGAAGATTGACTCTGGAACAGACGTTAACTTCGGTGCATTAACTCGTATGTTGTTTGATTACTTACAAACGAAAAATGTCGAGCTAAACTACAAACATAGTGTCGAAAATATTAAACGTACGAAGAATGGTTTGTGGGAAGTGAAAGTACACGATATGAATAGTGGTAAAATTGAGCATCATACTGCAAAATTCGTCTTTATCGGTGGCGGTGGCGGTAGTCTACCTCTACTACAAAAGACTGGCATTCCTGAATCAAAACATATCGGTGGATTCCCAGTAAGCGGACTATTTATGGTATGTAAAAACCAAAAAGTTGTAGAGCAACATCATGCGAAAGTTTACGGTAAAGCTAAAGTTGGCGCTCCGCCAATGTCTGTACCTCACCTTGATACGAGATATATAGACAATAAAAAAGCTTTACTATTTGGACCGTTCGCAGGATTCTCACCTAAATTCTTAAAGACTGGCTCAAATCTTGACTTAATTGGTTCTGTAAAACCAAATAACGTCTTAACGATGTTAGCTGCTGGTGTAAAAGAAATGGGACTAACAAAATACTTAATTCAGCAAGTTATGTTATCACATGAAAAACGTATGGAAGAATTACGCGAATTCATTCCGAACGCGAAAAGTGAAGATTGGGATATTGTAGTTGCTGGGCAACGTGTGCAAGTAATTAAAGACACTGATGCTGGCGGTAAAGGTACACTTCAATTCGGTACCGAAGTTGTTAGTGCGGCTGATGGATCAATCGCTGCATTACTAGGTGCATCACCAGGTGCTTCTACTGCTGTTCACGTCATGCTTGAAGTATTAGAAAAATGTTTCCCAAGCCGCATGGTAGAATGGGAAGGAAAAATAAAAGAAATGATCCCTTCTTACGGCATTTCACTAACTGAAAATCCAAGATTGTTCCAAGATCTTCACACTTCTACTGGTCGTACGCTTGGATTAAATGAAAAAGAAACAGTTCATAATTAATGAAGGAACAAAAAAACGTCCGATATATTCGGACGTTTTTTTGTTCCTAAAAATTATATTTATCAATATTCTCTTTCGTAAATACAACCCGCTCTGGTAATACGATAATTCCATTTCCTTCTGCTTCATAATCATAACCTTGGATAGAATTTGGCTCTACTTTCACTTTTCCAATTCCTTTTACTTCAAAGCTATCCCCTACTTTTAACTTCTTCCCTTTTACAACGATTTCATTTGCTACATAAGTTGCGAGTGCACCTTGTTGTTTTACATCCCATAATCCAAATTGCGCTACTGTTCCTTGTTTTACGTAATCACGCATAACGTTAGGTGTCGAAAACCCTGTTACGACTACCTTTTTATCCATTTTTAAGTTTTCAGCTGCTTGTGCCATCGCTGGTAGTGCCGTTGCATCTGGACATATGACTGCATTAATATCCGGATATGTTTTTAATATATTCTCCCCTACGGATAAAGATTTTTGCGCATTATTTTCACCGTACTGCGTCGTTACAATTTCCCAGTTCGGATATTTCTTTTTAATAATTTCTTTCGCTTTCGTTACCCACTGATTTTGATCCGTTACTGTTGGGCTAGAATAAAAGAAGGCTACTTTTCCTTTATCTCCAATTTGCTTTGAAGTCATTTCAATTAATAAGTTAGCAAGTTGGTCTGGTGTACCTTGGCTTATATAAAATGAACGGTCTTTCGGATTCACATCAGAGTCCCACGTTAACACCGTCATCCCTTTTTTCTTAGCACGTTGCAATGATTGTGATAGTCCATCTACTGAAGTAGAAGAGACCATAAGTGCATCATAGTTTTGGTTAATAAAATTGTTTATATATTTCACTTGGCCTGATACGCTTGCTTCAGACGGTCCATCATATTTCACTTGTACGCCTAGTTTATCTCCCATCTCTTTTGCTCCTTCACCGCCCGATGTAAAAAAGCCAACTCCAGTTAATTTCGGAATGAATGCAAATTTCACATCATCTGCCTTCTTCTTATCTGCCGTTTGACTAGAGCAAGCAATTAAACCGATTATACAAATGCATACTATTAATAGAATCCCCAGTTTTCTCTTCATGACATTTCCCCCTTATGCAAGTTCTTTCTTTTCCCCATTGTAAATTGATGTAATTTGAAATGTCTCATAATAACTGAAAGAATAAGAATAATACCAATAACTACGTTAGATTGTTCATTTGTTAAACCCGTCATTTGCAAGCCATACTGCATTAGCCCTATAAAAATACTCGCCAGTACAGTACCGATAATGCTTCCTTTTCCCCCTGTAATAAGTGTCCCGCCTAATACGACTGCAGTAATGATTGGTAAAATCGTTTCACTTCCCATATCAGCACGTGCGGAACCGAAATATGCAGTTAAGAAAGCGCCCCCTAATCCACCTCCTAACCCGGAAAGTATGTAAGCGATAATGACTACTTTTTTCGTTTTGATCCCAGTGTATTTTGCTGTATTTTCGTTCGAACCTGTTAATTTTACGTGGCGCCCATATATAGTACGGTGAAATAATATAGTACATAAAACTGTTAATACGATCAGAATCCATAATAAATTCGGTATTCCTATAAAACTACCGTTTGCAAGTTGTACAAATGCGTCAGGTAAACCACTTATCCCTTCATATCCAGAAGCACCTGCCCCTCCTGAAATGACGAGTGCAATTCCGCCGTATAAAAACATCGTTCCGAGTGTAACGACAAGTGGCTCTACGTCTGTCATTTTTATAATGATTCCGTTTAAAGCTCCTGCTAAACAGCTGATTATAAGAGCTAATATGACCGCTAGCAAAATAGGTATTCCATTCATCCAAAGTACACCAATTATAATCGAAGTTAACCCCATAATAGATCCTACAGAAACGTCTATTCCTCCTGTTACAATAACGAAAGTCATTGGTATCGCCGCGATTGCTATAAATAGAAAATCATTTGTACTAAAAAGGAGATTACTAATATTTAAGAAATCACTACTTATAAAACTAAAGAGAATGAATTCTATAAGAAGTAATACAATTAGAACGCCTTCCCATCTGTACAAATACTTCATAGATTCATCCTCCTTTCCGCCTTCCACTTTTTCATAACACTATCTAACATAACGATTACTAATAATAAAAACCCTGAAATAGCATTATTCCAAAACGCAGGTATTTTTAAAAAGACAAGTGAACTACTAATCGCCTCTAAAAATACTGCTCCTAATGCAGCTCCAACTATAGAACCCGTTCCCCCTTTTAAATGAATTCCCCCTAGTACCGCAGCTGCGATAACCTGTAGTTCTATCCCGGTTCCTGTTTGATTTGGAACGAACCCGATATTCAAAACAAATATGCAACCAGCGAGCGCAGCGCTTATACCCGATATAATAAACGCATATATCTTTACTTTATTAACAGGTATACCAATGAGTCTCGCGCCATCTTCATTATCACCTACCGCATAAAAGTATCTTCCGAATGGCACTTTCCTTAAAAAGAAGTATAGTAGTAGTAAAATAATAAGAACAAGCCATACAATTATCGGCAAACCAAGTATGACGATAGATGACAGTTGCTTAAAATCGTTTGGTATATCTTCAATCCACTTTCCGCCTGTGAAAATTAACATCGCACCTCTAATGACCCCTAACATACCTAATGTCATGATAATAGCTGGTACCCGAAACTTTGCAACGCCAATCCCGTTTGCGAACCCGATAATAGCGCCAAGTAAAATAGCAGCTGTAATAGACAAGAATGCATTATATCCATCCGATAACAACATCCCGCAAACCGCTGCGCTTAATCCCATAATTGAACCAACTGATACGTCTATATTTTTCGTAAATAAGACGAACGATTGGCCAATTGCTAGCACGACTAAAATAACGCTTGATTTCATCATTAAAGATAACGAGTTAAGCTGAACGAAACTTGGATTTATCATTCCGACAATGGCAATGTAAATTAGTAATAACAGTATGATAGAGGTTTCGTGCATTTTATACATACGTTTCATTCCGTTACACCTCCGTATGCTAGACGTGTAACTTCTTCTACATGTATTTGTTCTTTCTCCAGATGAGAAACAAATTGTCCATTTCGCATTACATATACACGGTTTACTAATTGAACAATTTCTTCAATATCTGAAGAGATTAATAATATTGCGAGTCCTTCCCTTTTCATTTTTTCTATCGTTTCATATACTTCAAGCCTTGCTTTCGCATCAATTCCGCGAGTCGGTTCATCAAGAATAATAATTTTCGGATTACACGCAAGATATTTTGCAAGCACGACTTTTTGCTGATTACCTCCTGATAAAGATGCTAGTACTTCATCCATGCTTCGTGCAACAATTCGAAACTGTTCTATATACGACTTCACTAAAGCGCTTTCTTTTTCTTGGTTAATGAAAAAACGACTATTTTGATGTAAACTTGCTGCAGTCATATTTTCTTTAACCGATGCAATTGAAAAAATACCATTTCTTACTCTATCCTCTGGCACATAAACTAGTCCTTCGCTTAGTCTTTTATGCAAAGAGTATGAATCAATTGATTTTCCTTCTAATAAAATAGAACCTGATTTTATAGGTTTCAATCCAAATATCGCTTCTGCTAATTCAGTTCTGCCTGATCCAACAATGCCAGCAATACCTACAATCTCACCAGTATGTACAGTGAATGAAATGTTTTCGAATGCGTGACTCGTTACATCAGTTGCTTCTAATATTTTTTTCGTTTCTTTTGACTCTCGCACTATTTCTCTTTTCTCTTCTTGTTTATACCCTTTTGGCAATAATCCCTCCATCAACATGTCATATGTAAAGTCACATACATCCCCTTTGCTTACAATCATTCCATCTCGTAATATCGCCACTTTATTTGCAATTTCAAAAATTTCTGGAAAGCGATGCGTAATATATATCATCCCAATTCCTTTTTCTTGCAAACTTTTCATCAGCACAAAAAGACTCTTCATTTCGTGAGTTGTTAATGTCGATGTTGGCTCATCTAAAATAAGAATCTCGGCTTCTCTTATTAACCCTCTAACGATTTCTACTAATTGTTGCTGCGCAATGGATAGTGATCCTCCCAGTTCTTTAAGGTCAATCCCCCATCCTAAACTGTCAATCAATTGCTTGATTTTTACTTTTAATTCCTTTTTCTTTCCTTTTAGTCCGATACATATATTTTCTTCAATGGTCATATGCGGAAAAATGAGTGGTTCTTGTGGTATTAAGTAAATCCCTTCTCGGTGGGCTTCTTTCGGATTTGCAAACTGTTTCCTCATTCCTTTTACATACATTTCTCCACAATCATACGAATATAACCCCGTTAATATTTTCATTAATGTTGATTTTCCAGCGCCATTTCCCCCAACTAAAGCGTATATATCACCACGCTCTACTTGTAAGTCCACTTCTTTTAGCACAAGTTGATTTAAAAACGCCTTACTCATTTTCTTTACATGTAATAAAGGTACGTTCTTCACATGATGTCACCTGCCTTTATCCAGAACATTTTTTGAGAAAATGATTATTTGTTCTACTTGTTTTGTAGCATTGTATATTCCTTTTTTCATATCTAGAACACTTTTTTCACCAGACTAATAATCGTTTCAACTGGAATAAACAAAATATGTAGCACATATGTTTAAGCAGTGGTCAATTGTTGAAAGGGATGAAGAGTATGACACAGCTAAACTTTGAAGAGAATTTATTAACTAAAGTAGCTTGGTACTATTATAAAGATCAATTAACACAACAGGAGATCGCTTCACTTCTTCATATTTCAAGAAATAAAGTCGTCCGGTTATTAGATAAGGCGCGCAGTGAAGGTATCGTTACATTTCACGTAAAAGGTACTGGTTTGCACTGTTTGAGCATTGAACGTGACCTAATGAAAAATTTCCACTTAAAAGATGCTTTCATTATCCCTACTCCAATAGACAATTATGCCGCCTCACTCGGAAAAGCTGCTGCACAATATTTAGAGACTCAGCTCCAGCAAGGCGATTTACTCGGCATTGGATGGGGCGAAACGATTAGCAAAATGCTAGAAAACATTCATTTTGAAAGTTCTATTAATCTTTCAATCGTAACGCTAACAGGCGGAGTAAATCACTATCTCCCGAGAAAACAAAACTATTTTCACTACATGCAAGGCGATTTTCACATTATCCCTACGCCGTTTTTAGCATCTACAACCGAAATGGCACAAAGTATTCTATCAGAACCGAGTGTAAAAGATATGCTTCATGTCGCTTCACTTGCTCATACAGCAGTTGTTGGTATTGGCGGGCTATCCCAAGACGCAACTATTGTAAAAGAAGAAAAATTAACGCTACGTGAAATGACATATATTCGTAGCCAACACGGCGCTGGTGATATTTTAGGACAGTTTTATAATACGAATGGTGATTTATTACATCTTCCGCATCACAACCGCCTAATTGGTACGCCACTCTCTATCCTTCGCAAAATGAAGCATGTCGTTGGTGTTGCTGGAGGTATAGAAAAGATAGATGCAATATATGGTGCCTTAAAAGGAAAGTTCATTCATACATTAATTACCGATGAGGAAACGGCCCTCTCCTTATTACGAAAGGATGGTGATTGTTAATGTCTCATTTATTAGCTTTTGATGCTGGTACAGGAAGCATTCGAGCTGTTCTTTTTGATTTACTAGGTAATCAAATTGCGGTCAGTCAAAAAGAATGGGTTCATAAAACGGATCCTCGCTATCCAGGCTCTATGAATTTTGATGTAAAAGAAAACTGGCAACTTGTACAACAATGCACGAAAGAAGTTTTACAAAGAAGTAATGTCTCTCCCTCTTCTATTCAAGCTATTAGCGCTACTAGTATGCGAGAAGGTTTTGTTTTATATGATAAAGATGGGCAAGAAATTTGGGCTTGTGCAAATGTTGATGGGCGCGCATCTGCCGAAGTTAGTGAGCTAAAAGAAATTCGGTCGCATCTTGAAGAAGATTTATATACTAGATCAGGCCAAACTTTTTCATTAGGTGCTTTACCCCGCCTACTTTGGATTAAAAAACATGAACCAGACGTCTATAATGCTATTCACTCTTTTACGATGTTAAACGATTGGATTTTATATAAATTAAGCGGCGTGCTGCAAATCGATCCCTCAAACGGATGTACGTCCGGTATTTTTGACTTACAAAATAGAGTATGGGATAACGATATCGCTATAGATTGCGGTCTAACTTTGACATTTTCACCAAAAGTAAATGAAGCTGGTACCGTTATCGGCAATGTTACAAAAGAGTGTGCAGCATTCACTGGATTACGTGAAGGAATTCCTGTCGTTGCCGGGGGCGGAGATGCACAAATGGCCTCACTTGGAACAGGAGTCGTGAAACCTAATCAAACGTTAATATGCGGAGGTAGTTTTTGGCAACAAGAAGTGAATGTTACAGAACCGCTAACAGATCCATATGCTGCAATTCGCGTAAATTGTCACGTCGTACCTAACCTGTGGCAATATGAAACGATTGCCTTTTTTCCAGGGCTTGTTATGCGCTGGTTTCGAGACGCTTTTTGCCAAGAGGAAAAGAAACTTGCTGACAAGCTCGGTGTAGATGCTTATGCATTATTAGAAGAACAAGCGAAAGACGTACCTGTCGGCTCACATGGTATTATCCCTACTTTTTCAAACGTAATGAACTACATTTCTTGGCGTCATGCCGCACCTTCTTTTTTAAATTTAAGTTTAGATGCTGACAAATGCGGAAAAAAAGAACTGTTCCGTGCTATTGAAGAAAATGCTGCCTTCGTTACACTTGGTAACTTAAAATTAATAGAAAATCTCACAGGAACATTCCCTTCTGAAGTCGTGTTTGCTGGCGGTGCCGCTAAAGGAAAACTATGGCCACAAATTCTATCAGACGTACTCGGTATCCCTGTAAAAGTACCAGTTGTGAAAGAAGCAGCTGCTTTAGGAACTGCTATTGCTGCCGGAGTTGGTGCTGGCATATATTCATCTATGGCAGAAACTGCCGAACAGTTTGTACAGTGGGAGCACACATTCGAACCAATTACTGAAAATCACGAACTATATAAAGAATTCTATGAAACATGGAAAACTGTATATGACAGTCAGCTCGCTTTAGCTGATAAAGGGCTCACCTCACATATGTGGATTGCGCCTGGTGCACTGTAACAGATTACATAAAGTAAAACTTTAATCAGTGGGGGATTTTGTTCCTCCCCCACTGATTATTAGTTGAACCAATCGGGCTTTTACGGGCAGTTGATCTCCCCCTATCTTCTTTGCTCCAGCTAAATTTTGAGATGGGAGTTTTACTGCCCGTTAATGCGGGATAAAGGAGTGAAATGTATGTTAAAAGCGAATGAAAATGATTTCTCCTATCGCTTCGGTGATAACGGGCCGAAATATTTAATACAAGGTCCGAATATTGATCTTGGTCTTGTTGTCATTCAGCCTGGGCAGGAGTTTCAAAATCACTATCATACGACGTGCGAAGAAGTCTTTTATGCATTAGAAGGTGAAATTGATTTCTATGTGAATAACGAAAGGGTTCCGATTAAACAAGGCGATGTATTGCAAGTTCGCCCTCATGAATCTCACTATCTTATTAACCATTCTGACAAACCTTTTAAAGCAGTTTTTATTAAGTCACCACATTTACCAAATAAAGATACAGTACAAACGGAAAATCCAACATTAACGAAGGAGTGATTTCACATGACTTGGGGATTTAAAAATCGATTAAATACAATTTTACCTGATGGCAGAGCGGTTATGTTAGCGATAGATCACGGCTACTTTTTAGGACCAATTCACGGCCTAGAACAACCACTTGAGACCGTTAAAAACTTACTTCCTTATACGGATTCCCTCTTTTTGACACGTGGTGTACTTAGCTCTTGTATTCCTGAAAACTGCAGCACACCGATGGTTATGCGTGTTTCAGGCGGAGCTACTGTCGTCGGTAAAGATTTAGCGAATGAAACAATTGTTACACCTGTAAAAGAAGCAGTAAAACAAAATGCAATTGGCGTCGGCGTTTCAGTTTTCGTCGGATCCGACTATGAAACACAAACAGTTTCAAATCTCGCAAATGTAGTTTCAGAAGCTCACGATTACGGTCTGCCAGTACTCGGCATTACCGCTGTTGCGAAAGAATTACAAAAACGTGAAGCTCGCTTTCTAGCTCTCGCTTCCCGCGTTTGTGTTGAAATGGGAGCTGACATTATTAAAACGTATTACTGCGAAGGATTCGAAAAAATTACAAGCACTTGTCCTGCCCCAGTCGTCATCGCTGGCGGACCAAAACTAGATTCAATTGAAGACGCATTAAACATTACGTACAATGCACTGCAAGAAGGCGCAATTGGCGTAGATATGGGCCGGAACATATGGCAATCTGAACATCCTGCTGCGATGATTCAAGCGATTCATGGTATCGTGAAGAATGGATTAAATGTAAAAGAGGCACTCCAATTATACGAAGATGTAAAAAATTAAAATAAACGACAGACTATTACACTTAAATATATACAAAATCAATACTTACTATAAGAAAAAGCCTCTATGTTAGATTACTAAGTAACCTAACATAGAGGCTTTCTTTTACATTTTTTGTTCCGAATTTGGTCAGATTTCTACAGATCTCGTACATTCCAAACAATCTCACCGCGCTCCCCCCACGTACTGTGATGCCGATGAAACCCTATCTTTTCTAATACCCGGAAAGACGCCGTATTCCAAGCGCCTACAGTTGACCAAAGTCTATGGCGACCCGTAGCAATCGCAGCCTCTAGCACTGCTGATGCTGCCTCTGTCGCATAACCCTTGCGATGAGCACTTTGGAACAATTCGTATGCAATTTCCGGCTCTTCAAGCGTGGAACGACCGATAATTAAGCCACAGTATCCGATGAAATCCCCTTCTTCTCGCCTACGAATAGTAAGAAGAGAAATTCCATTTTCAGTTGCTTTCTTGCGCATCTCAATAAGAGCGTTACGAACAGAATCAACAGTTGGCATGTCCACACCACGTTCACCAATTAATTTTCTAAGCCAGACTGCATCGGATTCCTCCCACATATTCAGATCGAGTCGTTCTGTTTTCAGCTGGAACGCCATATCTTTAAAAACAGCTGTCATAGCCGTAACCTCCTATTCATATCACTGCACTACTTATAATAGTTTCGTACTTTACCATATGGAAAACCTGCTTCATTCTCTAAATTTTCTTGCATCAGCATACAAAATTGTTATTTTATACATAAGCAATTCCGCTGCTAAATAGACCTACCTTGTTATCAAACTTCATTTTAAATCTATAATATTTGATTTATGAATGATTTTAAATTTACAATTAATATTTATATTAAAAAATGTTTCGCCCTTTCTTTTTTGTTAAAATAAAGAAAAGGAGGAATGATTATGAAACGGATGACTTTTGAACGCCCTACTGATTATTACGATGAACGATTGTATACTATCGATGAAAAAATTTGTGAACTATTAAAAGAACGGAAAGAACTTTCAGGTGATGACCCAGGTTTTCCACATGACGAAGCGATTTATAAATGGGCAAAGCAATACGGATTTTATCCAGACTATCTAAATTCACTATTCTCTTCCATAATGGACGAAGGTGAATTTAAACCTCGTGTCGAACCAACTACATTCAAAAAACATATACCTGTTTTTAAAACGTATGAACATAAAGGTATTATGTATACCGTAACTTTTATTCGGCAATACGCAAATGCTAGTGTAGTTTATTTATATAGCGATTGGGATTCCACTGATGAAATTTTTAATGAAAATAAGCCTCATAGTTTCTTCCAATTATCAATAGATGATACATATGACTGCTGGTCAGAAGGTGGCGGTGGCACTGATGGACATTTTAGTCATCATTTCGTTATATCTCCTGCCCTTCCTGATAATTTGTCTGGAATAAGCTTACGATTTAAAGAACTCAATATGCCGTTTCGGAAGGATCAAGCTGTGTTTGAATTTGAAATTAAGATAGATTAATAAAGAAGTTATCTCACAATTCATATACTTGACTAAAATTCACTTGTTTTTTATTTTTTATGTCCCTTAAAAAAACATATACAATAATCAAACCCCTTTCCAAACTGGATAAGGGGCTATATTTACACCTTCAAACAATTACTCTTGTTGATTGCTATTGAACTTTCTTACCATCTTTATAGTCAAGGCAGGACACTTCAATTAACAATCCATTAAACATTGAAAAATAAAAACCATAACTACTCCCTCTCATAGAATACGGTGCCTTTTCTATTTCAATGCCGCCAGCTACTAATCGATTATATGCTTGATCAACTTCATTTGAACTATCCACTAAAAAACCAATATGAAAAGCTTCAGGATACATAACTTCCTTATTTCCCTTAAATGCTTTTGGATCGCTTAGCACAAGTATAAATCCACTCTCGTCACTCATCACTACTAGTGCCTTTCCCTTTTGCTCTAAAAATTGAAAATCAAAAAATGTTTCAAAGAAATGTCTCGCTTCTGATAAATTATCAACACATAGATTCAAATGATTTAACTTCATTCACTCATCTCCTATTAAACAGAAGGTATATAGACTCATATTGATAACACCTAAATATGTAAGACATGATACTCAAGTGTTCCGTTTAAGACTATGTTTTATAGTCTAATACTTTTTTCTATAGCCTAGAACGTTTTTTAATATGAATGCAATTACATGAACGATTCGACGTGAAATATTAATGTACCTATATATAATAGCCACATTATTTACTTTTCAAATTGTGTAAAACCCACTCAATCAAGAAGATTGCTGAAGAGATACGCTCTGTCGTATCACCTAAAAATAATTTATGAAGTAATGCCTCCAAATGGATTGGTTTATTAGGCAACACTTGAATATACCTTAAAACAGATCCAGCTGGCGGTGTAGGTTTGTTATTAATAGCCCATATCCCTTCTATCAATGTCCAAGTTGACGTATGAACTATGTATGAAGCCTTTAGCTCATCATGTGCTTTCAAAGCAGACTGAATTTTAATGAGCGAACTATGCAACCAATGAGAAATACCTTTCACTTTGTCGCTAGAAACACGATAGTTTTCAAATTCATATGTAGCTATTTCCTTTAACTTTTTTAACTCACCGCTTTTATCAAATAAAATTTCCCCTTCTAAAAATGAGTATAGTTCCATCGGATTGTTTTTAAAGTTTACTTGTATTTGATTAACATCTGCATACTTATATTCAACTAAAATTTCCTCTCTCGTTTCAGAATGAAACTTCTTTTTTTGTCCGTCTTCTAAAAGAATATATAAGTCTAAATCCGAATCAGGATATGCATCACCTCTTGCGACAGATCCGATAAGCATACATCCAGTTACCTTATCTATTGATAAGATTTCAGCTACTATTGTTTGCACTAATTTTTTATGTTGTTCATGTTTAATAGATGTTTGTGTTTCTAACATTTATAACCTCCAAACATTTTCTTCACTTCATTTACCTCCATTTATAACGAAACAATAAAACATATATCACATCCATATTTTACTATAAATCAAAAAAAGAGGATATTTGTTTATTAATAAACAAATATCCTCTACCTTTAATTATATTTTAAGACTGCTGATAAGCCGTTTTCGATGATTTTACATAATAAACTGCGTGATCAACGTTAATGATATGATCTGGTTTTGGTTTGCCACGGCTCGCTCTATGTCCTGCTAAATGTTCTTCACTTGTTTCCCAGTTTTTCCATGCTTCTTCAGATTCCCAGCGAATCATAACGACTACTTCTTCGTCTCCTCGTCTTACTTTTTTCACAAGAACACTCAAGTCGATAAAGCCTTCAAATTTTTCAATTATACCTTCTCCAGTAAAACGTTCTACAACTATATTTGATGTACCTTCTTTTACTGTAAATGTTTTCGTTTCGATAAACATATATCCCACTCCCTCTTTGTAATACGAATACTAGTATTCTTCTATTATAATTGATTATGATAATTATTTTCAATTGTAAAGTTTTAATTTTTTGAATTATGCTGATTTCTTTTCTATCGCCTCATCTAAAAATTTGAAATACGGAAGTAATATTCCTATTAAAGAAGTGGTACATATAATCGCACCGATGATAAAGTATAGTGCTCTCACTCCCCACATTTCACTCAGTATGCCTCCTAATAACACACCTAACGGCATAGCGGATCGTATGAAAAATAACCGCACTGAAAATACTTGCCCTATCATATTGTTTGGTACTGTTTGTTGGCATATGGTTGTGTTATGAACATTGAAAAAGGCAATGCAAATGCCTGCAACTACTTCAATGAACACCGCAATTACTATACTATGATTGAACCCTAGAGAAATGTATGTAAGTCCTCCTATAAACAATCCACCAAGCATAAGTATACGCCGGCTTTTATACGTTACTTTTCCGACTAGTATAGATCCAATTACATAGCCAAACGGGAAACCAGCCATAAAACAACCAAACTCCGCATACCCTGCTGAAAGCTCATCTTTTATATAAGGTAGATTTGTAACCAACGTTACCCCCACCCCAAATTGCACGAAAGTAAGAAAGACACCGAGCCAAACGATAACTGGTTTTGTGAAAAAATATGTAAAACCGTGAAGAAACTGTTCTAGCCACGTTTTCCGAATAGGTTGTTTTGTTCTCTTTTCTTTTATATTAAGTAATAACGCACCACTAACAAATAGACAAATACATACGAAAGATAATGTAAGTTCTGTTCCAATCAAATGAATGACTACTCCGGCTAATACGGGCCCAAGAAACATCATAAGACGAGCCATCCCATCAATATACGCATTTGCGTCTTGAAGCTGTTCTTTACTTACAATGCTCGGTGTAATTGCTTGACTTGCAGGTGTATACAGCGGCGTAATAAGCCCGATTATTATTTGTACGACATACACATGCCATACTTCTATACTGTTAGTAAGTAACATGACTAACGGCAGTAAGAAAACCGAAGCCCGCATCCATTGCGAAAAAATCATAATCCACTTCCGGCTCCATTTATCAATAAATGGGCCACTTATTAGTTGTAGTATAAGAGATGGGATAAAGTATAGTAGCCACATACTACTTAATGCTGTTTTTGATCCTGTTAATTCGTAAACAAGAATCGAATTACATAACGTTCCGAAAGCCCCGCCTAACTCTGAAATCGCGCTACCAATCCACATATAAAAGAACGAATGGTTTTTCAATACATTTTTCAATTTCATACACCAACTTTTCTACTAGATTCCTCCCTCTATGTGCATTCTAGTTGCATATTATCTATTTAAAAACGCATCTAATTCTTTCGCTAACGACTGTACTGCTTTCTTTCTCAATACATATTTCCCCTCATGTATATCTACTAACTTCGCTGCACGTAACAATTTCAAATGGTGGTGTACTGTCGACTTACCGAGTTGCAGTCTCTCTGTAATTTCCTGCAATGTTCGTTCTTTTTCAAACAACATTTTTACAATGCGTAACCTCGCTTCATCCCCAAGTGCTTTATGTTTTTGAACTAAAAAATAATTCGGTTCATACAGATCTTCAGGATGAATGCTTTCGTTTGCGACTGGGTAATGAAATACTTTCGTATCTTCAATATCCGCCTCAATATTCCACGGTCTGTATGTCATTTGCGGGATAAGAAGTACGTAATGAACACTTGGCTCTGGCATATAATTCACGCCGCCAGTCGCCCACTCGACAAACTCTTCTGGTTTCATCTTTTTATTCATTTCATTTTTCGCTTCATAATCTCGTTTTAATATAGATAGTATTTGCTCTTCCTCTTTCTGAATAACACTCTCATACCAACCTGTCATAACAGCGGTTAAATGGGATTGCAGCTCTTGTACATGAACATCACATATAAAACGAATATACGTGGAGAAAAATTGATGATCATGTGTCAATTCCATTAGTTCATGTATTGCCGTTACGTCTCCACTTGCTGCTAAATGTCTTTTCTCTTCATATTTCTCACCTAAAAACGGTAAACATATATACTTCAAGTCTTCTTCTGAAAGTGAATCGATTTTAGCACGAAACTGTGATAAGTCCTGAAACTCTCCTTCATACAATAACTGAAGCAACGCTTTCCACGTGTTATGTTCTTCTACAAAATGTAAGTGCTCTCTCATTTCTTCTGTTAATGATTCCTTAATCTCTTCCCATTCATTTTGACTCTTTTCAAGAGTATCGATTAACCTTTTATGAGTAATTGCCGCAATGCCTAGTGCACATTCGAAAAGTATCGAATATTTTACTTGAACGTAATAAGTTTCCCTCTTTCTACTCGTTATGTGATAAACCTCCATTTTTATCCCCTCCTTGTTTGCTATATATCAAATTCTACTTTTATCGAATTTTACCTTCTATATTTTTAGAATTAATAAAATTTAAGTTGAAATACATTCATTCTAAATTAAGAAGAATAGGAGCTTTTTTATATACAAATAATAACTCTCAAGGAGTTGTTGAGATGCATTTCATATTAAATATGTTAGGGATTTTTGTTGTAATATTAATCGTTTTCCTATGTTCGCCTAATAAAAAACAAATAAAATGGAGACCAATCGTTATTCTAATCATATTGGAGCTCTTTATTACGTGGTTTATGTTAGGCACGAAGCTCGGCAGTATTATCATTAATAAAATTGCTTCATTTTTCAGTTGGCTACTATCATGTGCGAATGAAGGTATTCGGTTTGTATTTCCTTCCGCTATGGAAAATCAAACTGTTGATTTCTTCTTTAGTGCATTACTTCCTATCATTTTTGTTATCACGTTCTTTGATATTCTTTCGTACTTCGGTATCTTAACTTGGATTATTGATAAAGTAGGTGCAGTTATTTCAAAGATTTCTCGTTTACCAAAGTTAGAAAGTTTCTTTTCGATTCAAATGATGTTTTTAGGAAACACTGAAGCACTTGCGGTTGTCCGTGATCAATTATCCGTTTTAAAAGAAAATCGTTTATTAACTTTTGGAATTATGAGTATGAGTAGCGTTAGCGGATCCATTCTTGGCGCTTATTTATCAATGGTTCCGGCAACATATATTTTCAGCGCTATCCCTTTAAACTGTATTAATGCATTAATTTTAGCCAATGTATTAAATCCTGTGGAAGTTACGAAAGAAGAAGATGTCGTATATACACCTTCAAAAGATGAAAAAAAAGATTTCTTTTCTACAATTTCAAACAGTATGTTAGTCGGGATGAATATGGTTATCGTTATTTTAGCTATGGTAATTGGTTATGTAGCATTAACTGCATGTTTAAATGGGATTTTAGGCTTTTTCGTCACAGGTTTAACAATTCAAAAAATCTTCTCCATTATCTTTAGCCCTTTTGCTTTTTTACTCGGTTTATCGGGCAGTGATGCGATGTATGTAGCTGAATTAATGGGGATCAAAATAACGACGAATGAATTTGTTGCAATGATGGATTTAAAATCAAACCTAAAGTCTTTACAACCACATACAGTTGCAGTTGCAACTACATTTCTAGCTTCTTTTGCTAACTTTAGTACAGTAGGTATGATTTACGGAACTTACAATTCATTATTTGGCGGAGAAAAATCAGCCATAATCGGTAAAAATGTTTGGAAGCTTCTTGTTAGCGGGATGGCAGTTTCCTTATTAAGCGCTATGCTTGTTGGACTATTTGTATGGTAAATAATCTTTAAAATAAAAGACACCCAAGCTAATTGAGTGTCTTTTATTATTATTTTCGAATCTGACCATTTCCACGAATCACATATTTTGTAGAAGTCAATGCAGGAAGTCCCATCGGTCCCCTTACATGTAGCTTTTGTGTACTGATGCCAATTTCTGCTCCAAATCCGAATTCAGATCCATCAGTAAAACGAGTGGATGCATTATGATAAAGTGCCGCCGCATCAACAGATGTGAAGAACTTATTGACGTTTTCCTCATCCTCTGTAATAATCGCTTCGGAATGCATAGATCCATACGTATTTATGTGATAAATCGCTTCTTCTATAGAAGAAGCTACTTTCACTGCCAGCGTGAGTGATAAAAATTCTGTACCCCAGTCTTCTTCTGAAGCAAGTACAATTGAAGAATCAATTGCCAATGCTTTTTGATCACCACGTAGTTCCACGCCTCTTTCCTTTAAAGCAGAAAACAGCTCTTTACCATATTGCTGCACCCACTTCTCATGAAGTACAATCGTTTCAATTGCATTACATACAGATGGACGCTGCGTTTTTGCATTAATAATAATATCAATTGCCATTTGCTTATTCGCTGTTTCATCAATGAAAATATGACAATTTCCTGCACCCGTTTCAAGTACTGGAACAGATGCTTCTCTTACTACCGTATCGATTAATTGTTTGCCGCCTCTTGGAATAAGAACGTCTAGGTAATCATTCATTGTAAACAACTGCTTTGCGCTATCTCGCGTTGTATCTTCTATAAGCTGTACACTTTCTGGAGGCAAGCTTGTTTCTTTGAGCGCTCGATGAATAACGGAAACGATGGCTTTGTTAGAATTGATAGCAGAAGAACTACCACGTAATATAACTGCATTTCCTGTCTTCAAACAAATTGTAGCAGCATCCACAGTTACATTCGGCCTTGCCTCGTAAATCATGCCAACAACACCAAGTGGTACACGCATCTCCTGAATAGATAGTCCATTTGGTCGCTCCCATTTACTTACACATTCTCCAATAGGATCACGTAATTCAATTAACTGCTTAATTCCCTCTGCCATATCAATAATACGCTGCTCCGTCAACATAAGACGATCAAGAAGAGAATCGGAAAATCCTTTCGCCCTACCTTCTTCAATATCCCGTTTGTTTTCCTTTAAAATATAAGCTGTTTCTACTATTAGCCTTTCAGCAATTGCAGCAAGTGCTTCATTTTTTTGACTTGTAGATTTTAGTACAAGTTCTCTAGCAATTTCTTTCGCTTTTTTTCCCTTTGCCAACACTTCATTCATCTTTTTTCCTCCTTCTTAACATCACTATTCTTAAAGTGAAACCCAATAATCTCTATGAATGACTTCATAATTATGCCTATCGCCTCTTGCTTGGATATCTTGGCTTTGCATACCTTTTACATCTCTTAGTTCCTCAGCACTATATGTGCATTGCCCTTTTCCGATGACGCGCCCTTGTTGCGTCATTACTTCTACGACATCGCCAACTTTGAAAAATCCTGACACATTCGTAACGCCAGCAGGAAGAAGACTCTTACCATGCTGAATGATAGCAGTAGCTGCTCCAGCGTCTACTTCAATTTGTCCACTAACAAGCGAATGCAAGGCAATCCATTGCTTATTCACTTTCATTTCTTTTTGAGGAGCATTTCCGACATACGTTCCATCACCTTTGCCCTTCAAAACATCTACAAATTTCTCTTGTCCACGTCCTGTTCCGATAAATACACTCACACCAAGAGAAAGTGCTGTCTTCGCAGCATCAATTTTTGACTTCATACCACCAGTCCCAAGTTTGGACCCAGCATCTCCTGCAATAGAAGCGATTTCTTCCGTAACTTCAGGAAGGAAATAATACTTTTTCGCATCCGCATTTTTCTGAGGATTTTTGTCGTATAAACCGTTCACATCCGTAAAAATCATTAGCATATCCGCCGAAACAAGCCCGCTTACTAAAGCTGACAGCATATCATTATCACCGAACGTCAGCTCTTCTAAAGAGATGGAATCATTTTCATTAATTATTGGAAGAGCAGAACGGTTTAGTAACTCTCCTAATGTAGCGTAAGCATTACTATATTGTTCTTTTCTAGAAAAATCACTTCTCGTCAGCAATAGTTGCGCAGTAACGATACCATATTTACGAAATTCCTCCGTGTACGCCTGCATTAACAAACTTTGTCCGACAGCTGCAGCAGCCTGTTTTCCTTTAATTGTCACAGGTCTACTAGGATACCCTAGAGCTGAAAAACCTGCAGCGACGGCCCCAGATGTAATTAACAAAACTTCATGCCCTTCCTCTTTCAATCGAGCCAATGCGGCAACGTGATCTGAAAGTTGTTCTATAGAGATGCCTCCGTGACTATCTGCCAAGGAACTACTCCCAATCTTTACAACAATTCGTTGTTTTTTCACTTTTTTATCCCCCAAGTCTAAAATCAAAGTTTTTTATAAATTACACTTCTATTTATACAGCTTGCAGCGATTCTATTCTTTTCAATGCTGCGCCTAGCCTATTTAAGAGCAAAATAAAAATGACCGCTTCGCCCTTAATAAAATAAAAAGGACGAAACGGTCATTGTTCCGCGGTACCACCTTAATTGATATACATAGATATCCACTTGGCGCCTATAACGCAGGCGAACGCCTAAACTTTCATTTAAGACTCAGGGATAGGTTCGATATATTCTATACGAGGAATCTTTCAGCCGGTGAATTCCACTCTCTTTCGCAAGAAGACATATGTACTATTTCCCTTCAACGATTTTCGGTTTAATTTTTTATATTATGCGATATAGTTTGATTTGGTGTCAAGAAGTATTTTTAAAAATGAATAGAGCGGCAAGTTACTTGCATGAAATTATTGACCTACTGAATGAACATACAAATCGATATAAGTTTAATTCATATTCATAAACATAATACCTTAAATTATAGTGTATATATTTACAGAATGTCGAATATAATTGATTTTTATCTTTTAGTGTTGCAAAAAGGAATATATTCTCTTAGAATGTTTCTTTATATTGCATGGAGATGTTATTGTTATTTTAAGATAACAATTTCAAAATGATATAATTTATTATAAAAGGAGCAAGATTGAGTTATTATGGATAAACAAATTGGATTCATCGGTTGTGGAAATATGGGAATGGCTATGATTGGTGGGATGCTAAACAAAAAGATAGTGTCTGCAAATAATATTATTTGTTCGGATTTAAACACTATGAATTTAAAAAATGCTAGTGAAAAATATGGGCTAACTACAACTACTGACAACAATAAAGTAGCTAAAAATGCTGATATTTTAATTTTATCAATTAAACCAGACCTATACGCATCAATCATTAACGAAATAAAAGAAGTAATCAAAAACGATGTTATCGTCGTAACGATCGCTGCCGGGAAAAGCATTAAAAGTACTGAAGAAGCTTTTGATAAAAAATTAAAGGTTGTAAGAGTAATGCCTAATACACCTGCCCTGGTTGGAGAAGGAATGTCTGCATTATGCCCTAATGAAATGGTGACAGAAACAGATTTAGAAGATGTGCTAAACATTTTCAATAGCTTTGGTCAAACAGAGATCGTAAGCGAAAAATTAATGGACGTTGTAACATCTGTAAGTGGTTCGTCGCCAGCATACGTATATATGATTATAGAAGCGATGGCAGATGCAGCTGTACTAGATGGTATGCCTAGAAATCAAGCATATAAATTCGCTGCTCAAGCTGTGTTAGGCTCTGCAAAAATGGTACTAGAAACAGGAATACATCCAGGTGAATTGAAAGATATGGTTTGTTCTCCTGGCGGAACAACGATAGAAGCTGTAGCAACATTAGAGGAAAAAGGCTTACGAACAGCCATCATTTCAGCTATGCAGCGTTGTACACAAAAGTCTGTTGAATTATCTGGTCAAACGAAAAAGTAAAACTATAAAAGAGATCACGTTAGCTATGAATTCACATGAATTTAATTAGAAAATGGTGAATTACATACTCTCTCGCTTTCACTAAATGATAAATGGACAAACTCATAGATACTTGAGTTTGTCCGTTCTTTTGGTTATACTACAATAATTTTATTTGTATCTTCTTTTGAGATTTTAGTTTTATCCCTTCCTTATTCCCTACTATGATTGTGTAATTTTATTAGAAACTAATAATTTTTCAATGCATTTCGGTAACATATCTAATAGCGTTTCAAATGCGTAATTTACATCTAAACGTTCTGTCCATTGATGTGCATCTTTTCCTACTGGTCCCATATTTAATACTGGAACGTCAAACTCTTCTAGTTCCTGAAGTGGAATCGAATAACCTTTATCCCATAATGGCATATTGTCTACAAGTGAACGCATTGAATCTAGTGGATTCTGTAAGCCCACATAGCTCAAATCTGAAATTCCTCCAAAATAGTTTTGGTTTTCAAATGTAATGTTATGATTGTAGTGAGCATACTTTTCCATTTCTGTAACTACTTCTTTAATTAACGAGTTGTTGCGTGAACTTACAGCTGGATAATATGGCGGAGCAAAGAAAAGTACAATCATCGGAGCCTTTTCTTTACATAAAATAGCTAGTTTATCCACTAAATCAATTGTTACCGCACGATCATCTTGATCTTCTCTATTTTTTATTATACTAGATTGAATATCATCTATTTTCTCTTGCCCATGTTGTTCAATTGCATAAGCGATAAGCTCTTCATACGTTAAAACATTCACTTTCATATTAGGCGGTATAAACGGATTATATTTAGAAAAACGATACGCTTGCTTTTCATATGATTCCTCTATTTTCTCTGCTACTTTCGTTACTTTTTGACGTAACAATGAAACGACATCTGTCATCGTTTTTTCTAGTAAAAACAAATTGAATAATGTGACTGCACGATGCGGAATTTGTACAGAATAATCCTCCTTTAAATCACGTTGAAGTAAGTTAGTTGGGGGAGGACTCGCTTCTCCTTCTACAACATCACAAAGGTCCGTATTCAATTCTAATTCAGCTGTTAATAAAGCAGCCATATAACTCCCATTTAAGCCTGCAAATGGTTCACCTACATGTGTCTCTTTTCCGTAGCAAAGGAATCCAGGTAACACTTTACCAATAGAACCAGTGTAAATATACTTATTTTGGTCACCAGGATGTCGTGAAAACATAGGCTCTGAATTTAGTACCGTTTTATAATCTAAATCGTGTTCTCTTGCTAACTCTAGTAGTCTTGGAACAGCAGCCCTCATCCCTACAGAGTTTACTTCTTCATCTGGAACAGCTAATAAAAGAACATTCCCGTCAAATCTTCCTTCACAGGCTTGCTCAATCATTGCCATTTGTAATGCGAGGCCACATTTCATATCCATTGTTCCTCTGCCAAACAGCCATTCTCCTTGTTCTATATCTTCACGTACATGGTCGGGTAATTCATCTTTATGAGAATAAAACATAGATGTTAACTTTTTAGGATTAAATGCATCTTCTTTCCAAACTCCGTAATCTTGCACATCTACAACATCAAAGTGACTAACTAGAATTACTGTATTTTTTGTACTATCGCTTTTCTTTACTAGGGCTGTAACAAAATATCGTCCGTCCCCCGTCGGATTTTTTTGCAAATGATACGGGTTTTCTTTGAAGTACTGTAAATCAGATAATTGTTCCACTACAAAGTCTGGCAATATCACTTCAGCTTCTGTACCTGTAATACTAGGAATTTCAACAAGACTGTTTAATAATTGAATCAATTGTTCTTTTGATTGCCACTTTGACATATAAATCCCCCTATTTTTCCGCATTATGAAAATGAATTCCAGTATATGAATAAAAAATGACGACAGTTATCAAAATTATAGCTCTGATGTACTGCCGATTTTTATTGATATTTCATGAGCTGCTTGTTTTACCTTACTAATCAGAAAAGATAGTCGATCATCATTAATGCGGTGACTAATTAACCCAACACTTAATGCTCCTACTACTTTATGATTAAATCCGATAATAGGTGCAGCTACTGAAGCTGTCCCTTCTGTTTTTTCACCATAACTTACCGCATATCCTTCAGTTTTTATTTGCTTTATTTGATCTAAAAGAATGTGCTTTTGTTCTGGTAATGAAGAAAGTAAATGTTCTACAATATGTTCCATTTCATTCGTTTTCATATTGGCAAGCATCGTTTTATTTGCCGCACCAATTGAAAGTGGAATTTGTTCCCCTAAGTTATCAATAACTCGAATTTTTAAAGGGCTATCCATTCTTTCAATGATAATAGAATGTGTTCCATTTGGAATGTTCAAATAAACACTTTCTTCCACTTCAGAGGCTAACCGCTTCATCACTTCTCTTGCAACTGATCTGTAGTCTACTTTCTCCAATTGACGTAATCCTATTTCCATCCACATTGGCCCAATTTTGTACTGTTTCGTTTCTGAAATTTGCGTAACTAACCCATGCTCGATTAGAGAATTAAGTAATCTATGTACTGTACTTACTGGGAGATGTGTTCTGTCCGCTATATCAGAAATAGCCCAATACTCTTTTTCATCGGTAGAATTTAACAACTTTATAATACTTATCGCTCGATCAATGGACTGTACCATAATAACTCACCTCAGCTTGACTTGTAATATGCTAGTACGCTCAATTACCTATCAATTTAACAAAAATTCAAAATGAAATCAATCTATTTATTCAATTTTCTAAAAATAAAAATATGCCACCGACAATATTTTGAAAGCGTAATCAAAAAAACATTGACTTTTCTTTTTAATTATCTGAAAATTATAACAAGATTTCACATCACGGAATACATTCCATAATACGGAAAAATATCGAACTTCATTCTATCAACTACGAAAGTGAGGAAAACAATGACGCAAGTAAGTAATACAAACAATGAATTAAAACGTACGATGAAAAGTAGACACTTATTCATGATTGCACTCGGTGGTGTGATTGGAACGGGGTTATTTAATGGATCTGGCTTTATTATAAGTCAAGCTGGACCTGGTGGATCCGTACTTGCCTTTATGGCTGGTGGATTATTAATGTATTTCGTTATGCTTTGTCTTGGTGAACTTGCTGTAGCTATGCCTGTTTCAGGTTCGTTCCAGGAATATGCCACTAAGTTCATCAATCCTGCAACTGGCTTTACGATCGGATGGTTGTATTGGTTAAGCTGGGCGAATACGACCGGTCTTGAATTTACAACTGCCGGCATTACAATGCAACGCTGGTTTCCTGATATTCCCGTCTGGGTTTGGTGTTTAATATTTGGCGTTACAATCTTCACTATTAACGCATTATCTGCTCGTAGTTATGCAGAAACAGAATTTTGGTTTTCAAGTATAAAAGTATCTGCCATTATAGCTTTTATTATCCTTGGCGGTGCCGCTATGTTCGGTTTTATTGACTTAAAAGGCGACGAACCAGCCCCGCTATTATCAAATTTCGTAAATCATGGCGGTTTATTCCCAAATGGACTTGCAGCTATTCTATTAACAATGGTTACAGTCAATTATTCCTTCCAAGGTACAGAACTTGTCGGAATCGCAGCAGGTGAAAGTGAAGATCCAGCAAAAACTTTACCTCGTTCTATTAGAAATATTATATGGCGCACGATGTTTTTCTTCGTCTTAGCAATCTTTGTTCTTGTTGCTTTAATTCCTTGGGAAGAAGCAGGATTAACAAAGAGCCCATTCGTTGCTGTATTTGATAATATCGGTATTCCATATGCAGCTGATATTATGAATTTTGTTATTCTTACTGCTGTTCTTTCTGTCGCAAACTCTGGACTGTACGCTGCAACTCGCATGCTTTGGTCATTATCAAAAAATGAAATGGCTCCGGCCTTTTTAAAGAAATTATCTTCACGAGGAATACCTTTAAACGCTTTAATTTTGACAATTTCTATTTCTGCTTTTTCTCTTTTAACAAGCGTCGTAGCTGCTGAAACAGTTTACTTATGGTTAATTTCAATTTCTGGCGTCATAACAATCATTGTTTGGATGTCAATTTGTGTCTCTCAATTCTTTTTCCGTAAACATTATTTAGCAGACGGTGGAAAATTAGAAGACTTAAAATTTAAAACTCCACTTTATCCACTTGTACCAATTCTTGGTTTTGGATTGTATGGCATTATATTAATCAGTCTTATCTTTATCCCTGAACAACGACTTGGAATCTATTGCACTGTACCGTTTATCATCTTTTGCTACACTTACTATCACTTTAAAGTGAAGAAAAGAATTTCTACTAACACTCAAAGTGAAACTAAAATTAGCGAGACTATGTAATACTATACTTATATATAAAAGACCGCACATGGCTTTCATTTCATATGCGGTCTTTTATCATTGGCATTTGTTCTATTCCCTTTTCATTCATTACCTCATACGAGTCAGTATTACTATATACCTTTACTTGGATTGTAAGTTCTTTGAAAAGTGATACCGATTTCCATAATGCGGTAAATACTAAAATACTAGTAATTGGAATTTTTCACTTTTTATACGTTATTGATTTTCCTTACTATTACTGTTTTGATATATTGAATATATAATACTTAAAAATTTTAAAAAAGACAGGAGTTATCTACAATGATAAAAGGTTTCGGGGGAATATTTTGGAGAACTAACAATCTTGATGTTATAAAAAAATGGTACAGTGAAGTGTTGAAAATTGAAATAGAAGATTGGAATGGGACTGTGATTAAACCCCAATTAGGAAATGAGACTATTTTTTCTTTCTTTACCGAAAATGACAATTATTTTCCAATAGAACAGCAAGTGATGTTAAATTTTGAAGTACATAATTTAAATGAGACTATTCAGCATCTTGAACATATTGGTGTACCTCTTGAAAAGAAAGAAGAAATTAGTGAGTTCGGAAAGTTTATTTGGATTAAAGATCCTGAAGGTCGTCTAATTGAGCTTTGGGAGAAATAGACGGTTATAATCCTTTGCTATTAAGCTAACGGTTGCTTTCATTCAACAAAACAAATATAAAAGTCGATTTCTTTACTCCACTGGAAATCGACTTTTTTTCTATCACATCCACCATAAAATGAAACTACTTCCCTTGATTAGATTGTTTCCAAACAAAAAATACGAAAAATAGTTTTTTCTGGCTGCTTATTTATCCCTTCTAATTCGCTTTAAAATTATATAATGGCTTAATAATGTGCTTTATATCTATCGTTTCTTTTGTATTTGTTATAATTTCATCCATTGGCTTGTATACCATTGGTGCCTCATCAATTGTGCTCTCTACTACCGATGTAGTCCAAACCTCTTTCATCGTATTTTGGAAGTCCTCTAGACTCAATAATTCTTTAGCCTTCTTACGACTCATGATACGTCCTGCCCCGTGCGGACCAGAAAAGTTCCAGTCTGGATTACCTTTACCAAATGCAATAATTGAACCATCTCTCATGTTAATTGGAATAATTACTCGTTCATCTTTCTGAGCTGAAATAGCACCTTTTCGTAGAATCATATTTTCCATGTCAATATAGTTATGTATTGTAGTAAATTGATCAGTTACTTTCCAATCCATTTTAGTGACAATTTCTTCAATCATTGCTTTACGATTGAACTCAGCATACTTTTGGGCTATATTCATGTCATTCATATAATCTTTGAATCCTTCTCCTTCTAAATAAGCTAGTTCTTTACGAATCTGTGGCTTCTTAATTCCACGTAAAGTTTCTTGTATTTCTTTCTCTCTCCCCTCTTTAGTTAATCTCTTAATAATCTCATCCTTCATTGATGTAACATGAATTAGTTGTTCATACGCGAAGTTCTGGTAATACTCTGCTATTTGTTTACCTAAATTACGAGAACCACTATGAATGACAATATATACATTTCCTTTATCATCTTCATTTAATTCAATGAAATGATTTCCTCCTCCAAGAGTACCTATACTTTTTTGAGCTCGTTGTAATGTATATGGGGCCTTCACACCATGAAAATCAATCATTTTTGAGAATCGATGTTCTTTATCTCGGATACGAAAACCACTTGGAACAAATTTACGAATCGTTTCGTCTAAGTAATCGAAATTAATTTCTTCTTTTTTCTTATCAATCACAACAACTTCCATACCACAACCAATGTCTACCCCTACAAGATTAGGAACAATTTTATCTTGTATTGTCATCGTTGTTCCAATCGTGCAACCTGCTCCTGCATGTGTATCTGGCATAATACGAATTTGACTATCCTTTACAAATTCTTGGTTACAAAGATCAATAATCTGCCCAGTTGCAGTCTCATCAACGTTATTCGTAAATACTTTTGCTTCATTGTATTTTCCTTGTAATTTCAACATCTTTTATGTCCCCTTCCTTTTGAAAGAATTATTTTATTACGTTGTATGTGTTCTTATAATTACTATCATCCACCTTCTGCTTTCCATTATATATGTACTATATCCTTCACTATAATAAAAAATTATAATGATTCATTTTGTTTACATAATATAATTACTGTCTCTTTATATTTATACCTACACATAAGCATTCCTCCTCCTCAATATCGATCATATAATAATTAAACAAAAACTCCCCTTAAATCGAAAATGATTAAGGAGAGTTTTTTATATACGATGAAATTATAGTTCAGATTTCACTCGAACAGAAACATTGTTTTTAATTATTTTTTTGAATTCTTTAAAGGTAACAAAATTGTTACTTTTCTCATCCCAAAGACGAAAACGGAGTGATCGTAAGCTTGTAGCAAGTGTAATCGTTGGTACATTTTTTAACGGAAGCGTATTATTGTGTGCCTCTTCTAGTTTATAGTTAGGTACTCTTGGACTTAAATGGTGAACATGATGGAATCCAATATTACCAGTTAGAAATTGCAAGATTTTTGGAAGTTTATAAAATGAACTTCCTTCCACTGCCGCTTTCACATATTCCCAATCTTTATCCTCTTCAAAATAAGAATCTTCGAATGTGTGCTGTACGTAAAACAGCCAAATTCCTATTGAACCTGCTATTAAGAATATAGTGCCATGCACTAACAGAAACGATTGCCAACCAATTGCCCAGCAAAGTATAGCTATTAAAGCAACGATTATAATATTCGTCAAATACGTATTCATACGTTCTTTCTGTCTAGCACCTTTTCGGTTAAATCTATTTTTAAGTAAGAAAACATAAATCGGACCTAATCCAAACATAACGAATGGATTGCGATATAAGCGATATGCTAAACGCAGTCTAAATGGAGCAGCTACATATTCATCCACTGTAAGCGTCCAAATATCTCCTGTACCTCTCTTATCCAAATTACCACTTGTAGCGTGATGAATAGAATGCTCATGTCCCCATTGATCAAACGGGAATAAAGTTAACACACCCATACATGTCCCTACGATTCTATTTGCAGGTCGACTTTTAAAGAATGAATAATGGGTACAATCATGAAAAATAATGAAAATCCGTGTCATAAAACCAGCGGCTAACAGAGATGGAACTAACGATAACCAATAAGAAACGGACAAACTTTTATAAGCAAGGTACCATAAAATAATGAACGGCACAATTGTGTTAATAAGTTGCCACACACTTTTTTTAATCGTTGATTTTTCATACGGAGCAACTTGTTTTTTTAAATTTTTAGTATTTTCTAATGTCATTGGTCTAATTCCTTTCCTTTATGTTGCTAATTCACATTATAGCATACTATTAGTATCAGGTGTTAAAAGTAGCTGTAATAAATATTATATAATATAAAAATCTCTTTTTTCTTACTCATTACTTACAAATTACTTACGGTCAAAAAACCTTATATAATCGGACTGATGGAGCATTTCAATTATAAAAGAAACATCTGTTTTTTCCAATAAATATATATAAAAACAGAGGACTTTTTCACTTCTGCACATCTTTTCATTTCTTTAAATGGTAATTTTTTTCGATTTGTATTTATGTAACAGTTTTTTCTCACAAGAAGAAAAGAGCTACCATAAGTCAGGTTTCACCGACTTATGGCAGCTCCTTTTCATTTTATTTTAGCGATGGATCCAAACTGCACCTGCAGACTTGTCTTCAGCTTGACCTACTACTTCAAACTTCAATCCAAGTTTCGGCAACTTACGCCCGGCATCTGGAATAACACTGTTGATGTATTGCTTAGAATCATCAAATTTCGCAACGCCTGGCAATCCTTTATAATCAAAGATACCGCGGGTTGGCGAATTTACTTTCCATGCTGGCGTTTGATCAAATGAGAATGCCGCATCGGCAATTTGATAACGCGTACTGCTCTTCACAGTTGGTTGTCCATTTAATGTTCCTACGATTGCCTCTGGATGAGAATCTACTACCCCAAGGAATCCTTCGCCTGGATGAACGCCTACCCAGTTATCTGTAAAACTTTGATCCGCATACCATACAACCATTCCTGTATTAAATACTGGACCACGTGCATGTTGTAGCGCCGTGTCAGACCCAGCGTAATTTCGCCACTCGATATAGTAGTTATGTTTTTTCTGTTCAAATCCGTTAGACACAGTAAATCCTTTTAGCGTCATTGCTGGCTGGCCTTCTGCATCATCAGAGAAAACAACTTTTCCATCTACAGTTAATGCTGCATTGTCTAACGCAAATCCTTTATAAGCTACTGCAATATCTGTTACATACTCAAATTGCAGTTTTACTTTCTTTCCTTTAAATTGGCTTAAATCGTATGATTTATCAACCCACTTACCATCTGTTGTATCTACGCCGCCTTTTACATCTTTTTCGCCCATTCTATCAATACGTGTCTTCGTTCCATCTTCTGCAATCGCATTTACGTCAAGGAAATCATACTTCGCTTCCAATTCATAAAATGCCTTATAATCAAACTTAGCATCCGTTGCAGTCGTTAAGTCAAATACTGGTGTCTCAAGTGTTGTATGAATGTCATTTCCTTTTGTGCTGTAATAAAACTTCTTACCAAATGCTGATTCGATATTCTTTATATCTTTGTCTGGCAAGTTAACACGAACGATTCCTGGTCGTTTTGATTTTGTAACACTTTGATCTAAATATGTTGCAGTACCGATTCCTGTGCGCAGTTTATCATAATCTACCTCAACGATATTCGCCCAGTTACCCTTCATATTCTTTTGGAAAAACTCTTTATTTTGTGGCGAGAAACTTGTTGGCTCTGTTCCCGCAATTTTTCCAGCCCAGCTACCGCCGCTCATAAGGGACCATGATTCAACAGGTTCACCTTGCCCTGAATACTTTGTATCATATTCATCTGGTAAGCCTAAATCATGACCGTACTCATGTGCAAACACACCAACTGCTCCGTCTTCAGGCTCGATTGTATAATCATATGCAGCCATCTTTCCGCCCCAATTTGAAACAGAAGATTTTGTACCATCAATTGCATATGGCTTTGATCCTAGTTTTGAACGATGGGACCAAATCGCATCATCTTTCAATTTACCACCGCCAGCTTCTTGACCTACGCCCGCATGTACAACCATTAGGTGGTCAATAATTCCATCTGGTTCGTTTTTATTTCCATCACCATCTTGATCGTATTGATCAAATTGATCATAATCAGCTAAATTAATGCCTTTTGCTACAGCTGCTTTTAATGCTTCTTTCACAAAATCGCGTGGCCCTAAAGGACCTTTATTATCATGACCAGTTCCCGCATCCGCACCATAATCTGAAGCTTTTCCTGGAACAGTAAGCCATTCGGTTACAGTGCCATCAACTGTGTAGCTTCCGCCAGATTGCTCTTCATAATATTGTTTAAAAGTGTTAATCTTCGATCCATCAAATAACGTAAATTGCTCATCACCAAATAACATTTTTTGATAATGTTCACGATTAAAGTCCTTAGAATACATGTAACCCGGTTCTTGATCAATATTATTATGCTTAAAATCGCTAAATTCTACGAGTAAAACAAGCACTTTATCTTTTCGAACAGCTCCATTGTACTCTTCTTGCTTCGCTGGTGTAGTAGGTACTTTTCCATTTAGTTTTCTAGAATTCAATCCTGCATCTTGTCCAGCCACTGGTCCTACTTCAGGTTGCTGCGCCTGTTCATTTTCCTTCATTTTTGTATCTTTTACTTTTTTCATAAAATCAGAAGCTTCTTGCGTAAGACTATCTCCTGTCAAGATTTCTTTCCCAGGGTTTTCCCCTTTCTTTTTCTCAACATAATTTTCGACAGCCTTTGATGTCTCAGCTTGTGATGCAGATTGATCAATTACTCCCCTTTGTTTCAGCGCTTCTGCCAAACGCTCATCTGGTATTAAATGCTCATCAATTGGTAGAGATGGTGGCGTATCAGCATACGCTGCATGACTTCCAAAAGCAAACGTACTACTTAGCACTGCCGCTGTTGCTAAAACTGATAATGGTTTTAACTTCTTATTCTTTTTCAATGCTTTTCCTCCCCAGTGTCTGCAAATTATCGTTTTTTTTGCCGATAGGAACATAATATTCGTTATAATACGAATATTCAATCTTTTTGAAGAGCTAAAATGTTGAGAAATATTTTTCAGGGTGAAAAACATATGATAAATAAATTTACAAGAAGTCCATTTTAGAATTTGTGATTCTCTTTACTCTTGTTTTCGAATGAAATTTCATCTACACAAAAAAAGCCAATTCCTAAGTACTAGCTAAGGAATTGGCTTTTTTTAATGAGAATATTTTATGAATAAATGGATTGCTTCTTCAGGTATATAGAACTTGCCGTTGCTTTCTACAACGACACTACCTAATTCATATTCTTTATTCTTAATACGAATTATATTTTTATTTACAAATAATTGAGCTTTTACATTATTACGTTTTACTATGAGCACCGGGTTTTCTGCATCAGTATTATCTATTGTTACTGTTGCACCTTTTCGTTTAAAGGCTAATTCACTCTCTACAAATAATTTGTTTGTTACTTCTTCTAAGTTAAAGCCCATTGCTTTCGCCATCGTCTTCGCAATGTCTGTGTTTTGGATCAAACCGTTTGGCTTTTGAGGACCGTAAGAATACAAAAACACATCCTCACCTGTATGGCCTCCTGTTGTGAAGCCTATGTTCGCACGATTGGCCAATAATGTAGTAAGTATTGGACCTACATCCGATTTCTTTTTTGCTGCTTTTACTCTTTCTTTTTCATCATAAGTTAAATTGTCCAAACCGTATAATTTAGCTACATCTTTTACATTTGATAAATCAGATTTTAGTTTATTTGTAGCACCTTCAAGTGTCATTTTCGATTTTTTTAATGGACCAATGTATGCAGAGACCGGCGTAATATTATAGCCTTTTGTCGTATTCGCATTCCCAATAGAAATACCGCCGTTACCATGATCAGTTACAGCTATTAACATCGTATTACCATCTTTTTTTGCAAATTCCAATGCTTCTGCAACTGCGTTATCAAATGCTAATACATCACTAATCATCCCTATTGGATCATTCACATGAGCTGCCCAGTCTGGCTTACTTCCCTCTACAAATAAAAAGAAACCACCTTTATCTTTTGATAGTGTTTGAATTGCTTTTTCCGTCATTTGAGAAAGTGTTGGTTGCTCCGGATTTGTTGCTTCACGATCCATATCAAATGCTAAAGCATTATGTGAGAAAGAGCCCCAAATTTTCTTAGATTTAGAGTTCAATAATGCATCTTTCGTTTCAACAAAGTCGTATCCTTTGTCTTGAATCACCTTTACTAAATCTTCACCATCTTTTCTTTTTATAGGTAGCAGTGCCACTTTTCCCCCACCTAATACGACATCTATATTTTGATACACTTGCTGCTCCGCAATTACGTCAAAACGCTTACGGTTAATATGGTGAGCAGAAAATCCAGCGGGAGTAGCATGCTGAATTTCAGCTGTAGCAACTATTCCAGTTGCGCGACCAGTGCGTTTAGCACCTTCTAGAACATTGGCAACTGGACGTAACTTGTCCTCTTCTTTTATTGATTTTAAGCCAGGTGAACTTACAATAGAAGGTAATATACCTACATATCCTGAATTCGATTTATTCCCCGTCGCTAAAGCTGTAGCTGCTGGGGCTGAATCTGTTATAGCTGATTCCGCCGAATAGGTACGAACTCCTCCTGTTACAATTTCATCTAGTGCAAGTGGTTTCCCTTTATACAAGCGAGCTAATGTCGTTGCTGAAGAACTCGTTCCGTCCATAACCATTATGATTACATTTTTCGGTTGCCGTTCTACTTGTTTCACCTTAGCTTCCACCGTATGATAATTCATCATGCTTTCCGTACATAACATACTTAGTGTGATTGTTCCTACTAACAGTAACCTCTTCATCAATAAACCCAAATTCGACATTGTTGTTCCTCCGTATTTTTCACATTCATTTATATACAAAAAGATTTCCACAACCTATATATGTTTTATTAGTCCCCAATTTTCATGAAGCTAACAATCATTACCTTCATTTTCTTTTATTAGTAAAGCAACGAACGGTACATATCATACCTTTTTATGTTCAAGTAACTAGAGACCACACCTTTTTTTATAAAAACATCTTATCATTCTCTTCACTAAAATTTGTTTCTCAATAAAAATCCGATTGAAATAAATAAGAATTTATTGTTAAACGATAAAATTTATGTTAAATTAAAATGATAATTTAAAAATGAGGTGCTTTATATGAAACAAGGATCAACACTCTTTTTAAAGACAGCAATTATCCTTATCGGTATTCCTGTTTTTGCTTTGTGTATATTTTTAATTCCTAATATCGGGAATTACGCAGCGGACTTATACCCGGATATTGCATATATAAAATATCTTGTTTTAATCAATCTATATGCAACGGTGATACCTTTTTATTTTGCTCTATATCAAGCCTTTAAACTTGTAAGCTACATTGATAAGGGGAACGCCTTCTCGAAATTATCTGTTAGAGCTTTAAAAAAGATAAAACAATGTGCTATTACAATTAGTGTATTATATGTAGTAGGTATGCCGCTTTTCTATCTTGTAGCAGAGAGAGATGATGCACCAGGTATTATAATAATTGGCATGATCCTTATCTTTGCTTCAATGGTTATCACAGTCTTTGCTGCCGTTCTCCAAAGACTTTTAAAAGATGCGATAGATATAAAATCAGAAAATGATTTAACGGTCTGAGGTGAATAACATGGCAATAATAATTAATATTGATGTAATGTTAGCGAAACGTAAAATGAGTGTAACTGAACTTTCAGAGAAGGTTGGAATTACAATGGCTAACCTTTCTATATTAAAAAATGGAAAAGCAAAAGCAATTAGAATTACAACTTTAGATGCTATTTGTAAAGCGTTAGAATGCCAACCAGGGGATATTTTAGAATATCAACCGGAAGACAAGGAATAAAAAGAGTCCTTCTCGTATGCAGTGACCCCTGTCAAGTAGACAGTATTAAAAAAGCGCAACTAAGCAACCTGAGTTCTATATTTATATGGACTCA